>NZ_BAAAWT010000001.1:1307500-2615000 GCF_039535215.1 Streptomyces racemochromogenes
TGTCCTCGTGCCACATGTCCGAGGAGTACGCGAACTCACCGGTGACCTTGAGGGTGCCGTCCGGGCGGAGCGTGGACTCGCCGATGCCGCCCTTGGTGTGGGTCTGGGTGACGTTCTTCGGCGTGCCGACGGTGCGGGTGTCCTGAGCCATGATCAGACCGCCTCTCCCTGACGGGCGGCCGCGAGGCGGACCGCGTCGAGGATCTTCTCGTAGCCCGTGCAGCGGCAGAGGTTGCCGGACAGGGCCTCACGGATGTCCTGGTCGGACGGGTCGGCGTTCTGCTCCAGGAGAGCGTCGGCCTGGACCAGCAGACCCGGGGTGCAGAAACCGCACTGGACCGCGCCGGCGTCGATGAACGCCTGCTGGATGTTGGAGAGCTCGCCGCCCTCACCGGTCTGGGAGTCGGTGCCCTTGGCGGACCACTGCTTGGCCTCGTCCGTGGAGACGCCCTTGCCGCCGCCGCACGCGCCGGTGCCGCAGGCGTGGCCGTGCTGGTCGCGCTGCTTGGCGAAGTCCGCCAGGCCCTCGACGGTCACGACGTCGCGGCCCTCGACCTGACCGGCCGCGACCAGGCAGGAACAGACCGGCACGCCGTCGAGGCGGACGGTGCAGGAGCCGCACTCGCCCTGCTCGCACGCGTTCTTGGAACCGGGCAGGCCCAGGCGCTCACGCAGGACGTAGAGGAGGGACTCACCCTCCCAGACGTCGTCGGCTTCCTGCGGACGGCCGTTGACAGTGAAATTGACGCGCATGGTTACGCAGCCCCTTCAAGCGAGCGGCCGTTGGTGCCGCGGTACTGCTCCCAGGTCCAGACGAGCTGGCGGCGAGCAAGGATGCCGACCGCGTGACGGCGGTACTTCGCCGTGCCGCGGACGTCGTCGATCGGGTTGCACGAGGCGGAGGCGAGCTCCCCGAACTGCTTGGCGATCGACGGGGTGATGACCTTGCCGTTGTCCCAGAAGCCGCCTTCTTCGAGTGCGGCGTTCAGGAACTCCTCGGCGGCCTTCGCCCGGATCGGAGTCGGGGCGGCCGAGGCGATACCCGTACGCACGGTGCGGGTGTCGGGGTGCAGCGCGATGCCGAAGCCGCAGACGGCGATGACCATCGCGTTGCGGGTGCCGACCTTGGAGTACTGCTGCGGGCCCGTGGCGTTCTTGATGTGGACCGTCTTGATGAGCTCGTCGGCGGCGAGCGCGTTGCGCTTCACGCCGGTGTAGAACTCGTCGATCGGGATCAGGCGGGAGCCGCGCACCGACTCGACCTCGACGTGGCAGTCGGCGGCGAGCAGCGCGGGGTGGGAGTCACCGGCGGGCGAGGCGCAACCGAGGTTGCCGCCGACACCGCCGCGGTTGCGGATCTGCGGGGACGCGACCGTGTGCGAGGCGAGCGCGAGACCCGGCAGCGTCGCGCGCAGGTTCTCCATGATCTGGGTGTACGGGACGGAGGCGCCGAGCTTGGTGACCTCCTCGCCGACCTCCCACTCCCGCAGCAGTTCGATGCGGTTGAGGTCCAGGAGGTATTCCGGACGGCGGTGATCGAAGTTGATCTCGACCATGATGTCGGTGCCACCCGCAATCGGCACAGCTGTGGGGTACTCGGCCTTCGCGGCGAGTGCCTCCTCCCAGCTGGCGGGGCGAAGGAAGTCCATGTGCGGCTCTCTTCTTCTTAATCGGGTCGTTCACTTCAAGCCAGGAGGCCGAAGGCCCTCGACTGGTCGTTCACGTGCTGTTAACGCGGTGTGGAGTCAGTACACAAGCCCGGTGTCCCTCGGGTGCAGTCACCGAAACCATGAAGGAGTTGGCTGGCGGCCTCCTTCGTCTTGTAGATTCGTATGAAAGGCAGGATGCGACGACCTGCCCGATTTCCAACGGCAACATTCGAGACAGATCGGCGGCGACATCATGCGGCTGCGCGCACTGCTGGAAACCGAGGCGCTGGGGCTGCGGCTGCTGGGCGGCGAGGAAGAACTCGACCGGACGGTCCGCGGGGTCATGACGACCGACCTGAGGGATCCCAGCCGATACCTGACCGGGGGAGAACTTGTTCTCACCGGCCTGGCATGGCGAAGAAATTCAGCCGACTCCGAGCCATTCGTACGAATCCTCGCGAGCGCGGGAGTGGCGGGCCTCGCGGCCGGCGAAGCGGAACTGGGCGACATCCCGGATGATCTGGTTTCGGCCTGCGTGCGCAACCGGCTGCCGCTCTTCGCGGTGAACGAGGACGTTGCATTCGCCACCATCACGGAATACGTGGTGCGGCAGGTCTCCGGGGAGCGTGCGGGCGACCTCGCGGCGGTCGTGGACCGACACCGGCGTCTGATGACCTCGGGCCCCGCGGGCGGCGGACCCGATGTGGTGCTGGATCTGCTCACCACGGACCTCGATCTGCGGGCCTGGGTGCTCTCCCCCACCGGCCGGCAGATCGCCGGAGCGGGCGAGCCGCTGGCGCCGGGGATCTGCGCGACGCTGGCGAGCGAACACCTCGCGGCGGTCCGGACGGGCCGCAGGGGCCCGCACCGGCTGTCCATCCAGGGTATTACCTACTCCCTCTTCTCGATCAGGGGACACGGTCGCGGCCCTGGTCAGGCCGTGCGCGACGTACGCGAGAGCGTGCTGTCGGACTGGCTGCTGGCCGTCGAGGCGGACGCGGGCGACTGGCCCGCCGAACGACTGGACCTGCTCCAGGGCGTCACCCAGCTGATCGCGGTCGAGCGGGACCGCCGCGACGCGGCCCGCACGGTGCGCCGCCGGCTGGCGCAGGAGGTGCTGGAGCTGGTCCAGACGGGCGCCCCGCCCGCCGAGATCGCCGCCCGCCTGCGGGTGGCGGCCCCGGTGCTGCTGCCCGGACTGGGCGCGGCCCCGCACTGGCAGGTCGTGGTGGCGCGGGTGGACTGGGACAGCGGGGACATCCCCGGCGGCCCGGTGGCCCAGTCGCTGCTGGAGGAGATCCTGGTCGACCCGTCGATGTCCGGACCGGAGCCGTCCGACCGGATCGCGGTGGCCCACGCCGGCGACGAGGCCATCGCGCTGGTGCCGCTGCCCGCGCTCTCCGGCGACGCCGGGGAGGACAAGGGCCCGGACTCGGCCCTGCACGCCGACGTGCTCCTGGCGACCGTACGGGAGCCGCTGGCGGCCGGCCTGGCCGACGACGGCCGGCTCACCCTCGGCGTCAGCGCGGCCGTGCACTCCGCCGAAGGGCTGCGCGGGGCGCTGGAGGAGGCCCGGCACGCCCGCCGGGTCGCCGCCGCCCGCCCCGGCCGGGTCTGCGCGGCCGGCCACCACGAGCTGGCCTCGCACGTGCTGCTGCTGCCGTTCGTGCCGGACGACGTCCGCCGCGCCTTCACGGCCCGCCTGCTGGACCCGCTGCGGGACTACGACCGCCGGCACCGGGCGGAGCTCATCCCGACCCTGGAGGCGTTCCTGGACTGCGACGGCTCCTGGACCCGCTGCGCGACCCGGCTGCACCTGCACGTCAACACGCTGCGCTACCGGGTCGGGCGAATCGAGCAGCTGACGGCGCGCGACCTTTCGCGCCTGGAGGACAAGCTGGACTTCTTCCTGGCACTGCGCATGAGCTGACCCCCGGGCCTCCCATCTGCGCACTCCCCCCGGAGGGGCCGGGCAGAGGCGGCTGACGAGCCGTCCGGACTTTGTGAAAGAGTTCACCCGACCCCTTGGCCGAGGCAGCCGATCCGTGCTCTCATTTCGCCCCAGGGCTCAACGACGTGCTGCTTGGCTGCTTCGGGGAGGGCAATGTGGCGGATACCGCCATGTCCGGTGCGGGATCGACGGGGGGCGACGACCCCCTCCAGCGGGCGATATGGCGGCTGCGCTCGCGCGGCTGTTGGACGGACGCGGCGGCCCTGCTGACGCCGCACGCGCACGACGCGGGCGCGGCGGTGCAGCGCACCGCGCTCCTGGTGGAGCGGTGCCTGTTCACCGGCCAGGGCTGGTCGGACGCGGAGGACGCGCTGCGGGCGGCCGAGGCCGTGGCCCGGGACGACGACGAACGGGGCGCGGCGGCCTGCGAGCGGGGCCAGCTGGCGTACGCGGCGACCGTGCTCGGCGTGCGGGACCGGGCCGACGAGGCCCGCTCGGCGCTGGGGCGCGCGGCCGCGCTGCTGTCCCCGGGGTCGCGGACGCGCCCGCTGCTGGACTTCCGGCGGGGCCTGGTCGCCGAGCACCTGGCGGACGCCCCGCAGGCGGCCCGGCCGGCGTACCGCCGCGCGCACGCGGGGGCGGTCACGCACGGGGACACCCTGCTGCTGTCGTTCACCTGGCGGCACCTGGCCGCGCTGGCGCTGCGGGACGGGGAGGTCGCCGAGGCCCGCAAGGGCTTCGCGGAGTCCCTGCGGATCCGGGAGGACCTGGGCTTCCTGGTCGGTACCGCGCCAGCGCTGGCGGCGCTGGCGGAGGTCGAACCGGAACCGGAAGCCGCCCGGCTCCGCGCGGAGGCCCGCCGCCTGTTCCACCTGCTGGGCGGCATCCCCACCTGGCTGGCGGACCAACTGGCCCCGGCCGCGTAACCCTGCGGGGCCGGTCCGGGGCCCCTGCGGGGCGGCCCCCTGGGGCTCCGCCCCAGACCCCGCGCCTCAAACGCCGGCGGGGCCGGATTCTCCAGCCCGCGCGGCGTTTGAGCGCACCGGGCGCGGAGCGCCCGGTATCGGGGTCAGGGGCGGAGCCCCTGGGAACGGTGGAAGGGCGGGTAGGGGACGGCCCCGCGCAGCGGAAACCGGGGCGCCCCAGCGGGAGCGGTCAGGCGCCGGCGAAGTGGGCCCGTACCAGGGCCTCCACCGCCGGGAGGTCGCGCGCGACAAGGGCGTCCAGCAGGGCCCCGTGCTCCGCAGCGTCGGCCACCAGGTCGTCGCGCCGCACCCGCGGGGCACCCGGCAGGGGCCACTGGGCGCGCCGGTGCAGTTCCTCGGCGGTCCGTACCAGCTGGCCGTTGCCCGACAGGCCGAGCACCGCCCGGTGGAAGGCCCGGTCGGCCTCCGCGTAGCGCGGCAGGTCGCCCTCCTGCGCCGCCTCCGCGGCGGCTTCGGCGGCCGGCCGCAGGGACTCCCAGGTCGCGGCGGGCACCGACCGGGCCAGCCGGAGCATCACCGGCACCTCGATCAGCGCCCGGACCTCGGACAGCTCCGCCTGGCTGCGCGGCGTGCGGGTGAGCACCCGGAAGCCCCGGTTCGGCAGGCACTCCACCGCCCCCTCCAGCGCGAGCTGCTGCATCGCCTCGCGGACGGGGGTCGCGGAGACCCCGAACCGCTCGCCGAGCGCGGGGCCCGAGTAGATCTCCCCCGGCACCAGCTCCCCGTCCACGAGGGCGGCGCGCAGGGCCTCGAGGACCTGCCCGCGCACGGAGTGGCGCAGTACCTTCTGCGGCGGGATCAGGGGCTCCCCGGCCTCCTCCGCCGCCTCGTACTCCGACTCCGCCTCGGACACCAGGGCGTGGGCCGCTCCGTGCACTCGGTCCTCCTCCGGGTCTCGACCGGTTCCGAGGATAGGCGGAACTCGAGCCTCCCCGGGCTCCCCACACCCCCAGAGATCAGCTAAGGTAAGGCTTACCTTTCTTCCCGACGCGTGATTCGGTGGTCCGCATGCTCCTGTCCGCACCCGCCCCGGCCGGCTCTCCGGTGGCCCGTGCGTACGAGCGTCTGGCGGACGCCTACCCCGGCCTGCAGGCCGAGGAGCGCGGCGCGCACGAACCCCTCCCTCGCGGTGTGGGCTGGGTCGGCGCGCACGAGCTCGCGGCGGGCGGGGCGGCCCTGGACGCCCACCTCGCCTGGGACGAGGCCCAGGTACTGCGGGACTACGGGCGCCGGGCGCGGCCCGACGTGGTGGCCGGCTTCGGCCTGCACCGGTACGCCTGGCCGGCCAGCCTGCTGATCACCGTCCCGTGGTTCCTGGAGCGCCGGGTGCCCCGGCTGCCCGTGGACCGGGTGGCCTTCCACCGGACACGCGGGCTGATGTCCGTACGCGTCGAGGAGTTCGCCTGCCTGCCGGGCGACCCGGCGGCCCTCCTCCCCGGGGCGCGGGTCGTCGCCGACGAGGAGGCCCTGCGCGAGGAGGTGCGGGCGGCGGTGGCCCAGCACCTCGGACCGCTGCTGGAAGGTTTCGGCCCGCGGATGCGGCGCGGCCGCCGCGCCCTGTGGGCGATGGCCGCCGACGAGGTCGTCGAGGGGCTCTGGTACCTGGGGAGCCTGCTCGGCGAGGAGCGGCGGGCCGTGCGCGAGCTGGAGCTGCTGCTGCCGGGCGCCCTCGCCCCGTACACCGGCGCCGCGGGCTTCCGCACCCTGCCCGGCCCCGGCGGGGCGGAGCTGACCACCCGGGACCGGGCGAGCTGCTGCTTCTTCTACACCATCCGGCCGGAGGACACCTGTACGACCTGCCCGCGCACCTGCGACGCGGACCGCGTCACCCGGCTCACGGGGGCCGACGGCTGAACCCACCCGTGCGGATGAAGTGAATTCGAACTCAACTCGACTCGTACGAGCGCCAGTTCGACCCACAACACCCTATCCGACGGGACCCGCCCCCCGATGGCGTCCACTTGCCCCGAAACCCACGTGCACCACTGACCGGCTGCGCCACTATGGCGCCCGGAAAGCCGCATACGCGAGGCAAGGGACATCCGCATGAGACTGACCGACATATCGCTGGACTGGCTGCTGCCCGGCGGCCTGTTGATCCTGGGCGTGCTTGCGGCAGTGGCGGTGGTGGCCCGGGGCAAGCGTGAGGGCGACAAGGCGACGGCCGACGACAGCTGGGAACGCAGCGAGGAGCGCCGCCGCCGCAAGGAGGCCGTCTACGGGACCGCCTCGTACGTCCTGCTCTTCTGCTGCGCTGCGGTGGCCGCCGCGCTCTCCTTCCACGGGCTCGTCGGCTTCGGCCGGCAGAACCTCAACCTCTCCGGTGGCTGGGAGTACCTGGTCCCGTTCGGCCTCGACGGCGCCGCCATGTTCTGCTCGGTGCTCGCCGTCCGCGAGGCCAGCCACGGCGACGCGGCCCTCGGCTCCCGGATGCTGGTCTGGCTCTTCGCCGGGGCGGCCGCCTGGTTCAACTGGGTCCACGCCCCCCGGGGCACGGGCCACGACGGCGCCCCGCAGTTCTTCGCCGGGATGTCGCTCTCGGCCGCGGTGCTCTTCGACCGGGCCCTCAAGCAGACCCGCCGCGCGGCCCTGCGCGAACAGGGCCTGATCCCGCGCCCGCTGCCGCAGATCCGCATGGTCCGCTGGCTGCGGGCCCCCCGGGAGACCTTCGGCGCCTGGTCGCTGATGCTCCTGGAGGGGGTGCGCACCCTCGACGAGGCCGTGGACGAGGTGCGCGAGGACAAGAAGGAGCGCGAACAGGACCGGCACCGCAGGCGGGAACAGCACCGCCTCGACCGCGCCCGCATCAAGGCGCTGGGCCGGCAGCACAGGGCGTTCGGGCGGGCCCGGGCGCGTCAGGTCGACCTGCCGGGGCTGACCCCCGGGACGGGCTCCGCGCCGGTCGGCGCGGAGCCGGCCATATCGGAAGCGGGACAGCTGCCCCTGCGAAAAAGGCCCTCCCTGCAGGCCGTGAACGGAACCGAATCCCCTGATCCGTCCGGGCCCCGGACGGTGGACCTCACCGCCGAGGACGACACCCAGACGATCCCCCGGCTCGACTCCCTGGAGCGCAAACTGAAGGACCTGGAGCAGCAGTTCGGCTGACCGGACCGCGATGGCACGGAGGCGGGGCACCCCCTGGGCGCCCCGCCTCCGCACGCTCAGGCCACCGCCGCGCCCGCGGCCCCGAGCTCGAACCAGACGACCTTGCCGCGCCCCCTCGTGAGGGGGTCCACGCCCCAGGCGTCGGCCAGCGCCTGCACCAGCACCAGCCCGCGGCCGTGCGTACCGTCGTCGGCGGACGGTACGTGCGGCCGGGGCAGGCGGCCGGCGTGGTCGCGGACCTCGACCCTGAGCCGGCCGGCCCGGACGGTCGCGGACACCTCGGCGCCCTCGTCGGTGTGGACGAGGGCGTTGGTGACCACCTCGGTGATCAGCAGCTCCGCCACGTCGGCCGTCTCGCCCCGGCAGCGGTGCCGCACCAGCTCCCGCAGGGCCCGGCGGACCTCCCCCACCGCCTTCAGGTCGGCCCGGCGCACGCTCCGCGCCATCTCGGCGCGGTCCTGCTCGGCGTCCGCCGACGGCTCGCGCGCCGGCGGCCGCTCGGTCCGCCACGTCTTCCCGGTCCTCGCCCCCACCCGCACGGCGACATACCTCCCCGTATCGCGCTGCCCGTGGTCTCGAACAGGTCTACGGAATGCATGCCCCCGGCGCCGGTCCGCACTCCTTCGTGCTCAAGGCCTGGGCATGTTGCGCAGGTTGGATCGAGCCATCTGGATCATCCGGCCCACCCCGCCGTCCAGCACGATCTTGCTGGCGGACAGTGCGAATCCGGTCACCATGTCGGCGCTGATCTTCGGAGGAATCGACAGGGCGTTGGGGTCCGTCACCACGTCCACCAGAGCCGGGCCCTTGTGCCGGAAAGCGTCCCGCAAAGCGGCCGTGAGCTGCTTGGGCTTCTCGACCCGGACCCCGTAGGCGCCCGCCGCGCGGGCGATGGCGGCGAAGTCCGGGTTCCGGTTCGTCGTTCCGTACGACGGAAGGCCGGAAACCAGCATTTCCAACTCCACCATCCCCAGGGAGGAGTTGTTGAAGACAATCACTTTGACGGGCAGGTCGTACTGCACGAGGGTGAGGAAATCTCCCATCAGCATCGAGAAACCGCCGTCACCCGACATCGACACCACTTGACGGCTCCGGTCCGTGAACTGTGCGCCGATGGCCTGCGGGAGGGCGTTGGCCATGGAGCCGTGGCTGAAGGAGCCGATGATGCGCCGCTTGCCGTTCGGGGAAAGATAGCGCGCGGCCCACACGTTGCACATGCCCGTGTCGACGGTGAACACCGCGTCCTCGTCGGCGAGTTCGTCGAGAACGGACGCCACGTACTCGGGGTGGATCGGCGTGTGCTTCTCCACCTTGCGCGTGTACGCCCTCACCACCCCCTCCAGCGCGTCCGCGTGCTTCTTCAGCATCCGGTCCAGGAAGCGGCGGTCCTGCTTCGGCCGCACCCGCGTGTTCAGCGCGCGCAGGGTCTCCCGTACGTCACCCCACACGGCGAGGTCCAACTGCGAGCGGCGGCCCAGGTGTTCGGGGCGGATGTCCACCTGGACGATCTTCACGTCGTCCGGCAGGAAGGCGTTGTACGGGAAGTCCGTGCCGAGCAGCACCAGCAGGTCGCACTCGTGCGTGGCCTCGTAGGCGGCGCCGTACCCCAGCAGGCCGCTCATGCCGACGTCGTACGGGTTGTCATACTGGATCCACTCCTTGCCGCGCAGGGCGTGCCCGACCGGGGCCTTGACCCGGTCGGCGAACTCCATCACCTCGGCGTGCGCGCCCGCGGTGCCGCTGCCGCAGAAGAGCGTGACCCGGTCGGCCTCGTCGATCAGCCGGACCAGCTTCTCGATCTCCCCGTCGCCGGGCCGTACGGACGGCCGGGCCGTCACCAGGGCGTGCTGGACGGCCTTCTCCGGGGCCGGCTGGGCGGCGATGTCGCCGGGCAGTGCCACGACGCTGACGCCGCCGCGGCCGACGGCGTGCTGGACGGCGCTCTGCAGCAGCCGGGGCATCTGCGCCGGGTTGGAGATCAGCTCGCTGTAGTGGCTGCATTCGCGGAACAGCTGGTCGGGGTGGGTCTCCTGGAAGTAGCCGAGCCCGATCTCGCCGGAGGGGATGTGCGAGGCGAGGGCCAGGACGGGGGCCATGGAACGGTGCGCGTCGTACAGGCCGTTGATCAGGTGGAGGTTGCCGGGACCGCAGGACCCCGCGCAGGCGGCGAGCCGCCCGGTGATCTGGGCCTCGGCACCCGCCGCGAACGCGGCCGTCTCCTCGTGGCGGACCTGGATCCACTCGATGCCGCCGGTGCGGCGGATCGCGTCGACGACCGGGTTCAGGCTGTCGCCGACGACCCCGTACATCCGGCGCACGCCCGCGCGCACGAGGATGTCGACGAACTGCTCCGCCACGTTCTGCCTGGCCATGGTTGGACGCCCTCTCCGGTTCCCCGCGAGCCGTGTGCGTCTTCCATCCACGCACGTCCCGCGCGGTTACGCCTCCCAGAGCGCGGCGGCCGTCCGGTCGTCGGCGTAGCCCTTGAGGCGGAGCTGGGTGTCGGCGAGGAAGGCCGCCAGGCCGGGCGGCTCCCCGTGCGACCAGCGGGCGGCGAGCTCGGCCGGGAGCAGGCCCTCCTCCCTCATGGGCTCCGCGAGACCGCCGGAGCAGAGCAGCAGGGTGTCACCCGGGCGGGCCACCGAGGCGCGGAACCGGAAGCCGGTGACGCCGGGCGTGGCGCCGTCCTCCTCCAGGTCCTGCCAGCGGCCCCCGCGCAGCCGGAACACCCCGCCGGCGCCGGCGCCGAAGCAGATCCGGTGGGGGCAGTCCGGATCCAGCGGCAGCAGGAGCCCGCGCAGCCCGGCGGTGTACGCCTCCTCGGCGAGCCCGAGCTCGGCGGCGCGGGCCCGCAGCCGCCCGTAGCCCCGGTCGGTGAGGCGCTGGAGCCCCGACAGCAGGGCCTCGCGCCGGCCCGCCCGGATGTCGTCGGCGAGCCGCTCCCGGCTGCGCCCGACGGCCGCCGCGACGAGGTGGCCCAGCTCGGCGGCGGCCTCCCGGGCACCGGGGGCGGCCCGGTCCCCGCCGGCCAGCACCACCAGCACCAGGGCCTCGTCGCCGCTGCCGAAGCGGGCGGTGAGCAGGAAGTCCCGCCGGGCCTCGCCCCGGTACCGGGCGGAGTCCCCGCGCAGCGAGGCGGCCCGCAGGGTGTACGTCCCGTAGCGGGCGCCCTCCAGGACGGTGTCCGGGGTCAGGAAGTCCAGCGCGGCCGGGTCGGCGGCGGGCAGCGCCCCCGGCTCGGCGGCGTAGGTGGGGGCGCGGTCGCCGAGGTACCGCACCGCGGGCCGCCCGGGCGGCGGCGGGCCGGCCGCCTCCCCGGGAGCCGGAACCGGAGCCGGGGGCACGGCCAGGTCCCCCTGCGCGTACCCGGTCTCCCCGGCCACCCGCGGGTCCGGCGGTGCGGGGGGTACGGGCGGGGCGGGGGGTACGGGCGGTGCCGGCGGTTCCGGCGGCGCGGCGATGCGGTACCCCGGCGGGGGCGGCACGGGCGGTTCCGGCGCGGCGGCGGGTACGGGCGGCGCCGGCGGTTCCAGCGGCGCCGCGGGCCGGTACCCCGGCGAGGGCGGCGCCGGCGGTTCCGGCGCGGCGGGGGGGTACGGGCGGCACCGGCGGTTCCGGCGGGGCCGCGGTCCGGTATCCCGGCGGGGGCGGCGGTACGGCCGCCCCGGCGGGGGCCTCCCGGCGCGGGCCGGGCAGCGACGGCTGCTCGGCGGGGGCCGGGCCGGGGGGACCGTGGCCGGCCGGGCCGGGTTCCGTCACCAGGACCGACGCCGAGCGGAAGCGCTGGTCCAGGGTGTCCCCCGGGTCGGGGGCGGGGCCCGCCTCGGGGCCCGCGTCGGGGTCCTCGTACAGCTTCTGCCACCAGTCCTGCGCGCCCTGCTGACTCATGCCCCCATTCTGGGCGCGACCGGGCGGCGGAAAACCCCGAATCCGGGAAAAGGCCCCACCGGGCCGCCACCCCGCGCGCCCACCCCGCACGACCCGCACATACGGGCGCAATTGACACATCCGATCGAATCCCCTTCCGGCCGGGGCGGCACCTCCTTGCCGAACGGGTGGGGCGTGCGGCGAAGATGTCGGCGGGAACGGGGAACGGCCCTGGGGCGTGGGGGTGGACGGGTTGCTGGGAGCGATAGGCCTGGACGAGGGCCAGGAATCGGCGTACCGGGCGCTGGTGGCACTGGGGGCGGCGGAGGTCCCCGACCTCGCACACCGGCTGGCGCTGTCCGTACCGCAGACCGAGCGGGCGCTGCGGCACCTGGAGCGCCACGGACTGGCCGCCCGCTCCCCGGCCCGTCCGGGCCGCTGGGTGGCGGCCCCTCCGCACACCGCCCTCGAGGCCCTGCTGACCCGCCAGCGGGACGAACTGGAGCGGGCGGAACGGGCCGCGACGCTGCTGGCCCTGGAGTACCGGGCGGAGGCCGCCGAACCGGCGGCGCACGACCTGGTGGAGGTGGTGACGGGCGCGAGCGCCGTGGCCCGCCGCTTCCAGCAGCTCCGGCTGGGCGCCCGGAAGGAGGTCTGCGCGCTGCTGTCGGGCCCGGAGGAGGGGGACGGCGACCGGACGCCCGCACGCGGCGTCGAACACCGGGTGGTCGTCGAGCGCGAGGTCCTCACCCTGCCCACCGGTGTGCGGGCCGCCTCCAGCGCGCTGGCCCGCGGCGCACGGATCCGGGTGTCGCCGGCGGTCCCCACCAAACTGCTGATCACGGACGGCAGCCTCGCCATGGTCCCGCTGACGCCCCCCGGGGCCGAGCCGGCGGCCCTCGTCGTGCACGCGTCGGGCCTGCTCGAATCGCTGCGGGGCCTCTTCGAGGCGGTGTGGCGGGAGTCCCTCCCGCTGCGGCTCGGCGCCACCGGCCACCCCGAGGAGGGCGACGGCGGCCCCGACACCACCGACCTGGAGATCCTCTCCCTGCTGCTGGCGGGGATGACGGACGCGAGCGTGGCCAAGCACCTGGAACTGGGCCTGCGGACGGTGCAGCGGCGCGTGAAGGGGCTGATGGAGCTCACGGGCGTGACGACCCGGCTCCAGCTGGGCTGGCACGCGTACGAACGGGGCTGGGTGGCCCGGTAGCCCGCCGATGGGCGGCACGAACCAGCCCCGCCGGCGTTTGAGGCGCCGGGGCCCGGGGGCGGAGCCCCCGCGCGGGGCCCGGGGGGCGGAGCCCCCAGGTGGGGCCGGGGGCGGAGCCCCCAGGTGGGGGCCGCTCCGCGCAGCGGCCCCCACCCCGCACTGGTCCGGCAGCGGCTAGCGCCCCCGCTTCGCCGCGTAGTTCGCGCGCCCCTCCGCGGACTTCATGCGCCAGTCCCGTGCGAGCTCCGCCCGCAGCCGGGCGTCCGTCTTCGCGACGATCCGCTGGTTCTCGCGCAGCAGCTTGCGGTAGCTGTCCAGGCGGCGCTCCGGGAGCGCCCCTTCGGCCACCGCCGCCAGCACCGCGCACCCCGGCTCCCGCTCGTGCGCGCAGTCGTGGAAGCGGCACTGTCCGGCGTACTCCTCGATCTCCGAGAAGACCTGCCCGACCCCCGCCTCCGCGTCGAAGAGGCCGACGCCGCGCAGTCCCGGGGTGTCGATGAGGACGCCCCCGCCCGGCAGGGCGAGGAGGTTGCGGGTGGTGGTGGTGTGGCGGCCCTTGCCGTCGACCTCGCGGGTCTCCTGGACGTCCATGAGGTCCGCGCCGAGCAGCGCGTTCGCCAGCGTGGACTTGCCCGCGCCGGAGACGCCGAGCAGCACGCTCGTGCCGCCGGCGACGACCGCGGCGAGCACGTCGGTGCCCTCCCCCGTGTGGGAGGAGACGGTGAGCACCTGCACGCCGGGGGCGGTGGTCTCCACGTCCTGGACCAGGTAGGCCAGGGCGGCCGGGTCCGGGACGAGGTCCGCCTTGGTCAGCACGACCAGCGGCTGCGCCCCCGACTCCCAGGCCAGCGCGAGGAACCGCTCGATGCGGCCGAGGTCGAGCTCGCCGGCGAGCGAGACCGCGATGACGGCGTGGTCGACGTTGGCGGCGAGGATCTGCCCCTCGGAACGCTGCGAGGAGGTGGACCGTACGAAGGCGGTCCGGCGCGGCAGGTACGCCTTCACGTAGCGCGGGCTGCCGGCCGTCTCGACGGCGGCCCAGTCGCCGGTGCAGATGACCCGGAGCGGGTCGTGCGGGGTGACGAAAGCGGTGTCGGCGCGGATCACGCCGTCCTCGGTCATCACGTCGCACTGGCCACGGTCGACCCGGACGACGCGGCCCGGGGCGAGTCCCTGCGCGGCGTACGGGGCGAACTCGGCGGCCCACGCCTCGTCCCAGCCGAAGGCGGCGAGGGAGGTGAGGGAGCGCGACGGAGAAGAGGGGGAAGAAGAGGAAGTCAAGGGGGACCCTTCGAAGGGTGGCCCCGGCAGCGCCCGCCCGGCGGCGGTGCGATGGGTGTGAGGTCAGCCGGAGGCCACAGGGGTGGAAACGATGACGAACTCCTGAATGCGGGCAGTGCCCGTCTCCGTGACAGTCATCAATGTCCTCACCTCCTGCTTCCTGCTGGTCCGTTCCTGCGGAACCCTAGCCCGCCCCGGCCGGCCGCACCACTGGATTAATCCGCGGCCGCCAGGCCGTTGCGGAAGGCGTAGCGGATGGCCTGGGCGCGGTCGCGGACGCCGGTCTTGGCGAAGAGGTTGTTGATGTGCGTCTTGACCGTGGACTCGCCGATGACGAGCCGCCGGGCGATCTCGGAGTTGGAGTGCCCCGCGGCGATCAGGGTGAGCACCTCGCCCTCACGTGCCGTCAGGCCGTCGGGCAGGCCGGTGCGGTGGCTCCGCGGCGGTTCCGCGCAGACGGCGGCGGCCACCAGGCGTTCCTGGGCGGCCGGGCCCAGGCTGGTCGCGCCGTCCCGTACGGCGGCGAGGGCGCGGGCGATCTCCTGCGCGTCGGCGTCCTTGGTGAGGTAGCCGCGGGCCCCGGCCCTGAGGGCGGCCAGCACGGACGCGTCGTCGCTGTAGGTGGTGAGGACGACGACGCCGGTGCCGGGGTGGGCGCCGGTGATCCGCCGGGTGGCCTCCACCCCGTCCATGCGGGGCATGCGCAGGTCCATCAGCACCACGTCGGGGGCGTGCTCGGCGACGAGCCGGACCGCTTCGGCGCCGTCCGCGGCGGCGGCTACCACCTCGGTGCCGGGGAGCAGGCCGAGGAGGAGCACGAGCCCCTCGCGCACGACGGTCTGGTCGTCGGCGACGACGACGCGGATCGGGGCTCCGGCCGGGGCGTTGGGGTCGGTCACGGTGACAGGGGTCCTTCCAGCCGGACGCGGAAGCCGGTGCCGTACGGTCCGGCGTCGAGGGCGGCCCCGATGAGTTCGGCCCGTTCGGTCATCCCGACGAGCCCGTACCCGCCCCCGGAGGCGGCGTGGGGGCCCGGGCCGGTGCCCCCGGTGTCGGTGACGCACAGCTCCCAGCGGTCCGCCGGGTAGGACAGGGTGACCACCACGTCGGCCCCTGCGGCGTGCCGGCGGGCGTTGGTCAAGGCCTCCTGGGCGGTGCGGACGACGGCGAGGGCGGCCTCGGGCGGCAGCGGGCGCGGGCCGGGGGTGACGGTGAGGTCGCACGCGGAGCCGGTCGTGCGGCGGTACTCCTCGGCCAGGCCGGCGAGGGCCTCCTGGGGGGCGGGGACGTCTCCGCGGAGCACCGCGACGGCCCGGCGGGTCTCCTCCAGGCCGCCCTTGGCGAGGGAGCGGGCCCGCTCGACGAGGGCACCGGCTTCCTCGTAGCGGCCGGCGGCCAGGGTCAGGCGGGCGCTCTCCAGGTGGATGAGCTGGGCGGAGAGGGAGTGCGCGAGGATGTCGTGGACCTCGCGGGCCACGTGGGCCCGCTCGGCCAGGACGGCGCGTTCGCGCTCGGACTCCTGCGCGGCGCGGCGGGCCCGGCCGGCACGGACGTACGCGTACATGCCGCAGAGGCCGACGACGTTCCACAGTTCGACGGGGTCGCGGTCGCGCAGCAGGGTGACGGCGGCGACGGCGGCCGCGCCGCAGCCGAGGAGGGCCGCGCCGGCGGCGGTGCCGTGGCGGGCGGCGGCGAAGCCGCAGGCGGCGAAGACGAGGGCCACCCACGGCGTGCCGGGGGCCAGCAGCCCGGTGGCGCAGGCGGCGGCGAGCGCGGCCCCGAGGGCGCCGGCGCCGGCCGGGGTGCGGTCGAGGGCGGTCAGCCCGAGGACGATCAGGCCCAGCCCGGCGATCCCGCAGGCGAGGGCGGCGGCGCCGGTGGGCGGGACGAGCAGCCCGTGCAGGAACCAGCCGAGGAGCGCTACCTGCACGGCGACCCGGATGTGGGTGGTCGTGACCTGGGGCAACGGGCGTGGCAGCGGCATCTCGCCCATGCTAGGCCGTGTCCCGGGGGCGGCGTGCGGGTCATGCCGGGAGCGGGACGCGGCGGACGCGGGCGGCCAGGACCAGGCCCTGGGCGAGGATCCAGGCGGCGAGGGTGAGCAGCAGTGCCCCGGTGTGCGGGGGTATGCCGTCGGCGTAGCCGAGCAGGGCCAGGCCGGCGCGGGTGGCGAGGGAGAGCCCGAACAGCGCGAGGACGGCCTTGTTGCCCTTGGCCCACGGGGTCCCGTCGGGCTCCCGCCACACGGTCATGGCGCGGCCCATGAGGAGGCCCAGCCCGAACGCCACCCCGGTCTCGGCGGCGAGCAGCAGGACGGCCGCCACGGGGTGCCGGGGCTCGACCAGCCCGCCGCCGGCCACGGCGAAGAAGGCCAGCACGGCGGGCAGGACCCAGAGGCGCTCCTGCTCCTTGACGGGCCGCCCGGTGAACCGGCGGACCACGACGAGGACGATGACGAGGGCGGTGACGAGAAGGCGTGCGGCATCCATGAGTTCCACGCTAGGAGCGGCCGGGGCGGCTGTGATCGGCGCCGGGGTGGATCCCGGGTGGAGGTCCGCTCTCCACCCGGGGGTGGAGCCCACCGGCCTCCCGAGCCCGGGCCGTTCCGGGAGGTCGGGGGTCGGGCGTCCGCGCCGGGGTCGGCGCCGCGCGGGGCGGGCGCCGCGCGGGGCGGGCGCCGCGCGGGGCGGGCGCCGCGCGGGGCGGGCGCCGCGCGGGGCGGGCCAGTGCGCGGGACGGGCCAGTGCGCGGGACGGGCCGCCGCGCGGGGCGGGCCAGTGCGCGGGACGGGCCGGTGCGCGGGACGGGCCGGTGCGCGGGACGGGCCGGTGCGCGGGACGGGCCGGTGCGCGGAGTGCGCCGGTGCGCGGGGCGAGGTCACCTGCCCTCCCCCAGGCTCCGTCCGGGGGGACCCCCGCTTCACCGTACCTCGGGGCTCCGTCCCGAACCCCGCGCCTCAGACGCCGGTGGGGCCGGAGCGGGTGCTGGTCCGGGTGCCGGGCCGGCGGGCGTGTCCGTTTCGTTCAAGACCGTCGGGCGGCCGCGTGCCTAGCCTGCGGGCATGACTCCACGACTCGACATGATCGGCCTGGTCGTCTCCGACATGGCCGCCTCGCTCGCCTTCTACCGCCGGCTCGGCCTGGACGTCCCCGCCGGCGCCGACGACCTGCCGCACGTCGAGGCCGTGCTGCCCGGCGGGCTGCGGATCGGCTGGGACACCGAGGAGACCGTCCGCTCCTTCGACCCCTCCTGGACCCCGCCCCTCGGCGGGCAGCGCCGGGAGCTCGCTTTTCTGTGCGAGTCCCCCGCGGAGGTGGACGCGCTGTACGCGGAGCTGACGGGCGCCGGGTACGAGGGGCACCTGAAGCCCTGGGACGCCTTCTGGGGCCAGCGCTACGCGGTGGTGCTCGACCCCGACGGCTGCGGGGTGTCGCTGTTCGCGCCGGCGGACGCCGTGTAGGCCCCGAGGGTGGTCCCGGCCAGCGCGCGCACCTCGCGGGCCAGGTGCGCCTGGTCGGCGTACCCGGCGGCACAGGCCACCTCGGCCTGCGGCAGCCCGCGCCGGGCCAGGGCCAGCGCCCGCTGGAGGCGCAGCACCCGGCCCAGGGTCCGGGGGCCGTACCCGAAGGCGTCGAGGCAGCGCCGGCGCAGCCGGCGTTCGCCGAGGCCGACGGCCCGGGCGATGGCGGCGACGGGCTGGCCCGCGCGGAGCCGGGCCGTGACCTCGGCGGGGAGCGGGTCGGGCGGGCCCGCGGCGGCGAGGCGGGTCCGGGCCAGCGCTTCGAGGGCCGCGCACGGGTCCCCGTACGCGGCCGTGCGCGCGGTGAGGCGGCGTACCTCGGGGCCGGGCCACAGGTCGGCCAGCTCGACGCGCCGGTCGAGGAGCTCATGGGCCGGTACGCCGAGCAGCGCGGGCGCGGTGCCGGGGGCGAGGCGGATTCCGGCGAAGGCGCGGCCGGGGACCTCCCCGGCGGGGTGCGGGCCGGTGTCGGGGCCGGCGACCAGCAGCCGGCCGCCGGTCCAGAGCAGGTCCATGCACCCGTCGGGCAGCACGACCCCGCCGGGCCCCTCGGCCCGCCAGAGCACGGCTCCGGCCACGGCCCGGGACGGCGCTTCCTCGTACACACCGCCACCGTAGGCCGTGGTCGCCGGTCAGTGCTTGCGCAGGCGGGAGGTGTAGTCGTCGGGCGGCAGGAAGTTCGACCAGCGTTCGGGGAACTCCGAGGGCATCCCGGCGTCCTCGTCGTCCTCGGACTCCCCCTCGGCGAGGGCCCGCCAGGCGGCGGCGCGGGCGACGAGCTGGGCGGCCTCGGCCTCGCGGACCCGCTCGTTGGCCTCGCGGGCGGCGGCGGTGGCCACGGAGGGCCAGACCCGGTCGATGGCGGCGTTGACGGCGGCGCCGACGAGCACCGCGAAGGCCGAGATGCCGATCCACAGCAGGATCGCGACGGGCGCGGCCAGCGACCCGTAGATGGTCGGGCCCTCCACCGTGTTGGTCAGGTAGATCCGCAGCAGGAACGATCCGAGCACCCACATCGCGAGCGCGACGAGCGCGCCGGGCACGTCCTCGATCCACGGCGACCGGACGGGGACGGACACGTGGTAGAGGGTCGTCAGGAAGGCGATGGAGAGCAGGGTGACCACCGGCCAGTACAGGACGGCGATCACCTCGGTGCTCCAGGGCACCAGGCGGACGACGGCGTCGGGTCCGACGACCATCAGCGGCAGCACGATCGCGCCGATCAGCAGGGCGATCACGTAGAGGAGGAAGGCCAGCAGCCGCGTCTTGACGATGCCCCGCTGCCCGTCGAGCCCGTACATGACGGTGATGGTGTCGATGAAGACGTTGACGGCGCGGGAGCCCGACCACAGGGCGAAGGCGAAGCCGAGGGAGATCAGGTCGGGCCGGCCGCGGCTGGTGACGTCGTCGAGCATGGGTCTGGCGATGTCGTTGACGCCGCGGTCGGACAGGACGGTGCCGACCGCGCGCAGGATGTTCTCCTCGATGCTGGCCACGGACTGGGTGTTGGTCCAGCCGTCCACGTAGCCGAGCAGACCCAGCAGGCCGAGGAAGAGCGGCGGCAGGGAGAGCAGGGTGAAGAAGGCGGCTTCGGCGGCGAGACCGAGGATCCGGTACTCGATGCACGAGTTGACGGTGTCTTTGAGGAGCAGCCAGCCCATCTTGCGCTTGGAGACGTTGCGGTAGAGGACGCGGGCCCGGTGGAGCCTGCCCGGGCGTACCGGGGACCCCTCGGGTGTTTCTTTTGCTGGCTGCACGTCCTTACGGTATCCGCATGGCAGCCACCACCCACACAGTCAGCAACCAGGCCCCGCCGCTCGTCGGGTACGAGGTCTACCTCGGCGACCGCGCCCTCACCGAGGGCGTGGAGCGGCACCTCGCCGACGCGGCCCCCGAACTCCGCGACGAGGTACGGGAGGAGCTCACCGCGCTCGGCCGCGCCGCGGGTTCGGCGCAGGCCCAGCGGTGGGGCCGGGAGGCGAACGAGAACCCGCCGGTGCTGCGGACGCACGACCGCTACGGGAACCGGATCGACGAGGTGGAGTTCCACCCGTCGTGGCACCGGCTGCTCGGGCACGCGGTCGGCGCCGGGCTGACGGACGCCTGGGGGCGTCCGGCCGGCCACCTGCGGCGGGCGGCGGGCTTCTTCCTGTGGTCGCAGGCGGAGGCGGGGCACGGCTGTCCGGTGTCGATGACGCACGCGGCGGTGCCGGCGCTGCGGGCCGATCCGGAGCTGGCGGCGCAGTGGGAGCCGAGGCTGACCTCGCACGTGTACGAGGAGGGGCTGCGGCCGGCCGGGCAGAAGGCCGGGGTGCTCTTCGGGATGGGCATGACGGAGAAGCAGGGGGGCAGCGACGTACGGGCGAACACGACGTCGGCGGCTCCGCTGGACGCGGCCGGGGAGTACGTGCTGACCGGGCACAAGTGGTTCTGCTCGGCGCCGATGTCGGACGGGTTCCTGGTGCTGGCGCAGGCGCCGGGCGGGCTGACCTGCTTCCTGGTGCCGCGGGTGCTGCCGGACGGGACGCGCAACGCGTTCGCGATCCAGCGGCTGAAGGACAAGCTGGGCAACAAGTCGAACGCCTCGGGGGAGATCGAGTTCTCCGGGACGTGGGCGCGGCGGGTGGGCGAGGAGGGCCGGGGGGTGCGGACCATCATCGAGATGGTCGCGGCGACCCGACTGGACTGCGTGATCGGTTCGGCCTCGCTGATGCGGCAGGCGCTGACGCAGGCCGTCCACCACGCGGAGCACCGCTCTGCTTTCGGAGCGCCGCTCATCGACCAGCCGCTGATGCGCAACGTCCTCGCCGACCTCGCCGTGGAGTCGGAGGCCGCCACCGTCCTCACGCTGCGTCTCGCGGCCGCGTACGACGCCGGCACCGACCAGGAGCGGGCCTTCCTGCGCCTCGCGGTGCCCGCCGCGAAGTACTGGGTGACCAAGCGGTGTACGCCGATGGTGGCGGAGGCCCTGGAGTGTCTGGGCGGCAACGGCTACGTCGAGGAGTCCGGCCTGCCGAGACTGCTGCGCGAATCCCCGGTGAACTCCATCTGGGAGGGCTCGGGCAACGTCCAGTCCCTGGACGTGCTGCGCGCGCTCCAGCGCGAACCCCGGGCCCTGAACGCGTTCCTCCAGGAGGTCGGCCTGGCCAGGGGCGCGGACCACCGGCTGGACGCGGCGATCAAGAACCTGCTGACGGAGCTGGCCGACCTCGACGGGATCGAGGCCCGGGCCCGCAGGGTGGTGGAGCGGATGGCCCTGGTGCTCCAGGGCTCGCTGCTGGTCCGCTGGGCCCCTTCGGAGGTGGCGGACGCGTTCTGCGCGTCCCGGCTCGGCGGTGACTGGGGGGCTGCCTTCGGCACTCTGCCGCACGGCCTCGACCTGGCCGAAGTGGTGGCACGGGCGCGGATCACGGGCTGACGGCGGTCCCCAGACCACCCTGCTCCCCGGCCGCGGTGGTCCCCAAACCATTGCGCGGCCGGCGGAGCGGTCAGCGCCGGATCCGAGCCCGTGGAGGTGGGATCAGGAGTGGCGCCGCGCCGACTCGGCACCACCCCTGGTCCAAGAGCCCCGAGGAAGGAGCTGTCACGCCGCTCGGCGGCGTGCCCATAGTTTCGGTCGGGTGACCGGGGGTTGGCGAGGGTTGCATACCGTTGCAACCCTGCATTCCTTACGGCTCGGAATTCGCCCGCCGCATGTGCCCGGGAAGTACGCGCGTGCGGCACGGGGGGCGGCTTGCGCAGTACGTCCTGTTCAGCACGGGGAGGTTCCGGTGGCCAACACCGCAGGCAGCACGGTCGACGTGGCGCGCATCTCGGCCATGGACACGCGGGAGGCGACGCGCCTGCTGAAGGGGGTCCGGGCCGCGGCGCTGGCCGGGGACCGTCCGCCGGCCGCCCCCCGCCCCGAGATCGCCGAGTCCTGGCGGCGGATGCTCGCCGGCGGGGTGCACCCCGACCGGGACGCCCGCTCGCGGTTGCTGTCGGCCGCCGAGACCGAGGAGCGCCGGCAGGTCTCGCCGCTGCGGGAGGTCCTGCCGGTGCTGCGCGAGGGGCTGCTGCCCGCGCTGGACGAGGCCCTGCACATCATGGTCGTCGCCGACGCGGACGGGCGGCTGCTGTGGCGGGAGGGGCACCGGTCGATCCTGCGCAAGGCGGACCGGCTGGGCTTCGCGGTGGGGGCCGACTGGGACGAGGCCGTGGTCGGCACGAACGGGGTGGGCACCGCGCTGGTGACGCGGCGGCCGGTCCAGGTGTTCTCGGCGGAGCACTTCGTCTCCAGCCACCACGACTGGACCTGCGCGGGGGCGCCCGTGCACGACCCGAGGGACGGCCGGCTGCTGGGCGTGGTCGACGTCAGCGGCCCGCTGGCCACCATGCACCCGGCCACCCTGGCCTGGGTGAGCTCCGTGGCCCGGCTCGCCGAGCGTGAGCTGCGGGTGCGGCACCTGGAGTCCCTGGAGCGGCTGCGGGCCGTGGCGGCGCCGCTGCTGGCCCGGCTGCCCGGGCGGGCCGCGGTCGTGGACCCGCACGGCTGGACGGCGGCGGTCACGGGGCTGGCCCCCGCCGACCGGGTCGCCCTGCCGAAGGGGCTGGGCCCCGGCCCGGCGTGGGTCGGGCAGCTGGGCGACTGCGTGGCGGAGCCGCTGCCCGGCGGCTGGCTGCTGCGGCTGGCCGAGGCGCGCGGCGCCGCGCCGGCGGTGAGCCGGGTGGTGCTGGACCTGAGCGGGCCCCGGTCCTGGTCGGCGACCGTGTACGGGGCAGCCGGCAGCTGGTCCCAGGAGCTGAGCCCGCGCCACGCGGAGCTGCTGTTCCTGCTGGCGGAGACCCCGCGGGGGCGTTCGGCGGCGGAGCTGGCCGCCGAGCTGTTCGGGGACCCGACGCGGACGGTGACGGTGCGCGCCGAGCTGTCCCGGGTGCGCAGGCACCTGGCGGGGGTGCTGACGCACCGGCCGTACCGGTTCGCGGAGGACGTGGAGGTGGAGCTGATCCGCCCGGCGGACCCGGGCCGGCTGCTGCCCCACTCCACCGCCCCGGCCGTGATCAGGGCCCGCCTGGGCCGCGGCGGGGCGCCCGTGGTTCCCTGAACGGCATGAGCACCATCACCCTCACCACCTGGTCCCTGGAGATGACCTCCCCCGAGGACCTCGTCCCGGCGGCGATACCGGGCCCGGAGATCACCATCACCCGCGCGGAAGTCCCGTCCCCGGAGCTGAGCCGCTTCCTGTACGCCTCGGTGGGCCAGGACATCCACTGGACGGACCGGCTGTCGCTGACCCGCGCGCAGTGGGTGGAGCTGCTGGAGCGGCCGGGGGTGGAGACGTGGGTCGCGTACGACCGCGGCACCCCGGCGGGCTACGTCGAGCTGGACCCGCAGCCCGACGGCGTGGTGGAGATCATGTACTTCGGCCTCCTGCCGGACTTCCGGGGCCGCCGCATCGGGGGCCACCTGCTGACGTTCGGCACGGCCCGCGCCTGGGACCTCGCGTCCCGCTGGCCGGACCGCGAGCCGACCCGCCGGGTG
Source organism: Streptomyces racemochromogenes (assembly GCF_039535215.1). GTDB lineage: Bacteria > Actinomycetota > Actinomycetes > Streptomycetales > Streptomycetaceae > Streptomyces > Streptomyces racemochromogenes. Next base: position 1,330,591 of record NZ_BAAAWT010000001.1, read on the forward strand.
TGGGTCCACACGTGCAGCCAGGACGGCCCGACGGCGATGGACAACTACCGGCGCCGCGGCTTCAAGGTCTTCAAGACGGAAACGGAACCCACGGAAGAAACCCCGACCCCGGGCCCCTGGCCGGGCGCGTAGCCCCTGCCCCGGCCGGGCGGGGACCGGGTGCCGCTGCGCGGAGCTGCCCCCGACCCGCCCTTCCACCGTTCCCCGGGCGCTGCCCGGACCCGCGCCTCAAACGCCGGCGAGGCTGAAAGAGCCGGGCGCTGCGCGCCCGGTGCGCTCAAACGCCGCGCGGGCTGGATGTGTCCAGCCCCTCCTGGGGGCACCTCCCAGCGGTAGCTGGGGGAGTTTGAGGCGCGGGGGTCTGGGGGCGGAGCCCCCAGGGAACGGGCGAAGGGCGGGTAGGGGACCCCCGCCCCGCACCCGACGGCCGGAGGCCGGCGCAGCGGCGCGAAGCCGGGGAGGCGCCCCGGCGCCGAGCCGTGCGAGCGGCGTGTCAAAAAAGGTGACCCCGGTCACGTGGTCTCATGATCCGGGACGAGTTCGTCCGCATCGTGGACAGTAGTGGACTCCTCCAATCGGCACATGACACGCTTCGGCCATGAATGGAGCTGGAATTGCCTTGGTGAGTCGGCGGCACGTCGACCTCGGCCGCATGTCCAGCGCCATCTGTCCGGCGCGCTGACGGAACCAGCACCCGCCGCACATCGCCGCAGTCCCCGCCGCCGCGGACGCGTCGATCACCCGCAAGCCCCCTGAGGCCGAACGCCGCCCCCTGCCTGTCGGCAACCCCGACACGCGGGCGGAAACCGGCCACACCTGCTCGGAGACTCCAGCGTGACAGGGGCGCGCCGCCGCTCCCCCCTGCCTCCACGTCGAGCCGTTGAAGAAGGACGTACCCGCCATGGCCGCCACCCCTCAAACGCCCGCAGCCGCCCCCGCAGCCGCAGCGCGCCGCAAGACCGGCCGTCACCGCGGCGAGGGCCAGTGGGCCGTCGGGCACCACACGCCCCTCAACGGCAACGAGCAGTTCAAGAAGGACGACGACGGTCTCAACGTGCGGACGCGCATTGAGACGATCTACTCCAAGACGGGCTTCGACTCGATCGACCCCAACGACCTGCGCGGCCGCATGCGCTGGTGGGGCCTCTACACCCAGCGCAAGCCCGGGATCGACGGCGGCAAGACCGCGATCCTGGAGCCGGAGGAGCTGGACGACAAGTACTTCATGCTGCGCGTCCGCATCGACGGCGGCCGGCTGACCACCGAGCAGCTCCGCGTCATCGGCGAGATCTCCGAGGAGTTCGCGCGGGGCACCGCCGACCTCACCGACCGCCAGAACGTGCAGTACCACTGGATCCGGATCGAGGACGTTCCCGAGATCTGGCGCCGTCTGGAGGCCGTCGGCCTGTCGACCACCGAGGCCTGCGGTGACACGCCCCGCGTCATCCTCGGTTCGCCCGTCGCCGGCATCGCCCAGGACGAGATCATCGACGGCACGCCCGCCATCGAGGAGATCTACCGCCGCATCGTCGGCAACCCGGACTTCTCCAACCTGCCGCGCAAGTTCAAGTCGGCGGTCTCCGGCTCGCCGCTGCTCGACGTGGCGCACGAGATCAACGACATCGCCTTCGTCGGCGTGAACCACCCCGAGCACGGTCCCGGCTTCGACGTGTGGGTCGGCGGCGGCCTGTCCACCAACCCCAAGCTGGGCGTGCGCCTGGGCACCTGGGTCTCCCTGGACGAGGTCCCCGACGTCTACGAGGGCGTCATCTCGATCTTCCGCGACTACGGCTACCGGCGCCTGCGCACCCGCGCCCGCCTGAAGTTCCTGGTCGCCGACTGGGGCGCGGCCAAGTTCCGCCAGGTCCTGGAGGACGAGTACCTCAAGCGCAAGCTGACCGACGGCCCCGCGCCCGAGCAGCCCAGCGGCCAGTGGCGCGACCACGTCGGCGTGCACCAGCAGCAGGACGGCAGGTTCTACGTCGGCTTCGCGCCCCGCGTCGGCCGGGTGGACGGCGCCACCCTCACCAAGATCGCGGACGTCGCCGAGCAGCACGGCTCCGGCCGCCTGCGGACCACCGCCGAGCAGAAGATGATCGTCCTCGACATCGAGGCCGACCGGGTCGACTCCGTCGTCGCCGCCCTGGAGGCGCTGGACCTGCGGGTCAAGCCGTCCCCGTTCCGCCGCGGCACGATGGCCTGCACCGGCATCGAGTTCTGCAAGCTGGCCATCGTCGAGACCAAGGCGCGCGGCGCCTCGCTGATCGACGAGCTGGAGCGCCGCCTGCCGGACTTCGCCGAGCCGCTCACCATCAACATCAACGGCTGCCCGAACGCCTGCGCCCGTATCCAGGTGGCGGACATCGGTCTCAAGGGGCAGCTGGTCCTGGACGACGACGGCAACCAGGTGGAGGGCTACCAGGTCCACCTCGGCGGCGCCCTCGGCCTGGAGGCCGGCTTCGGCCGCAAGGTCCGCGGCCTCAAGGTCACCTCGGCCGGTCTGCCCGACTACGTCGAGCGGGTCGTCAAGCGCTTCGAAGAGGAGCGCGAGGACGGCGAGCGCTTCGCCGCCTGGGTCGGCCGCGCCAGCGACGCGAGCCTCTCATGAGCGAGCGCGCCGCACCGTTCTACTGCCCGTACTGCGGCGACGAGGACCTGTTTCCCCACGAAACGGGTCACGGCGCCTGGGAATGCAGGGCCTGCAACCGGGCCTTCCAGCTCAAGTACCTCGGCCTGCTGTCCCGGGGTGTCCAGTCCAACGCCGCTGGAGGGGACGAGATATGACCACCACTCAAGACGCGAGTCCCAGAGAACTGGCCGAGCAGGCGGGCCGCGACCTCGAGGACGCCTCCGCGCTGGACATCCTGCGCTGGGCGGTCGACACCTTCGGGAAGAAGTTCTGCGTGACCTCCTCCATGGAGGACGCCGTCGTCGCCCACCTGGCTTCGCGGGTCGCTCCGGGTGTGGACGTGGTCTTCCTCGACACCGGGTACCACTTCGAGGAGACGATCGGCACCCGGGACGCGGTGGAGGCGGTGATGGACGTCAACGTCATCACGCTGACCCCGCGCCAGTCGGTCGCCGAGCAGGACGCCCGGTACGGGCCGAGGCTCCACGACCGCGACCCGGACCTGTGCTGCGCGCTGCGCAAGGTCAAGCCCCTCGAAGAGGGCCTGACCGCGTACGACGCGTGGGCGACGGGCCTGCGCCGCGACGAGTCCCCCACCCGGGCGGGCACCCCGGTCGTCGGCTGGGACGAGAAGCGGGGCAAGATCAAGGTCTCCCCCATCGCCCGCTGGACGCAGGACGACGTGGACGCGTACGTCGCCGAGCACGGGGTCCTCACCAACCCGCTGCTGACGGACGGCTACGCCTCCGTCGGCTGCGCCCCCTGCACCCGCCGGGTCGCGGAGGGCGAGGACGCGCGGGCCGGACGCTGGGCCGGACGCGGCAAGACCGAGTGCGGACTGCACGGCTGATGACCACGACACCTACGGAAACCACGGAACTTACGGAGAAGCGGATGAGCGTGACCGGCCAGGGAGCCACGGTGTGGCTGACCGGTCTGCCCAGCGCGGGCAAGACCACCATCGCGTACGCGCTGGCCGAGCGGCTGCGCGCCGAGGGCCACCGGGTGGAGGTGCTCGACGGGGACGAGATCCGCGAGTTCCTCTCCGCGGGCCTGGGCTTCAGCCGCGAGGACCGGCACACCAACGTGCAGCGGATCGGCTTCGTCGCCGAACTCCTCGCCAGCAACGGCGTGAAGGCCCTCGTCCCCGTGATCGCGCCGTTCGCCGACAGCCGCGAGGCCGTCGCGAAGCGGCACGCCGCCGCTTCGACGAACTACCTCGAAGTGCACGTGGCCACCCCCGTCGAGGTGTGCTCCGAGCGCGACGTGAAGGGCCTGTACGCCAAGCAGGCGGCGGGCGAGATCTCCGGTCTGACCGGCGTCGACGACCCCTACGAGGCACCGCAGAACCCGGACCTCCGCATCGAGTCGCACACGCAGACCGTGCAGGAGTCGGCCTCCGCCCTGCACGCACTGCTCACCGAGAGGGGTCTGGCATGACCACCGCCGCGCACCCGCACACCGAGTCCGGCTCCGACGCGCCCTACGCGCTGTCGCACCTCGACGCCCTCGAGTCCGAGGCGGTGCACATCTTCCGCGAGGTGGCGGGCGAGTTCGAGAAGCCGGTGATCCTGTTCTCCGGCGGCAAGGACTCCATCGTCATGCTGCACCTGGCGCTGAAGGCCTTCGCGCCCGCGCCGGTGCCGTTCGCGCTGCTGCACGTGGACACCGGGCACAACTTCCCCGAGGTCCTCGCCTACCGCGACCGCGCCGTCGAGAAGCACGGCCTGCGCCTGCACGTGGCCTCCGTCCAGGAGTACATCGACGCCGGCAAGCTCCGCGAGCGCCCCGACGGCGTCCGCAACCCGCTGCAGACCGTCCCGCTCACCGAGGCCATCCAGCAGCTCAGGTTCGACGCCGTCTTCGGCGGCGGCCGCCGCGACGAGGAGAAGGCCCGCGCCAAGGAGCGCGTGTTCTCCCTGCGCGACGAGTTCTCCCAGTGGGACCCCCGCCGCCAGCGCCCCGAACTGTGGCAGCTCTACAACGGCCGCCACGCCCCCGGCGAGCACGTCCGCGTCTTCCCCCTCTCCAACTGGACCGAGCTCGACGTCTGGCAGTACATCGCCCGCGAGGACATCGAACTCCCCGAGATCTACTTCGCGCACGAGCGTGACGTCTTCCAGCGCAACGGCATGTGGCTGACCGCCGGCGAATGGGGCGGCCCCAAGGAGTCCGAGCCCGTGCAGAAGCGCCTCGTGCGCTACCGCACCGTCGGTGACATGTCCTGCACCGGCGCCGTCGACTCCGACGCCGCCGACCTCGACGCCGTGATCGCCGAGATCGCCGTGTCCCGGCTCACCGAGCGGGGCGCGACCCGCGCCGACGACAAGCTGTCCGAGGCCGCGATGGAAGACCGCAAGCGCGAAGGGTACTTCTAACCATGACGACCACCACCGAGCAGCTCAGCGCCACCACGCTGCTGCGCTTCGCCACCGCGGGTTCCGTCGACGACGGCAAGTCCACCCTCGTGGGCCGCCTGCTGCACGACTCGAAGTCGGTCCTGGAGGACCAGCTGGAGGCCGTGGAGCGGGTCTCCGCCGACCGCGGCCAGGACGCCCCGGACCTGGCGCTGCTCACCGACGGCCTGCGCGCCGAACGCGAGCAGGGCATCACCATCGACGTGGCCTACCGCTACTTCGCCACCGCCCGCCGCCGGTTCATCCTGGCCGACACCCCCGGGCACGTGCAGTACACCCGGAACATGGTCACCGGCGCCTCCACCGCCGACCTCGCCGTGGTCCTCGTCGACGCCCGCAACGGCGTCATCGAGCAGACCCGCCGGCACGCCGCCGTCGCCGCCCTGCTGCGCGTCCCCCACGTCGTCCTCGCCGTCAACAAGATGGACCTCGTGGGCTACCAGGAGCCGGTCTTCGCGAAGATCGCCGAGGAGTTCAACGCGTACGCCTCGGAGCTGGGCGTCCCGGAGATCACCGCGATCCCGATCTCGGCCCTCGCCGGCGACAACGTGGTCGAGCCCTCCGCGAACATGGACTGGTACGGCGGCCCGACCGTCCTGGAGCACCTGGAGACCGTCCCGGTCAGCCACGACCTCACCGCCTGCCCGGCGCGTTTCCCGGTGCAGTACGTGATCCGCCCGCAGACCGCCGAGCACCCCGACTACCGCGGCTACGCGGGCCAGATCGCCTCCGGCGTCCTGCGCGTCGGCGAGGCCGTCACCGTCCTGCCGTCGGGCCGCACCTCGGTCATCGAGGGCATCGACGCCCTCGGCGAGTCCGTGGACATCGCCTGGTCCCCGCAGTCGGTGACCCTGCGCCTCAAGGACGACATCGACATCTCGCGCGGCGACCTGATCGCGCCGTCCGCGACCGCCCCGGCGACCACGCAGGACGTCGTCGCCACCGTCTGCCACGTCGCGGACCAGCCGCTGGCCGTCGGCGCACGGGTGCTGATCAAGCACACGACGCGCACGGTCAAGGCGATCGTCAAGGAGATCCCCTCCCGGCTCACGCTGGACGACCTGTCCCAGCACCCGGACCCCGGGCAGCTGGTGGCCAACGACATCGGCCGCGTCGTCGTCCGCACCGCCGAGCCCCTCGCGCTCGACGCGTACGCCGACTCCCGCCGCACCGGCTCCTTCCTGCTGATCGACCCGGCCGACGGCACCACCCTGGCGGCCGGCATGGCCGGCGAGTCCTTCGCCTCCAGGGCCGAGGTCGTGGCTGCGGACGAGGACGGGTGGGACTTCTAGTGATGCCCGCCGACATGTACTCCACTTTCGCGAAGGAGGGCGGCCGCGTGGGCAGCGGCGCCCTCGGCAGCGGCCAGGGAGGGGTGGCGCGATGTGCGCGATGACGTACGCGCACCTCATGCGCACCCCCCGCGAGCCGTACCCGCCCACGCACCACAGACGAAGACCCGCGCCGTAGTCCCCTGACGGCGCGTCGAGAGGAAGCCCTCCCGTGCCTGCCACCCGTGACACCCGCAAGACCCCGCGCCGCGGCCTCGCCGCCGTCGCCGCCCTGCCGCTGCTGATCGGCGCCCTCGCCTCCTGCGGCTACGGGTCCCAGGCCGAGAAGACCGCCGACGCGGACGCCCGGCCGGCCGCCGCCGACGGCGGCGGCCAGAAGCTCTCCGCGTCCGAGGTCCGCATCGGGTACTTCCCGAACCTGACCCACGCCACCGCCCTGGTCGGCCTCCAGGAGGGCCTGATCGAGAAGGAGCTGAACGGCACCAAGGTCAAGCCGCAGTCCTTCAACGCCGGCCCCTCCGAGATCGAGGCCCTCAACGGCGGCTCCCTCGACATCGGCTTCATCGGGCCCTCGCCGTCCATCAACGGCTACGTCAAGTCCAAGGGCTCCAACCTGCGGATCATCTCCGGCTCCGCCTCCGGCGGCGTCAAGCTGGTCGTGGACCCGGACAAGATCAAGACCCTGGACGACCTCAAGGGCAAGAAGATCGCCACCCCGCAGAAGGGGAACACGCAGGACGTCGCGTTCCTCAACTGGATCTCCGAGAAGGGCTGGTCGGTCGACCCCGAGTCCGGCAAGGGCGACGTGTCGGTGGTCCGTACGGACAACAAGGTCACCCCCGACGCCTTCAAGCAGGGTTCGATCGACGGCGCCTGGGTGCCCGAGCCCACCGCATCCAAGCTCGTCTCCGACGGCGGCTCCGTCCTCCTCGACGAGGGCAGCCTGTGGCCGGGGAACAAGTTCGTGATCACGAACGTCATCGTGTCGCAGAAGTTCCTCAAGGAGCACCCGGACGTCGTCGAGGCCGTACTGCGCGGCACGGTGAAGACCAACGAGTGGATCCACTCCAACCAGGACAAGGCGAAGGCCTCCGCGAACGCCCGGCTCCTCGCCGAGACCGGCAAGGGGCTGGACCCGAAGGTCATCGACCCGGCGTGGCCGAGCATCTCGGTCACCGACGACCCGCTGGCGGCGACGCTGAAGAAGCAGTCGGAGTGGGCGGTCAAGGCCAAGCTCCTGGAGAACCCCGACCTGGCCGGCATCTACGACCTGACGCTCCTGAACAAGGTCCTCAAGGCCGCCGGCAAGCCCCCGGTGTCCGACGCCGGCCTCGGCGCCAAGTAACCCGTAGTCCAGCAATCCCAGGAGGTGACGACCATGGCCACCACTCTCGCCAAGGCTGCCGAGGGCTCGGTAGCGGAGCAGACGCACGCCGCCCGCATCGAGCACGTCTCGAAGTCCTTCTCCGGCCCGGCCGGATCGCAGCTCGTCCTGGACGACATCAGCCTCGATGTCGCTCCCGGGGAGTTCGTCACGCTCCTGGGGGCATCGGGGTGTGGCAAGTCCACCCTGCTGAACCTGGTCGCGGGTCTGGACAAGCCGTCGGCGGGGTCCATCGAGACCCTCGGCCGTCCGGCCCTGATGTTCCAGGAGCACGCCCTGTTCCCGTGGCTCACCGCGGGCAAGAACATCGAGCTGGCGCTGCGCCTGCGCGGCGTCGCCAAGGCCGACCGCAAGCCCGAGGCCGACCGGCTGCTGGAGCTGGTCCGGCTCGGCGGCGCGTACGGCAAGCGGGTCCACGAACTCTCCGGCGGCATGCGCCAGCGCGTCGCCCTCGCCCGGGCCCTCGCCCAGGACAGCCGCCTCCTGCTGATGGACGAGCCGTTCGCGGCCCTCGACGCCATCACCCGCGACGTCCTGCACGGCGAGCTCACCCGCATCTGGGAAGAGACCGGCGTGTCGGTCCTGTTCGTCACCCACAACGTGCGCGAGGCCGTCCGCCTCGCCCAGCGCGTGGTCCTCCTCTCCTCCCGCCCGGGGCGGGTCGCGAAGGAATGGACCGTGGACATCCCGCAGCCGCGCCGCATCGAGGACGCGGACGTCGCGGAACTGTCCCTCGAGATCACTGAACACCTGCGTGGGGAGATCCGCCGCCATGGCCAGCACTGACACCACTTCGAAGGCCCCGGCGAAGACCGACGACCTGGCCGGCCTGGAGGCCGGCCTGGACGCCCTCGACGCGGTCCAGACCCACCGCACGCCGGTGCGCGAGGTCCTCACCAAGAAGGTCCTGCCCCCGGCGCTCGCCGTCACCCTGGTGCTGGTGGTCTGGCAGGTCCTGGTCTCGGCGAAGGTCACCGAGGAGACCAAGCTCCCCGCCCTGTCCGCCGTCTGGCACAGCCTGTCCGACATGTGGCTCAAGGGGACGCTCGTCGAGGTCGTCTGGACCTCGGTCTCCCGGGGCCTCCTCGGCTTCCTCCTCGCCCTCGCCATCGGCACCCCGCTCGGCCTGCTCGTCGCCCGGGTGAGGTTCGTCCGCGCCGCGATCGGCCCGATCCTCCAGGGCCTCCAGTCGCTGCCGTCGGTCGCCTGGGTGCCGCCGGCCGTGCTCTGGTTCGGCCTCAACGACGCCATGATGTACACGGTGATCCTGCTCGGCGCGGTGCCGTCGATCGCCAACGGCCTCGTCTCCGGCATCGACCAGATCCCGCCGCTGTTCCTGCGGGCCGGCCGCACCCTGGGGGCCACGGGCCTGCGCGGTGCCTGGCACGTGGTCCTGCCCGCGGCCCTGCCCGGCTACGTCGCCGGCCTCAAGCAGGGCTGGGCCTTCTCCTGGCGCTCCCTGATGGCCGCCGAGATCATCGCCAGCTCCCCCGACCTGGGCCTCGGCCTGGGCCAGCTCCTGGAGAACGGCCGCAACAACATCGACCTGCCGGGCGTGTTCCTCGCGATCATCCTGATCCTGGTCGTGGGCATCGCCATCGACCTGCTGATCTTCAGCCCCGTCGAGCGGTGGGTCCTGCGCAGCCGCGGCCTCCTGGTCAAGAACTGAGCACCCGATGTCCCGCGCACTTCTGGTCATCGCCCACGGCAGCCGCGATCCGCGGCACGCGGCGACCGTGCACGCCCTCGTCGGGCGGGCCCGGTCGCTGCGGCCGGGGCTCCGGGTGGAGACGGCCTTCCTGGACTTCAACGGCCCGACCGTCTCCCAGTCCCTGGCCTCCCTCTACCTGTCGGGCGTCCGCGAGGTCGTGGCCCTGCCCCTGCTCCTGACCCGGGCCTTCCACGCGAAGGCCGACGTCCCGGCCGTCCTGGCGGAGTCGGCCGTCCGGCTCCCCGACCTCTCGGTCCGGGTCGCGGACGTCCTGGGCCCGCACCCCCTGCTGGTGGCCTCCCTGGAGCGCCGCCTCGCCGAGGCCGGCCTCGGCCTCACCCCGGCGGACCGCGCGACGACCGGTGTCGTCCTCGCGTCCGCCGGTTCCACCGACCCGGAGGCGATCGCGGTGATCGCTGAAATCGCGCGGGAGTGGCGGCACACCGGTTGGTGCGCCGTGCGGCCCGCGTTCGCCTCCGCCGCCCTTCCCCGCACGGAGGACGCCGTACGCGCCCTGCGCGCGGAGGGCGTCCGCCGCGTGGCGGTCGCCCCGTACGTCATCGCCCCGGGCTTCCTGCCCGACCGCATCTCGGCGGGCGCCGAGGCCGCGGGCGCGGACGTGATCGCGCCCGTCCTGGGCGCCACCGTCGAGCTGGCCCGCCTCCTGCTGCACCGCTACGACACCGCGGCCCCGGCCGGCGCCCCGCACCGGGCCCTGACGGCCTGAGGGCCCGAGGTGCCGCCCCCGTCGCCGGGGGCGGCGGGCCCCGTCAGCCGCGGGCCGCGGCCTCGTCGGCCAGGGAGGTCAGGTCGGCGATGGACATCGCCCCCGGCGGGAGGCCTTCCCGGGCGAAGATGTTCGCCGCGTGGCGCAGGACGTCGTTGACCGGGGTGGGCACGCCGGTCAGGCGCCCCAGCAGGGAGATCTCACCGTTGAGGTAGTCGGCCTCCACCGAGCCCGTGCCGCGGGCCAGGCTCTGCCAGGAGGAGCCGCCGCGGACGCCCGCGGGCTGGTCGACCTTGCCGTCGCGGGCCGCCGCCTGCTCGGCCTCGGTGACGTAGCCGATGCCCGCCGCGTCGAAGGCGGCTCTGCCCTCCCGGACGGCGCGCAGCAGCAGGGCGGCCTTGGCCGGGTCCGGCTCGGGGCCGGTGGTCGCCTGGACGGCGTTGCCCAGGTTCCCGAGCAGCTTCGCGTACTTCCACCGCATCACGTCCTCGACGACGGGCGCCTCGAAGCCCGCCCCGCCGAGGTCGGCGGCGATCGCCCGGATCCGCGCGTCCGACCCGCCGGCGGCCCGCCCGAGGTGCAGGATCCCGGTGAGCGGGGAGCACAGGGCCGAGACCACTCCCGGCTCCAGGAAGGTGGCGGGGAGCCAGACGCAGACCCCGTACACCCGGGAGAAGCGGCGGAGCGCGAGCCGTTCGCTCTCCACGCCGTTCTGCGCGCACAGCAGCGGCAGCCGCTGCGCGGCCGTGCCGCCGCCTGCGACCTCCGCGTCGCCCCACGCGTCCAGGGCCGCGATGGCGTCCTGCGTCTTCACCGTGAGCAGCAGGACGTCGTCCGGCCGCAGCTCGCCCAGTTCCGGCGGGCCGGTGACCACGGGGAGCCGGTGCACGCGGGTGCCGTCGGCGGTGGTGAGCCGCAGCCCGTCGGCCTTGAGCGCCTCGGCGTGCGCGCCGCGCGCGACGAGGACGACCTCCCGGCCCGTCTCGGCGAGGCGTCCGCCGATGGTCGCGCCGATCGCTCCGGCGCCGATGATGATGTACCGCATGCCCCGAGCCTGACACACCCGCAGCGCCCGGCTACGTTCGGGCCATGACGAATCCGACGTTCCTTCTCGGCGGGGACCTGCCCGTCCGCCGTATCGGTCTCGGCACGGGCGGACTGGTCGGCGCCGGCTACTGGGGGCCGCGCGGCAGCCGCGCCGAGGCCCGGGCGCTGCTGCGGGCCGCGGTGGAGCGGGGCGTGACCCTGATCGACACCGCCGACAACTACGGGCCCGGGCTGGCCGAGGAGTTGGTCGCCGAAGCCCTGCACCCGTACGGGGAGCGGCTGGTGGTCGCCACCAAGGGCGGGGTGGTGCGCACCGGCCCGGACGAGTGGCACGTGGCGGGCCGGCCGCAGGAGTTGCGGCGGATGTGCGAGGCGAGCCTGCGGCGGCTGCGGCTGGAGCGGATCGACCTGTACCAGCTGCACCGCTTCGACCCGGCGGTGCCGGTGGCCGAACAGCTGGGCGCGCTGGCGGAGTTGCGGGCGGAGGGGAAGATCCGGCACATCGGTCTGGACACCGTGACGGTGGAGCAGCTGCTCCTGGCGGTGGAGTCGGTGCCGGTCGCCGCGGTGCAGAACCCGTTCAACCTGCGGGACCGGTCCTCCGCCGACGTGCTGGCGCTGTGCGAGGCGCGCGGGATCGCCTTCCTGCCGTACTACCCGCTCGGCAGCGGGGCCCTGACGCGTACGGGTGCGACCGCCGTAGCGGAGGTGGCCGGGGCGCACGGGGCGACCCGGGGGCAGGTGGCGCTGGCGTGGCTGCTGCACCGCTCGCCGGTGCTGTGCCCGACGCCGGGCACCGGCTCCCCGGTGCACCTGGCGGAGAACCTGGACGCGGCGGCGCTGTCCCTGTCCGACGGCGACCTGGCGCTGCTCGACGCGGTGGGGGCCGGGTAGGGCGTCGGTGCTCAGGGGCGGGTCAGCTCCACGAGCTTGACGACGGTGTTCCAGTTGCGGGTGGTGACGTCCAGGCCCTTGACGACGGCGGGCCGGGCGAGGGCCTCGCCCAGTCTGGAGCGGCCGAGGCCGTCCGGGGCGTAGAGGTAGAGGACGCGGTCCCCCAGCCGGTACTCCTCCGGGAGGTACGCGGCGCCGTCGAGCGCGGCGAAGCGCTCGGGGCCCGGCTGCTCGGAGAAGAAGGTGGCGTGGAGCTGCCTGCCCTCCAGTTCGTCCGCCGGGAAGGGGCAGGCCGCGACGACGGCCGCGAGGTGGTCCCCGTCGACGACGAGGCAGGGCACGCGGAAGCCGAAGCGGGCCTCGATGGCCGCCTCCAGGCCCCGGGCGAGGGCGGTGGTGTCGGTCTCCGCGCTGCTGAAGACGGCGTTGCCGCTCTGCAGGTACGTCTGCGCGTCGCGGTGGCCGAGGCCCTCCAGGACGGAGCGCAGCTCGGCCATCGGGACCTTCTTGTTCCCGCCGACGTTGATGCCGCGCAGGAGGGCGGCGTACTTCTTCGTGCCCGTCGTCTTCGTCATGGCCGCACCCTAGGCGGTGGCTATGACAGTGCGGCCTCGATGAGGTCGGCGGCCTGCCGCGTTCCGCCTTCGGCGGCCATGCCGGCGCGGACGGCTTCCGCGCGGGCGGCGACCTCGGGGTCGGCGAGCAGGCCGAGGACGGCCTCGCGCAGGGTGGCGGCGTCGGCGTCCTCGGTGTCGACGCGGCGGGCGACGCCGAGGGCGGTGAGCATGTCGGCGTTGCCGAACTGGTCGACGGCCTGCGGTACGGCGACCATCGGGGTGGCGGTGGCCAGGCCCTCCTGGCTGCCGCCGGCGCCGGCGTGGGTGATGAAGGCGTCGGCCTGGCGCAGGATGTCCAGCTGGGGGACCCAGCGGTGGACCTCGATGTTGGCGGGGACCTCGCCCAGTTCGGCCTCGTCGGTGAACCTGCCGATCTGCAGGACCACGTGCCAGTCGGGGAGGCCGCCGAAGGCCTCGACGCAGGCGCGGTAGAAGGCGGGCTGGTGGGTGAAGGCGGAGCCGAGGGAGACGAGGAGGACCTTCTTCCCCTCGGCGGAGGCGGGCCGCTCCCAGGTGCCCTGGGTGGCGCTGCGGTCGCCCTGGCAGGCGCCGACGAAGGTGTGGACGGACTCGTCGACCCGGTCGGCGTGCGGCTGGAGGGCGCGCGGGATCAGGACGATGCTGCGCGTCGGCCGGCCGACGAAGTGGTCGGGGTCCTCGTCGATGCCGTTCTCGTCGAGCCAGGCGCGGAAGCGCGCGTAGTAGGCCCGCCCGCGCTCGGAGGCGCGCAGTTGCGCGGTGATCGGGGCGCCGACCTCCTCCTCGTAGCCGGTCCAGGCGACCAGGTTCGGGGAGAGGGAGATCTGGGGGACGCCCCAGCGGCGGGCGAGGACGCGTGCCGGGTAGGCGGTGATGTCGTGGATGACGAGGTCGGGTTCGTCGCCCTCGAAGGCGTCGGCGAGCTGCGGGAGCGCCTGGACCGCGTCGTTCAGGAAGGGTTCGAGGTTGTCGACGAGTTCGGTGCCCCATCCCTCGGGCTCGTCCTCGGTGGGCAGGACGGACGTCCAGACCACCGGGGTGGCACCGGTTTCGGCGACCCTCTCGGCGAAGGAGGCGGGGATGGCGTAGCTGACGCGGTGTCCCCTGGCGACGAGCTCCCGGATGACCTCGATGCTCGGGTTGACGTGCCCGGGGGCGGCGATGGAGAACATGGCGATGTGTGCGGGTTTGGCCGTGGCTGCTGGAATCATGACCCGACCATAACGAGACGAGACGTCTCGTGCAACGGAAAAGGCGCCGCCCGGGCCGTCCCGCCCGAAAACCGACGCACTGGCCGATTCCCGCCCCACCCGGCCCTCCCGGGCCCGCAATGCGAGACTGGGCGGACTCACGGTGATCACGACGATCCGGCGAAGGACGAGACGAACGCATGGACGAGGCGCGGGCCAGGGACGTACTGGCGGAGGCGGGATTCGCGGGCACCGGGGCGGACCGCCCCGAGCTGCTCGCCTTCGGCGAGAACGCCGTCTTCGCGGCCGGCGGCCTGGTGGTCAAGGTGGGCCGCGAGGCGGCCCTGCTGGAACGGGCCGAACGGGAACTCGCGGTGGCGGGCTGGCTCGCGGAGGCCGGGATCCCGGCGGTCCGGGCCGCCGAACCGGCGCCCCGGCTGGTCGGCGGGCACCCGCTGACGGTCTGGCACCGGCTCCCGGCCCCCCTGCGCCCGGCCGGCCCCGAGGACCTCGCGGCGCTGCTGCGGCCGCTGCACGCGCTGCCCGCGCCCCCCTTCGCACTGCCCGCGCGGGACCTGCTGGGCGGGGTCGAGCGATGGCTCCGGCTGGCCGGCAACGCCGTCGACCCCGAGGACGCGGCGTACCTGCGCGCCCGGCGCGACGCCTACGCGGGCGAGGTCGCCGCGCTCACCCCGCACCTGACCCCCGGCCCCGTCCACGGCGACGCCCTGCCGCGCAACGTGCACGTGGGCCCGGACGGACCGGTGCTGGTGGACCTGGAGACCGTCTCCTCGGACCTGCGCGAACACGACCTGGTGGTCATGGCCCTGTCCCGCGACCGGTACGGGATGCCCGCCGCCGCGTACGGCGCCTTCACGGCGGCGTACGGCTGGGACGTCCGGGAGTGGGAGGGCTGCGCGGTCCTGCGCGGCGCCCGCGAGACGGCGAGCTGCGCCTGGGTCGCCCAGCACGCCCCCGCCAACCCGCAGGCCCTCGCCGAGTTCCGCCGCCGCGTGGCCTCCCTCCGCGAAGGCGACACGGAAACCCGCTGGCACCCCTTCTAGGGTCTTCGGATCAGGCCGGGGCACGGGCTGCCGGGTGGCCGGGATCGGGCGGATCTCGCGGTGCGCGGCGCGCACTCCCGGCGCGGCCGGCGGCCCACCCGCCGGGCGGCGGGCGCCACGTCGCGGACACCCCCGGGGGCCGCGTCAGGCCGGGGCCGGGAGGAGGCCGCGCAGGGGCCAGGCCGTGTCGATCACCGCGTCCGGGCTGCCCTGGCGGCGCAGGTAGGACTGGAAGTCACGGGCCCAGCGGGCGTGCCAGCCGCCCTGACGGTCATGCAGCTCCGCCGGGCTGAGTGCCGCCACCTCGGGGTGCCGGGCGGCTATGGCCCGGGCCACCTGAACCGCCGCCAGCGCATCGGCCCCCGCGTCGTGCGCCGCGTCGAGGGTGACCCCGTACACCCCGCACACCGCCTCCAGCGTCCGCTTGCCCCGCCGGAAGCGGTCCACGGCCCGGTCTATCGTCAGCGGGTCCACGACCGGCCCGGTCTCGGGCCCGCCCAGCCGGTCGGCGAACGAGGGCAGCCCGTACCGGGCCAGCTCGGCCGAGAGCAGCGTCAGGTCGAAGGCCGCGTTGTAGGCGACGACCACCGCGCCGCCGCGCCAGTGCTCCACCAGTGCCGCCGCGACCTCCTCGGCGACCTCCGCCGCCGGACGGCCCTCGGCGACGGCCCGCTCCGTGCTGATCCCGTGGATCGCCGCGGCCTCCTGCGGGATCGGTGTCCCCGGATCCGCGAGCCAGCCGCGCCTCGCCCGTACCTCGCCGCCCCGCACCTCGACCACCGCGGCCGTCACGATCCGGGACTCCCCCGGCTCCGTACCGGTCGTCTCCAGGTCGAACCCGACCAGCGCTCCCCCGTGCCACGCCTCCATGACGCGCCCCTCCCCCGTGTTTCCGGTCAACGCGTTTCAGCCTGCCACGCGCCACTGACACCCGGCCGGGGCACCCCCCGGGCGCCGGCCCGGACCCCACCTGGTAAGCCCGGGGTCACGGGCCCACCCTCACGACACCGGCCGCGAGTCCTCCCAGACCGACTCGAACTCCTCCCGGTACGTCTGGAACAGCCCGTGGTCGGCGTCCTTCGGGACGCCCCGGCCGCCCCCGCGCAGCACCAGCACGGGCGCCTCCATCCCCCGGGCCCGCCTCAGGTACGACTGGACCACCGCGATGCCCGAGGACTGCCCCTCCACCAGGTAGGCGGTGAAGCGCGGGGTCTCGTCGAAGACGTGGATGTCGAAGCGCGACGGGTCCTTCAGGCCCGCCCGCACCCGGCGCACGTGCAGGATGTTCATCTCCACCGACCGGCTCAGCTCGCCCTTGCGCAGCCCCAGCTCCCGCTCGCGCCGCTTGACCGCGCTGCTCGCCGGGTTCAGGAACAGCAGCCGCACCCGGCAGCCCGCCTCCGTCAGCCGGACGAGCCTGCGCCCCGAGAAGTTCTGCACCAGCAGGTTGAGGCCTATGCCGATGGCGTCGAGCCGCCGCGCGCCCCCGAACAGGTCCTCCGCCGGCAGCTGCCGCTGCAGCCGCACCCGGTCCGGGTGGACCGAGATGACGTCCGCGTACCGGTCCCCCACCAGGTCCTCGACGGCGTCGATCGGCAGCCGGTCCGCCGAGGGGCTGCCCGAGCCGGCGCCCAGCACCTCCAGCAGCCGCGCCGAGGCGCGCTCCGCCTGCTCCAGCACCGCCCGTGACAGCGCCCGGTTGCGGGAGACCACGTTCCGGGTGACCTCCAGCTCGTCGAGCGCCAGCTCGATCTCGCGCCGGTCGTCGAAGTACGGCTCGAAGCACGGCCAGTGCTGGACCATCAGCTCCCGCAGCTGCGGCAGCGTCAGGAAGCTCAGCACGTTGTCGTCGGCCGGGTCGAGGAGGTAGCCCTTGCGCCGGCTGACCTCGCGCACGGCCACGGCCCGCTGCACCCACTCCTGCCCGGCGGGGCCCGCCGCGGCGACGACCCAGTCGTCACCGCCGTGCACCGGCTCGTAGACCGGCCGCAGGACGGCGCCGACCACCGACCGCAGCCGCTGCTCGATGAGATTCAGCCAGATGTACGCACGGCCCGCGCGCTGGGCCCGGGTACGGACCTCGCTCCACGCGTCCGCGCCCCAGTCCAGCTCGGCCCCGGCCCGCGCGTCCCCGGTCGCCTGCGGGGCCAGTGACACCGCCGCCCCGGCCGCCGCCGCGCCCGGCACGCCGCCGGCCGTACCCGCCGGACCGCCCGCGGCGTCCACCGGGCCACCCTCGTGACCGCTGTCACCAGGGGGCAGCTCCAGACCTCCCGAGCTCACCCGTGCACCGCCTTCTGCGTCTGGACGCCCGTCTCCAGTGATCACGGAAGGGTACTCCGCGCACGCGGCCCGACGCAGCCCGAAGCCGTCCCCAGTGACCTCAGGTCCCCTGGTCCGGCTGTCCGTTGACCCATTATGTGATGCCCGGACAGTCCGTTGACCCTCATATCAGCTCTCCGGTTCACCCATCGGCAGCATTCCAAGTCCACGCGTGGGGACCCTCTTTCGGGGAAGATCTGGCAGAGACGTCATCCGTGCCCGGTCCAGCCGGATCGCGGACCGGACCGAGCCGGACCAGGATGGGAAGAGTCGTTAGCCATGCAAGTCTGGCCGGGGCAGGCGTATCCGCTGGGCGCCACGTACGACGGCGCGGGCACCAACTTCGCCGTCTACTCCGAGGTGGCCCGGCGCATCGAGCTGTGTCTGCTGCACGACGACGGCTCGGAGACGGCCGTAGAGCTGCGCGAGACGGACGCCTTCGTGCGCCACGCCTACCTGCCGGGGATCATGCCCGGCCAGCGGTACGGGTTCCGCGTGCACGGCCCGTACGAGCCCGAGCGCGGGCAGCGCTGCAACGCGGCGAAGATGCTGCTGGACCCGTACGCGCGGGCCATCAGCGGGAAGGTGTCCTGGGGCGAGGAGGTGTACGGCTACCACTTCGGCCGGCCGGACTCCCGCAACGACCTGGACTCGGCCCCGCACACGATGAGTTCGGTCGTGGTGAACCCCTACTTCGACTGGGCCAACGACCGGCCGCCGCGCCACGAGTACCACCACACGGTGCTGTACGAGGCGCACGTGAAGGGCCTGACCATGCGCCACCCCGACCTCCCGGAGGAGCTGCGGGGCACCTACGGGGCGCTCGCGCACCCGGCGGTGATCGGGCACCTGGCGAAGCTCGGGGTGACGGCGCTGGAGCTGATGCCGGTGCACCAGTACGTCAACGACCACCGCCTCGTGAACGACGGTCTCAGCAACTACTGGGGCTACAACACCATCGGCTTCTTCGCCCCGCACAACGGCTACGCCTCCGGGGACCGGGGCCAGCAGGTGCTGGAGTTCAAGTCGGCGGTGCGGGCGCTGCACGAGGCCGGGATCGAGGTGATCCTGGACGTGGTCTACAACCACACCGCCGAGGGCAACCACCTGGGCCCGACACTGTCCTTCCGGGGCCTCGACAACGCCTCCTACTACCGGCTCGCGGACGACCCCCGGCACTACATGGACACCACGGGTACCGGGAACTCGCTGCTGATGCGCTCCCCGCACGTCCTCCAGCTGATCATGGACTCGCTGCGGTACTGGGTGACCGAGATGCACGTGGACGGCTTCCGCTTCGACCTCGCGGCCACCTTGGCCCGGCAGTTCCACGAGGTGGACCGGCTGTCCTCGTTCTTCGACCTGGTGCAGCAGGACCCGGTGGTCAGCCAGGTGAAGCTGATCGCGGAGCCCTGGGACCTGGGCGAGGGCGGCTACCAGGTGGGGAACTTCCCGCCGCTGTGGACCGAGTGGAACGGCAAGTACCGGGACACCGTACGGGACTTGTGGCGCGGCCAGCCGCGCACCCTCGCGGAGTTCGCGGGACGGCTGACGGGCTCCTCCGACCTCTACCAGGACGACGGGCGACGGCCCCTGGCCTCGATCAACTTCACCACCTGCCACGACGGCTTCACCCTGAACGACCTGGTCTCGTACAACGAGAAGCACAACGAGGCCAACCGGGAGGGCAACCGGGACGGCGAGACCCACAACCGGTCCTGGAACTGCGGGGTCGAGGGCCCCACCGAGGACCCGGAGGTCCGGGAGCTGCGCGCGCGGCAGATGCGGAACTTCACCGCGACCCTGATGCTGTCGCAGGGCGTGCCGATGCTCAGCCACGGCGACGAGTTCGGCCGCACCCAGGAGGGCAACAACAACGCCTACTGCCAGGACAACGAACTGTCCTGGGTGGCCTGGCCGGAGCCCGGCAAGCCCCCGCCCTCGCTGCTGGAGTTCACCCGGCGGATGGTGTGGCTGCGCCGCGACCACCCGGTGTTCCGGCGGCGCCGGTTCTTCCACGGCCGGCCGGTGGAGGGCACGCACGACGAACTCTCCGACATCGCCTGGTTCACCCCGCACGGCGAGGAGATGCGGGCGCGGGACTGGCAGGCGCAGCACGCGCGGGCACTGACCGTGTTCCTCAACGGGGAGGCGATCTCCGAGCCGGGCACGCGCGGGGAGCGGATCACCGACGACTCGTTCCTGCTGATGTTCAACGCGGGCGCCGAACCGCAGGACTTCACCGTCCCGGCCGGCCACGGGGCGCACTGGCGGATGGTCGTGGACACGGCGCGGGCGGAGGTACTGCCACCCGGCACCGGGCCGCAGTACGCGGCCGGGGACCGGGTGGCGCTGACGGGACGGTGCCTGGTGGTGCTTCAGCGGCCGGCGTAGCCGGTCCCGGAGCCGGCCGCCGAGTCCTCGGGGGAGGCCGTGCGCTGGGCCGGGATGAACAGCTTGGGAGCGTCCCGGGCCGGGTCCCGGTCGGGGGCCTGGTCCTGGGCCTGGTCCGGGTCCTGGGACCGGGTCCGGGCGGACGGCACCCGGGTGACGAGGGCGATGGCCAGACACAGCGCGGCCGCGCCCACCGCGACGGCGAAGGCCCCGGCGGGCCCGTACGACTCGGCGAGGCGGCCGGAGACGGCCAGGGCGGCGGCCTGCCCGGCCACCAGGGAGCTGGCGGCGAAGGCCATGGCCTCGGCGAGCCGGGCGGGCTCCACCACCCGCTCCGTGAGCGCGAACGCGGTGATCAGGTGAGGGGCGTACGCGGCGCCGAGGACGGTGACGACCAGATACAGCGGCCACAGGGTCTGCGTGAACAGCAGCGGCACCGAGAGGACCAGCGCGGCGCCGGTGGCCACCCGCCAGCGCAGCCGCAGTCCGAAGCGGGCGGGCAGCGCGCCGAGCGCGAGGCCGACGGCGGCGCTGACGACCCCCATGGCGGCGTACACGACGCCGGCCTGGCCGGGGACGCCCAACTGCGCGGTGAGCGAGGCGATTCCCGCCTGACAGGCGCCGAACATGGCGCCCTGGAGGGCGAGGGAGCCGCGTACGGCGTGCACCACGCGGGGCTGCCGGGCACGCCGGGCTCCGGGGGCGCGCCGCGGTGCGGGGGTCCCGGCGGTGACGGCGGCGGTCGGGTGCAGGGCGTACGCGGTGCCGAAGACGGCCACCAGGGCGGCGGCGCCGCCGAGGGCGACGGCCGGGTGCGCGAGGAGCGCGGCGAGGCCGACGAGGGCCGGGCCGAAGACGAACGAGACCTCGTCGAGGGTGCCTTCGAGCGAGTGCACGGCGCCGACGGTCCTCTCGTCGGCCTTCGCACGGTGCGCGAGCGCGACGGAGCGGGTGCGGGCGAGCGGCCCGATCAGCGGTACGGAGGCCCCCGTGACGGCGCCGATCGCGGCGAGCGGGGCGGTCGCGAGGCCGCCGAGGGCGCCGGCGACGAGGGCGGCGGTGGCGAGGGCGTTGACGGCCGCCGCGGTGAGGACGACGGGCCGCTGCCCGTGGCGGTCGGCGAGCCGGCCGAGGAGGGGCCCGAAGACCACCTGGCCGGCGGAGAGGGTGCCTCCCACGATTCCGGCGGTGGCGAGCGAACCGCTGGTCTCGGCGACCAGCAGGACGCTCCCGAACTGGGACATCGCGACGGGCAGTCGGGCGAAGAAGGAGACGAGCGGGAGTAGGGGCCCGGTCAGGGCGATGACGTGACGATAGGTACTGACGGTTCCAACCACCTGATCGACACTAACGCGGCGCAGTCACCCGGATGCATTGGGTAATGGCACGGAATCGCGCGGGCTGGGTACGTACGTTCTCATGAGCCTGGAGTATTCAATCAGCCGATCGGAATCCGGTGTTCGGACGCCGGACACTCCGTCGTCCACTTACCGTCTCCAGCTGGGCCCGCGCTTCACCTTCGCGGCGGCCGAGGCAGCCGTACCGTACCTCTCCTCGCTCGGCGTGTCACACCTGCACCTGTCGCCCGTGCTGGAGGCGGTGCCGGGCTCGGAGCACGGGTACGACGTCACCGACCACACGAGGGTGCGGGCCGAGCTGGGCGGCGAGCGGGGGCTGCGCGCGCTCGCGGCGGCCGCCCGGGCCCACGGGCTCGGGCTGGTCCTGGACATCGTCCCGAACCACATGGCGGTACCGGCGCCGCTGCGGCTCAACCGGCCCCTGTGGGAGGTGCTGCGGGAGGGGCCGCACTCGCCGTACGCGCGGTGGTTCGACATCGACTGGGAGGGCGGCGGGGGGCAGGTCCTGCTGCCGGTGCTGGGCGGGGAGGACGAGGCGCGGGAGGGCGAGGTGGACCACGGGGCGGGGGTGCTCCGGTACGGGTCCCACGAGTTCCCGCTGCGCGCGGGCACCGCCTCGCTGCCGATGCCGGAGCTGCTGGCCGCGCAGTGGTACCGGGCCGCGTGGTGGCGCGAGGCCCGGACCGGGCTCAACTACCGCCGCTTCTTCACCATCTCCGACCTGATCGGGGTGCGGGTGGAGGACCCCTCCGTGTTCGCCGCGACCCACGCCAAGGTGCTGCAGCTGGTGCGGGACGGGGTGGTGTCCGGCCTGCGGATCGACCACGTCGACGGGCTGGCGGATCCGGAGCAGTACCTGCGCCGGCTGCGCGCCGCGACCGGGGACGCCTGCTGGGTGGTCGTCGAGAAGATCCTGGCCCGTCCGGAGCGGCTGCCGTCGTCCTGGCCGGTGGCCGGCACCACCGGGTACGACGCGCTGCACCGGATCGACGGGGTGTTCACCGACCCGGCGGGGGCGGCCCGGCTGGCCCGCGCGTACGGGGAGTCCGGCGGCGGCCCCGCCTCGTGGGAGGAGACCGCCGCGGCCGCGGCGCGGGAGGTGCTGACCGTCGACCTCGCCGCCGAGCTGGCCCTGCTGGAACGCTGGGCCGGGCCGGAACTGGCCGACGGCGTGCGCGAGTTGCTGATCGCCTTCCCGGTGTACCGGACGTACCCGGGCGGGCCGGGGCCGTCGGCCGAGACCCTGGAGCGGGCCGCCGGGCGGGCGGGGGCGCGGGCGGTGGACGGCGTACGGGCGCTGCTGCTGCGGGACCCCGCCTTCGCGGCGCGGTTCGCCCAGACCTCGGCGGCCCTGCGCGCCAAGTCCCTGGAGGACCGGGCCTTCTACCGGTGGGCGCCCCTCCTGTCGGCCACCGAGGTGGGCGGGGAGCCCGGGGACCCGGCGGTGTCGGCCGCCGGGTTCCACGCGTACTGCGCGGAGCTGGAGCGGGACTGGCCCGCCTCGGGGACGGTGCTGTCCACGCACGACACGAAGCGCAGCGCGGACGTACGGGCCCGGATCGCGGTGCTCTCCCAGGCCCCGGAGGCGATGGGGGCGCCGGTCGTGCCGCCGGGGGCGGATCCCCGGATGGCGTGGACGGCCCGGCAGAGCGCGCTGGGGCTGGGCGCGGCGCCCGAGCGGGAGTCCCGGCTGGCGGCCGCCCTGCTGAAGGCCGCGCGGGAGGCGGGGGTGCACACCTCCTGGACCGACCCCGACGAGGAGTACGAGGCGCGGATCGCGGACCTGGTGCCCCGGGACGCGGTGGAGCTCCCGCCGGAACTGGCGCGGGCGGCCCGCGCCAACGTGCTGGGGATGACCCTGCTGCACCTGGCGATGCCGGGGGTGCCGGAGGTGTACCAGGGCGCCGAGTACGAGTACAGGGCGCTGGTCGACCCCGACAACCGCCGCCCCGTCGAGTTCCCCCGGGAGGCGCTGGCCGCCCTGGACGCGGGCGCCGTCCCGGCGGACCTCGCGCGGGAGAAGCTCGCGCTGACGGCCGCCCTGCTGCGGCTGCGCCGCGACCGGCCCGGGCTGTTCACCGGTTACGCCCCCCTGGCGGCCCGGGGCCCGGCGGCCGGCCACTGCCTGGCCTTCGCCCGCCCGCCCGGCCTCATCGCGGTGGCCACCCGCCTCTCCCACCGCCTGGCGGCGGCGGGCGGCTGGCGCGACACCGCCCTGGACCTGCCCGCGGGGCGGTGGGCGGCGGCGGGGGGCACGGTCCACGAGGGGCGGGTGGCGCTGGCGCAGCTGCTGGCGGCGCAGCCGGTGGCGGTGCTGGTGCGGGGGTAGGGGCTCGCGGCGCGGGCCCGCTGTCTCCCCCTCGAGGGGTGGGGGCGGGTCGGCAGCTGCCCACCCGCCGCCCTGTCCGCGGGCCGGTGGTGTGGGCTGCCGGTGTTCCGGCCGGGCGGTTTCACAGCCGGTTCGGGGTTTCCCGTCAGTCCCATCGTCCTTCCGGGTCGGGTCACCGGGGGAGGAAGGGGGAGGACGGGGCGGCCGGGGAGCAGGCGGGGGGCCGGGCGCCGGGCATCCGGGCCCCCAGATCCATGTTTCCGGGCCAGGGGCGCGGCAACCCGCACGAGAGGTTGAACAGAGCCACCCGCGGAGCGCCCGGGCGCATCACATCGCTACGCGCTCCCGCCGGCTCGGCGGCCGGCCGCCGTCCGGGGCTGACATCCGCACGGGGACGGTGGTCAGGCGCTTCGGCAGAGGGCGGTGTCCACGAGGGCTTCGACGTGCTTCGTGGTCGCGCCGTCGGTGGGGTCGACGGTCACCGTGACGTTGGCGGCGCGGCCGTCCTCGGTGACTCCTCCGCGGGTCTCGTAGCCCGTGATGTCACCGCCGTGGCCCCAGTAGAGACCGCCGCACGACAGGGGCCGGCTCATCAGGCCCAGGCCGTAGCCGGCGCCGGAGTCGCCGAGGGGGATGGTGGTGCGCATCTGGGCGAGCTGGGCGGGCCGGAGGAGGTCGCCGGCCAGGAGCGCGGTGAAGAACCGGTTCAGGTCGGAGTTCGTGGAGATCATCTGGCCCGCGGCCCAGGCCGCGGAGGGGTCGATGTCCGTGACGTCGCGCAGCGGGGCGCCCGGCGAGTCCTGGTGGTGGCCCCTGGGGTGGGGCTCCCGGATGGTCGTGTCGCCGGCGGCCGGGAAGTAGGTGTGACGCAGTCCGAGGGGCCGGATGACACGCCTGTCGATCTCCTCGGCGAGGGGGCGTCCGGTGACCTTCTGCACGATCAGGCCGGCCACGACGTAGTTCGTGTTGCTGTAGGCCCAGCTGGTGCCCGGGGGGAAGGCGGCCTTGTGCCGGAGGGCGATGTCGAGGACGTCGCGGGGTTCGAAGTAGCGGCGCCGGAGGATGGCGTCGCTGACGTCCTCCTCGTAGTCGGGCAGTCCGCTGGTGTGCTGGAGGAGTTGGCGGACCGTGATCCCTTCGCCCGGTACGAGTCCCGGGAGGTAGGTGTCGACCGTGGTGTCGAGGCCGATCCTTCCCTCGCCGACCAGCTGGAGCACGACCACGGCGGTGAAGGTCTTGGTGTTGCTTCCGATGCGCACCTGTCCGTCCTCGGCGCCCGCGGTGTAGGTGCGGGTGCGGCCGTCGCGGTCCGTCACGGTAGCGAGCGCGCCCGGGAGGTGGTCGGTCCGGACGAGGGCGCTGAGGCCTTGCCGGACCGTGTCGGGGCGGGGGGCGGCCGTCGCGGACGGGGCCAGCAGGGCGGTGACCGCGGCGGCCGCGGCCGTCACCCGCAGGAAGGTCCTTCGTCGGGGCATGGGGCAACTCCTGGGCAATGGTGGGGAGATCGGTGATGTGCCCAGCATTTCCGGGGTCGGCCCTCCCGGGCGATCCGGCTGTCCGCATGGCGGGGGTGGGGGTATCCCCCGACGGTGGAGGGCCTGCCCTCCCTCGGGAGGGCAGGCCCGGGGGTGGTCAGTGCCAGGTCTGGTAGGGGCTCTTCTGGGCGTGGGTGCCGCACGGGAAGGTGCGCAGGTGGTGCTGGGGGCTGTCGTCCAGGCACAGGCCGGTCGCCTGGTTCCTGAACTCGACGGCTCCGTCCGGGTAGCGGTGGACGATCCAGCTCTCGTCCTTGGCCTTGTCACACGGCTGTGCCGAGGCGGTGCCGCGCGGGTGGTCGGTGAGGCAGAGGCCGGTCTTGCGGTTCCTCAGCTCGCGGGTGCCGTCGGCCCACTGGTGGACGTTCCACTTCTGGTGGTCGTTGCCCAGGCAGGTGTACGTGCGGACACCGGCGTCGCTGTCGTCGAGGCAGGCGGAGGTGGCGGCGTTGCGGAAGGTCTGGACGCTGTCGAGGGAGCCGGCCTCCGTGGCGGTGGCCGTGAGCAGCGTGGTGGCGAGCAGGACGGTGGGCAGGATGGTGCTCATGCTTGTGCTCCTCGGTCAGTTGGTGATGTTGACGGGGCGGTAGGCGTGGTAGCCGTCGCGGCCGTTCACGCCGTAGGAGTGCTGCTTCCACCGCGTGCCGACGCCGCCCGCCTGCTCGTAGGACTTGTAGGCGGTGTGCGCGCCGTTGGCCCAGCCGTCGAAGATGACGACGTGGCGGAAGTCGGCGCTGTCGCTGTCGGCCTTGATGACCAGGTCGCCGGGGGCGAGGTCCTTCATCGCGATGCGGCGGGTGAAGCCGTCCTTCTTGAGGGAGACGGTGTTGGGGCCGGGCTTGCGCAGACCGAGGGTCATGGAGACGTAGCCCGAGCAGTCCTGCCGGTAGCCGTCCTTCCAGTGCTTCTTCTGGCTGTAGGGCACCGGGCGGCCGTTGTTGGCGGTCAGCCAGGTCTTGGCCCGGGCGATGACCTCCGCCCGGCTGACGCGCGGCGCGGCCTCGGCGGGGGCCTGGACGGTGGTGGCCGCCGGGGCGGTGGGCGCGGTCAGGGCGAGGGAGCCCAGGGAGAGGATGGTGGTCAACGCGGCCGTGGCCACGCGGCGGGTGAGGTTCACGGACATGCCCGTTCTCCGTTTTCTGGCAGGGGAAATGCGCCGGTCGGGCGCTGATGAGGGTTCGCCGCTCACTCGACTGGGAGCCGGCTGGTGCCGAGTCTGCGGGGGTCCGGCGGGGCCTGGCAACGGTGTCCCGTTTGCTTCGCCCGAGTCGGGATCCCTAACCTTCTGACCTGCTGGGACATGACCATCCCGGGACAGGGGCGAACATGGCGGACGTCGACGGGCGCAGCCCGGGGCAGCAACTGGGTGGTGCGCTGAGGGCTCTGCAGCAGCGGTCCGGCCGTACGCTGCGCTCCCTGGAGTCCGAGGTGATGATCAGCGACTCCTCGCTCTCGCGCTACCTGCGCGGCAGCACCGTCCCTCCGTGGAACACCGTCCGGGACCTGTGCCGGGCGCTGGGTGCCGATCCGGCGGAGTACCGCGCCCTGTGGGAGGCGGCCGACCGCAGCCAGCCCGCCCCGCCGCCCCCACCGCCGGCTCCGGCCGCCCCGTGGTGGCGGGCCCGCTGGACGTGGCCGGCCGGAGCAGCCCTGGCCGGCCTCCTCCTGGGCGCCGGACTGTGCCGAATGTTCCTGGCTCCGCCGGAACCAACTCCGGCGGAGCCCCGTGCGGGGGCCGCGGCCGCATCGAACGACATGATCCGCAACTTCGTCAACCGCTCCACGGGCAGTTGCCTGGACCACAGCCTCGACCAGGGCCTGCGCTCCTTCCCGCCCAACGGCATGAGCTACCAGCGCTGGACCTTCCACCCCCTCCCGGACGGCACCGGCACGCTCAGGAACCACGCCACGGGCGCCTGCCTGCAGGGCGACGACACGGGCCTCACCGCCCGCGCGTGCGGCAAGTCCACGTCCCAGAAGTGGAAGGTCACCGCGTGGGCCGACGCGTCGGTGGAGGTCAGGAGCGCCGGCACCGGCCAGTGTCTGGACGACGGCCCCGGCGGCCTGCGCGCACGCCCCTGCGACCGCTCGGACCGCCAGAAGTGGGGCTGACTTCAGCCTTGTCCGATCCCGTCCGCTCACCAAGGGTGGACGGGTGCTGGGACTACTGCTCGAACTCGTCGGTGGGGCAGTGCTGTCGTGGGCCGACGAACGCCGCAGGGCCCGGGAACGGAAGAGCTCGGCCGCCCGGGGGGAGCGGGTCGGCTTCCCCGCCTGCGTCCTGGGCGACCGCTCGTACTGCCGCAACCAGTCCCTGGTCCACCTCTGGGTCACCGGCCCGACGCTGCACGTGACGCCCACGGAGTTCCCGGAACTCCACCCCAGCCGGATCCCGGCCCTGCGCCTCGTCAGGGTCCGGCACAGGGACCGGCACACCGACTCCCGGCTCGTGCAGTTCACCTGGGGAGTGGCCGAGTGCCGTGACGGGGACAGGACCGTCCTGATCGGCTGCTCTCCGGACTCCATGCAACTGCTGCGGTCCGCCTTGGCGGGGGCCGACGGCTGAGGGTGTCCGGAAACCGATCGCGCCTCAGCGGACTTCGTTAGGTTCGTTGCATGCCTTCTACACTTCTGATCGGTTATGAACCCCAGGCGATCCCCGGCATCGACGGATCGGCCCTCCAGGCAGCCCTCGACGCGGAGATGGTCCGGTTCGGGGAGCACGGCATCGACGCCGCCATGGAGCTGGTCGTCCACGACGAGCAGGTCGAATCCACCCTCGTCGCCGCACTCACGAGGAAGCCGTGGGACGTGGTGATCGTCGGCGGCGGCATCCGCAAGTCCGAGCACCTGCTGCCGCTGTTCGAGCTCATCGTGAACCTGATCCCCCGCCACGCCCCGCAGGCCGCCATCGCGTTCAACTCGACGGTGGGGGAACTCCTGGAAGCGGCCCAGCGACGCCTGTAATCCCACCGCCGACGTCCCCGTGCGGATGTCAGCCCCGGACGGCGGCCGGCCGCCGAGCCGGCGGGAGCGCGTAGCGATCTGATGCGCCCGGGCGCTCCGCGGGTGGCCCTGTCCAACCTCTCGTGCGGGTTGCCGCGCCCCTGGCCCGGATCCGCACGCCCCGGTCCCCCGGATGCCCGGCGGGCCGGCGCCAGGCCCCGCCCGCGCTCCCTGACGGACCCGCCCTCCCCCTTCCTCCCCCGGTGACCGTTCCTTCGGGGGCTTCCCGGCAGTCTTTCGGCTTCCGGGGCGGGCCGGTCGGTCAAGGGTCGCCGAAGGCGATCACGAAGTGACGCGACCGAAGGGAGCGCCCTTGAGGGACCGGCCCGAACCGGAAGGACGATGGGACTGACGGGAAACCCCCGAACCGGCTGTGAAACCGCCCGGCCGGAACACCGGCAGCCCACACCACCGGCCCGCCCACCGGCGGCACACACATTCGACCCCCGTGGAGCAGTAGCGGCCCGGTGTGGCGGGCATGGGCACCATGTGACCCTCCTCCCTGACATGCGCTACCCCACCCCGCACGAACTCGCCCTGGCCGGCCGGGCGCTCGCGGACGAGCACCCCGGGCGGGTGCGGATGCGGCAGGCCGGTGTCTCCCGGGGCGGGAGGCCGCTCTGGCTGCTCTCCGTCGACGGGCAGCGCGGCGGACCCGGGGAGGTGCTCGTCGTCGCCGGGGCCCATGCCAACGAGCCCGTCGGCGGGGCGACCGCGCTGGACCTCGCCCGGCGGGTGGTCGGGGCCGGGGGCGGCGGGACGGGCTGGCACTTCCTGCTCTGCGCCGACCCCGACGGCGCCGCCCTGCACCGCACGCCGCGCCCGCACTCGCTGCTGGACTACCACCGCGGCTTCTACCGCCCGCCCGGGCCGGAGCAGCCCGAGTGGGCGCCCGCCCTGCTCCCCCCGGACCGGCTCCCGCCCGAGACGCGCACCCTGACCGGGCTCCTGGACGAACTCCGGCCCGCCCTGCAGGTCTCCCTGCACGGTACGGACCTCGGCGGGTCCTGGGTGCAGCTGACGCGTGACGTGCCCGGGCTCGCCGAGCCCTTCGGGAAGTCGGCCGCCGAGCTGCGGATCCCGGTGGAGACCGGGGCCTCCGACGCCGGGGGCTGGGGCTCCCCCGGGCCCGGGATCTTCGTGATGCCGCGGGACGGGAGCGAGGACACCCGGCGCAGCACCTGGTGCCACCGCCCCCGCGGGACCACCGCGATCGTGGAGGTGCCCATGTGGGCCTCCGACCTGGTGGACGACCCGGCCCCGCACCCCGACCCGCGGGGCACCCTGCGGGTGCTGGCGCAGCGGCTGACCGGTGAGGCGGCGCGGGTGGCGGGGCTGCGGGAGGGGATCCCGGGCGACGGGCCCGGCGCGGCCGCGCTGCTGCGGGCGGTGGACTGGACGCTCGGGCTCATCCCCGACGTCGCCGCCGCGTGGACGGCACCCGGGGTGCCGGCCGGGGCCACCACCGCCTCCCTCGGCAGCCTCGACGCCTTCGGGCGGCGCCTGACGCTGCGCGCGGCGGCGATGCTGCTGCGCGTACTGCGGTGCCAGGCCCATCCGGCGGCGCCCGGCCTGGACCGTCTGGTGACGGGGTGGTGCGAGGAGTTCTCGGCCCGCTTCCGGGCGCGCTGGGTGCCGGTGGCCACGCAGGTGGAGCACCAGTCCCGGACGGTCCTGGCCGCGTACCGCGCTCTTCAGACCGGCCAGGCGTAGCGGCGCTTGGGGCGGCCGGTGGCGCCGAGGCGGTCGTAGAAGCGGATCGCGCCCTCGTTCCAGTCGGGGGTCTGCCACTCGACGTGTTCGAGGCCGAGCTCGCGGGCGAGGGCGGCCACGGCGTCCATCAGGGCGGCCCCGAGACCGTGGCCCCTGGCGTCCTCGGCGAGGTAGAGGCAGTCCATGTGGAGGTGGTGGCGGGCGTCCCAGAACGCGAACTCCTCGGAGCAGGCGGCGTATCCGGCCACCGTGCCGTCGGGCGTCTCGGCGAGCAGCACCCACAGCCGGGCGCCCTCGGCGAACAGCCGGGGGCCGAGGCGGTCCGCCAGGCCGGCCGGCCGGGCGGCGGACTTCTCGTACGCGACGTGCTCGTGGATGAGCTCGGTGAGGCGCGGGAGGTCTTCGGGTCGGGCGGGGCGAACGATGCCGGTGTGATCCATGAGGAGCATCCTGCCGGGCCCCTGGCCGGGCTCACAGGGGCCCCCGCCCGGCACCGGCCCCGATTGCGCCTCCCCGCCCCGCCGGTCCGGTCAGTCCTGCGAGAGCCGGAAGCTCATCCGGCCGAACCCCACCTGGTCGCCCGGCCGTACGACGGCCGCCCCCGTCACCCGGCGGCCGTTGACGGTGGTGCCGTTGGTCGAGCCGAGGTCCCGCAGCAGCCAGATCCCGTCCCGCATGCTCAGCTCGGCGTGCGCCCGCGAAACGGTCTCGTGGCTCAGGCGCAGCCCGTTGCCCGGGTCGCGGCCGATCCGCAGGGGGCCGGCGGCCGGGTGCGGGAAGAGCAGTCTGGGCAGGCGTTCCACCTGCCAGGCCCTGCGCACTCCGGCGGAGACGGCCGACGCGCGGCCGACCCAGCCGAAGAGCCGGTTGGTCCAGGGGGCTTCGGGGCCGAGCGGGCCCGGACGCGTCTGGAGGTCGGCGAGGAGGGGGGCCAGGTCCTCGGAGCGGCGGGCGACCAGCGCGAGCTCCATGCGCCGCAGGAAGGTGTCGTGCGACAGCTTCCCGAGGGCCGCGCCCTCCCTGAGCTGGCCCAGCGCCCGGTCCCGCTCCGCGTCGGAGAGCCGCGGGGCGGGGTAGGCGGGGAACTCGAAACTGGACGTCACAGGGTGATTGTCGGCCCGTCGGGTGCGGAGTGTCCAGAACTCCCCCGCCCGGCCCGGAATGATGGGCACGATACGGGCACGCTTACGCGGCACGACTACGCATGCCGGCCACCGCCGGAGACGAGGGGACCGTCCGTGCAGTTCGAGGTGTGGGCACCGCTGACAGGCCGGGTCGCCATGCGACTGAACGACACCACCTACGACATGGCCCCGGACCCGGACCCCGGCCGCCGCGGCTGGTGGGTCGTCGAGGCCCCGGCGGCCGACGGCGACCGGTACGGGTTCCGGCTCGGCGACGATCCGGTCGTGCGGCCCGATCCCCGCGGGCGGCGGCTGCCGGACGGTACGGAGGGCCTGTCGGCGGTGGTCGACCTCGCGGCCCTCGCCCCCCGCGTGCCCCCGCCGCACGTGCCGCTGCAGGACGCGGTCCTGTACGAGCTGCACGTCGGCACCTTCACCCCCGAGGGCACCTTCGAGGCCGCGGCGGCCCGCCTGGGGTACCTGGCCGGGCTGGGCGTGACGCACGTGGAGCTGATGCCGGTGTGCCCCTTCCCGGGCCGGCACGGCTGGGGGTACGACGGGGTGGCCCCGTGGGCGGTGCACGAGCCGTACGGGGGCCCGGCGGGTCTGGCGGCCTTCGTGGAGGCCGCGCACGCGGCCGGGCTCGGGGTGGTGCTGGACGTGGTCCTCAACCACCTCGGCCCCTCCGGCAACCACCTCCCGGCCTTCGGCCCGTACTTCACCGACACGCACCGCACGCCCTGGGGTGCGGCGGTGAACCTGGACGCGCCCGGCTCCGACGAGGTCCGCGCGTACCTGATCGGGAGCGCGCTGGCCTGGCTGCGGGACTACCGGATCGACGGGCTGCGGCTGGACGCGGTGCACGCGCTGGCCGACGGGCGGGCGCTGTCCTTCCTGGAGGAGCTGGCGGCCGCCGTGGACGGGCTGGCGGCGGAGACGACGCGGCCGCTGTTCCTGATCGCCGAGTCGGACCAGGGCGACCCCCGGCTGACGACCCCGCGCGCGGCCGGCGGGCTGGGGATGCACGCCCAGTGGAACGACGACTTCCACCACGCCCTGCACTGTGCGCTGACCGGTGAATCACAGGGCTACTACGCCGACTTCGCCGAGGCGCCGCTCGGCGCCCTCGCCAAGACCCTGACGCGGGCGTTCTTCCACGACGGCACCTGGTCGTCCTTCCGGGGCCGCACCCACGGCCGGCCGGTGGACCGCCGCCGCACCCCCGCGCACCGCTTCCTCGGCTACACCCAGACCCACGACCAGGTCGGCAACCGGGCGCTGGGCGACCGGCTGGCGGCCTCCTGCTCCCCCGGGCTGCTGGCGTGCGCGGCGGCGCTGGCGTTGACGGGGCCGTTCGTGCCGATGCTGTTCATGGGCGAGGAGTGGGGGGCCGGCACGCCCTGGCGGTACTTCACCGACCACCCCGACCCGGAGCTGGCCGAAGCGGTGCGCAGCGGCCGGCGCCGGGAGTTCGCGGCGCACGGCTGGAAGGCGGAGGAGGTCCCCGACCCGCAGGACCCGGCGACCCGGGACCGGTCCTGCCTGGACTGGGCGGAACCGGAACGGGAGTCGCACGCCTGGCTGCTGGAGTGGTACCGGACCCTGATCCGGCTGCGCCGCACCCACCCGGACCTGCGTGACCCGGACCTGGCCGCGGTCCGGGTGGCGTACGACGAGGAGCGCCGCTGGCTGACGTTCCGCCGGGGGGAGGTGCGGGTGGTGGTGAACCTGTCGACGGAGTCGGTGACGGTGGCGCTGGGCCGCAACGGGGTGCGGGTGCTGGCGGCCTGGGAGCCGGTGGAGCATCCGGGTCCGGACGGGCGGATCCACGTTCCGGGCGAGTCGGCGGTGGTGCTCGGCCCGTAGCCGGTGCCTGCCGGACCACCGCCTACCCGACGATCGCCATCTCGCGCGGGGCGTTGTTCAGGCGGCGGCCCCCGTCCCCGGTGACGGTGACGATGTCCTCGATCCGGACGCCGAACCGGCCGGGCAGGTAGACGCCCGGTTCCACGGAGAAGCACATGCCGGGGACGAGGGGCTGCTCCTCGCCCTCGACCATGTACGGCGGCTCGTGGGTGGTGACGCCGATGCCGTGGCCGGTGCGGTGGACGAAGCGTTCGCCGTAGCCGAACTCGGTGATCACGGCGCGGGCCGCCCGGTCGACGTCCTGGCAGGCCGCGCCGGGCCGGACGGCCGCGAAGCCGGCCTGCTGGGCCTCGCGGACGATGTCGTGGACGCGCTGTTCCTCGGGGGTGGGCTCGCCGACGTGGACGGTGCGGGAGATGTCGGAGCCGTAGCCGTGCTTGAGGCCGCCGAAGTCGAGGACGACCATGTCGCCGTCCCGGATGACGCGTTCGCCGGCCTCGTGGTGCGGGTTGGCGCCGTTGGGGCCGGAGCCGACGACGGTGAAGTCGACCTGGGAGTGGCCGTGGACGCGCAGCAGCCCGGCCAGGTCGGCGGCGACCTCGCTCTCGCGGCGGCCGGCGAAGGGGACGTGGAGGACCTGCGCGTAGGCGGCGTCGGCGGCGGCCGCGGCGGCCGCGAGGCGGGCCAGTTCCCGTTCGTCCTTGACGGCACGGAGCATGGGCAGGGCGTCGGTGAGCGGGCTGTAGGCGGTGGCGGGCAACTCCCTTTGCAGGCCGAGAAGGTGCAGCGCCCAGGTGTTGTCGCTGACGCCGAAGCGGCCGCTGACGTCGAGGAGCGGGGCGGCCACCCGGTAGGGGTCCTTGCCGTCGGTCCACTCGCGCAGGGTCAGGGCGTCCGCGCCGGGTGCCTTCGCGGCGTCGGGGGCTTCCAGGGCGGGCACGACCAGGACGGGGTCCTGGCCGGCGGCGAGGACGAGCAGGGTGAGCCGCTCGGTCTCGGCGGTCGGGCGGTAGCCGGTGAGGTGGGTGAGGTCGGGGCCGGGGGCGATGAGCAGTCCGGCGAGTCCGGCGTCGGCGGCGCTGCGTGCGGCGGCGGCCATCCGGGCGGCGTAGTCGGCGGTGGTGAAGGCCTCGGGCTCGGCGTGGGCGGCCGGGTCGGGTGTCGGTGTGGTCATGAGGGGGATCCTGCCGTGAGCCGTGCGGCGAGGGCAGCGGCCGCGCCGGACGGTCCGGCGGGCGCGACCAGCTCCGTACGGTGTACGAGGCGGGGTGCCGCGAGCGGTACGGCGCTCCCGCCGCGGGCGGCCCCGGCGACGGCGCGGGGCAGCAGGACGAGGCCGTGCCCGGCGGCGGCGAGGGCGCACAGGGCGTGCAGGTCGGTGCCGTCGTAGCGCAGGGCGCGGCGTCCGGTGGTGAGCGGCAGCCCCACGTCCGGGGCGTCGAGCCAGCGCGCGTCGGCGAGGTCGTCGAGCCGGACGGAGTCCCGTGCGGCGAAGGGGTGCCCGGGCGGGAAGAGGACGGCGAGCTCCTCCTCGGCGACGCCGGTGACCCGCAGCGGGGCCACGTCGGGAAGCCGCAGCGGGTCGCTCGGGGCGGCGAGCCCGTCGACGAGCCCGAGGTCGCAGTCGCCGGCGGCGACGGCGGCGGGCACCCGGGACGGGGGCAGGACGCGCAGGGTGACGCCGGTGGCGGGCAGGGCGGCGAGCAGCCGGGGGCCGGCGGCGGCGAGCGGGGAGGCGGCGAGGGTGAGCCGGCCGGGCGGGGCGGCGGCGAGGCGCAGTACGTCGGCGCGGGCGGCGTCGAGGCGCAGCAGCAGCGGCCGGGCGTGTTCCAGGAGGCGGGCGCCGGCCGGGGTGGGGGCGACGGGCCGCCGGGTGAGCAGTTCGGTGCGCAGGTCGGCTTCGAGGGCGGCGATGTGCTGGGAGACGGCGGACTGGGTGTAGCCGAGTTCGCGTGCGGCGGCGGAGAAGGAGGCGAGGCGGGCGACGGCGGTGAAGGTGCGCAGGAGGTGCGGGTCCATGCCCCGCAGGATGCCAGCGCCGCCCGGCGGCGCCGGCCCCGCGCCGCCAAGCAGCGCCGCCCATCAGCGCTGCTTATCGGGCGTGCGGGAACAATCGTTGGCGCTGAAGCGGGACGGGGTCTCAGGATGATCGGCATGACCACCGCACCGGCGCCCCACACCGCGTCCGCAGCCCCGATGACCGTCGCCCGGATCGCCCTCGTCGGCGACCGCTCCCCGCACGTGGAGTCGCACTCCCGCATCCCGCTCCTCCTCGACGCGCTGGCCTCGCGCGAGGGTCTGGTGCTGGACGCCTGCTGGATCCCGACCGCGGAGGCGGAGGCGGCGGCCGCCGCGGGGACCCTGGCCGGGTTCGACGCCGTGTGGGTGCTGCCGGGCAGCCCGTACGCGAGCGAGGCGGGGGCCCTGGCGGCGGTCCGGGTGGCCCGGGAGGAGGGCGTCCCCTTCCTCGGGACGTGCGGCGGCTTCCAGCACGCGCTGCTGGAGTACGCCCGCCACGTGTGCGGGCTGGCGGGGGCGGCGCACGCCGAGAACGACCCCGGGGCGGACGACCCGCTGATCGCGCCGCTGGCCTGTTCGCTGGCGGGGCACGAGGCGCTCGTCCGGGCGGAGCCGGGTTCGCTGGCGGAGTCGGCGCTCGGGGCGGACCGGTCGACGGAGCGCTACCACTGCCACTACGGCCCGGTCGCCCGC
This sequence comes from Streptomyces racemochromogenes, assembly GCF_039535215.1. GTDB lineage: Bacteria > Actinomycetota > Actinomycetes > Streptomycetales > Streptomycetaceae > Streptomyces > Streptomyces racemochromogenes. Next base: position 1,365,901 of record NZ_BAAAWT010000001.1, read on the forward strand.
CACCTGCCGGTGCTGGCCGCGCACGGGCTGCGGCTGTCGGGCCACGACGAGGACGGCGCGGTGCGGATGGCGGAGCTGCCGGGGCACCCGTTCTTCCTGGCCACGCTCTTCCAGCCGGAGCTGTCGGGGGACGGCTCGCGTCCGCATCCGGTGATCCGGGCGCTGGCCGTCGCGGCGGTGGCGCGGGCCGCGGCGCGTCCGGCCGGTGCCCGGGCCGCCGGATGACCCGTCGCGGGAGCGCCCCGGGGATCGGCTATGCTGTGCATGCACAACGAACGGGTGGTCCGCCGCCCTTCGCGGTGGGTGTAGCTCAGCTGGTAGAGCACCTGGTTGTGGTCCAGGTGGCCGCGGGTTCAAGTCCCGTCACTCACCCTTTCGGTCCCGTAGGGGGTACGAGGTTCGCCTCGTACCCCCTACGGGCTTTCCGGGGTCCGGTCAGCCGCGCAGGAAGGCCTCCACCGCCGTGGCGAAGGCCACCGGGGTCTCGTGGGGCGGGTAGTGGCCGGCGCCGGGGATCGTGACGATCCTGCAGTTCGGGTACGAGGCCTGCCAGGTGGCGCGCATCACTTCGGCCGTCAGGGCCAGGTCGTACTCGCCGACCAGGACGAGCACCGGCACGGTGCTGCCCTTGATCGCGGAGGACAGGTCGCGGGTCTGCCAGTCGGCGAGGTAGGCGGCGAAGGCGTCGGGGCGGGAGACGTCGAGGGAGTGGGCGACCATCCGCTCCAGCCAGTGGCGGCTGACGCGGTTGCCGGTGACCAGGTCGAGGATGGTCCGCCGCTTGTCCGGGTCCTCGGCGGCGCCGTAGAAGAGGGCGTGGGTGGCGTCGTCCATCGGGTACGGCCCGGCGGGGACGGGGGCGAGCCCGATCAGCTTCTCGACGCGCTCGGGGGCGCGGGCCAGGACCTGCTGGGCGGCCTTGCCGCCCATGGAGTGGCCGATCAGGGAGAACGTGTCCCAGCCCAGCTCGTCGGCGAGGGCGAGGACGTCGTCGGCGATCTCGGGGAGGGTGTGGCGGCCGGAGACGTCCCGGCGCTCGCCATAGCCCCGGTAGTCGGGGAAGGCGTACGAGAACCCCTGCGGGTCGAGGTGGTCGAGCACGGAGCCCCAGTTGGCGGAGGTCCCGAACCAGTCGTGCAGCACGATGACGCGGACGGGTCCGGTGCCGATCCGGCGGTGGGCGATGGCCATGCGTTCTCCCTCTGGCGGGGGTGGTGGAAACCGACGCCGTAGGTACTGCCCATCCGGCCTACGATCACACCGCCATCCGCCGCCGTGTCAGGCCACGGTGTACTCCGTGTCCCCGAAGTCGGCCACCACCCTCAGACCGCCTCCGAGCGCCTCCACGTAGGAGCGCAGGGTGGCAACCTCCGTCCGGTCGGTCTCGCCGTTCTCGATGGCCGACACCCTGGGGGCGGAAACGCCCATCGTCTCGGCGACGTCCTTCTGGGTCAGGGCCTGCTCCTGGCGGATCTCGGCCAGCCGGTAGGCCCGCACCTCCGCCATGAGCCGGTCCATGGCGGCCTGCTTCTCCGCCGGGGACCGCACCGGCAGGCCCGCCGCCGCCCGGCGCTCGCGCACCTGGCGCTTGGCCTCCTCCCAACCGACACCGCTCATTCGTACTCCCTCGTGTCCAGCTCCCCGATGTGGTCCTGGTAGCGCTTCTCCGCGAGCGGGATGTTGACCTCGTACCACCGCTGCCAGTTTCCGGTCTTGTCGCCGGACAGCCACGCCCACGAAGTCAACGCAAGCGTTGACTTCGTGGGCGTCGAACCGAGGGGGGTTCTCCCGTACGGGGTCAGGAGTCAGACGGTCTTGAGCGCCGGGTCCGAGACGCTCGGTGCGCCCGTCTCCACGTGTCCCGCGAAGCGGCGCAGGAAGGTCGCGTCGGCGTCCGAGACCACGGAGACGTCGTACCAGCGGCCCGAGGCGCGCAGGTCGACGGTGTGGGAGACGGTGGCGCCCGGGTTGACCTTGAAGGTCTGGGCGGCGCCGCCGTAGGAGTTGGTCACCGTGAGGTTCACCGCGGCGGCGCCCCCGTTGACCAGGGTCAGGGCCAGGTTGCCGGTGGCGTCCACGTGGCGGGCCGTGACCTCGGGGCCGGCCTTCTTCGCCGGGCCCTTCCAGGTGCGCAGGAAGCCGTTGGGGCCCCAGACCGTGAGGTCGATCTTGTTGCCGGTGGAGCTGCTGGTGCTCCAGGTGTCCGAGAGGGTCTTGCCCGCCTCGACCGTGTAGGGCCAGGGGCCGTCCGTCCGGTTGCCCGAGGTGCTGTGGAAGTGCGCGCCGAGCTTCGGGCCGGAGGCGAAGGTCAGCGTGAACTTGCCGGTGGAGACGGTGCGGGAGCCGTCCACGTACGGGCTGTAGCCCAGCGCGCGGGCCGGCTTGGAGCCCGCCTCCTGCCTGGGCAGGGTGCCGGTCGCCGGCGGCACCGGGTGGTAGGAGGGGTGCGCGTTGTGGTCGGGCGGGAGGTAGCCGGCCGTGGACGGCAGCGCGGCCGGGCTGGCGTCGGCCTGGGTGAAGTCGAAGGCGGAGGTCAGGTCACCGCAGACGGCGCGGCGCCACGGCGAGATGTTCGGCTCCTGCACCCCGAAGCGCTTCTCCATGAAGCGGATCACCGAGGTGTGGTCGAAGGTCTCGGAGCAGACGTAGCCGCCCTTGCTCCACGGCGAGACCACGATCATCGGGACGCGCGGCCCGAGGCCGTACGGGCCCGCCGCGTAGCCGCCGCCCCCGGCGTACAGGTCGCGGGTGACGTCGGCCGTGGACAGGCCCCAGGCCGAGGACGCCGGCGGGTACGGCGGCACGACGTGGTCGAAGAAGCCGTCGTTCTCGTCGTAGGTGATGAAGAAGGCCGTCTTCGCCCACACCGCCGGGTTCGCGGTCAGCGCGTCCAGCACCTGGGAGATGTACCAGGCGCCGAAGTTCACCGGCCAGTTCGGGTGCTCGCTGAAGGCCTCGGGCGCCGCGATCCAGGAGACCTGGGGCAGGGTGCCGTTCAGCACGTCCGCGCGCAGCCGGTCGAAGTAGCCGTCGCCGGCCTTCGCGTTCGTGCCCGTACGGGCCTTCTCGTAGAGGGCGCTGCCCGGCTGGGCGTTGCGGTAGGTGTTGAAGTACAGCAGCGAGTTGTCGCCGTAGTTGCCGCGGAAGGCGTCGCCGATCCAGCCCCAGGAGCCGGCCGCGTTCAGGCCGTCGCCTATGTCCTGGTAGATCTTCCAGGAGACGCCGGCGGCTTCCAGCCGCTCCGGGTAGGTCTTCCAGCCGTAGCCGGCCTCCTGGTTGCCGAGGACCGGGCCGCCACCGGTGCCGTCGTTGCCCGTGTGGCCCGTCCACATGTAGTAGCGGTTGGGGTCGGTGGCCCCGATGAACGAGCAGTGGTAGGCGTCGCAGACGGTGAAGGCGTCGGCGAGGGCGTAGTGGAACGGGATGTCGTCCCGGGTCATGTACGACATGGTGGTGGCGGTCTTCGCCGGGACCCACTTGTCGTACTTGCCGTTGTTGTAGGCCTGGTGGCCGCCGGCCCAGTCGTGGTTCAGGCCCTCGACGAACTGCATGCCCAGGTCGTTGACCTGCGGGTGGAAGGGGAGGATGTCCTTCGTCCCGTTGGACTGGTGGAAGACCGACTTTCCGTTGTCCTGGAGCACCGGCCGCGGGTCTCCGAAGCCGCGGACGCCCTTCATCGTGCCGAAGTACTGGTCGAAGGACCGGTTCTCCTGCATGAGGACGACGATGTGCTCGATGTCCTGGATGGTTCCGGTGCTGCCCTGCGCCGGGATGGCGGCGGCGCGGGCGATGCTCTCGTTGAGCATCGCGGCGGCCGCCGTGCCGCCGGCTATCTGGAGGAACCTGCGTCGGTTGAGCTCAGCCATGGGTGACGACCTCTAGGGGGGTGAGGGGGGATCGAGGGGCGCCCCAAGGACAGCGGTCCCGGGGTACCGGCCGGAGATCCCCGTCTGACGTCGGGCCGTACAGCGGGCGAACGGAAGCCCCCGCGGACGGAACTCCCGGACGGCCCCGTTGTCTGCTGGAATGGCCTCCACACAGTGCGACGGGGGGACGCGGCGGGATGGCGGGGAACGTGAGGGGGCGTGCCGTGCGCTCCGCTGCCGGTACGGTACGGGCAACCACGGCCCGCACAACAGACCCTGACGTCACGTCAGTTAGGGTCGGGGCGGGATCCGGCCGGGCGGGGGGCCGGGCGTGAACCTCCCCCAGCTGCACTACGCGGGCGGCCCCGAGGGCTCCGGCTTCACCTCCGTCACCCCGGGGGTGGGCGGGGAGCTGCTGCGCGAGGCGGAGCCGCTCCTGCGGTACGAGCCGCCGCTGCGGGCGCCGTCCGCCGGGTTCCCCGAGGCGCTGTCGCTGAGCGTGCTGTCCGACGGGAGCCGGCTGCTGTCGCGCGCGGTGCACACCGGTGCGGGCTTCGACTTCGACTCCGGGTACGGGGGCGGCTCCGCGGCCGGTGCCGGGGACGGGGACGGCTTCCACGCGCACGCCGTACACCTGCCCGAGCCCGCCGGGGCGGGGCCGGCGCGGCCGCTGCCGGTCACCGCCTGGGGCTCCGCGCAGTGGGAGGAGCGGACCCCGGCGGGCGGGCCGCCCCCGCCGCTGGAGCGGATACCCGCGCCGGGGCGGCACGACCGGGCGGCGCTGGCCGCCTTCGTCGCCGCCCGGGGGCCTTGGCTGGCGGGGTTCTTCGCCGACGTGCGGCGGGCCGTGGAGGAGCCGGACGCCCCGCGCCTGCTGCTGGTGGAGGAGGACAGCGCGGCCGTGGCCCGCTGGGTGATGCTGGCCTGCGGGGTGCTGCCGCACGAGCGGGGACAGTGGCTGACCTTCACCACGTACGCCCGGCGGCCGCTGCTCGCCCCGCAGCGGCTGGTCGGGGTCCTGCCCGGCGACGAGCCGGCGGAGCCGGGGCCGTGGCGCGTGTACGGGGGTGCGGGGGCGGGCACGCCCGGGGAGTGCGGGGACCTGTGGGCGCGGACCGCCGCGGCGGTGTGGCTGGCCGCGCGGCCCGAACTGTTCGCGCGGGTCAGGCGGCTGCCGGCGGAGCCGTACGCGGCGGGCCCGCTGGCCGCGCTGGCCCTGGCCGCCGGAATCCCCCTGGAGCCCGCGGCCCGCGAGGCGGCCGCCGGCTGGGACGGCACGCACGCCGGGCCCGCGGGCTCGAGGACGGTGCCGATACCCGGCGCCGGGGTCCCCGCGGCACAGCCCCCCGAGTCGGCGGCAACCTCCCCGGCACCCAGACCCGGCGCCGGGGCCGCGCCGGAGCACACCGGGACGGCAGTCGCGCCGGAGCCCACGCCGGAGCCCACGCCGGAGCCCACGGCGGGGCCCACGCCGGAGCCCACGCCGGGGCCCACGGCGGAGCCCGCCGACTCCACGGGTACCGGCGGCACCGGGGCCACCGGAGCCGGGACGGCAGTCGCGGCGGGGCCCACGGCGGGGCGCGGCGACACCACGGGTACCGGGGCCACCGGAGCCGGGACGGCAGTCGCGCCGGAGCCCGGGCCGGGGTGCGCCCCGGCGTCCGGCGATGCCGGGGCCTGCGCGGCGGAGGCCGCCGGGCCCCGAGTCGGGCCGGCACCCGGGGCGGGGGCGCCGACCCCGGGCGGTGGGGAGGGGCTGCCCGAGGTGGCGCGGCGGCTGGCGCATGCGCTGGTCAGCGATCCGGAGCGGGCGTACGGGCCGCGGGAGCGGGAGTCGCTGGCGCAGGTGCCCGCGCTGCGGGCGCTCGTGCTCGACCGGCTGGACGCGCTCGCCGCGGGCGATCCCGCCGCTGGGGCCCGGTTGTTCGAGCGGACCGGGCTGCGGCTGGGCGCGGCGGAGGCGCTGCCGCACCTGCGGATGTGCGCCCGGGCGGCGCAGGCGGGTCCGGACGCCGGCGCGGACCGGGTCCGCGTACTGGAGGCCCTGCTGCGGAAATCCGGGGTCTCCCTGTACGCCGAGCCGCTCGTGCTGCGCACCGGGATGCGGCTGGTCTGGGCCGGGCAGCCGCCCGAGGCGGCCGAGGCCGGGCTGCTGCTGGCGACGACGGGTGCCGCCGTGCACCGGGACGCCGGGACCTGGGAGCTGCTCGCCCGCGCCGCGGCGGCGGCGCCCGCCGGGGACGGGGCGGCGGCGGACCTGGCGGCGGAGCTGCTGCGGCACTTCGGGGCGGAGCTGCCGGACGGGCAGCGGCCCGCGCTGCTGCTGTGGGAACTGGTCCGGGACCTGCGCGCGGGCGGCCCCGCCGGGGAGGGGCTGCGCCGCGCCCTGGACCTGGGGGCCCTGGCCGCCGGGGAAGCCGCCCGGGAGGCCGCGTACGCGGCGGTGGCAGGGCGGCTGCTCGCGCAGGACGGGCCCGATGAGCCGGCCCTGAGGGCCCTGGCGGGCAGCGAGGACCCCGCGCTGCTGGCCGCGTACCGGCAGGCCGCCCGCTCCGCCCCGGTGGCCGAGCTGCTACGGGGCGACCCGGGCTACCTCGCGTCCTGCTACGCCGCCTGGTCGGCGCAGCCGCAGGCCGGGCCGCTGTGGCGGGAAACGCGTACGGAGCTGCTCGAAGGGGTGCTGCGGCCGCTCGTACGGGAGCTGCCGGCGGCGCACCTGGCGGCGGCCGGCCGGGAGCTGGCCCGCCACGACGCCCACCGGGCCCGGGAGTTCCACGCCTGGCGGGGCCCGTCCGCCGCCGGCCGGCTGCGCGGCGCCCTGCGGGGGCTCATCCCCCGAGCAGGGCGCTGATCTGCTGGGCGAGGGCCAGGCCGACGCTGCCGGCGCCCAGGCCGAGGGTGATGGTCTCCAGGCTGCGCCGGACCAGTCCCGGTTCGGGGGCGCGCCGCTCCCGGCCGGCCTCCTCCAGTTCGCCGCGCAGGGTGTGCGCCGCGTCGAGGCGTTCGGGGCCGGCGTCCCGGTCGGTGAGCCACCGGGCGAGTTCGGCGGCCAGCCGCAGGACCCGGGCGGCGTCGTCCTCGGGCCCGATGTTGATCACGCCGTGGTCGCCGTAGTTCCCGGGGCCGTTGACGTTCCCGTGGAAGTGGTACGTGCCCATGCGGGGCTCCTCGTCCAGTGCCGGAAGCAGGGGTTCAGGGCTTGGCGGGCGCCGGGGCGGGGCCGCCGCCGGGGGCCGGGGACGGGCCGGGCCTGGCCGGGCCCGTCAGCGGGCCGGGGGCGGAGATGTTCACCGTGCCGCCCGCCCCGAAGTTGCCGGCCCCGTTGACGGGACCCTGGAAGGTGTAGTTGTGGTGGTTGATGACCTGCCGGGCTTCCTCGAAGGAGCTGGTGTCGACGTTGTGGGCCTTCAGGAACCGCTCGGTCGCGATGAGCACGCCCTGCTGGAGGCGTTGGAAGAAGTCCACCGCGTCGGTCTGCTCGGTGAACCCCATCCGCTCCCAGTCGCCGGCCCGTTCGCGGATCCCGCCGGTGGCCCCGTAGTCGAACTCGGTGTGCCGCCGGCCGATGACCCAGCGCCAGTAGCGCAGCCGGCCCCGGCGCAGGACCCGCTGCCGGCCCCCGCGCAGCAGCCGGACCGGGGCCTTGAACAGCAGGGGCGGCAAGCGGCGGGTGCCGGCGGCGAGGAGGGTGGACCAGCGGCCGACGGGGTCCAGCCGGAGCGTGCGCACGGCCTCGAACTCCTCCCGCAGCGGCGGGACGACGTAGGCGGCCAGCTCCCAGGTGAGGCTCGGGTGCTGGAGCCGGGCCCGCAGGTGCATGGAGACGATGACCCGGCCGCCCTCGCCGGCGCGTTCCATGCAGAGGTACGTGCGCATGCCCGCGCCGGGCCGGGCCAGGGCCGCCCGCACCAGCTCCTGCGGGACGACCGGCCGCGGCGCCCGCAGCCGGTCGGGCAGCAGTTCGGGGCCCGCGTAGCCGACCCGGGTGCCGAGCACGTACAACCGGTCCTGCGTGCGCAGCCCCTCCAGGCCGGCGATGGTGCCCATCTGCCCGGCGACGAACTCGTGCAGCTCGACCACGTCGAAGGGGACGATCTCCGGCGGCGGCCCGCCCTCGGGGCCGGCCGCGGGCGTGCCGACGTCGATGGGCTGCCAGACCCGCTCCACGACGGCCTTGCCGCTGCCGACGAACGGGGTGTCGTGCCCCGCGGCCTCGTGGTACGGCACGGCGTTGGCCCGCTCCTGTTCGCGCAGCGCGTCCTCGACCGCCGGGTCGAGCGGCGGGACCAGCCCGCCGGGGTAGCCCTTGGTGCCGATCACCCGCAGGGCCATGGTCCGCGCCCGGTGCTCGGCGGCCAGCACCAGCAGCCAGGCGCCGAGGACCCCGCCCACGAGCGCGAAGCGGGAGAGGCCCAGCAGCAGGTCGGGCCGGTCGACGAAGCGCGCCCAGACGCGCAGTGCGACGCCGCCCGCCACCGTGGCGAGGAGGCCCGTCAGCAGGACGTCGCGCAGGAGGGCGCGGCGGGTCGCGGCGCGGGCGTGGCGGGCGACGGCGACCAGGTCGAGGCCCAGGGCCGGGCCGAGGGCCACCAGCCGGTCCCCGGTCAGTTCCACCGCCGTCTCGTGCGCGAACGCCTCGTCCAGGTGCGCGGCCGCGCTCAGCAGCCGGTTGGTGGCGTCGTCCCCGTAGGTGACGAGTCCGGGTAAGGCTCTGCCGTCCGCCATGTTCCCTCCCCCGTGGGTGTGGCCGGTCGGACCACGATACGGGGAGCCGTGCCCGGTGTCCCCGGTTCGGACGGCGCGTTGTCCCGGGTAGCCGGACGGGGGTGCTACTCAGCGTCCCCGCAAGGGAACTGAGCATCCGTACTCAGGCCGGGGCGCGGGCGGGGCGCGATCGTGGGGGCATGCTCATACAGTCTGGTGATCCGAAGCCGCGCGTCGGCATAACCGCCGTCGGCAGCCTGCTGCCCGAGGACGTGCTGTCCTCCGACGAGCTCCAGCGGGAGGTGGCCCGGCGCAGCGGCCTGGCGCTGCCCGCACGGCTCCTGACGCAGGCCACCGGGATCGTCTCGCGCAGGGTCGCCGCCCCCGGGGTGTACGCGTCGACGCTCGCGGTGGGTGCGGCGCGCCGGGCGCTGGAGTCGGCCGGGCTCGGCCCGCTGGACGTGGACCTGCTGGTCTTCGCCTCGGCCTCGCGGGACCTGGTGGAGCCGGCGACCGCGCACATCGTGCAGGCCGAACTGGGTTCCAGGGCGCACGCGGTGGACGTGACCAACGCCTGCAACAGCTTCGTCAACGGGATCGACCTGGCCCGCAGCGCGGTCCTGGCCGGGCGGGCCCGGCGGGCGCTGGTGGTCACCGGGGAGACGCCGAGCCGGGCGGTGCGCATGGACCCGGCGGACTACGCGGAGTTCCGCGGCGGTTTCGCCGGCTACACGTTCGGCGACGCGGGCGCGGCCGTCCTGCTGGAGGAGGTGGGGCACGGCGGGATCCTGGACGTGGACAGTGAGACGCATTCCGAGCACTGGGAGGTCGGGGGCATCCCGGGCGGCGGCTCGCGGCACCCGCGCGGGGACGCGTACACGTATTTCCAGGGGGACGGGCACGAGCTGCGCGGCGTGTTCGAGAAGGTGGGGACGGCGGTCATCGACCGGACGCTGCACCGGACGGGCATGGACTGGGACGGTTTCGCGAAGGTGCTGGTGCACCAGGTGACGGTGCCGTACCTGGAGCGGTTCGCGGAGCTGACCGGGGTGCCGGCGCGGAAGCTGGTGGTGACGGTGCCGGAGCTGGGGAACGTGGCGAGCGCGAGCATCGGGGTGCAGCTGGAGCGGGTCTTCCCGGGGCTGGCGGCCGGGGAGCGGGTGCTGTTCGTCGGGCTGGGCGGCGGGATCAGCATCATGACGATGGTCTGGGAGAAGTCGTGAGCACGCCGATGTGGGTGGTGGTGCCGGCGCACGAGGAGGAGGCGCGGCTCGCCGGGACCCTGCGGGCGCTGGCCGCGCAGCGGGACCGGGACTTCACGCTGCTGGTGGTGGACAACGCCTCGGCGGACGGTACGGGCGCCGTCGCGCGGGAGTTCGCGGCGCGGGCGCCGTTCCCGGTGGAGGTGATCGAGGAACCGGAGAAGGGGGTCGGCTCGGCGGTGGACACCGGCTTCCGGTACGCCATCGCGCGGGGTGCGGTGCTGCTGGCGCGGACGGACGCGGACTGCCTGCCGCGGCCCGGCTGGACGGGTGCGGCGCGGGCCGCGCTGCGGGTGCGGCCGGGGCTGGTGTGCGGGCGGGTCACGGCCCGGCGCGACGAGCACGGGCCGCTGGGGCGGGCCGGATTCGCCGGGCTGGTGGGGGTGGCCGCGCTGTTCGGGCGGCTGCGGCCGGAGCACGCCCGGCGGCACGGCTTCCGGGCGCCGTACCGGATGCACGCGGGGAACAACATGGCGATCACCGCCGAGCTGTACCTGGCCGTGGGCGGGATGCCGCGGCGGCCCTCGCCGACGGACCGGCTGTTCCTGAACGCGGTCCGCCGCCACACCGACCGGATCTCCCGCTGCCGGGGCATGGTCGTGGAGAACTCCACGCGCCGGCTGCGCGCGTACGGCCTCGCCGGGACCGCCCGCTGGTACCTCGACCAGGGCAGCGGCACGCACGGAACGGACGACCCCCGCTGATGCTGGACCGACTCGACAAGGCGCTGCGGGCCCGGCCCGAGCGGCCCGCCGTGCTCTGCGCGACCCGTTCGGGCGGCACCCGGGTGCGTGCCACCCGGGGTGAACTCGCCGCACTGGCCGACGACTTCGCCGCCGCGCTGCACGCGCGGGGGCTGCGCGCCGGGGACACCGTCGGGGTGGCCGTACGGCCCGGGCCGCGCGCCCTGGCGGTGCTGCTGGCGCTGTGGCGGCTGGGGCTGCGCGGTGCGGTGCTGGACCCGGGCGCGGGGGCGGAGGTGCTGCGGGCCCGGCTGGCGCTGGCGCGGCCGGCGCTGGTGCTGGCGGACGGCGCCGCGCAGGCGGTGGCGGGATGGGCCCGGCCGCTGGCCCGGCGGGCGGCGCTGGAGCTGCCGGAGCTGGCTTCGCTGGGGCCGGTGGCCACGGTGGGGCCCCGGCTGCCGGGGTGCGCGCCGGCGCTGGAGCGGGGGGTGTCCCGGGCGGGGGTGCCGGCGGGGTACGACGCGGACGGAGACGCGGTGATCGTGTTCACCTCCGGGACCACCTCGCGGCCCCGGGCCGTGGTGCACACCCGGGCGGGGCTGGCCGCCGGGATGGAGACGGTGTCGCGGCTGTTCGCCGGCGGCGGCGAGGGGCCCGTGCTGGGCGGGACCTTCTTCGTCCTGGTGCCCTCGCTGGCACACGGGGCGCCGGTGGCGCTGCCGGCCCGCTCCCCCGCGACGCTGGCCCGGCAGCTGGCGCGGCTGGCGCCGCGGGACACCTATCTGACGCCGCCGCAGCTGCGGGACGCGCTCGGCGCGGGGGCCAGGTTCGGCGGCCGGGTCTGGACGGGGTCGGCTCCGGCGGGCGCCGGCCTGCTGGGGCGGGTCCGGGAGGCGGGCGCGGACCAGGCGTGGGGGGTGTACGCGCTGACCGAGCTGTTCCCGGCGGCCGCGGTGGAGTCCCGGGAGAAGGCCGCCTTCGAGGGGGCGGGGGACCTGGTGGGCGCCCCGCTGCCCGGGGTGCGGGCCGCGGTGGACGCGGACGGCCAGCTGCTGCTGACCGGGCCCGCGGCCCGGGACCGCTACCTGGGCGAGGAGCCGGATCCGTGGGTGGCGACGGGGGACCGGGCGCGTCTGGACGGGTCCGGCCGGATCGTGCTGGAGGGCCGCTGCAAGGACATGGTGCTGCGCCGGGCGGAGAACATCTACCCGGGCCTGTACGAGCCGGCCCTGCACGTGCCGGGGGTGGAGCTGGGCGTGCTCGTCGGGATCCCGGCGGGCGACGGGGACGAGTGGCTGGTGGCGGTGGTCCAGCCGCAGCCCGGTGTCCCCGAACCGGCCCTGCGGGCCGCGCTGTCGGAGCCGCTGCGGCGGATGGGCACGGCCCGGCCGGACGCGCTGCTGTTCGCGGACATCCCGCTGTCGGGGCGCTCGCGCAAACCGGACCGGGCGGCGGTGTCGGCGCTGGCGGCGGCCCGGCTGGGCAGGGGGGTGCGGTGAGCCTGTGGGTGGTGGTCCCCGCGTACGACGAGGAGGCCCCCATCGGGGGGACGCCGGCCGCGCGGGAGGACACCTGCGGAGGGGCGCCGCGGGAGCGGCTGGAAGGGGGCTCGGAGGACGTCACCCCGCTCGACCGGGCCCCCGAGCACCTGGTGGTGCAGAGCAGCCTGCGGCGGCTGCGTTCCCGGGGTGCGCGGCGCACCCCGCTCTGGTTCGGGGACCGGCGTTACCGGCCGGCCGACACGAAAGAGGTTCACGTCCGATGACCAGCTCCGCCCAGGCCCGGGCCCGCCGGCGCGACCGCCGGGTCTACCTGCGCAGCCACCCGCTGCTGTTCGGGCTGCTCGCCGCCACGCGGGGGCGGGCCGCGCGCCGGATCGGGGGCACGGTGCTGGTGCACGACGCCGCCGCCTACCGGGAGGCGCTGACCGGGATCCCGCTGGACCGGACGGCGGCCGGGACCACGGGCGGGGCCGCGCGGGAGGCGCTGCGCGGGGCCGGCGGGGTGCTGTTCGACCAGGAGGGCGGCGGGCACCGGGCGGGCCGGCGTTCGCTGGCGGAGGGGCTCGGCGCTGCCGGGGTGGAGGAGCTGCGGGCGGTGTGGCGGCCGCTGCTGGTGCGGGGGGTGGCGCCGCTGGGCCGGGGTGCGGAGGTGGACGTGGTGGCGCTGGCGCGGGAGCTGGCCGGGTCGGTGGCGGGGGCGCTGCTGGGCTGTGCGGCCGGGCCGCTGGTGCTGGCTCAGGCGGCTTCGGCGGCCGCGGCGGCCTCGGTGCGCGGCCACCTGCCGGGCCCGCCGCGGCCCGGGGCGGCGGCAGCGGCGGCCCGGGCGGCGGAGCGGCTGCGGGGGGTGCTGGGCGGCGGGGACGCCCTGGACGCGATGGTGGCGGTGGCCGCGGTGAACACCACCGTGGCGGCGGTGCCCCGGGCGGTCGCCTGGTGCGCGGACGCCGGGCTGTGGGGGCAGGCCGCGGACGCGGGGCTGCGGCCCCGGCTGGCGCGTGAGCTGCTGCGGGTCACGGCGGCCTCACCGGTGCTGCCCCGGGTCGCGGCGGGGGCGGGGACGGTGGGGGGCTGCCCGGTGCGGGGCGGGGACCGGCTGCTGCTGGTGGCCCGGCACGCGGCGGGGGCGCACCGGCGCGACCCGGACGGGCGGGATCCGGCGGGGGCGGGGGTGGCGCGGCTGGTGTTCGGGGCGGGGCCGCACGTGTGCCCGGGGGCCCGGCTGGCGACCGTGCTGCTGGAGGACGTGCTGGAGGCGCTGGCCGGGTACCGGCCGGTGGTGGCGCGTTGCCGGGTGGACCGTCGCGCGGCCCTGCCGGGCTGGCGGGTGCTGACGGTGAGGGCGGCCTCGTGACGACGGTCGCGGTCACGGGGGCGAGCGGCTTCTGCGGCGGGCACGTGGCCCGGGCGGCGGCCGCGGCCGGGCACCGGGTCGTCTGTCTGGGGCGGCGGCGGGGGCCGGTGGGCGGGAACCGGTTCTGGGACGCGGCGGCGGCCGGGCCGGACCTGTCGGGGGTGGACCTGGTCGTCCACTGCGCGGCGGCGGTGGGCGATCCCGCGCCGGGCTCGCGGGCGGAGGCGGCGATGCGGGCCGTCAACGTGGACGGGACGGCCCGGCTGCTGGACGCGGCGGCCGGCCGGCCGGTGGTGTGGGTGAGCAGCGCGAGCGTCTACGACCCGCGCCCGGACCGGGCCCGGGTCACGGAGGAGCATCCGCGCGGGAACCAGCTGAACGCCTACGGCCGTACGAAGGCGGAGGGCGAGGCCCTGGCCCTGGCGGCGGGGGCGGTGGTGCTGCGTCCGAGGGCCGTCTACGGGCCGGGCGACACCCAGCTCCTGCCGCGCCTGCTGTCGCGGGTGCGGGCGGGCACCCTGCTGCTGCCGGGTCCGGACGTACGGCTGAGCCTGACGGCGGTGGAGAACCTGGCGGACGCCTGCCTGGCGGCGCCGGGCTGGGCGCCGGGCGCGTACAACGTGGCGGACGCGGCCCCGTACTCCCGGGACGCGGCGGTCACGGCGGTGCTGCGCGCCCACGGGGTCCGGGCGCGGATCAGGCACCTGCCCCTCCCGCTGGCGGGGGCGGCGGCCCGTGCGGCGCAGGCGCTGTCCCGGCTGACCGGCGCCGAGCCGGCGCTGAGCCGGTACGCGGTGGACCAGCTGGCGCACCCGGTGGTGCTGGACCTGGCCAGGGCCCGCGCGCGGGGCTGGATCCCGCGGCGGACCCTGGAGGACTACCTCAGCTCCCGGCCGGCGTGAGCCGCAGGGAGATGCTGTTGATGCAGTACCGCTGGTCGGTGGGCGTCGGGTAGCCCTCGCCCTCGAAGACGTGTCCGAGGTGGGAGCCGCACGTCGCGCAGAGGACCTCGGTGCGGACCATGCCGTGCGAGGTGTCGGCGCGCAGTTCGACGGCGTCGGTGTCCTTCGGGTCGTAGAAGGACGGCCAGCCGCAGTGCGACTCGAACTTCTCCGAGGAGCGGAAGAGCTCGGCGCCGCAGCCGCGGCAGGAGTAGACGCCCTCCGTCTTGGTGTCGGTGTACTCGCCGCGGAAGGCGGGCTCGGTGCCGGCGAGGCGCAGCACCTGGTACTCGGACGGGGTCAGCTCCGCCTGCCACTGCTCGTCCGTCTTCTGGACCTCGTACGCCATGACGCTCCCGCTCCCTCAGTTCGACAGGCGGGCGAGGATCCGGGGTCCCAGATCCGTGACGTCGCCGGCGCCCATCGTCAGAACGAGATCGCCGGGCTTGGCCATTCCCGCGATCACGTCGGCGACGGCGCCCTTGTCGTGCTCGGCGGCGACGTCGGCGCCGGCGGTGCGGGCGGCGGAGATGATCAGCTCGCTGGTGACGCCGGGGATCGGGTCCTCGCGGGCCGGGTAGATGTCGAGGACCACGGAGGCGTCGGCCAGGGCGAGGGCCTGGCCCATCTCCTTGCCCAGTTCCTGGGTGCGGGAGAAGAGGTGGGGCTGGAAGACGACCAGGATGCGGGAGTCGCCGGCGGCGCCGCGGATGGCTTCCAGGTCGGCGGTCATCTCGGTGGGGTGGTGCGCGTAGGAGTCGATGACCTGGACGCCGGCTGCTTCGCCCTTGAGCTGGAGGCGGCGCTTGACGCCGGTGTACTTGCCGAGGGCGGCGGCGAGGTCGTCGGCCGGGATGCCGAGGGCGACGCCGGCGGTGAGGGCGGCGACGGCGTTGTGGGCGTAGTGGCGGCCGGGGACGGAGACGGTGAAGACGATCTCACGGCCGTCCATCACGACGGCGACCTCGCTGGTCAGGCCGCGGGGGGTGATCTCGCGGATCCGGACGTCGGCGTTCTCGTCCTCGCCGTAGGTCTTGACGGTCAGGCCGGGGTTGCCGCTGACGCGGCGGGCGATCTCGGCGGCGCCTTCCTGGCCGTGGGCGACGACGAGGGTGCCACCGGGGACGATCTTGCCGACGAAGGTCTCGAAGGACTCGTAGATCTCGTCCATCGACGCGTAGTTCGCGTGGTGGTCGAGCTCGGCGTTGAGGATGATCGCGACCTGCGGGGTGTACTTGTGGAAGCTGCGGTCGCTCTCGTCCGCCTCGGCGACGAAGACGTCGCCCTCGCCGTGGTGGGCGTTGGAGCCGGGGGCGTCCAGGTCGCCGCCGATGGCGTACGAGGGGTCGAGGCCCAGGGCGCTGAGCGCGACGGCCAGCATCGAGGTGGTGGTGGTCTTGCCGTGGGTGCCGGCGACGGCGATCGGGCGCAGGCCGTCCATGACGGAGGCGAGGGCGTCCGAGCGGTGCACGACGGGGATGCCGAGCTCGGCGGCGCGGGCCAGCTCGGGGTTGTCGGCGCGGATGGCGCTGGAGACGACGACGCAGGTGGCGTCGGTGGCGAGGTGGCCGGCGGCGTGCCCGATGTGGACCGTGGCCCCGTGGGCGCGCAGCGCCTGGGCGGTCTCGGAGTCACGGGAGTCGCTGCCGGCCACCTGCGCGCCGCGCTGGGCGAGGATCTTCGCGATGCCGGACATGCCGGCGCCGCCGATGCCGATGAAGTGGGGCCGTTCCATCGCGGTCGGCAGGCCGGGCTTCATTCAGGTCGCTCCAGGATCGAGTGCGGGGGCCCGCCGGGGTGGGGCCGGGGACGTGTCCGGGGGTGGGCCCGGGGGTGTGTCCGCCCCAGCCTATTCGTTGTGGGCGAAGAGCTTGAGCACCGGAACCTCCACTTTGTGCCGGGCGCGGGAGGCCCAGTCCCGGTGGAAGAACTCCTCGACCAGGTGGGGGGCGGTCAGGACGATCACCTCGTCGGCCGCGGTCTCGTCGACGACGGCCTTCAGTTTGTCGAGCGGGTGGTCCTCGACGATCTGGCCGACGGCCTTTGCGCCCTTGGCGCGCAGGGCGGCGAGCGAGTGTGCGAGCGCCTGTGCTGCGGGCCCCCGGGCGGCCTCGCCCTCGGGCACGTCGGCCTCGTGGAGGGCCTCGGGCAGTTCGCCGAGCGCCACGTCGTCGATGGCGCGCAGCAGCCGGTCCTGGTCACCCCTGGGTTGCATGAGGACGAAGAAGGAGACCGGGTCGTCTCCGTGCAGAGTGGTGACGAAGTCCACGTCCACCGTGGTAAGCGGCTGCTCGATCATCAATACGCTCGTGAACACGGACGCCTCTCCTTCATGGGCCGAGGCCGTCGGCCGGCCCCTGCGGAAACCATCCTGCCCCGCCTGCGCGCGGGGCCTCGCGAGTATGTGTGCCCAGGTATGTGCCCGTCGGAAGCTAAGCGGAACGAGAAATTCCGCTCCTTGTCAGATCCGACGGTAGCTGGTGAACAGGAACCCGGCCTCCTCCAGTACGCAGGCGGGCGCCAGCCGGTGCGGAACCGTCACGGAGGGCCCGCCGGAGATCCGCTGGGCGCCGCCCGCCGTGAGCGTCGGCGAGATCGTCAGGCACAGCTCGTCCAGGACGTCGGCCGCCACGAACTGCCCCAGCAGCCGGGGCCCGCCCTCGGTCAGCTGCCGCCGCAGCCCCCGGGCGGCCAGCTCGCGCACCGCCCGCTCCGGGTCCGCCCCGGCCCCCTCGCCCGCCACCACGACCTCGGCCCCGGCCGCGGCGGCCGCGGCCACCCGGTCGGAGGGGGCCCCGGCCCCGGTGACCACCAGGGTGGGGACCAGCGGCGAGGTGAACAGGGGCAGGGTGAAGTCCAGGTCCAGGCTCGCGGTCACCACCGCGATGGCGGGGGCGGGACCCTGCCCCGCGGCCGCACGCCGGGCCGCGAAGGCCTCCCGGGCCCGCGCCGGGCGGTAGCCCTCCTGGCGAACCGTTTCCGCCCCCACGACCACCACGTCGGCCAGTGCCCGCAGAGTCCCGAAGATCCGCATGTCGGTCTCGCCCGAGATGGGCTGGGAGCGCCCGTCGTGCTGGGCCGCGCCGTCCAGCGTGGACACCATGTTGGCGCGCAGCCAGTGGGCGTCGGGGGCCAGCTCCGGGTACGCGTAGGCGTCGGCGAGCTCGTCCAGCGACCACTCCCGGTCGGCGGACGGCCACGCACCGTCGGCAGGGCCCCCGGGAGCGGCGGATGTCTGATCGGTCACAGGGAACAGGCGTCGCATCGGTGCAGTGTGACACGCCCCGTAGAGTTGAGAGCTGTGTCGACATCTCTCTCCACCTCCGGCCCTGCCTCCGGGCAGCCCCCCATAGCCGACGCGGGCCCCCTCGCCCTGTGCGCCCGCGAGCCGCGCGTGCCGGCCGAACGGCTGGTGGCCGAGATGGTCCCGCCGCCCCGCTTCGACTCGGTGCGCTTCGACACCTACAACCCCGACCCGGCCCAGCCGAGCCAGGCCGAGGCCGTCACGGTGCTGAGCGGCTTCGCCGCCGGGCTGGGCGGCGCCCACGCCAGCGGCGCCGGCAAGCGCAGGTGGTTCCAGAAGAAGGCACCCGCCCCGGCCGCCGGCCCGCGCGGGGTCTACCTCGACGGCGGCTACGGCGTCGGCAAGACCCACCTCCTCGCCTCCCTCTGGCACGCCACCCCCGCCGAGCCCGCGCTCAAGGCCTTCGGCACCTTCGTGGAGCTCACGAACCTGGTGGGCGCGCTCGGCTTCCAGCAGACCGTCCAGACCCTGGGCGGGCACCGGCTGCTGTGCATCGACGAGTTCGAGCTCGACGACCCGGGCGACACCGTTCTGGTCTCCTCCCTGCTCAGCCGCCTCGTCGAGCAGGGCGTGGCACTGGCCGCCACCTCCAACACGCTGCCCGGCAAGCTCGGCGAGGGCCGCTTCGCCGCCGCCGACTTCCTGCGCGAGATCCAGGGCCTCTCCGCCCACTTCCGGCCGCTGCGCATCGACGGCCAGGACTACCGCCACCGCGGCCTGCCCGAGGCCCCCGCGCCCTTCTCCGACGAGCAGGTCGCCAAGGCCGCGTACGCCACCCCGGGCGCGAGCCTCGACGACTTCCCGGGCCTGCTGGACCACCTGGCGAAGGTCCACCCGAGCCGCTACGGGGCGCTGACGGACGGGATAGCGGCGGTCTGCCTGACCGACGTCGTCCCGGTGCCGGACCAGTCGACGGCGCTGCGCCTGGTGGTGCTGGCCGACCGGCTCTACGACCGCGAGGTCCCGGTCCTGGCCTCCGGCGTGCCCTTCGACCGGCTGTTCAGCGACGACATGCTCAACGGCGGTTACCGGAAGAAGTACTTCCGAGCCATATCGCGGCTCACCGCGCTCGCCCGCGACGCGAAACCCCTGGTCTCCCAGTAGGTTTGGCACGGCCGGGTCGCTCCTCGCGGCCCGGCCGTTTCCACTTCCGCGAAGGGATCACCATGGCCACCACGCGTCACGCGCACACCGTCTGGGAAGGCAACCTGCTGGAGGGCAAGGGCGTCGTCTCCCTCGACTCCTCGGGCATCGGCTCGTACGACGTCTCCTGGCCCTCCCGCGCCGAGGCCGCCAACGGCAAGACCAGCCCCGAGGAGCTGATCGCGGCCGCCCACTCCAGCTGCTTCTCGATGGCCCTCTCCCACGGCCTCGCCGGCGCCGGCAACCCTCCCACCCGCCTGGAGACCAAGGCCGACGTCACCTTCCAGCCGGGTGAGGGCATCACCGGCATCCACCTGACGGTGCGCGGTGAGGTCCCGGGCCTCGACGCGCAGGGCTTCGCCGCCGCCGCCGAGGACGCGAAGAAGAACTGCCCGGTCAGCCAGGCCCTGACGGGTACGACGATCACCCTGAGCGCCGAGCTCGTCTGATCCCCTCCCCTCGTCACCGCCGGGCCCCGCGCGCACGCCGCGCCGGGGCCCGGTGGGGTGACGGGGGCGGGTGCCCGCACGCGTCGCGCGGGGGGCGCCCGCCCGGCGTGGTACCACGGGCCGGTCACATCTCCAGTGGTCCAGCGGGGAGTTGCCGATGTCCGTCACCCGACGCAGCCTGCTCGCGGCCGGCGCGGTCGCCTTCAGCGGAGCCCTCGGAGCGCTCTGGGCCCCCGGCCGGGCCCGCGCCTCCGCCCGGGGGTACGGGCCCCTGCTGCCCGACCCGGCCGGACTGCTGGACCTGCCCGCGGGGTTCTCGTACCGGGTCCTCTCGCGCGCCGGGGACCCGCTGCGCTCGGGCGAGGGCACGGTGCCGGCCAACTGCGACGGCATGGCCGCCTTCGGCGCGGGCGGCGGCCGGCTCCGGCTGGTCCGCAACCACGAGAACCGCGCCACCGCCGCACTGCGGGTCCCCGCCGTGGACGGGCTCACGTACGACCCCGGGGCGCTGGGCGGCTGCACGGTGCTGGAGCTGGACCCGGCCGGCGCGGTGCGCTCCGAGCGGGTCGGCCTCGCCGGGACCGCCGTCAACTGCGCGGGCGGGCGCACCCCCTGGAACACCTGGCTGAGCTGCGAGGAGACCGAGGACCGGGCCGGCGACTCGGGGTACTCCCGGGACCACGGGTACGTCTTCGAGGTGGACCCCGCCGACCCGCACCGGCTCGGCGCCGTCCCGCTGACCGCGCTGGGCCGCTTCGCGCACGAGGCCGTCGCCGTGGACCCGTACCGGGGGGTGGTCTACGAGACCGAGGACGCGTTCGTGAAGCCCTTCGGGCTGTTCTGCCGGTTCCTGCCCGCGCGGCCGCTCGGCGGGCCCGGCTCCCTGCGGGCGGGCGGCCTGCTGGAGGCGATGCGGGTGCCCGGGGTGGCGGACCTGTCGGCGGTGGACGAGCCGGGGGCGGAGTTCCCGGTGGAGTGGGTCCCCGTACCGGATCCCGCCGCGGCCGTGACGCCGGTCCGCTTCCAGGACTTCGGGCCGCGCGGGATCACCCACGCGCAGAAGCTGGAGGGCTGCTACTGGGGAGGCACCGGGGTGTACTTCGTCTCCAGCTACGCCCGCGGCCGCGAGGGGGCCGCCGCCGACCACCACGGGCAGGTGTGGTTCCACGACCCGGTGAGCGGCCGGGTCCGGCTGGAGGTGCTCTTCGGCCCGGCGGCGGACACCGCCCTGCCCGGGGACTCCCCCGACAACATCTGCCTGGCGCCCGACGGGGGGCTGATGGTGTGCGAGGACGGCGGCGGCGAGCAGTACGTCTTCGGGGTCACCCCGGGCGGGGAGGTCTACCCGGTGGCCCGCAACGCGGACGGCATCGGCACGCCCGGGGCGCCCGAGTGGGGGGAGTTCGCGGGGGTGACCTTCTCCCCCGACGCGCGGACGATGTACGTCAACGCCTACGCGCCGGGCACCACCTTCGCGGTCACCGGCCCCTGGCGGTGACCCGCCGGCCGACTTCGACGCCCGGGAGTGCCGTAAACGTCTGCTTGCCACATAGTCATATATTTTGCGTACGTGACCCTTTCTGTACGCAAAGTTGCGGCCGTGGCCGTGCTCGGCGCCGCCCTCACGGGATGCGGGGGTGGCCCCTCGGGCCCCCGGCAGGGTGCCGGGCAGGCCCGACTGGCCGGCCCCGTGGCCTCCGGCCCGGCCACCGCGTCCACCCAGGCCTCCCCCTCCCCCTCCGCATCCCCCTCCCCGCTGCCCGGCGCGCCCGCCAAGGTGCCGGTCCTGACCCCCGGCGCGAACGGCCTGACCCCCGTCTTCGAGCGGACCCGGCAGCGCTCCGAGAAGACGGTGGCGCTCACCTTCGACGCCGACATGACCTCCGATCAGGGACCGCGCGCCGCCTCGGGCGAGCGCTTCGACAACCCCGGCCTGATCGACACCCTGCGCCGGCTGAAGGTGCCCTCGACCGTCTTCATGACCGGCCGCTGGGCCGAGGAGTACCCCGACCAGGCCAAGTCCATCGGCACGGACCCGAACTTCGAGATCGCCAACCACTCGTACAGCCACCACGCCTTCAAGTCCCCCTGCTACGGGCTCCCCGCACTGGACGACGAGGCCGCGCGGGCCGACGTGGAGCGGGCCTTCGCGGCGTTCGGGAAGGCGGGCGCGGTCAACACCGTCCCGTACTTCCGCTTCCCCGGCGGCTGCTACGACGACCAGGCGCTGAAGGCCCTGGCCCCGGCGAAGGTCACGGCCGTGCAGTGGGACGTGGTCAGCGGGGACGCCTTCGCCAAGGACCCCGACGCGGTGGCGGAGCAGGTGCTGGCCGGGGTCAAGCCCGGGTCGGTGGTGGTCATGCACTGCACGCGCAGCGCGGCCCCGGTGACCGAACAGGCGATCCAGAAGATCGTCCCCGAACTGCGAAAGCGGGGATTCCGCTTCGTCAAGGTGTCGGAGCTGATGGGGAAGTAACGTTCCTTCCCCATCGACCCCGGGGTCAGCCGCGCCGCGTGCTGACCAGGCAGGCCACCGCACCCGCCGCCCCGGCCAGCAGCGCCGACCCCGCCAGCGCCCCGAGCGGGAACGGGGCGGTGCCCGCGCGGGCCGCCCCGACCAGGGCGGACACCGCGCTGCGGGCCGGGGAGAAGGGCAGCACCCAGGCCAGCAGCGAGCCCACGCCTCCGGCCAGGACGGCGCGGCCGCGGCCGCGGAGCAGCGGCCGGCTGCACACCGCGCCCACGGCCGTCCCCGTCAGGGCGCACACCGCCCACGCCACCGCCCCCGCGAGGGCCGTACCGGCCGGGGGCTGGTACGTGAGGTCGCCGGCCGACAGGGCGTAGGCCGCTCCCGCGGCCCCGGCGAGCAGCGTCCCGGCCAGCGCGGTCAGCAGGGCCGCGGCGTGTACGCGTACCGGACCGGCCGCGGCGGCGGAGACGGCACGGGCCGCCGGGGGTTCGGCGGTGACGCAGATCCGGACCAGCCAGACGCTCAGCGGTACCAGGCCGGCCGCCGTGTAGCCGAGGGCGTCGAGCGCCGGGTCGCCGGAGCGGACGCCGACCGCGACGAACGCCGCGTACACGACGAGCGGGCCGATCCAGTGCTGGGAACGCAGCAGCAGGGCGCCCTGGTAGCGCAGCAGGGCGGGGACGGTCACGGCAGTTCCTCCACGGAGCGGATGTGCCAGGGCGGGCCGGCGGTGAGCAGCTCGCGCAGCACGGCGTCGGAGCGGGCGGCGTCCACGGTCAGCAGCACCCCGCCGTCGGGGGCGGGTTCGGCCGCCGCTGCCAGGCCCGGGGGCGGGGCGGCGCCGGGCGGGCCGGCCGCGTGGATCCGTACGGCGGGTGCGCGCGGGCCGGGGCGCGCCGCCGCGGCCGCGGTCTCCAGGGTGCCGCCGCGGACCCGGTAGTGGACGTCGGGCAGGCCGGCCAGCCGGGCGGGATCGTGGTCGACGAAGACGACGGTGCCGCCGGCGGCGGTGCGTTCGGCGACGGCCCGGTCCAGTTCCGCCCGGGCGGGCGCGTCCAGCCCGGTCCAGGCCTCGTCGAGGACGAGCAGGCCGGGCCCGGCGAGCAGGGCCTGGGCGACGGCCACCTTCTGGCTGGTGCCCTTGGACAGTTCGGCCATCGGGGTGCGGGCGTAGGCGGCGGCGCCGAACCGTTCCAGGGCCTCGGCCGCGCGCCGGGCCGCCCTCGCGCCCGTCAGGCCGTGTACGCGGCCCAGGTGGGTCAGGTAGGCGCCGGCCGTGAGCGGCAGGGCCGCCGGGAAGCGTTCGGGGACGTAGGCGGTGCGGGGCGGGCGGCCCTCGATCCGGCCCTCGGTCGGCGTGTCGATGCCCGCGACGATCCGCAGCAGGGTGGACTTGCCGCCGCCGTTGCCGCCCTCGACGCGGACCAGGGCGCCGGCCGGCAGCTCGGCCGTGACCCCGCGCAGGATCCAGGGCCGGCGCCGTCCGTAGCGGCGGCCCACGCCGGTGAGGTTCAGTGCGCGGCCGCCGTCTCGGTGAGCTCGCTGGGCCGGACGATGACGAAGCCCTCGCCGCTCAGCTTCAGCTGGACGGCCTCGCCGGAGCCGCCGCGGATCATGGAGCCGACGGACTGGGAGCGGTGCAGCCCGGTCTCCAGCGCCGCGCTCCAGCCGACGACCGCGTCCGTGTCCACGTACACCGGCGCCTGGGCGGTGACGGGGATGATGATCGGGTTGCCGTCGCAGACCACGGCGAGCTTGCCGGTGCCGGTGAAGAGGCTGTTGAAGAGGCCGCCGCCGGTCATGCCGGCGCCCTTCACCATCCTGATCTCGTAGGACAGCGTCGGGTCGAAGCAGAGCACGTTGCGCCCGTTGATCGTCAGGGCGTCGCCGGGCTCGAAGTCGATGACGAAGCAGTTGCCGGCCTGGTGCGCGAACCAGGCCTCGCCCTGGCCCCGTACGGACATCAGCGCGAGCCCCTCGCCGGTGACGGCCCGCTTGAGCATGCCGCCTATGCCCTGGCCCTTGCGCTCGAACTGGAGGTTCCCGCGGAAGGCGACCATCGACCCCTGACGGGCGAACATCTCCCCGTTCACGGCGTACTTCACGGACTTGGCGTTCTGCAGGGTCATACCCGGTGCGGTGGCGGGCTGGACGAGGTTCTCACTCGCGAAAAGGTCGCTCTTCATGGAGCCGATCCTCACCCGCGCCGCCCACCCGGGACATCATCCTGAAGGCGGAGGCTGGCATCCTTGGGAGGATGAGCAGCCAGCACGTGAACGAGACCACAGACGTACCCGCGGTCGGCGCGGACAGCGCCTTCCGGCGCGAGCACGCCCTGCGCGACGAGGCCCCGCAGTTCGTCCTGCCGCTGGTGGTGCGGATCGAGAAGGCCGAGCCGCCGGCGCGGACCGACGCGCTGGAGACGGCGGCCCGCGCGGTGCTGGTGCTGCTGACGGACGAGCGTTCCCACGGCGAGGGCGAGTGGGCCGAGGCCGTGCGCGACTGGCAGGACGCGCGGATCCGCAAGGTGGTCCGGCGGGCGCGGGGGGCGGAGTGGCGCAAGGCCGGGACCCTGCCCGGCGTCACGGTGGAGGGGAGCGCCTGCGAGGTCCGGGTCTTCCCGCCGGTCCCCCTGGACGGCTGGCCCAAGGAGCTGGCCAAGCTCCAGGTGTCGGGCACCGACCTCGACGACCCGGAGCCGGCCGGTCCGGTCGAGCCGGGGATCCCGGTGCTGTGGCTCAACCCGGAACTCGACATGTCGGCGGGCAAGGCGATGGCCCAGGCGGGGCACGCGGCGCAGCTGGCCTGGTGGGAGCTGACGGCGGCCGAGCGCGCCCTGTGGCGGGCGTCCGGCTTCCGGCTGGCGGTGCGCACCGCCCCGCGCGAGCGGTGGGCGGAGCTCGCCGGCGGCGGGCTGCCGGTGGTCCGCGACGCCGGCTTCACGGAGATCGCCCCGGGCTCCTGCACGGTGGTCGCGGACCACCCGGCCCTGCGCGCGCGGCTCTGAACCGGCGGGGCGGATCCGCCCTGGTGGGGCGTGAGACGCCGGTGCCCGGCCGGGGAACCTCAAATGTTGCTCTGAACGTCCCCCCCTGGTGGTTGGCCGGCCCGCGCCGGGGCCATCACTTCGGCATACGGTCCGCGTAAAGGGGGCGAGGGGGACATGAAGCCCATGGAACGCCTGGGGGTGGGCATCGGCTGGCGGCCGGAGATCGCGGACGCGGTCGAGCGGCTGGACGGCCTGGACTGGGTCGAGGTGGTGGCGGAGAACGTCTGCCCGGGCCACCTGCCCGAGTCCCTGGTGCGGTTGCGCGAGCGGGGGGTCCGCGTCGTGCCGCACGGGGTCTCGCTGGGCCTGGGCGGGGCCGACCGCCCCGACCCGGCGAAGCTGGCGGCGCTCGGGGAGCGGGCGGTGGAGCTGGGGGCGCCGCTGGTCACGGAGCACATCGCCTTCGTGCGCACGTCCTCGCCGCTGCTGGAGGCCGGGCACCTGCTGCCGGTGCCCCGGACCCGGGACGCGCTCGCCGTGCTGTGCGAGAACGTGCGGATCGCGCAGGACGCGCTGCCCGTGCCGCTGGCGCTGGAGAACATCGCCGCCCTGGTGTCGTGGCCCGGGGAGGAGCTGACGGAGGGGCAGTTCCTGACGGAGCTGGTCGAGCGGACCGGGGTGCGGCTGCTCATCGACGTGGCGAACCTGCACACCAACCGCGTCAACCGCGGCGAGGACCCGGCCGCCGTGCTGGACGCGGTCCCGCTGGAGGCGCTGGCGTACGTGCACGTGGCCGGGGGCGTGGAGCGCGACGGCGTCTGGCACGACACCCACGCGCACCCCGTGCCGCCGGTGGTGCTCGACGTGCTGGCCCGGCTGCGCGAGCGGGTGGACCCGCCCGGGGTCCTGCTGGAGCGGGACGACGACTTCCCGCCCGAGGCGGAGCTGGCCGCCGAAGTGGCGCGGATCCGGGCGGTGGTGGACGCGGGCGGGCCGCCGGGGACCGTGCGGCAGCGGGTGGTCCTGCGCGAGGAGCCCCTGGCGCCGGCCGGTGAGGCCGCGCGGACCCGGCTGGCGCTGGGGCAGGCGGCCCTGCTGTCGGCGCTGGTCGCCGGTACGCCCGTGCCGGAGGGTTTCGACCGGCGGCGCGTCGGGGTGCAGGCGCGGGCACTGGCCGCCAAGCGGGCCTCGGTCGTCGCGAAGGTCGCGCCGGAACTGCCCGGGATCCTGGGCGGTCCGGCCGCCTACCGCACCGCGTTCCTCGGGTACGCCCGCGGCCGCCCGATGACGGCCGGGTACCGCCGCGACGCGCTGGACTTCGCCGAGCACCTCCTCGTACGGGACCTGCCGGCCGACCCGGCCGCGCGGCGCCGGCTGACCGCCTGGTGGCGGGAGCGGGCCGGGGCGCGGCCGCGGGGCCGTGTCGCGCGCTGGGCCCGCGCCCTGGTCGGGCGGACGCGGTGAACGGGCTCGCCGTCGCCGTCTGGGCGGCCGTCGCCCTCTCCACCGTCCTGCTGCTGCTGGCCGTGCGCCGCGCCCGGCCGCCGGTGACCCGGCCCGCGCCGGAGCTGCACGACCTGGCGGAGGCCGCGTTCCTCGCGGGCGGCCCCGGCACCGTGGTCGACAGCGCGCTGGTCTCGCTGCTCGGGGACGGCCGGCTGGCCGTCGGCGGCCCGGGCATCGTGCAGGCCCGGCCCGGGGCGCGGGGCGCGGACCCCGCCGAGCGGGCCGTGCTGCGGGCGCTCGCGCAGGCGCCGTCCGGGTGGCTCTACCAGGTGCGGTACGCCGCCATGCGCGAGCCGGCCGTGCAGGAGACCGGGGACGCGCTGGCGGCCCGCGGGCTGCTCGCGGCGCCGGGGGCGGGGCGCGGGGCGCGGCGCTGGGGGCTGGTGCAGGCGGTGGTGTGCGTGGCGCTGGTGCCGGTGTCGCTGCCGCTCACCTTCGTGTTCTGGTCGCTGGACGCGGATCCCGGGGTGCCGTTCGTCCTGGCGGTGCTCCCGGCGCTGGTGGGCGGCCTGGTCGCGGGCGTGGTGTGCGCGCGGCGGGCGAGGCTGCGGATCACCCCTGCGGGGCGGCGGGCGCTGGCCCGCTTCCGACAGCGGTACGCGGCCGATCCGGCGCCGCGGGTGCAGACCGCGCTGTTCGGGCTGCGGGGCCTGCGGGACCCGTACCTGCGCGAGCAGCTGGTGCCGGCGGCCCGCGGCACCCGGCTGGCGGCGGCCCAGTCGCGGGGGCACGGGCGCGGGTCGTCGGACGTGTTCGGGGCGGCGTCGCAGGAGCTGCTCCCGGTGCTGTGGTGCGCGGGCGGCGACGGCGGCGGATCGTCCGGGTCCGGGGGCTGCGGATCCTCTGGAAGCAGCTGTTCCGGCGGCTCCGGTCCGGGCTGCTCGGGTGGTTCCGGTTCGAGTTGCTCGGGCGGTTCCGGTTCGAGCTGCGGTGGTTCCTCCGGTTCGAGCTGCTCCAGTGGTTCGAGTTGCAGCAGTTCCTCCGGTTCCAGTTGCTCCAGCAGTTCCTGACCGACCATCACCACCGCATCACGAGCTGCTCACGCTTGGGCACCGGCCGCCTGAAAGGGGCTCCGGCGGCTGTAGAAATCGGCCATGTTCTGGATCTTGTTCCTGCTGCTGGCCTGGGCCGGGGTGCTGACCTCGGCCGCCCGCCTGCTGCGGGCCGCCACCGAGGCCGCCGACCCGGCGCCGCGCCCCGCCTCGGCCCGGCGGCCGGGGGCGCTGAACCTGTACGAGGCCGCGTACCTGGCCGGCGGCCCGGAGCGGGTCGCCGTGCTGACCCTGCTGTCGATGGAACGCCGGCAGCGGCTGCTGCTGGCCCGCACGGGCTGGGCCACCGTGCTCGACCCGGTCGCCCGTGACGCCCACGAGCGGGCCGTGCTGGCCGCGTTCGGCCCCGACGGCCAGTGCCCGGTGCCAGCCCTGCGGGAGGCCGCCGCCGCGCACCCGGCCGTACGGGCCCTCGCGGACCGGCTGGACGAGGCGGGCCTGGCGGTGCCGCGCGGGGTGCGGGACGCGGTGGCGGACGGGGTCCGGTCGGTGCGGTGGGCCGCCGTGCTGGTGGCGGCCATGGCGGGGGCCGCGCTGGCGGTACCGGCGGACGGGGCGGACGTGTCGAAGGTGCTGTACTGGTTCGCCCTGCCGATGCTGCTCGCGGTGTGCTGCCTGGCCATCGCCCGCCCGGGCGGCCCCTGGGCCTCCCCGGCGGGCCAACGCCTCCTGGCCGCCCTGGACCACGACCGCACCCCCGGCGACCCCCTGGCGGCCGTGGCCGTCCGCGGCCTGAGCGCCCTCCCCGACCCGGACCTGCGCGCGGCCCTGGGGCGCTCCTGAGGGCCGGCGCTCCGTCAAGCGGGCGTACCGGGGCCGGTGTTCCGGCGGTTCGCCCGGGGCCGCGCACGGAGCTGGCATTTCATCGGACGGGACGATGAGATGAAGGGGTCGCCATGCGGACCAGCCGGACGACGACGCTCACGCGGCAGGGGGTCGCCGTGGCGGCGCTCTGCCTCGCCCTGTGCGCCCCCGCGCCGGCCCGGGCGAGCGGGCCCGGGCCGGGGGGCGGGGGCGGGCGGGTCGACGCCGAGGATGCCGGGGCCGAGCTGGTCGTGCGGCGGGCCGCCGCTGCCGCCGCTGCCGCCGCTGCCGCCGCCGGGCCGCGGCCGGCGGGCGGGGCGGGCGGGGCTCCGGCGGCGGGGACCCGGCCCGTGGTCCGGCCCGTGGTCCGGCCCACCGCCGCCGGGCTGGAGTTCCGGCCGTGTCCCGCCGTCGAGGAACTGCCCGACCCCGTGCGGTGCGCCACCCTGCGGGTCCCGCTCGACTACGCCCGCCCCGACGGCCCGCAGATCTCCCTCACCGTCAGCCGGGTCCCCGCCACCGGCCGCGGCGGCGCCGTCCGGCAGGGCGCGCTCGTGTTCAACCCCGGCGGGCCGGGCGCCTCCGGGATGACCTTCCCGCTGCTGGCCGGCCGGCCCGCCTGGGCCCGCGTCGCGGCCGCCTACGACCTGGTCGGCTACGCCCCGCGCGGGGTCGGCCGTTCCGCCCCGCTGACCTGCCAGGACCCCGCCGAGTGGCCGAAGGGGCCGACGCAGGTCCCGGCCGAGCCCTCCGCCGCGTACAAGCGGGAGCGGCTGGACGCCGCCCGGGCCTACGCCCGGGGGTGCGCACGGCACGCCGGCCCCGCGCTCGGGTACTACACGACCCTGAACAACGCCCGCGACCTGGACGTGCTGCGGGCCGCCCTCGGCGAGCCGCGGCTGACCTTCATGGGGGCCTCGTACGGCACCTACCTCGGGGCCGTGTACGCCACCCGCCACCCCGAGCGGGTGCGCCGCATGGTCTTCGACTCGGCGGTCGACCCGGACCCGCGCCGCGTCTGGTACGCGAACAACCTCGCCCAGGCCCCGGCCTTCGAGCGCCGCTGGGCCGACTTCCGCGCCTGGGCGGCCCGCCACCACTCCGTGTACGGGCTCGGCACCACGGCGGGGGCCGTGCGGGAGAGCTACGAGAAGGTCCGCGCGGCCGTGGCCCGTACCCCGGCGGGCGGGCTCGTCGGGACGGGCGAGCTGCACGCGGCGTACCTGCAGACCGCGTACTACGACGACGTCTGGCCCGAGCGGGCCGCGGCCCTCGCCGCGTACCTGCGCGGGGACGAGGCCCCGCTCGTCCGGCAGGCGGCCCGCGACCCGGGCACGGCGCGGCGGGCGGCCAACGCGACCGCCGTCTACACGGCGGTGCTGTGCAACGACGCCCCCTGGCCCGGCGACTGGGAGACCTGGGACCGCGACAACACCGCGCTGGCCCGCCGGGCCCCCTTCGAGACCTGGGCCAACGCCTTCCTGAACCTGCCCTGCGCCTCCTGGCCGGTGTCCGAGCGGCAGCACCCCGTCAACGTCGGGGCCGTCGGGGCGGCGCCGGGCCGGCTGCCGGGGACGCTGATCGTCGCGGCGGAGCGGGACGGGGCGACGCCCCACGCGGGCGCGCTGGAACTGCAGGGGCGGCTCGGCGCCCGGGCCGCGCTGGTCACGGAGCGGCGGGCGGGCACCCACGGGGTGGCCGGCGGACGCAACGCGTGCGTGGACCGGCATGTGGAACGGTACCTGCTGACGGGCGCCACCCCGGGGTGGCGCGTCACGTGTGCGCCGCATCCGGAGCCCGCACCGGTGTCGCTGGACGACCGGGCAGCCGGCGCCTCCAGGGCGCTGCTGCCTCCGGCCGTCTGAACTTCCGGGCGGGATCTCCGGCTGCGTCGTTTCGGGGGCAGGGCCTCCCGATCCCCGGAGGCCACCCTTGTGTCACGGGTGTTCCTCCGGTCCTTCCCCCCAGGGGAGGTATCAGGCGAGCCCGGCGACCAGATCGGCGACGGACTTGCGGCGCCCGGTGTAGAAGGGCACCTCCTCGCGGACGTGCATGCGGGCCTCGGAGGCGCGCAGGTGGCGCATGAGGTCGACGATGCGGTAGAGCTCGTCGGCCTCGAAGGCCAGCAGCCACTCGTAGTCGCCCAGCGAGAAGGAGGCGACGGTGTTGGCGCGCACGTCGGGGTAGCCGCGGGCCATCTTGCCGTGGTCGGCGAGCATGCGGCGGCGGTCCTCGTCGGGCAGCAGGTACCAGTCGTAGCTGCGCACGAAGGGGTAGACGCTGACGTAGTCGCGGGCGACCTCGTCGGCCAGGAAGGCCGGGATGTGCGACTTGTTGAACTCGGCCGGGCGGTGCAGGGCCATGTTCGACCACACCGGCTCCAGGGCGCGGCCCAGCTTGGTGCGGCGGAACAGGTTGTAGGCGGTCTGCAGCTCGTCGGCGGTCTCGGCGTGCCACCAGATCATGATGTCCGCGTCGGCGCGCAGGCCGGAGACGTCGTAGGTGCCGCGGACCGTGATGTCCTTGGCGGCCAGCTGGTCGAACAGCTCCTGGACCTCGTCGGCGTAGCCGGTGCGGTCCTCGGGCAGGACGTCCTTCAGCTTGAAGACGGACCACAGGGTGTAGCGGATGACCTCGTTGAGGTCCTTCGCCTTCTTCCCCGCGTTGGGAATCTTCTCTGGTGCAGTCATGTGTCCATTGTCCCGTGTGCTGATCAGTGGTCTGTCCCAGGGGTGGCCGAAGCGGCGAGCACCGCGTCGGCCGCCTTCCCGGCGCTCGCCACGCAGGCGGGGATGCCGACCCCGTCGTAGAGGGCTCCGCAGACCGCGAGGCCCGGGAGGGCGGCCACGGCGGTACGGATCCGCTCGACGCGGGCGAGGTGGCCGACGGGGTACTGGGGCAGTCCGCCCTCCCAGCGGGTGACGGTGGCGGCCACCGGACGGGCGGCCAGCCCGACGGCCTCGCCGAGGTCCCCGAGGGAGGCGTCGACCAGCTCGGAGTCCTCCCGTTCCAGGTCGCCCTCGTCGCCGTGCCGGCCGATGGAGGTGCGCAGCAGGAAGAGTTCCGGGTCGGCGCCGGCCCAGGCCCACTTGTTGCTGGAGAAGGTGGACGCCTTGATCGTGCGGCCGTCGACGGGCGGTACGAGGAACCCGCTGGCGCCGCCGTCGGCGACGGCGGCGGGCAGGTCGGAGCGCCGGAAGGCCATGGTGACCAGGGCCATGGAGGCGTACTCGGCCTCGCGCAGCGCGGCCGCGGCCGCCGGTGCGGGGCCGGCGAGCAGGCGGGCGGCGGGTCCGGCGGGGGTGGCGAGGACGACGGCGTCGGCGTCGAGTACCTCGCCGTCGGCGGTGATCCGCCAGCCGCCCGGCGTACGGGCGATCCCGCGCACGGGGGTGCCGGTGAGGATCCGCGCCCCGGCCGCCCGGCAGGCGTCGGCGACGGCGAGCGGAAGCCGGCCGATGCCGCCGGCGATCCCGGCGAAGAAGGCGCCGGTGGCGGCCGCGCCGGTGACGGTGGTCCGCTCGGCGGCCGCGCGGGCCGCGGCGCCGCTCTGGAGGGAGCGGACGCTGTCGGTGAGCGTGGGGTGGGTGCGTACGGCCTGGTAGAGGGCGGGGACGGCGGCGCGCATCGAGATGCGGTAGGCGTCGCCCGCGTAGACCCCTCCGAGCAGCGGTTCGACGAGCCGGTCGACGACCTCGCGCCCCATGCGGGCGGCGACGTACTCGCCGACGGCGACGTCCTCGCCGACCTCGGTGGGCGGCAGCGCGGTGTCGGCGGCGATGCGGGCGAGGCCCTCGGCGGACAGGACGCCGGAGGCGGCGAGCGGGGCGGTGTCGCCGGGGACGCCCATGACGTGCCCCTTGGGCATGTCGCGCAGGGCGCCGCGGGTCCACAGCCGGGCGGTGGCGGTGGCCGGGGGCTGGAGGGCGTCGCCGAGGCCGACGGCCCGGGCCAGCTCCAGGGCCTCGGGGCGGCGGGCGAGCACGGATTCGGCGCCGAGGTCGACGGGGAGTCCCGCGAGCTCTCCGGCGTGCAGCTTGCCGCCGAGGCGCGGGCCGGCCTCCAGGAGGGTGACGCGGAGCCCGTCGCCGAGGAGCCGGTGGGCGGCCGCGAGGCCGGAGATGCCGCCGCCGATGACGACGACGTGCCGCGGGGAGCCCGGCCGGTCCGTACGTGTGTCCGCTTCGTGCATGAACACATCGTCTCAGACCGGGTGGTGAGGCCTGAACGTGACCGCATCGGGACCGGCTCGGGACCTGGCGGGCGAAACCCGCGGGGGGTCCGCGGGCGTCGAAACGGGGACATCAGCCGATCCTCCGGGGGTACTGACGATGTACACGCTCCACAGACACCGCGGCGCCGTGGCGCTGGCCGGCCTCTCGCTCGCGGGGGCCCTCGCGCTCACGGGCTGCGGGGCCGACGGCGGCGCGAAGCCCTCCTCGGACCGGGCGGCGGTCGCCGGGCCCCGGGAGGGCGGGGCCGCGCAGGGCAAGCCGGGGGCCGGGGCGGCCGCGCCCCCGTCGGCGGCGCAGGACGCCAAGGCCGGGACGCAGGCGCCGGTGCGGCCGCACGTCATCCGTACGGGGAAGCTGGGCATCGAGACGTCCGAGCCGCAGAAGGCCCTGGCGGCGGCCCGTACGGCGGCCGAGGGCGCGGGCGGCTACGTCGGCAACGAGTCCACCGAGCGCGGCGGGGACGGCCGGATGACCTCGACGCTGACGCTGCGGGTGCCGGGCGACAAGTTCGACTCGGTGATCGGCGCGCTGGAGGGCAGCGGGAAGCTGCTGCACCGGAAGGTCGAGGCGCAGGACGTGACCGAGAAGGTCGCCGACGTCGACAGCCGGGTGAAGTCACAGCAGGCCAGCGTGGCCCGGGTGCGGGAGATGATGGAGAAGGCCTCGGCGCTGAGCGACGTGGTGATGCTGGAGGGCGAGCTGAGCCGGCGTCAGTCCGACCTGGAGTCGCTGCTGGCCCAGCAGAACGCGCTGAAGGACCAGACGGCGATGGGCACGGTCACGGTGTCCGTCTCGGAGCCGGCGCCCGCCGCCGTGGAGCGCGAGGACGAGGAGCCGGGCCTCGGTGACGCGCTGGGCGGCGGCTGGGGCGTGTTCGTGACGCTGGTGCGCTACCTCGCGCTGGCGCTCGCGGCGGTGCTGCCGTTCGGGATCGCCGCGGCCCTGCTGGTCCTCGGGTTCAAGGCGTACCGCAGGCTCCGCCCGGCGAAGCCGAAGACGGGCCCGGCCCGCACCCTGGTGCCCCGGCAGGCGCCCGCGCAGGCCGCGGCCCCCGCCGCGGCGCCCGGGCGGTCCGACGTCCCTGGAGCGGATCTCCAGGACTGACGGCGGGTCCGCCCGTAGCGTGTCCCCGTAGGCGCAGGATGCGGCAGGAGGCGGGGCGGACGATGGCGGTGGAACGACTGGTGGTGGTCGGCGGTGACGCGGCGGGGATGTCCGCCGCGTCACAGGCGCGGCGGCTGAAGGGCCCGGCGGAGCTGGAGATCGTCGCGTTCGAGCGCGGGCACTTCACCTCGTACTCCGCGTGCGGGATCCCGTACTGGGTCGGCGGGCAGGTCGGCGGCCGGGACGAGCTGATCGCCCGCACCCCCGAGGAGCACCGCGCCCGGGGCATCGACCTGCGCACGCGCACGGAGGTGGTGGAGCTCGACGTGGCGGGCCGCCGGGTGCGTTCCCGGGACCTGGAGAGCGGCGCCGAGTCCTGGACGGGCTACGACAAGCTGGTCCTGGCGACCGGTGCCCGCCCGGTCCGGCCGAAGCTGCCGGGGATCGGCGCGCACGGGGTGCACGGGGTCCAGTCGCTGGACGACGGCCAGCGCCTGATGGACGACCTGGAGCGGACGCCGGGCCGCCGGGCGGTGGTGGCCGGCGCGGGCTACATCGGCGTGGAGATGGCCGAGGCCCTGGTGAACCGGGGCTTCGAGGTCACCGTGCTGCACCGGGGGCCGCAGCCGATGTCCACCCTGGACCCGGACATGGGCGGTCTGGTGCACTCCGCGATGAACGCCATGGGCATCGTGACGGTCGCCGGCGCGGACGTGGCGAAGATCCTCACGGACGAGGAGGGCCGGGCCCGCGCGGTGGCCACCGCGGACGGGCGCGAGTACCCGGCGGACGTGGTCGTGCTCGGCATCGGCGTGGAGCCGCGCACGGCGCTGGCCCGGGCCGCCGGGCTGCCGCTCGGCGAGTCGGGGGGCCTGCTGACGGACCTGTCGATGCGGGTCCGGGGCCACGAGGACATCTGGGCCGGCGGCGACTGCGTGGAGGTCCTGGACCTGGTGGCGGGCCGGACGCGGCACATCCCGCTGGGCACGCACGCCAACAAGCACGGCCAGGTGATCGGTTCGAACGCGGGCGGCGGCTACGCCACGTTCCCGGGTGTCGTCGGGACGGCGGTCAGCAAGGTCTGCGACCTGGAGATCGCCCGTACGGGGCTGCGCGAGAAGGACGCGCGGGAGGCGGGCCTGCGGTACGTGACGGCCGCCATCCGCTCGACGAACACGGCGGGCTACTACCCGGGGGCCCGGGAGATGACGGTCAAGATGCTGGCGGAGCGGCGCACGGGCCGGCTGCTCGGCGTGCAGATCGTCGGCGGTGCCGGGGCCGCGAAGCGGGTGGACGTGGCGGCGGTCGCGCTGACGGCGGGGATGACGGTGGAGCAGGTGGTCGCGCTGGACCTGGGCTACGCCCCGCCGTTCTCTCCCGTGTGGGACCCGGTGCTGGTGGCGGCCCGCAAGGCCGTCTCCGCCGTCCGCTCCGCGGGGGTGTAGCCCTGCGGGGCCGGTCCCCTACCCGCCCTTCCACCGTTCCCCGGGGCTCTGCCCCGGACCCCGTACGGGCGCTGCGCGCCCGCGCCTCAAACGCCGGCGGGGCTGGAGGATCCAGCCCCGCCGGCGTTTGAGGCGCGGGGTTTGGGGCGGAGCCCCAAGGAACGGAGGAGGGGCGGGGCGGGGAGTGGCTCCGCAGGCACCGCCCCCGGCCCGCCGCGTACGGCTAGCGCTGCGTGCGGGTGTGGACGTAGTCCACCAGGCGGGTCAGCGCGTCCGGGTCGGTCGTCGGCAGGACACCGTGGCCGAGGTTGAAGACGTGGCCCTCCAGGCCGGCGGCGGCCGCCAGGACCTCGTCCGTCTTGGCCTGGACGGCCTCCGGGGTGGAGAAGAGGACGGCGGGGTCCAGGTTGCCCTGGAGCGCCTTGCCGGGGCCGACGCGGCGCGCGGCCTCGTCCAGCGAGACGCGGTAGTCGACGCCCACGACGTCCGCGCCGGCCTCGCCCATCAGGCCGAGCAGCTCGCCCGTGCCCACGCCGAAGTGGATCCGCGGGACGCCGTACGAGGCGACGGACTCCAGGACCTTCGCGGAGGCCGGCATGACCGAGCGGCGGTAGTCCGCCGGGGCCAGGGCGCCGACCCAGGAGTCGAAGAGCTGGACCGCGGAGGCGCCGGCCTCGATCTGGACCTTGAGGAAGGACGAGGTGATCTCGGCGAGGCGGTCCAGCAGGTCCGCCCACAGCCCGGGGTCCCCGTACATCAGGGCCTTGGTGTGCTCGTGGTTCTTGGACGGGCCGCCCTCGACGAGGTAGCTCGCGAGGGTGAAGGGCGCGCCGGCGAAGCCGATCAACGGCGTGCCGCCGAGTTCACCCGTGAGCATGCCGATGGCCTCGGTGACGTACGCGACGTCCTCCGGGGTGAGGTCGCGCAGCTGTGCGAGGTCCTCGCGGCGGCGGATCGGCTGGGCGACGACGGGGCCGATGCCCGGCTTGATGTCCAGGTCGACGCCGATGGCCTTCAGCGGGACCACGATGTCGGAGAAGAAGATCGCCGCGTCCACGTCGTGCCGCCGCACGGGCTGCATGGTGATCTCGGTGACCAGGTCGGGGCGCATGCAGGACTCCAGCATGGCCGTGCCCTCGCGCACCTTGCGGTACTCGGGGAGTGAGCGGCCGGCCTGCCTCATGAACCACACCGGCGTGTGGGGCACCGGCTCCCGCCGGCACGCCTTCAGGAAGGCGGAATCGTACGTCTGGCTCGGCGGGCCCTGGGGGCGGTCGTTGGCGCTCACGACCCAAATCTTCGCACGTATGAAGAAGTGCCCGGCCCGGCGCGGGTGTCCCTGCGCCGTACGGACGCTCGTTCCGCCTAGTCTTCCCGGCATGGCTGCGGCTCAGGGACGATTTTCAGATGGCGCCGAGGGTACGGACAGCGCGAAGGAGAGTTCGGTCCCGCTCCCGTTCCGGCGGGCGGTCGACGGCTTGCGCAAGGCGCGGCTGCGGCCCGGGATCGAGATCGAGCCGGTGAAGCCGCCCCAGCGGCTGGCGCCGTACGCGTACGCGCTGGAGGCCGCGATCGTGGACGGGGAGGACGACCTGGCCGACGGCCGGCTGATCCTGCTCCACGATCCGGCCGGGCACGACGCCTGGCAGGGAGCGTTCCGGCTGGTGACGCTGGTGCGGGCGGAGCTGGAGCCGGAGATGGCGGCGGACCCGCTGCTGGCCGAGGTGTGCTGGTCCTGGCTGACGGGTGCGCTGGAGGCGCGCGGGCTGGGGTACGGGGAGGCGAGCGGCACCGTCACGATGGCGGCCTCGCACTACTTCGGCGGGCTTTCGGAGCGGCGTCCGGCGACGCAGATCGAGATCCGGGCCTCGTGGACGCCGCGCGAGGGGGCGGGCGGGGTGCCGGACACGACCGCGCACCTGGCGGCCTGGTGCGAGCTGCTGTGCCAGATCGCGGGGCTGCCGCCGGTGGGGCCGACGGACAACGTCACGGGCGTGGTGTCCCTGCCACAGCGGCGCGGTCCGCACCACCCGTAGCCGGGCGTTCCGAGGGGGCCGTACGGGCGCGTTCCGCTGCCCGCGTGCGTACCCGTGACGACCGCTCGTTGTCATAACGGCGCGTCAGAACGACGCGGGCCGGGCGGCCTTCTGATCATCCCTTGATCGATCGTGCGTCCGAATTGCCCGAATTGTTACTCACCAAATCGTGATCATTCCCTAAAGCCGGGTGGGTGACGTGCCGAAGGAGTCAGTGACCATCCGCACGGTGCGAACCGGCTTCCTTCCCCGAGCCGGCCGTCCCGCCACTCCCCCAGGAGGCCTAGGTGTCCGTTCTTCTCGAGCAGCCCGCAAGCCTGGTCGCCTACCGCCCGAACAAGCCGACGGCCATGGTCGTCGTGGCCGACCCGCGCGTCCGTTCCACCGTGACCCGCCATCTGTGGGCCCTCGGAGTCCGTGACGTGATCGAGGCGTCGTCCATCGCGGAGGCCCGCCCCCGCGTCGGCAGCCCGCGCGACATCTGCGTGGCCGACGTACACCTGCCCGACGGTTCCGGTCTCACCCTGCTCTCCGAGACCCGCGCCGCGGGCTGGCCGAACGGCCTGGCCCTGTCCGCCGCCGATGACATCGGTGCCGTGCGCAACGCCCTCGCGGGCGGAGTGAAGGGCTACGTCGTCACCGGTACGCGGACCAACATCGGGCTCCCCACCCGGCCCGGCGCCGCCCCCATCGGTGCCGCCGCCGCACGCATGCACCGCCGCCCCCCGGGTGCCCCGAGCCACCCGGGCGGCTACCGAGAGCTCTCCGGCCGCGAGGTCGAGGTCCTGCGCCTCGTCGCGGAGGGCCAGTCCAACAAGGCCATCGGCGTCTCGATGGGTCTGTCCGCCCTGACCGTCAAGTCCCACCTCGCCCGGATCGCCCGCAAGCTGGGCACCGGCGACCGGGCCGGGATGGTCGCCGTCGCACTGCGGACGGGGATCATCCACTGATCCGCCCCGAGGCTCCCGGGCGAACCGCCGGGAGGCCCCGGGAACCGGCCGCCGTTCTCCCCCTCGCGCCCGTCGACGGAACGTTCCGGCGACGGGCGCGTCACATACACGGATACCCTTGACCGGTGACCGACGCCCAAGAGACCGCAGCACACCTGCGCACCACCACCGGGGGCGGCCCCCCGGACGCCGAGGTTCCGTCCGATGGGCAGCCGACGCCGATCCCCTTGCTGGAGCCCCGTGAGGGCATTCCGCCGGTCGTCGCCGACGCCGACGCCCTCGCCCGGGTCGTCGCGGCCTTCGCCGCCGGCACCGGGCCCGTGGCCGTCGACGCCGAGCGCGCCTCCGGCTACCGGTACGGCCAGCGCGCCTACCTCGTACAGCTGCGCCGCGAGGGCGCGGGCTCCGCGCTCGTGGACCCGGTGGGCTGTCCGGACCTGTCCGCGCTGGGCGAGGCGCTGTCCGGTACCGAATGGATCCTGCACGCCGCCACCCAGGACCTGCCGTGCCTGCGGGAAATAGGCATGGTGCCCACCTCGCTCTTCGACACCGAGCTGGCCGGCCGCCTGGCGGGCTTCCCCCGGGTCGGACTCGGCGCGATGGTGGAGAGCGTGCTCGGCTACGCCCTGGAGAAGGGGCACTCCGCCGTCGACTGGTCCACCCGGCCGCTCCCCGAGCCCTGGCTGCGCTACGCGGCGCTCGACGTGGAGCTGCTGGTGGACCTGCGGGACGCGCTGGAGAAGGAACTGGAGCGGCAGGGCAAGCTGGAGTGGGCCCGCCAGGAGTTCGACGCCATCGCCTCGGCCCCGCCCGCCCCTCCCCGCAAGGACCCCTGGCGCCGCACGTCCGGCATGCACAAGGTGCGCCGCCGCCGGCAGATGGCGGTCGTCCGGGAGCTGTGGGAGTCCCGCGACCGCATCGCGCAGCGCCGGGACGTCTCCCCCGGCAAGGTGCTGGGCGACGCCGCGATCGTGGAGGCGGCCCTGGCCCTCCCCGCGAACGTGCACGCCCTGTCCTCCCTGCCCGGGTACGGGCAGCGGATGGGCCGGCGCCAGCTGGACCAGTGGATGGCGGCCGTGGACCGGGCGAAGGCCCTGCCCGAGAGCGAGCTGCCGCAGCCCGGGGCCTCCCCCTCCGGCCCGCCCCCGCCGCGTTCCTGGGCGGACAAGGACCCGGCCGCCGCGGCCCGGCTCGCGGCGGCCCGCACCGCCGTCTCGACGCTGGCCGAGCGGCTGAACCTGCCGCAGGAGAACCTGATCACTCCGGACACCGTGCGCCGGCTGTGCTGGGAGCCCCCCAAGCGGCTCGACGCGGACACGGTGGCGCAGGCCCTGGCCGGCCACGGCGCCCGCCCCTGGCAGATCGAGCAGGTGACCCCGGTGCTGGTCACGGCCCTGGCCGCGACCGCCTGACCCCGGCACCACGAAAACCCCGGCACCCCCGAAAGCCCCCGGCCCCCGGCCGGGGGCTTTCGCGCTGTCCCCGCGCGCCCCGCGGGAGTGTGACCTTCGCCGCTCCTCGGGGAGGGGGTGTGCACATTGGTTACCCGCAAGTAGCATGGGCCGGGTGAGCGGGCGCTCAGCCATACCGGCCGGGTCGCCCCCGCGCAGCAGCGCCATCCCGTACCTGGAGGAGAGCCAACGTGCCTCGTACCGTCAGGGACGTCGTCTTCGTCGACGGCGTCCGCACCCCGTTCGGCAAGGCGGGCCCGAAGGGCATCTACCACGAGACCCGCGCCGACGACCTCGTCGTGAAGGCGATCCGGGAGCTGCTGCGCCGCAACCCGGACCTGGACCCCAAGAAGATCGACGAGGTCGCCATCGCCGCGACCACGCAGATCGGCGACCAGGGCCTGACGCTGGGCCGCACGGCCGGCATCCTCGCGGGCCTCCCCCAGTCCGTCCCGGGCTACTCCATCGACCGCATGTGCGCCGGCGCGCTGACCGCCGTGACCGCCGTCGCGGGCGGTGTGGCCTTCGGTGCGTACGACGTCGCCCTCGCCGGCGGTGTCGAGCACATGGGCCGCCACCCCATGGGCGAGGGCGTCGACCCGAACCCGCGCTTCGTCTCCGAGAAGCTGGTCGACGAGTCCGCCCTGTTCATGGGCATGACCGCCGAGAACCTGCACGACCGGTACCCGACGATCACCAAGCTCCGCGCCGACGAGTACGCCGTGCGCTCGCAGGAGAAGGCCGCCAAGGCGTACGCCGACGGCAAGATCCAGCAGGACCTGGTCCCGATCTCGGTGCGCAACACCAACGCGGAGGTCGGTGAGACGGGCTGGGGCCTGGTCACCTCCGACGAGCCGATGCGCCCGGGCACCACGCTGGAGAACCTGGCGAACCTGAAGACCCCCTTCCGTACGCACGGCCGGGTCACCGCGGGCAACGCCGCCGGTCTCAACGACGGTGCCACCGCCGCGATCATCGCGTCCGAGGACTTCGCCCGCGAGAACAACCTCCCGGTCAAGATGCGCCTCGTCTCCTACTCCTTCGCGGGCGTGGAGCCGGAGGTCATGGGTTACGGCCCGATCCCGGCGACCGAGAAGGCCCTGGCCCAGGCCGGCCTGACGATCGACGACATCGGTCTGTTCGAGGTCAACGAGGCCTTCGCCGTGCAGGTGCTGGCCTTCCTGGAGCACTACGGCATCGCCGACGACGACGCCCGTGTGAACCAGTACGGCGGCGCCATCGCCTTCGGTCACCCGCTGGCCTCCTCCGGCGTCCGCCTGATGACGCAGCTGGCCCGCCAGTTCGAGGAGCAGCCGCACGTCCGCTACGGCCTGACCACCATGTGCGTCGGCTTCGGCATGGGCGCCACGGTCATCTGGGAGAACCCGAACTTCAACGCCGAGGGAGACTCCAAGTGAGCACCACCGCTGAGCTCCTGAAGGGTGCGGCCGAGCTGTTCCCGGACGAGGTCGTCACGTCCGCGCACGTCCGCCACCTGGACCTGCCGTTCGGCGCCGGGCGCTTCGCCCTCATCACGCTGGACAACGGCTTCGACCACACCAAGCCGACCACCTTCGGCCCCCAGTCCCTCGCCAACCTGAACGCGGCGATCGACCAGGTCGAGCAGGAGGCCGCGGCCGGCTCCATCGTCGGCGCGGGCATCACCGGCAAGCCGTTCATCTTCGCGGTCGGCGCCGACCTCAAGGGCGTCGAGCTGCTGAAGAAGCACGACGAGGCGCTCGCCATCGGCAAGGGCGGCCACGACGTCTTCAAGCGCCTCTCCGCGCTGGCCGTCCCCACCTTCGCGTACTACAACGGCGCGGCGATGGGCGGCGGTGTCGAGGTCGGCCTGCACTGCTCGTACCGCACCGTCTCGAAGGCCATCCCGGCCTTCTCGCTGCCCGAGGTCTTCCTCGGCCTGGTTCCGGGCTGGGGCGGCTGCGCCATCCTCCCGAACCTGATCGGCGCGGAGCGCGCGGTCTCGGTCATCATCGAGAACTCGCTCAACCAGAACCGACAGCTGAAGGGCAAGCAGGTCTTCGAGCTCGGCATCGCCGACGCGATCTTCGAGGGCGCCGACTTCCTGGAGCAGTCCCTCATCTGGACCGCGAAGGTCCTCAAGGGCGAGACCGAGGTCGTACGCGCCGAGGTCGACCGCGGCGAGGCCTGGGACGCGGCCGTCGCCAAGGGCCGCTCCATCGCGGACTCCAAGGTGCACGGCGCCGCTCCGGCCGCCTACCGCGCGCTGGAGATCATCGCCGCGGCCAAGGACGGCGACCTCCAGGCCGGCTTCGACGCCGAGGACAAGGCTCTGGCCGACCTCATCATGGGCGGCGAGCTGCGCTCGGGCATCTACGCCTTCAACCTGGTCCAGAAGCGCGGCAAGCGCCCGGCCGGTGCCCCGGACAAGTCCCTGGCGCGTCCGGTCACCAAGGTCGGCGTCGTCGGCGCGGGCCTGATGGCCTCGCAGCTGGCGCTGCTGTTCCTGCGCCGCCTGGAGGTGCCGGTGGTCCTCACCGACATCGACCAGGAGCGCGTGGACAAGGGCGTGGGCTACGTCCACGCCGAGATCCAGAAGCTGCTCGGCAAGGGCCGCATCAACCAGGACAAGGCCAACCGCCTGACCGCCCTGGTGACCGGTGTCCTGGACAAGGCCGAGGGCTTCGCGGACGCGGACTTCATCATCGAGGCCGTGTTCGAGGAGATGTCCGTCAAGCAGAAGGTGTTCGCGGAGGTCGAGGCGGTCGCCCCGGCGCACGCGATCCTCGCCACCAACACCTCCTCGCTGTCGGTGTCGGAGATGGCCTCCAAGCTCCGGCACCCGGAGCGCGTGGTCGGCTTCCACTTCTTCAACCCGGTCGCGATCCTCCCGCTGCTGGAGATCGTCCGCGGTGAGCAGACGGACGACGCCTCCCTGGCCACGGCCTTCGGCGTCGCCAAGAAGCTGAAGAAGACCGCGGTCCTGACGAAGGACGCCCCGGCGTTCGTCGTGAACCGCATCCTGACCCGCTTCATGGGCGAGATCCAGAACGTCATCGACGAGGGCACCCCGGTCGCCACGGCGGAGAAGGCCATCGAGCCGCTCGGCCTGCCGATGTCCCCGCTGGTGCTGCTGGAGCTCGTCGGCCCGGCGATCGGCCTGCACGTCTCCGAGACGCTGAACCGTTCCTTCCCGGAGCGCTTCACCGTCTCCCCGAACCTCAAGCGCGTGGTCGAGGCCGGCAAGCGCGGCTTCTACGTCTACTCCGCCGAGAACGGGTTCAAGCCGGAGCTGGACCCCGAGGTCGCCGCCCTCCTGGTGCAGGGCGACTCCGTGCTCACCGAGGAGCAGGTCCGCGACCGCGTCCTGGACGCGGTGGCGCAGGAGATCGGCCTGATGCTGGAGGAGGGTGTCGTGGCCGAGGCCCAGGACATCGACCTCTGCCTCATCACCGGTGCGGGCTGGCCCTTCCACCTGGGCGGCATCACCCCGTACCTGGACCGTGAGGGCGTCTCGGAGCGGGTGAACGGCAAGAAGTTCCTCGCCCCGGGCGTCGCCAGCGTCCCGGCGTAACACCGCGGGCAGCAACGCGAAGGGCCCGTCCGCACCTGGTGCGGACGGGCCCTTTCCCGTATGCCTTCCCCGTATGCCCTCCGCGTGGCGGCTACGGCTCCCAGCTACCGGCTACCGGCTACCGGCTACCGGCTACCGGCGGCCGAGCCGGCCGGTCTTGACCAGGCGCTGGGCCGCCGGCGAGTCCGGGTTGATGCCGAGCGCCCGCCGCCCCGCCGTCAGGCGCAGATCGTCGCCGCGCTTGCCCAGCTTGGCGGCGGTCTCCGCGATCCGCAGCCACACCATGGCGCGCCCGCTGTCGGCGCAGACCTCGGCGGCCCGCTCGATCAGCTGCCTGGCCCGGTCGGTCTCCTTGCGGCGGATGTGGGCCTGGGCCATGCCGAGGAGCAGTTCCAGGTTCTCCTGCTCGGCGAGCAGGCGCGCGCCGACCTCCAGGACGCCCTGGTCGTCCTTGGCCTCGACGAGCGAGGCGAAGCCGCTCATCGAGACGTCGGTGACGGGCGCCTCCTCCGGCTCGCGACGCTCCCCGGTGCTGCGCAGGGTCCAGCCCAGGCCGCGCCGCCACTTCCAGGTGCGCGGGCCGGGCAGTTCCAGGCGGGTGCGGGTGCGTTCGTTGAAGTGCATGGCCAGCTCGGGGCGCTCCTCCCACCGGTCGACGGCCGCGGCGATGTACGCCTCGGCCACCGGGCGCAGGAAGCCGAACCGCTTGGGCTGCATGCAGTAGCCCACGGCCTGGACGTACGGGGTGACCTCGGTCCGGACGTGTTCGGCGTCGAGGATCCGGTCCACCGGGGCGGCCGCCGGGTCCTCCAGGTCGGGGACCAGGGCGTGGGTGAGGGTGGCGGGGATCCGGTTGCTGTTGGCGTAGGGCCGCATGCGCCGGACGACCTCCAGGGCGCCGGTCTGGGCGACGGGGATCCCGTACAGGGCGCGGGCGGTGAACAGGCCGGTGGAGAAGCAGCCGATCACCCGGCCGGGGCGCAGGTACGCGAAGACGGTCTCGGCGAGGACCGGGACGTCCAGCACGAGGAAGGGGACGCCTGCCTCGCGGGCCGCGCCGGCGAGGGCGTCGGAGAGGGCGGAGGGGGCGGAGGGGTGGGGTTTGAAGACGACGGCGGTGTGGCCGAGCCGTACGGCGTGCTCGAACATGCGCCGGTGCAGGTCCTCTTCCTCCTCCTCGGTGAGGATGCCGAGCGGGGAGAGGTACTGGCCGAGGAGGAGCGCGGTCCCCGGGCCTCCCCGGGCGAGCTGCCGCGGGATCGCCCGGTCGAGGATCGGACGGCACTCCTCGGTGAGCTCCGCCAGCAATTCGAGCACGGCGCCGGTGTGCACGGGCCGCGAGGGGATCCCGTACTCGGTGAGGAGCATGGGCAGCAGGGCCGGGACGAGGTCGAGGTAGAGGA
This sequence comes from Streptomyces racemochromogenes, assembly GCF_039535215.1. GTDB lineage: Bacteria > Actinomycetota > Actinomycetes > Streptomycetales > Streptomycetaceae > Streptomyces > Streptomyces racemochromogenes. The sequence continues at coordinate 1,410,104 of NZ_BAAAWT010000001.1, forward strand.
CCTGGGCGATCCGCCCGTGCAGGGGACGGGGCAGGTCGTTGCGGGTGGGGCCGTAGCTCATGACGCCGTCGGCGTACACGGCGAGGGTGGCGTCGGAGAAGATCTTGCAGAGCGTCTGGGCGGGCTTGACCTGGATCGACTCGACGACGAGTTCCAGGGGCCCGGGCCGGATGGCCATCTTCTCCGCCATGACGGTGCGCCACAGGGGGGCGTCCTCGTCGCGGGGGGCCCACACCGCGGGGTGGAAGGGGTAGATGAGGTCGTTCCAGTAGACGACCCGGTGGAAGCGCCTGAGGACGGCGGCGGCGCCGGGCATGTGGTGCAGCGGGGTGGCGACTTCGGGGATGTCGACGTTGTTGCAGACGAGCAGGACCCGCTCGCGGTCGTCCCGGCCGAACTGCCCGGCGTCGATGGCGGCGGCCACCGTCATGGCGCCGTAGAGGGTGGAGGCGGCGAATATCCGGGTCATCGGGCGGCGGCGCCCTGGTGCTGCGACATGAGTTCCCTGAGCTTGGTCACGCGTGCGGAGTCCATTCCCGCCAGGGTTCCTTCCAGGATGTCCTGGGGGAGGTCGAAGAGGATCTGCGCGCCGCGTGCGCGCAGCAGGTCCCGGGTGAGTTCCTCGTACTGCTCCTCGCGGCCCAGGTGGATGACGATGAGCGCGCACAGGGTCCGCATGGCCTTGAAGGACAGTTCGTATCCGCGCGGGTGGTGGGAGAGCTCGTCGAAAATCATCCGGAAGGCGGGGAGGAAGTCCAGCTGCCGTTCGTCGGGGACCTTGGTGAGGGAAGTGGACACGTCGCGGCGGTAGAAGACGCCGTGGAGGTCGACCACTCCGAAGGACCGCATCCGCAGGTGCAGCTTGTAGAACCAGGGGCGGTCCTCGGCGGTGCGCAGGCTCTCGTCGAAGAAGAGGGCGTCGGCCTGCCGCAGCCGTTCACGGTCGTAGATGCCGGCCCAGGACTGCGGGTAGTCCATGAAGGTGGAGGCGTCGACGGGGCCTATGTAGTCGGCGGGATCGAGCGGGAGGGCCCTCGGCGCGAGCGGCGCCATGACGATCTTCCGCTTTCTTCCGTACGCGCGGACGTGGCCGGTGCGCAGGAAATCCACACCGGACTCGCTCATCCAGCCGACCAGTTGCGCGAGATATCCGGGGGCGTACCAGTCGTCGCCGTCGAGGAAGGTGAAGAAACGGCCGCGGGCGGCGGCCAGGCCGATGTTGCGGGTGGCCGAAATGCCGAGGTTCCGCTCGTTGCGGATCAGTACGGCGCCGGGAATCCCGGGGACCATCTCCCGCAGTATCTCCGACGTGCCGTCGACGGAGCAGTCGTCCACGACGATGAACTCGAAGTCCTCCCGGGCATTGAGCGCCAAGGACTTGAGCGCCGTCCGGCAGAACTCCCGGACGTCACACATCGCGACGATTACCGAAAGGGTCACCACCGGAGCACTCACCTTCTCCCCCTTGCCCACACACGTCCGCCGGAGCCGCACGGACGGACCGGACATCATGATAGGAGCGCCCGGAGAGGCACCCGGATCCTCCGGGTGTGACGTACAACTCCCCCGGCCGTCGAAGCCTTTCCGTGACACATAAGGCTCAGGTGAGCATGTAGGGTCTATGGGGCCCGGCGGCAGTCCCGCCCCTGGCCCGCGCCGGCCGCGGGCACGCCGACGGCAGTTGGGCTCCGCCGACCGACCGGGAATCACCAAGTGCGCATCCACGTGCTCGCAGACTCCGACACCCGCTGGAAATGGGGCGCGGGGCTGGCCGTGGGCCTGGCACCGGGCAGCGAGGTGCACGCCCACATGCTGCGCGGCCGCAGCACGCCGACGGCGCGCCAGCTGGCGGAGGTCGGCATCACCCCCGCCTCGATCACCGAGGCCACGCTCGCCGGTTTCGCGGCGGCACCGGAACTCGACGGAGCGGATCTGATCATCCTGGGCACGGTCGGCGGCGCCACCCACGCCGCCCTGCACGCGCTCGCCCGCCGGTTCGCCGGGGCGCCGCGGCGGCCGGTACTGATGACGGGTTACGTGGGCGTCGTCTACGAGAAGATGGCCGACGGCCTCCTGCTGCGGGCCGGCGCCGACATCGTCCTCGCCAACAGTCCGTTCGACCGGCGCCGATTCACCGAGGTGTACGAGCCGCTCGGAATTCCCGTTTCCTGCATCGTCCAGACGGCGCTCCCCTTCCTCGACCAGAGGCCTTACGACGCGAACCGCACGCACGCGGCCCACCCCTATACGGTGTGCTTCGCCGTCCAGCCGTCGGTGCCCGCCGACCGCGGCGGCCGCCTTTACCTGCTGCGCCGCGCGATATCCCATGCGCGGCTGCGCCCGGGACGCGACGTACTGGTCAAACTCCGCAGCAGGCCCGGTGAGGCGACCACCCATGTGGAGGCCTTCCACTACCAGGTGCTCGCGGAACAGCTGGAAGAGCCGCTGCCGCCGAATCTGCATTTCGTCTACGGGAACATGTCGGACACTCTCGACCGCACGGACCTGCTCGTGACGGTCAGTTCCACGGCCGCCCTGGAATCGATGCACCGGGGAATGCCGACCGCGATCCTCAGCGACCTCGGAGTCCGGGAAGTCCACGGAAACCACTATTTCACCGGTTCCGGATGCGTCACCGACTGGACCGCGATAGACGAGGGCGCCGCCCCGCTCGCGGACGAATCCTGGACGGCCGACCAGGGAATCCGCGCGGTGAATCCGTACGGGGAACTGCGCCGCCGCATCGAGCAGTTGCGCGGCACCGCGCTGCCGCCGATATCCCCGTACTACACGGCCGACAGCGCACCCGAATACGTGGGGGCGCTGCTGCGCCGCCGGGGGCTGAACCCGGACGGCTCCCCCGGCGCGGCGGCCGCCGCCCGACGCCCGAGCGGCCCCATGCGGCGCACCTCCCGCCGCGTGCTCAAGGTCGCCTACCAGTTCGGGGTCCAGCGCGTGGCCCCGAAGATCCAGCAGTGGGGCGGCGTGTGACCGCCCCCGTCGTACCGGCACCCCAGGGGGAAGCCTCGTGAACGTCACCGCCGTCATACCCGCCCGGGGCGGCTCCAAGGGCATCCCCGGCAAGAACACCGCCGAGGTCGGCGGGGTACCCCTCGTCGCCCGGGCCGTCCTCGCCTGCCGGGGCGCCGCCCACGTCGGCCGGGTGGTGGTCTCCACCGACGACGCGTCGATCGCCCGCGCCGCCGTCGCGGCGGGCGCGGAGGTCGTCGACCGGCCGGCGGAGCTGGGCTCGGACCGGGCGTCCAGCGAGTCCGCTCTGCTGCACGCCCTGGACGTGCTGGAGGAACGTCACTGCGAGCCCGTGGACGTCCTCGTCTTCGTGCAGTGCACGAGCCCCTTCACCACCCCGGAGGAGGTCGAGGAGACCGTCCTGGCCGTGCTGCGCGACGGCGCCGACTCGGCCTTCACCGCCGTGCCCTTCCACGGCTTCCTCTGGGGCACCGGGCCCGCCGGGGCACAGCCCGGCCACCACGCGCACGGGATCAACCACGACAGCTCCGTACGCCTGCGCCGCCAGGACCGCACCCCCGAGTACCTGGAGTCGGGCGCCGTCTACGCCATGCGCGCCGAAGGCTTCCGCCGGCACGGCCACCGCTTCTTCGGCCGGACCCAGCTCGTCCCCACCGCCCCCGAGCGGGCCGTCGAGATCGACGAGCCCGGCGACCTCGCCCGGGCCCGGGCCCTGGCCCCCCTCCTCGACGCCCCGCGGACCCCGGCGGCCACGCCGTCGCCGGTCCCCTCGCGAAACCCCTCGCAGTACCCCGGAAAGGAACTCTGAACAGTGGTGCACAGCAGCCGAATCCGCCGGATCGGGAACAAGGAGGTCGGCCCCGGCCGGCCCACCTACGTGATCGGCGAGATCGGGATCAACCACAACGGTGAGCTCGCCAACGCCCTCGCGCTGATCGACGCGGCCGCCGACGCGGGCTGCGACGCCGTCAAGTTCCAAAAGCGCACCCCCGAGATATGCACGCCCCGCGACCAGTGGGACATCGAGCGGGACACCCCCTGGGGCCGGATGACGTACATCGACTACCGCCACCGCGTCGAGTTCGGCGAGGACGAGTACCGGGCCATCGGCGAGCACTGCGCCGAGCGCGGCATCGCCTGGTTCGCCTCCCCGTGGGACACCGAGGCCGTGACCTTCCTGGAGAAGTTCGACGTCCCGGCCCACAAGGTGGCCTCCGCCTCGCTGACCGACGACGAGCTGCTGCTCGCCCTGCGCGCCACCGGCAAGACGGTCATCCTGTCCACCGGCATGTCCACCCCGCAGCAGATCCGGCACGCCGTGGAGGTGCTGGGCAGCGCGAACGTCGTCCTGCTGCACGCCACCTCGACGTACCCGGCCAAGGCCGAGGAGCTCAACCTGCGCGTCATCAACACGCTCCAGGAGGAGTACCCCAACGTCCCCATCGGCTACTCCGGCCACGAGACGGGCCTGCAGACCACCGTCGCCGCCGTCGCCCTCGGCGCCTGCGCCGTGGAACGGCACATCACCCTGGACCGCGCCATGTGGGGCTCCGACCAGGCCGCCTCCGTCGAGCCGGGGGGCCTGGCCCGCCTGGTCCGCGACATCCGCACCATCGAGACCGCCCTCGGCGACGGCGTCAAGCGCGTCTACGCCTCCGAGCTCGGGCCGATGAAGAAGCTCCGCCGCATCCAGGGCACCCTCCCCGCCGAGGGCGTGACGGCCTCGGCATGAGCGAAACCCTCGCCCTGGTGGAGAGCCCGGCTCAACTACTGAACGTCCTGGAGTGGGCGTACGTCCACCCGGGCGAGGCAGCGTCCCTCACCATCGCCGTCCTCCAGCCGGTGGACCCGCGTTCGCGCGCGCAGGTCCGCCGGCTGTGCCGGTTCGCCTCCCAGTCCAAGGTGGTCTGGCGGCGCTACGAGGTCCGCGCCGGCTATCTGGGGCGGGCCGGGGAACTCGTCCGCCTCGGCCGCGCGGTCGCGGCCGCCCGGCGGCTGGTGATCGGCGACCTGTTCTCCCGGACGATCCAGCTGCTGCTGCCCCGCTCCAAGGCCCGCGAGGTGGTCGTCGTGGACGACGGCACCGCCACCACCGAGCTGGTCAGCCTGCTGACCAACGGCGGGCAGCTGACCCGCTGGCACCAGGGCGAGCTCAAGCCCTCCGCCAAGGGCGGCCCGGTCAACCGCTGGCTGGCCCGGGAGGAGCTGGAGCGCGCCGTCTTCTTCACCTGCATGCCGGTCACCGCGCCGCCCGGCACCGAGGTCCGGCCCAACGACTACGCCTGGAGCCGCGCCACGTTCGGTCCGGTGCGGGTACGCTCCGGGGCCGACCTGGCGGGCAGCTCCCTGGTGGAGACCGGGGTCGTCGACGAGGACCGGTACGTCGACGCGGTCGGCTGGATCGCCCGCCACCGGGCGGCCGGCCGCTACTTCGCGCACCGCAGGGAGAGCGGTCCCAAGCTGGAGCGGATCGCCGCACTCACCGGCATGGAGATCGTGCACCCCGAGCTGCCGCTCGAACTGACCGCGCTCACCGAGCCCATCGGCCGGTCCCTGCTGACCTTCGCGTCCACCATCGCCTACACCCTGCCCATCGTGCTGGGCGGCTCGCCCGTGCGGGTGGAGCTGTGCGACATCGACGACGCCTGGATCACCCCGGACACCGCGGAGCGGTCGGTGGACTTCCTGCGGCGGATATCGGCGCTGGCGGTGGACCGGCACAACCTGACGAGGATCCCGCCGCAGGGCCGGCGGCGGCCCGAGCCGTCACAGGCGCTGCCAGCGGCCCAGTGACAGCCCGGAGTTGTCCTTCTGCCGGCTGACCAGCAGCTCCCCCCGGGCGCTGACGCAGGCGATGACGAGCAGCCCGCGGGCGTCGAGGGCGAGCGCCGGGGAGCCCGGCCCCTCCTCGCCGATCTCGGTCCACCACAGCCCCGCCGCCTCGTGTTCCGTGGGGTACGCGGCGAGGGCGGTGCGCCCGTTGACGCCCCGGTGGGCCAGCACCGTGCAGTCGTAGCCGTCGACCAGCGCGCGGACGGCCGCGACCGCGCCGGTGCCCGGCCCGCCGCCGAGCGCGAGGACCCCGGCGCCCTCCCGGCAGGCGAACACCCCGCTCCCGTCGGCCGCGTGCCAGAAGTGGGTGACCCGGCCCGGGGACGTCTCCAGGGTGCGCGCCGAGCCGTCCTGGGCGGCGTACGGGACGTCCTCGGCCCGCTCCACGGGGCCGCCGGGCGTGTTCTGGGTCCAGCGGGAGAGGCCCTTCTCGCCGGGCGCCGTGAGCCAGATGCGGCCGTCGGCGGTGGAGTCGGCGGTGATGCCCTCGAAGGCCTTGCTGCCCCGCAGGTCCTCCCAGGGCTGCCAGTCGCCCCTGCCGTCCTGGCGCCTGACGTGGACTCCGCGGCCCGCGTTGCGGACGAAGAGGTGGGGCGTGCCCCGGGCGTCGACCGCCACGGCGGGCGGACCGCCCCGGTGCGACATCCCGGCCCGCTGGTAGAGGGTGCCGAGGGATTGCCAGGGGCCCATCGGGCGGCCGCTCTGGTACTGCACCGCGTGGTGGTAGGTGACCGTCGCGGCGTCCCCGCTCCCGGTGCGGCGCCGGCCCGCGAAGTGGGCGTACCCGTCCGGCCCCTGGCCCACCGCGAGGTCGGTCAGGCCGTCCGCGGGCAGCAGGTCGGGGCCCGTCCAGCCGGGGCCGCCGGGGGCGGTCTCGGTCCAGCGGAGCACGCCGTCCCCGGCACGGGCATAGGCGGTGAGCCGGCCGTCCTTGCCGATGAGGAGCCAACGGCCGGTCAGGGGGCCCAGCGCGGCGGCGTTCCGGCCGGGCCCGGGGGTGCGGGTGGCTGCGGAGGTCTGCCCGGGGGACCTGTCCGAACCGCGCCGGGATCGCGTCGCCATGGAACCGCAGCAACCCTTCCGCTTCGTCGTTCGAACAGATTCAGGATACCCCGGGGCTCCCGGGCGGCCCCCTGCGTCTATGTTGTAGCCCGTGACTTCAGACTCCACCGCCACCACGAAGCCGCCCCGTTCCCGCGCCTCCCGGATCCGGCGGGGCCTCGCCTGGACGGCGGCCGTGGTGGTCCTCGGCGCGGCGGGGTCCGGCTGGTGGGTCTACGGCCACCTCAGCGGGAACATCGACAGCGTGGACCTGGACGAGGCCATCGGCACCGACAACCGGCCGCCGAAGGTCGTCCAGAACGCGCAGAACGTCCTGGTCCTCGGCTCCGACTCGCGGGCCGGGGCCAACGGCGAGCTCGACCACGGCGACGTCAGCGGCGCCCGCTCCGACACCGCGATGCTGGTGCACATACCCGAGGGCCGGTCCAGGGCCACCGCGGTGAGCATCCCGCGCGACACCCTGGTCACCCGGCCCGAGTGCAAGGACGGGGACGGCGCCACGGTCCCCGAGGCCCGCCGGGTCATGTTCAACTCCGTCTACTCGCTGGCCGGTCCGGCCTGCGTGGTCAAGACGGTGGAGCAGCTGTCCGGGATCCGCGTGGACCACTTCGTCGAGGTGGACTTCGCCGGCTTCAAGGACCTCGTCGACGCCCTGGGCGGGGTCACCGTCACCCTCGACCAGCCGATGACCGGCGCGAAGGGCGGCCTCAAGCTGGACGCGGGGACGCACCGCCTGAACGGCACCGACTCGCTGAAGTTCGTACGGACCCGCTACGGCTACGGGGACGGCAGCGACCTCGGACGCATAGGCCTTCAGCAGCAGTTCATGCTGGCGATGCTGTCCGAGATCAAGAAGCAGGACGCCCTCGGCAATCCGGCCCGGCTCTACAAGCTCGCCGACGCCGGAACCAAGTCGCTGACCACCGACTCCGACCTGGCCTCGCTCACCGCGCTGTCCGACTTCGCGCGGAGCCTGCAGGGCGTGGACCCGTCCACGATGGAGACCATCATGCTGCCGGTGGCCTACGACAAGGTGGACCCGAACCGGGTCGTGGTCGCACAGGAGCAGGCCTCCCAGCTGTGGGAGGCCCTGCGCAACGACCGGAAGGTGCCCGCCTCGGCGAAGGACTCCCCCGCCAAGGGCGGCGGCCCGGGCGCCAAGTCCCGCACGCCCGGGCCGTCCCCGTCCTCGTCCTAGTACTTGGCGTCCTGGCCGACCTGCGCGAGGCGGCTCTTGCGCCTGCCGTACGCGAAGTAGACGACGAGGCCGATCAGCATCCAGATCCCGAAGCGCAGCCAGGTCTCGGCCGGCAGGTTGAGCATCAGCCAGAGCGAGGCCGCCATCGACAGGATCGGGATCACCGGCACCCATGGGGTGCGGAAGGACCGGTGCAGGTCGGGGCGGGTCCTGCGGAGGATGATCACGCCGAGCGCCACGATGACGAAGGCGAACAGGGTGCCGATGTTGACCAGTTCGGCGAGCTTCGCCAGGCTGGTGAACCCCGCGATGACCGCGATGATCCCGCCGAGGAGCAGCGTGGCCCGGTAGGGGGTGCGGTACTTGGGGTGGGTGACGGAGAAGACGCGCGGCAGCAGTCCGTCACGGCTCATCGCGAAGAACACGCGCGTCTGGCCCAGCAGCAGGATCATGCTGACCGTGATCAGGCCGACGGCCGCCCCGAGGCTGATGGCGCCGGAGAAGAACGGCTGGTTCACGGACTTGAAGGCCTCGGCGAGCGGCGCGGTCGGCGACATCTCCGCGTAGTACTGCATGCCGGTGACGACGATGGTCACGGCGACGTACAACAGCGTGCAGATCAGCAGCGAGCCGAGGATGCCGCGCGGCATGTCCCGTTGCGGGTTCTTGGTCTCCTCCGCCGCGGTGGCCACGACGTCGAAGCCGATGAAGGCGAAGAAGACCAGGGATGCAGCGGTGAAGATGCCCATGACGCCGAAGTTGGTGGGCTCGTACCCGAACAGCAGCTGGACCAGTGGTGCCGTCCAGCCGCTGCCTCCCTCCTGCGGCTTCGCCGGGGGGATGAACGGCGAGTAGTTGTCGGCCTTGATGAAGAACAGGCCCGCGACGATGACCAGCAGGACCACGAAGACCTTGATGGCGACGACGACCGCGGTGATCCGGGCCGACAGCTTCGTGCCGACGACGAGGATCGCGGTCAGGACGATGACCAGCAGGAAGGCCATCAGGTCGAAGGTGCCGCCCGCGTCGGGTCCGGACAGCGCCACGGGCATGTCCCAGCCGAGGTTCGTGTGCATGAGGTGGCGTACGTACCCGGACCACCCGACGGCCACGACGGCCGTGCCGAGCGCGAATTCGAGGACCAGGTCCCAGCCGATGATCCAGGCCGGCAGCTCGCCGATCGAGGCGTACGCGAACGTGTACGCCGATCCGGCCACCGGGACGGTGGACGCGAACTCGGCGTAACAGAGGGCCGCGAGGGCGCAGACGACGCCCGACACCACGAAGGAGAGCGCGGTGGCGGGGCCGGCGTTGTTGCGGGCCGCGATGCCCGTGAGGACGAAGATGCCGGTGCCGATGATGACGCCGACACCGAAGACCGTCAGGTCCCAGGCGGAGAGCGATTTGCGGAGCGCGTGCTCCGGCTCCTCCGTGTCACGGATGGACTGTTCCACCGTCTTGGTACGGAACGGGCTGTTCTGATCCGTGCTCACCGACGCACCTCCCAAGAAGTACGCGAACGGGCCGGGAGGCCCACCCTTCAAGGGTGATCTCCCGGCCCGTGACGTGCAACCGCGCGATCCGGCCCGTTGCGGCTAGTCGACGGCGGCGGCAGGCTCGCTCTCGAAGCGCCCATCAAGCTTGGCGACGAGACCGGTGACCTGGCGGGCGATGTCCGGGGCGGTCAGGCCGATCTCGGCCATGATCTCCTTGCGCTGCGCGTGGTCGAGGAAGCGCTGCGGGATGCCGAAGTCACGCAGCGGTACGTCGACGCCGGCGTCGCGCAGGGCCTGGGAGACCGCGGCTCCCACGCCGCCGGTGCGGCCGTTGTCCTCGACGGTGACGACCACCCGGTGGCGCTCGGCGAGCGGGGCGAGCGCCTCGTCCACCGGCTTGACCCAGCGGGGGTCGACGACGGTGGTGGAGATGCCCTGCTTGTCGAGGAGGCCGGCGATCTCCAGGCACATCGGGGCGAGCGCGCCGACGGAGACGAGGAGTACGTCCGGTCGGGTGACCTCGGGGGCCGGGGTGCGCAGGACGTCCATGCCGCCGATCCGGCCGACGGCCGGGACGGCCGGGCCGACGACGCCCTTGGAGTAGCGCACGACGGTCGGGGCGTCCTTGACCTCGACGGCCTCGCGCAGCTGGGCGCGCAGCTGCTCCGCGTCGCGCGGGGCGGCCAGGCGCAGGCCGGGGACGACCTGGAGGATGGACATGTCCCACATGCCGTTGTGGGAGGCGCCGTCGTCGCCGGTGACGCCGGCGCGGTCCAGGACGAAGGTGACCCCGCACTTGTGCAGGGCCACGTCCATCAGGACCTGGTCGAAGGCGCGGTTGAGGAAGGTGGCGTAGACCGCGAAGACGGGGTGGACGCCGCCGGTGGCGAGGCCGGCGGCCGAGGTGGCCGCGTGCTGCTCGGCGATGCCGACGTCGTAGATGCGGTCCGGGAAGGTGTCCGCGAACTTCTTGAGGCCGACCGGGTGGAGCATGGCCGCGGTGATGCCGACGATGTCCTCGCGCTCGTGGCCGAGCTTGACCATCTCGTCGGCGAAGACGGAGGTCCAGCTGGCGGCGGCGGTCTTGACCGGGAGCCCGGTGTCGGGGTGGATCGGGCCGATGCCGTGGAAGCGGTCGGCCTCGTCCTGCTCGGCGTGCGTGTAGCCGCGGCCCTTCTGGGTGAGGCAGTGCACGATGACCGGACCGCTGAAGCGCTTGGCGCGCTGGAGCGCGGACTCCAGGGCCTCGATGTCGTGGCCGTCGATGGGGCCGATGTACTTCAGGCCCAGGTCCTCGAACATGCCCTGGGGGGCGATGAAGTCCTTGAGGCCCTTCTTGGCGCCGTGCAGGGTCTCGAAGAGCGGCTTCCCGACGACGGGGGTGCGCTCCAGGATCTCCTTGCCGCGGGCCAGGAAGCGCTCGTAGCCGTCCGTGGTGCGCAGGGTGGCCAGGTGGTTCGCGAGGCCGCCGATGGTGGGGCCGTACGAGCGCTCGTTGTCGTTGACGACGATGACGAGCGGGCGGTCCTTGGCGGCCGCGATGTTGTTCAGCGCCTCCCAGGCCATGCCGCCGGTGAGGGCGCCGTCGCCGATGACGGCGGCGACGTGGTGGTCCTCGCGGCCGAGCACCTCGTTGGCCTTGGCGAGGCCGTCGGCCCAGCCCAGCACCGTGGAGGCGTGCGAGTTCTCGATCACGTCGTGGTCGGACTCTGCGCGCGAGGGGTAGCCGGACAGGCCGCCCTTGGCGCGCAGGTCCGTGAAGTCCTGGCGGCCGGTGAGCAGCTTGTGGACGTAGGCCTGGTGGCCGGTGTCGAAGAGGACCTTGTCCTTGGGCGATTCGAAGACCCGGTGCAGGGCGATCGTCAGTTCGACCACGCCGAGGTTGGGGCCGAGGTGCCCGCCGGTCTTGGAGACGGCGTCGACGAGGAAGGACCTGATCTCGGCCGCGAGCTGGTTGAGCTCCTCCTGGCTGAGCCGGTCCAGATCGCGCGGTCCCTTGATGCGGGGCAGCAGCACCCGTGCCTCCTTGCAGTTGCTTGCTGGTCTGTCGAGTCTAATGTTCCGCTCGCGGGGGCGGTCATCGGGCGGTACCTGGCGGGTCACGCCTTTGTCATACCTGTACACCTCGTCGCGACGTCACACATCCCAAACGGGCGTATACCAGCACACTCGTACGTACGCGCGTACGCACGGGTGCCCGGCACCACACGAAGTGGCACCGGGCACTGTGACGGGTCTTACCGCCTGGGATCGGCCCAGGCCACGCGGCTAGGCGCGGCCGGCCGACTTCTGGGTCTTGCGGGTCACCGAGTCGATGACCACCGTCGCCAGCAGGACGGCACCGGTGATCATGTACTGGATCGGAGTCGCGATCCCCTCCAGGGCCAGACCGTACTGGATGCTGGTGATGACCATCACACCGAGGAGGGCGTTCCAGGTGCGGCCGCGGCCGCCGAAGAGGCTGGTGCCGCCGATGACGGCCGCCGCGATCACGTTCATCAGCAGGTCGCCGGCGCCGGCGCTCTGGTTGGCCGCCGCGATCTTGGAGGCCCAGAAGAGGCCGCCGATGGCCGCGAAGGTGCCGGCGATGGAGAAGACGGCGATGCGGATGCCGTTGACGTTGATGCCCGCGCGGCGGGAGGCCTCGACGCTGCCGCCGAGGGCGAAGACGTTGCGGCCGAAGGTGGTGCGGCGCAGGACGAAGTCCGTGCCGACCAGGGCCACCACGAAGATGACCAGGGCCAGGGGCAGGCCCTTGTACTGGTTGAACACGACGGCGGGGCCGAAGGTGAAGACCGCGAGCAGACCGGTGCGCAGCAGGATCTCGCTGAGCGGCCGCGAGGGGACGCCGGCGGCCTCCCGGCGGCGGTTGTCGAAGTAGGTGGCGAGGAAGTACGCCACCGTGGCGACGGCCGCGAGGCCGTAGCCGGCGGCCACGTCCGAGAAGTAGTACGTGGTGAGCTGTCCGACGACGCCCTCGGAGTCGAGGTTGATGGTGCCGTTGCTGCCGAGGATCTGGAGCATGGCGCCGGACCAGAACAGCAGGCCGGACAGGGTGACGGCGAAGGCCGGGGCGCCGATCTTGGCGAAGAAGAAGCCGTGGATCGCGCCGATCAGGGCGCCGCCGCCGACGGCGGCGAGGATCGCGACCCACTCGTTGACGCCGTGGGTGACGGCGAGGACGGCGACGATGGCGCCCGAGACGCCGCTGACCGAGCCGACCGAGAGGTCGATCTCGCCGAGCAGCAGCACGAAGATGATACCGACGGCCATCATGCCGGTGGCGACCATGGTGATCGCGATGTTGGAGAGGTTCTCCGGGGAGAGGAAGTTGGAGTTCAGCCCCTGGAAGATGCTCCAGATGATGATCAGGCCGAGGACGACCGGGATCGAGCCCAGGTCGCCGGCCTTCATCTTGCGGCCGAACTCGCTCAGGTAGCCGGACAGCCCCTGCTCGCGCACGAGCAGGCGGGGGTCGACCACCGGAATGGCGTCCGCCGGGGCGGCGGGGTTGGCCAGCTTGGCCACCTCTTCCGCCGCGGTGTGGTGTTCGGTGCTCACTTGCGGGCCTCCCCCGTGCGGGCCGCCCGGCGGGTCACGGCGTTGTCCGTGGCCCCGGTGATGGCGGAGATGATCTCTTCCTGCGAGGTGTCGGCGACGGTGAAGACGCCGTTGTTGCGGCCCAGCCGCAGCACCGCCACCTTGTCGGCGACGGCCTTGACGTCGGCCATGTTGTGGCTGATGAGGATGACGGCGTGGCCGCGCTCGCGCAGCCGCTCGACGAGGTCGAGCACCTGTGCGGTCTGCTCGACGCCGAGGGCGGCGGTGGGCTCGTCGAGGATGACGAGCTTGGGCTCGCCCAGCATCGAGCGGGCGATCGCGACGGTCTGGCGCTGGCCGCCGGAGAGCGAGGCGATGGGGATCCGGACACTGGGGATCCGGATGGACAGGGTGGTGAGGAGCTCGCGGGCGCGGCGCTCCATCTCCACCTCGTCCAGGACGCCGAAGCGCTTGAGCTCGCGCCCGAGGAAGAGGTTGCCGACGACGTCGATGTTGTCGCACAGCGCGAGGTCCTGGTAGACGGTCGCGATGCCGAGGTTCTGGGCGTCGTGGGGCTTGCCGATGGAGACCGGGCGGCCCTCCCACTCGATGACTCCGTCATCGATGGGGTGCACGCCGGCGATCGTCTTGACCAGCGTGGACTTGCCGGCGCCGTTGTCGCCGACCAGGGCGACCACCTCACCGGAGTGGATCTCGAGTTCTACGTCGGTCAGGGCCTGGACGGCGCCGAACCGCTTCGAGACCCCTCGCAACGCCAGCACGGGCGCAGCGGACACATGAACCATCTCCTTCGCCGCCTGACCGGCGGGGATGTCGTGCAAAAGAGCAGGAGCGGGGCGGATGGGATACGACAAGCGAAAGGCGAATCGTTTTTGCGGTAAAGCGTTCTTGCAATGCGGCGTTCTTGTAATGCAGCGGCTTCGCAATGCGGCGTTTCTGCCCGGCGCCCCGCGGTTGGCGGGGTATGAGGGGCGGGGCGCCGGGCAGGGCAGGGGGGCCGCCGGGCCACGGAGGGGCGGCGGCGGGGGGCCTTACTTGAGGCCGATGGTGGCGCAGGCGGCCGCGAACTTGTCGGTGCAGATCTCGTCGACCGTGTAGACGCCGTCCTTGACGACGGTGTCCTTGATGTTGCTCTTGGTGAGCGAGACGACCGGGATCAGCACGGACGGGACGCCCTTGCTGGTCGGGCTGTCGACCTTGTTGTTGATGATCCCGTCGATCTTCTCGCCCTTGGCGAGGGCGACGGCCATCTCGGCGGCGGCCGCGGCCTCGGGAGCGTACGGCTTGTAGACGCTCATGAACTGCTCGCCCGCCACGATCCGCTGCACACCGGCGAGTTCGGCGTCCTGGCCGGTGACCGGGGGCAGGGGGGACAGACCGGCGGCCTTGAGGGCGGTGATGATGCCGCCGGCCATGCCGTCGTTGGCCGAGTAGACGCCGATCACCTTGTCCTTGCCGAGCGCGGTCAGCGCGCCCGCCATGTTGGTGTTGGCGTTCTCCGGCTTCCACTCCTTGGTGTCGTACTCCTTGCCGATGGTCACCTTGCCGTCGAGGACGGAGTGGGCGCCCTTCTTGAACAGCGCGGCGTTCGGGTCCGTCACGGAGCCGTTCATCATGACGATCTGGCCGTCCTTGGCCTTGTCGCCCAGGGCCTCCAGCAGCGCCTTGCCCTGGACCTTGCCGACCTCTTCGTTGTCGAAGGAGGTGTAGGCGTCGATCGGGCCCTCCGCCAGGCGGTCGTAGGCGACGACCGGGATGCCGGCGTCCTTGGCCTTCTTGACCGAGCCGGCGATGGCCTTGGCGTCGACCGCGTCGACGATCAGGACGTTCACCTTGTTGGTGATCATCGTGTCGACCTGCGAGTTCTGCGTGGTCGCGTCCTGCTTGGCGTTGGCGTAGACCACCTGGGCCTTGCCGCCGGTGAGATCGGCGATCTTCTTCTCGATCAGCGGCTTGTCGAACTTCTCGTAGCGCGCGGTCTGGTTCTCGGGCAGGAGCAGACCGACCTTGATCGCGTCACCTGCGGCGGCGGAACCGGAGGGCTTCTTCTCGCCGCCCGCTTCCTTGGCGCTGCCACATGCGGCCAGCGAAACGGCCATGGCGCCGACGGCGACGGCAACGGCGGCTCTACGCATACGCGTGTTCATTCGTTGAACCTCCCTGACGAGGCCGCAACGCTGCGGCCGAGGTGGACGTGAGTCAACCCCGGCCGCCGTTTGCCGTCAAGGAGTGAATACTTAACGAGATGACAACGGTGCCATCCGTTATCTACCTGAAGACATGGCGGCAGGGACTCGCACCCCAATGCCATTTTCCGCCAAAAGCGTCGAATCGCCCATCTCGCTGAGTACGAGGGCCAGTGCGCCGAGTACTTCCGCGCGGCCGCCCAGCGACCCCGTGAGGACCGACAGCTGCCGGGCCGCGCTGGGGATCGCGTACCGCCCCACGGACTCGCGGATCGGTGCCAGCACCAGCTCCCCGGCCTCCGCCAGCGAGCCGCCGAGCACGATCCGGTTCGGGTTCAGGAGGTTGCACAGGCTGGCCACGCCGCTGCCGATGTGCCGGCCCACGTCGGTGATGACCCGGCGGCACCCCGGGTCGCCGCCGCGGGCCAGCTCGACCACCTTCTCCATCGTCAGTTCCGGCCCGTGCGTGCCCTGGAGCAGCGGCAGCACGTACCGGGCCGCGGCGAAGGTCTCCAGGCAGCCGCGGTTGCCGCAGCGGCAGACGGGGCCCGACTCGTCGAGGGTGATGTGCCCGATCTCCCCGGCCGTGCCGCCGGGCCCCCGGTAGATCTGACCGTTGATCACCAGGCCCGCGCCCACACCGCTCGCGACCTTGATGTACGCCAGGTCGCGGACCCCCCGGCCGCTGCCCCAGACGAGTTCCCCCAGCGCGCCGAGGTTCGCGTCGTTGTCCACGTAGACGGGCACGCCCAGGCGCTGCGAGAGCTCCTGGCGCGGGTTGATCCCGGCCCAGCCCGGCAGGATCGCCGTCGAGCCCAGCGTGCCGGACTCCACGTCGATCGGGCCCGGGACGCCGAGCCCGACGCCGATGACCTTGTCGCGGGCCACCCCGATGCCCTGGACCAACCGTCCGACCAGGGACTCCGCCCGGTCGAAGCCGTCCACCCAGGACGCGTCCACGTCCAGCGGCTCGGCCTCCTCGGCGAGCACCTGGTGCGCCAGGTTGCCCACGGCCACCCGCAGGTGGGTGTGGCCGAAGTCCACTCCGATGACGATGCCCGCGTCCCCGCTGAGCGAGACGCTGCGGGCCCGGCGGCCGCCGGCCGAGGTGTCGGTGACCTCGACGGTGCCGCTCTCCTTCAGTTCACGGACGATGTTGGAGACCGTGGCCGCCGACAGTCCGGTGGTGCGGGCGATCTCCGCCTGGGTCAGCGAACCGGCGAGGCGCACGGCCCGCACGACTCTCTCCAGGTTCGCGCGATGCAGCGAGGACTGCGATCCGGGAGTCTGCACGACTCATCCACTCCTGCCCATAAGCGACGGCCATCCGTCGCCCCCCGGCCGGTCATCGCGGCTGCGTGCTCCGAGACCCCGGCGTCTCTCCAACTTGTGAACCTTAAGTCGAGCCTTTGCCCTCTCCGCCGTCAAGAGGCTGAGACAGAGCGAACCGGACACATAGCCCGAAAGTATGAACAAGGGCCACCTGGATCGTGCTACGGTCGCTGAGGCGCCGGTCCTCTGCGGCCTTTCCGGCCGGACCGCGCGCCGTGCCGTGACAGCGCTACGCGAGGAGGTGTTCGGGATGAGTCCCGATCGAAGTCCTCGCCGCGCCTGCGCAGGCTG
Organism: Streptomyces racemochromogenes; assembly: GCF_039535215.1. Classification (GTDB taxonomy): domain Bacteria; phylum Actinomycetota; class Actinomycetes; order Streptomycetales; family Streptomycetaceae; genus Streptomyces; species Streptomyces racemochromogenes. The sequence continues at coordinate 1,427,053 of NZ_BAAAWT010000001.1, forward strand.
ATCCGACGGCCGTCCGGGCCCTGGCCCCGCTGACCGGCTGACCTTCCGCGCACGCCCACGGCCACGACCCCGTGCCGTTCCCGTGCCGCGCCCGCGCCGGGTCCTCCCGCGGGACCGTTTCCCCTCTCCTCTCCGTCCGCATGCCCTGACTCTCCTGTCAGGCATACGTCATCCGTGTCCGCGGCGCACCCCGTGGCGTCCCGCGCCACCCCGCGCCGCACATCGATCACTCCACGTCACCGCGCGGCTCCGCGCTGCCCGGACGCCGTGGAGGGAGGTATTCGTCATGACCATGCTCACCCCGCGCACCCCTCAGAAGCTCGCGCCGCCGGGCCGCGGCCGCCGCGAGCGCAAGGCCGCCGAGCTGGAGGCCGCCACCCGCCTCGCCGGCGAACGTCTGGCCGCGATCAGCGCCCGTCCGGCCGTACGGGTCCTCCAGGACGCCGACGCCTGCCGGTCGGGCCTCACCCACGCCGAGGCGGCACGGCGGCTGGAGCGCCACGGCCCCAACGTCGTCGCCCGGGAACGCGCCCCGCTGTGGACCACGCAGCTCGCGAAGGCCTTCTGCAACCCCTTCATCGGCGTCCTGGTCTTCCTCGCCGCCGTCATGTTCTGGCAGGACCCGGCGGATCCCGGGGTCGTCATCCTCTCGGTGATGGTGGCGGTCAGCGGGCTGCTGCGGTTCTGGCAGGAGTACCGCTCGGGCCGGGCCGCCGACGCCCTGAAGGAGCTCGTCACCACCACCTGCGCGGTACAGCGCCGGGCCGGCGGCGGATCGGTGCCCACCACCGTCGAGGTGCCGATGGACCGGGTGGTCCCGGGCGACCTGGTCAAGCTGGCCGCCGGCGACCTGATCCCCGCCGACCTGCGGCTGATCACCTCCAAGGACCTGATGGTCGGCCAGGCGGCTCTGTCCGGCGAGTCCTTGCCCGTCCCCAAGGCCGACACCCGTCGCGAGGACCTCGGCCAGGACGCGACCACCGACCCGGTGGAGGCCGACAACCTCTGCCTGATGGGCACTTCGGTGACCTCCGGCACCGCCACCGGCGTGGTCGTCGCCACCGGCGCCGACACCTACTTCGGCTCCATGGCCGGCAGCCTGGTGGGCGAGCGTCCGCAGACCAGCTTCGACACCGGCGTGCGCAAGGTCAGCTTCCTGCTGATCCGCTTCATGCTGGTGATGGTCCCCGTCGTCTTCGTGGTCAACGGCCTCACCAAGGGCGACTGGAACGAAGCCTTCCTGTTCGGTGTCGCCGTCGCGGTCGGCCTGACCCCCGAGATGCTGCCGATGGTCGTCTCCGCCAACCTGGCACGCGGCGCGGTCGCCATGTCCCGGCGCAAGGTGGTCGTCAAGCGGCTGAACGCGATCCAGAACCTGGGCGCGATGGACGTGCTCTGCACGGACAAGACCGGCACCCTCACCGAGGACCGGATCGTCCTGGACCGCTACCTGGACGTGCACGGCGCCGACGACGGCGAGGTCCTGGAGTACGGCTACCTCAACGCCCACTTCCAGACCGGCCTGAAGAACCTGATGGACCAGGCGGTCATCGACCGCGTCAACGAGGCCGAGGAGGTTGTCGTCGACGCACGGTTCTCGATGGTCGACGAGATCCCCTTCGACTTCGCCCGGCGCCGGATGTCCGTGGTCCTCAACCGCAACGGCGTGGCCGGGAAGGCCGGCCGGCCCGAGCACGTCCTGATCACCAAGGGTGCGGTCGAGGAGGTCCTGGCCCTGTGCACCCACATGACCGACCGCGGCGTGGAGGTCGGGCTGACCGGCGAACTGCGCCGGCGCGCCACCCGGATCGCCGAGGAGAACAACCGGCAGGGCCTGCGCGTCCTGGCGGTGGCCACCCGCACCGTCGCCGAGCCCCGCGACACCTACACCGTCGCGGACGAGGAAGGGCTGACCCTGGTCGGCTTCCTCGCCTTCCTCGACCCGCCGAAGGCCTCCGCGGCCGCCGCCCTGCGGGGTCTCGCGGACAAGGGCATCGCGGTGAAGGTGGTCACCGGGGACAACGAGCTCGTCGCCGCCCGGGTCTGCGCCGACGTCGGCATCGAGGTGGGCCACGTGGTCCCGGGCTCCGAGGTGGACGCCCTCGACGACACGGCGCTGCGCGCGCTGGCCGCCCGTACTACGGTCTTCGCCAAGGCCAACCCGGTCCAGAAGGCGCGGATCGTCCGGGCCCTGCGGGCCGAGGGGCACACCGTCGGCTTCCTCGGCGACGGGATCAACGACGCGGCCGCCCTGCGCGAGGCCGACGTCGGCATCTCGGTCGACACCGCCGTGGACATCGCCAAGGAGTCGGCGGACATCATCCTGCTGGAGAAGGACCTGACCGTCCTGGAACAGGGCGTGGTCCAGGGCCGGACCACCTTCGGCAACACGATCAAGTACATCAAGATGACGGCCTCGTCGAACTTCGGCAACGTCTTCTCGGTGCTGGTGGCGAGCGCGTTCATCCCCTTCCAGCCGATGCTCGCGATCATGCTGCTGGTGCAGAACCTGGTCTACGACATCTCCCAGCTGGCCACGCCCTGGGACCGGATGGACGAGGAGTACCTGCGCAAGCCGCGCGACTGGGACGCCAAGGGCATCCTCCGCTTCATGGTCGGGATCGGCCCCATCAGCTCCGTCTTCGACATCGCCATGTTCCTGATCATGTGGCACGTCTTCGCGGCGAACACCGCGGCCGAGCAGTCGCTCTTCCAGTCCGGCTGGTTCGTCGAGGGACTGCTCTCGCAGACCCTGGTCGTCCACATGATCCGCACCCGCAAGATCCCGTTCGTCCAGTCCCGCGCCTCCTGGCCGGTGATGGCGATGACCGTCCTCGCGGTACTGACCGGGCTCTGGCTCCCCTTCTCCCCGCTGGCCCCCGCACTGGGGTTCACCGCCCTGCCGGCGGCGTACTTCCCGTGGCTGATCGGCGTACTGCTCGCGTACTGCACGCTCACCCAGCTCGTGAAGACCTTCTACATCCGCCGCTTCGGCACCTGGCTCTAGGCCGGGAGACGGCCGGTCACCCCCAATGAATTGAACACGTTCAGGCCGGCTGGCAGTATGGGTCCAGGGCGGTCACCAGGGGGCGGGCATGCGTCAGAAACGTTCGTACGGGCGGGTGTTGGCAGTCTCGGTCCTGGTGGGATACCTGGAGGTCGCGCTCACCGTCGTGGTCGCACTGCTGTACGTCCGGACGCAGCCGCCCCCGGACACCCCGCCCGACTGGGACCGGATCGCAGCGGCCCTCTTCTCCGTCGCCGGACTCACCGGCGTCATCGGGTTCCTGCTGTCGCTGCTTTTCGTGCTCCCGGCGGTCGCGCTGTCCGACCTGCTCGGCCGCCGGCTCGGCGAGCGTGCCGCGTGGTGCTGCGTACCGCTGCTGGTGGCCGCCCTGCTGGCGCCGCCCGTCTGGGTCTTCGCCTCGTACAACGACGCGCAGACCCGGCCCGTGCTGCTCTTCTGGGCCTCGGCCACGGCCTCGCTGTCGGCGGGGGCCCTGGCCGCCCGGCCCCGGGGTGAGGGCCTCGCGCGCCGGGTGGCGCTGTGGGGCGGAGCCCTGGTGGCGGGGACGGGCCTGTTCGGCACCCTGGGGCTCGTCACCGGAGCGCTGCCCCCGTACGAGCCCCCCGTGATCGGACCGGCGGCCCTGGCCGGTACCTGGTCCGACCACACGGGCAACACCCTGACCTTCACGGCGGACGGCCGGGTCACCGCCTCCGGTGTCGCCGAGCACTCCCCCGGCGACACCTGGGGCGGCGTCCCGCCGGGCTGCTCGGGCACGGGCACCTGGTCGTACGAGCCCGGCCGGGACCCGTGGTCCCAGCGGGTCCGCGTGGACGTACCGGGGTGCGGCTGGCCGGCGTGGGGCGTCGGCGGCACCGGACGGGAGCCGAGGATCCACCAGAGCGTCGGGGGGCCCGGTTCCGGGAAGCGGTACCAGCTGCGGAAGGCTACTTCAGCGTCGCCGAGGTGAGGCCCGCCTGGATCTGGCGCTGGAAGGACAGGTAGACCACCAGCATCGGGATCATCGCGATGGTCACGCCGGCGAACAGCACCGGCAGGTCCGTCTCGTAGCCCATCTGGTACTGGAGCTGGATCAGGCCCTGGGTGAGCATGTACCGCTCGGGGTCGGACCCGCTCTGCGGCTGCATCAGCACCGAGGGCAGGATGTACTGGTTCCACTGGCCCAGGACGTTGAATATCCCCACGCTGATCAGGCCGGGCTTGGCCATCGGCAGCATCACCTGGAAGAAGATCCGGGTGTCGGAGGCCCCGTCGATCACCGCCGCCTCGTGCACCGCCGTCGGCAGGGTGCGGAAGAAGGAGTGCATGAAGAAGACCGTGAAGGGCAGCGAGTAGGCGACGTAGACCAGGATCAGCCCCTGGTAGGTGTTGAGCATGTCCAGGCGCCGGACCATGAAGAACAGCGGTACGAGCGCCAGGAAGACGGGGAACATGGCCCCACTGACGAAGAAGTAGTAGATGATCCGGTTCCCCCGGAAGGGGTAGCGGGCCAGGACGTACGCGGCCATCGAGCCCAGCAGCATCGTCAGCGGGACCGAGAAGGCCATCACGATCAGGGTGTGGCCGAAGTAGCCGCCGATTCCCTTGTCCCAGGCGCGGGCGAAGGCGTCGAAGTGCCAGTTGGAGGGCCAGCTGAGGGCCGAGGCGCCGATCTGGGTGTCGGTCTTGAAGGAGCCGAGCGCCAGCCAGACGAGCGGCAGGACGATCAGCACCGCCCAGACGGCGAGGAAACCGTGCGAGAAGACGTTGAGCACCATGCCGTCGGAGCGGCGGCCCCCGCCGCCCTGGCCGGGGCCCCCGGAGCCGCCGGAACGCTCGGCGGAGGACTCGCCCGGCGCCTTGATCACTGTGGTCATCGTGGACTCCCGCTCAGAACTCGATGCGCTCGCGGCGGGTGGCGCGCAGCGTGACGATGGAGAGGATCATGGTCAGGACGAGCATGACCACGCCCATGGCGCAGGCGTAGCCGCTCTTGCCGAAGTAGAGGAAGTTGCGCATCAGCACCGTGGCCATGACCTCGCTGTGGTGGTCGGGTCCGCCGCCGAACTGGCCCGAGGTCATGGTCGACACCAGGACGAACATGTCCATCGCGGCGATGCCCAGGTAGACCGCGGAGGTCTGCACAGAGTCCCACAGCAGGGGCAGCGTCACCCGCAGGAAGGTCTGGGCGCGCCCGGCGCCGTCGAGCAGGGCGGCCTCGTAGATGTCCCTGGGCACGGACTGCATGGCGGCCGAGAAGAGGACGAGGTAGAAGCCGACGCCGTGCCAGACCACCACGAGGAGCAGGCACCACAGGACGAGGTCGGGGTCGTTGAGCCATTCGACCGGGCGGGCCGGGTCGACCAGGCCCGCCCAGGAGAGCAGGCCGTTGAGCAGGCCGCCCTCGTCGCTGCGGTACACCGCTCCGAAGAGCACCGCGAGGATCGCGAGGGAGAGGACCTGCGGGAAGAAGTAGACGATCTTGTAGAAGGCCGATCCGCGTACGCCCCGCACCCCGCCGGCCCCGCTGCGCCCTCCCGCGTTCACCATGAAGGCGAAGAAGAGGGCGAGCAGGATGGTGATCACGGGGACGAACACCAGGAGCAGCAGGTTGTGCCAGAGGGCGCCGCGGAAGACCTCGTCGTCCATCAGGGCGGAGTAGTTCTCCAGGCCGACGAAGTCGAACGTCGGCGACTGGCCCGACCAGTTGGTGAAGGAGTAGCCGAACGTCTGAACGTAGGGCCAGATGACGAAGGTCAGGTACAGCGCGAGCGGCAGGACGAGGAAGCCGGCGATGAAGCCGGTGGTCCTTCCCCTGCGCCGGGCTACTTGGCTCATGGTGTCCGTCCCTGTGACGCTGCCGGTCGACGTGGGGTCAGCTGCGGTGGTTGTTCTTGGCGTTGGGGTCCTTGGCAGCCTTGTCTACCGCAGCCTGGGCCCGCTTGATCCACTCCTTTGGCTGGATCCGCTGGGCCATCAGCTCATTGGACGCGTTCTGGATGTCGGAGTCCATCTCGCTGTACCAGTCGGGGTAGAGGTAGTTGAAGGTGTCGGCCCCGGCGGCCTTGACCGCGGCGACGGCGGACTGCGTGCCCGGCCGGAGCTTGACGCCCGGGTCGACGCCGTCCTTGACGACGGTCAGGGAGTTGGCCTGCTGGGCGAAGAGGGTGGACCACTCGCGGGAGAGCATGGAGCGCAGGAACTCCAGGCCGCCAGCCTTGTTGGCGGCCTTCTCGGGGACGACGAAGGCCTCGTTGGCGCCGGCCCGGATGGCGGTGAAGGGCAGCTTGCTGTCGGCGAGCACGGGGACCGGCAGGAACTTCATGTCGAAGTCCTCCGGGGTCTGCTTGAGCTGCTCGTTCTCGAGCCAGGAGCCGGAGGGGATGAAGGCGGCCTTGTACTGGTTCCAGGCGGTCTGGGACTCGGTGTGGGTCAGGCCGTTCGTGCCGGGCATGAGGTAGCCCTTCTCGACCACCTCGTAGACCGCCTCCACGGCGGCCAGGGCCGCGGGGTTGCCCTCGAAGGCGTTCGGGGCGAGGTTGTCGATGGCCTTCATGGCCTCCAGACCGCCCTTCTTGGCGATCAGGTCCATGATGACGACGTTGATGTAGTAGGGGTACTTCCCCTGGTGGGCCAGGCCGCCGATGCCGGCCTCCTTGGCCTTGGCGCAGACGGCCAGGAACTCGTCCCAGGTCTTCGGCTCGGTCCAGCCCTTCTCCTTGAAGAGCTTGCCGGAGTACCAGAGGCCGAAAACGGTGTACACGTAGTTGAGGGCGACGAACTTGCCGCCCTGGGAGCCCTGTTCGACCGTGCCGGGGATCAGGGTGTCGCGGACCTTCCTGGTCGGGTCGTCGAGCGAGGGGGAGTCCAGGAGCGCGGTCAGGTCGGCGAGCTGGCCGCCCTTGGCCAGGACGTCGATCTTGATCATCTGGGCGCCGGAGTCGTTGAGGACGTCCGGCGGGTTGCCCGCGTTGAAGCGGGGCTGGAGCTTGGCCGCGATCTCCTGGGTGGCCAGGTGGGAGCTGGTGGTGCCCCACTTCTTGTCGAACGCGGCCTCCCAGGCCTTCGCGTAGTCGTCACCGAAACCGCCCTTGAAGATGACCACGTCGAGCTTCCCGCCCTTGGCGAGACCGAAGGGGTTCTCCTTGGACACGACCCCCTTGTCGGGGCCCTTCGTGGTGCCCTCACCGCCGGAGGCGCAGGCGGACAAGAAGCTCATCGTCGGCACGCTGATCAGTCCGAGCGCTGCGGAACGCTTGATCAGATCACGGCGGCCGAGGCCCTCACCAGTGGATCCCATGCTCATGTCCTCGCCTTCGTCAGATGTGTGAAGGAGGCCGGAAACAGCGGCAGTTACCGTGCAGGCGGGCATCGCCGCAGGTCCCCCGGCTTCCCCCGGTCCGGGGCCGCTCGTCGCGCGGTGGCCCGGACGCGCACAGGTATAGTCCACTTCCGCTCGGCTGAGCAAGATCGTGCACAAGGATCGTTCCCGGCTTTTCCGAGTTGAGACCTGTCCGTTGCCTGGGACCGCCGCCGCGAAAAGCGGAAGGGCCGCACCCCCCTTAACGGGGGTACGGCCCTATGGTGCCGACTGACGGCGGATCGCTCCGCCTGGCGCGCCCTTAGCCGCGGATGAGGTTCCGCAGGACGTACTGCATGATGCCGCCGTTGCGGTAGTAGTCCGCCTCACCCGGCGTGTCGATGCGGACGACCGCGTCGAAGGAGACACCGGTGTCGGTGGTGACCTTGACCGTGCGCGGGGTGGTGCCGTTGTTCAGCTCCTCCACACCGGTGAAGGAGAAGGTCTCCTCGCCGGTGAGGCCCAGGGAGGCCGCGGTGGCGCCCTCGGGGAACTGGAGCGGCAGGACGCCCATGCCGATCAGGTTCGAGCGGTGGATGCGCTCGTAGGACTCGGCGATGACGGCCTTGACGCCGAGCAGCGCGGTGCCCTTGGCCGCCCAGTCGCGGGACGAGCCGGAGCCGTACTCCTTGCCCGCCAGGATGACCAGCGGGATGCCGGCGGCCTGGTAGTTCTGGGAGGCGTCGTAGATGAAGGAGACCGGCGCGCCCTCGACGGTGAAGTCGCGGGTGAAGCCGCCCTCGGTGCCCGGCGCGATCTGGTTGCGCAGGCGGATGTTGGCGAAGGTACCGCGGATCATGACCTCGTGGTTGCCGCGGCGGGAACCGTACGAGTTGAAGTCGCGGCGCTCGACGCCGTGCTCCGTGAGGTACTTGCCGGCCGGGGTGTCGGCCTTGATCGCACCGGCCGGGGAGATGTGGTCGGTGGTGACCGAGTCGCCCAGCTTCGCCAGCACGCGGGCGCCGGCGATGTCGGAGACCGGGGTGGTCTCCATCGTCATGCCCTCGAAGTAGGGGGGCTTGCGGACGTAGGTGGACTCGGTGTCCCACTCGAAGGTGTTGCCGGTCGGGATCGGCAGCGCCTGCCACTGGGCGTCACCCGCGAAGACGTCCTCGTAGGACTTCGAGAACATGTCCTCGCCGATGGCGTTGGCGACGACGTCGTTGACCTCGGCCTCGGAGGGCCAGATGTCCTTGAGGAAGACCGGGTTGCCCTCGGCGTCGGTGCCGATGGCCTCCGTCGTGATGTCCACCTTCATGGAGCCCGCGATGGCGTACGCGACGACCAGCGGCGGGGAGGCCAGGTAGTTCATCTTGACGTCGGGGTTGATGCGGCCCTCGAAGTTGCGGTTGCCCGAGAGGACCGAGGTGACCGCGAGGTCGTGCTCGTTGATCGCCTGCGAGATCTCCTCGTCCAGCGGACCGGAGTTGCCGATGCAGGTGGTGCAGCCGTACCCGACGAGGTTGAAGCCCATCTTGTCGAGGTACGGGGTCAGGCCGGCCTTGTCGAAGTAGTCGGTGACGACCTTCGAGCCCGGGGCCAGGGTGGTCTTGACCCACGGCTTGCGGTTCAGGCCCTTCTCGACCGCCTTCTTGGCCACGAGCGCCGCGGCGACCATGACGTAGGGGTTCGAGGTGTTGGTGCAGGAGGTGATCGCGGCGACGGTGACGGCGCCGTGGTCGATCTCGAAGGAGGTGCCGTCGGCCAGGGTGACCTGGGTCGGGCGGCTCGGGACGCCGTTGGTGGCGGCCGGGGCGTCGGAGGCCGGGAAGGACTCCTTGCCCGCCTCGTCGGCGTCGTCCACGTAGTTCAGGACGTCCACCGCGAACTGCTGGGCGGCGTTGGCCAGGACGATGCGGTCCTGCGGGCGCTTCGGGCCGGCGATGGAGGGGACGACCGTGGAGAGGTCGAGCTCCAGCTTCTCGGAGAAGTCCGGCTCGGCGGCCGGGTCCAGCCACAGGCCCTGCTCCTTGGCGTACGCCTCGACGAGCGCGACCTGCTGCTCGGAGCGGCCGGTGAGCTTGAGGTACTTCAGGGTCTCGCCGTCGATCGGGAAGATCGCGGCGGTGGAGCCGAACTCCGGCGACATGTTGCCGATGGTGGCGCGGTTCGCGAGGGAGGTGGCGGAGACGCCCTCACCGTAGAACTCGACGAACTTGCCGACGACGCCGTGCTTGCGCAGCATCTCGGTGATCGTGAGGACCAGGTCGGTGGCGGTGGTGCCGGTCGGCAGCTCGCCGGTCAGCTTGAAGCCGACGACGCGGGGGATCAGCATGGAGACCGGCTGGCCGAGCATCGCGGCCTCGGCCTCGATGCCGCCGACGCCCCAGCCGAGGACGCCGAGGCCGTTGACCATGGTGGTGTGCGAGTCGGTGCCGACGAGGGTGTCGGGGTACGCCTGACCGTTACGGACCATGACCGTGCGGGCCAGGTGCTCGATGTTGACCTGGTGGACGATGCCGGTGCCCGGGGGGACGACCTTGAAGTCGTCGAAGGCGGTCTGGCCCCAGCGCAGGAACTGGTAGCGCTCCTTGTTGCGGCCGTACTCCAGCTCCACGTTCTGGGCGAACGCGTCCTTGGTGCCGAACTTGTCGGCGATGACCGAGTGGTCGATGACCAGCTCGGCCGGGGAGAGCGGGTTGACCTTGGACGGGTCGCCGCCGAGCTCCTTCACGGCCTCACGCATGGTGGCGAGGTCCACGACGCAGGGGACGCCGGTGAAGTCCTGCATGATCACGCGCGCCGGCGTGAACTGGATCTCCTGGCTGGGCTGCGCCTGGGAGTCCCAGCCGCCGAGGGCCCGGATGTGGTCGGCGGTGATGTTCGCGCCGTCCTCGGTGCGGAGCAGGTTCTCCAGCAGGACCTTCAGGCTGTAGGGAAGGCGGGCGGCGCCCTCAACCTTGTCCAGCCGGAAGATCTCGTACGACTCGTCGCCCACCTGCAGCGTGCTGCGGGCGTCGAAGCTGTTCGCCGACACGACAGTCTCCTTCATGCATGATCTCGCGCGTATAACCGCAATCCTGCCGCCACGCCCTGTGGCCAATCCGCTAAGGTAAGGCTAAGTTAGGTAACCCTTACCAGCGGGGGCGGCTGCGGTACGCCTTCGGCAGATATCTCGATGTCGAGATAACTCTAGTACATGTCGAGGGGCGGGCACGAGGTGCACACCTCGCGCCCCGCCGGAGCCGTCCACCGGGCGGCCGCTCCGGCATGCCCGGACACCGCCCGGGCGGGCGCCGCCGCGCGCCGCCGGCGCCGCCACGCCCGGCTCCGCCACCCGACCGAAAAGCACGATCGGCGCGAGCAGGACAACAGGCAACCCATCCACATATGCCCGATACACCCGCACAAAGGGGAGTCACACAGAGGAGTTGGCGGAGTCGGCGCGGCGCAAGCCCTGTTGGGCCGTACGGGCAATCTGACGGGTCGATAACACCCGTCCGCCACGCCCCGGGCGATCCACATCTCATATCTGAGATACGGTGCACCCATGGCAGACGACTACCTCGTACGCATCGGCAAGCTCATCCGTGACGCCCGGCAGCACCGGGGCTGGACGCAGAGTCAGCTCGCGGACGCCCTCGGCACGAGCCAGAGCGCCGTGAACCGCATCGAGCGCGGCAATCAGAACATCAGCCTTGAGATGATCGCCCGAATCGGTGAAGCGCTCGACAGCGAGATCGTCTCCCTGGGCTACGCCGGCCCGATGCACCTGCGCGTCGTCGGCGGCCGCCGGCTGTCCGGTTCCATCGACGTCAAGACGAGCAAGAACGCGTGCGTGGCGCTGCTGTGCGCGTCCCTGCTCAACAAGGGCCGCACGGTCCTGCGCCGGGTCGCCCGCATCGAGGAGGTCTACCGCCTCCTGGAGGTCCTGAACTCCATCGGCGTCCGCACCCGCTGGATCAACGACGGCGTGGACCTGGAGATCGTCCCGCCGGCCCGCCTCGACATGGACGCCATCGACGCGGACGCGGCCGTCCGCACCCGCAGCATCATCATGTTCCTGGGCCCGCTGCTGCACCGCCTGGACCAGTTCCGCCTGCCGTACGCCGGCGGCTGCGACCTCGGCACCCGCACCATCGAGCCCCACATGATCGCCCTGCGCCGCTTCGGCCTGGACATCACCGCGACCGAGGGCATCTACCACGCGAAGGTCGAGGCGGGGGTCGCCCCCGACCGCCCCATCGTCCTGACCGAGCGCGGGGACACGGTCACCGAGAACGCCCTGCTGGCCGCGGCCCGCCACGACGGCGTCACCGTCATCCGCAACGCCTCCTCCAACTACATGGTCCAGGACCTCTGCTTCTTCCTGGAGGCGCTGGGCGTCAAGGTCGAGGGCATCGGCACGACCACCCTGACCGTGCACGGCGTCCCCGTCATCGACGCCGACGTGGACTACTCCCCCTCCGAGGACCCGGTCGAGGCGATGAGCCTCCTGGCCGCCGCCGTGGTGACCGAGTCCGAGCTCACCATCCGCCGCGTCCCGATCGAGTTCATGGAGATCGAGCTCGCGGTCCTGGAGGAGATGGGCCTCGACCACGACCGCTCCGCGGAGTACGTCGCCGACAACGGCCGCACCCGCCTGGTCGACCTCACGGTCCGCCCCTCCAAGCTCGAAGCCCCGATCGACAAGATCCACCCGATGCCGTTCCCCGGGCTGAACATCGACAACGTCCCGTTCTTCGCCGCCATCGCCGCGTCCGCGCAGGGCAAGACCCTGATCCACGACTGGGTGTACGACAACCGGGCCATCTACCTGACCGACCTCAACCGCCTCGGCGGCCGCCTCCAGCTCCTGGACCCCCACCGCGTCCTGGTCGAGGGCCCCACCCGCTGGCGCGCGGCCGAGATGATGTGCCCCCCGGCCCTCCGCCCGGCGGTGGTCGTCCTCCTGGCCATGATGGCGGCCGAGGGCACCTCGGTCCTGCGCAACGTCTACGTCATCAACCGCGGCTACGAGGAACTCGCCGAACGCCTCAACTCGGTGGGCGCGCAGATCGAGATCTTCCGCGACATCTAGAGAGTCGGACAGAAGGGGATCAATCGGGGCATAGTGTCAAGCCCCCGAAAGCAGGCCCCTGACCTGCGGAAATAGCTTCCGTCACCCGTCGACGCCTTCCATCGTTTTCCGTCGCCTTGTGCAAGAACTGTGCAACGCGATGCCGTTCGGCTGACGGTTCACCAGGTACGCAACCGCACAAACGAGGCTCCATCACTCTTCAGGTGATGGGGCCTCAGTGTTTTCATGCGCGTTCACCCTCTTCGGAGCGGCCGGCGGGGGCATCTCCATGCGCAGGAACAGGGGGGCCCGTGGGCAAGGGCATGATGGAGTCCTACTTCGACGAGGTCTCGAAGTCCACGGAGAGGACGGCTGCTGCGTCGGCTGCCTCACCGCCATAGCCCTGCCCATCATCCTGGTCGGCCTGATCGTCAAGGGCTGGGAAGATGCTCTCGGCTGGCTGTTCTAGCTTCCGCATCATCTTCTCGGCTCCGGCCGCGGTGCCGTAGTGCTTCTACTGGCGCAGGCAGCCTGAACGACTTCGTCGTTCCCGATTCCGGTCTCCGGGACGGCGCCGGCGAGGGCGGGCCCTGGAGCGCTGGCTGGGGCGCTGCTAGGCTCGATCGCGCTCCTCCAGTCACCTGGCGGACACTCGGCGCTCGTGGGGTCGAACCGGCTTGCCGGACTGCGGGCGCCTTCTTCATGCCAGGAGACCTGTGGGGGACACCTTGGGGAAGTTGACCGGCGCCCAGCAGTTGGACCGCCTTCTGAAGCAGCGGCAGAGCCTCCGCCAACGCGTCGTCTACAACCAGCAGATGCGAGAGCTGAGCAAGGTCAACTCCCTCTTGGACCGCATAGCCGCGCTTGACCAGCAGATTGCACGCGCCCGCCTGCTGCCCAAGGCGGAGGAACGGCTGGAGAAGCGGAAGCGCGCCTCGCAGTCGCGGCTCATCCCACCCCCCAAGCCCCCGGAACAACCGCGCAAGCCCCTCCCGCGGACCAGGAAGCTCCGGCCGACTGCTCAGCCACCGAAGATCGACTGGCCCATCCCTCTGACGCCCGCGACGCCGCGCAATGGCGGATCGTCATCAGGTGCTCTCGCTGCAAGTCCTAGTCCTGCTCCGCCGAAGCCCGAAGAAGCGACACCCGTACGGCTTCCACAGCAGCCTAGGGCTGACAAGCAACGGCCATGCTCTGTATGCGGGCAGCCCGTCCTTGCGGCGGGACGCACTCGCCATCAGAAATGTGAGCGCGCAACGTCCCGGGCAGACTTGTCCACCAGCAGGACAGCCGAAGACCCCATCCACAGATCCGCCGGCCGTGCGTACCGTGCTCTGGTGCGGAAGGTGGAGCAGGTCGAAGCCGCTACGTACGGTCGCCGCAAGGAGCGCGTCAGAAGGGAACCAGTCCGCCTTCCGGACGCGCGGCGCGCTGTGCTGATGCGCGCCCAGGGCCGCTGCGAGAACCCTGCATGCGGAGGTCAGCCAGCCGACGTCACCGACGACGGCCAGGCCATCCTGGAAGTCGACCACATCGAGCGGATCGCTGAAGGAGGCCGGGACCACCCGGTCCAGATGGTCGCCCTGTGCCCCAACTGTCACGCCATGAAGGATCGCGGCACGTCTCGGAAAGCGCTGCGTGCCCTCTTGCGCCAGGTCGCAAGCACCGAGCATGAACGTTGGAACGACGGGCCGATCGCGACCTCCGAGTGAGGCAGGACTGCTGCGTAGAGCGTGACGACCGGTATCGTCTCCGGCCGCGGTGTGGATGTACTTGTGCTGCGGGCAGCAGCTGACGAACCTCCGGTGCCCCCCGGAAATCAGCTCCAGCCCGGCCTCAGCGGGCGGCCCCTCCCCCGGTAGCGTGCCACTGGGCAGGCGCCCGTATGCCTCCAGGAGGGGATCCATGACCACGTCGCCGCACATCTTTACCCGGCCGGACACTGCCGAGGAGAAGCCGGTATGGGTGCTGGTGCGGGTGGGAGAGCACAGGCACCGCTTCCACACCGACCTCCAGTGCACGGCCCTTCACAGCAAGCTCAACACGAGCCCTGCGCTGGAGTTGATGACCGAGGTGGCGGCGCTCGGCCTGGGGCTCCCCCAGTGCGGCAAGTGCAGGCACTGACACAGCCAACATGCCCAGGAGCCCCTGAGCGGAATTCGGTCGGGGGCTTCCTTGCGCCCTCAGGGGTGCGGCCGGCGGTGCCTCCCGAGCGGGCCCCGGAGCCTCGAGGGTCGGCGCCATGGCCATAACTCTGTACCACTTCACGAAGCCCGAGCACTGGCCCGCGATCGACGCCTCCGGTGCCCTGGAGCCCCGCTGGGGCGCTGCGGGACGCGACGTTCCCAAGACCATCCACCTGAGCGACTCCCCGGACCGTGAGCTCCTTCTGTGGAGGTTTCAGACGGGCTACCCCATCTGCTTCCAAGTACAGATCCCGGATGTTGCCGCCCACGTCTGGCACTCCTGGGGGAAGAAGTACGCCCCGGTGAATGCCCACGAGTCCCTCGGTATCCCCGTGCGGCGCCCTGACGGGATGTACCTGTCCCGGCAGAACCAGGGCAGTGGCCACTGGCGTGTGGTGGAGCGCGACATCGTCCGGGCGGAGTGGGTAGAGATCGTTGACCTGGAGCACGACACCGTCTTGTGGAAGGCGTGAACGGGCCGCTGGCTTGGCTCCCCCGCCTGACCACCGTCACGACCACGGGCAGCCCCCCGCGGAACCTTCGACGGGGGCTATTTCCGTAGCGCCTGCTCGCTCGGCACTGGCCCACACGTCTCCCAGAGCTGATGTCGGTGCCGTGGCCTACGCTCCTCGCGGTGACGCCGCCCTGGGGAGGGACCTCTTGTACACCACAGAACCCGTGAGCTTCAGCAACGCGCCTGCGGTCAACAGCTTGCTTGGGCTGGAGGACACCCTCTACATGCTTCGATACAAGACGCGAGACGTCCTCAGTGGCTTATCGGAGTACGAGATGACCGCCTGGAACTGGCCTGCCGAGCTCAGCCCGGCTGCACGCCGTCGCGATCTCTCGCTGATCCGGGCAGTGCAGGGACAGGACTACCAGCTCCTGACCATCGTCGAGGACGTATGCCGGGGCCTGCGTCAGATACTCGCAAAAGACCCTCACTCCCGGCGTCGGCGTGACTGGGCGGTTCGGCTCGAACAGTGCCTCCTGGACCAGCGTCCCACCTGCCCTAGCTGGGACGGCATGGACATCAACCCCATCAAAGCGCGCCTGTTCGATCTGGAGATCGAGCACTCCATAGCCGTGCGCCAGCGATACGAGCAACTGGTCGACTACGCAACGAAGGTCATGGAACTCCTCGATGAGCTGCTCGCGGCCGGAATCTTCACAGAACCAGCGGGACTGTCGATCGACAAGATCGATAGTCTCCACCACTCCCGCTTCGAGAAGCTCATAGGCGATCTGATGGACCGCGACGGCTACCGGGTCGTACGTTCCGGCGGCGGAGCCGGTGACCAGGGCGCCGACGTCCTGACGATGGATGATCTCGGTCGGTACCTGATGGTGCAGTGCAAGCACTTCACCGACGGAACCGGTTTCGTGGGGCAGCCAGTCGCACAGCACCTTTTCGGCGGGGCGTACGCGATGCAGCCAGCAGCGCTGCCGGTCCTCGTGACCAACGGGAAGTTCACCGGCTCGGCGAAGGCATGGTCGCGAGAAAACCACCGCGTCTTTCTGATCGGCCGCGAAGGGCTTGCTCGGTGGAGCGAGGGTGGGGAGAGCATCGCCGCCGTCCTGCGGCCCCAGCAGCCCTCTGAGCCCTCAGAGTCCTCCATTTGAGTCCCCCTGCTGAGGTTCACCCCCCTCGGAAGGGTCGGCGCTCCAGTTCCCGCCTGGCTCAGACCCGTTCGCCGGGGCCTTCCACCGTATGGACGCCGGCCTGTGTGAACGAACGCCTGACGGCCGCGCAATCCAGACGTCATGATCGGGCGATGGACTACTTCACCCTCCCCCCGAAGGCATCCGGAGGCAACGTCGCGGCCACGGAGGCGGCACTGCGCAGGGCCTGGAACGCGTGCGCGACCGTGCGCTGTTCGAAGTGCGGCGCGGCGGCGTGGCAGTACTGCCGGAATCGGACCGGAGGCACTTTGTACGTGACCCGCTTTCACCGACCGCGACAGGACGCCGCAGGTGCGCCGGAGATTCTGCGTCCGGTGGGGATCAACGGGCTGAGCTGGGCGAGGGGCAAGGGCACTTTCGTGTGGGACGGCCGGCGCGTACCTGAGGTGCGGGTTCCCGGCGACGGTCCGACCACCGGGCCGTCGGCGTCGACTGACCACGGAACCTCCTGCCTCGGCTCGTGCTCCCTGGAGCCCCGGTAAGTGCTTCTACACGCTCCGAGGCCGCTCCAACATCTGATGTTATCCAGGAAGCCACGCCCTCTGGGCTCCCCACTTTCACCTAGAGGGATTCTGACACCCAAGAGGGAGGGGCGCTGACGGAGTCGCAGAGATACCGAGCCACATCAAACTCGTGTGCCTCTAGACGCCGCCTCGCCGTTTCCCGTTCCGCATCGGTGAACAGGACCTCGTACCACGGCAGGAGAACAAACGCCTCAACACTCACATCCAGTCTGCGGGCGCTCCACAGAGCCGTGAACCCGTCCGAGGCATCTCGCCCTCGCAGCAGGTACTTGGCTGTCTCGACTCCTCCAACCTCCGCCAGCATTTGCGTAAAACGGACTGGGTTGTATCCGATTTCACGCTTGAGGCGCTGAGCACCAGCCACCATTTCTCGATGGAACTGACGCTCCGCTGATGTATTCACATTGCTCCTCTGCTTACTCTGCTGGCTGATCAAATAGATCTCGAAGTCGCCGTCGGAAACGGTCGTTGACGGCAGCAACCGTTCCGCGATCCCGAAGACGGGCCCAGGCGCACACCAGCTCAACCAAAAAACGCTGCGAGTGCGTCAACCGCCCGCTCCGTCACTTCGTCAACGCTCCCGTAGCCGGAGACTTTCACAAGCTGTCCTCTCGCCCCGTACAACGCCGCCGTCGGCTCGGTGTAAGCCTCCCAGACAGCCCAGCGGTTCTTGACTACGTGCCGCGAATCGTCAGCGCGCGCAACGAGTTCCCCACCACAGACACGACACGCGTCGTAGCCCTGCGGAGGCGCGTAGAGGACATGGGCAACATGAGACGAATCTTTCGTGCAGATCCGTCGCCCAGAAATTCGCCTGACTGCCTCGTCCCGAGAAATGTCGAGATGAAGGGCGATGTCGATCTTATGGCCACGCTCACCAACTAGGGAGTCCAGCATTTGTGACTGTTCGACGGTCCGAGGAAGTCCATCCAAGAGAAATCCATCCGACACATCCCCCCGACTCAAGCGATTCCTCAGCATGTCCATGAACACGCCGTCATGGATCAGATCACCCTGATCCATGATCTGTTTCGCTAGCAGACCGGATGACGTTCCTTGCGAGATGTTCTCTCTCATCAAGTCGCCAATCTGAATCTTAGGAACGCCAAGAATCCTTTTGAGGTACATCCCTTGAGTGCCCTTCCCCGCACCAGGTGGCCCCAGAAGGATGATTCGCATAGATTCTCGCGTCATGAGCCGCGCAACAGCTGGCGAAATATCTCGTGCGGCGCTCTTCTTTGCCTCTTCAGCTGCACGAACTATTTCGCCAGCCTGCGCCCGCGCCGCTGCAAGCAGCGCCTCCGCCTCGACGCGAGCCTGAGCCACGATCTCTGCGGCCTCCCGCAGGACTACGCTGCGCGGGCCGTCAGACGGGGATTCGAAACCTTGCTGACCGTGGTTGGGCAAGGATCGTTCGGGGCGAACCCGATAACCGGTACCTCGACGTTGCAGTCGTCGTACTTGAGTCCACCGTTCCCGCCACGCCTCGCGAACCTGGGGATCACGGCCAGCTATCTGGCGCACAAGCTCCAACGTGAACTCCATCGATGGCAGACGCACACCGTTCATCGCCTCGGAGATAGCCGACGAGGAGCGTGATGTACGGCCAGCTGTCTGCGCCGCCTGGGAGAGCTGCTTGTAGGTCGGGGCGCCGTGGTCAATCCGCAGGTCTACCAAGGCGGCGGCGAACTCACGCAGCGCCCGTTCGTAACCCTCGTCCGGCCCCATCGGCGCAGACACGCCAGATCCCCCTGCACCCATCGCCCCACTGTAGAGAGTTGCTGACGAACTTCGCCGAAGTTCACTGAACTACGGCGAACTTCGGTGCACTTCGGGCCTCGTCGAGTGTGGTCGCCCCGCTATCTCCGCCTGCGGTCCGACGGCTCTCATGGGTACATCACGGGGTGGCCCCCGTGTCCCAGTCACGGATTGCCTGAACATCACAGGCTCAAGAAAGGGATTCCGTCATGCCCTCATGGCCCCGCATCACCTGCTCCGCCTGCCGCCGCTCCGTCGCCCTCAGCCCGGACACGCACCACCTCGCCCGGCACGACCCACCGGGGCCCCAGAACCGCCGCAACGGGCTGCCCCCGATCTCCTGCATCGCCTCGGGACGGCTCATCCCGGCGAACTCGGCCTTGCTGCTGCCGCTGTGGGTGGACGACGAGCCCGCAACCGATAAGAAGCTGGCGCTGTTCTGATCACGTCTCAGCCTTAGTCGGCCCCCGGCCTGGAGGGGGAGGCTCCCCCAAATCGGTCACCGGGGGTGCTCCTCGTCGCCGTCGTCCTGGTCGTCGCGCTCCTGCTCCTCGCGCAACACGTCTTCCGTCTCGTCCCACCACCCCGGCACCGCGGGCGTGCGCAGTGGCTGGATGACGATGCCGTAGCTGTCGACGATGGCTGTGTGCTCACGCTGGTTCACGTCGTCCTCCTGGTCGTCGTCAGGGTGGGGCCGCACTCCGAACGGGCCGGGCCGGCCGGGGCGTCGGGCCCCGAGGACGGTGGCGCCCTTGGAGCGGGTGCCGGGAATCGGGATCATCAGGCGGCGATGTAGAGCTGGGGCAGCTCGGCGAGGGTGGCGCGGAGGTCGCGGTAACGCTGGCGCCGGGCAAGCTCCGCACGGAAGTCCTGTTCGCGTCGTTCCAGCAGCTCCTCCAGCGTCCAGCCCGTGGCGGCGATCCTCCTGTCCAGGGCCGCCTTTCGATCTTCGTAGGCGGCCAGCGCCTTCTCGGCTTCCTCGCGGTACCACTCGCGCGAGTCCGTGAGACTGTGCTCGGTGCGCTTCGTCTCGGCGTATGCGGTGAGCGCGGCCAGGGCCTCGCTGGGGGCCTCCACGATGAGCATCGAGTCGTCCGCTTCCTGAATGGACCGCTTGTGGTCGGCCCAGCCCTTCTCCAACGGGTACTCTGCCTCTCCGCCGGCCGTGACGGCGTCGAGGTAGCTCTGGACCTCCACCGCCACCACGATGTCACCCGCGGGGCTGTACACCGCCTTCGCGTTCATGCCGTGCTCGTCGAACTCGGGCACCACGTCGACCTTCGCCCGGAAGGGGTCTTCGCCGCACTGCCAGATGAGATGCGTGTGCTCGGGGACCGTGATGGTCCGGCGTCCCTCCTTGCCCACGCCGGGCTCGCAGCGGTCGGGATGGTAGTTGACCCGGCCCCAGGGGACGCCGTTGAGGGTGCCGTCGTCGGAGATGAGGGGTCGCTCGGGGATCTGGAGGAAGAGGCTGAGGGTGACCTGCCGTCCGCTGATGGTGAGCGTCTGCACCTCGACCGAAGCGGTCAGGATGGTCGCGTTCTGGGCGGTGAGGCGCCTGTTCTGGGGCATCTTCGCAACTCCGTTCGCAGGACACGGATCAGCGCCGTGCCTCGGTTCGCCACCGACGCTAGGCCCCGCGATCTTTCCGACAAAAATGCCAGGATGGAGCGTCAGGGTGATTCTCGGAGCGCTCTCAATGGTCGCCAGCGAACCGCTGGTGGAGTTCATCCCGTTGGGCTCATCCGAGTAACTCGAACCGCAACTCCTGCACAACGGACAGTACTTACGCCAAGCATGAAGAGAGCCCCCATTGCAAGGGCTCTCTTCAGCAGTACGCGGACGTGGTGGTTACGGCTACCCGGTCAGAGCGTGATCCTCCGGCAGTTCTTCTCGACGAAGGCCGTGAGAGGGCGAGAGTAGCGGCCAGTCCACTCGGATTTCGTGAGCTGCGTGATGATCACCGTGGGGTGGCCGCTCTTGAAGCGCGCTTTGAGGAGACGGAGGAGGGTGTCGTCCGTCCACGCGCTGTACCGCTCCTCGCCGACCTCGTCCAGGATCAGGAAGTAGGACGACTTTGCCTCGCCGACGGATCGCAGGGCGGCGTGCAGTTCCGGGGACTCTGCATCGTTGATTTCCATGGCGACCTTCTGGGCTTCAAGTAGTCCACGAGGGCTCGTCTTCACCAACCTGTCGTCCGCCTTTGACCTCGCCGTGGACGACGAGCTGATCCGCAAGAACCCGTGCCTCTTGAAGTCGGTGCAGCAGGTGAAGCCCAAGCGCGGCAGCACCTCGCCCAAGGAGCTGGCGATCACGTGGGCGGACAGCGAGAAGATCCGCGCGGATCTACCGGACCGCTATGAGGCCCTGGTGGACGTCGGCCGCGGCCTCGGTATGCGCCAGGGCTAGGCGTTCGCGTTCGGACCGGACGACATCGACTGGGACCACGAGGACGGCCCCATGGTCCACATCCAGCACCAAGTCGCCCACAACGGCTACGTGCTGGTCCTGGACAACCCGAAGGGGGGCCCCGAGGACGACCCGAGGGACCGCTGGGTCGAGCTGGGTGAGGACGTCGCACACGCGCTCCGGGAGCACACCGCCAAGTACCCCCCGATCACGGTCACGCTCCCCCACCGCACCAGGGACGACGAGCCGGTGACGAAGCGGATCTACTTCTACGGAAGGGAACGAAAGCCGATCGCCGCCAACTGGTTCAACTCCCACGTCTGGAAGCCCGCCCTGGCCGCCGTCGGACGGATCAACCCTCTTGACCCGGAGAAGCCGGGCCGGCGGTGGGAGAAGTCCCGCGACAAGGGTATGCACGCCCTCCGGCACCTCTTCGCGTCGATGGCGCTGACGAACGGAGTCGACATTTACACCCTCGCGGACCGCCTCGGACACGCCGATCCGGCATTTACTCTCCGTAAGTACGTACACCGGGTCGCCGGGGCCGGTGCGAAGGTCCGTCAGGCGGTGCGCAGCATGTACGAGAAGGCGGCTTCATGTGCAGACAGGTCCGCTCGTGCAGCGATTGCGCAAGATGATCTTAAATGGGACACCTTTCCCCAGGTCAGACCGGATGTAGAGCAGTTCAGGGACATCTGAGCCGCCCCGGCGCAGCACGAAGGCCCCGCCCCCGGAACCCTCCGACAAGGCGGGGCCTTCCTCGTGCCAGGCCCCGGGCCCCTGCGCGGGATCCGGGTCAGGAGACGGTGCGTGTGCGGAGTTTGAGGAGGTCCGACGGGGTCAGGCCGAGGCCGTCGGTGAGGAAGGCGCCGAAGCTGCCGTAGTCGGCCACGGCCTGGTTGCGGAAGGCGGCGAGGTAGTCGCCGCGGACTTCCTGGAGCGGGATCAGCAGGTCCGGGTTCTGCATGTACCCGGCCGCCTTGACCTGGTCGCGCAGGGCCTTGTCCGACGCGGCGCGCAGGCTGTTGGAGAGGAGGTAGTCCTGCTCCGAGGTGGAGGCCGGGACGCCGACGGCGCGCAGGATCGTGTCCGCGAGGACGCCGGTGCGGTCCTTGCCCGCCGAGCAGTGGAACGCGATCGGCCTGGTGGAGCCGGCGACGTCCTTGATCGCGGCACCGAGCTGGGCCCGGTTGGCCGGGTTGGTGACGAAGCCCCTGTAGAGGGCGGTCATGCGCGCTTCCGCCGCGCCGTTGCCGAGCTGCGCCTGCTGGTAGACCGGGTCCTTGGAGCGGACCACACCGCCGATGAACGCGAAGAGGCTGGTGTCGTCGACCGGGTGGGCCACCGCGGTCACGCCGGCCGGGAGCTTGTCGGTGCCGTCGGCGGAGATCTCCGGGGTGGTGCGGAGGTCGACGACCTTGCCGAGGCCGAGCGCGCCGACGGCGTTGACGCCTTCGGGGGTGAGCTTGGAGAGGGTCTCGGTGCGGTAGACGGTGGCCCACTTGGTGGTCTTGCCGTCGTAGGTGGTGTAGCCGCCGAGGTCGCGGGCGTTGACCAGCCCGGGGACGGACAGGACGCGGCCGGGTGCGGTGGTGACGGACGCGGGGGCGGCGGGCGCGGCGTGGGCGGCCACGGGGGACAGCGCGGCGGCGAGGGCCAGGGCGACGGCGGACGCGCTGACGGCACGGTAGACGGATCTCACGCGAGTGGTCCTTCCTTGGGAGAGGCGGGGACGGTAGCGCGTGGATCCTCAGATCTGAAGATGTCGTCACGGTGATCAACTGACGAACAGTCAGCGGGATGTGGATGGCAATGCGTGCCAGGGTGGCTCATCACGTCGCATATCGGATTCCAGGCGCCGACGGCGGTATTCGGCCGGATGGCTTGTCAGGGGTCGATCCCGGGCGGGGCGGGCGGGCAGAATCGGCCTCGTCGGGCGGTGTTCAGAGGTGGGGGCGGCAATGGCTGACGGTGTGCGGGTTCCGGACTTGGAAGGGGTTCCGCTGCTCGGGTCGCTCCTCGACCTCAAGGCGGACTCCCTCGGGACCTACGAGCGGGCCAGGCAGCGGCACGGGGACGTCGTGCGGATCAGTGCCGGCCCGCCCGGGCTGCGCGCCGAGCTGTACTGCGTGTTCTCCGCGGAGGGCGCCCAGCGGGTGCTGGCCTCCGAGGCCGCGAACTTCCGCAAGGACAACGCCTTCTACCAGGAGGTCCGCGACTCCTTCGGCAACGGCCTGCTCACCAGCCAGGACGCCGACTACATGCGTCAGCGCCGGCTGGTCCAGCCGCTGTTCACCCGCAAGCGGGTGGACGGCTACGCCGGGGCCGTCGCCGCCGAGACGCGCAGTACCCTCGCCGCGTGGGCCGAGGCACAGGACGGGATCGTCGACGTCTGCGCCGAGATGATGCACCTGGCCCTGCGCGCCGTCTCCCGGATCCTCTTCGGTGCCGATGTCGACGCCACCGTGGACGTCGTGGACCGGTGTTTTCCGGTCATCACGGAGTACGTGCTGCGCCGGGGCTACTCCCCCGCCAACCTGCCGCGCGGCTGGCCGACCCCCGGCAACCGGCGGGCGGCCGCCGCGCTGGAGGAGCTGTACGCCGTCTGCGACAAGATCATCGACCAGCGGCTCGGGGCGGCCCCGTCCGGGCGGCCGCAGGGCGAGGAGGGCGAGGGGGGCGAGGACCTGCTCTCGCTGCTGGCCGGGGCGCGGGGCGAGGACGACGCCACCTTCGACCCCGCCGAACTCCGCGACCAGGTGCTCGTCTTCCTGCTCGCCGGACACGAGACGACCGCCACCTCGCTGGCCTTCGCCCTGCACCTGCTCGGCCGCCACCCCGAGGCGCAGGCCCGGGCCCGCGCGGAGGTGCGGAGCGTGCTGGGTGAACGGGTGCCCGAGGCCGGTGACCTGGAGCGCCTCCCGTACCTCACGCAGGTCCTCAAGGAGGCCATGCGGCTCTACCCCGCGGCTCCGGTCATCGGTCGCAAGGCGGTCGCCGCCACCGAGATCGAGGGCCACACCGTCCCGGCGGGGGCCGACGTGATCGTGGCCCCCTGGGTCACGCACCGCCACCCCCGGTACTGGCAGGACCCGGAGCGCTTCGACCCCGACCGCTTCGCGCCGGAGGCCGAGGCCGGCCGGCACCGGTACGCGTGGTTCCCGTTCGGCGGCGGCCCGCGCGCCTGCATCGGGCAGCACTTCTCGATGCTGGAGTCCGTGATCGCGCTGGCGATGCTGCTGCGGGCGTACGAGTTCGAGGCCCTGGACAGCGAGGTGCCGGTGAGCGCCGGGATCACCCTGCGGGCGGAGGGGCCGGCGCGCTGCCGGATCCGCCGCCCGCAGAGCTAGGTCGGTCCCGCGTCAGCGGTAGTCGTCGGGGTGGTCCTGCATCCAGGTGTTGATCTCGTCCCGGGTGCCGGTGAGCGTGTTCTGGTGCTTCTTCAGGTTCTCGAAGGTGCGGTCGCCGCCGAGTTCCTTGTCGAGCTTGACGATGAGGGCGATGGGCTCGGGGAAGTGGCCGGGGCCCTTCGGGTCGGCCTTCATCGCACGGTCCAGGCGGTGGAGTTCGTCGTACACCCGGCCGAGGAAGTAGGCGCAGTTGCCCGGGGTGCAGGAGTCGTTCAGGGTCGCCTGGAGTCCGGCGAAGGCGTCCCGGACGAGCTCGGGCGGGGTGGACGACAGGGAGCTCGCCGTGGGCCGCGCGGTCGGTGTCGCGGCCGGTGCGGGGGTTCCCGTGCCGGCCGGGGAGGCGGCGGGGGCCTGCGGGGAGGAGCCGGGCGAGGAGGCCGCGGCAGGTGACGAGGCCGACGGGGCCTTGGCCTTCGGCTCGGCGCCGTTCCCGCAGGAGACGGTGAGCGCCGCCAGGGTGACGGTCAGGGCTGCCGCGGCGGCGCCGCGCAGGGTGGATCGGAACATCGGATTTTCCCCCCGGTTTTCGATGATCGACAGAGCCTACCCGCCCCGCTCGCCCGGAACGGCCGCCGGGGCGTGGTTGCCCTGGAGCCGTTCCAGGTCGGAGGTCCGGACCTGGATCGCGAAGACCGCGATGGCCGCGCCGACGAGGGTGAAGAGCGAGGCCGCCACGAAGGCCGCGCTGACTCCGGAGGTCAGGACCTGGTCGGCCCAGGGCTTGGGGAGCTGTCCGGTGCGGGCGAAGAGGGCCTTCTGTTCGGGGCTCGCCGAGCCGAGGAAGGCCGGCACCTGTTCCTTGGCCTCGTTGCGGCTGGCCGTGCCGAAGACGGTGACCAGGATGGACAGTCCGAGCGATCCGCCGATCTGCTGCATGGTGTTGAGCAGTCCGGAGGCGGCGCCGGACTCCCGGTCGGGGACGTTGGACAGGGCCATCAGGGTCAGCGAGACGAACTGGAGTCCCATGCCGGTGGCGAAGACCAGGAGCGGGCCGAGGATGCTGCCCGCGTAGGTGGAGTGGACGTCGGTGCGGGTCATCCAGCCCAGTCCGACGGCGCAGCACAGCGCGCCGACGACCATGAAGGGCTTGGGCCCGTACTTCGGCAGCAGTTGGGAGGCGGTCCCGGCGGCGAGCGCGACCATCACGCTGACCGGCAGGAAGGCGAGTCCGGCGCGCAGCGGGCTGAAGCCGAGGACGTTCTGCACGAACAGGGTCAGGAAGAAGAACATGCCGAAGATCGCGCAGGCGAGGAAGAGCATGATCCCGTAGGTGCCGGCGCGGTTGCGGTCGGCGAACATGTACAGCGGTGTGATCGGCTGCGGCGAGCGCCTCTCGTTGAGGACGAACAGGACCAGCAGGACCAGGGCGGCGCCGAAGGAGGCGAGGGTGATCCCGTCGCGCCAGCCCTCCTGGGAGGCGCGGATGAAGCCGTACACCAGGGAGACCATGCCGCAGGTGCCCAGCAGCGCGCCGATCAGGTCGAAGTGTCCGGGGTGGCGTTCGGACTCGCGCAGGACGCGGGAGGCCAGTACGGCGATCAGCAGGGCGATCGGGACGTTGACGAAGAACACCCAGCGCCAGTTGAGCCATTCGACCAGCACCCCGCCCGCGATGAGCCCGATCGCACCGCCGCCGGCGGAGACGCCGGCGAACACGCCGAAGGCCCGGTTGCGGGCCGGGCCTTCACGGAAGGTGGTGGTGATCAGTGCGAGCGCGGTCGGGGAGGCGATGGCTCCGCCGACGCCCTGGAGGGCCCGGGCGGCCATCAGCTGGCCCTCGTTCTGGGCGAGTCCGCCGAGCAGGGAGGCCAGGCCGAAGAGCAGGACGCCGAAGATGAAGACGCGTTTGCGGCCGAGGATGTCGCCGGTGCGGCCGCCCAGCAGGAGCAGTCCGCCGAAGGTCAGCGTGTAGGCGTTGACGACCCAGGACAGACTCTCGGTGGAGAAGTCGAGCGCGGTCTGGATGTGTGGTAGCGCGATGTTCACGATGGTGATGTCGAGCACGACCATGAGCTGGCAGGAGGCAATCACGAACAGGGCCAGCCCGTTTCCGCTCCCGCGGACCTTGCCGTCGGTCCCGTTGTCGTTCGGCAGTGCGTTCGGGTCCACTAGTCGACGCTAAGCCCGTGGACCAGGGGCCACCACTCGAATGGTCTATGCTATGTGATATTGCACATGCCACAATGCGATCATGGATGCATTCCTCAGGCTCTCCGCCGACACGGCCCGGTTCACCCACGGCTCGCCCAGGGCCTTCTCGTTCGGCGACGACGGTCGCCTCCTCTGGTTCCTGCGCTCCACGGGCCCCACCGACGCCCTCGACGGCCTCTGGGTCCTCGACACCGCCACCGGCACCGAAACCCGGCTCGCCGACCCGCGCGAACTCTCCCCCGCGCCCGGTGAACTCCCCCTCGCCGAGCGCCGCCTGCGCGAACGCACCCGCCTCGTCGCCGCCGGCATCGGCTCCTACGCCCTCTCCGGCGACGGCCGCCGCGCCGTCTTCCCCCTCCACGGCAGGCTGTACGCGGTCACCTGCGACGGCACCGCCGCGCCGGAGCCGCTCCCGGCCGCCGGCCCCGCCCTGGACCCGCGCCCCAACGCCGACGGCTCGCGCACCGCGTACGTCGCAGACGACGCCCTCCACGTCCACCCCGGCGGCCGGATCAGCCCCGCCGACGGGGCCCGCTGGGGCCTGGCCGAGTTCGCCGCCGCCGAGGAACTGGGCCGCACCCGTGGCCACTGGTGGTCCCCCGACGGGGTCACCCTGCTCGCCGCCCGCGTCGACGAGAGCGCCCTCCAGCGCCGCCACTTCGCCGACCCGGCGCACCCGGAGCTGCCGGCCGAGGACTTCGCGTACCCCGAGGCGGGCGGCCCCAACGCCGACGTGCAGCTGTGGGTGCTCGGCCCCGACGGCGGCCGGGTCCGGCTCGACTGGGACGCCGGGGCCTTCCCCTACGTCTGCGACGCGGGCTGGGAGTCCGCGACCGAGATCCTGCTGACCGTGCAGGACCGGCTCCAGCGCAACGTGCTCCTGCTCGCCGCCGACCCGGCCACCGGCCGCACCACCGAGCTGTCCCGCACCACCCACCCGCAGTGGGTCGACCCCCTCCTGCCCGGCACCCCGGCGCGGCTGCCCGACGGGCGGACGCTCACCGCCGCCGACACTCCCGCGGGCACCGCACGCGGCCTCGCCCTCGACGGGAAGCCCCTCACCGGCGAGGGGATCCAGGTCCGCGCGGTCGCCGGCCTCCACGAGGGCCGGCTGCTGATCGAGGCCGGACTGCGCGACCCCGCCGAACAGCAGGTGCTGCTGCTGGACCCCGACACCGGCGAGCTGACCCCGCTCGCCGACGGGCCCGGCGTGCACGGCGTCTCCGCCTCCGCCGGGACCCTGCTGCTGACCAGCGCCGACACCGACGGCATCCGGCGTACCGTACGCACCCCCGACGGGCGCGAGTTCACGCCCGCCGACCTGTCCGCCCCGCTGCCGTACCGGGTGCGGCCGGTCCTGGAACGGGTCACCGAACTCGGGCTCCCGACCGCCCTCGTGCTGCCGCGCGGCCACGTCCCGGGCCGGAGGCTGCCCGTGCTGATGGACTCCTACGGCGGCCCCGGCTTCCAGGACGTCTCCGCCGAACCGCGCCGCTGGCAGGCCCGGCAGTGGTGGGCCGACCAGGGCTTCGCCGTGGTCACCGTCGACAACCGGGGCACCCCGTACGTCTCCCCCGCCCACACCCACGCCGTGTACCGGGGCTTCTCGGACGTCACCCTGGAGGACCAGGTCGCCGCGCTGCGAGCGCTCGGCGAACGCCACCGCGACCTCGACCTCGGCCGGGTCGGCGTCCGCGGCTGGTCCTACGGCGGCTACCTGGCGGCGATGGCGGTGCTGCGCCGGCCCGACGTCTTCCACGCGGCGGCCGCCGGGGCCGCACCGACCGACTTCCGGCACTACGACACCGCCTACACCGAGCGCTACCTCGGCCTTCCGCAGGAACACCCCGAGGTCTACGAGCGGGACTCGCTGATCCCCGACGCGCCGCGGCTGTCCCGGCCCCTGCTGCTTGTCACGGGCCTGGCCGACGACAACGTACACCCCTCCCACACCCTGCGCCTGTCGCAGGCCCTCACCGACGCGGGCCGCCCGCACCAGCTGCTCGCGCTGCCCGGCGTCACGCACATGACCCCGGGCGGGACACGGGAGAAGATCATGGCGCTGGAGCTGGAGTTCTTCCGCCGCGAACTGTCCCTCTGAGCCCCGCGCACCGGAAGGGGCCGCACACCGGAAAGGGCCCCGCGGACGTCGTCGTCCGCGGGGCCCTCCCCTTCTTCCCGTGATCCCCGTCAGTCACCCGGGAAGTGACAGGCCACCTCCCGCGAGGCGGCGGGCCGCAGCAACGGCCGCTCGGTGCGGCAGACCTCCTGCGCCTTGGGGCAGCGCGGGTGGAACGTGCAGCCCGGGGGCGGGGCGGCCGGGCTCGGCGGGTCGCCGAGGAGCACGATCCGCTCCCGCCGCCGCTCCGCCGCCGGGTCCGGCAGCGGTACGGCGGACAACAGCGCCCGGGTGTAGGGGTGCTGCGGGTTCTCGTAGAGGGACTTCTTGTCCCCGATCTCGACGATCCGGCCGAGGTACATGACCGCCACGCGGTCGCTGACCCGCTTGACCACCGAGAGGTCGTGGGCGATGAACACGTAGGCCAGGCCCAGTTCGGCGCGCAGCCGCTCCATCAGGTTGACGATCTGCGCCTGGACGGAGACGTCGAGGGCGGAGACCGGTTCGTCGGCGATCACCAGCCGGGGGCTGGTGGCCAGCGAGCGGGCGATGCCGATGCGCTGGGCCTGGCCGCCGGAGAACTCGTGCGGGTAGCGGTCGATGTGCTCGGGGATCAGCCCGGTCAGTTCCATCAGCTCGGCGGCCCGGCGGCGGGCGTCCGCCGCGCTCCAGCCCTGCACCAGCAGCGGGTCGGAGATGATCCGGGCGACCGTCTGGCGGGGGTTGAGGGAGGAGTGGGGGTCCTGGAAGACCATCTGGATGTCGCGGCGCAGGGGGCGCAGCGCGGACTGGGAGAGCCGGCTGATGTCGCGGCCGTCGAAGGTGACTCTGCCGGAGGTGGGTTCCAGCAGCCGGACCAGCATCCGGCCGGTGGTGGACTTTCCGCAGCCCGACTCGCCGACGAGGCCGAGGGTGCGGCCGGGCTCCAGGTCGAAGGAGACGCCGTCGACGGCCCGGACGGGCGCCGCCCGGCGGCCGGTCAGCGACCGCTTGCCGGGGAAGGTCATGGTCAGGTCCCGTACGGAGAGCAGGGGCCCGGCCGGGGCGTCCTGCCGTACGGCCCGGTCCTGGCCGGTGGCCGGGGCGGTCATCGGGACACCTCCGGGGTGGCGACGGGGGCGGGGGCGGAGCCGGCGAAGTGGCAGGCGGCGGTCCGGGCGGGGGTCCCGTACGGGCGCGGCTCGGGCACCTCGCCCGTGCAGCGCTCCCGCTCCTCGCGGGTGCCGGCGGCGGCGCGCGGGCAGCGGGGGGCGAAGGCGCAGCCGGGGTCGCGGTGGAGGAGGGAGGGCGGGGAGCCGGGGATGGAGGGCAGCGGGACGTCGTCCGGGCTGTCGAGGCGGGGCAGGGAGTCGAGCAGCCCCCGGGTGTAGGGGTGGGCGGGGCCGGCGAACAGCTCGTCGGCCGCGGCCCGTTCGGCGGCCCGGCCGCCGTACATGACGAGGACCTCGTGGGCGACGCGGGCCACCACCCCCAGGTCGTGGGTGATCATGACGACGCCGAGGCCGCGTTCCTCCTGGAGGCGGGCGATCAGTTCGAGGATCTGGGCCTGGACGGTGACGTCGAGGGCGGTGGTGGGTTCGTCGGCGATGAGCAGGTCGGGTTCGCAGGCCAGGGCCATGGCGATCATGGCGCGCTGGCGCATGCCACCGGAGAACTGGTGGGGGTACTCCCCGGCCCGGCGGGCGGGTTCGGGGATGCCGACCTCGCCGAGCATGTCGACGGCGCGTTTGCGGGCGGCGGCGCGGCCGGCCCGGAAGTGCACGCGGAAGTGTTCGGCGATCTGTTCGCCGACGGTGTAGTAGGGGTGCAGGCTGGACAGCGGGTCCTGGAAGATCATGGCCATCCTGCGGCCGCGGACCTTGGCCAGTTCCTTCTCGGGCAGGCCGTTCAGCTCCTGTCCGGCGAGCCGGACGGAGCCGGTGACCTCGGCGCCGGTGCGGTGCAGGCCCATGACGGCGAGGGAGGTGACGGACTTCCCGGAGCCGGATTCGCCGACGATGCCGAGGGTGCGGCCGGCTTCGACGGTGAAGCCGAGCGCGTCGACGGCGCGTACGGTCCCGCGCGGGGTGCTGAAGGTGACGTGCAGGTCGCGCACTTCGAGCAGGGGGGTGGTCATCAGTACCTCACCCTCGGGTCGACCACGGCGTAGAGGAGGTCGACGGCGAGGTTCGCGACGACGATGAAGAAGGCGGCGAGCAGGGTGACGCCGAGGACGACGGGCTGGTCGGAGCTGACGAGGGCGCCGTAGAAGAGCCTGCCGATGCCGGGGAGTCCGAAGATGGACTCGGTGATGACGGCTCCGGCGAGGAGGCCTCCGAGGTCCATGCCGAAGATGGTGAGGATGGGGGTCACACCGGAGCGGAGGCCGTGTTTGACGACGACGGTCCGTTCGGGCATGCCCTTGGCGCGGGCGGTGCGGATGTAGGGCTCGGCCATCGCCTCGATCATCGAGCCGCGGCTCTGGCGGGCGTACATGGCGGCGTAGAGCAGGGCGAGCGCGGTCCAGGGCAGCAGCAGGTTGGAGGCCCAGGCGAGGGGGTCGTCGGTGAAGGCCTGGTAGCTGGGGTAGGGCAGCAGTCCGGCAACGCGGATGACTCCGTAGATGAGCACGACGGAGGTGAAGTAGACCGGCAGGGAGGCGGCGGCGACGGCGCCGACCATGAGGGCCTTGTCGGTGGCGGTGTCCTTGCGCAGGGCGGCGGTGACGCCGGCGCCGAGGCCCAGCAGCAGCCAGAGGGCGGCGGCGCCGACGGCGAGGGAGGCGGAGACGGGGAGCCGGTCCATCAGCAGGTCCCAGACGGGCAGGGAGTTCTCGTAGGAGTAGCCCAGGCAGGGGAAGTCGCACTGGACGGCGTACTGGCCGGAGCCGAGGGTGCGGCCGGTGAAGATGCCGGTGAGGAAGTCGGCGAACTGCCGCCACAGGGGCTGGTCGAGGCCGAGGTACTGGCGTACGTCGGCCAGCCGTTCGGCGCTGCAGGTCTTGCCGCAGGCGGCGGCGGCCGGGTCGGTGGGCAGGACGTAGAAGATGACGAAGGTGACGGCCGCGATGGCGAGGAGCACGCCGGCCAGGGCGAGCAGGCGGCGGAGCAGGTAGAGGATCAACTGCGGCCTCCCCTCGGGTCGAGGATGTCGCGCAGGGCGTCGCCGAGGAGGGTGAAGGCGAGGACGGCGAGGAAGAGAAAGACGCTCGGGATGACGAAGTACATGGGGTCGGTCTCGTAGAAGGCCACGGACTCGGCGATCATCTGGCCCCAGGACGGGGTGGGCGGGCGGACCCCGACGCCGAGGTAGCTGAGGGCGGCCTCGGTGCTGATCATGCCGGGGATGAGCAGGGTGGTGTAGGCGATGACCGGGCCCGAGACGCCCGGGAGGATGTCGCGGGTCAGGATGCGCCAGGCGCTCGCGCCGCCGACGCGGGCGGCGTCGACGTACTCGCGGTGTTTGAGGGAGAGGGTCTGGCCGCGGACGACTCGGGCGACGCCGGGCCAGCCGAAGAGGCCGATGACGGCGGTCATGAGGGCGATGCGGTTGACGTCCTTGGCCACCGACAGCATCGCGATCATGAAGATCAGCGAGGGGAAGGACATGGTGAGGTCCATCAGCCGGGACAGGACGGCGTCGGTGCGGCCGCCGAAGTAGCCGGCCGCGATGCCGGCGGCGGTCCCGGCGAGGACGACGATGGCGGTGGCGGCGAAGGCGATGAGCAGGGAGACCTGGGCGCCGTGGACGACGCGGGCGAACAGGTCGCGGCCGGTGACGGGTTCGACGCCGAGCCAGTGCTCGGGGCTGATCCCGCCGAGGTCGCCGAGCGGGAGGCCGCCGAGGTAGGGGTCGACGGCGCTCTTGTCGAACTCCTCCGGGGACCAGCCGCCGAGCGCCCCGAGCCAGGGTGCGGTGAGGGCCATGAGGACGAAGAGGAGGACGACGGCGGCGCTGACGCGGACGGCGGGGCGACGGCGCAGTTCCCGCCGAGCGAGCTGCCAGGGGCTGCTGCCCGGCGCCGCCGCGGGCCGTCCGGCCGGGGTGTCGGGCGCGGGGGCGGCGCCGGGTGTGGTGGTGGTCATGGTGTCGGTGGCCTCGGGGTTCCTCAGCCCTGGCTCTTGGACGGGTCCTTGAGGCCGACGGTCCCGTAGTCGATGGTGCCGGTCCAGGAGGGGTGGCCGTAGGCGCCGGCGATGTTGGGGCCGACGAGCAGCGGCTTGCGCTCCATGAGGACCGGGATGGAGGGGGACTTCTTCATGATCTCGGCGTCGAGGTCGATCCAGGCCTGGTTGGCCTGCTTCGCGTCGGCCATCGCGTTGATCTCGTCGATCCGCTTCATGGTGGCCTCGTCGCGGAACTGGGAGTAGTTGCCCTGGTTGCCCTTGTCCTTGATGGTGCGTCCGTCGAAGACGAAGGGCATCCAGGTGGAGCCGGAGGGGTAGTCGGGGCACCAGCCGGTGTAGGTCATGTCGGGGGTGGTGGAGAGGTCGCCGATGACGTCGTAGTACGCGCCGGGGTCGACGGTGTCGATGACGACCTGGATGCCGGCCCGGGACAGGCCCTGCTGGATGGCCTCGGCCTTGCCCTTGTCGCCGGTGGAGACGGAGAGGGTGACCTTGAGGTTCTCCTTGCCGGCGGCCTTGAGGAGTTCCTTCGCCTTGGCCGGGTCGCCGGCCGGGGGGATCTTCAGGGTGTCGGCCTGCTTGCCGCCGGAGAGGGCCGGGGGCAGGTAGGCGGTGGCGACCTCGTTGAGGGCGGGGCCGCCGCCCGCGGTGATGACGGCCTCCTTGTCGACCGCGTACTGCATGGCCTCGCGGACCTTGGGGTCGTTGAAGGGGGCGCGGGAGTTGTTCAGGTGGAGCATGACCGTACAGCCCTGGGACTCGGCGAGCATGCGGGCCTTGACCTCGGGCTTGGGCAGCACCTTGGGGGCGCTCTCGGGACGCATGTTGGCGTACTCGACGGCGGAGGCGTCGGCGCCCTCGCCGGCGATGATGCGGTCGTCGATCTGGCCGCCCTTGAGGCCCATGACGACCACGAACTTGTCCGGGTAGGCCTTGCGGACGGTGTCGGTCCTGGGGTCCCAGTGCTCGTTGCGGACGAGCACGAGCTTCTTGTCGCGGTCGTACGTCTCGATCTTGTACGGGCCGGAGGAGAACGGGCGGGCGTCGTACTGGGTGCCCTTCTCCTGGGACTGCGGGACGGGCGCGAAGGTGGGGAGGGTGGCGGTCTGCGAGAACTCGGCGACGGGGCGCTTGAGTTCGAAGACGATCGTGCGGTCGTCGGGGGTCTTGACGGAGTCGAGGTGCTGTCCCTGGAGCGGGCCCTTGTAGCCCTCGGCGCCGGCCAGGTACTGGGCGGCGTAGTCGGGGCCGCCGGTCAGGTCGGGGGCGAAGGAGCGCTCGACGTTGTACTTGACGTCCTGGGCCTTGATGGGGCTGCCGTCCTCGTACTTGAGGCCTTCCTTGAGGGTGAAGGTCCAGGTGCGGCCGCCGTTGGAGGGGGTGCCGAGGTCGGTGGCGAGGTCGGGGACGAGCTCACTGCCGGCCTTGCCGGGCTCCGCCTTGAAGGTGACGAGCGTGCGGTAGAGCAGCCGGGTGCCGAAGTCCATCGTCGGCATCGTCCAGTTGCGGGCCGGGTCCAGGTGGGAGAAGTCCTGGTTGGACAGGACGGTGAGGGTGCCGCCCTTGACCGGGGTACCGCCCAGGACCTTCCCGTCGTTGCCGGCGGCGGGGTTGGACGCGCCGCCGGCCGCGGGGCCCTTCTTGGGGTCGGAGCATCCCGAGGCGCCGAGTACGAGCGCCGCCACCAGGGCGGTGGCGAGGGTGAGCTGGGTGCGCTTGGTCATGGGTCACTCCAGGGAAGGGCCGCGCTTCAGCACGCTTGAGCACGCGCTTTAGGATGTGACCGGTAACATAGTAATGTGAAATTGTACTGACAAGAGGTTGCCGCCGCCGTTATTCAGCCGTGTCCAAATCCGTTGCCGGAAACGCGAGTTGGGCCCGGACCGATAGGTCCGGGCCCTGCGGGGTCAGACGCCCGAGCCGAGACCGCCCTGGGGGCGGCCCACGGGCTCGTCGCGGCCCTGCGCCCAGAGCGAGCGGACGTGGCCCAGGTGGCGCTGCATGCAGGCCTCGGCCGCCTCCGCGTCACCGGCGATCATCAGGTCGAGCAGCTCGATGTGCTCCTCGGCGGAGGAGACCAGCTTGCCGGCCTCGTCCAGGCCCGTGAGGCCGTACAGCCGGGAGCGCTTGCGCAGGTCGCCGACGGTCTCGACCAGGCGCTCGTTGCCGGCGAGGGCGAGCAGCCCGAGGTGGAAGCGGCGGTCGGCCTCCAGGTAGCCGATGAGGTTGTGCTCGCGGGCGCTGCTGACGATCTCCTCGGCGACCGGGCGCAGCTGCTCCAGCTGCTCCGCCGTGGCCATCCGGGTGACCCGGCCGACGGTCGGGACCTCGATCATCGTGCGGAGTTCGGTGTACTGGTCGAGGTCGCGCTCGCTGACCTCGGTGATCCGGAAGCCCTTGTTGCGGACCGGCTCCACCAGGCCCTCGCGGGCGAGGTCCAGCATGGCCTCGCGGACCGGGGTGGCCGAGACCCCGAGCTCGGCGGCGAGGCCCGGGGCCGAGTAGACGCTGCCGGGGCGCAGCTCACCCGCTATCAGCGCGGCGCGCAGGGCGTGGCCGACCTGGTCGCGCAGCCGCTCCTGGGCCTTGATGAGACTGTGCTGCTTCAGGTCACCCATTGCTCTTCCTCCGAGACCCCGCACACCACCGACGTGCGGAGGAACAGCGTACAATGTCACGTTTCGCTGTTCGCTCCGGTCGCGTGGTACATCGCCACCGCGACGGCAAGATCTTCCCAGGCCATGCCCACGCTCTTGAAGAGCTGTGGACAACTCGGCCTCCCGCCCGGGCCATTGCGCCCCGAGACCAGGTCGGCGAGGGTGCCGGCGATGTGACCGGGCCCGATCGCCCCCTCGGCCTCCGGCACCAGCAGGTCCCCGGCCTCGCGCAGCGCGGCCGCCCGCGACTCCACGTACACCGCCGCGCGTCGCACGAGGGCGGTGTCGGTCTCCCGGGCGTCCGGCTCGTGCGAGCCGACGGCGACGACCACCGCCCCCGGGGCCACCAGACGCCCGTCGAAGAGCGGCTCGCGGGCGGTGGTGCAGCACAGGACCAGGTCGGCTCCGGCCACGTCGGCGGGCGTGCCCGTGCGGGCCGGGACGCCCAGGCCCCGCGCGTGCGCCGCGAGCCGTTCCGCGCGGCCCGGGTCGCGGGCCACCACCACCGCCCCGGCCAGGTCCCGCAGTTCCAGCACCGCTTCGAGGTGCCCGTACGCCTGCGGTCCCGAGCCGAACAGCACCAGCCGCAGCGGGCGCCCGGGAGCGGTCAGGTACCGCAGGGCGAGCGCGGAGACCGCCGGGGTGCGCAGGGCCGTCAGGGCGGCGCCGTCCAGGAGGGCCAGCGGGCGCAGGGTGGGGCCGTCCAGCAGGAGGTAGCTGCCGGTGATCCGGGGCAGTCCCCGCGCCGGGTTGCCGGGGGCCACCCCGGCGATCTTCACCCCCGCGTACGCGCCCGACGCGGCCGGCATCAGCAGCAGTTCGCCGCCGGGCGCCGGCACGCTGGTGCGCTGCGGGCAGGCCTCCGGGTCCAGGCCGGCGCGCAGGGCGGCCTCCAGGGCGTCGGCGGCCCGCCCCGCGGTGAGCAGGCCGGCCGTCTCGCGGGCGTCCAGCTGGAGGAGGCCCGCGGCGGGGAGGCCCGTCACAGCAGGAAGCCCGCGCCGAGGGCGTCGTACGGGTCGGCGGTGAAGGCGTGCTCGCCGGTGCGGTAGGCGGCCCCGGTGACCTCGGTGACCCCGCCCGCGAGGAACCGCCCGGTGAAGACGGTGCCGGTCACCGACTCGTGCAGCAGGTCCTCCCCCGCCCCCAGCCGGCCGTCCTCCGCCAGCAGCGCGAGCCGGGCGGAGGTGCCCGAACCGCAGGGCGAGCGGTCGACCTGCCCGTCGGCGAAGACGGTGACGTTGCGCTGGTGCGGCCCGAAGGGGGTGTCGGGGAGCTCCTCGTACAGCACCACCCCGTAGACCCCGGACAGCAGCGGGCCGCCGGGGTGCCAGGTCGCCGGGTGGGTGGCCAGGGCGGCCCGGACCTCCCGTCCGGCGCGCACGAGCTCGGGCAGGGCGGCGCGGGTGACCTCCAGGCCGAGGTCCCGCGCGGCGACCGAGGCGTAGCAGGCCCCGGCGTGGGCGATGTCCACCTCCGCGAGGCCGAGGGTGGTGGCGACCGGGACCTTGCGGGCGGCCACCCGGGCCGGGACGTTGCGGAAGGTGACCCCGCTGGTGCGGCCCTGGGACCGGTGGACGGTGGCGGTGACCCGGCCCGACGGCACGTCGATGCGGACCTGGGCGTCCCCGTCGTCGGGCGCCGGGACGCGGCCGGTGTCCACGGCCCAGGCGCCGAGCGCCATGGTGCCGTGGCCACAGGCGGTGGAGTAGCCGTCCTTGTGCCAGAACAGCACCCCCAGGTGGGCGCCGTCGTCGTCCGGGGGCACCACGAACCCCCCGTACATGCCGGCGTGCCCGCGCGGCTCCTGCACCAGCAGGCGCCGCACCTCGTCCAGCGGGCTGCGGCGCGGCATGGTGCCGGAGCCCCCGGGGCCGATGGCCGTGGCGCAGCGCTCGGCGACGGTGTCACCGGGGACGGGGGGCAGCCCGCCGGCGGTGAAGTCGACGATCCGGAAGGGCTCGCCCGCCGTGTGGTAGTCGGTGGTGCGGACGGTGGTCACAGCAGGAACCCTCCGGGGAAGGGGTCGGTCGGGTCGAGGAAGTACTGGGCGGTGCCGGTGATCCAGGCCCGCCCGGTGACGGTGGGGACCACCGCCGGCCGGCCGCCGACCGTGGTCTCCCCGACGAGGCGGCCGGTGAACTCGGTGCCGATGAAGGACTCGTTGACGAAGTCCGTGCCGAGCGGCAGCAGCCCCCGGGCGTGCAGCTGGGCCATGCGCGCGCTGGTCCCCGTACCGCAGGGCGAGCGGTCGAACCAGCCGGGGTGGATGGCCATGGCGTGCCGGGAGCGGCGGGCGTCGGAGCCGGGGGCGGCGAGATAGACGTGCTTGACCCCGGCGATGGAGGGGTTCTCGGGGTGGACGGGGCGGTCGGGTCCGGCGTTGACCGCGTCCATGACCGCGAGGCCGGCGGCGATCAGGTCGTCCTTGCGGGCCCGGTCGAAGGGCAGTCCGAGGGCGTCGAGTTCGACGAAGGCGTAGAAGTTGCCGCCGTAGGCGAGGTCGTAGCCGACCGTGCCGAATCCGGGCACCTCGGCCTTCAGGCCGAGGCCCACGCAGAAGGCCGGGACGTTGGTGAGGGTGACGGCGGTGGCCGCGCCGTCCTCGACGCGTACGTCGACGCTCACCAGTCCGGCCGGGGTGTCGAGCCGGACCGTGGTGACCGGCTCGACGGCCGGGACCATGCCGGTCTCGACCAGGACGGTGGCCACCCCGATCGTCCCGTGCCCGCACATGGGCAGCAGGCCCGACACCTCGATGTAGAGCACGCCGAAGTCGGCGTCGGGCCGGGTGGGGGGCTGCAGGATGGCACCGCTCATCGCCGCGTGGCCGCGCGGTTCGTACATGAGCAGGGTGCGGACGTGGTCCATGTGCTCCATGAAGTGGAGCCGCTTGTCGGCCATGGTGGCACCGGGGATCACCCCGACGCCGCCGGTGATCACCCGCGTGGGCATGCCCTCGGTGTGGGAGTCCACGGCGTGGTAGATGTGGCGCGTGCGCATTCCAGTCCCCCCGGGGATCAGTTGAGGCCTTCGGCCAGGGCCTTCTCGGTGGCGGCGCGCACGGCGGCCTCGGTCTCCCCGGTGAGGGGGAAGCGCGGGGGGCGGGTGGCGCCGCCGGGGCGTCCGGCGAGGTCCATGGAGAGCTTGATGGCCTGGACGAACTCGGTCTTGGAGTCCCAGCGCAGCAGGGAGTGCAGGGACTTGTAGAGCGGCAGGGCGGTGGCGAGGTCGCCGGCGACGGCGGCCCGGTACAGGGTCGCGCAGGACCGCGGCAGGGCGTTGGGGTAGCCGGCGATCCAGCCGACGGCGCCGGCGAGGGCGAGTTCGAGCAGGACGTCGTCGGCGCCGATGAGCAGGTCGAGGCCCGGGGCGAGCTCGGCGATCTCGTAGGCGCGGCGGACGTCTCCGCTGAACTCCTTGACGGCGACGATGCTGCCGTCGGCGTGCAGGCGGGCGAGGAGCGCGGGGGTCAGGTCGACCTTGGTGTCGTACGGGTTGTTGTACGCGACCACCGGCAGGCCCGACCGGGCGACCTCGGCGTAGTGGGCGCGCACGGTCTCGTCGTCGGCGCGGAAGGCGTTGGGGGGCAGGAGCAGGACCGAGCCCGCGCCGGCCTCGGCGGCCTGGTCGGCCCAGCGGCGGGCCTCGGCGCTGCCGTACGCGGCCACGCCGGGCATCACGCGGGCGCCGTCGCCGGCGGCCTCGACGGCGGTGCGGACGACACGGGCCCGCTCCTCGTCGGTGAGGGTCTGGTACTCGCCGAGGGAGCCGTTGGGGACGACGCCGTCGCAGCCGTTGGCGATGAGCCAGGCGACGTGTTCGGCGTAGGCGTCGTGGTCGACGGAGAGGTCCGCGCGCAGGGGCAGGGCGGTGGCGACCATGATGCCGTGCCAGGGGCGGGTGCGGGTGTCGGCGCTGGGCGCGGGGGTGGGCGCGTGGGTCATGAAGGACTCCCTAGTGTGGTGTGTGACATTTTACTAGTGGGCGTGAGTCGGCCACAAGGGTCCGGGCGGACCCGATCAGTGGCCCGGGGCGGGAAGTTCGGCGTCCGGTGACGCCGGCGGCGGAGCCTGCGGCTCCAGGGCCGCGAGGTGGCGCAGCGGGACCGGGCAGGACAGGGGGCGCCGGTCGGGTGCCGGGGCCCCGCCCGCCAGGGCCGCCACGGCCGGACCGCACATCCGGCCCTGGCACCAGCCCATTCCGGCCCGGGTGAGGAGCTTGACCGTACGGGCGTCCCGCGCCCCCAGGTCCCGCACCGCCTCGCGGATCCGGCCGGCCGGGACCTCCTCGCAGCGGCAGACGTCCGTCTCCTCCCGCAGCCAGCCCGTCCAGCCGGTACCCGGGCGGTGGGCGGCGGCCATCGCGTCGGCGAAGGCGCGCAGCCGGGCGCGGCGGCGGACCAGGGCGGCGGGGGCCGGGCGGCCCGCTGCCGCGTGCGCGGCGATCTCCCCCTCGGTGAGGGCGAGTTCGGCTCCGCCGATGCCGCCCGTCTCCCCGGCGGACCAGATGCCGGGCACCGAGGTGCGCTGCTCCGCGTCCACGTCCAGGGCGGCCGTGCCGTCGGCCGTCTCGCGGGTGGCGCAGCCGAGGGCGGTGGCCAGTTCCAGCTGCGGCACCAGGCCGTGGCCCACGGCGAGGGCGTCGCAGGGGATCCGGCGCGCCGTGCCGGGCAGGGGCTGCCAGTCGCCGTCGAGGCGGGTGACGGTGACGGCCTCCACGCGGGTGGTGCCGTGCGCCTCGGTGACGGCGTGCCGGGTCAGCAGCCGGACGCCGTGGCGCAGCAGGGCGCCGCCGTACGCGGCGCCTTCGACGAGCTTGGCGGGGTTGCGCAGGAGGGCGGGGGCCTGGGGGGCGTACGCGGTGTACGCGGCGGCCTCGACCACGGCGGGGACGGTGGCCCCCGCGGCGGCGAGGGAACCGGCCACGGCGAGCAGGAGGGGGCCGGAGCCGGCGACGACGACGCGGCGGCCGGGCAGGACGAGGTTGTTCTTCAGCATGGCCTGGGCGCCGCCGGCGCCGACCACCCCGGGGAGGGTCCAGCCGGGGAACGGCAGCTGGCGCTCGTAGGCGCCGGTGGCCAGGAGGACGTGGCGGGCGCGGAGGGCCGCCGGGGTCTCGTCGGGGGCGTGGCCCGCCACGGCGTGCAGGATCCAGCCGTCTTCCCCGGCCGGGACCACCGTCCAGACGTGGTGGGCCGGGAGGTACGTGACGCGGCCCGCCTCGCGGTGGGCGCGGAGGGCGGCCTCACGGGTGGCGAAGGCGCGCCAGCCGTGGTGCAGGGCCTGGGGGCGGGTGGCGCCGAGGGCGGGGGCGGGGTGGCGGTAGTACTGGCCGCCGGGGCGGTCGGCGGCGTCCAGGAGGGTGACGCGCAGACCGAGGCGGGCGGCGGTGACGGCCGCGGCCAGGCCGGCGGGGCCGGCGCCGATCACCGCCAGGTCGGCGGTCCGGTCCGGGGTGGTGTGCTCAGACGGCGAGGTCGGCATGGCCGGTGCCCTCCTGGGTGGTGACGGAGTCTCCGGGGCGGGCCGGGACGAGGCAGGCCCGCTGGTTGGGGCGGCCGTTGACGGTGGCGAGGCAGTCGTAGCAGGCGCCGATGCCGCAGAAGGCCCCGCGGGGGGTGCCGCCCTCGCGGGTGGTGCGCCAGGCGAGGATTCCGGCGGCCCAGAGGACGGCCGCGAGGGACTGGCCCTGCTGGGCCGGGAGTTCGCGGCCGTCGAAGGTCACGGGGAACGTAGCCTCCGGGCTGCCGCCCACCAGCTCGCGCGGGCTGCGCATCAGGGGTCTCCTCGGGGTTGGTCGGTGTGCCGTTGCCCTGGCCGGGCGGGGTGCGGGTGGGGTGCGGGTGGGGTGGCTGCGGGGCCGGGGCCGAGTACGGGGCGGGGTGTCGTCCGGGACGGGCTTCGATGTTCGGCGCCTGATCCGGGTCCGGCTGTACGAGGTACCGCGCGCCGAAATCATCTCGTTTTAGTCCCGGACGACACCCCGCCCCGTCCCCGTCCCCTCCGGGAACCGGTCCGGGCGGAACGGGTGCGGGGGCGCCGGGGGTTCGGCTCCGGTCAGGGCGGCGGCGATGAGAGCTCCCGTCGCGGGGGCCAGGCCGATGCCGGCGCCCTCGTGGCCGCAGGCGTGGAAGAGACCGGGCACCCGGGGGTCGGCGCCGATCGCCGGGAGGTGGTCCGGGAGGTAGGGGCGGAAGCCGTGGTAGGTACGCATGACGCGGACGTCCGCCAGGAAGGGGAAGAGCGCCGCGGCCTGGGCGGCCAGGCGGCGGAGGGCCTCGGTGGAGAGGGTGCGGTCGAAGCCGACGCGTTCGCGGGTGGCGCCGATGAGGACCGGGCCGGAAGGGGTGCCCTCGACCACTCCGGAGGACTGGAGCGCCGCCGAGTCGCTGGCCACGTCGGCGACGTAGTCCGCCGCGTAGACCTTGTGGCGGATGACGGGGGGCAGGGGTTCCGTGACCAGGACGAAGCCCCTGCGGGGGAGGACGGGCAGGTCCGTTCCCGCGAGAGCCGCGATGGTGCCGGCCCATGTGCCCGCCGCGTTCACGACGTGGGGTGCGTGGAGGGTGCGGTGGGCCGTGCGGACGCCCGTGATGTTCCCGTTGTGGGTGAGGAGGCCCGTGACCTCCTCCCCCAAGTGGAGTTCGGCGCCTGACGCCTTGAGGAGCTGGGCCGCCGCCTGGGCGGGCTGGACCTGGGCGTCCTGGGGGTAGTGGAAGCCGCCCGCCAGGCCCCGGGCCAGGTGGGGCTCCAGGTCGTACAGGGCGTCCGGGCCCACCTCGGCGGAGACGACCCCGGCGGCGCGCTGGCCCTCGGCGAAGTCGCGCAGGGCCTTGAGGGTGGTGTCGTCCGGGGCGACGACCAGGCCGCCCTTGGTCTCGTACTCGACGGCGTGCGGGAGTTCGGCGGCGAGGTCCCGCCAGAGTTGCGCCGACAGGAGGGCCAGGCCGAGTTCGGGGCCGGCCCCCTTGTCGGAGACGAGCAGGTTGCCCTCGCCCGCGCCGGTGGTGCCGCCCGCGACGGGGCCGCGGTCCACCACCGCCACGGAGAGGCCGGAGCGGCTCGCGTAGTACGCGCACGCGGCTCCGACGACGCCGGCGCCAATGATCACGACGTCCATGGTCAGTAATATGTCACATTCTTTTGAGAGTGCCTAGGGTGGCCCGGCCGGCCCCGCCCCCCGTACGGATCCGGGGCCGGCCGGGCGCGCGGTCAGCTGCGGAGCGGGCCTTCGCAGCTGTAGGAGGAGGTGCCCGCCGCCTTGTTGTCCCAGATCTCCACCGGGCCGAAGGAGCAGTTCATGTCGGCGAGGTTGTTGGAGGCGGCCCCCGCCCGGTCGAGGATGAAGTAGTCCACCGTCTCCGACATGTCCTTGAAGTTCTGGTCGTCACTGCGCCAGTTCTTCAGGTTGGCGGTGATCCGGCCGGTACAGGTGAAGCGGCGCTTGCCGGGGTCGCCGTTCTCCACGCAGTCGGGCGTGTTGTACGTGGCCGCCGCGAAGGAGGACTTCACCGAGGCGAGCGCGGCGTCGCGCAGCCGCTCGTTGGGGGTGAAGGCGGTGTTCGGGACGTAGAGCTGGTCCACCTTGGCGATCTGGGCGTCCAGGAAGCGGTTGTAGTCGCGCTGGAGGTAGGTGTCCGCGCCCGTGCGGTGGCGCCACGCGTCGTACCCGGCGACGTCGTTGGCGCGCAGGTACCCGTACATCTCGCGCAGCAGCGAGGGCTTCTCGGTCCACAGGAACTCGAAGA
Source organism: Streptomyces racemochromogenes (assembly GCF_039535215.1). Taxonomy (GTDB): domain Bacteria; phylum Actinomycetota; class Actinomycetes; order Streptomycetales; family Streptomycetaceae; genus Streptomyces; species Streptomyces racemochromogenes. The sequence goes on from NZ_BAAAWT010000001.1 coordinate 1,470,169, forward strand.
AGGTGCCCGCGTAGCTGTAGAAGCGGAAGCCGTCACCGTCGTAGGTCGCGTTGAGCAGCTGCTCGACGGTCATGCGCGGCCCGCCGCCGGCGGTGTCGTTGATGACGCTCTTGACCAGGGACTTGCGGACGGCGATGCCGTTGTCGCGGGTGGCGCCGTCGAAGAACTCGGCGGTGCCCTCGTCCATGGCGGTCGTGCGGTCGCCCTCGTACCAGGGGCCCTGGCCGAAGGAGCCGGGCACGGCGAAGCGGCCGTTGAGGTAGTGGGTGTACTCGTGACGGAAGAGCTCTTCCAGGGTGAGGGAGGAGTCCTGCGGGACGCGGCGCTGGTAGGTGTAGAAGGTGGCGCCGTTCTCGATGTAGATGCCGCCGTTGTTGGTGCCGTAGCCGGTCAGGATCGGGTGGTAGTTCTCGTAGTCGGCGCGGGAGGCGTACAGCACGATGTTGAGGGTGCTGTTGGGGTCCCCGGCGAGCGGCTGGTCGGTGCCTATGACGCGGTGGAACTGCGTCTTGACCTGCTTGCTGGCGTAGTAGAGCTGGTCGACGGTGGCCTTGTCGAGGGCGGTGCGGACCTTGATGGCGCCGTTGTCGTAGCTGTAGGTGTACGGGAAGAGCTGCTTCTCGATGTCCTCCTTGCAGACCCCGTACTGCTTGCAGGCGCCGTAGAAGTTGAGCCAGGAGACGATCTTCGCCCAGGCGTCGGTGCCGTGGCCGGACCTGACGCGGTCCAGCATGCCGCCGAGGTCGGCGACGACCTGGTCCTTGAGGCCCTCCACCTGGCCGAAGCGGGCGTACTCGCTGAGGGCGTCGCGCGCCACCCAGGCGTTGCCGGTGCCCTTGAGGTACGTGTAGTCGGCGAAGGCCTTGAAGGCGGCGCGGTACGAGGCGTCCCCCGCGACCGCCGCGTGGAAGGCCGCGTCCTGGTTGCCGGGGTAGACGCCCAGGTAGTTGGTGGAGAGGGCGGCAAGGACGGCGCCGGCCCAGCCCGCGTCGAGGTTGGTGGCCGGGTGGGCCGGGTCCATGGTGGCCAGGACCTTCTTGATCAGGCCGATCTGGTGGTGGCGCAGGCCGGGGCCGGCGGCGTAGAGGGCCTCGCGCAGGGTGCGGGCGTTGGACGGGGTGACGTCGAAGGTCCGTGCGGCGTTGCCGAAGTCGGCGATGGCCTGGCGTATCGCGGCGGTGGTGGGGGCGTCGGTGACGTCGATCTCGTCGCGGGAGAAGTCGTGGTAGGCGACGGCGTGCAGGTAGGTGAACATCTCCTCCAGATGGGAGGAGTTACGGCCGTCGTGGGCGGCGGCCAGGCTGGATATCCGGCGGGAGACGGCCTGGACGTGGGCGTCGGACATGACGGGCGCCAGGCGGGCGTCCCAGGTCCAGATCAGGCCGCGCAGGCAGCCGTCGGCGGTGACGGCCTGGTCGCCGAGGAAGTCGGCGAACTGCTCCGGGGTGAGGTTCTTGATCCCGTCGAGGGTGCAGGGGACGCCGGCGGCGACGCTCTTGGCGGTGGGCGCGGCCTGGGCGGACGTGCGGCTCTTCTCGGTGCGTTCGGCGGCCGCGGTGGAGCCCGGGGCCTCCACGGCGGGGGCGGCGCCGGGCACCCGGCCGTCGGTGACGGCCCTGCCGCCGGGGGCCGGGGCGGGCGCCGGGACGAGCGGCTCGGCGTCGGCCCGGCGGTCGACCTCGTCGAAGGGGCTGGGCGCCGCGGCGCCCTGGGCTCCGGCGGCGAAGGTGGCCGCGGGGGCGGCCGTGGGGGTGATCCGTTCCGCCGCCTGCGTCGAGGCCTGGCCGGCGGTGGCGAGGAGGGTGACCGTGACGGCGGTGGCGAGGAGAGACGTACGCACAGCTCTGTGCTGGAACACCGAGGACTCCTGTTGGGAGGGAGGTGGGGGAAAGGTGCGAACTGCCCTGCGTCACGCGGCGTTTGACGGGGATTAACGTGCCGCGGTGTGAGCTGTAACATAGTAATGTGAAATTGCACTGGCAAGACCTGTGCGCACACCAGTTCAGTACTTCTCGAGGCGGCCTCCGGCCGCAGGGCCGGCTGTCAGGCCGTCAGGTGGGGCCGGAGGTCCCGCTCAGCGGCTGTTCGCCGATCCGGACGGGCACGGAGGTGATCCGGCCGGGCCGGGCGCCCGCGGGAGCACCGCCTACGGGAGCACCGCGATGCCGTCCAGTTCCAGCCGGGCCTCGGTGTCCCACAGGCGGACCACCCCGACGACCGCCATCGCCGGGTAGTCGCGGCCCGCGAGGCGGCGCCAGACGCGGCCCAGTTCGGCGGCGTGCGCGCGGTACTCCTCCACGTCCACCGCGTACACCGTCACCCGGGCCAGGTCGCCGGGGTGGCCGCCGGCCGCCGCGAGGGCGGTCAGCAGGTTGGCGAGGGCCCGCTCGAACTGCTCGGGCAGGCTGTCGCCGACCACCTTTCCGGAGCCGTCCAGCGCGGTCTGGCCGGCCAGGAAGACGATGCGCGAGCCGGTGGCCGACACCGCGTGGGAGAAGCCGGTGGCCGGGGACAGCTCCGGGGGGTTGAGGCGTTCGGGACTCATCGCGCCGCCACCCCCCGGTAGAGCTCCTTGGCGATGATGGTGCGCTGCACCTCGCTCGCCCCCTCGTAGATCCTGGGCGCCCGCACCTCGCGGTAGAGGTGCTCCAGCAGGTGGCCCCGGCGCAGGGCGGCCGCGCCGTGCAGCTGGACGGCGTGGTCCACCACGTACTGGGCCGTCTCCGTGGCGAGGAGCTTGGCCATGGCGGCCCGGCCCGGCACGCCGGGGGCGCCGCTGTCGTACGCGCCGGCCGCCGCGTACACCAGCAGCCGGGCGGCCTCGGTGCGGGTGGCCATCTCCGCCACGCGGTGCGCGACCGCCTGGAGGTCGGCGAGCACTCCGCCGAAGGCGGTCCGGCCGGCCGTGTGGGCCACGGTCGCGTCGAGCGCGGCGCGCGCCATGCCGACCGCGAAGGCGCCCACGCTGGGCCGGAAGAGGTTCAGGGTCTCCATCGCGACGCGGAACCCCTGCCCGGGCCCGCCCAGCACGTCCTCGCGGCCGACGGGCACGCCGTCGAAGGCGAGCGAGCCGATCGGGTGCGGGGAGAGCATCTCCAGGGCCTCGCCGGTCAGTCCCGGGCGGTCCGCGGGGACCAGGAAGGCCGTGATGCCCTTCGCCCCCGGCGCCTCACCCGTACGGGCGAAGACGGTGTAGAAGTCGGCCTCGGGGGCGTTGGAGATCCAGCACTTGGTGCCCGTCAGGCGCCAGCCCGGCCCGTCCGCCCGCGCCGTCAGGGCGAGGGCCGCGGCGTCGGAGCCGGCACCCGGCTCGCTCAGTGCGAACGCCGCCACCTGCCGGCCGGCCCGGACCCCCGGGAGCCACCGCTCCCGCTGGGCGGCGCTGCCCGACCGGAGCACCGGGTGCGCGCCGAGCCCCTGGAGGGCGAGGGCGGTCTCCGCCTCCGTGCAGCCGTAGGCGAGGGACTCCCGCAGCAGGCACAGCTCCAGCGCCCCCGACCCGAAGACCCGTTCCAGCAGACCCAGTTCCCCCAGCTCGGCGAGGAGCGGCCGGTTCACCCGTCCGGGCTCGCCCTTCTCGGCGAGCGGCCGCAGCCGCTCCCGCGCGAGGGCGCGCAACCGGGCGCACCATTCCTCTTGTTCCGCCCCGAGCGCGAATGCGGCCATCCGAATGCCCCCACGTCCTGTCGACACTCTTATCGCGTCCTGTTGACTGCCGTCACCATCACGATACGCTCGGAACGTATTCGCACGGCCGGCTCCACCACAAAATCCGGACGTTGCAAGGGGGCGAACCCGCCTTGGAGCTCAAGCCATCCGCCCATGCCGACACCTTTGCCCGCGACCACCTGCCGCCCGCCCACGCCTGGCCGCAGCTCCTGTTCGAGCTGCCCGAACTGGCCTACCCGGACCGGCTGAACTGCGGCACCGAACTGCTCGACGCCACCATCGAACGGTTCGGACCGGACCGGCCCGCCTTCCGCGACGGCGCCGGCGGCGTGTGGTCGTACGCAGAGCTCCGCGAGCGCGTCGACGCCCTCGCCCACGTCCTCACCATCGACCTCGGCGTCGTCCCCGGCAACCGGGTGCTGCTGCGCGGACCCACCGGCCCCTGGCTCGCGGCCTGCTGGCTGGCGGTGATGAAGGCGGGCGCGGTGGCCGTCACCGTACTGGCCCAGCAGCGCGCCCAGGAACTGGCCACCGTCTGCGCCATGGCCGAGGTACGGCACGCCCTGTGCCACGTCGACGTCCTGGACGACCTGGCCAAGGCCGAGGTGCCCGGACTGCGGATCACCCCCTACGGCGGCACGGCCGAGGACGACCTGCTGCGCCTCGCCCAGGCCCGCACCGGGCCCTACCGGGCCGTCGAGACCTCCGCCGACGACGTCGCGCTGATCGCCTTCACCTCCGGGACCACCGGCCGGCCCAAGGGCTGCATGCACTTCCACCGCGACCTCCTCGCCGTCGCCGACACCTTCTCCCACCACGTCCTGCGCCCGCGCCCCGACGACGTGTTCGCGGGCAGTCCCCCGCTCGGGTTCACCTTCGGCCTCGGCGGACTGGTCGTCTTCCCGCTGCGCGCCGGCGCCAGCGCGCTGCTGCTGGAGCAGGCCACGCCCAGGGTGCTGCTGCCGGCCCTCGCCGAACACCGGGTAACCGTCCTGTTCACGGCGCCCACCGCCTACCGGTCGATGCTGGACACCCTGGGCCCGTACCACACGGGCGCCTACGACCTGTCGGCGCTGCGCCGCTGCGTGTCGGCCGGCGAGAACCTGCCCGCCGCGACCTGGCGGGCCTGGCACGAGCGCACCGGCCTGCGGATCATCAACGGCATCGGGGCCACCGAGCTGCTGCACATCTTCATCTCCGCCGCCGACGGGGACATCCGCCCCGGCACCACCGGCCGGGTGGTGCCCGGCTGGGAGGCCCGGGTGGTGGACCCCTGCGGGCGGCCCGTCGCCGACGACGAGCCGGGGCTGCTGGCGGTGCGCGGGCCGGTCGGCTGCCGCTACCTCGCCGACCCCCGGCAGGGCGAGTACGTCCGGGACGGCTGGAACCTGACCGGCGACACCTACGTCCGCGACCCCGACGGCTACTTCCGCTACGTCGCCCGCGCCGACGACATGATCATCTCCTCGGGCTACAACATCGCCGGCCCCGAGGTCGAGGAGGCCCTGCTGCGCCATCCGGACGTGGCGGAGGCCGCCGTCGTCGGCCGCCCGGACGAGCGGCGCGGGCAGATCGTGGTGGCGTACACCGTGCCCCGCGACGGGGCGGTGCTGACGGAGGAGGCCCTGCGGACGTTCATGAAGGGCGAGCTGGCCCCGCACAAGTGCCCGCGCTCCTTCGTCTTCCTGCCCGCGCTGCCGCGCACCCCCACCGGCAAACTGCAACGCTTCCGGCTCCGCGATCTAGAGTGAACCCGTGGTCGAGCAGCACACTCCGCGATCCCTGATCGTCACCTTCTACGGCGCCTACGGGCGGTCCTTCGAGGGCGCCGTCCCGGTGTCCGCGCTGGTCCGCCTGCTGGGCGCGGCCGGCGTCGACGCGCCCTCCGTCCGCTCCTCGGTGTCCCGGCTGAAGCGGCGCGGGTTCCTGGTGCCCGCGCGGGCCGCCGACGGTTCGGCCGGGTACGAGCCGTCCGAGGAGGCCCGGCTGCTGCTGGAGGACGGGGACCGGCGGATCTACGGGACCGTACCGGTGTCCCCGGAGTGGCTGGTCGCGGTGTTCTCCGTCCCGGAGCAGGAGCGGCACAAGCGGCACCTGCTGCGCTCGCGCCTGGCCCGGCTGGGCTTCGGGGCGGTGGCGCCGGGCGTGTGGATCGCCCCCGCCCAGCTGGCCGAGGAGACCGGACACACCCTAAAGCGGCTGCACCTGACCGGGTACGTGGAGCTCTTCCGCGGCGCCCACGCCGGTTTCGCCCCCACCGCCGAGGCGGTGGCCCGCTGGTGGGACCTGGCCGCCCTGGCCAAGCAGCACGAGGAGTTCCTCGACCGGCACGAACCGGTCCTGCGCGCCCTCCAGTCGGGCCCCGGCCCCACCCCCGAGGCCGCCTACCGGGACTACCTGGCCGCCCTGGACACCTGGCGGCGACTCCCGTACGCCGACCCGGGCCTGCCCCGCGAACTGCTCCCGGACAACTGGCCGGGCGACCGCTCCGCGGCCGTCTTCGCCGAGCTCCACACCCGGCTGCGCGACCTCGGCGCCCGCTTCGTGCGGCAGCGGCCGTAGGCCGTCCCCCGCGGGCGGAAATTGCGGTGCGGGCGGGCGACCGGGGACGCCAGCATGGGGCATGACATGGACCTTCAGCACTGATCTGGCGGCCTATCTGGCCGCCGCGCGCCCAGCCGTGGCCGCGCAGCCCGTCGTCAACACCACCCTGCTGACCGTCACCGACGCCCTGGAGCGGCGGGGCCCGCGGGCCTTCGGCGGCACCGGTCCCCTGTTCGGCTGGTGGACCGGCGCGGACGGGGCCGTCGAGGGGGCCCTGCTGCACACCCCGCCGTTCCCGCTGCTGCTCGGCGCCGTGCCCCCCGAGGCCGTCCGGGCCCTGGCCGGGGAACTCGGCTCCGACCCGCTGCGCGGCCGCGTCGGCGCCTTCAACGCCCGCCGCGCCGACGCGCGGACGCTGGCGGCGGCGTGGGGGCCGCCGGCCCGGGTCGTCGAGGAGCTGCGCCTGTACCGGCTGGGCACCCTGGCCGCACCGGACCCCGCCCCCGCGGGCCGGGCCCGGGCCGCCGCCGAGCCGGACCTGCCCCTGCTGCTGGAGTGGACCGAGGCCTTCGACCGGGAGTGCGGCATTCCCGCGAGCCCCGCCGAGGGCCGGCTGCGCGACCGGCTCTCGTACGGCGGGCTGCTGCTGTGGGAGCTCGACGGCCGGCCGGTGTCGCTGGCCGGCTTCTCCCGCCCGATCGGCGGCGCCTGCCGCATCGGCCCCGTCTACACCCCGCCCGCCGGCCGGGGCCGCGGCTACGCCGCCGGGGTGACGCACGCGACGAGCCGGGCCGCGTACGCCGCCGGGGCGGCCGAGGTACTGCTCTTCACCGACCTGGCCAACCCCACCAGCAACGGCGTCTACCGCCGCCTGGGCTACACCCCGGTGGAGGACCGCGTCGTCCTGGAGGCGGTCTGAGCTACCCCTTGCCGGTCGGGGGCCTGCGGCTGCCGGCGCGGTAGGGGGCGGGCCAGGGGGCTCCGGGGCCGGCGTAGCCCTGTTCGGCGGCGGCGTGCAGCGTCCAGTGCGGGTCGTACAGGTGGGGGCGGCCGAGCGCGCAGAGGTCGGCGCGGCCGGCCAGCAGCAGGGAGTTGACGTCGTCCCAGGAGGAGATCGCGCCGACGGCGATGACGGGGACGCCGAGGGCGTTGCGGATCCGGTCGGCGTAGGGGGTCTGGTAGGAGCGGCCGTACTCCGGGGCCTCCTCGGCGACGACCTGTCCGGTGGAGACGTCGACGGCGTCCGCGCCGTGGGCGGCGAAGGCGGCCGCGATCCGTTCGGCCTCCTCGGGCGTGGTGCCGCCGGGGGCCCAGTCGGTGGCGGAGAGGCGGACCGTCATCGGCCGCTCCTCGGGCCACACCTCGCGGACGGCGTCGAAGACCTCCAGGGGGAAGCGGAGCCGGTTCTCCAGGGGGCCGCCGTAGGCGTCGTCGCGGTGGTTGGTGAGCGGGGAGAGGAACCCGGACAGCAGGTAGCCGTGCGCGCAGTGCAGTTCCAGCAGGTCGAAGCCGCAGTCGGCGGCGCGGACCGCGGCGGCCGCGAAGTCGGAGCGGATCGCGGCGAGGTCGGCCGCCTCCAGGGCGCGCGGGACGGCGGAGACCCCGGCCTTGTAGGGCAGTGCGGAGGCGGCGACCAGGGGCCAGTTGCCGTCCGGGAGCGGTTCGTCCATGCCCTCCCACATCAGCCGGGTGGAGCCCTTGCGGCCGGAGTGGCCGAGCTGGACGCCGAGGGCCGTACCGGGTGCGGATGTGTGGACGAAGTCGGCGATCCGCTTCCAGGCGGCCGCCTGCTCCGCGGTCCACAGCCCGGCGCAGCCGGGGGTGATGCGGCCTTCGGCGCTGACGCACACCATCTCCGTCATGACGAGCCCGGCTCCGCCCAGGGCCCTCCCGCCGAGGTGGACGAGGTGGAAGTCGCCGGGGACGCCCTCCTCGGCCGAGTACATGTCCATCGGCGAGACCACGACGCGGTTGCGCAGGGTGAGGCCCCGCAGGGTGAACGGGGTGAACATGGGCGGGGTTCCCGTGCCGTCGGCGTCCTCGGGGCAGCCGAAGTCGCGTTCCACCGCCCGGGTGAACCGATCGTCGCGCAGCCGCAGGTTGTCGTGGGTGACGCGGCGGCTGCGGGTGAGCAGGTTGAAGGCGAACTGCCGGGCGGGCTGGTCCACGTATCCGGCGAGGTCCTCGAACCAGCGCATGCTGGCGGCGGCGGCGCGCTGGGTGCTGGCCACGGCCGGGCGCCGCTCCTCCTCGTAGGCGGCGAGGGCGGAGGGGACGTCGGGCAGCCGGTCGAGGGCCTCGGCGAGGGCGAGGGCGTCCTCGACGGCGAGTTTGGTGCCGGAGCCGATGGAGAAGTGGGCGGTGTGCGCGGCGTCGCCGAGGAGCACCACGTTGCCGTGCGACCAGTGTGCGCTGACGACGGTGCGGAAGCGGGTCCAGGCGGAGCGGTTGCCGCGCAGCGGCCGGCCGTGCAGGGCCTCGGCGAAGGTCTTGGCGCAGCGGGAGGCCGATTCGGCCTCGTCGCACAGGTCGAGGCCGGCCGCCCGCCACACCTCTTCCCGCATCTCGACGATGACGGTGGAGGCGTCGGGTGCGTACGGGTAGCCGTGCAGCTGCATGACCCCGTGTTCGGTTTCGGCGATCTCGAAGCGGAAGGAGTCGAAGGCGAAGTCGGCGGCGAGCCAGACGTACCGGCAGCGTCCGGGGGTCTCGGTGGGCCGGAAGTGCGCGGCGCCGCGCGCGCGGGTGGCGCTGTGCACCCCGTCGGCGGCGACCACCAGGTCGTACGCGCCGGCCAGCGCGAACGCGTCGGGTGCCTCGGCGCGGAAGCGCAGGCGTACGCCGAGGCCGGCGCAGCGTTCGTGGAGGATCTCCAGGAGCCGTCGGCGGCCGAGGGCGGCGAAGCCGTGGCCGCCGGAGGTCAGCAACCGGCCGCGGTGGACGACGTCCACGTCGTCCCAGCGGACGAACTCGGCGGCGAGGGCGGCGTGGACGACGGTGTCGGCGCGTTCGATGCCGCCGAGGGTCTCGTCGGAGAGCACCACGCCGAAGCCGAAGGTGTCGTCGGGGGCGCCCCGTTCCCAGAGCTCCACCGCGTGCCCCCGGCGGGCCAGCAGTGCGGCGGCGTAGAGCCCGCCGGGTCCGCCGCCGACGACGGCGACCCTCATGGCGCTCGCGGACATGCGGCTACCTGCCCTTCCACTCCGGGGGCCGTTTCGCGGTGAAGGCGGCGTGGAACTCGGCGTAGTCCCGGCCGTTCATCAGCAGGGCCTGGGTGTTGGCGTCGAGTTCCACCGAGGCGGCCAGGGGCATGTCCAGCTCGGCGGTGAGCAGGGCCTTGGTCTGGGCGTGGGCGAGGGCGGGGCCGGCGGCGAGGCGGGCGGCGAGTTCGGCGGCGCGGGCGTCGGCCTTGCCCTCGTCGACGAGTTCGCTGAGCAGGCCGATCCGTTCGGCCTCGGCGGCGCGTACGGGCTCTCCGAGCATCAGCAGCCGGGTGGCGTGGCCGAGGCCGACGACGCGGGGCAGCAGGTAGGCGGCGCCCATGTCGCCGCCGGAGAGGCCTACGCGGGTGAAGAGGAAGGCGAAGCGGGCGGAGGGGTCGGCGATCCGGAAGTCGGCGGCGAGGGCGAGGACGGCCCCGGCGCCGGCGGCCACCCCGTGCACGGCGGCGATCACCGGGAAGGGGCATTCGCGGATCGCGCGGACGACCTGGCCGGTCATCCGGTTGAAGTCGAGGAGCTGGGCGGTGTCCATGGCGAGGGTGGCGCCGATGATCTCGTCCACGTCCCCGCCGGAGCAGAAGCCGCGGCCCTCGCCGGCGAGGACGAGGGCGCGCACGGAGCGGGTGCGGGACAGTTCGGCGAGCAGATCGCGCAGGTCGGCGTAGGCGCCGAAGGTGAGCGCGTTCAGCTTCTCGGGGCGGTCGAGGGTGACGGTGGCGACGCCGTCCTGCCGGGTCACCCGCAGGTGGCGCCACCGTTCGGTCTCTGGTGTGGAACCGGTGAAGGGACTCACGCCATCGAAGCTATCACCGAATCGTGACCGTCGTCAGAGAAACGCGACAAGTCGTCACCCCGGCGGCGGTACGGCGCGGGACGGGGCGGCGCGGCACGGCACACGGGCCGAAGGTCCGGCCCGCCCCCGCCCCTGGTCCCCCGGCGTTGCGCCGGGGTGCCCTACGGGGGCTCCGGCCCGGTCCGTATCGTTGAATCCAGGACTGCCCCCGCCCCCCACCCTCACGGAAGGACGGACCCGCCATGCACGACAGCTCCGCCTGGCGGATCGCCCTCCCCCACACGACCGCCGCCGTACCGATGGCCCGCGCCCTGATCCGCACCGCGCTCACCGACCTCGACCGGTGCCCCGACAGCGACACGGCGGAGCTGCTGACCGCCGAGCTGGTGGCCAACGCCGTCGAGCACACCGCCGGGGCCGCCCCGATCGAGCTGGTCGTGGAACTGCGGCCGGGCGGCTGCCAGGTGGAGGTGCACGACGGCGATCCCGGGCCGCCGGGCGACCTCACGGCCGGCCGTCCCGGGCCGCCGCCCGACCCGTGGCAGGAGGGCGGCCGCGGACTGCTGCTGATCCGGGCTCTCAGCTCGGCCTGCGGCCACCGGCCCACCGCGCGCGGCAAGGCCGTCTGGTTCACCCTGCCGAGCCGGGCGACGGCGACCGCCTGAGTCCGCGCCACCCCACGGCTGTCGCCCGCAGCCCGCAGCCCGCATGAGTATGCGGCTGCGTGCCCGGCCGGCTACGCGGCGGGGTGGGCGAGCGTCGCGACGAGGACGGCCTTGATGGTGTGCAGCCGGTTCTCGGCCTCGTCGAAGACGACGGAGTGCGCGGACTCGAACACCTCGTCCGTGACCTCCAGCGAGTCCAGGCCGTGCCGCTCGTGGACCTCCCGGGCCACCTTGGTGCCCAGGTCGTGGTAGGCGGGCAGGCAGTGCAGGAACTTCACGTCCGGGTTCCCGGTGGCGCGCAGCACGTCCATGGTGACGGCGTACGGCACCAGGGCCGCGATCCGCTCGTCCCAGACCTCCTTGGGCTCGCCCATCGAGACCCAGACGTCCGTGGCCACGAAGTCGGCCTGCGCGACGCCCTGCGCGACCTCCTCGGTCAGGGTGATCCGGGCCCCGCTGACGGCGGCGAGCTCGCGGGCCCGGGCCACGACGGCGTCGGCCGGCCAGTAGGCCTTCGGCGCGACGATGCGCACGTCCATGCCCAGCAGGGCGCCGGTCACCAGGTACGAGTTGCCCATGTTGAAGCGGGCGTCGCCCAGGTAGGCGAAGGAGATCCGGTCCAGCGGCTTGGTGCTGTGCTCGGTCATGGTGAGCACGTCGGCGAGCATCTGGGTGGGGTGCCAGTCGTCGGTGAGGCCGTTGAAGACGGGCACGCCGGAGTGGGCGGCCAGCTCCTCCACGGCCTGCTGGCTGTCGCCCCGGTACTCGATGCCGTCGAACATCCGGCCGAGCACCCGCGCCGTGTCCCGGACGGACTCCTTGTGGCCCATCTGGGAACCGGAGGGGTCGAGGTAGACGGTGTGGGCGCCCTGGTCGGCGGCGGCGACCTCGAAGGCGCAGCGGGTGCGCGTGGAGGTCTTCTCGAAGATCAGCGCGAGGTTCTTCCCCTGGAGCCGGCGCTGCTCGGTCCCGGCCTTCTTGGCCGCCTTGAGTTCGGCCGCGAGCTCGACGAGGCCGCGGAACTCGGCGGCGGTGAAGTCGAGCTCCTTGAGGAAACTGCGGCCGAAGAGGTCGGTGGCCATGGGGACGCTCCAGAGTGCGCTGACAGGGGATGCTGGAAGTCTATACGATCCTCTGCATTCATATACGGGACAGTGGATCACGTCACACGACGGCCGTCACGCGCCCTCCGTCACACGACGGCCGTCACGCGCCCTCCGTCACGCCCCGGCCGTCACGCCGCGTCCCGCTCCACCGGGCAGCTCATGCAGCGCGGGCCGCCCCGGCCGCGCCCCAGCTCGCTGCCGGGGATCTCGATCACCTCGATGCCCTCCTTGCGCAGGTGGGTGTTGGTGGTGACGTTCCGCTCGTAGGCGACGACCACCCCCGGCTCCACGGCCAGCACGTTGCACCCGTCGTCCCACTGCTCGCGCTCCGCCGAGTGCACGTCCTGCGTGGCGGTGAGCACTCGCACCTTGTCCAGGCCGAGCGCGGCCGCGATGGCCCGGTGCATGTGCTCCGGCGGGTGGTCGCTGACCCTCAGCTCGCCCGGCCCCTCGCCCGGCCGGATCGTGTAGGAGCGCAGCATGCCGAGCCCCGCGTACTGAGTGAACGTATCTGCGTCGACCATCGTCATCACCGTGTCCAGGTGCATGAACGCCCGCCGCTTGGGCATGTCCAGGGCCACGATGACGGAGGCCGACCCGGCCGCGAACAGGCCCCGGGCGAGCATCTCCACCGCCTGCGGGGTGGTCCGCTCGCTCATCCCGATCAGCACGGCGCCGTTGCCGATGACCAGGACGTCCCCTCCCTCGATGGTCGAGGGGTAGTCGGCCTGCCCCTGCGACCAGTAGTGGAAGGCGCCGGAACCGGTGAACAGCGGGTGGTGCCGGTAGATCGCCTCGAAGTGCACGGTCTCGCGCTGGCGGGCGGGCCAGCGCATGGCGTTGATGGACACCCCGTCGTAGATCCAGGCGGAGGTGTCGCGGGTGAAGAGGTGGTTGGGCAGCGGCCCCAGCAGGAAGCCGTCCATGTCGAGGGCGTGGAAGCGCACCGACAACGGCTCGGCGTGCCGCTCCAGGTACTCCCTCTTGGTCATCCCCCCGACCAGGGCCTCCGCGAGGGCGGCGGAGGGCAGCCCGTCGAAGACCGCGCGCAGGTGGTCGGTGGCGAGCGGACCGTACTCCTTCTCGTCGAAGACCCGGTCCAGTACGAGGTGCCGCGCCTCGGGGACGTCGAGCGCCTCGCGGAGCAGGTCGCCGAAGAGGTGGACGGCGACGCCGCGGTCGCGCAGGACGTCCGCGAACCCGTCGTGCTCCTGGCGGGCCCGGCGCACCCACAGCACGTCGTCGAAGAGCAGGGCGTCCTTGTTGCTTGGTGTGAGCCGCTTCAGCTCCAGGTCGGGCCGGTGGAGGATGACGCGGCGCAGCCGCCCGGTCTCGGAGTCGACATGGAATCCCATGGCGTACACATTCCCAGACCGGGCGGCTTTGCGACCCCGCCTCGGCAGTACCCGCTCAGCGCAGGCCGAGAAGTGCCGTCGGGGTGCCGATGACGTCCGGGGCGGTCAGGCCCAGCTTCGGGACGGCCAGGTTGGGGACGCCGTTGTTGCTCGCGTCCGGCATCGTCAGCGGGGCGCCGACGACCGCACCGGGAGTGCGGGTGAGGAGGGTGGTGGCCGGGGACTCCAGGGAGCCCTCGCCGTCCGTCTCGGGCTCGCCCATCAGGTTGGGCACCACCGAGGCGACCCGGGTGGCCCCGAGGTCGGCGGCGATCGGCACCACCGGGAGCAGTGGGGTGGGCAGCAGGTCGCCCTGGTGGAACCGGGGCGACTCCGGGGCGCCGACCATCGGCACCGGGACACCCGTGGCCAGGTGCGGGGCCGGCAGGCCCAGCGTGGTCTCCACCGCCTCCAGCGGGACACCCACCGGGACCGAGTCGGCCACGGCCGGGGAGGCCGCGCCGGCCGCGGCCATACAGGTCATGAGCGCCGCAATGCTTCCGCGCGCGGTCATCTTCATAGGTGACGTTCCGTCCTTCCTGGGTCGCGGACACTCCGCTGCCCTGGATGAACGATCCCGCCGCCGCTTTCCCCGGACTTCCGCGGGAAAGTTCCCCCATACGACCTAATTCGAGGCCGTACGGGGGCTCCCGCTTTACGCCCGCCCCGAACCGAGCGCCGGGTCACAGGCGCGGGTCGACCGGCTCCGACTCCAGGGCCAGCACGGCGAACACCGGCTCGTGGACCCGCCACAGCGGCTCCCCCGCCGCCAGCCGGTCCAGCGCCTCCAGGCCGAGCGCGTACTCGCGCAGCGCGAGCGAGCGCTTGTGGCCCAGGAACCGGTGGCGCAGCCGCTCCAGCTGCTCCGGGCGCGCGTACTCCGGCCCGTAGACGATCCGCAGGTACTCGCGCCCGCGGACCTTCACCCCGGGCTGGACCAGCCGGCCCTTCCCGTCCCGGGCGTACGCCTGGAGCGGCTTGACGACCATGCCCTCGCCGCCGGCTGCGGTCAGCTCCAGCCACCACTCGGTGCCCGCGCGGACGGACTCCTCGTCGCCGGTGTCCACGTACACCCGGCGGGTGCGGCGCAGCAGCGGCGCGTCCGTGCCCCCGTCGGCGTCCGCGAGGCGGTCCAGCCAGGCGAGCTGCTCGTCGTGCGGGACGGCCGCCAGCGACCGGCCGGCCGCGGCGAGCAGCTGGAACGGCGCGAAACGTACTCCGTCCAGCCGGTCGGTGCTCCAGCAGTAGCGCCGGTACGCCTCGGTGAACGCGGCGGCGTCGGCGGCCCGCCCGCGCTGGCGCTCCAGCAGCGCGCCGGTGTCCACGCCCCGGGCCGCGGCCGCCTCCAGGGCGGCGACCGCGTCCGGCAGGACGGCGCGGGAGGCGGCGCCCACGGCCGCGTACTGGTTGCGGAGCAGGCCCGTGGACTTCAGGGACCAGGGCAGCAGTTCCCCGTCGAACAGCAGCCAGTCGGTGCCGAGTTCCTCCCACAGGCCCGCGCGGTCGACCGCCGTGCGCAGCCGGGCGAGGAACTCCTCGGTGAGCTCCGGGTCCGGGAAGAACGGGCGGCCGGTGCGGGTGTAGAGGGAGCCGGTGGGGCCGTCCTCCACGCCGAACCGCGCGCGGGCCGTCTCCGCGTCCCGGCACAGCAGGACGGTGGCGCGGGAGCCCATGTGCTTCTCCTCGCACACCACCCGGCCGATGCCGTCGGCCCGGTACTGGGCGAAGGCCTCGGCGGGGTGCTCCAGGAAGCCCCCGTCAGCGGCTCCGCCGCGGGCCTCCTCCTGGGAGGCGGCCGTCGGCGCCATGGTCGGCGGCAGGTAGGGCACCAGCCGGGGGTCCACCGCGAAGCGGCTCATGACCTCCAGGGCGGCGGCCGCGTTCTCCTCGCGGACGCCGACGTTGCCCAGGTGGCGGGTCTCCACCACCCGCCGGCCGTGGACGTCGGCCAGGTCGAGGGGGCGCCCGTCGTGGCCGCCGGGCACCGCGGCGGCGAGCGGCTTGACCGGCTCGTACCAGACCTTCTCGGCCGGTACGTCGACCAGTTCGCGCTCGGGCCAGCGCAGGGCGGTCATCCGGCCGCCGAAGACGGCGCCGGTGTCGAGGCAGATGGTGTTGTTGATCCAGGTGGTGTCCGGGACCGGGGTGTGGCCGTAGACCACGACGGCCTTGCCGCGGTAGTCCTCGGCCCACGGGTAGCGCACGGGCAGGCCGAACTCGTCGGTCTCGCCGGTGGTCTCGCCGTACAGGGCGTGCGAGCGGACCCGGCCGGAGGTGCGGCCGTGGTACTTCTCGGGCAGCCCGGCGTGGCAGACGACCAGCTTGCCGCCGTCGAGGACGTAGTGGCTGACCAGGCCGGCGATGAACTCCCTGACCTCCTTGACGAACTCGTCGCTCTCGCGGGAGAGCTGCTCGACGGTCTCGGCGAGGCCGTGCGTCTGCTGGACCTTGGACCCCTTGAGGTAACGGCCGAGCTTGTTCTCGTGGTTCCCGGGCACGCACAGGGCGTTGCCGGACTTGACCATGCCCATCACCCGGCGGAGCACGCCGGGGCTGTCGGGGCCGCGGTCGACGAGGTCGCCGACGAAGACGGCGGTGCGGCCGGCGGGGTGGACGCCGTCCTCGTAGCCGAGCTTGGCGAGCAGGGTCTCCAGCTCGGAGGAGCAGCCGTGGATGTCGCCGACGATGTCGAAGGGGCCGGTGAGGTGGGTGAGGTCGTTGAAGCGCTTCTCCAGCACCACTTCGGCGGACTCGGCCTCCTCCACCGTGCGCAGGACGTGCACCTTGCGGAAGCCCTCGCGTTCCAGGCCGCGCAGGGAGCGGCGCAGCTCGGAGCGGTGCCGCTGGATGACGCGGCGGGGCAGGCCGGCCCGGTCGGGGCGGGCGGCGTTGCGCTCGGCGCAGACCGACTCGGGCATGTCGAGGACGATCGCGATGGGCAGGACGTCGTGCTCGCGGGCCAGGCGGACGAGCTCGCGGCGGGACTCCTTCTGGACGCTGGTGGCGTCCACGACGGTCAGTCGTCCGGCGGCGAGCCGCTTGCCGGCGATGTAGTGGAGCACCTCGAAGGCGTCCTTGCTGGCGCCCTGGTCGTTCTCGTCGTCGGCGACCAGGCCCCGGCAGTAGTCGGAGGAGAGGATCTCGGTGGGCTTGAAGTGCTTGCGGGCGAAGGTGGACTTGCCCGATCCGGTGGCGCCGACGAGGACGACGAGGGACAGGTCGGTGACGGGGAGCACGCGGTGTGCCGGCCGGGCGGCCGGGCGGTCGGTGGTGGGGGTGGTCATGCTGCCTCACCCTCCTTCGGGGTCTCGGTGGCGGCGGTCTCGGTGGCGGCCGTCCGGGTGGCGGCCGTCTCCGCGGCGGTGAAGACGGCCATCTGGGTCGGGGCTCCGACCTCGGGGTCCTCGTCGCCGACGGGTACGTGGGCGACGGTGTAGCCGTACCGGCCGGCGACGCGGGCGGCCCAGGCGCGGAACTCCTCGCGGGTCCACTCGAAGCGGTGGTCGCGGTGGCGTACGTGTCCGGCGGGCAGGGACTCCCAGCGGACGTTGTACTCGACGTTCGGGGTGGTCACGAGGACGGTGCGGGGGCGCGCCGCGGCGAAGACGGCGTACTCCAGCGCGGGCAGCCGGGGCAGGTCGAGGTGCTCGATGACCTCGCTGAGCACGGCCGCGTCGTAGCCCGCCAGCCGCTTGTCGGTGTAGGCGAGCGAGCCCTGCAGGAGCCGGACGCGGGAACTCTGGCGCTCCCCCATCCGCTCCAGCCGCAGCCGGCGGGCGGCGATGGTCAGGGCCCGCACGGACACGTCGACGCCGAGGACCTCGGTGTACGCCGGGTCCTTGAGCAGGGCCCGCACGAGGTGTCCCTCGCCGCAGCCGAGGTCGAGCACCCGCTGGGCGCCGGCCTCGCGCAGTGCGCCGAGGATCGCGTCCCGCCGGCGCACGGCGAGCGGGACGGCCCGCTCCGGGGTGCCCGGGACCTCGGGGGCCGCGTCGGCGCCGTCCGGGGCCGCGGCCACGGCGTTGTCGAGTTCCTCGGCCTCGCTCCCGTCGGCCTCGGCCAGCCGGGCCAGTTCCAGGCGCTCCATGGCGTCGCGGGTGAGCTCCTTGCGGCGGGCCAGGTAGCGGGCGGTGATCAGCGCGTGCTCGGGGTGCCCGGCCAGCCAGCCGTCGCCCGCGCGCAGCAGCTTGTCGACCTCGTCGGGGGCGACCCAGTAGTGCTTGGCGTCGTCGAGCACCGGCAGCAGCACGTACAGCTGGCGCAGGGCGTCCTCCAGCCTGGCCCCGCCCTCCAGCACGAGCCGCACGTAACGGCTGTCGCCCCATTCCGGGAACCGCTCGTCCAGCGCGACCGGCGTGCTCTCCACCCGGTCCCAGCCCAGCGGGCCGAACAGGCGGCCCACCATCTCCGGGCCGCCCCGGGCGGGCAGCACCGGGATCTCGATCCGCAGCGGGAGCGTGCGGCCCGGCAGTTCGGGGCGCAGGGCGCACTGGCCCTTGAGGGCGGTGCGGAAGACCCCGCTGAGCGCGACGGCGAGCAGCGAGGAGGCCGCGTACGGGCGGTCGTTGACGTACTGGGCGAGGGCGGCGTCCGGCGCTCCGCCCCGTCCCTTGCCCTGGCCGCGCCGGACGAGCGCGACGGGGTCCACCTCCAGCAACAGCGCCGCCGTGCACCGTTCGGCCGTGGCCTCGGGGTAGAACACGTGGGCGGTGCCGTGCGAGGTGGAGAAGGCCTGTGCCCTGCCGGGATGCTTGTGCAGCAGGAATCCCAGGTCAGTGGCCGGATTCTCCGTCGTGCCGGTGGTGCTGATCGTCAGGAACATGCGCTCCAGCATGTCCCGCGCACCACCGTCGGTGCGAACGTATTTCCGGGTGGCGGCCGGCCCGCCCTGCGGGTGGGTCCGGCCGCCGTTCCGCGAGGTCCTCCCCTGGGGTCGGGTCAGCGCTGCTTGGGGATGTTCAGCGGGCGGCCGATGTGCCAGTGCGGCTCGGTGCCGCTGTAGGGGCACAGATAGGCGATCCGCTCGTGCTGCCACGGCTGGATCCGGTGCATCTCGCTCGCGGCGTGTTCCGCCGCGGCCTCGTTCGCGAACTGCTTCTTCTCCCCGCACGCCCTGGAGCGGGTGATGCGGCGCCTGGCGGCGGCGCCCGTCCTGCTGGTGCGCTTCATCTGTCCTGCCTATCCCAGCAGGAGCCGACCATAAAGGGCCTTCACCCGATCGAGTGATAGTCGGCCGCGCCCCCTTGCCGTCGCCCCGGATCACGCCAGGAGCGGCCCCAGTGCGGCGATGCGGTCCGGGCCGATGCGGCAGCATCCCCCGACGAGCCGGGCGCCGGCCGCGCGCCACGCCTCCACGGGCCAGGGGGCGGTGGCGGCGGGGGCGGGGGCGTTCCAGCTGCGGCTGGCGGCGTCCCAGACGGAGCCGTCGTTCGGATAGGCCACCAGCGGCTTGGCGGTGACGGAGGCGGCGGCTTCCAGAGCGGGCAGGACGTCCTCGGGATCACAGCAGTTGACGCCGACCGCGATCACCTCGGGGGCGGCCGCCGCCAGGGCGAACGCCTCGGCGAGCGGCTGGCCGGCCCGGGTGCGGCCGCCCGCGACCGTGTACGTGAGCCAGGCGCGGGCGCCCGTACCGGCGAGCACCCGCAGCAGGGCCCGCGCCTCCAGGACGTCGGGGACGGTCTCCAGCGCCAGGACGTCGGGGCCGGCCGCCAGCAGCGCCCCGATCCGGGGCCGGTGGAAGTCGGCCAGCTCCGCCTCCGTGAGCCCGTACCGGCCGCGGTACTCGGAGCCGTCCGCCAGGAGCGCCCCGTACGGGCCCACCGAGGCGGCCACCCAGACCTCCCGGTCGGCGGCCCGGGCGGCCGCGCCGGCCACCCGCACGCTCCGCTCCAGCAGGTCCGGCTCGTGGCCGACCTGGTAGCTCGCGGTGATCAGCACCTCGGCGCCGGCCCGGACGTACGCCGTGTGGGCGGCGAGCACCTGGCCCGGGCGCTCGGCGAGCACCCGGCCCGTCCACATCCCCCCGGACAGGTCGCAGCCCTGGTCGGCGAGCTGGTTGCTGAGCCCGCCGTCCAGGAGCACGGCCCTGCTGGCCAGGGCTTCGGCGAGCGGGCCGGTCGCACGCGGCACGGCGGCGGCCCTACCGGCCGAGCTGGGGCAGGACGCGGGCGGAGACCAGCTCCAGGTGGTCCAGGTCGGCGAGGTCGAGGAGCTGGAGGTAGACGCGCGAGGAGCCGATGGCCGAGTAGGTCCCGAGCTTCTCGACGACCTCGTCCGGGGAGCCGGCCAGGCCGTTGGCCTTCAGCTCGTCGACCTCGCGGCCGATGGCGGCGGCCCGGCGGGCGACCTCGGCGTCGTCCTTGCCGACGCACACCACCAGGGCGTTGGAGTAGACGAGTTCGTCCGCCTTGCGGCCGGCCGCGGCGGCGGCCTCCCGGACCCGGGCGAACTGCCGGCGGCTGTCCTCCACCGAGGCGAACGGCATGTTGAACTCGTCCGCGTAGCGGGCGGCGAGGCGGGGGGTGCGCCGTGCGCCGTGGCCGCCGACGAGGATGGGCACCTTGGCCTGGGCGGGCTTGGGGAGCGCCGGGGAGTTCTCCACCCGGTAGTGGACCCCCCGGTGGTCGAAGGCGGCGCCGGGCTCGGTGGCCCACATCCCGGTGACGATGGCCAGCTGTTCCTCCAGCCGGGCCATGCGCTCCGCGGGGAAGGGGATCCCGTACGCCTTGTGCTCCTCCTCGAACCAGCCCGCGCCCAGGCCCAGTTCCACCCGGCCGCCGGACATCTGGTCGACCTGTGCCACCTGGATCGCGAGGACGCCGGGCAGCCGGAAGGTCCCGGCCGTCATCAGCGTGCCCAGCCTGATCCGCTTCGTCTCCCGGGCCAGGCCGGCGAGGGTGATCCAGGCGTCCGTGGGCCCCGGCAGGCCGTCGACGGAGCCCATCCGCAGGTAGTGGTCCGATCGGAAGAACGCGTCGAAGCCCAGGTCCTCGGTTGCCTTGGCGACGGTCAGGAGGGTGTCGTAACTCGCACCCTGCTGCGGTTCGGTGAAAACACGAAGGTCCATGCTCCCCATCCTGCCCTCCCCACCCCTGCCGGGTGAATCTTCGTCAACCGGAAGGGCCGCCCCCCGCCCCGCCAGTGACCAGCGCGGATGGGGATCGTTGGCTCGGACGGAGCCGGACCGCCCGGCCCGCGCGCCGGCGGCCTCCCGTCGATGCGTCCACCGCCCCCTTCCGCACCGGAAGGGCCAGGGCCGAGGAGGCCGCCATGTCCCACGAGTCCGCGCCAGAGCATCCCGGACAGACCGGACAGGCTGCACACGACCACGCACGCCAGGAGTCCCCGGCACCCGCCCAGGGCGGCGCGCCGAAAGGCCTGCTCCAGCAGATGGAGGAGCTGATGGCGGCGCTGAACGCCGACCTCTCCCAGCTCGACGCCGACCTCCAGCACTCCGCGGACCGCACCCTGCCGGCCGCGCCGGCGGCCCCCGGGGGCCGGACGTACGAGGGCGAGCTCCGCTCCGACCGCCACTCCGACCGGTCCTTCTGACCGCGCGGGGGTCCCGTCACGCACGGCGGGACCCTCGGCAGCGCACCCGCCCGCCCGGGCCCGCCTCGGCTCAGCTCACGCCCGACGCCGAGCCCCGCTGGGGCACGGCCGCCATCCGGCGCAGCAGTGTCCGCACCCGGTCGCTCGACTCGTCCGCCGCGTCGATCGACTCTATGCACTGCCAGTACAGGCCTTCGTCGTCCGTCGCGCAGGCCACCCCGACGAGGGCTATGCCGACCTCGCCGAGCAGCTCCTGGAGCCCGAGCAACGCCTGCCGTATGTCGGCCGTCCCCGTGAGCTGCGCCGCCCTCGGCGGCTGTTCGGGCGGTCTTCCCTCGCCCCTCAGGGCCGCCCGGTCGATGACCCCGCACCCTCTGCCGCCGGCTTCCCCCAGTCCCCGCGCCTCCGCTCTGAGCTCGGGCGGCCCGGTGACCGCCAGCCAGCTCCCCACGCCCTGGGCGAGCGCCTGGGCCTGCCAGGCCTCGCCCACGATGCCCCATGCCTCCCCGCTCCGTGCCAGCGCGTGCCGGCCGGCCGCGATGAGCCGTACCGCATCCATATGCCGTCCCCCGTCCGCACGACATCCCGCCGTTCTCCACTACCCAGAGTGAAGGCAACGAGCCAGTAAAGCCAGGGGTATTCGGAAATCTGTGGACACAAACATGGTTGTGGACGACGCCATCACTCCGAAGAGTGACGATCTGGTGTCGAAGTACCGGTTACCGGGAAGCGGTGCTCGTTTCTCTCGATCTTCGCGGCCAGCGCATCCAGCACATCAACCCCGACAACCTCACAGAACTGCAGCAGGTACGCCATCACGTCGGCGACCTCGTCGGCCACTCTGTGTGCGCTTTCGGGCTTTTCCATGACCGCCGCCGACTGTTCGGGGGTCAGCCATTGGAAGATCTCGACCAGTTCGGCGGCCTCGACGCTCAGGGCCACGGCCAGGTTCTTGGGCGTGTGGTACGGGGCCCAGTCCCGGGCGGCCGCGAAGGCGGCCAGCCGTCGCTGGAGTTGGTACAGCCGTTCGTCCCGCCGGGGCGGGGGCCCGTCACCTGTGGGTGCCGCGCCGTTCGTGGGGACGTCGTTCATGGGGACAGGTCTACCACTGAGACGCCGGGGACCCCGCGTCCGGTTCCCGCCGTGTCCTCGCCGACCGCCGCCACCAGCCTGATGTGCCCGCGTCCGCCGGACAGGACGGCCAGCCGCAGCAGTTCGGCGGCCTGCCAGCGGTCCAGCCCCCGGTCCAGGCCGTCGGCGAGGACGGTGAGTGCCTGGCGGGCGGAGAGCAGTTCGGCGGCCGGGTCCACCTCCAGCACGCCGGGCCCGGTGAGCAGGACCAGGGCCAGAGCCAGGAAGCGCAGTTCGCCCGCGCCGAGCCGGTCCAGGCCGGTGGCGGGGCGGCCGGGGCCGCGGTCGAGCACGGCCGCCACCAGCCCGGCCCCTCCGGTGGCGGCCCGTACGTCCAGCCCCGCCACCGGCCCGGCGCAGCCGGTCCGCGCCGCTCCGGCCAGCAGGGCGTGGCGGGTGCCGCATTCGTGGCGGGTCCGGCGCAGCACGTCGGCCAGGTTCCCGCAGTCGGTGCGCAGCCGGCCCTCGCCGGCCGGGACGGGCGCCCGCATCCGGCCGGGGTCCGGGTCGCAGGCGAACACCGCGCGCAGGGCCACCACCGCCTGCTCGGCGGCGGCCAGCACCCGGCGCTGGCCCGCCGTGGACCCGGCGACGCGCAGCGGCAGCAGTACGGTGCCGAGGCGGTCGTCGGGCATCGGCGCGCGGGTCACGCCCACGGTGCCCCCGGTGAACCAGGCGGCCTCCAGGGTGCGTCGGCGCGGGTCGCGCAGGGCGGTGGTGAGCAGGATCCGGCCGTCCTGGGAGAGCCGTTCGCCGGCGATGCGCAGCACCGGCTCGGCCTGGACCGCGAGGTCGAGCCGGACGGGGCCGCAGGGGCCGTCGACCGTGCAGCCGAGGCGGAAGCCGCGCCGGCCGCCGCCGTCGGGGACGGCCCGGTCGGGCACCCGGGACGCGGGGTCGGGGAAGGCCTCGCGCAGGGTGGCCCCGGAGGCGAGGGCGGCCAGCGCCCGGTAGGCGTCCAGGGCCTGGGTCTTGCCGCTGCCGCTGGGGCCGGTGAACAGGGTCACCGGGCCCAGCGGGAAGGCGGCCGCCCGGTGCGGGCCGAAGGCGGAGAGCCGCAGCTCGGTGACGGCGGGCCGGGCCGGTCCGGCATCGGCGGACACACCGCCGGAGGGCGCGACTCCACCGACCCGCGGCGGCGCACCGGAGGCGCGGCCGGCTTCTGCGGGGCACGGTCCGGCGAGGCCGACTTCAGCGCGGCCCGACTCGGCGCAGCCGGACTCGGCGGGGCCGGGGCCGTGGCGGGGGTGGGCGGGTGACGGGCTGTCAGCCGGGGGTGCCGTGTGCGGGGGTGTGACGGTCGGGGTGGCGGCGGGGCGGCCGGGTCCCGCCGCGTCCAGGGTGGCGTCCATGGCCGGACGGTACGGTCCGCGCGGGTGCCGGGGTGCCCGCCGAACCGTTTAGCCGCCGCGACCTTCCTACGATCGGGGGACGGCCGCGGCCGCGATCCCCTCCACCTCGGTCCCGACGGGGGCCAGCAGGAAGACGTTGCGGTCGACCCGGTGCATGCCGCTGCCCAGGCCGAAGACCACACCACTGCTGAAGTCGAGGATCCGCTTGGCCACTTCGCTGTCGGCGCCGGTGAGGTCCAGCAGTACGGGGATCTGCGCGATCAGGTACTCGGCCACCTCCCGCGCGTCGGCGAAGATCTGAACCCGGATCACCACGAAGCGCCGCTGTTCCGCCGCGGCCGCCCCGGGGGCCTTGGGGATGGTGCGGTGGTCCACCCGGGAGGGCCATTCGTTGCGACTGCGCAGGGGTACCACCTGCGCGAGTCCCTCCCACTGCTCGTCGGTGACGTCGTACCTGCTCACCGGGCCGCCTCGGCCGTGCGCTTCATGTGCATCCACCCATCCTCTCGTGTTTCACCCGTTCAGCCCAACACCGACACGAAGGACGTAGGGTCGCCGCCATGACCAATGGCGACGAGGTCCGCACGTTGAGCGACACCGCGGGCTCCGGCCCCGCCCGGTCGGGTGCCACGGGGAGGGCCGGGCCGGCCGTGCGGCCGCCGCGCCGCGAGGACGCGATCCGCAACCGCGCGCAGATCCTGGCCGCCGCGGAGCAGTTGTTCACCGAGCGGGATCCGCGCGGCGTGACGATGGACCACATAGCCAAGGCGGCCGGCGTCGGGCGGGCGACGCTCTACCGCCGGTTCCCCGATCCGGCCTCCGTGGCCGCGGCACTGCTGGACGAGCACGAGCGGACCCTGCGCGGGCGCCTCGCGTTCGGGCCGCCGCCGCTGGGGCCGGGCGCCCCGCCGGCGCAGCGGCTGGCCGCCTTCTACGCGGCGGCCCTGGAGCACCTGGAGCGGCATCTGCCGCTGGCTCTGGGCATCGGCCCGGGCCCGGCCCGGTTCGCGGGCGGCACGTACCGGCACTGGCGGGCGCACGTCCGGGCCCTGCTCGTGGAGGCGGACGCCGACGACCCCGACGTCAGTGTGGACGCCCTGCTCAGCCCGCTCTCCCCGGAGGTCTACCAGTTCCAGCGGCACACCCTGGGCTTCGCGCCCGCGCGGATCGCCGAGACGCTCGGGCGGCTGGCGCGCGGGGTACTCCCCGACCCACAGATGGGTTAGGTTAGGCATACCTAAGTCAACCTCGAACGAGGGAGAGATCCGCATGCGCCTGCCCGGTGCCCCCGCCGCCACGCCCCCCGCCCGGCCCACCGAGGCCGAACGGGTCCGCTCCGTCCTGGCCGCCGCCCACTCGATGACCGTCGTCATCGACGGCGTGCGCCACGAGGTCCGCGACCTGGACGGCGGGGACGTGCTCGGCCGGCTGCACCTGCACCCCGCCGCGCCCCTGGCCGGGCAGCCGGCCCCGCTCCCGCACGACGGACCGCCCGCCATCCGGCTGGAGTTCACCGACATCGCCCCGACACCCGTACGCGACCGGGTGCGCGCCCGCGTCACCGTCCTGGGCCACCTGCTGACCCCCTGGGCCGACGGGTCCTCCGCCCCCGGGACCACCACCTGCGTGGAGTACGGCCGGGCGGTCCTGGAGACCGCGCGGGGAACCTCGTACATCGGGCTGGAGGAGCTGGACGGGGCCTGGCCCGACCCGCTGGCCACCTACGAGGCCGGCATGCTCACCCACCTCCTCGACGAGCACCCCGAACTGGTGACCCTGCTCCTGCGGCTGGTCCGGCCGCTGCCCTCGGCCGCCGTCCTGCGCGCGCTGCCGCTCGCCCTGGACCGGTACGGGATCACCCTGCGCCTGGAGGAGCGCGCCGGCCACCGCGACGTGCGCCTGCCCTTCCCCTCCGTCCTCGACGACGTCGACCAGGCGGGCACCCAGATCCAGGCCCTGCTCAGCGCGGCCCGGCGGCGCTCGCACCGCAACTCCCTCCCCGCTTGAGGATCGCTCGAACCGGGGTGTCGACCCGGAATTCCCGCCTTGACCTGCCCCGTTGTGGCGTACATGAAGGCAATCACCTACAGCAGTTACGGAACTCCCGCCCGGCTGGAGCTCGTTGAGGCACCCGAGCCCAAGGTCGGCCCCGGGGAGGTCCTGATCCGGGTCAAGGCCGCCGGGGTCAACCCGGTGGACTGGAAGCTCGCCGCCGGATACCTCGATGCGATCCTCGAAGTGCGCTACCCCGTCATACCCGGCTGGGACGTGGCCGGAGTCGTCGAAGCCGTCGGCCCCGACACCTTCGACTTCGCCGTCGGCGACGAGGTCTACGGGTACGTCCGCAAGGAGTGGGTCGAACTCGGCACCTACGCCGAGCTCGTCGCGGCCCCCGTGCGGACGCTGGCCCGCAAGCCGCGCGCCCTGACCTTCGAGCAGGCCGCGGGCGTCCCGCTGGCCGGCCTCACCGCGTACCAGTCCCTCACCCGCGTGGACGTCAAGGCCGGCGAGACCGTCGTCATCCACTCCGCCGCGGGCGGCACCGGCTCCCTCGGCGTGCAGATCGCCGTCGCGCTCGGTCTGCGCGTCATCGGCACGGCCGGCGCGCACAACCACGACTACCTGCGCTCCCTCGGCGCCGAGCCCGTCCTGTACGGGGACGGCCTCGCGGACCGGATCCGCGAGCTCGCCCCCGAAGGCATCGACGCCGGGCTGGACTTCTTCGGCGCAGGAGCCGTGGAGGTCCTCCAGTCGCTCGTCAAGGAGCGCGGCCGGGTGGTCTCCATCGCCGACTACGAAGCCGCCGCCAAGGGCGCGCACCAGCCGTGGGTGCGCCCGGACACCGCCGACCTGACGTTCCTGGCGGAACTCGCCGACTCGGGCCGCCTCACGGTCAACGTCGAACACGCGCTGCCGCTCGCCGAGGCCGCGAAGGCCTGGGAGCTCAGCGCCGCGGGCCGCACCCGCGGCAAGATCGTCCTGACGGTCTGAGCGCCGGCCGGGCGCAGCCGGGGGCCGCGTGCGGTCGGCCCCGGGAGCCGTCCGGACCCGGAACGCGAACGGGCCCCCGGAGCACGCGCTCCAGGGGCCCGTACCGTTCCCCTCCCCCCTCGCCCCCCTACCGGGTGTGGCGGTTGGCGGGGCGCGCCAGGCCGTAGTTCTCGCGCAGGGTGCGCCCCTCGTACTCGGTGCGGAACAGCCCCCGCTCCTGGAGGACCGGCACGACCTGGTCGACGAAGTCGGTGAGGCCGGTGGGCAGCACGGGCGCCATGATGTTGAAGCCGTCGGCCGCGCCCTGGGTGAACCACTCCTCCAGCTGGTCGGCGATCTGCTCGGCGGTGCCCGCGAAGACCCGGTGGCCGCGCCCGGCGCCGAGGCGCGCGATCAGCTGGCGCAGGGTGAGCCCGTCGCGGCGGGCGATCTCGGCGACGAGCGTGAAGCGGCTCTTGTTGCCGTTGATCTCCCGCTCCTCGGGGAGCTCGGGCAGCGGGCCGTCGAGGTCGGCGCCGGTGAGGTCGGTGCCCAGCATCCCCGACAGCTGGGCGAGCCCGTACTCGGGGACCTGCAGCTCGGTGAGCTCCCGTTCCAGTGCCTTCGCCTCGGCCTCGGTGGCGCCGATGACGGGGGCGATGCCGGGCAGGACGAGCAGCTCGTCCTCGGTGCGGCCGTAGCGGGCGAGGCGGGACTTGAGGTCCTTGTAGAAGGTCTGGCCGTCGGCGAGGGTCTGCTGCGCGGTGAAGACGGCCTCCGCGTACTGGGCCGCGAACTCCTTGCCGGACTCGGACGAGCCGGCCTGCACGAGCAGCGGGTGGCCCTGCGGGGAGCGCGGCACGTTGAGCGGGCCCGCGACGCCGAAGTACTCGCCCTTGTGCGCGGCCGGGTGGAGCTTGTCGGTGTCGGCGTAGATGCCGCGCTCCTTGTCGAGGACGATCGCGTCGTCCTCCCAGCTGTCCCAGAGCTTGGTGGCGACGTCGAGGAACTCGCGGGCCCGGTCGTAGCGCAGCCCGTGCTCCAGGTGCTCCTCCCGGTTGAAGTTGCGGGCCTCGTCGAGGGTGCCGGAGGTGACGATGTTCCAGCCGGCCCGGCCGCCGCTGATGTGGTCGAGGGAGGCGAACTTGCGGGCGAGGTTGTAGGGCTCGTTGAAGGTGGTGGAGACGGTGGCGATCAGGCCGATGTGCTCGGTGACGGCGGCGATGGCGGAGAGCAGGGTGATCGGCTCGAAGCCGCCGAGGGCGTTGTAGCGGGCCTTGCCCCACAGGGCCACGCCGTCCGCGAAGAAGATCGAGTCCAGTCGTCCGCGTTCGGCGGTGCGGGCCAGCTCCTGGAAGTAGCGCACGTCGGTGATGCGCTCGGGGGTGCTGGCCGGGTGCCGCCAGGCGGCGTCGTGGTGGCCTGCGTTCATCAGGAAGGCGTTGAGGTGGAGGGTGCGGGGTGCGGGCATGTCTGTTCCCTGGGTCGGGCGGGCGGGAGGGCGGGCGCGGGCCCGGTGGTCAGGCGGGGACGCGCCAGAGGCTGAGGCGGCGTTCGACCGCCACCAGGACCTGGTTGAAGGCCACGCCGATGGCCGAGATCGTGACGATCCCCGCGTACATCTGCGGGATGGCGAAGTTGAACTGCGAGGCGTTGATCAGGTAGCCGAGCCCCGCCTTGGCGCCGATCATCTCGGCGGCCACCAGCACCAGGATCGACACCGCTCCGGCCAGCCGGATGCCGGTGAAGACGGCCGGGACGGAGGCCGGGAGGATCACCTTCTGGAAGAGCCTGGGCGTCGACAGGTTCATCGACCGGGCCAGCCGGACCAGGGTGGGGTCCGCGTTGCCGACGGCACTGATGGTGTTCAGGAGGATCGGCCAGACGCAGGCGTAGACGACGATCGACACCTTCGAGGTCTCCCCGATGCCGAGGAGCAGGACGAAGACGGGGAGCAGCGCGAGGGCCGCCGTGTTGCGGAACAGCTCCAGCAGCGGGCCGAGGAAGGCCGCGACGGGCCGGTACCACCCGATCAGGAGACCGAGCGGGACCGCCACCGCGACGGCGATGGCGAAGCCGCCGAAGGACCGGGTGAGACTGGCCCACGTGTGCTCGCCGAGCTGGCCGTCGCCGAGCAGCTCCCACCAGGCCCGGGCCACCTCGCTGACCGGGGGCAGGAAGGTGGCGTCGACCAGGCCGAGCCGGGGTGCGGCCTCCCACAGCGCGAGCAGGGCGAGGATCGCCGCCGACCGCAGCAGCGAGGCCCGCAGCCAGCGCAGTACGGGCACCGACCGGGCCGGCCGGGGAGCGGCGGGCGCGGCGGGGGCGGGGGCGGCGGGGGCCGCCGGCCGCGCCCCGTCCCGTAGGGCGTCCGGGGCGGCGGGGGCCGGGGCGGCGGGGACGAGCGTGCCGGTCCCGGCGCGGGTGGCGCTGGCGGTGACGGTGGCGGTGACGGGTGTGTCGGTGCTCATGCGGCGGCCTCTTCCTTCTCCAGTTGCTGGGCGCGGGCCACCTCGTCGTGGAGCAGGCTCCAGATCTCGTGGCGGTAGCGGGCGAACTCCGGGCTGGAGCGCAGGTCCTCGCCGGTGGACCCGGTGAGCCGGTCGCCGAGCGAGACCGGGACGACCTCCTTGACCCGGCCGGGCCGGGAGGTGATGACGGCCACCCGCTGCCCGAGGTACACGGCCTCCTCGATGCCGTGCGTGATGAAGACGACGGTCTTGCCGGTCCGCTGCCAGATGCGCCGCAGTTCGTCCTGGAGGGACTCGCGGGTCTGCGCGTCCAGCGCTGCGAAGGGCTCGTCCATCAGCAGCACGTCCGGGTCGTACGCCAGCGAGCGGGCGATGGCGACCCGCTGGCGCATCCCGCCGGACAGCTCGTGCGGATGCCGGTCCTCGAATCCGCGCAGTCCCACCAGGTCGAGGAACTCCCGGGCCTTCGCCGCCCGTTGTCTGCGCGGGACGCCGGTGGCCTCCAGGCCGAACTCGACGTTGCCGAGCGCGGTGCGCCAGGGCAGGAGCGCGTACTGCTGGAAGACGATGCCCCGGTCCAGCCCCGGCCCGGTGACGGGCTCGCCGTCGAGCAGGATGCGGCCGGAGGTGGGCCGGGTGAGGCCGCCGAGGAGGTCCAGGAGGGTGGACTTCCCGCAGCCGCTGGGGCCGACGACGACCAGGAACTCCCCCGCCGCGATCTCCAGGTCGATCCCGTCGAGCGCGGTGAACTCGGCGCCCTTCCCGCCCCCCTTGACCGGGAAGGTCTTGGTCACGGACTCGAACACGATCTTGGCCATGGCGGTTCAGCCCTTCCCCTGGCCGTTGAACTCGTTGGTGTACAGGTCGGCGGCCTTGAGCTGGCCGGGCTTGATCTCGCCCCGCTCGCCGAGCCAGTCCAGCCAGAGCTGGAACTCCTTGTCCTCGATCCGCCCGTACTGCCCGGCGACCCCGTAGGAGCGCCAGTACTGGAGGGTGGCCGTGTCCTCGTTGCGGCCGCGCTTCTTGACGATCTCGGTCTGGCGGGCGATGACCTCCTGGCGCGGGGTGGTGCGCGACCATTCGATGGCCTTGCCGATCCCGGTGACGAAGGTGCGGACGGTGTCCGGGTTCTGCTTCACGAACTGCTTCGTCATCACGTAGGAGCCGGCGCTGAACTTGCCGAGCAGGTCGTAGTCGCTGAACAGCGGCCTGATGCCGCCGGCCGCGAGGGCCTTGTCGCGCAGGACGCCGCCCAGCACGCCGACCTCGATCTGCTTCTGCCGCAGCACCTGCTCGGTGTTGACGGGCGGCACGACGAGCGCCTCGACCTTGGCCGATTCCGCCTTCGATATCCCGTTGCGGCTCAGGTAGATGTCCAGGAGGGCCTGGGAGTGCGCGCCCAGGGTGTTCATGCCGACCTTCTTGCCGAGCAGGTCGCGGGCCGAGCGGATCGGGCTGTCCTCCAGGACGTAGTAGCCGCTGTACGCGTCCTGGTCGACGCCGTAGTAGGAGATGACGGAGGTGATCGGGGCCTTGCTGGAGGCGAGTTTGACGATGGCGCCGTTGAAGGCGCCGCCGAAGTGGATCTGGCCGGTGGCGGCGGACTGGATGTCCTGCGGGCCGCTGATGGTGTTGCCGACCCACTCCAGCTTGAGGTTCCCGAGGTAGCCGAGGTCGGCGGCCAGCTCGGGAAGGGTGACGGCGCCCACGCTGCCCTGGTACTTCAGCGTGGTGACCTGGCCGCCGGGGCGGCCGGAGCCGCCTCCGGTGGCGGTGGCCGTACCGCAGCTCACCGCGGCCGCCGAGATGCCGAGCAGGGTCAGGAACTGGCGCCGGGAACGGGTGGCGGTGGTGGATGCTGCGGACATGACGGTTCCTTGGGGTGCGGGACGTTACGGGACGGTGGTCAGGGCGGGGAAGGCGTCGGCGAACTCGTCGACGGCCTGGAAGAGGTCCAGCTCGGCCTCGGGGCGCAGCCGGTCGGGGCCGGCCCCGCGCTCGACCGAGGAGTCCAGGACGAACCGGCCGGCGGTGACGTGCCGGGCGCCGAGGGCGGCGAGCACCGGGCGCAGGGCGTAGTCGATCGTCAGGACGTGGGCGAGGCTGCCGCCGGTGGCCAGCGGCAGGACGGTCTTCCCGGCCAGGCCGTCCTGCGGGAGCAGGTCGAGGAAGGCCTTGAGGAGGCCGGTGTACGAGGCCTTGTAGACCGGGGTCGCGATGACCAGGCCGTCGGCTGCGGCGACGGCCTCCAGGGCGCTGCGGATCTCCGGCTCACCGCGCCGGGCGGCCAGCAGGTCGGCGGCGGGGAGGGTGCGTACGGACAGGTGCGCGGTCTCGAACCCGGCGTGGGCCAGGCGCCGCAGCACGTGGTCGGCGACGACCTCGGTGCGGGAGTGGGCGGAGGGGCTGCCGGTGAGGGCGAGCAACTTGGACGGCACGGCGTGCTCCGTTCTCGGGCGCGGGGGGGTCAGGCGGAGGTCGAGGCTCCGGACGCGATGCCGAAGGACGGCTCGGGTACGGCCTCGGGGCTGATCAGGCGGGAGGGCACCCCGTCGGGCCCGACCGGGACGTCGCCGTCGACCGTGACCCGGCGCAGGGTGCGCTCGTGGTCGTCGGAGTCGTCGACGCCGTAGTGCTGGGTGGCGCGGTTGTCCCAGATCGCGACGTCACCGGTGCGCCACTGCCACCGCACGGTGTTCTCGGGGCTCTCGACGTGCGCCTGGAAGAGGTCCACCAGGGCCCGCGAGTCCCGGCCGGTCAGGCCCTGGATCCGCTGCACGAAGTTGCCGAGGAGCAGGGTCCGCTCACCGGTCTCGGGGTGGACGCGGACCAGCGGGTGCTCGGTGAGGAAGGAGGTGGAGGTGAACACCTCCCGGTACTGGGCGAGGGCCTCGGGGAGGGCGTCCGGCTTCAGGGCGGCGTAGTCGTACTCGTTGGAGTGCACGGCCCGCAGCCCGTCGGCGAGCGCCCGCAGCGGCTCGGGCAGGTGGGAGTAGGCGGTGGCGGTGTTGGCCCAGAGCGTGTCGCCGCCGTACGGGGGGATGGTGACGGCCCGCAGGATCGAGAAGGCGGGGTAGGCGGGGACGAAGGTCACGTCGGTGTGCCACTGATTGGCGCGGGCGCCGTGGTGGGAGTCGATGCCGAGGGCGTAACGCCCGTCCGCGGAGGGCACGGTGGGGTGCGCGACGGGCGTCCCGAGCAGCCGGGCGAAGGCCTCGTGGGAGGCCTCGTCCAGGTGGTCCTGGTCGCGGAAGAAGACGACCTTGTGGGCGAGCAGGGCGGCCCGGACCTCGGCGACGGTCTCGGCGGCGAGCTCGCCGCCCAGGCGGACGCCGCCGATCTCGGCGCCGATGCGGCCGCCGATCTTCGTGACGGTGGTGGCGGTGGCGGTGGCCATGAGGACTCCTCGGTGTTTATTTCCGCAGCGGAAGAAATGGACGCAGCAGTAACCCGGCACCCGGCGGTACGCCGGGGCACGGCGGAGCGGTGGTGCGGGAGCGGCCGGGGGCTGCGCCCCGGACCCCGCGGCGGTCACGCGGCGGGGGTGCGGGGCGGCCGGGGGCCGGCGGGTCGGGGGCTCAGGCCCCGAGAAGGGCCGGACAGCGGCCCGGACACCGGCCGGGCGCGCTACAGGGTCCGGAGGTGTGGAGCCGCGGGGCGGGGTACGCGTTCGCGGTCATGACTCGGAGCCTGTCAGCGCCCCCGCCCGGGGTCAACCCCCGCCCACTCCCCCTCCGCGGCCCCGCCCCAGGCCCCTGACCTGCACCTTCGCAACCCGCAACGGCCGAAAAGCCGTGGCCGGATTTCACGGGGCCGCAACGCCCCCGCCATGTCGCTCCGCAGGGGGCGGGGGGAGGCGGTAGCCCGCCGGGGCGGTCAGGGGCTGCCGTCGACCCGGAGCCCGCCCCGCAACCGACGCGCGCCCGCGCTCCGGGCCGTGGGGCGCGCCCCCGCCGCGGTGCCGGGCGAGGTCCGCACCCCGCGCCCGCGGGGGCGGACACCGTCCCGGGGTCGTCCCCCGGAGGTCGCCCCACCGCGGCAGGGTGCCTCGTACCCCCCCGGGGCGAGGGGGAGGAGGCTCGCGCGCCGCACCTGCCCCGCGCCACGAACCTCCCGCCCCGCCCGGCATCATCGACGCATGACGAGAATGCCGGGCGACGGCCGGGGGGCCGCCAATGCCGCCGCCGTGCTGCGGACCGTGCTGGACCACGGACCCGTCGCGCGGAGCGGGATCTCCGCCCTGTGCGGGCTGAGTCCCGCCGCGGTGTCGCGGCAGGCGACCGGGCTGCTGCGGGCCGGGCTGCTGCGCGAGCTGCCCGGGCCCCCGGCGCACGCCGGGTCCGGTCGGCCGCGGGTGCCGCTCGACCTGCACACCGGGGCCGTCGGCGGGCCCGTCGCCGCCGGGCTGCACATCGGGGTGCCCTCCTCCACCTTCAGCCTCGTCGACCTGCGCGGCCGGACCCTGGCCCGCCGCTCCCTCCCCCACCACGCCGGGCGGAACGACCCCGCCCTCATCGCCTGCGCGCTCCGCGACTTCCTCCGCGACTCCGACACCGGCCGCCCCCTGCTCGGCCTCGGGGCGGCCCTCGGCGGCTGGGTCCGCCCCGACACCGGGACCGTCGTGCGCCACCCCGCGCTCGACTGGCACGACCGCCCCCTCGCGGACGAACTCGGCGCCGCCCTCCGGCTCCCCGTCCGGGTCGACAACCACGCCCGGGCCGTCGCGGCCGCCGAGGTCCTGTTCGGGCACCCGGCGGCCCGCCGCAGCCTCGTCCACCTGTTCATCGGCAACGTCGTCGACGCCGCGTTCGGCATCGAGGGCACCGTCCACCAGGGCCCGGGCTCCGCCGCCGGCGACGTCGCCCACCTCCCCGTGCCCGGGTCCGGCGCCGCCTGCGCGTGCGGCCGTACGGGGTGCCTCCAGGCGGCCGCCTCCGACACCGCGCTCGGCGCCGAGGCCGTGCGGCGGGGCATCGTCCCCGATCCGTCGGTCCCCCTCCTGGCCGACGCCGCGGCCGCGGGCGACCCGCGCGCCGACCGGCTGCTGCGCGAGCGCGCCCGGGACGTGGGGCGGGCCGCGGCCCTGCTCCTCGACGTGTTCAACCCGGCGGTCATGGTCGTCACGGAGCTCTCCAGCGTCCTGAACGACGCCTACCTCGACGAGATCCGCACCGCCGCCCTGGAGCGCTCCCGCGTCTGCGACGACCCCGCCCGGATCGTGGCCCCGCACGCCGGCCCGGCCGTACTCCCCCAGGCCGCCGCGACCGTCCTCCTGGCCCCGCTGTTCCGGGACCCGGCGGGCGGCTCCCCGGCCCCCAGCACGGACCCCGTCCCGGCTCCCACCCCACCTCCACCCCACCCCGACCCCACTCCCACCCCGCCCCCGACCCCACAGCTCATCTGAGAGGGGGAGATCACATCCGGTGGTTCTGGTAACCGCCGAGTAGCCACCCCTAGCATTCGAGCCATGACGGTCCTGCCTGACGACGGGCTCTCCCTGGCCGCCGAATTTCCTGACACGACACATGAGCAGTGGCAACGCCTCGTCGAGGGCGTACTGCGCAAGTCGGGCAAGGAAGTCACCGGCGAGGCAGCGGAAGCAGCACTGTCCACCAAGCTAGAGGACGGGCTCATCACCCGCCCGCTGTACACGGCGCGCCCCGAAGCGGACGGCCCCGACGCGGACGGCCCCGACACCGGCTTCCCCGGGTTCGCGCCCTTCGTACGGGGCGGCACCCCCGAAGGCGGCAGCGCCTCGGGCTGGGACGTGCGCCAGCGCATCGCGGGCAGTGATCCGGTACGGGTCAACGAGGCGGCCCTCGCCGACCTGGAGAACGGCACCACCTCCCTCTGGCTGACCGTCGGCCGGCAGGGCGTACCCGCCGAGGCCCTGGGCCGCGCCCTGCAGGACGTCTACCTCGACCTCGCCCCGGTCACCCTGGACGCCGGAGCCGAATACGCCGACGCCGCGCGCGCGTTGCTCGCCCTGTACGCGGAGCGCGAGGTGGCCCCCGAGGCCGCCCGCGCCGCGCTCGGCATCGACCCGCTGGGCCACGAGGCCCGCACCGGCGAGGCCGTGGACACCGCCCCCGCCGTGGAGATCGCCCGCGAGGCGGCCGCGTCCTGGCCGGGCGTGCGCGCGCTGACCGTCGACGCCCTGCCGTACCACGAGGCCGGCGGCTCGGCGGCCGAGGAGCTCGGCCTGTCCCTGGCCACCGGCGTCGCGTACCTGCGCGCCCTCACCGGGGCCGGCCTCGGCACCGAAGCCGCCTTCGGGCAGCTGGAGTTCCGCTACTCGGCGACCGCCGACCAGTTCCTGACCATCGCCAAGCTGCGTGCCGCGCGCCGCCTGTGGGCCCGGATCGCCGAGGCCTGCGGCACCCCCGAGGCGGGTGCGCAGCGGCAGCACGCCGTGACCTCGCCGGTGATGATGACCCGCCGCGACCCGTGGGTGAACATGCTGCGGACCACCGTGGCCTGCATGGCGGCCGGTGTGGGCGGCGCGGACTCCGTCACCGTGCTCCCGTTCGACAGCGAGCTGGGTCTGCCGGACGCCTTCGCGCGCCGCATCGCACGCAACACCTCGACCGTCCTCCTGGAGGAGTCGCACCTGGCCCGGGTGATCGACCCGGCGGGCGGCTCGTACTACGTGGAGCAGCTCACCGACGAACTGGCGCACGCGGCCTGGGAGTTCTTCCAGACCGTCGAGCGGGCCGGCGGCCTGGCCGCCGCGCTGCGCTCCGGGCTGGTCGCGGAGCGGCTCGCGGCCACGTGGGCGGCGCGCTCCAAGAAGCTGGCCACCCGCCGCGAACCGGTCACCGGGGTCAGCGAGTTCCCGCTGCTGTCGGAGAAGCCCCTGGTCCGCGAGGCGGCTCCGGCCGCGCCCTCGGGCGGTCTGCCGCGGGTGCGGCGCGACGAGGCGTACGAGGCGCTGCGCGCCCGCAGTGACGCGCACCTGGAAGCCACCGGCAGCCGGCCGCGGATCTTCCTCGCGGCCCTGGGCCCGGCCTCCGCGCACACCGGGCGGGCGACCTTCGCGTCGAACCTGTTCCAGGCGGGCGGCATCGAGCCCGTGCACGACCCGGTGTCGGTGGACGCGGCGAACGCCGCCGAGGCGTACGCGGCGAGCGGCGCGGACGGTGTGGCGGTGCTGTGCTCCTCGGACGCGCTGTACGAGGAGCGGGCCGCGGCGGTGGCCGCCGCCCTGCGCGGGGCCGGCGCGACGACGGTGTTCCTCGCGGGCAAGCCCGGCACCTGCGCCGACGCGGTGGACGAGTACGTGTTCGCCGGCTGCGACGCGGTCGCCGTGCTGTCCTCCGTACTCGACCGGATGGGAGTGCCCCGTGACCAGTGAGCGCCGTGTGAGCAGCATCCCCGATTTCTCCGAGCTCGCCCTCGGTGCGGCCCCGCGCGGCGCCACCGAGGACCAGTGGCGCGCCGCGGTGAAGGAGTCCACCGGCACCACCCCGGCCGACCTGCTGTGGGAGACGCCCGAGGGCATCGGCGTACAACCGCTGTACACGGGACGTGACCTGGAGGGCCTGGACTTCCTGCGGACCTACCCGGGTGCGGCGCCGTACCTGCGCGGCCCGTACCCGACGATGTACGTGAACCAGCCCTGGACGATCCGGCAGTACGCCGGTTTCTCCACGGCCGAGGAGTCCAACGCCTTCTACCGGCGCAACCTGGCGTCCGGGCAGAAGGGCCTGTCGGTGGCGTTCGACCTGCCGACGCACCGCGGCTACGACAGCGACCACCCGCGCGTGACGGGCGACGTCGGCATGGCCGGCGTGGCGATCGACTCGATCTACGACATGCGCCAGCTGTTCGACGGCATCCCGCTGGACAGGATGTCGGTGTCCATGACGATGAACGGCGCGGTGCTGCCGGTCCTCGCCCTGTACATCGTGGCGGCGGAGGAGCAGGGCGTCTCGCCCGACAAGCTCGCCGGGACCATCCAGAACGACATCCTCAAGGAGTTCATGGTCCGCAACACCTACATCTATCCGCCGAAGCCCTCGATGCGGATCATCTCGGACATCTTCTCCTTCACCTCGCAGAAGATGCCGCGCTACAACTCCATCTCGATCTCCGGGTACCACATCCAGGAGGCGGGGGCCACGGCCGACCTGGAGCTGGCCTACACCCTGGCCGACGGCGTGGAGTACCTGCGGGCCGGGCAGGGCGCCGGGCTGGACGTGGACGCGTTCGCGCCGCGGCTGTCGTTCTTCTGGGCGATCGGCATGAACTTCTTCATGGAGGTCGCGAAGCTGCGCGCGGCGCGCCTGCTGTGGGCGAAGCTGGTCAGGCAGTTCGACCCGAAGAACGCCAAGTCCCTCTCCCTGCGCACCCATTCGCAGACGTCGGGCTGGTCGCTGACGGCGCAGGACGTCTTCAACAACGTCACGCGCACCTGCATCGAGGCGATGGCCGCGACCCAGGGCCACACCCAGTCGCTGCACACGAACGCCCTCGACGAGGCGCTGGCCCTGCCGACGGACTTCTCGGCGCGCATCGCCCGCAACACCCAGCTGCTGCTCCAGCAGGAGTCGGGGACCTGCCGGTCGATCGACCCGTGGGGCGGCAGCGCGTACGTGGAGAAGCTGACGTACGACCTGGCGCGCCGGGCGTGGCAGCACATCCAGGAGGTCGAGGCGGCCGGCGGCATGGCGCAGGCCATCGACGCGGGCATCCCGAAGCTGCGCGTGGAGGAGGCCGCGGCCCGTACGCAGGCGCGGATCGACTCGGGCCGGCAGCCGGTGATCGGCGTCAACAAGTACCGGGTGGAGAACGACGAGCAGATCGACGTCCTCGTGGTCGACAACTCCTCGGTGCGCGCGCAGCAGATCGCCAAGCTGCGGCGGCTGCGCGAGGAGCGCGACGAGGCGCGCACGCAGGACGCGCTGCGGGCTCTGACGAACGCGGCGGAGCGCGGCGCGGGCCAGGGCCTGGAGGGCAACCTGCTGGCGCTGGCGGTGGACGCGGCGCGGGCCAAGGCCACGGTCGGTGAGATCTCGGACGCACTCGAGAAGGTGTACGGGCGCCACGCGAGCCAGATCCGTACGATCTCGGGTGTGTACCGCACCGAAGCAGGCGAGTCCCCGTCCGTGGAGCGCACCCGTGCGCTCGTCGACCGGTTCGAGGAGGCGGAGGGCCGCCGTCCGCGCATCCTGGTCGCGAAGATGGGCCAGGACGGCCACGACCGCGGCCAGAAGGTCATCGCGACGGCCTTCGCCGACCTGGGCTTCGACGTGGACGTCGGCCCGCTGTTCCAGACCCCCGCGGAGGTGGCCCGCCAGGCCGTCGAGGCGGACGTCCACGTGGTGGGCGTCTCGTCGCTGGCGGCCGGCCACCTGACCCTCGTACCGGCGCTGCGCGAGCAGCTGGCGGAGGAGGGGCGCGAGGACATCATGATCGTGGTGGGCGGTGTGATCCCGCCGGCGGACGTCCCGAGGCTGCTGGAGATGGGTGCGACGGCGGTCTTCCCGCCGGGCACGGTCATCCCGGACGCCGCCCACGACCTGGTGACGCGGCTGGCCGCGGACCTGGGCCACGAGCTGTAGGCGGCCGAGCGGATGCCCCCGAGGATCGACATCGACGTGTACGTGAAGGGCGTGCTCGACGGGAAGCGCGCGCACGTCGCGCGCGCCATCACCCTGGTCGAGTCCACCCGGGCGGACCACCGGGCCCTGGCCCAGCGGCTGCTGACGGAGCTCCTGCCCCATACGGGAAAGGCGCGCCGGATCGGCATCAGCGGGGTGCCGGGGGTGGGCAAGTCCACCTTCATCGACGCGTTCGGCTCGATGCTGACGGGCCTGGGGCACCGGGTCGCGGTCCTGGCGGTGGACCCCTCGTCCACGCGCACGGGCGGCTCCATCCTGGGTGACAAGACCCGGATGGAGCGCCTCGCGGTCGACCCGGCGGCCTTCGTGCGGCCCTCGCCCTCGGCGGGGACGCTGGGCGGGGTCGCGAAGGCCACGCGCGAGTCGATGATCGTGATGGAGGCGGCGGGCTACGACGTGGTCCTGGTGGAGACGGTCGGCGTCGGCCAGTCGGAGACCACGGTCGCCGGGATGGTCGACTCCTTCCTGCTCCTGTCGCTGGCCCGTACGGGCGACCAGCTCCAGGGCATCAAGAAGGGCGTCCTGGAACTGGCGGACGTCCTCGCGGTGAACAAGGCGGACGGCCCGCACGAGCGCGACGCGAAGGCCGCGGCCCGGGAACTGTCGGGCGCGCTGCGCCTGATGCACCCGGCGGACGCGGCGTGGACCCCGCCGGTGCTGACGTGCAGCGCGCGGGAGTCCTCGGGCCTGGACGAGGTCTGGAACCGCCTGGAGCAGCACCGGACGGTCCTGGAGACGGGCGGCAGGCTGGCGGCCAAGCGGGCGGCGCAGCAGGTGGAGTGGACGTGGTCGATGGTCCGCGACGAGCTCCTGGACCGCCTCCGCTCGAACCCGGCGGTGCGCGAACTGGCCCCCGGTCTGGAAGCCTCCGTCCGGGCGGGCACCGTCACGCCGACGTCGGCGGCGGACCGGATCCTGGACGCGTTCGGAGGCTGATCCGGTCTCCCGGCGGGCCCGTCACCGTCGTACGGGGGCGGGCCCGCGCGCGTTCCCTACGCGTCGACCAGGACCGGGTCCGGGGTGCCCAGGGCCGCGCGCAGGGTCTGGGTGCGGGTGGCGGGGTCGGGGGCGGACAGGAGGGCCGCGAGGACGGCGATGCGGGCCTGGCCGGCGCGCAGGGTGCCGGTGGGGACGGCTCCGGCCGCGACGAGGTCGACCGCGCCGCCGTGCGTGTAGATCTCGGTGACCGGGCCGGCGGCGACCCGCGTGGTCAGGGCGACGAGGACGCCGCGGGCGACGGCGGCCCGTACGGCTTCGACGATCTCCGGGGTGGCGTTGCCCGCGCCGGTGCCGATGAGGACGACGCCCTGGGCGCCTGCCTCGACGGCGGCGTTCAGCAGCAGCGGGTCGGCGTCGGCGTGGTGCATGACCATGTCGACGCGCGGCGGCAGCTCGGGCATGGCGGGCAGGGCGAGGGGGGCCGGGCGCTCGGGGGTGCGGAGCACGGCGACCTTGCCGAAGCCGATCTTGCCGAGGAGTTCCTTCGAGGGGTCCGCGAAGGCGTCCAGGGCCACGGCCTGGGTCTTCACGGTGCCGCGGGCGGCGTGGACCCGGCCGGCGAAGGTGATCAGGACGCCCAGCCCGCGCGTGGTCGCGGCGGTGAGGAGGGCGTCGTAGAGGTTGCCCGGGCCGTCGCCGTCGGCGGAGCCCATGGGGAGCTGCGAGCCGGTGAAGACGACGCTGCGCGCGTCGTGGTGGTGCAGGTCGACCAGGAAGGCCGACTCCTCCAGGGTGTCGGTGCCGTGGGTGACGACGATGCCGTCGACGCCGGGGTCGGCGAGGACCTCGTGGACGGTGCGCAGCAGGGTCAGCTGGTGGGCGGTGGTGAGGCGGGGGCTGTTCACGCTGAACAGGTCGACGACCTCGACGCTGACGCCCTCGGGCAGCGGTGCGGTGGCCATGACCTCGCGGCCGTCCGCCTCGGCGGCGAAGCCCGAGCCCATCCACCGGCTGGCTATCGTCCCGCCGGTGCTGATGACGACGATGCGCCCCATGGCCACCCTTCCTTCGTATGCTTCGTACAGATTTTCTGGAGGGGGCAATGATAGTGACATCTACGCGCAATGCGATTGCGCGTTTGGGCCGAGCTGCAATAAAAGCTGAGTGATAATTGCGCGATGGACGCGATTGACCGTGAAATCTTGCGCGAGCTCCAGCGCGACGGCCGGCTCAGCAACCAGGAGCTGGCCCAGCGCGTGGGCCTGACCCCCTCCCCCTGCATGCGCCGGGTGCGCCAGCTGGAGCAGGACGGGGTGATCCAGGGCTACCGCGCGGTCATCGACCCCGAGGCGGTGGGCCGGGGCTTCGAGGTGCTGGTGTCGGTGGAGGTCCGCCGGGACCGGGACGCCGTCGAGGCCTTCGAGGCCGCCCTCCAGGACATCCCCGACGTGGTGGAGGCCTACCGGCTGTTCGGCAGCCCCGGCTGCCTGCTGCGCATCGCGGTCGCGGACCTGCGCGCGTACGAGCGGCTGTGGATCGAGAGGCTGACGGCGCTCGAGGGGGTCACCGAGGTCAACTCCCAGATCATCATGAAGCGCGTCAAGGACCCCACCGGCCTGCCCGTGTGAGTCGGCGCCACCCCCGTGGCCTGCGGATATCACCGCGGTCCGGGAGGCGCACGGCGAGCGATAACCCTCCAATAAGGCCCCCGCATAGCTTCTGGAATCCAGAACGGACGCTCACACCAGAAGGGGGTGCCGCATGGACTTCCGGCTGCTCGGGCCGATCGAGGCCAAACGGGGAGGCGGCGCTACGATCCCGCTCTCCGGTTCGAAGGTGCACACGGTGCTCGCCGCGCTGCTGCTGTCCGAGGGACGCGTGGTCTCCGACGCACGGCTCAGCGCGCTCCTGTGGGGGTGGGACCCGCCGGCCACGGCGAGCGCGCAGATCTACACGTACATGTCGAGGCTGCGCAAGCACCTCGGCGAGGAGATCGAGATCGTCCGGCGCCAGCCCGGCTACGTGCTGCGGGCGCCCGGGGCGTGGATCGACCTGACCGAGTTCACCCGGCTCGACCGGCTGGGCCGCGAGGCCCTCGCCGACCGGCGCTTCGAGGAGGCCGGGACGCTGCTGCGCGACGCGCTGGACCTGTGGCGGGGCACCGCGCTGGCCAACGCGACCGAGCAGATGATCGAGGCGGAGCTGCCCCCGCTGGAAGAGGCGCGGATGATCGCGCTGGAGAGCCGGATCGAGGCCGACCTGGCCGTCGGGCGGCACGAGCAGGTGACCGCCGAGCTGACCGGACTGGTCGCCGAGCACCCCGTACGGGAGCGGCTGCGCGCCCAGCTGATGACGGCCCTGTACCGCTGCGGTCGGCAGGCCGACGCGCTGCACACCTACTACGAGGGGCG
The DNA here is from genome assembly GCF_039535215.1 of Streptomyces racemochromogenes. Taxonomy (GTDB): domain Bacteria; phylum Actinomycetota; class Actinomycetes; order Streptomycetales; family Streptomycetaceae; genus Streptomyces; species Streptomyces racemochromogenes. Next base: position 1,512,012 of record NZ_BAAAWT010000001.1, read on the forward strand.
CGCGGTCCTCGCCGAACAGCTGGGCGTGGACCCGGGCGAGGCGCTGGGCTCCACCTACCAGGCGGTGCTCGGCGGCGGACTGGGCCTGGCCTCGGCCGCGCCCCCGGCGTCCGCCGCGGAGGCCGCGGCGGCCGCGGCGGTGCCCGCGGGACGGGCCGCGCCCTCGACGCTGCCCGCGCCCTACGGGGAGTTCACCGGACGCGGGGCCGAACTGGCCGCGCTGTGCGAGCGGTTGACCCGCGAGGACGGCCGCCCGCGCCGGCTGCTGATCACCGGCATGGCCGGGGTGGGCAAGACGGCGCTCGCGGTGCGGGCGGCCCAGGACTGCGCCGCGCGCTTCCCCGACGGGCAGCTGTACGTGGAGCTGTGCCACCCGGACGGCGCCCCGAAGGAGCCCGCCGAGGTGCTGGTGCGGCTGCTGCGCGCCCTCGGGGAACCCCCGGCGGCGGCCGCCGCGCAGGATCTGGAGGAGCTGGTGCGGCTGTACCGGACCCGCACCTCGGGCGCCCGGCTGCTGCTGGTGCTGGACGGGGCGGTGGGCGACCGGCAGGTGGCGCCGCTGCTGCCGGGCGGCCCGGAGGCGGCGGTGCTGATCACCGGTCAGGCCCGGCTGGCCCGGGTGGCGGGCGCGGACACCACCGCGCTGACCCCGGTCGACGACGACGAGGCGATGGAGCTGCTGGCCTCGCTGGTGGGCCGGGACCGGCTGGAGGCGGACCCGGACGCGGCCGACGACCTGGTGGCGTACTGCGCCGGGCTGCCGCTGGCCCTCGCGGTGACGGGGGCCCGGCTCGCGGCGCGGCCGCACTGGCCGGTGGCCCGGCTGGCGGCCCGGCTGGCCGATCCGGAGGGCCGGCTGGCCGAGCTGGCGTATGGGGACGTGAGCGTGCGCGAGGCGCTGGTGCACTGCGTGCGCCGGGTCGGCGGCCCGGAACTGGCCACGCTGACCGGGCTCGCCGACTGGGACGGGGAGCCGTTCTCCGCCCAGTACGCGGCGCTGGTGCTGGGCACCGCGGAGGAGGAGGCGGAGTCGGCCCTGGACGCCCTGGTGGACGGCGCCCTGATGGAGCTGTCCGGGCTGGACGCCCAGGGCAGGCCGCTGTACCGGTGCAACGACCTGGTACGGCTGCTGGCGGCCTCGCTGACCACGCGGGACGCCTTCCCCTCCGCGGTGCGGTGAACCCGTGGCCGGCCGGGCACCTACGGGGCGGCGCTCACCAGGAGCTGTGGGAGCGCGGCTGGAAGGTGCCGGCCGGCCGCAGGGCGGGCTCGATGGTCTCCCGGACGATGGTCCACACGTCGCCGACGACCCGCTCGCGCGGCGGGCGCGGCGACCGGGAGAGGGCGTCGGCGGCGATGGCCCACGCGGAGGCGACCGCGGCGGTGGCCCGGACCTCGGCGGAGGGCTTCGCGGCCTTCGCCCGGGCCCGTCCCACGTCGATGCGGAACGCGAGTTCGGCGGCCTGGGCCAGCTGGACCTCGCGGATGAGCCGGGTGACGGGCAGCGCGAAGACGGCGGGCGAGAGCGGGTGTTCGTACACCCGGCGGACCCAGGTGGAGAAGCGCAGCCGCTCCCGCTCCTCCCAGCCGCCGCGTGCGGCCGGGCCCGGGTCGTCCTGCTCGACGGCCTCCGCGATCCGGGTGAAGTAGGCCTCCAGGTCCTCGGTGGTCAGGCCCAGCAGGGTGGTGCCGGCCGGGGCCTGGGACGCGGGCCGGCCGGGGCCGGAGTGGGCGGTGATCAGCTCTTCCACAGGGAGGAAGGACTCGATGGTCATGGCTCTGCGGGCCTTTCGCTGAGGCGGTACCGGGGCGGTCCGGCGGGGACGGGTGCGCGGCGGGCGCGGTGCTGGTGCAGGGGCTGGGGCTGGGGCTGGTGCTGGTGCTGGGGCGGTGCGCGGGTTTCAGGGGGTGGCCGGCCGGTCCGTGTGGTGGTGGACGGGGCCGTGCGCGGCGGGTCCCGCCGGCCGGGCCAGTGCCACGGCGACCCCGTCGAACACCCGGAGGTCCTCCACGGTCCAGGCGGTGGTCCGGCCGCGGTGGGTGTGGGTGACCCGGACGGGGCCCGTGCGGGCCGGATGGGTTTCCAGCAGGCCGAGTTCGACCCCGGACAGGCCGAGGCCGGTGGCCTTGACCACGGCCTCCTTCCGGGTCCAGATCCGGTGGAAGGCCGCGTCCCGTTCGGGCCCCTGGGGCAGGGCGGCCAGGTGGGCGCGCTCGGCGGGGGTCAGGTCCGGGTCGGTGGTCGCCGAGCGGCGCACGGGCCGCAGGGCCTCTGCGTCGATGCCGATCGCGGGGCCGGCGCCGAGCGCGAAGACACCGCAGCCGTTCGTACGGCTCGTGCTGAGCGCGAGCGGCACCGGCGGGACGACCAGCCGGGGCGGACCGTGGCTGCCGTCGCCGCAGCCGGGACAGGCGTCCCGGCCCAGGGCGATGTCCCGGGGTTCGAGGCGGAACAGCTCCCCGAGTGCCCGGCGGGCGGCGGCGCGGGAGCGGACGAAGGCCGCGGCGTCGCGTTCCGCGGGCAGGGACAGCGCCCGCCGGAACTCCTCGGTGTCCAGCAGCGGCAGGTCGGCCGGATCGGTGTTCTCGGGCGGACGCCACCACCAGACGTGGGCCTCCCCCTGGGCGCCCAGGGCGCCGGCCGCGGCGACCGCCGCGCCGTGGGCGGGGTCCTCTTCCCTCAATGCCATGAAATCCTCCCTTCTTCTCCCCCGTCGAACGGTGCGGGAACTGCGGCCGGCCGGCGTATTCCACCGGGGACAAAGCCGCCCCATAAGCATTCGGCGGACAACTATGTGCCGCCTATACCTCTTTTCGCTGCACGTTCGGGAGTGTTTTCCATAGGAATGTGATAGGGCACGTCCGGAAACTGACTCGGGTCAAGGCTCATCTACCCCGAGGAATTCTTCATGCCAAGGACGCGAGAGCACACCCTTACCCTTCCCGAGAGCGGTACGACGCCGGACGCCGTCACCCTCACCGACGCCGAGCGCGACGAACTGGTCGCCCTCGCCTCCGGGGTGCTCGCCGCCGGGCCGGCACGGATCGACGAGCCGGCCTGGCTGGACACCGTCCGGGACGCCTCGGCGATGCTGCCCCGCCGGATCCTCGCCGAGCTGCGCCGCTTCCGGCACGACGCCGGACCGGACGCGGTGCTGCTGCTGCGCAACGTGCCGGTGGTGGCGAGCGAACCGCTGCCGGAGACGCCGAGCGTGCCCGGTTCGGTGGAGCGGGTGCCGGCCGTGGCGTCGGCCCTGGTCACGGCCGCGATGATGCAGCTCGGCGAGGTCATCGCCTATCGCAGCGAGAAGACCGGCGCCCTGGTGCAGAACGTCGTGCCGGTGCCGGGGAGCGAGAATTCCCAGAGCAACGCGGGATCGGTTCTGCTGGAACTCCACGTCGAGAACGCCTTCCACGACAACAAGCCCGACTACGTGGGGCTGCTGTGCGTGCGCGAGGACGCGACGGGCGACGCCAAGCTGTGCACCTCCTCGATACGGCGGGCGCTCCCGCTGCTTTCCGAGCGCACGGTCGCGGTACTGGCCGCGCCGCGGTTCCTCACCGAGCCGCCGCCGTCCTTCGGCGACCTGAATTCCGTCACGCCGGCGCACCCCATCCTGGTCGGGGACCGCGAGGACCCGAACATCCTGGTGGACTTCGCCGCGACGCACCCGCTGGACGACGAGGCCGCGGCCGCCATGTCCGAGCTGCGCGAGGCGCTCATGCGGACGATGTCGGCGCTGGCGCTGCGGGTCGGCGACCTCGCCGTGGTGGACAACCGGCTCGCCGTGCACGGCAGGACCTCCTTCACCCCTCGTTACGACGGCCAGGACCGCTGGCTGCACCGGGTGTACGCGCACCTGGACCACCGGCGCAGCCGGGTGGACCGCAAGGGCGGCGGGGCGGTGCTCGACTGAGGACCGGACCGCACGCACCGAAGGCCGGAGGGCCGGCCCCCGTGAGGGGGCCGGCCCTCCGGCCGTGGTGGCCGCTACTGGCGCGAGCCGATGACGTCCGCGGGGCGGCCCGCCAGGGCGAGCCGGCCCGGGACCAGGGTGGCCAGGGCGGTGAGCACCGCCGCGAAGCCCAGCACCCCGAGGTACATCCAGGGGTCGATCGACGGGGACGCGGAGCCGGTCATCCCGACGCTGAAGGCGGTGAGCACCGCGAAGGCGATGCCGGTGCCGAGCACGGCGGAGATGAGGACCACCAGGGCGGACTCGATGCGGAGCATGCCCATCACCTGCCGGCGGGTGGTGCCGACGAGCTGGAGCAGGGCGAACTCGCGGATGCGGTCGGAGACCGACATGGCCAGGGTGTTGACCACGGCGATCGCGGTGAAGGCGATGATCAGGCCCATCGCCACGTAGTTGACCTCGGCGTTGGACTGCTGGACCTCGGCCTGCAGGTCCTCGACCTGGTCGCGGTCGAGGACACCGACACCGGGCAGGGCGCCGACGGCCTTCTGCAGCTCGGCGCGGCCGGGCTTGCCCTCGCCGGCGGTCTTGACCAGCAGCGAGGAGGCGAGCGGGTTGTCGACGTGCTTGACGACCAGTTCGTGGGACATCGTCAGGTCGCCGAAGCCGAGCCCGCGGTCGTAGACGGCCGCGACGGTCAGCTCGGTCTCGGTGCCGTCGCCGAGGGTCAGCTTCAGCGTGTCCCCCGGCTTCTTGCCGAGGTTGTCGGCGGCGACGTCGCTGAGGGCGACGGACTGCGGTCCGAAGCCGTCCAGCGTGCCGGCGCTGACGCCCGGGTCCCAGGTGTGGGTCAGGCCCTGCGTGGACACGCCCTGGGCCGGGTACTTCTCCAGGCCGACGCGCACGGAGGTGCGTACGACCTCGGTCACCGCGGACACGCCGGGGACCCGGCGGAGGCTGTCCGCGGCCTGGGCGGGCACCCCGGGGCCGGCCGAGCCGACGACCCAGTCGGCCTTGTTGCCGGCCTTGGCCTGGGCGGTGGCCGCCGCGCCCATGGTGGTCTGGACGAAGAACACCGTGCAGGCCATGCCGATCAGCAGGGCCAGCGGGGTGACCGCGGCGGACAGCCGCTTGGTGTTGGCGCGGGCGTTGGCGGTGGCCAGGTAGCCGCCGACCCGGGAGGCCCTGAGGGGGACCCCGAGGACGGCGACGGCGATCCGGGCGATCAGCGGCCCGAGCAGCGACACCGCCACCGCGAGGACCACGACCGACAGGAAGGTCACCGGGGTGGAGGCCGGTTCGCTGCGCAGCACCGAGAGGACCGCGAGCAGGACGATGCCGCCCGCCAGGAACGCGGCGCCGGCGCCGAGCCGGCCCCAGGCGAAGTTCCGCTGTTCCATGGCCGCTTCGGACAGGGCCTCGGCGGGGCGGATGCGGGCGGTGCGGCGGGCGGAGATGCGTGCGGCCGCCCAGGCTCCCAGCAGGGCCGCGCCGATCGCCGCGAAGAACGGGAAGACGCTGAAGGTGACTTCGAGGGTGTCGGGGATGGCCTTGAAGCCGACGAACTTGCCGTGCAGCCAGTAGGCGATGGGCAGGCCGGTGACCGAGCCGAGCACACCGGCGAGGGCGCCGACGATCAGTGCCTCGCGGCCGATGAGCTGGCGGACCTGCTTGGGCGTCGCCGCGATGGCGCGCAGCAGGGCCAGTTCGCGGTAGCGCTGCTGGATGGACAGGGCGAAGGTGCCGACGACCACGAGGATCGCGACGAGCAGCGAGGTGCCGCCGATGGCGCCGCCCATGGAGACCAGCTTGATGCGGGCCTTGGCGGCGTCGAGGAACTCGACCGGGCCGCGTTCGCCGCCGGTGACCACCTGGGCGGTGGTGCCGTCGAGGGCCTTCCTCACCTGCTGGGCGAGGTCCGCGGTGGACACGCCGGGCTTGGCCAGGACGCCGACCACGGCGACCTGGCCGGCGCGGCCGGAGAGCCGCTCGGCCTCGGAGTCCGAGAAGAACAGCGAGGTCTGCTGTTCCAGGTCGCCGCCGGCGGGCGCGGCGATGCCGCTGACGCGGTACTTGCGCGGTGAGCCGGTGGCCTGGACGGTCAGTTCGGTGCCGGGCTTGATGCCGGCCCGGCGGGCGAGTTCGCGGTCGACGACGACCTCGTCGGCGCCGGCCGGGGCGGCGCCCTCGGACAGGGCGAAGGGGGTCAGGGCCGCGGAGGTCCAGGAGTGGCCGTAGGAGGGCTTTCCGTCGACGCCCGGCACGACCTGCCCCTTGGGGCTCACCGCGTAGGCCGGGAAGGTGACCTCGGGCAGGGCGGCCTTGACGCCGGGCAGCGAGCCGAGGGTGGCGGCGGTGTCGGCGGGGAGCCAGACCCGCTCGCCGAGCGGCTTCTCCTTCTCCTTGGTCTTGGTCTTGTCACCCTTGTTCTTGACGGTGACCTGGTGGACGTTCTGGTCACCGCCGACGATCACCGGGGCACCGGCGTAGCGCTCGGTGCCGATCTCTCCTCTTAAACCCGTCTCCAGGAGGATGCCGCAGGCCGTGACGAGCGCGGCGGCGCAGAAGAGGGCGAGGAAGGCCCCGATGAAGCCGCCCTTGCGGGCGCGCAGGGTCTGCAGGGCATAGCGCAGCATCAGGCCCACGCTCCCAGGTGGGTCATGCGGTCGGCGACGCGGTCGGCGGTGGGGGCGTTCATCCGGTCGGCGATGCGGCCGTCGGCGAGGAAGAGGACGGTGTCGGCGTAGGAGGCGGCGACCGGGTCGTGGGTGACCATGACCACGGTCTGGCCGGTCTCGTCGACGCAGGACCGCAGCAGGGAGAGGATCTCCTTGGCGGTGACGGTGTCGAGGGCGCCGGTGGGCTCGTCGCCGAAGATGACGTCGGGGCGGGTGATCAGAGCGCGGGCGATGGCGACGCGCTGCTGCTGGCCGCCGGAGAGTTCGGCGGGCCGGTGGGTGGCGCGGCCGCCCAGGCCCACGCGGGTGAGGATCTCCTCCAGCCAGGCCGGGTCGAGGCGCTCGCCGGCCAGGCGCAGCGGGAGCTCCACGTTCTGGCGCACCGACAGGGCCGGGATGAGGTTGAAGGCCTGGAAGACGAAGCCGATGCGCTGTCGGCGCAGCTTCGTCAGCTGGGTCTCGTTCATCCCGCCGAGTTCGGTGTCGCCGATGTAGGCCTTGCCGCTGGACGGCTTGTCGAGGCCGGCCGCGCAGTGCAGGAAGGTCGACTTTCCGGAACCGGAGGGTCCCATGACGGCCGTGAACGAGCCGCGCTCGATGCCCACCGAGACCCCGTCAAGGGCGCGTACGCCGCGCCCGCTCTTTCCGTACTCCTTCACGACCCCGTCCAGGCGCAGCGCGAACCCGGGGGATCCGGTGCTGCTCTGCCCACGGAGGCTGTTCGTCTGGGTCCGCATGCGCGACCAGTCCTTCCCATGCGTTTGAGGGGGTTTGTCAGCAGCCCCATCCGCCCAAGTCGGCGGATGCAACACGCCGATCCTTGGGGGCGGGTCTATATTCCCTCTACGCGAGGAGGCCCCGGGCGCCGGTTTCCGGCCGGGGGCGGTGCCCTCCGGCCAAAGCCGTGCGGTCCGGGGCCGTTCGGTGAGCGGGGAGAGCGGTCAGCGGGGGCGGGGGCCCCGGCCCCGGCCTCGGCCTCGGCCTCGGCCTCGGGTGAGGCGGTACGCGAGGGCGGCGAGGGTGGCGGCGGCGCACAGGGCGTAGCAGGCGACGACCCAGCCCGCGGGGGTGCGGCCGGCGCCGAGTCCGTGGACGAGGCCGGCGGCCCAGCCGGCGTAGGCGGCGCCGTGCAGGAGGCGGAAGGGGCGGATCCAGCGGCGGGTGGCGAAGACGCCCCGCCACAGGCCGGTGAGCAGGGCGAGGACAAAGAGCTGGGCGGCCAGGGTGCCGAGGTCGACCAGGAGGTCCCCGCTCCCCCAGCCGAGTACGGCGTCGGCCGCGCCGATCTTCCGGCCGGCGACCTTGACGCCGATGTGGACGAGGAGGAAGCCGACGCCGGCCAGGCCGGCCGCGCGGTGCAGGAGCTGGGCGAACTGCCGCTGGGCGGGGGTGAGTACGTCGCGGAAGACGGTGGCGAGGCCGAGCATCACGGAGCCGGAGAGCGCGACGAGCGCGAACACGCCGGCCATCCGGTCCAGGAACTCCTGGACGGCGCCGCCGGCGAGGGGGCCCGCGCACAGCAGCAGGGCGACGACGAGCAGCCCGCCGGTGACGGCCGCGGCCCCGGGGGCGGGGGTGTGCGGGGGCCCCGGCCGGGCCGGGGCGGGCGCGGCGGCGGGGGCCGGGTCGGCGGTGCGGGTGGCGGTGGGCTGAGCCATGGGAGCTCCGGGAAGAGTCGGTCCTCCGTGCGGGGAGGCGGGGTCTGCCGGCCGGGCCCGGCGGCCGGTCGGTTCGGGCCGGAAAGCGGGGCCCGGGGCCGGGGCCCGCTCCCGGGGGCCCCGGCCGGGGCCCCCGGGAGGTGATGGCGGGGGCCTACGCCGGGCGGTGGCGGTGGACCGGGCCCAGGGGGGAGCCGTCCACCGGACGGGCCAGGGAGGCCGACCAGTTGCCGTCCAGGTCGAGGTCGTCGATCTGCCAGCGGCTGACCTCGCCCTGGTAGCCGTGTTCCACCTCGACCGGGCCGGCCGTGCCCGGGGTGACGTCCAGGGCGTTGAGGTCGATGCCGAGCAGCCCCAGCCCCACCCCCTTGAGCACGGCCTCCTTGCGGGTCCACACCCGGTGGAAGGCCGCGGTCCGCTCCGGTCCGGCCGGCAGCGACAGGATGTAGGCGTGCTCGGCGGGGGCGAGGACGACATTGGCGAGGGAGCCCGACTCCACGGGCCGCAGCGCCTCGACGTCCACGCCGATCCAGTCCCCCGCGTGCAGGGCGAGCACCCCGCAGCCGCTGGTGCGGGTCAGGCTCACGGCGAGCCCGACGGCGGGGCTCGCCACGGCCGGCGGGCCGTGCTCCAGGTCCCCGCAGCCGGGGCAGACGCGGCGGCCGAGGGCCACCGTACGGGCCTCCACCCCCAGCAGCTCGCCGATCGCGCGCCGGGCGGCGGCCCGGGTCCGGATGAACGCGGCGGCGTCCTTCTCGGCCCGGTAGCGGCGGGCGCGTACCTGCTCGACCTCGTCCAGCAGGTCGAAGTCGGCCTGGTCCACCCGGTCCTCGAGCGGCCACCACCACACGTGTGCCTCGCCCGTGGCGCGCAGTCTCGCGGCCTGCCGTGCGGCCGTCACGGGCACGGGCAGTACACCGGTCGTGGCGGTGTGGTCGATGCGGCCGCGCACGGCGGTCAGGGTCTGGCTCGTCATCGGGTCCTCCTCTCCCCCCTTGAGGGCGTTGTCAGGTGAGTCCGCCCAGGCTCAGGAGCAGGTCCTTCACCTCGGTGGCGTGGTAGCGGGGCCGTTCCCGGGACGGGTCCGAGCAGAGCAGCACGGGCCCGTCCCGGTCGTCGCCGGGCAGCCGTCCGTGGCTGCCGCGGACGCAGCCGGGGTCGAGCGGCACCACCTGGAGCGGTGCGCGCATCCCCGCCTTCTTCTTCAGCACCGCGAGGGCCGCCTTCGCCTTGGCCGCCGGATCGGCGGGGTCGAAGAACAGCTCGGCCGGGTCGTAGCCCGGCTTGCGGTGGATCTCGACGCCGCGCGCGAAGTCCGGGGCGCGGGCGTCGTCGAGCCAGTAGTAGTACGTGAACCAGGCGTCGGGCTCCGAGACGGCGACGAGCTCGCCGGCGTTCGGGTGGTCGATGCCGTAGTCGGCCTGCTGGGTGCGGTCCCAGAGCTCGTCGACGCCGTCCAGGGACTTCAGTACGTCGCGCACGCGCGGGACGTCGCCCGGGTCGGCGACGTAGACGTGGGCGGCCTGGTGGTCGGCGACGGCGAAGGCCCGGGAGGTGTACGGGTCGAGGTACTCCATCCCGCGCTGGGCGTAGACGGACAGCAGGCCCTCGCGGCGCAGCGCGCGGTTGATGTCGACGGGCCGGCTGACGGGCGAGATGCCGTATTCGCTGAGGGCGACGACGGTGGTGCCGCGGTCGCGCAGGTCGGCGAGGAGCGGCCCGAGGGCGGCGTCGGCCTCGCGGGCGGCGCGGACGGCCTCGGGGCTGTCGGGGCCGAAGCGCTGGAGGTCGTAGTCGAGGTGCGGGACGTAGATGAAGGACAGGTCGGGGTCGCGGGTGTCGGCGACGTGCCGGGCGGCGCCGGCGATCCAGCGGGTGGAGGTGAGCGAGGCGGTCGGCCCCCAGTAGTTGAAGAGCGGGAACTCGCCCTGGGCGGCGGTCAGTTCGTCGCGCAGGGCGGCGGGGACGGTGTAGCAGTCGGGGGCCTTGCGGCCGTCGTAGTGGTAGACGGGGCGCGGGGTGAGGACGGTGTCGACGTCCGCTCCCATGGCCCACCACCAGCACAGGTACGCGGTGGTGTGGTCCGGGTCGCGTCGGCGGGCGGTCTGCCAGACCTTCTCGCCGCGGACGAGGGCGTTGTGCTGGCGCCACATCATCACTTCGCCGTGGTCGCGGAAGTACCAGCCGTTGCCGACGGCGCCGTGTTCGCGGGGCAGGGTGCCGGTGGTGAGGGTGGCCTGGACGGTGGCGGTGACCGCGGGGAACACCGTGTCGAGCGCGGCGGCGAAGCCCTGCTCCCCGATGGCCCGGACGTTCGGCATGTGCGGCAGCAGCCGGGGGGTGAGGCCGACGGTGCACAGGACGGCGGTCTTGCGCCGCCGGCCGGAGGGGGTGGGGGCGGTCATGAGCCGGGCTCCTTCTGCGCGGCGGGGGCGGTCGGGACCGGGGCGGGCGCGGTGAGGCCGAGTGCGGTCAGCTCCCGCGCCGTCCAGGCGAGTTCGGCGGCGATGCCCCGGGCGAGGCCGGCGTCGCCGACGGGCCGGGCCGCCTCGGGCAGCACGGACCAGGTGTACGTCTCCACCTCGACGTGGTCGGTGACGGCGTGGTCCCCGCCGAACAGGGTCCGCAGGGTGTCGCGCAGCACCGGCCGGGTGGAGGCCAGCGGCGGGGCGGGCTCCTCGTGCAGCGGCACGTGGTAGTGGATGCGCCAGGGTGCCTTGCCGGGCAGGGCTCCGGCCAGGGCGGGCCCGAGGTCGTCGGAGCCGTGGAGGCCGGTGCCGTCGGGGCCGGCCTCGCGGGTCTGGTGCAGGAAGCGCGGCTCGGCGAAGGCCGCCAGCGCCTCCCGGACCCGGGGGTCCTGCGGGTCGGTGGCCTCCAGGGCGCTGGAGGCCTGGAGCTTGACGACCTGGAGTCCGGCGGAGAGCAGCCGGCCGACGGCGGTGGCGGGGTCCTCGTGCGCGACGGCGAGGTGGCAGGCGTCCAGGCAGAGCCCGATCCGGTCGTGGTCGGCGCCGGAGAGGACCGCGACGGCCTGCTCGGTGGTCTCGGCGACGCAGCCCGGCTCGGGCTCGACGGCGACGCGCACGGTGCGGCCGGTCTCCGCCTCGATCCGGGCGAGGCCGGCGGCCAGCGCGTCGAGGTTGCGGGAGGCGGCGGCCGTGCGGGTGCGCGACCAGGCGGTGCGCCAGGCCAGCGGCAGGGTGGAGATCGAGCCGCGCTCGGCGTCGTCGGGCAGCAGTCCGGCGAGGATCCGGGCCAGGTTCAGGGTGTAGTCGAGGCGTGCGGGCTCGGACCAGTCGGGGTAGTACACGGCCCGTTTGACCACGGACGCGTGGAAGCCCCGGTAGGGGAAGCCGTTGAGGGTCACCGTCTCCAGGCCGCGGGCGGTGAGCTCGCGGCGCAGCCGGGTGACGGCGGCCGGGTCGGCGGCGAGGGCGGCGGCCGCGCCGACGGGCAGCCACAGGCCGAGGCCGACGAGGGGTTCGCCGGTGGCCCGGCGGACCGGTTCGGCGTACGTGTCGAGCTGGGCGGTGATCCCCTCCAGGGTTTCCGCGGGGTGCACGTTGGTGCAGTAGGCGAGGTGGACGGCGGTGCCGTCCGGGTGGCGGAAGCGCATCAGGCGTTCCTTCCTCCTGATCAGTTTCCGCCGCGGGCGATGGAGTTGCCCGCGAAGAGGCCGGCGGCCTGGACGTCCGTGTAGCCGTCGAGGCCGAGGCGGCCGGACTGGGCGTAGAAGGCGACCGGGTTGCGCCACAGCACGCGGTCCACGTCGTCCTCGTCGAAGCCGGCGGCGAGCATGGCCTCGGCGGTGGCGCGGGTGAGCAGCGGGTCGCTGTGGCCCCAGTCGGCGGCGGAGTTGACGAGGATCCGCTCGGTGCCGTGCTCCTTGAGGATGGCGACCATGCGGTCCGGGGTCATCTTGGTGTCGGGGTAGATGGAGAAGCCCATCCAGCAGCCGGAGTCGCGGACCTCGCGGACGGTGACCTCGTTGAGGTGGTCGAGGACGACGAAGCCGGGGTCGATGCCGGACTCGCGGATCACGGCGAGGGAGCGTCCGGTGCCGCCGGCCTTGTCGCGGTGCGGGGTGTGGACGAGGGCGGGGAGGGCGAACTCGACGGCGAGGGCGAGCTGGACGGCGAAGGCGTGGTCCTCGGCCTCGGTGACGGTGTCGTAGCCGATCTCGCCGACGGCGACGACCCCGTCCTTGGCGAGGTAGCGGGGCAGCAGGTCCAGTACGGGAGTGCAGCGCGGGTCGTTCGCCTCCTTGGGGTTGAGGCCGATGGTGCAGTGGTGGCTGATGCCGAACTGGGCGGCCCGGTAGGGCTCCCAGCCGAGGAGGGCGTCGAAGTAGTCGGTGAAGCTGGCGGGTGAGGTGCGGGGCTGGCCCAGCCAGAACGCGGGCTCGACCAGCGCGCGCACGCCGGCGGCGTGCATGGCCCGGTAGTCGTCCGTGGTGCGGGACGTCATGTGGATGTGCGGGTCGAAGATGCGCATGGTCGGGCTCCGGTCGGGGTTGGTGGGACGTCAGTTGTCGAGGGTGGCCACGAGCCACAGGTCGGCCGGCACGGTGCGGTCGGCGGCGCGCCGTTCGGCGGCGAAGCCGTGGGCCATGCGGGCGAGTTCGGCGTCGCGGCGTTCGTGCAGGCCGGCCACCTTGGCGAGGGGGATGCCGGTGAACAGGCATTTGAGGACGGCCTGGCGCCAGCGGTACTGGTCGAGGTGGGCGCGGGCGTAGGGGCCGAGGGCGGCGGCGATGAGGCGGTTGTCGTTGGTGCGCAGGGCGTCGTCGGTGAGGTGTGCGGCGCGGGCGCCGACCGGCAGGAACGGCAGGGCGCGCAGGACGCCGCGGCGTTCGGCGGCGTCGCCGTGTGCGTAGCGTTCGGCGGCTTCGGCGGTCAGGGCGGCGCCGGAGGTGCCGTACCGGGTCAGGGCGAGCAGCAGGACGGTGCGTACGGCGTCCTCGACGGCCCAGTCGGCCCAGCCCGGCAGGGGGCCGCGGCCGTATTCGCGTCCGGCGGCGGGGAAGCGCCGGTCCAGGGCGGCGGGGCCGACGGCCGCGACGGCGTCCTCGGCGGCGGTGAGCCGGGTGCGGTGTTCCTGGTCGAGGACGGAGCGCAGGGACTCGCGGAGGGTGCGCAGGGTCAGCGCGTCGTGTACGGCGCTGTCCGCGAGGGTGGCGGCGGGCGGGGCGAGGGTGGGGGCGGTCATACCGGTACGGCCTCCTTCTGTGGGGTCCGCCGCTGCGGCCGCCGGCCGGCGGCGGCGTGCAGGAAGGCGATGCTGTGGCGGGCCGACTCCGCTCCGGCGTGGCTGTGGCGCGGGAGTTCGACGGAGACGAGGCCCTGGTAGCCGGCGTCGGCGAGGGCGCGCAGGACGGGCGGGAAGTCGATCTCCCCCTCGCCGAAGGGGAGGTGCTCGTGGGTGCCCCGGCGCATGTCCTCGATCTGGACGTGGGCGAGGCGGTCGGCGGCCAGGGCCACGCAGTCGGCGACGGGCCAGGGCTCCAGGCAGCGGCAGTGGCCGAGGTCCAGGGTGAGGCGGAAGCGGTCCGGCCGGCCGAGGTCGGCCAGCAGCCGGCGGTAGCCGGCGAGGTCGGCGACGAGCATGCCCGGCTCGGGTTCGAAGGCCAGGTCGATCCCGGCGGCCTCGGCGTGCGCGAGGGTTTCGGCGCAGCCGTCGACCAGCCGTCGCCAGGCCTCTTCGCGGGTGGTGTCGGGGTCGGGGGTGCCGCTCCAGAAGTGCACGGCTCCGGCGCCCAGGACGGCGGCGATGCCGACGGCCCGGCGCAGCAGGTCGAGGCGGAGCGCGCGGCCCGCCGGATCGGTGGTCAGCAGGGTGGGCCGGTGCTTGTGGCGCGGGTCGAGGAGGTAGCGGGCGCCGGTCTCGATCACGACGTCCAGGCCGGTGTCGTCCAGGGCGCGCCGGATCCCGTTCAGGCGGGCGGCGAGTCCGGGGGCGTACGGGTCCAGGTGCTGGTGGTCCAGGGTGAGCGCGACGCCCTCGTAGCCGAGGTCGGCGAGGAGGCGCAGGGCGTCGTCGAGGCGGTGGTCGGCGAGGCCGTTGGTGCCGTACGCGAAGCGGAGCGCGGCGGGTGCGCTCATGTCGGGGAGACCTTCCGGGCGAGCCGGCGCGCCACCGGCAGGGCGGCGGCGAGCGCGGCGGCGGGCCGGGGGGCTCCGGCCCGGGCGGCCAGGGCGGCCTGGAGGGGCAGGAGGGCGTGGATGCCGGCGCCGACGGCCCGCCGTACCTCGGGGGCGGCGGGGTGGCGGACGGCTCGGGCGAGGGCGGGTCCGTAGCCGGCGCCGTAGAGGGCGAGGGCGGCGCCCTGTACGGGTCCGGTGCCGCGGCGGAGGGTGCCCGCGGCCGCGGCGGCACAGGCCAGGGCGGTCAGGGCGGCCTCGTACGGCGGGGCGCCCGCGACCTCGTGGCGGCTGAGCCGGGTCAGGGCCAGGGTGTGGCCGGCGACGGCGGCGGCCGGTGCGAGGGCCGGGCGCAGGGGGCCGGGGCCGGTGCCGTGCAGGACGTCGAGGCCGCGGGCGGCGGCCATCACGGCGGGCCCGAGGGGGGTGTTCTTGGCCCCGAGGTCGTAGGCCCACACGGCGGCGGCCAGGGGCAGGGTCCGGGTGAGGACGGTACGGGTCCCGCCGGCGAGGGCGGCGGCGCCCAGTCCGGCGGCGGTGAGCGCGGCGGCCGTGGTGAGGGCGGCGCGGGGGCTGATCCGGCCGGACGGCAGGGGCCGTTCGGGCCGCTCGGCGGCGTCCTGTTGCCGGTCGGCCCAGTCGTTGAGGGCCATGCCCGCCCAGTAGAGGCAGACGGAGGAGCCGGCCAGGCCCAGGGTGCGGGGGCCGGCGCCGCGGCCCGCGGCCAGCGCCCCGGCGAGGACGTCGCCGGGGACGGTGATCGCGGCGGGCGCCCGGAGCAGCTCGGCGTAGGCGCGCAGGGTGCGGCGGGCCCGGAAGGCACGGCCGGGGAAGGGCGGCAGGTGCGCCGGCGTCTCGGTGGCGGTGGTGCGGGGGCGGGCCGCCGGCCCGGCCGTGGCGGCGGGGGCGGCGTTCGCGGCGGGGGCGGCCGCGGGGGTCACGGCCGGGCTCCGCTCAGCGGGTCCGGGCGTACCGGCGCGGGGGCGGTGGCCCAGGCGCGCAGGGTCTCGTACTGGAGGGTGAGGTTGTGCTCGGCGGAGCCGGCCGGGTCCTTGAAGAAGAAGCCGAGGGCGGTCAGCGCCCCGGCCTCGCCGCGCCGGCCGGCCAGCGCGGTGAGCCGTACGAGGTCCAGGACCAGCGGGGCGGCGAGCGCGGAGTCGCAGCCCTGCCAGGTGAACTGCATGGTCATGCGGACGCCGAGGAAGCCCTCGAAGGAGATGTGGTCCCAGGCGGTCTTCCACTCCCCCATCTCGGGGACGTTGTCGATGTGGGTCTGCCCCTGGACGGGGTGCCCGACGGTGTCCTCCAGGGCGCGCTGCTTGGACTCGGTCTTGGAGCGGGCGGCGGCCGGGTCGGCGAGGGTGGCGCCGTCTCCGCCGCCGAGCAGGTTGGTGCCGGACCAGGAGCGCAGGCGCAGCGCGCGCTGGGTGAACATGGGCGCGAGGGCGCTCTTGACGAGGGTCTCGCCGGTCTTGCCGTCGCGGCCGGCGTGCGGGACGCGGCGCAGCCGGGACAGTTCCTCCAGTGCGGGCAGGCCGGCGCCCGCCGAGGGGGTGAAGTTGACGTAGGAGCAGCCCGCGGTGAAGGCGGCGTAGGCGTAGAGGGAGCTGGGGGGCAGGGTCACCGAGCCGGCGGCGAGGCCCGCCTCGAGGGCGGCGAGGTCCAGGAAGGCCGGGTCGGGGTCGGGCAGCGGCTCCGTGGAGGAGACGTTGACGACGACGACCTGTTCCAGGGCGTGCCGGTCGCGGAAGGCGGCCATGTCCTCGGCGAGGCGGGCGGCGGTCTCGGACTGGGACTCGCCCGGGCGGGCGGATCCGTCGCGGATCTCCAGCTCGGCGGCGGCCAGCGGGGCGTCCAGCGCCCCCAGGACGGACGCGGGCAGCACTCCCGCGTCCACGAGCTGCCGGGCCCTCGCCGACAGCGGTGTGCCGACGACGTCGTGGCCGCCGAACACCAGGTCGGCGAGGGCCGGGAGGGGCGCGTCCGCGAAAGGGGGGGTTTCGGTGACGCACCCGACGGGGGAGGCGGCGCCCGCGACGACGGCGGCGGCGCCGGCGACGGCGGCCGTGGCGACCGAGCCGCGCGCGCCGACCATCCAGACGCCGATTCGGGGTGCTGATCCGGTCGTGTCTCGCATGGTGTGCCAATCCTCCTGAGCCGTAAGGAATCTGGTGCCGGGGTGTGGGGTCCGGGGCCCGTCCGGTACGGCGGACGGGCCCGAGGCGGGGGCTACTTGCCCAGGTCGGCCGGGTAGGGCCAGACGTCGAACGCCGCGGTGACCTTGGCGTCGGAGCGGCACAGCCACTTGGCGGTGACCTTGTTGACCACGTGCCTGGGCAGGTGCTTGTTGTCGTTGGCGTCGTTGACCGGCTTGCCGATCGACTGGAGCTCCCAGGCCGTGCCGGCGAGGCGGTTGATGTGCGCCCAGAAGCGGCGGTCGATGTCCAGCAGCTGGAAGGACTGCAGGTAGGCGTGCCAGCGGTGGTAGGCCTGGGTGGGGGTGGGCGGCGTGTAGTTCATCATGTGGACCTTGTTGCCGGCGGGGCGGCGCGGGTCGAAGAGGGTGCCCTGGCCGAACTCCTGGAACGCGAAGACGAGGCCCTTCGGGTCGCGGCCGTACCACTTGTCGTAGACCTTCTTCTGCTCTCGGGAGAGCAGTTCGAAGTGGGCGCGGTTCGGCTGGATGATCTCGATCCAGCTGCGCGGGTAGCGGCCGCCCTTGCGGGTGGCGGCCCAGGCGTCGTACGACTTGGTGAACCCGCCGAAGGGGGCGGTGATCGCCCCGACCGCGGCCTTCATCTCCGCGCTGGGGTTGTAGTACGACATCTCGTCGTAGTCGTACCAGAACTCGCTCGCCCAGCGGTCGCCCACCAGGCCCTCGACCTTGGGCAGCTCCGGGCGGTGGCGGCCGTGGGCGGCGGCCGGCGTCGCACCGGCGAGGCCGACGGTGGCGGCGGCTCCGGCGACGCCGAGGGCGGTCCGCAGGACGCTCCTCCGGTCCATGGAGTTGAGCGGCATGGTCGTGCTCCTTCGGGGTCTGGCGCGGATGCGGACGGGCATTCGGGGTACTGCGATGACCTGTACTTTTCCGTGGCCCGCTATGGCCGCTCTATACGTTCCGTACGTGTGTCCGGGCCCGGGGAACGCGGCCGCGCAGGCCCCCTGGGCGGGGGCCTGCGCGGGTTCGGGGCGGGGGCGGGGCGGGGCGTGAAGGGCTACGCCTCCAGGGGGTTGCGGCGCAGGGCGGGCGAGAGCAGCGCGGCGAGCGCGGTGAGGCCCATGGCGGCGCTGAGGCCGAGGACGGTACGGGTGGGCCCGTACGCCTCCAGGGCGAAGCCCGCGGCGACGGGTCCGGCGGCCATGGCCCCGCCGCCGACCAGCATGGCGAGGGAGTTGGCCCTCCCCCGCATCCGGTCGGGGGCGACGCGGACCATGAAGACCCCGCCGGCGACGTTGAAGACGCCGCCGACGTAGCCGCTGGCCGCGAAGAGGGCGCCGAGGGCGAAGGGGGCCCGCAGGACGGCGACGGGCACCATGAGCGCCGTCCAGACGGCCAGCCCGCCGAGGACGAGGGTGCGCAGGGAGAACCGGGTGGCCCACCAGCCGCCGCTGATGGCGCCGACGAGCCCGCCGGCCCCGCTCAGCGAGAGGACGAGGCCGATCTCGAACTGCGAGCCGCCCTTCTCCTGGATCCCGGTCATCACCGCGAGGTTGAGGCCCTGGAAGAGCAGGTTGGAGACGGCCACGGCGGCCATGACGGCGCGCAGGAAGTGCTGGCGCCACATCCAGACGAGCCCCTCCCTGACGTCCGCGAGGAGGTCGGGGCGCGGGCCGGTCCGCTCGGCCTGGAGCTTGCCGCGGACCCCGAACAGCAGAGCCACGGACGCCAGTTGGCCGACGAGAGCCGCCACGTAGGGGAAGGAGGCCCCGAGGGCGACCAGGCCGCTGCCCAGGGGCTGGCCGGCGATGGCCGCGCCGCGGGTGCGGGCCTCGTTGCCGGTGAGGGCGGCGGGGAGCTGTCCGGCGGGGACGACGGCGGGGACGGCGGCCCGCTCGGCGAGCTGGTGCAGGACGCCGAGGGTGCCCTCCACGAAGGCGGCGGCGAGCAGGGCCCACAGCCAGACGTGGCCGCTGAGCAGCAGCGCCGCGACCGCCCCGGCGACCAGCGCCTGTCCGAGGCCGGCACCGAGCATGATCCGGCGCCGGTCCCAGCGGTCGACGAGGGCGCCGCCGGGGAGCTGGACGAGGAGCTGCGGGAGGAGCAGGGCGGTGCCGACCAGGCCGGCGTCGCCGGGCGAGCCGGTCAGCCACAGCACGGTGAGCGGGTAGGCCACGGCGGTGGCCCGCCCGGCGAGGAGCGACAGCCCGGCGCCGCCCCAGAGCAGCGAGAAGTCCCGGTTCCGCCGCAGCGGCACCTCCTCGCCCCCGGCGGGGTCCCCGGCCTCCGCTTCGGTCACGTCCCCGGCCCGGGTGGGCTCGGCCGCAGCCGCGGCGGGGGCTCGCGTGACGGCCCCGGCGGGGGCGGCCGGACCCGGGTTCCCGGCGTCGGAGACGGCGTCGGCGTCGGCGTCGGCGGCCTCGTTCAGGTGCCACTGGAGGACCGCCGGGTCGGTCGCCGTCTTCGGCGGCGGGGTCACCGTACGGCCAGGGCGGGGCGGAGCCCGGCCAGGTCGTCCGCGGCGGCGTCCGGGCCGGAGTGGGTGTACTCCAGTACCGCCATCGCGCTGTGCATCTTGTTGGTGGCCTGGGCGAAGGCGATGCTCATCGGCCCGTCCAGCACCTCCGCGGTGACCTCCTCGCCCCGGTGGGCGGGCAGGTCGTGCATGAAGGCGGCGCGCGGGCTGCCCTCCCACAGTCCGGCGGTGACCTGGAAAGGGGCGAAGATCTCCCGCCAGTTCGCGTCCGGCTTCTCGGTGCCCGTGGTCTGCCAGCGCGTCGTGTAGACGACGTCGAAGCCCTCGGGCAGCAGGTCCATGTCGTGCCGCTCCACGAGCACCGCGCCCGTCCGCTCGGCCTGGGCCAGCGCCCTGCGCGCGAGGGACGGCAGCAGCCCGTAGCCGGGCGGGGTGCGCAGTTCGAAGTGGACGCCCGGGAAGCGGGTGAGGGCCAGGGCGAGGGCGGCGGCGGTGTTGTTGCCCTCGCCGACGTACAGGATGCGCAGCCCCTCGATCCGGCCGAAGTGGCGCAGCAGGGTGGTGAGGTCGGTGAGGGCCTGGGTGGGGTGCTCCTCGGCGCTCATGGCGTTGACGACGGCCATCCGGTCCTGGGCGGCCCAGCCGCGCAGTTCGGCCTCGGGTCCGGCGGTGCGGGCGACGAGGACGTCGAGCATGCCGGACAGGACGCGGCCGGTGTCCTCGACGGACTCCCCGGTGTTGAGCTGGAGGTCGCCGGGGCCGTAGGCGACGGTCTTCGCGCCGACGCGCAGGGCGCCGGAGGAGAAGGCGGTGCGGGTGCGGGTGGAGGTCTTGGCGAAGTAGATGCCGGCGACGAGGCCGTCGAGGGCGTCGGAGCCGGTGGCGGTGCCGGCCGAGAACTGGGCTCCGCGGGCGACGATGCGGCGCAGGTCCAGGTCGGTGAGGTCGTCGATGGAGATCAGGTGGCGGGCGGGGCGGCGGCCCCGCCGGTCGGTGGTGTGGCGGTCCATCGGATCAGCCCTTCCGGGGGTGGTCTGCGCCGTCCTCGCGGGCGGCGGCTTCGAGCGCGGTGGCCGTCTGGGCGACCGTGTGGTTGCGGAGCGCGGTGGCCAGGTCGAGGGCCAGTCCGTGCCTGCGGGCGGTGACGAGCAGGGGTGCGACCAGCAGGGAGTCCCCGCCGAGGTCGCGGAAGTCGTCGTGGACGCCGACCTGTTCGAGGCCGAGTACCTCGCGCCAGACCTCGGCGAGCACCTTCTCCAGGTCGGTGCGGGGGGCGGTGTACGGCAGGGGGGTCGCGGTGGCCTGGCGGGAGGCCAGGGCGGCCTTGTCGCGCTTGCCGTTCGCGGTCAGCGGGAGCCGGGCGACGACGGTGACGGTGGCCGGGATGACGGCGGCGGGCAGGACGGTGCGCAGCCGGTCGCGCAGGGCGGCCACCTCGACGGGCGCCCCGTCGGCGGGGACCACCCAGGCGGCGAGCCGCTTGCCGCCGTCGGCGGCGTCCACGGGGGTGACGAGCGCCTCGCGGACGGCCGGGTCGGCGGTCAGGGCGGCCTCGGCCTCGCCGGGTTCGACGCGGTGGCCGCGGATCTTGACCTGCTCGTCGGCGCGGCCGGTGAACTCCAGGATGCCGCCGGGCAGGAGGCGGGCGAGGTCGCCGGTGCGGTAGATGCGGGTGCCGGGGAGTCCGTACGGGTCCGGGAGGAACGATTCGGCGGTGAGTGCGGGCTGTCCCGCGTACCCCCGGGCCAGTCCCTCGCCGCCGAGCCAGACCTCGCCGGCGATGCCGTCGGGCACCGGCCGCAGCCGCTCGTCGAGGATCCTCAGCAGCACGCCGGGCAGGCTGGAGCCGAGCGGGACGAGGGTGCGGCCCGTGTTGGGGCGGACGTACCCGAAGGTGGCGGCGACGGTGGCCTCGGTGGGCCCGTACTCGGAGCCGAGCAGCATCCGCCCGCCGGCCGCGGCGATCCGGGCGGAGACCCGCTCGGCCTGCGCGGTCGGGTAGGCGTCGCCGGCGCAGACGGTGATCCCGGCGAGGCCGCCGAGCTCGCTGTCGGTGAGCTGCGCCTCCAGCAGCTGGAGGTGGCCGGGGGTCAGGCCGGCGAAGGAGTACGGGGCGCCGGCCAGCAGCAGCGGGCCGAACTCGCCCGGCTGCCAGTCCTGCGGCAGCAGGTGCACCCGCTGCCCGGTGAGCAGCGGCGCGTACAGGGCGGGCAGGCCCAGGTCGAAGCCGACGGAGGTGAACCAGGGGGCGCCGCCGGTGCCGGCCTCCGCGTAGGCCCGTACGGCCCAGTCGAGGTAGTGGGCGAGGGCCCGGTGGGTGACCTCGACGCCCTTGGGGGTGCCGGTGGAGCCGGAGGTGTGCAGGACGTACGCCAGCCGGTCCGGGTCGAGGGCCAGGCCGAGCGGGCCGCCGTCGCCCTCGTGGGAGACGTCCTCGGTGGCGAGCACCCGCCCCTCGGGCAGGATCCCGGCGAAGCGCGGGGCGTACGAGGCCTGCGTGAGGGCCAGTTCGAAGCCGAGCCCGGCGATCCGGGCGTCCGGGGTGCAGGGGTCGACCGGGAGCTGCGCCGCGCCGGCCTTCCACACGCCGAGCAGGGCGGCCACCAGTTCGGGCCCGCGGTCCAGCAGGACGGCGACCCGGGTCTCGGGGCCGGCGCCGAGGGCGCGCAGCCGGCGGGCGATGCGGTTGGCCCGCTCGTCGAGCTCGGCGTAGGAGGTGCCGGGGGCGCCGGCACCGGTGAGGGCGGTGGCCCACGGGGTGCGGGCGGCCCGTGCCTCGAAGCCGGTGAGGACGTCCACCGGGGTCTCGGGGTGCGGCAGCGGCGGCGCGGCCAGGCGGGCCCTCTCGTACGGGGTGGGGAAGGCGCCGGTGGCGTCCCCGTCGGCCCCGGTGCGGGCCATCTCGGCGAGCACGGCCCGGTAGAGCCCGGCGAGGCGTTCGGCGTTGGCCTTGGCGAGGGTCCTCGTACGGGAGGCGATCGACATGTGGCCGCGCACCGGGGTGCCGACGACGAGCGGGAACTCGTTGGGGCTGTCGTCGCGGCTGGCCATGATGTCGATGAGTTCGACGTCGACCTGGTGGAAGTCCAGGTAGTGGAAGAGCACGTCGATCAGGTGGCTCTCGCCGCCGGGCACGCGCATGGCGGGCATCGGGTAGCGGCGGTGCGGCCACAGCGAGACCTCGCGGGCGAACACCTCCTGGGCCAGCTCGCCCCAGGTAGCGGCGCCCGTGCGGTAGGGGAAGGGCACGGAGTTGAGGTACATGCCGGAGACCCGCTCGGCGCCGGCCTCCTCGGGGCGGGCGTCGGCGACCATGCCGCCGCGGAAGGCCCCGGCCCGGGTCAGCATCGACAGGACCTTGCCGTGCGCGGCGTGCAGGACGCTCTTGTACGGGACCTGCGCGGCGGAGGCGAGCGCGCGCAGGCCCGGCTCGACCTCGGCGAGGTCGATGTCGATGCGGTAGCGCTCGTCGATGCCGTGCGGGTCGCCGCCCCAGCCGGTGGGGATGGTGAACTTGTCGTGGGAGTCGACGAGTTCGCGCCAGTAGTCGCGGTCCCCGGCGTCGGCCAGGGAGCGCAGCTCGCCGGCGATGAAGTCGGCGTAGCGCACGGCCGGGACGGGCGGGGCCGGTTCGGGCTCGCCGCCGGTGCGGATGGCGTTGTAGGCGCGGAGCAGCTCCATCAGCTGGGAGTGGTAGCTCCAGCCCTCGATGACGGGGTGGCACTCGGTGATGGACAGCCACCAGCTCTCGTCGTCGACGAGGTGGACGGCCATCCGCATGAGGGGGGCGGCGGTGAGGTCGAACAGCTCCTCGCGGTCGCGGTCGGCGAAGGACCACAGGGTGGACTCGCGTTCCTCGCGGGGCAGGTGGCGCAGGTCCTCGAAGACGCACGGCATGGAGACGGTGCCGACGGCGTGGACGAGCTGGAGGGGCTCGCTGTAGCCGGCCATGGCGAAGGAGGTCCGCATCACCTCGTGGCGTTCGACGATCAGGTCGGCGGCGCGCCGGAAGACCTCGGGGTCGAAGGGGAGGGCGTCGCGGATCCGGAAGGAGGTGATGTTGTGGTAGCGGTTCTCGCCGCTGCGGCCGTGCATCTCGACGAGCATTCCGGCCTGGATCCGGGAGACCGGGTAGGCGTCGGTGACGTCGGCGGGCAGGGTGAGCCGGTCCTCCTCGGAGATCAGGGCGAAGGGGGCGACGGGGCCGTCGGCGCGTTCGGCGGAGCCGTCGCCGGTCTGGTCGCCGAGGGCGGCGCGGAGCCTGGCGACGGTGCGGTGTTCGAAGACGTCGCGGACGCTGGTCTCCCAGCCGGCCTCGCGCAGGGCGCCGACGAGGGAGACGGCGCGGATGGAGTCGCCGCCGAGGTCGAAGTAGTTGTCGTGGACGCCGACCTTCTCCAGGCCGAGGACCTGGGCCCAGACGGCGGCGATGGAGGCCTCGGCGGCGTCGCGGGCCTCGACGTGCTCGCCGACGGCGGTGGCCTCGCGGCCGGGGGCGGGCAGGGCGCGCCGGTCGAGCTTGCCGTTGGCGGTGAGCGGGAGGGCGTCCAGGCGCAGGTAGGCGGAGGGGATCATGTAGGCGGGCAGGGCCTCGGCCAGCGTGTCCTTGAGGGCGGCGGGGGCCAGTGCGCCCTCGTCGGCGCCGGGGGCGGGGACGAGGTAGGCGACCAGCTGCTTGTCGCCGGGGGTGTCCTCGCGGACGAGGGCGACGGCCTCCCCGACGGCAGGCAGCGCGGTGAGGGCGGTCTCGATCTCGCCGAGTTCGATGCGGTAGCCGCGGAGTTTGACCTGGTGGTCGATGCGGGCGACGAAGTCGAGGCTGCCGTCGGGCAGGACCCGGGCGAGGTCGCCGGTGCGGTAGATGCGGGCGCCGGGTGCGCCGTACGGGTCGGGCAGGAAGCGTTCCGCGGTGAGGTCGGGGCGGCCGGCGTAGCCGCGGGCCAGGCCGGTGCCGCCGATCCACACCTCGCCGGGGACGCCCAGCGGCAGTGGCCGCAGCCGCTCGTCGAGGACGTACATGGTGGTGTGGGGGATGGCCCGGCCGATGGAGACGAGCTCGGTGGTGACGGGGCCGCGGGGGGCGCCGTCGGCGGCGAGGAAGTGCGCCGAGTTGCCGACGGTGATCTCGGTGGGGCCGTACTCGGCGGCGAGGCGGGTGCCGTCGGGGCCCGCGGCAGCCGCCCAGCGTTCGGCGAGGCGGTGGGTGAAGGAGTCGCCGGCGGCGATGACCAGTCCGGCCAGGTCGCGGACCTGCGCGGGCTCCAGCTGCTGGGAGAGCAGGTCGAGGTGGCCGGGGGTGAGCTTGATGAAGGCGTACGGTCCCCCGTCCGCGAGCAGCGCGCCCAGGTCGGCGGTGTCGAAGTCCTGGGGCAGCAGGTGGACGCTCTGCCCGGTCATCAGCGGGGCGTACAGGTCGGGGACGCCCAGGTCGAAGGCGACGGAGGAGAACAGGGGGGCGCCGCCGGTGCCGGCCGAGGCGTAGGCGCCGGCGGTCCAGGTGAGGTAGTTGGCCAGGCCCCGGTGGCCGATGAGGACGCCCTTGGGCTTGCCGGTGGAGCCGGAGGTGTAGATGACGTAGGCGAGCTGGTCGAGGTCGTGGGCGGCGGGCAGTTCGGCCTCGGCGGTGGCGAGGGCGGTGCGCTCGGCCGGGTCGTCGACGACGACGAGGGACACGGCCCCGTTCTCGAAGCGGCAGGCGTGCCGGGACTGGGTGACGACGAGGCGGGTGCCGGTGTCGCCGAGCATGTAGGCGATCCGCTCGTCCGGGTAGCCCGGGTCGATCGGCACGTACGCGGCGGCGGCCCGCCAGATGCCCAGCAGGGCGGCGACCAGGTCGGGGCCCCGGTCCAGGAGCACGCCCACGGTGTCGTCGGGGCGTACGCCGAGCCCGACCAGGCGGCGGGCGAAGGAGTCGGCGCTGGCGTCGAGTTCGGCGTACGTGAGCTCGCCGCCGGCGTGCCGGACGGCGACCGCGCCGGGGGTGGCGGCCATCCGCTCGGCGATGGTCTCGAAGACGGGCCGCAGGGCGGCGGCGTCCACGGGGGCGCCGACGGGCTCGGCGGGGCCGTCGAGGAGCAGGGCGCGCTCGGCGCCGCCGATGAACTCCAGGGTGGACAGGGGCGCGCCGGGGTTTTCGGCGACGGCGGCGAGCAGGGCGGCGTAGTGGCCGGTGATCCGCTCGGCGGTGGCGGCCTCGAACAGGTCGGTGGCGTACTCCAGGGCGCCGTGCAGGGAGCCGTCGGGGCGTTCGGCGAGGTGCATGGTGAGGTCGAAGCGGGCGATCTTGCCGCTGGCGGCGACCGGGCCGGCCGTGAGGCCGGGCAGGTCGGGGCTGTCGGAGCCCTGCCCGGAGGCCAGGTCGAACATCACCTGGAAGAGGGGGGTGGTGGACAGGTCGCGTTCGGGCTCCAGCTCGTCGGCGATCCTGTCGAAGGGGGTGTCCTGGTGGTCGAAGGCGTCCAGGACGGCGGTGCGGTTGCCGGCGAGCAGCTCGCGGAAGGCGGGGTCGCCCTGCCAGCGGCCGCGCAGCACCAGGCTGTTGTAGGCGTAGCCGGCCATCTGCTGGAGTTCGGGGCGGGTGCGGCCGGAGACGGCCGTGCCGACGCTGACGTCCCGCTTGCCGGTGTAGCGGCCCAGCAGTGCCTGGTAGGCGCTGAGCAGGACCATGAAGAGGGTGGCGCCCTCCTGTTCGGCGAGGGTGCGCAGCCGGGCGGCGGTGGCGGCCGGCACGTCGAACTCGGTGACGGCGCCGGCCCAGCCGCGCACGGAGGGCCGGGGCCGGTCGGTGGGCAGTCCGAGCGGTTCGGTGCCGGCGAGCTGTCCGCGCCACCAGTCGAGGGCGGCCTCGGCGGCGGGGCCGCTCTGGCGGGCGTTCATCCAGGCCGCGTAGTCGGCGTACTGGACGGGCGGTTCGGGCAGTACGCCGTCCAGCGGGCCGGTGGTGGTCACGGCGGCCCGGTAGCAGGCGGCCAGGTCGGCGAGGAGTAGCGGCCGGGTCAGCGCGTCGCAGGCGATGTGGTGCATGACCACGACCAGGACGTGGTCGTCGGCGGCCAGGCGCAGCAGCCGCACCCGCAGCGGGGCCTGGGTGGCCAGGTCGAACACCTCGGTGGCGCGGGCCCGGGCGAAGGCGGCCGCGGCGGCGTCCCGGTCGGCGTCGGCGACGCCGCTGACCTCGGTGACGGCGTAGTCGACGGGGCCGGCCGCGTCGACGCACTGGCGGGGCTCGGTGCCGTCGAGGAGGTAGCGGGTGCGCAGGATCTCGTGGCGGGCGGCCAGCGCGTCGAAGGAGCGGCGCAGGGCGTTCTCGTCGAGGGGGCCGCGCAGCCGGTGGGCGAGCGGCAGGAGGTACTCGGGGCTGTCCGGGTCGAGCTGGTGCAGGAACCACAGCTGGCGCTGGCCCGCGGAGAGCGCCAGCGGCGCCCCCCGGTCGGCGCGCGGGATCCCGGTACGGGCCGGGCCGCCCGCGGCGCGGCCCGCGCGGCCGGCGAGCCGTCTGCGCAGCAGCTCCGCGCGCAGCTCGTCCTGCGTGGGTGCGGTGGGTGCGGTCACGGCTGGTACTCCCTGTGGGCGATGGCGAGTTCGGCGTGGTCGAGGGTCTCGATCTCGAGGCGGACGGCCTCTTCGACGGCTGCGGCGAGACCGGCGACGGTGGGGTGCTCGAAGACGGCGCGCAGCGGCATCTCGACGTCGAACTCCTCGTGGAGTCGGGCGATGACGCGGGCGGCGAGGACGGAGTTCCCGCCGATCCGGAAGAAGCCCTGGCGGGCGCCGATCCGGCGGGTGGTGCCGTCCTCCCCGGCGAGGACCTCGGCCCAGATCTCGGCGACGATCTCCTCGACCGGGCCCTCCGGCGCGGTGTACGGCTCGTCGGAGAGGGCCGCGGCGAGGTCGGGGGCGGGCAGGGCCGCCGTGTCGACCTTGTTGTGCCGGGTGAGCGGGATCTCCGGTACGGGTACCAGCAGCGCGGGGACCATGTAGTCCGGCAGGCTGCGGGCGCAGTGGTCGAGGAGTTCGGAGTCCCCGGGCGGGTTGGAGCCGCTGGGGACCCAGTAGGCGACGAGCGCGGCGGTGGAGCCCGTGCCGTGCACGACGACCGCGCACTGCGAGACGCCGGGGTGCTCGGCGAGGACGCCCTGCACCTCGCCGGTCTCCACGCGGCGGCCGCGGATCTTGGCCTGGCCGTCGGCGCGGCCGGCGAACTCGATGGTGCCGTCGGCGGACATCCGGGCCCGGTCGCCGGTGCGGTAGAGGCGGGCGCCGGGGTTTCCGTACGGATCGGGGACGAAAAGGGCCCCGGTCAGGCCGGGGCGGCCGTGGTAGCCGCGGGCCAGGCCGGCGCCGCCGACGCATAGTTCGCCGGTGGTC
The DNA here is from genome assembly GCF_039535215.1 of Streptomyces racemochromogenes. Taxonomy (GTDB): domain Bacteria; phylum Actinomycetota; class Actinomycetes; order Streptomycetales; family Streptomycetaceae; genus Streptomyces; species Streptomyces racemochromogenes. Next base: position 1,539,406 of record NZ_BAAAWT010000001.1, read on the forward strand.
CCGTACGGGACGGGCTCCAGGTACTCGTCCAGGACGCGGGCGGTGACGTGCGGGTAGGCGCGGCCGACGGGTACGGCCGTTGCGGTGTCGTGGGCGTCCCAGCGGGTGGCGGCGATGGTGGTCTCGGTGAGCCCGTACTCGTTGACGAACCGCAGCAGGCGGCGGGACAGGTCCCGGGCCAGGGCGGGCGGGCAGGGCTCGCCGCCGGTCTGGCCGACGAGCGGGCGTCGGCCGAGTCCCGCGTCGATGAGCATCTGCCAGTGCGGCGGGGCGACCTGGAGGTGGCTGACGCCGTGCTCCTCGATGAGCCGCAGCTGTGCGGCGTGGTCGCCGAGGTCCCGCTCCTGTGCCAGGACCACGCGGCCGCCGGCGACGAGCGGCATCAGCAGCTCGGTGCAGGAGATGTCGAAGGTGGGCTGGGCCAGGGCAAGCCAGGCGTCGTCGGGGCCCTGCCCGAAGTCCAGGTGGGCCTGCGATGCGCGGAGCATGGCCAGCAGGGTCCGGTGCTCGACGGCGACGCCCTTGGGGCGGCCGGTGGAGCCGGAGGTGTACATGATGTACGCGAGCCGCGCCGGGTCGGCCGGTGCCTCCGGCGGTGTGGTGGACCAGGACGGCGGCCCCTCGCTGTGCGGCCGGGCGGTACGGGCCCACGCGTCGAGCCCGTCGGCGGCGAGCGCCGGGTCGCTGGCCGAGGCCAGGGCGGCGGCGCCCGCGGCGGCGGCGACCCCGGCGCCGGGCGCCCGGGCGGCGAGCCCGGAACCCTGCGGAGCGCCGGAGGCGGCGGCGAGGCGGGTGTCGGTGTCCACCGCCAGCCAGGGGCCCTCGTGGTGGCCGCGCAGCCGGGTGGCGCCGGCCAGGTCGGAGACCAGCAGGGTGGCGCCGGCGTCCCGCAGGACGTAGCCGAGGCGGTCGTCGGGGGCCGCCGGGTCGAGCGGTACGTAGGCGGCGCCGGCCTTCCAGGTGCCGAGGTAGGCGGCGATCAGGTCGGGGGTGCGGCCCAGCATGACGGCGACGGTGGTCTCGGGGCCCGCGCCCAGTTCCCGCAGCCGCTGCCCGAAGGCCTCGGCGCGGCGTTCCAGCCGGGCGTAGCTCCAGCTCTCGCCGCCGCAGACGACGGCGGTCTCCTGCGGGGTGCGGCGGGCGACGGCCGCGACGGCGGTGTGCACGGTGTCCTCGGCGGCCCGGCCGGCGCCGGGTTCGGGGGCGCCCGGGCCCAGGGCCAGGAGCTCCGCGCGCAGGGCGGGCGGGAGCAGGTCGGCGCGGCCGAGGCGGACCCCGGGGTCGGCGGTGACGGACTCCAGCAGCCGGACCCAGCCGGCGGCGAACCGTTCGACGGTGGCCGCGTCGAAGAGGGAGGTGGCGTACTCGACCATGCCGAGCAGGGAGCCGTCGGCCTGCCGCTGCACGACGAAGGTGAGGTCGGTGCGGGCGGAGCGCCAGGCTCCGCGGAAGGCGTCGACGTCGTCGGCGGCCGTGGCGGTACCGGTGCGGCCCTCCTCGTGCAGGTCGAACATGACCTGGTAGAGGGGGGTGCGGGCGGGGTCCCGGGACTCGTCCAGCTCGGCGACGAGCCGGTCGAAGGGCAGGTCCTGGTGGGCGAAGGCGGCCCGGGCGGTGTCGCGGACCCGGACCAGTGCCTCGGCGAAGGTGGCGTCGGCGGGGGCGTCGCAGCGCATCACCAGGGTGTTGAGGAAGAAGCCGACGACGTCGGCGACCTCGGGCCGCTCGCGCCCGGCGACGGGCACGCCGACGGGGACGTCCCACTGGCCGGTGAGCCGGGCCACGAGGGTCCCGAACACGGTCAGCAGGGTCTGCTGGAGGGTGGCGCCGTGGCCGCGTCCGAGGGCGGCGGCCCGTTCGGCCAGCTCGGCGGGGATGGTGAACACGTGGGCGGCGCCGAGTCCGTCGCGGACGGCGGGCCGGGGCCGGTCGGCGGGCAGGTCGACGGGGAGGATGCCCTCCAGGGCCTGCTTCCAGTACGAGAGCTCCGCGCCGGCGGCGGATCCGGCCAGCCGCCGCCGCTGGTGGGCGGCGTGGTCGGCGTACTGCACGGGCAGGGCGGGCAGTTCGGCGGTGGTGCCGTGGTGGTGGGCGGCGGCGAGGGCCAGCAGGTCGCGTTCGAGGACGACGGAGGACCAGCCGTCGCAGGCGATGTGGTGGACGGACAGCACGAGGTGCAGGGAGTCCGTGCCGCGTACGGTCAGGGCGCGCCAGACGGGGCCGTCCTCCAGGTCGAAGGGCCGACTGAACTCGTCCTCGATCAGGGCGCCCCGGGCGGACGCCGTGTCCGCGCGGGTGGTGCGCAGCTCGACGCGGGCGTCGGCGTCGGCGATCTGGACGGGCTCGGCAGCGCGCAGGACGTAGCGGGTGCGCAGGATCTCGTGGCGTTCGGCGAGGCCGGTCAGGGCGGCGGCGACGGTGGTGTCGGCGTACTCGTGCGGCAGGGTGATGAAGACGGGCGCGTTCCACTCGGCGCTGCCGGGGCGCATCCGGTCCATCAGCCACAGGCCCTGCTGGCCGGGCGACAGGGGCAGGCCCTGCGCGGGGCGTTCCACGGGCCGGACGGTCTCGTCGGCGTCGGCGTCGGCTCCGGCGGCGGTGGCGGCGAGGGCGGGGGCGTCGGCGAGCAGGGCGGCCTGGGCCTCCACGGTGGTGGCGGTGAACAGGGCGCGCAGCGGGACCCGGGTGCCGGCGGCGGCCGTCAGGGCCTCGGCGAGCCGGCTGAGGAGCAGGGAGGCGCCGCCGAGCTGGAAGAAGTCGTTGGTGGCGCCGATCCGGTCGGCGGGGATGCCGAGGAGGGCGGACCACTGCTCGGCGACGACCCGTTCGGCGGGGGTGCGCACGGGGACGTGGGCGCCCTCGGCGGCGGAGGCGGCCGCGGCGGCCGGCTCGGGCAGGGCGGAGCGGTCGATCTTGCCGTTGGCGGTGAGCGGGAACTCGGCGACGGGCACGTAGAGGGACGGGATCAGCGGGTCGGGCAGGGCGCGGCGCAGGAAGGTGCGCAGTTCCTCGGGGCGCAGCAGCTCGCCGCGGGACTGGACCCAGGCGACGAGGCGGTGTCCGCCGGAGCCGTCGGGGACGGCGGCGGCGACGGCGCCGCGGACCCAGGGGTGGGCGGCGAGGGCGGCCTCGACCTCGCCGGTCTCTATGCGGACGCCGTTGACCTTGACCTGGTGGTCGAGGCGGCCGAGGTACTCCAGGGTGCCGTCGGCGAGCCAGCGGACGCGGTCGCCGGTGCGGTAGAGCCGCTCGCCGGGGGCGCCGTACGGGTCGGGCACGAAGCGTTCGGCGGTCTGGTCGGGGCGGCCCTGGTAGCCGAGGGCGAGGCCGACGCCGCCGGCGTGCAGTTCGCCGGGGACGCCGACGGGCACGGGCCGGCCGGCCGGGTCGAGGACGAGGGCCCGCATGTGGGCGATGGGGCGGCCGATGGGGACGGCGCCGGTCTGCTGGGCCGGGTCCCAGCGGTGCTCGGTGACGTCGACGGAGGCTTCGGTGGGGCCGTAGGTGTTCCAGATCTCGGCGCGCGGGGCCAGCTCGGCGAGCGTCCGGCAGAGTTCGGCGTGCAGCGGCTCGCCCGCGCTGAAGATCAGCCGCAGGGCGCCGGCGTCCTCCCAGCCGGCCTGTTCGACCAGGCGCCGGTAGACGGAGGGCACGCCCTGCAGGACGGTGACCCCGTGCGCGGCGACGGCGCGCAGCAGGGCGGCCGGGTCGCGTTCGGCGTCCTCGGGGGCGACGGCGACCGCGCCGCCGCTGATCAGCGGGGAGAAGACCTCCAGGCCGGCGGCGTCGAAGCCGATGGTGGTCTTCAGCAGGAAGCGGTCGGCGGCGCCCAGCTTGTGGCGGTGGGCCAGCCAGCGGACCCGGTTGGCGATGCCGCCGTGCGGGACCAGGACGCCCTTGGGGCGGCCGGTGGAGCCGGAGGTGTGCAGGACGTACGCGGGCCGGGCGGCGTCGGGGGCCAGCGGGAAGGCGGCGGCCTCCTCGTCCGGTACGGTCCGCGGCGCGTCGGTGACGTCGAGGACGTTGGTGCCGGCGGGCAGCCGGGCGGCGGTGCCCTGCGCGGCGAGGACGACGGCCGCGCCGGCGTCCTCCAGCACGAGGGCGAGGCGGGCCTCGGGGTAGTGGGGGTCGAGGGGGACGTAGGCGGCGCCGGCGAACCAGACGCCGAGCAGCGCGGCGACCAGTTCCGGGCCGCGGGGCAGGCAGACGCCGACGAAGTCGCCGGGGGCCACGCCCCGGGCGCGCAGGGCCGCGGCGTAGCGGGCGGCGAGCCCGTCCAGGGCGGCGTAGTCGAGGACGGCTCCGTCGGCGCCGAGGACGGCGGGGGCCTCGGGGGTGCGGGCGGCCTGGGCCCTGAACAGGGCGGGCAGCAGCAGACGGCCGGGGGCGGATCCCGACTGCGTACGGTCGTTCACGTTCTCTCCTTCATCGGGATCGGGTGGCGTCGGCCGTGCCCGAGGCCTTGGCGGTCCGGGACGGGCCCGGCGGTGCGGGTGGGTCAGGCCGCGGAGGCGGCGGACATGCGCCGGCGCAGGCTGGCGGGGCGCAGGTCGGTCCACACCTCGGTGATCCGGGCGAGGCATTCCTCGCGGGTGCCCTCGGTGCCCTCGGCGGTCCAGCCGGCGGGGAGTTCGCGCCCGGACCACCAGATCGAGTACTGCTCCTCGTCGTTGAGGACGACGCGGTAGCGGGTCTGTGCCTCCGCGTCGCCGGACCGGTTGCCGTTCTGCTGTTCGCTCATCGCTGTTCCCTTCGCGTGATCAGGTGTGGCCATCCTTGAAGAGGGCGCTATCGATGCCCTATCGAGCGGATATACGGGCCGGAACGCGGGACGGGCCCCCGGCGCCGGACGGCGTCGGGGGCCCGTGGGAGGGGGAGGTGCGGTTCAGGCGGCGGCGCTGGTCACCGGGGTGCGCAGGGCCGCTTCCACGTCGTGGTCGAGGATCCAGCTCACGTCGGCGGCCGCGCCCCTGACGTCACCGCCGGGGCCGCCGGGGGGCTTGCCGCCCTCGCGGGAGCCGAGCTGCACCCGGGTGGTGTGGGGGCGGCGGAGCGCCTCGTAGCGTTCGAGGGCGGCGGCGGTGCCGGGGGCGTCCGGGGCTGCTTCGGCGAGGCAGACGGCGAGGGCGACGGCGTCCTCGAGGGCCTGGTTGGCACCCTGTCCGTGGTGCGGGAGCATCGGGTGGGCGGCGTCGCCGAGCAGGGTGGTGCGGGCGGTGCTCCAGCGTTCCAGGGGGGCCCGGTCGTACAGGGCCCAGCGGCGCACCTCGCCCGCCGCGCCGGCCAGTTCGCGGACCTGCGGCGCCCAGCCGGCGAGGACGGAGTCCAGGTCGGCCCGGTCGCCGGCGCTGGTCCAGGACTCGGCGTCGCCCTCGGGGGCCGGGGCCACCACCACGTAGGTGAACTCCCGCCCGCCGGAGACCGGGTAGCACAGCACGCGTGCGCCGGGGCCCGCGAACATGTACATGCGGGCCGGGTCGAGGCCGGGTACGTCCGCCGCGGCGACCAGGCCGCGCAGGGCGCTGTTCCCGGAGTACACGGGGGCGTCGTCGCCGGCGAGGGCGCGGCGCACCGCCGAGTGCACCCCGTCGGCGCCGACGAGGACGTCGGCCCGGTCGGTGGTGCCGTCGGCGAACTCCAGCAGTACCCCGTCGGGGCGCTCCTCGTACCGCACCAGCTCCTTGCCGGTGCGCACCCGCTCCGCCGGGACCAGGCCGGCCAGCATGCGGTGCAGGTCACCGCGGTGGACGGTGAGGTAGGGGGCGCGGAACCGCCGCTCCCAGGCCTCGCCCATCTCCTGCACGGCCACCGGGGCCCCGTCGTGGAAGGCGCGGACCTCCAGGGCCTCGGGGCGGACGGCCATTTCGGCGAGGCGCGGGGCGAGGCCCAGGCGTTCCAGCAGTCTGGTGCCGTTGGGGCCCAGGTGCATGCCGACGCCCTGCTCGCGCAGGGCCTCGCCGCGCTCGTACACGGTGACGTCCAGGCCGCGGGCGTACAGGGCCGCGGCGGCGGTCAGGCCGCCGAGTCCCGCGCCGATGACGGCGACACGGGGGCTCACCGCTGCTCCCGGGCGTTCTCGAAGGACTCGAACTCGTCGAACTCGTCGAAGCCGTCGAAGGCGTCGAAGCCGTCGAGTCCGGTGTCCGCGCCGGTGCCCAGGGCCAGCAGGGCCTCCAGTTCGTTCGCGCCGGCGAGTTCCACGTCGGCGACCGGGGTGTCCGGGTCCTGGACGGCGGCCGCGAGCATCCGCTCGTAGCCGTCGGCGAACCGCGCGACGGTCTCGCGGTCCAGTACGTCGGTGTCGTAGGAGAAGACGGCCGTGACCCCCTGCGGGGTCTGCTCGATGCGCAGCAGCAGGTCCAGCTGGCCCTCCTGCTGGGGGACGTCGATCAGGGCGATGTCGAGCCCCGCGTACGGGACGGAGGGCCCCTCGCTCGCGCCCGGCGGGACGTTGGGCACCGGCGGCTCCATGCGGTCCATCTGGACGAGGAACAGCGCGGTGCGGAAGACGGTGGCGCGGGGGAAGGCCAGTGCGCAGGGGTAGCGGACGTTGACCATGCCGCGCATGACGCGTTCGCCGGCCTGGGCGGCCGCGCTGCGGAAGGTGGAGCGGGCGTCGAAGTCGGCGCGGACCGGCATGGTGTTGAGGAAGCAGCCGATCACGTCGCGCTGGGCGCGGCCCATCCGGCTGGTGGCGGGAACGCCGAGGACGAAGGCGTCCTGGCCGGTCCAGCGGTGGGTGAGGGCCTGGAAGACGGAGAGCAGGTACGCGAAGGGCGTCACCCCGGCGGCGGAGGCCGCCGCGGGCAGCCCGTCGGCGGTGTCCTCGGCGAGCTGCCGTACGACGGTTCCGCCCCGGTAGGAGCGCAGGGCGGGCCGGGGCCGGTCCAGGGGCAGTTCGGCGGCGGCGGCGCCGGCCACCGACTCGTGCCACAGGGCGGCGGCCCGCTGCCCCGCCTCGGAGGCGGTGTAGCGCAGCTCCTCGGCCGCGTGGTCGGCGTACGAGCCGGGGATGGGGCGCCAGGCGGGTTCGGCGGCGGCGGCGATGCCCGCGTAGGCGTCGAGGACGTCGCGGACCAGGAGCCAGCGGGAGGTGAAGTCGCTGACGATGTGGTGGGCGGAGGTGACGAGGGCCCAGTCCGTGTCGGAGCGGCGCAGCAGCACCACCCGGAAGGCTCCGGACTCCAGGCGGAAGGGGCGGGCCCCGGCCTCCTCGGCGGCCCGGTGCAGCTCCTCCTCGGAGGCGCCGTCGAGGTCGTGGAACTCGAGGCGGACCAGGGGCCGTTCGCGGACGGTGCGGCGCACTCCGGCGGCGCTCTCGGTGAAGACCGAGCGCAGCAGGTCCTGGCGGGCGCCGACGGCGGTGACGGCGGCGTCCATGGCGAGGGGGTCGACGCGGCCGCGCAGCCGCAGCGGCATGACGATGTTGTAGGCGGAGGCCTCGGGCGAGACCCGGTAGGCCGTCCACATGGACTGCTGGATCGCGGTGAGCGGCAGCGCCTCCACGGTGGTGGTGCTCATCCGCAGCCTCCGGCGTGGCTCATGTCGGTGGTGCGGCCGGCTCCGACGACGGCGAGTTCCCTCTCCTCGGGGCGTGCGGCCGGGGCGGGGGCCCCGTCCGCGAAGGAAGCGGCGAACTCCTCGACCCGGTCCAGGCCCCAGTAGGGCTCGCTGCCGCTGATGAAGTACGGGACTCCGAAGACCCCGTCGCGGTGCACGTCCTTCAGCGCGGCGGCCCCGCGGGCGCGCAGGCCGGCGTCGTCGGGGGCGGCGGCCACGGCGGCGGGGTCCAGGCCGATCCCGGCGGCCAGTTCGACGACGGTGTCCGGGTCGCAGATGTCGCGGCCCTCCAGCCAGCGGGCCCGCCCGGCGCGTGCCACCCACTCGCGGCCGAGGCCCGCGTCGGCGGCGAGGAACCAGGTCAGGTGGGCCGGCTCCCACCATGGGGTGCGGTCGGCCGGCCAGGTCAGCGGCAGGTCCCGGTCGGCGGCGAGGCGGCGTACGTCGCGCAGGATGTAGAACTGCTTGGCGCGGCTCATCGGCGTGTACGGGAACTGCCCGCCGGCCTCGTCGAGGAGGCGTCCGGTTCTCTCGTCGGGCTCCCAGAAGGGGCGCCATTCGAGGCGGTCGAGCAGTCCGGGGTGGCGGCGCTCGATGTCGTGCAGGGCGAAGAAGTTGTAGGGGCTGCGCAGGTTGAAGTAGAACCGGGGCGGTTTGGCGGCACGGCCGGCCATGTCGAAACTCCTCTGTGAATCAGGCTGGTCCCGGTGGTCGGGCGGGTCAGACGACCAGACCGCCGTCGATGTGGAAGACCTGTCCGGTGATGTAGGAGGCGCGGTCGGAGGCGAGGAAGGACACCAGTTCGGCGACCTCGTGCGCCTCTCCGAAGCGGCGCAGCGGGATGCGGTCCGTCATCTCCTTGGCGTGCTTCTCGGACAGGCCGCCGACCATGTCGGTGGCGATGAAGCCGGGGGCCACGGCGTTGGCGCGCAGGCCGCTGCGGCCGGACTCCTTGGCGAGGGCCTTGGTGAAGCCGATGATCCCGGCCTTGGTGGCGGAGTAGTTGCTCTGGGTGGCGTTGCCGGCGGCGGCGACGGAGGAAAGGGTGATGATGGTGCCGCGGCGGCGCTTCATCATCGGGAAGGCCACCGCCTTGGCGAAGTTGAAGGTGCCGTCGAGGTTGGTGCGGACGACCGCGTCCCAGTCCTCGTCCTTCATCATGGCGAGGTGACCGTCGCGGACGATGCCGGCGGCGGTGACCAGCACCTCCACCGGGCCCAGCTCCGCCTCGGCCTCCGCGGTGAAGGCCCGGACCTGTCCGCGGTCCGTGACGTCCACCCGGCGGGCCAGCACCCGCGCCCCCAGCGCCTCGGCGGACTTCGCGGCGAGCCGGGCTGCCTCCTCGTTGGACTGGTAGCAGAAGGCCACGTCGTGGCCGTCCCGCGCCAGGATCTCCACCACGGCCCGGCCGATGCCGCGCGAGCCGCCGGTGACGAGGGCTACCGGCCTCGGTGTCTCGGACATGGATAGGTGCCTCTCTCTCGGAACGCGGGTGTGCGTGCGGGGCGTGCGCGGGTGCGCGGGACGGGTGGGACGGGTGGGACGGGCGGGGGTACGGGGCTGCGGGCGGGGTACGGGACTGCGGGCGGGGGCGCGTCGGCGGGCGCCCCCGTTCCGGACCGCCGGTTCAGCCGAGCCGGAGCAGGGTGGCCCCGACGGTGCCGTCCCGGTCGAGGGCTGTGACCAGGGCGAGCCGGTCGACCAGGGCCGGCCGGGCGCCCGCGTGGGCGAGGACGGCGGCCAGCTGGAAGGCGGCCGAGGCGGCGGTGGCGTCGCCGACGAGGGGGCGTACGGCGATCCGCTCGCCCGCGACGCCGTCCAGCGCGGACTCCTCCTGCTTGCCGAGCAGCCCGGCCGGGGTGCCCGGGGCGACCAGTGCGATGTCCTCGGGGGCGGCGCCCGCGTCGGCGAGGACCTCCTCGACGCAGCGGGCCAGCGCGGCGCCGGCCCGGCCGCTCTCGGGGAAGGCCCGGAAACGGGATCCGAGTACGGTGGCGAGGACCTGGCGGCCCCCGTCGCGGGCGGCGTCCCCGCTCTCCAGCAGGAACAGCGCGGCGCCCTCGCCGAGCGGGTCGGCCTCGGCCCCGCCGTGGTCGGCGACCCGCTCCAGGCGGGCCCGCTGGACGGAGTACTCCTCGGCGGCGCCGGCCAGCAGGGCGTTGGCGTGGCCGCCGCGCAGCAGGCGGGAGGCGTAGTTCAGGGCGAGCAGGCCGGTGGCGGAACCGCCGGAGACGGTGACGTTGGGGCCCTTGAGGGTGTGCCGGATGGCGCTCTGGCCGGTCGGGCAGTTCATCACGGTGTTCGGGAACCGGGCCGGGTCGACGAGGTAGGGCTTCTCCCCCGTCAGGGCGTCCTTGGTGAAGTCCATGATGGACTGGACGCTGCCGGAGGTGCCGAGCACCAGCCCGGTCTTCTCCGGGTCGGCGGCCAGGCCCCGGCCGAAGTCCTCCAGGAGCTCGCCGACGGTGACGACGGCGATGCCCGTGGCCCGGTCCATGGAGCGGGTGCCCTTGCGGCCGAGCACCTCCTTGATGTCGAAGCCGGGGATCAGGCCCGCGTCCTCGTACGGGACGGGCCACTTGACGGTGTCGACGGGGGCGGTGGCCGCCGTCCGCGCGAGGAGTCCCTCGGCGAAGGCCCGGCGGCCCAGCCCGTACGGGGAGCTGACCGCCCAGCCCGAGATGACGAGCTGGCGCTCGCGGGGTTCCGCTGCCGTGCTCATGCGACGGCGCTCCTCTCGTCTTCCCAGTGGCCGAGGACCAGCACGGCGTTGTTGCCGCCGAAGGCGAGTCCGTTGTTCTGCACGACCTTGAGGTCGGCTTCGACGGCCTCGTTCGGTACGCAGTCCACGCCGCACTCGGGGTCGGTGGTGCGGTGGTTGATCGTCGGCGGGATGAACCCCTCGCGCAGGGCGAGGGCGCAGGCCGCTGAGGCCAGGGCGCTGGCGGCGCCCATGGTGTGGCCGATCATCGACTTGATGGAGACGGTGCGGGGCAGGTCCTCGCCGAACACCTGGCGGATCGCGCCGACCTCGGTGACGTCGTTGGCCCTGGTGCCCGTACCGTGCGCGGAGATGAAGTCCACGTCGGCGGGGGTGATGCCGGCGTTGGCGTGCGCGGCGGTGATGCAGCGGGCGATCGAGTCCCGGTCGGGGGCGACCGGGTGGCTGGCGTCGCAGGACAGCCCGTACCCGAGGACCTCGGCGTAGATCCGGGCGCCGCGGGCCAGGGCGGATTCCAGGGACTCCATCAGCAGGATGCCGGCGCCCTCGCCGGTGAGGATGCCCTGCCGGTCGGCGTCGAAGGGCCGGCACACGTCGGGGGCGATGGTGCCGAGCCGGTAGAAGCCGGTGAACGTCTTGCGGCACAGGGCGTCGGCGCCGCCGCACAGGGCCATCTCCACGTCGCCGGAGCTGATGGCGTCGTAGCCGTAGCCGACGGCGTAGTTGCCGGCGGCGCAGGCGGTCGGGACGGTGACCGTCTCGACGTCCTCCAGGCCCAGTTCGCGGACGATCCCGGCGGAGAGCCGGCCCGGCCAGACGCGCCGGGCGACCACCGGGTCGAGGGTGTCCTCGCCCTGGGCGACCTGGAGCCCGGTGAGGTGGTCGAGGTCGCGGGACTCGCCGTCGGTGGTGCCGACCGAGACCAGGGAGCGCCTGGCCCGGACGTCCGCCTCGGTGAGTCCGCCGTCGGCCACCGCCATGCGGGCCCCGGCGACCGCGAACTGGGCGGCCCGGCCGAGCTCGTCGGCCGGCAGCTCGCGCAGCCAGGCCTCCGGCTCGAAGTCGGTGATCTCGCAGGCGTTGGAATGGGCGAAGCCGGTGGTGTCGAACGCGCTGATGGGCTTGGCCCCGCTGCGTCCGCCCCGCAGGCCCTCGGCGAAGGCGTCGACGCCCGTGCCGATGCTCGTCACGACACCGAGACCCGTGATCACCACCCGGTGCCGGGCGGCGGGTCGCCGCCCCGTCGCGGCCGTCCGGTCGCTCACTTGCCCTCGGCCTCCGCGATCACGGCGTACACGCCGACCAGGTTGACCATGCGGCTGAGCTCGGCCTGCTCCAGCGTGATGCCGAAGACGCGCTCCAGCGAGGCGAGGATCTCGATGGTGCGCAGGGAGTCGGCGTCGTGCTCCTCCTTGAAGAGGCTGGTCTCGGTCACCTCGTCGAGGTCGAGTTCCAGGATGTCGCAGACGATCTCCTTGATCTGCTCCTTGCGCTCGGCGTCGAGGGTGGCGATCTGGGTGGTCATCCGAATTCCTCCGTTGGGTGGGGATCGTGCGGGGGCGATGGTTCGATGGTGGGAGCGGCCGCTATCCGTGGCCTATATCCACGAGGTGGGGCGTGACGGCCGGCTGCGGGTCCTTCCACAGGTGGGAGACCTCGCCGAACTGGCGGCGCACCCAGTCGTCGTCGTAGATCGTCTCCAGGTAGCGGTCGCCGCCGTCGGGCAGGACGAGGACCACGTTGGAGCCCGGGATGATGTCCGGGGCGATCCGCTCCAGGGCGGCGACCACGGCCCCCGAGGAGCCGCCGGCCAGCACCGCTTCCTGGCGCACCAGGCGGCGGCAGCCCACGACGCAGTCGAGGTCGCCGACGTGGATGACCCGGTCCGCGTCCGAGGGGCGCAGCAGCCGGGGCACGACCGAGGCGCCGTGTCCCGGGATCAGCCGGGTGACGCGCTCGGGCGGGGCGAACAGCACGCTGCCGATGGCGTCGACCGCGTTGACGGTGGTGTTCATCCCGTGCCGGCGGATGTACTCGGCGCAGCCGCCCAGGGTTCCGCTGGTGCCCGCGGCCACGACGAGCTGGTCGACGCGGCCGTCGAGGGCCTCGGCGATCTCGCGCATCGTGTTCTGGTGGGCGACCGGGTTGAGCGGGTTGGAGTACTGGTCGGGCCAGTAGGCGTCGGGGGTCTCGGCGACGAGGTCGGCGACCCGCCGCAGCCGGGCGGGCAGCAGCTCGCCGGTGACCGGGTCGGGGTCGACGACGACCTCGACCTCGGCCCCGTAGGCCCGCAGGATCGCCACGTTCTGCCGGGTCGTGCGGGCGTCGACGACGCAGATGAAGCGCAGGCCGAAATAGCCGCAGATCTGGGCGAGCCCGATCGCGAGATTGCCCGAACTCGACTCGATCACCGTGGATGTGCCCGGGACGAGTTCCCCGGACCTGATGCGCGCCAGCACCATGGAGAGTGCCGAGCGGTCTTTGATACTTCCTCCGGGATTGAACCGCTCCACCTTCGCGAACACCCGCGAGCCGAGGCCCGGCAGCAAACGCTCCAGTTCGATGAGCGGTGTTCCTCCCACTGTCGAGAGGATTCCCTTCGTCCCTTCGTCGTACGGCATCTGATGCAGCCATCCTCTGCTGGGAGTTGCGGGGTGCGGATACAACGGGACCGAGATTCGGCCAATCCGCTATATCGACGCCATACGGCCGGTTATAGGTGGCGCATAGTCGACGGTCCGAATCTCTTCCCATCGCACAACGGAACTCCCCAGCAGACGGAAGAGAGAGTCCCCACATGACCGGCACCGACTCGCGCATTCAGAAAGTCGTCATCCTGGGCGGCGGCACCGCCGGCTGGATGACCGCCGCTTATCTCGGGAAGGCCCTGCAGGGCACCGTGGACATCACGGTCCTGGAGGCGCCGGCGATTCCGCGGATCGGTGTCGGCGAGGCCACCGTCCCGAACCTCCACAAGGTCCTCTTCGACTACCTCGGCATCGCCGAGGAGGAGTGGATGCGGGAGTGCAACGCCAGCTTCAAGATGGCGGTGCGGTTCGTGAACTGGAGAACCGGCGGCCAGGGCCAGCCCGACGCGCGTGAGCTGGAGAACGGCGGCCCGGACCACTTCTACCACCCGTTCGGCATCCTGCCCGACAGCGACAACGTCCCGATGTCGCACTACTGGGCCAAGCGGAAGCTGGAGGGCCTGACCGAGGAGCCGTTCGACTACGCGTGCTTCCGCGAGCCCCCGGTGATGGACGCGAAGAAGTCCCCGAAGTGGCTCGACGGCACCCCGTCCACCCGCTACGCCTGGCACTTCGACGCCGCGCTGGTCGCCGACTTCCTGCGCCGCTTCGCCACCGAGAAGCAGGGCGTCCACCACGTCCAGGACGAGATGACGCACGCCGAGAAGGACGAGCGCGGCTTCGTCAAAGCCCTGCACACCAAGGCCGGCCGGGTGCTGGACGCCGACCTGTTCGTGGACTGCTCCGGCTTCCGCGGCCTGCTCATCAACCAGGCGCTGGAAGAGCCGTTCATCGACATGAGCGACCACCTGCTGTGCGACAGCGCCGTCGCCACCGCCGTCCCGCACGACGACGAGGCGAACGGCATCGAGCCGTACACCTCCGCCATCGCGATGTCCTCCGGCTGGACCTGGAAGATCCCGATGCTGGGCCGTTTCGGCTCCGGTTACGTCTACTCCAGCAAGTTCACGACGAAGGAGGAGGCGACCAGGGAATTCAGCGCCCTGTGGGGCCTGGACCCGGAGACGACGAAGTTCAACCACGTGAAGTTCCGGGTCGGCCGCAACCGCCGCGCCTGGGTGAACAACGTCGTCAGCATCGGCCTCTCCTCCGCTTTCCTGGAGCCGCTGGAATCGACGGGCATCTACTTCATCACCGCGGCCATCTACCAGCTCGCCAAGCACTTCCCGGACCGCACCTTCAACCCGGAGCTGGCGAACAGCTTCAACCACGAGATCGAGGTGATGTTCGACGACACCCGCGACTTCATCCAGGCGCACTTCTACTACGCGCCGCGCAACGACACGCCGTTCTGGCGGGCCAACAAGGAGCTGACCCTCCCGAAGAACATCCAGGAGAAGATCTCCGCCTACAAGGCCGGCCTGGCCATCAATTCGCCGATCGCGGACGAGTCCACGTACTACGGCAACTTCGAGGCGGAATTCCGCAACTTCTGGACCAACGGCAGCTACTACTGCGTCTTCGCCGGCCTCGGCCTGGAGCCGGACGCCCCGCTGCCGATCCTCGCCCACAAGCCCGATTCGGTGGCCGGCGCCGAGGCCCTGTTCGGCAAGGTCAAGCAGGAGCAGAACCACCTCCTCGACACCCTCCCCAGCACGTACGACTACCTCCGCAAGCTGCACGGCTAGTACGCAGTCGCTTCCTTCCGGTGCGCAGGCCCGGAGCCGGCCCCTCCCTCCGGCTTCCGGGCCCCGCGCCGCACCCCAGACCAGGAGAGTCCCGCTCATGACAGCCACCTCGCAGCCGTCCCCGTCCGCCCGCACCGCCCCGATCGCCCCGAGCGCCCCCACCGTCCGCGCCGGTCTGTCCGACGCGGCCGAAGCCGACATCAGGCCCCTGATGTCGGCCTTCCCCTCCGGCGTCTCGGTGATCACCACGATCGGCGCGGACTCCGAGCCGCGCGGCATGACGTGCAGCTCGCTCGCCAGCGTCGCCCTCTCCCCGCCCACCGTGGTGCTGTGCCTGCGCACCGCGAGCCCGACCGTCCAGGCCGTCCTGGAGACCGGGCACGTGGCCGTCAACCTGCTCCACGAGAACGCCCGCCCCGTCTCCGACCTGTTCGCCTCGGGCGCCCCCGACCGCTTCGAGCGCGTCGAGTGGCGGCTGCCGCTGGGCGCCGGCGGCCCGCACCTGGCCGGGTCCTCGCACGCCATCGCCGACGGCGAGGTCACCCAGGCCGTCGAGTTCGGCGACCACACCGCCGTGTTCGTCCGGATCAGCCGGGTCTCGCTGCACGACGGCGAGGAGCCCCTGCTGTACGGCAAGCGCCGCTACGCCCGCTGGACCGACGCCACGGCCGTCCCCGGCCCGCCCGCGGCGGCCCCTCCCCTACCGGCGATACCCGCCCCGCTCGCCGCCCCGTCGGACCGGGAAGGAGCCGCCGGTGTCCGCCCGTGACCCGCTGCCCGATCTGCTGATCGCGATCCCCGCCGTCATCATCGCGTGCAAGGCCGGCGCGATGCTCTTCCGCCGGATCGGTCAGCCGCCGGTGGTCGGCGAGATCGCCGTCGGCATCCTGCTGGGCCCCTCGCTGCTCGGCTGGCTGTGGCCCGGAGCCCAGGCATGGCTGTTCCCCGGGACGGTCCTGCCGTTCACCGGGGCCTTCGGAAACATCGGTCTGCTGGCGTTCATGTTCCTGGTGGGCCTGGAACTCAACCTCTCGGCCCTGCGCGGGCACAGCCGTACCGCCATCGGCGTCAGCCAGGCGAGCATCGCGCTCCCGCTGGTCCTCGGCTCGGGCCTGGCACTGCTGATGTACGACACGATGGCCCCGAAGGGGGTCACCAAGCTCGCGTTCGTGCTGTTCATCGCCGTGTCCATGAGCATCACGGCCTTCCCCGTGCTCGCCCGGATCCTCACCGACCGGGGGCTCTACCACACCCGGATCGGCGCGCTGGCCATGGCCTGCGCGGCGGTGGACGACGTGACCGCCTGGTGCCTGCTGGCCGCGGTCGTCGCCGTCAGCACCAGCAGCTCCCCCGTCGAGGCGGCGACGACGGCGGCCCTCGCGGCCCTGTTCCTGGCCTTCATGATCTACGCGGTCCGGCCGCTGCTCGCCAAGTGGGCCGTACGGGCCGCCCGCACGGTGGACTCCGTCGTCCTGGTGGTGCTGTTCAGCGGTCTGTGCCTGTCGGCCTTCACCACCGACAAGATCGGCGTGCACGCCCTGTTCGGCGCCTTCGTCTTCGGGGTGATCACCCCGCGCGGCTCGCGGGTAATCGAGCTGTGCGCGGCCCGGCTGCGGGCCTTCACCATCCCCATCCTGCTGCCGCTGTTCTTCGTCAACACCGGCCTGAAGACCGATGTGGGGCTGGTGGCCGCCGACCCGATGATGCTGCTGTGGGCCGGCGCCGTCATGGTCGTGGCCTTCCTCGGCAAGTGGGGCGGCAGCACGGCGGCAGCCCGGGCCACCGGCCAGTCCTGGCGGGACGCCATGTCGATCGGGGCGCTGATGAACTGCCGCGGCCTGACCGAGCTGGTGGTGCTGAACCTGGGGCTGGAGCTGGGGGTGATCGGGCCCGAGCTGTTCACGATGCTCGTCCTGATGGCCCTGCTCACCACCACGATCACCTCGCCCGCCCTGTCC
The DNA here is from genome assembly GCF_039535215.1 of Streptomyces racemochromogenes. Lineage (GTDB taxonomy): Bacteria > Actinomycetota > Actinomycetes > Streptomycetales > Streptomycetaceae > Streptomyces > Streptomyces racemochromogenes. The sequence continues at coordinate 1,556,042 of NZ_BAAAWT010000001.1, forward strand.
TGGATCCGCCGGGGCGTGTCCCCGGGCAAGGAGGCCGCCGACACGGCCGAGGGGCCGCTGGTCCACGAGCCGGTACGGCTGCCGGCGAAGGCGGCCGCCCTCTCGCCCTGACCCCGCGACGCCCCACCCCCGACCGCCGACCGCCGCCGGTGCGGCCGCGCCGTCCCCCTCCCAGGGACCGGCCCGGCCGCACCGCGGCGCGTCGGCGTTCCGTGCGGCGCCTGCCGCTCACCGCCCGGCGGCGGCGAGCGGCGCTCCGGCGTGTCCGGCGGCCGCCCGCGCCCAGCGCTCCAGGACCGCCTCCGCGGCCCCCGAGTCCAGGGCGGCCGCAGCGGCGGCGATCCCCTCGCGCAGCCGCTCGGTGACCGTGCGGCCCCGGGACGGCTCGGCCGCGGCCAGCGCGGCCGCGGCCGAGAGCAGCACCGCGTCGCGCACCGGACCCCGCTCCCCGCCGGCGAACAGCCGCCGGGCCACCTCCGCGTTGTGCGCGGCGTCCCCGCCGCGCAGGGCGTCCACCGGGGCGGGCGCGATGCCCGCGTCGCGGGGGTCGAAGGACTCCTCCCGGACCCTTCCCCCCTCGACGCTGAGCACGGTCGAGGTGGTGGTGACGCTGAGCTCGTCGAGGCCGTCGTCCCCGCGGAACACCAGGGCGCTGCCGCCCCGGCGGGCCAGCACCCCGGCGATCAGCGGGAGCAGCCGCGCGTCCGCCACGCCGACCGCCTGGGCGGTCGGCCGGGCCGGGTTGGTCAGCGGCCCGAGCGCGTTGAAGACGGTCGGGATCCCCAGCTGCTTGCGGACCGCGGCGGCGTGCCTCATGGACGGGTGGAAGTCGGGGGCGAAGCAGAAGGTGATCCCGGCCTCCTCCACGAGGGCGGCCACCCGCGCCGGCTCCAGGCGCAGCCGCACGCCCAGGGCCTCCAGCACGTCCGCCGAGCCCGAGGCCGAACTCGACGCCCGGTTGCCGTGCTTGACGACCCGGGCGCCGGCGCCGGCCGCGACGATCGCCGACATGGTCGAGATGTTGACGGTCCGGGCCCCGTCACCGCCCGTGCCGACCACGTCGACCGTGGCGCCGGGGACGTCGAGGGGTACCGCGTGGTGGAGCATGGCCCGTACCAGGCCCTCCAGTTCACCGACCGTCTCCCCCTTGCCCCGCAGGGCGACCAGGAAGCCGGCGAGCTGGGCGTCGGTGGCCTCGCCGCTCATCACCCGGTCCATGGCCCAGGCCGTGTCGGCGGGGGCCAGGTCTCGGCCGGCGAGCAGGGTGTCCAGCAAGGCGGGCCAGCTGCGCGCTTCGCGGGCGGGTTCTGGTCTGGCGGTGGTCACTTGGGTCTCCCTCGGGTGAGTGGTGGGGTGGCCCCCGCCGCTCAGCTCCACTCGTCGTTGTCCTTGGTGGCGGACGGCGACGGGGTGGGGGCCGCGGGCGGAGCCTGCGGGGTCGTGGCGTCTGCGGTCACGCCGGTGCCGGCACTGCCGCTGCTGCCGGCCGGACCATCCTCGGCGGCGATCTGTACGCCACCCGCGATCGCCATGGCGGCGATGATCGCGACGGTGATGCGCTTGACCTGGGTACGCCACGTGTTCTGCATCTCTGTTCTTCCCCCGTTGAGTTCCGCTTGAGCTTCGCTTTGTTCCGGTGAGAAGAACACTAGGAAGGGGCGGCTTCGAGCTGATATCGCTGCGCCTTCCGAGGCTGCGCCATTTCGATAAGGACGATATACCTGCAGGTCAAGAGGGGTCCGTGGGGCAATAAAGTACTCCCGAACCCCTCTTGACGACTGCTTGCGGGCCGCTTGAGAGGCCCTCTGGACACCCTCCGGGGCACCCCGCGATAACGGCTTTAACCGGAATTCAGCGTTCCCGGTACATCTCGGCGACCAGGAATGCGAGGTCCAGCGACTGGGTGCGGTTGAGCCGGGGGTCACAAGTGGACTCATAGCGTTCGCTCAGCCCGTCCAGGCTCACCTCCTCACCGCCTCCCACGCATTCCGTGACGTCGCCCCCGGTGAATTCCAGGTGCACGCCCCCGGGATGCGTCCCGAGCTCGCGGTGGACCTCGAAGAAGCCCTTCACCTCGTCGACGATGTCGTCGAAGCGGCGGGTCTTGAGGCCCGACGGCGCCTCGAAGGTGTTGCCGTGCATGGGATCGCTCACCCAGGCCACCGGCGCGCCCTCCGCGGCCGTCTTCTCCACCAGCTCGGGCAGCCGGTCGCGCACCTGTCCGGCGCCCATCCGGACGACGAAGGTGAGCCGGCCGGGCTCGCGCTCGGGGTCCAGCCGGTCGATCAGCCGCAGGACGGTGTCGGAGTCCGTCGTCGGGCCGAGCTTGACCGCGACCGGGTTGGCGATCTTCGAGAAGAACTCCACGTGGGCGCCGTCCAGGTCCCGGGTGCGCTCCCCGATCCAGAGCATGTGCCCGCTGGTCGCGTAGCGCCGGCCGGTCGCCGGGTCCTCCCGGACCAGCGGTTCCTCGTACTCCAGGAGCAGGCCCTCGTGGCTGACGTAGAACTCCACGGCGTGCTGGATGCGTTCGTCGGCCCCGCAGGCCCGCATGAAGTTGAGGGCCTGGTCGATCTGGGTGGCGAGCGCCGCGTAGCGCTCGCCGACGGGCGAGCGGGCCACGAAGTCCTGGTTCCAGGCGTGCGCCTGGCGCAGGTCGGCGTAGCCGCCGGTGGTGAAGGCGCGGACGAGGTTGATCGTGCCGGAGGCGGCCCGGTGCATCCGCAGCAGCCGGTCGGGGTCGGGGGTGCGCTCGGCCGCCTCGAAGGGGAAGCCGTTGACGGCGTCGCCCCGGTAGGCCGGCAGGGTCAGCCCGCCGCGGGTCTCGGTGGGCTTGGACCGGGGTTTGGCGTACTGGCCCGCCATCCGGCCGATCTTGACGACCGGCACGGAGGCGGCGTACTGGAGGACGAGCGCCATCTGCAGCAGGGTCTGCACCTTGCGCCGTACCGAGTCCTCGCGGACGTCCGCGAAGGTCTCGGCGCAGTCCCCGCCCTGGAGCAGGAAGGCCTCGCCCCGGGCGACGGCGCCGAGCCGGTACTTGAGCTGCTCGCACTCGGCGGCGACCACGAGCGGGACGGACTCGCGCAGTCGTTCCCGTACCTCGGCCAGGGCGGCGGGGTCGGGCCATTCGGGCTGTTGTGCGGCGGGCCGGGCCCGCCAGGAATCGACGTGCTCCACGAGATCGCTCCTTCGAGGCTCCTGCGTCATCCGGCGAGGGTGCCGGCCGGGCGGGTCCGTGCTCCGGTGAGGAAGTTCCGCAGCAGCGGCATGCCGCCGACGGTGGTGATGGACTCGGGGTGGAACTGCACCCCTTCGACCGCGAGGGTGCGGTGGCGCAGGCCCATCACGTAGCCGTCGTCGACGGCGTGCGCGGTGGCGAGCAGCTCCTGCGGCAGGGGTTCGGCGACGATGAGGGAGTGGTAGCGGGTCGCCGTCATCGTCTCGCCGAGCCCGGCGAAGACCCCGGCCCCGTCGTGGGCGACCTCGCTGGTCTTGCCGTGCTTGAGCCGGTCGGCGACCTGGACGCGGCCCCCGTAGGCCAGGCCGATGGCCTGGTGGCCCAGGCAGATGCCCAGCAGGGGGACCCGTCCGGCGAACCGGTGCACCAGCTCGACGTGGCCGGACTCGGCCGGGTGGCCCGGGCCGGGGCCCAGGACCACGGCGTCCGGCAGCCGCGCGGCGAGCTCGTCGGGGCTCTCGGTGCGGGAGCGGACGACCTCGGTGTCGGCGCCGAGGGTGCGCAGGTACTGGTCGATGATGTGGGTGAAGCTGTCGTAGGCGTCGACGAGCAGGACCTTCACGGCAGCAGCTCCTCACCGGTGAGCGCCCAGTAGGCCGCTCCCATCTTGTGCAGGGTCTCGTGCCACTCGGCGGCGGGCGAGGAGTCGGCGACGATGCCGGCGCAGCTCTGGGTGGAGTAGGCCGTTCCGTCGTGGGTGACCGTGCGGATGCACAGGGCCAGGCGGGACCAGCCGCGCACGTCGACGAGGCCGACGGCGCCGGCGTACATGTCGCGCGGTTCGGACTCCAGTTCGGAGATGATCTCCATGGCGCGGATCTTGGGGGCGCCGGTGACCGTCCCGGCGGGGAAGGTCGCGGCCAGCGAGGACCAGGTGTCCTCGCCGGGGGCGAGGCTGCCCTCGACGGTGGAGACCAGGTGGAAGACGTGGCTGAAGGTCTCGACCGTCATCAGCTGGGGGGCGTCGAGGGTGGTGGGCAGGCAGACCCGGCCGATGTCGTTGCGGCACAGGTCGACCAGCATCACGTGCTCGGCCCGCTCCTTCTCGCTGGCGAGCAGGGCCTCGACGCGCGGCCCGTCCACGGCGGGGTCGCCGCTGCGGGGGGTGGTGCCGGCGATGGGGCGCATGACGATGCGGTCGCCCTCGGTGCGGAAGAGCACCTCGGGGCTGGCGCCGATCAGCGTGGAGCCGTCGCGCGGGACGAGGTACATGTACGGGGACGGGTTGCGTCCGCGCAGCCGCCGGTAGACGTCGAGCGGGGTGAGGTCGGTGTCGACCTCGATGCGGTGGCCGATCTGGATCTGGTAGATGTCGCCGACGCCGATGTGCCGCAGGCAGCGCTCCACGTGGGCGCGGAACGCCTCCTCGTCGGTGCTGTCGCGCACGGCGCGCGGGGCGGGGGCGGCCGGGACGCGGCCGGCGGGCTCGGTCATCCCGGAGGTCAGCCGCTCGACGATGCCGGCCAGGTCGGTACGGGCGGCGGGGCCCCCGTCGGGGCCGAAGGCCTCGCTGCGGGCCGCCAGCCGGACGGCCGTGCCGGCGTCCAGGTCGTACCAGACGGTGTCCTGGAACAGGGTCAGGACCAGGTCGGGGGCGCCCTCGTCGGTGTGCTCCCGGACGGGCAGGTCCTCCATGTACCAGGCGGCGCCGTAACCGATGGTGGCGAGGAAGCCGAAGGCGTAGTCGGGGCGGGTGCTGTCGACGTCGAAGCGGGACTGGACGGCGCGCAGCACGTCCCAGACCTGCCCGGGACGTTCGAAGATCCGGTCGCCTCCGGGGCCGGCGGCCAGCCCCAGCCCGTCGGCGACCCGGGACAGCTCGGCCAGTACGGGCGCCGCGCCGACGGCGGAGATCCGCCCGGCGCGGATGCGCAGCTCGGCGAGGCGGCCGAAGCCGACGACGGCGGAGTTCCCGTCGAACTCGGGGCTCTCCAGGGACTCCAGGAGGAAGACGTCCTCCCCGAACCGCGCCCGCAGGGCCTCGTACAGCTCGATCGGGGGGTGCGGGTCGAGGGCGGTCTCCTCGATCCGGACGGGGAGGGGGCGCCGGCCGTGTGCGGCCGGCGCCCGAGTGGCGGTGTCGAGCAGTGTGGTCACTGAATCACTTTCCTCGGATGGCTCGGGGCCGTTCGGGGCGGCCGGGTGTACGCGGCGGGGCTCAGCCGTAGCGGCGCATTTCGTGGAAGAAGTCCTCGACGACGGCGAGGTCGCCGCGCTCGTGCAGGGTGTCGTAGACGTGCCGGCCGACCGCGAGGTCGAGGACGCCCAGGCCGAAGGGCGAGAAGAAGACGGGCCTGTCCTCGGGCACGGACAGCTGCCCCGACAGCACGTCGTACAACGTCCCGTCGACGAAGTCCCGGCTGCCGGTGAGCTGTTCGGCCAGGTGGGGGGAGGTGTCGGCCTTCAGGCAGTGCTCGACGTCGTCGACGACGTTGAAGCCGGAGAGGATCACCCCGGGCGACAGGTCGCGCAGCGAGACGTGCAGCACGAGCGGGTTGTGTCCGAACCAGTCGGGCTCGGTGACGTGCGGGGTGCCGGCGACGGTCGCGAAGACGACGAGGTCGCTGCCGCGGATCAGCTTCTCGGCGCTGTCGTGGACGGTGACCGGACCCTGCTCGCCGGAGCGGGTGAGGTAGTCGGCGAAGCCGTCGGCGTGCTCGGCGGACAGGTCGTGCACGCCGATCTCGTCGAACTCCCAGCCGGTGCCCGCCAGGTACTGGTGGATGAAGCGGGCGATCAGCCCGACGCCGAAGAACCCGATCCGGCGCGGCCGGCGGCCCGCCGGGCTGAGCCGGTCGGCCGCCAGGGCGGCGGAGGCGGCGGTGCGGGCCGCGCTGATGATCGAGGATTCCAGGCAGGCGAGCGGATAACCGGTCGCGGGGTCGTTGAGTATCAGCACGGCGGAGGCGCGCGGAATTCCGGCCGCCACGTTTTCGGGGAAGCTCGAAATCCACTTCACCCCGTCGACGGGGGCCGCTCCCCCGATCGACGCCGGCAGCGCGATGATCCGCGAGGTGGGCCGGTCGGGAAAACGCAGGAAATAGGACGGCGGATTGACCGTCCCGCCCTCACCGTGCACCCGATAAGCGGATTCGATCAATCCGACCACTTCGGGCGCACGGCCGTCCAGGACTTCGTGCACCTGGGCGCCGGGGATCACGGCGAAAGAGGGCGCGCCGGTCGTACGTGACATCGCAGACTCCACAGCTCGGCAGTTTTCTCGTCTGCGATGACGCTAGGGAGCCGCTTTATCGCCGGGTTATTGACCGGTTACGGATGCTCCCGCGACACCTCCGGCCGCCCCTGCCGCTTCGGCCACCCGGCGCAGCGCCGCCTCCGCCTTCGCCTCCCAGGGCGGAGAACCGATGCCCTGGAACATGGCGAGTGCGGCGGCAGCGTGCGCCGCCGCCTCCTCCAGGCGACGCGACTGCCGGCAGGCCTCCCCCAGCGCGAGCTGGATCTGCCCCTCGACCATGGGGCTCCGGGTGCGGCGGGCCACCTCCAGGGCCTCCGCGAAGGTCCGTTCGGCGGCGTCCGCCGCGCCGGCCTTGAGCCGCGCCTCGGCGAGCCCCAGCAGCGCGTAGGCCAGACCGAGCAGATCGGACTTCTCCCTGACGATGTCCACCACCCGGGAGAAGTTCTCCTCCGCCGCCCCGAGGCGTCCCAGCGCCAGGTACGCGCTGGCCAGCCGGTACGTGGCCAGCGCCAGCGTGCGCCCGCCTCCCTTGATGCCCTCGCACACCCGCAGGGAGTCCATGCTCAGCTCCACCGCCATCTCCGGCCGCCCCTGTTCGAGGGCGATCTGGGACATGAACTGGAGTGCGTACGCCTGCGTGGTGCGGTCGTCCTGCGCACGGAAGACCTCGAGTGCCTCGCGCAGCCGGCTCATCCCCAGGTCGTAGTCGCCCCGGATCCGGTCGATGAAGGCGAGATTGTTGAGGACCAGGGCCCGGCCCCGCGGATCACCCGCTTGCGTGTAGAGGCCCAGTGCCTTCTCCTGCCGCGCGGCGGACGCGGCCAGCCGGCGGTGCCGGAGCTCGATCACGCCGAGCTGCTGCTCCATGGCCGCCCAGCCGCGCAGGTTGCCGGCGTCACGGGCCACTTCGAGGGCGTACTCGCTGCATCGGCGCCAGTCCTCCAGGTAGTTCCGCGACTCGAACAGGACTTCCATCGACATGACCAGGTCCCAGGCCAGGTCGTCCATGCCCAGTTCCGCCGCCTGCTCGACGACCGCCACCAGCGACAGGCGCTCCGCCTCGAACCACTCCAGCGGCGCCGCCAGCAGCTCCTCCACCAGCACGGAGTCGACGTCACGCCGCGGCTCGTCGCCGCGCACGGTGCCGTAGTCGCCGCCCTTCTCACGCCGGAAGGCCTGCTCGGCAATGGTCAGGGAGGTCCGGAACACCCGTTCGCAGGCCTCCCGCCGGTCCTCCTCGCTCTCCTCCTCCCGCGCCAGCTCCTCCGCGTACAGCCGCATCAGGTTCTGGAAGCGGTAGCGCAGCTGCCCGGTGGCGTCGACGCCGACGACCTCCAGGAACTGCGCGTCCACCAGGTGCTCGATCAGCCGCTCCGCGTCCATGACGTCCCCGTCCAGCAGCGCGGCACCCACCCACGTGGTGAAGTCCGGTACGCCGAGCAGCCCGAGCAGCCGGTAGAGCCGGGCCGCGTCCTTGTGCAGGTAGCGGTAGCTCAGCTCGAAGCTGGCCCGGACCTGGGACTCGCCCTGGCTGAGCTCGTCCAGCCGGCGCCGCCCGTCGCTCAGCCGGGTCACCAGGTGGCGCACCGTCCAGTGCGGCTTCGACGCCAGCCGGGCCGCCGCGATGCGCAGCGCCAGCGGCAGCCGGTCGCACAGCTCGGCCAGGCGGGCCGAGTCCCCGGGGGCGGCCTGGATCCGGACCTCGCCGACGATCCGGCCGAGCAGCTCGACCGAGTCCGCCTCCGAGAGCACGCCCAGGTGCACCCGTCCCCGCTGCGGCCAGGTCACCAGCTGCTCCAGCTGCTCCCGGCTGGTGACGAGCACGGTGGAGCCGCCGCTGCCCGGCAGCAGGGGGCGGATCTGCGCGAAGGTGCGTACGTTGTCCAGCACGATCAGCACCCTGCGCTCCGCGAGCACGCTGCGGTACAGCGCGATGCGGTCCTCCAGGCCGATGGGCACGTCCTCGCTGTCCACGCCGAGCGAGCGCAGGAAGCGGCTGAGTATGTCCCCGGCGGTGGTCGGCGCGTGGTGCTCGTCATAGCCGCGGAGGTCCGCGAACAGCCGCCCGTCCGGGTACTGTTCGGTAACACGATGCGCCCAGCGCACCGCGAGGCCGGTCTTGCCCACCCCCGCGACACCGGTGACCAGCCCGACGGTGGACGTCCGCCCGTCCCCGCCCTGACCCTCCACCAGGGTGTCGAGCGCCGCGAGTTCGAGCCCGCGGCCCGCGAACCCCGGTACATCGGGCGGCAGTTCGGACGGCACGACGCGCCCGCGTACCGCTAACGCGTCGGCGGCACCTTCTCCCCCCGCCACCACGTCCGCCGGCGGTTCGAAGGCAAGGGACGGATCGTCGCGCAGGATCGCGTCGTGCAGCTCCTGGAGTTCGGGGCCCGGGTCCATGCCGAGCTCGTCGATGAACTGGCGCCGCGCCTCCCGGAAGCTCTCCATCGCCTCGGCCCGCCGTCCGGAGCGGTACTGGGCGATGATCAGGTGGTACCGGGTGCGCTCGCGCAGCGGGTGTTCCCGTACGGCGGCGGCCAGTTCGGGCAGCAGCAGCTGGTGCCGCCCCAGCTCCAGCTGCACGCTCGTCATCGCCTCGTAGGCGTTGATGCGGACCTCTTCCCACCGGGCCGCCTCGTCCTCGACGAGCTGCCCCGTGACCCCGGCGAGCGCGGGGCCCCGCCAGAGTGCGAGCGCCTCGGCGTAGCAGCGCGCCGCGTCCGCGGGCCGGTGCGTACGGACGGCCTCCTCGGCGTCGGCGACGAGCCCGCTGAAGAGGACGGTGTCCAGCACGTGCCCGTCGGGCCGCAGCAGGTACCCGGGGTGCGCGGTGGCGATGACCTCCTCGGCGACCCCCTCGCTCTTGATCGCCTTGCGCAGGGCCGCGATGACGATGGCCACCTGGGTCCGCGCGGTGGCTGGCGGACGACCGTTCCAGACCACGTCCACGAGGGTGTCAACCGGAACGATCCGCCCCGGACTCAGGAGCAGAAGGGCCAGAATCGTACGTTGCCGGGCACCGCCGACCTGAACGGACCGTTCCCCCACGGTCACCATGAGTGGTCCGAGAATTCCGAATCTGAGTGGCTCGCCCAACTGTGTCTCCCCCCGTCGCCACCGGGCCCGGCAGCGCGATCACCCTACCTGTCTGCCGCTGACAGAAAAGGGCCGAGACCCAAGCTTTGCGGCTGGTGGGACACCATGACCGAAAGCTGATCGATCATCTCGTGAATGGCTGGAATCGATCGGCACCCTACCGGCACCCGCCGAACACCCACGAGGTCTACATCCGGCCAAACCCAGGGAACAGGAAGGTCCCCTTCACGCCGCCTCCAAGCCACCCACCCGCCACCTCCCAGCAGCCCGGACCCCACCACCCCGACGCCACCTCCCCGAATCCCGTCAACCTCCCCTTGTCTCCCTTCGCACCGCTCCAACGACCGACCCCCCGCCCCGACATCCCCCACACCCCCGAAATTTCACACCCCCGCCACACACCCCCACCCCCAACCGGCCACCCCCTCCCCCACCCCCACCCCGCCAACCCCGATCCGGCCGCCCGGGCCGACCCCGGGCGGAGCTCGGCACGCCAGGCCGACGGAACCGGGTAGCGTGATTGTCATGTTCTTCCAGACCGATGTACGCGTGAGAGCGTGACGGCCCCCGACGACGTCCCTCGACCCCGCCGCCCGTTCCCACCGATGAATCCGCAGACCACTTCACAGCACCACTGGGAGAGCCCGTGACCGACAGCAAGAACATCAACAATCCCGTGGGCCAGGGCGGCGGCCAGCGCAAGAGGCAGTCCCGCGCCGAACGGCAGAACAACGGCCCGCACCGCAACCTCGACCGCCAGGGCGCCGCCGGCCAGAAGGCCGAGCTGGTGCGCAAGATGCGCGAGAAGGTACTCGGGGCCGAGGACGCCGGACAGCCCGACGACGACGCCGCAGAGAGCTGACGCACCGCCACCGCAGGGCGGCACCACACGGAGCAGGGCCCGGACCGCACGTCGCGGTCCGGGCCCTGCTGCCGTGTGAATCCCCGTGGACCGGGTCAGGCGTCCTCGCGCACCGGCTCCAGGATCGCCACGCACTCCACGTGGTGGGTCATCGCAAACATGTAGAGCCAAAACAGCTCAAAGAAAACCGCAGGTCAGAGGCGTGCGCGACGCAAAACGGATGCAAGATCAATGTGCATGACGTGCACGATGGGCGTTACGCGCGATGCCTGACGCACGGAGGGTGGCATCCCCGGACTCCGCGCCATCGCGAAGCTCGCCTTATGGCATTTGCAATGCCATACTTCCGGCATGGCTGACGACGACACCGACTTCCCGCCCGGTGACGGCCCCACTAGCGGCATCTCCGTCTCCCTGACCGCCGGCACCCTGCAAGCGATCCGTGAGCGAGTAGGCAAGCGAGGCGTGTCCGCGTATCTGGAGAAGGCCGCGCAACGGCAGATCGAGCGGGACAACCTGGATGAGCTGATCGCCGACTTCGACAAGACTCATGGACCCGCCGACCCCGAAGCCGTCGCAGCCAAACGAGCCAAGCTCACCGGCGGCACCTCCTCCGACGCCGGGGCAGCCGCGTGAGCGGCGCGCTCATCCTGGACAGCGAGGGCCTGGCCAAAGCCGTGCAACGCGACCGCGAGGTCCACGAGTGGCTGACCGCCGCACGCGACGCCGACCTTCCTGTGATCACTTCCGCCCCGATCCTCGTCGAGGTGATCCACCCCCGGATAAACGACGCCGCCCTGAAGTGGACGCTGTCCCGGCTCCGGGTCGAGCCAGTCACTCAGGCCCTCGCCCAGACCGCCGCCGGTCTGCTGCGCGCTGCCGGCCTGCACGGACACAAGTACGCCATCGACGCGATGCTGTGCGCCACCGCCTTCGCCCAGCCCGGCCGCGTCACGATCCTGACGTCCGACGTCGAGGACATCACCCTGCTCACCAGCGACCACCCACGTATCACCGTCGAGAAGGTCTGACTCCCGCCTCCGCCGGGAGTGGCGTTGGGCGCCAACGGCGAAGTCGCTAGGCGTTGGTGACCACCGAAGGGGAAGACACGGCCATGGCCGCGGCGGCGATGATCGGGCTGAGGCGTATGCCCCACAGACGACAGAGGGCGCCGGCGGCGATCGGGATTCCGCCGGCGTTGTAAACGAGGGCGAAGAAGAGGGTCTGCTTGATGTTGCGCATGGTGGCGCGGGAGAGGCGGATGGCGGTGACGACTCCGGCGAGGGAGCCGGAGACGAGGATGATGTCGGCGGCCTCGATGGCGACGTCGGTGCCGGTGCCGATCGCGAGGCCGACGTCGGCTTGGGCGAGGGCGGGGGCGTCGCTGATGCCGTCACCGACCATCCCGACCGTGCGGCCCTCGCCCTGGAGCCGACGGATCTCGTCCGCCTTGTGCTCGGGCAGCACTTCGGCCAGGACCCTGGGGATGTCGCCGTGCCCGGCGATCGCAGCGGCGGTCCCGGCGTTGTCGCCGGTGAGCATCACGATGTCCGTGCCGAGTCGCTGCAAGGCGGCCACGGCACGGGCCGAGTCGTCCTTGACGGTGTCGGCGATGCCCAGTGACAGAGTCGAAGCCAGAGGGCGGGCGAGCGGGTGCTCGCTGTCGGCCTCGGCGCCGGCCGCGAGCGCGAGCAGCTCGTCCTCGCTGAAGCCGCCGACCGGCTCCGCATCGGCGAGGGCTGGCCCGCCCTCGGTGACGGTGCCCGTCTTGTCCAGGACGATGGTGTCGAGCTTGTGCGCCGTCTCCAGTGCCTCGGCCGAGCGGATGAGGATGACGTCCCGCGCGCCCTTGCACACGTCGGGGTTTCTCGCGAGGAACGCGCCGACCTCGACGCGCCACGCGGGGACCGGGCTCATCCGGAACGTGGGCCAGAGAATGTCTCCGGAGGGAGCGAAGGTGTAGGTGGCGGCCTGCTCGATGTCGTCCCAGGCGGTGGCGGCCTCGGCGGACCACTCCAGTTCGCCAGCCGGTCCCGTACGGTGGCCCAGGTCATCGCGACCGGGCAGGGGCCGCAGGCGGACGACGAACCACGAGACGGCCTCGGTGCTGCTCGCTCAGCTCAGCGATGAGGAACTTGCCGCAGTTCGGGAGCGGGCTGCTCATAGCAACGAGGTTCTGACCGGCTTCCGGTCGGGCAGCGACGAACTCGCAGAGCCTGGCGAGCGCCGGCCGCAGTACGCGACCACGGTGCCCAAGCTGCAGTGATACGAGGCGAAGGCCACCGAGTTGGGCGTGAGTGTGAGGGCCATCAAGCGGTGGGCGCGCGCTAGCGACCGGGAAGCCGGGCTCGTGCGTGACGGCCCGGACCGTGGGAGCGGCGACATGGCAGGGCTGGGCCGGGCCGCCGTGCGGTGGGTTGAGATGGCCCTGGGGGAGCACGGGAAAGAGTCGAAGCCGACCCGTGGGAAGGTAATCCGTTCCGTCGGCACGCGCCTGGAGGCCCACTACGGCGAAGGGGAGGTGGAGCTGCCCGGTCGCGCGACGGCATACCGGCGGCTTCAGGAGCTGGAGCGGTGGCTGCCGACCTTCCGGCTGAGTGTGAAGCGCAACCGGGGCATCGCCGCCAGGCCGCCGGGCGCGTACGGGAAACTGCGGCCCGCAAGGCCGGGCGGAGACCTGCTGATGGATACCACGCGCCTGGACGTCTGTGCCATGGACCCGATCACGATGAAGTGGGTTCAGGCCGAACTGACCGTTGGGCGCGGGCTCTCGTCCCTCAGGGAGTCGAGGGGCCGGGCCAGATGGCCGAGGCGTCGTCGCGGTGCGGGTCGGGCAGCCGGATCGGGCGGACCGGCATCGTGCGTTGGCGTCCTTCTGCGGCGGCCGTCCACGGGGCGGGGTGCCCGGAGTAGCACAGGGTGGTCAGGGCGAACACGCCGTCGGCGTAGACCTCGACGTATTCGCCGATGGTGAGGATGCGCAGGGTGGCGGCGGGGCTGGTCAGGACGGTTTCGCCGAGTCGGGTCCCCTCGGGGCCGGTGACCCAGAGGTTCTTGCCGTCGCAGCCCACGGCGAGGGCGGGACGGTCGCCGCCCGGTGTGTCGGTGCGCAGGGTGATCTCAACCGGCCCGGTGATGCCGATGTCGCCGACCGCGTGCAGGGTGGGGTGGTCGGTCTCCTCCCCGAGCCAGGTGTTCAGGCCGGGCCACCATTCCAGGCGGGGAGCCGCATCGCCCCCCATCACAAGTGACTTCGGCTGGGCGAGCATGCCGCGGCAGCTGGCACCGGTGTCCCTGAGACCGGCGCGGCGGGGCGTGGTGTGCAGCACGACGCGGGAGCCGTCGGGCGCGGCGATCACGCGCGGAGCATAGGCGCCGGTCGGGCCGAGCGGGCCACGGCGGGTCCAGGGGCCCCTGAGGCGGGGGGCGGTCCACGCGTCGAAGCCCCGGGTGGCGCCGATCGAGCCGAGCAGCAGCCAGCTGCCGTCGTCGAGGCGTTCCAGGACAGGGCACTCCAGCTCGTCGACGTCACCGGGTGAGATGAGCGGCGGGTGGACGGTCCAGTGCTCCAGGTCGTCGGAGGTGGCCAGCGCGACGCAGCCGCTGACCTCCACCGGGAGGGAGGCATCGCTGGCACAGATGACCATGACCCAGCCGTCCGACTCGTCGTCACGTACGACGAATGGGTCGCGCCAGCCCATGCGTTCATCGGTGCGGTACCAGCGTGGGTCCGCTTCGACGACCGGCCCGATGCCATGACGGCGCCAGGCTGTGCCGTCGGTGCGGTCGGAGTACGCCAGTCCGACCGACTGGAGTGGCCAGCCACCCGGGGTGAGACCGGAGACGCCTGTGTAGAACATCGCCATTGCGCCGGCGTGCCGCAAGGGGTGCATGGTCCACACGGCCTGCTGGTCGAACCGGCCGGGCAGGCCGTTGCCGAAGGCGGTGCCCTGGGGCTGCCAGTGGACCAGGTCGGTGGAGGTTGCCCGGCCATAGGAGGTCTCCATCCGCAGATGGTCGAACTCTGGTGTCCAGGGTCCCTGCAGGTGCAGCACCACATACGTGCCGTCCTCGTCGCGCAGGAGGGCGAAGTCGTTCACACAGAGGCCGGGCGGGGCGTATCGCATACACAGTTCCTGTCGCTCCGCAGCGCGCAAACGCGTGCGCTGACGTTGATCAAAAAGAAGGTCCCCCAAGGACGAGCCCAAGTAGATATGAACGCAAACGCTTGCGCAACAAGGTGCGCGGGTTTACGGTCACGTCACCCACAGATCACACCGACGTGAAAATCAAGGGGAGGAGTCCGCCGTGACTGCCAGCATCACCGATGTCGCTCGCGCCGCCGGAGTCTCGGCGTCCACCGTGTCCCGCGCGCTGCGCGGCCGGCCGGGGGTGTCGGCGGAGGCGCGGGACCGGATCGTGGCCCTCGCCGCGCAACTCGGCTACACCGCGTCCCGCTCGGCCTCCAGCCTGGCCAGTGGCCGCACCTACACCGTTGGTGTGCTGGTCCCGTACGTGGGCCGCTGGTTCTTCGGCACCGTACTGGACGCTGCCGAGAAGGTGTTCAGCGCCGCCGGGTACGACGTGCTGCTGTACAACCTGGGTTCGCCGGAGACCCGCAAGCGCTTCTTCACCAGGCTGCCGGTCCGCAAGCGGGTGGACGCGGTGCTGACGCTCCTCATTCCTGATGAGGAGGAGTCGGCGGCGCTGCGCTCACTGGGGGTGCCGCTGGCCACCACGGTCGGCGGAACCCGGCCCGGCTTCACCGTGGTCGGCATCGACGACCGGGCCGGCACCGAGAGCGCCGTACGGCATCTGGTGAACCTGGGCCACCGCCGGATCGGCATGATCAGCGGGTCCAGCGGACCGCTGCACTGGACCACGCCCATCGAGCGCCGCAACGCCTACCTCGACGTCCTGGCCGACGCCGGGATCGACCACGATGCGGCCCTGGAGGCGGACGGCGACTACACCGTCGAGGGCGGCGAGCGGGCGATGACCGAACTGCTGGCCACTGCCCGGCCGCCGACCGCCGTGTTCGCGCAGTCCGACGAGATGGCGATGGGCGCCCTGCGCGCCCTGCGCAGGCACCGGCTGAAGGTGCCGGAGGACGTGTCGGTCGTCGGCTTCGACGACCACGAACTCGCCGACGTGGTCGGCCTGACCACCGTTGCCCAGCCGGTCGCCGAGCAGGGCGCCGAGGCCGCCCGGCTGCTGCTGCGCCAGATGGACGAACCCGACGCCGAACCACCCGTCGCGCAGGTGCAGATGCCCA
Organism: Streptomyces racemochromogenes; assembly: GCF_039535215.1. Classification (GTDB taxonomy): domain Bacteria; phylum Actinomycetota; class Actinomycetes; order Streptomycetales; family Streptomycetaceae; genus Streptomyces; species Streptomyces racemochromogenes. The sequence continues at coordinate 1,571,715 of NZ_BAAAWT010000001.1, forward strand.
TCCGCCTCGTCTTGCGCGAGACCACCGCCCCGCCGCGCCCGCGCGGCCCGCGATAGCTCCCCAACCCCACACCCGTAAAGCACGACAGCACCTCGAACTCCCCCCAGCACGGAGGCACAGCCATGAGTTCAATCAGCAGAAAGTACCGCCGCACCGCATGTACGGGCCTGGCCCTGGCCCCCCTGGTGGCGCTGGCCGCCTGCGGGCCGGGCGGCCCTGCCGACACCTCCGCCGAGGCCGGAAGCGGCACCGGCACCATCACCGTCTGGGCCCACCAGGGCCAGGCCGGTGAGTCGACCGCCCTGCAGAACACGGTGAAGTCGTTCAACTCCTCCCAGAACAAGGTCAAGGTCAAGCTGACCCTGATTCCGGACACCGACTACACCAAGACCCTCACCGCGACCGACGCCTCCAAGCTGCCGGACGTGATGGAGTTCGACGGTCCGACCATGGCGAACTTCGTCTACAACAAGAAGCTCGCCGCGATCGACGACCACGTTTCCGTCAAGACCATGGCCAATGCCACGGACGCCATCAAGGCCCAGGGCGAGATCAACGGCAAGCACTACGGCCTGGGCATGTACGACTCCGGGCTCGGTATCTACGGCAACAAGAAGCTTCTGGACGCGGCCGGGATCAAGTACCCCACTGGGCTGTCCGACGACTGGACCGCGGCCGAGTTCACGGCCGCCGTCACGAACCTCGCCGCCAAGGACTCCGACGGCAAGAGCCTGGACCTCCAGGAGAGCGGCGGCTACGCCAACGAATGGGGCACCTACGGCTTCGCCCCGATCGTCTGGTCGGCCGGCGGCTCGCTGCTGGAGAACGGCAAGGCGGAAGGCGTCCTGGACACACCGGCGGTGGCGTCGGCGCTGAAGACGTTCCAGGACTGGAAGAAGTACACCGACCCCAACACCGACGGCAACGCCTTCGCCAAGGGCCGCGTTGCCCTGAGCTGGGTCGGCCACTGGATGTACCCCACCTACAGCAAGGCCCTCGGCGACGACCTGGTCGTCCTGCCGCTGCCCGACTTCGGCAACGGCCCCAAGACCGGTCAGGGCTCCTGGCAGTGGGGCATCGGCGCCAACACCAAGAACGGCAAGGCCGCCGGCGCCTTCCTCGACTCCCTCCTCAACGACACCAACGTCACCGCGATGACCACAGCCAACGGTGCCCCTCCCGGGACCACGTCTGTGCTCGCCAAGAGCGACCTGTACAAGCAGGGTGGCCCGCTCCAGCTCTTCGCCGACCAACTCGCCAAGCCCTGTGGCGACTCCCACAGCGACAAGTCCTGCGTCGCCGTGACCCGCCCGGTCACCGCCGGATACCCCACGGTCACCGCCAAGTTCAGCCAGGCGCTGGCCGGCGTCTACGGCGGGGCCGATCCGAAGGCCGCCCTCGAGAAGGCCGCCCGCGCCATCGACCAGGACTTCTCGGACAACGACGGCTACAAGCTGCCGTAGCCGGTCAGTCGCCATAGCCGGCATCCAGCAGCCGGGAGAGGACCCCTACCGTGACCACCCTGAGCCCCGCACCCGCCGCCCCCGCAGGCAGGAAACCGCCCCCGCCATCGACCTCCCGGACGCACGAACGGCCCGGGCGCAGGAACCGCGACGGGCTGCGCGGACTGCTCATGTCCGCGCCCGCCCTCGGCGGACTGATCGCCTTCGTCGGCGTACCTTTCGTCTACGCGGTCGTGCTCTCCTTCTACAACGTCCGCCTCGGCTCCCCGCTGCAGCCCCGCTTCTTCGGCATCGAGCAGTACCGGCGCCTGTTCACCGACCCCGACATGTCCGGCCCCTTCCTGCGGGCCCTGCTGAACAACCTCACCTTCACCGTGGTCGTGGTCCCCGTACAGACCGGCCTCGCGCTGGCACTCGCGATCCTACTCAACCGTAAACTCAAGGCCATCGGCGTCTTCCGGTCGCTGTTCTTCCTGCCGGTCGTCTTCCCCATGGCCCTGGTCGCCGTCATCTGGCGGCTCATCCTCGCCCGCAGCGGCGACGGCCTGCTCAACTCCGCCCTGGACGCGGTGAGTTTCGGCAACTGGGGGGCCTTCGACTGGCTCGGCGACGGTCTGACCGCCATGGCCTCGATCATCGTGCTGTCCATCTGGCAAGGTGTCGGCTTCCAGATGGTCATCCTCCTCGCAGGACTCCAGCAGATCCCCGGCGAGCTCTACGAGGCCGCCGAACTCGACCGAGCCTCCCGCTGGCAGCAGTTCCGCCACGTCACCCTGCCCGGCATCCGCGGCACCCTCGCCTTCGTCGCCATGCTCACCTCGGTGCTGTCCTTCCGGGTCTTCGACCAGGTCTACGTCCTCGTCAAGGGCGGCGGACTCGACGAGGACGCCACCCGGACCGTGATGTACCAGGCCGTCACCACCGCCTTCGACCAGAACAACATCGGCCAGGCATCCGCGATCACCGTCGTCTTCTTCCTGATTGTCGTCGCCCTGACCCTCATCCAGCGCCGCGTCGTCCGCACCGGCAACGAGGACTGATCCCCATGGCCCGGACCCGAAACTCCCTGCGCCGCTTCCTCGACTACGCCGTCCTGAGCGTGCTGTCCTTCATCTTCGTCCTGCCCGTCCTCTACCTGATCCTCGGCAGCTTCAAGCCCTCCGACGAAGTCCTGAGCGGCCTCGCCGGCTTCCTGCCCACCCACCTCTCCTTCGACAACTACAGCGCCGTCGTGGACAGCTTCGACTCGGACGCCACCGGCTACTTCTGGCGCTTCATGGGTATCTCCCTGCTCCTGTCCACCGTCGTCGTCCTCGGCGGCCTGATTGTCAACTCCATGGCCGCCTATGGGCTGACCCGCCTGCGCTGGAAAGGTCAGGGCGTCGTCTTCGCCCTCGTCCTGCTGCTGATGCTGGTCCCGTTCGAAGCGGTGGCGGTGCCGCTGTTCTACATGTTCAACAGCCAGCGCAACACCATCTACATGCAGGCGATCCCCTTCATCGCCAACGCCTTCTCCATCTACCAGTTCGCCACCTTCTTCCGGGCCATCCCGCCCAGCATCGAAGAGGCAGCCCGCATCGACGGCGCCGGCCCCTGGCGCACCTTCTTCGCGATCATCGTCCCGATGTCGAAGCCGGTCTTCGCCTCGGTCGCCATCCTGACCTTCCTCACCCAGTGGGGCTCCTTCCTCTGGCCCGTCCTCATGGTCTCCGACCCCTCGGTCCGCGCCCTGCCGCTGGAACTGAGCGTCTTCCAGGGACAGACGCCCGTCGACTGGGGCCAGGTCCTCGCCTTCGGCGTCCTGCTCGTCCTGCCCGTCCTGATCGTCTTCGCCTTCTTCCAGCGGTGGTTCGTCCAGAGCGTCGCCAGCTCCGCCGTCAAGGGCTGACCCACCGACCGAGCACCAGCACCTGCGTGCGCACCCCATGTCCATCCCCGCAGAGAGACACTTCATGAGCACGGCCACCTGCGGCATCACCGTCATCGGCGAATGCGTCGCCGACGCCTTCACCGACGCTTCCCAATCCTTCCGCGCCCAACTCGCCTTGAACGTCCTCCCCGGCGGCGGCCCCGCCAACACGGCTGTCGCCCTCGCGCGGCTCGGCACTCCCACCCGCTTCCTTGCCCGCATCTCCCACGACGTCTTCGGCACCCTCTTCCGCAACCACCTCACCGCCTCCGGCGTCGACCTGACCGACAGCGTGAACGCCCCCGAGCCCAGCACCCTCGCCATCGCCCACCTCGACGAGGCCGGCCAGGCCACCTACTCGTTCTTCGCCGACGGTGCCGCCGACTGGCAGTGGAGGCCCGAGGAACTGACCACCGCACCGGACGGGCACACCGCCGCCCTGCACACCGGATCCCTGGCACTGATCCGCCGGCCCGGCGGAAGCCACATCGAGGACCACCTCGCCGACGCACGCGAACACGCCAGCGTTTCCATCGACCCCAATGTCCGTCCCCTGCTCGTGCCGCCCGCCGCCTACCGCAGGCGACTCCACCGCTGGTGCGCCCTCGCCGACATCCTCCGTCTCAGCGAAGACGACCTCGCCCTGCTTCTTCCCGGAGCCACTCCCGAGCAGGCCTGCGACACCTGGCACGAGGCCGGAGCCCGTCTCGTCGTCATCACCCTCGGCAGCCGCGGCGCCCTCGCCTCTCTCGACGGCCACCGCGTCACCGTCCCCGCACCGGCCGTCGAAGTCGTCGACACCGTCGGCGCCGGCGACTCCTTCACCGCCGGGCTGCTCCACCGCCTCACCACACTCGGTCACCTCGGCGGCCGACTCGAGACCCTGACCCTCGATGACACCGCCAACGCCTGCTCTTTCGCCGCACACGTGGCTGCCCTCACCTGCTCCGTCCCCGGCGCCGACCCGCCCTGGGCAGCACGCTTGACATCCCTCGCCACCGACGAAGATCACCTGCATCGGTAAACATGAGGCGCCTTCGCCCCCTTGCGTCAAAGCGAACACCACCGGCACGCACGCCGATGCGCCTGATCACCGTGCCTGATGTGCACCGCGGGCGTCGGAGAATTCCGCGGGCTCCCGGGGCTCCGACCTGCTGAAACGGTGCACGAGCCGTCCATGCACAGCTTCCCGGTTCGGACACCCCCTAGCTAGGCAGACGTGAGGTCGTTCAACGATCCCTGGAGGGCCGCCGCGGTCGCCGGTGCGACCTGTGCGACCTTTCGGAGGTCTTCACCGGTCAAGTACCGATAACCCTGCGGGGGATGGAACGATCCGGAGCCGTGCAGAACGAACCCCAGCCACTGGGCCTGACCAAGGACGCGCCCTCAGGCTTATCCAGGCGCTGGTCCTCGCCACCGAGAACGCAGGACACTCCAGTGCGGCAGGGCAGACCGGCTTCGCGCCCCCGTCCCATCGCCGCCGCAGGGCGTCTCCCCACTTCACCATCACCGCGCAGGGCCAGACCGCGGAGTTCCTCGTCCTCCAGAAGCAGGACCGGACTGAGCACGTCGCCACCGAGACGGAGCTCGCCGAGGCCAAGAAGAACTCTTGGATCAGGATCCCCCGCTTCGACTACACCCCGTCCGAACGCCTCCGCTTCGCCCTCAGCGGCGGCCAGCCGCACCGGGCGAGCGAATGGGCCGACACCCCCGGCCGCCCCTCGAAGACCAGCTACCAGAACCGAAGCCGAAGCACGGATCGACTGGGCAGCAGCACGCGTGGAGCGCCTCGACCCCCTGCGCACACCGCCCCGACTGCCCGACATCCCCGAACCACGAGCCGACGACCTCAGGCCTTTTCTCGGGCATTGGAGCCCCTACGGCCCCTGACACAACACGGACCGGACACTCCACCGAGCGTCACAGAACGTCACTACCGAGAAGCGGAAGGGGCAGGGGCAGGGGCAGGGGCAGGGGCAGCCAACAGTTCCGCAACCAGCGCCCCAGCCACCTCAAGATGCCTACCGTCCCACAGCCGAGGGCTCCACCCGGCGGTCGCCAAGCGCGCATGACGACCCATCAGAAACCACCCCGTCCGTGCGTCAAACGTGCGTCACGTGCGTCAGACATGCGTCGAGATATCGCACCTAACGCACGTAACGCCCATCACGCACACTCAGAGAAACGCCAGGTCAGCGGCCCTTTTCGGCGGGCTCCAGGATGGCCACGCACTCCACGTGGTGGGTCATCGGGAAGAGGTCGAAGACGCGGAGGGTGCGGACGCGGTAGCCCGCGTCCTTGAAGTAGCCCAGGTCGCGGGCCAGGGCCGCCGGGTCGCAGGCGACGTACGCGATGCGGCGGGCCGAGAGGCTCGCGATGTGGCGGACCGTCTGCTTGCCGGCGCCCGCGCGGGGCGGGTCCAGGACGACCAGGTCGCACTCGGTGATGCCGGTGCGCGGGAGGGCGGTGTCGACCTTGCCCTGTTCGATGCGGACCCGGGGGAAGTCCGCCAGGTTGTGGCGGGCGTCCTCCACCGCGCGCTTGCCCGACTCGATGCCGAGGACCGCGCCCGTCTCGCCGAGGCGCTCCGCGAGCGCGCCCGCGAAGATGCCGACGCCGCAGTAGAGGTCGAGGGCCATCTCGCCCTTGCGCGGCATCAGGCCCTGCATGACGGCCTTGATCAGGGTGTCGGCGGCCTGGGGGTGGACCTGCCAGAAGCCGCCCATGCCGACGCGGTACGTACGGCCGTCCGCGCGCTCGCGCACGAAGGGGCGGCCGTGGACGCGGTGCACCCCTCCGTCCTTCTCCTCGACGCGGAGCACCGAGACCGGCTTGTCGAGCTCCACCAGCGGGAGGCGGCCGCCGGGGCGCGGGGTGAGGACGACCTGGCGGTCACCCGAGCCCGTCGCCGCGATGGCCTCGACGGTCGCCATCTGGGGCCAGTCCTGCTTCTCGATCCCGAGCTCCGAGACCCCGGGCGCCGCGATCATGCAGTGGTCGACGGGCTCGATGTCGTGCGAGCGGTGCTTGCGCAGGCCCGCCCGGCCCGTCTCGTCGATCGCGTACTGGACGCGGGTGCGCCACTGCGGGACCTCTCCGGCGGGGAGCTTGTCGCCCTCGGCCGGCATGACGGTGCCGTCCCAGCCGGCCTCCTCCGGGGTGAGCCCGGCGAGCCGCTTCAGCTGCTCGGCGACGACCTCGCCCTTGAGCCGGCGCTGGGCGCCCGGCTTGGCGTGCTGCCAGTCGCAGCCGCCGCACTTGCCGGGGCCGGCGTACGGGCAGGGGGCCTCGACGCGGTCCTTGGAGGCGGTGAGGACGGTGACGGCGTCGGCCCGCAGGAAGCGGGAGTCCGACTCGCCCTCCGTCACGCGTGCGACGACCTTCTCGCCCGGCAGCGTGTGGCGGACGAACAGGACGCGGCCGTCCGAGGTGCGGGCGATGCAGTGGCCGCCGTGCGCGACGGGGCCGACCTCGACCTCGTACTCCTCCCCGACCAGTGACTGCTTCTCGTTCTGCTCGGTCATGGTGAGGGGGCTCCAAGGAAAGAAAGGGAAAGAGAACGGCCGGAGGACCGACCCACCAGTTTACGTGGGTCTCCTCCGGCCGTTCACCACCAGGACTACTTGCCCGCCGGGTCCTTCTGGCGCGGCCTCGGCGTGTCGACGGGGCCGCGGCGCACCGCGCCCGGGGCGTTCCACTCCTGGCGCTTCTTCGCCCGCCGCTTGGCGAGCTCCGAGGACTCCAGCTGGTAGGGCACCGAGGTGACCATCACGCCGGGCGTGAACAGCAGCCGGCCCTTGAGGCGCAGCGCGCTCTGGTTGTGCAGGAGGTGCTCGTACCAGCGTCCGACGACGTACTCGGGGATGTAGACGCTGACCGCGTCGCGCGGGTTCTCGCTGCGCAGGCCCTTCACGTACTCGACCACGGGCCGGGTGATCTCGCGGTAGGGCGAGTCGAGGATCTTCAGCGGGACGTTGATGCCGCGCCGCTCCCACTCGGCCCGCAGGGCCTTGGTCTCAGCCTGGTCGACGCTGATGCTGAGCGCCTCCAGGGTGTCCGAGCGGGTCAGCTTGGCGAAGGCCAGGGCGCGCAGGGTGGGCTTGTGGACCTTGGAGACCAGGACGATGGAGTGGACCCGGGAGGGGCGCACGCTGTCGTCGCTGGGGCCCTCGTCGGCGGCGATCTCGGCGGCGACGCGGTCGTAGTGCTTGCGGATCGCGGTCATGGTGCCGTAGAAGATCAGCATGCCCAGCAGGGCGACCCAGGCGCCGTGGGTGAACTTGGTGGCGAGGACGACGACCAGCACCATGCCGGTGAAGAAGGCGCCGAAGGTGTTGATCGCCCGCGAGCGGATCATCCGGCGGCGTGCGGCCTGGTCGCGCTCGGTCTTCAGGTGGCGGTTCCAGTGCCGCACCATGCCGATCTGGCTCAGCGTGAAGGAGACGAACACGCCGACGATGTAGAGCTGGATCAGCTTGGTGGAGTCGGCGTCGTAGATCCACACCAGCAGTATGGCCGCGCCGGCGAGCAGCACGATGCCGTTGGAGAAGGCGAGGCGGTCGCCGCGGGTGTGCAGCTGGCGCGGCAGGTAGCGGTCCTGGGCGAGGATCGAGCCGAGCAGCGGGAAGCCGTTGTAGGCGGTGTTCGCGGCCAGGAACAGGACGAGCGCGGTGGCCGCGGCGAGCAGCACGAACAGGAAGCTGCCGTTGCCGAAGACGGCCTCGGCGACCTGGGAGATCACCGGGTGCTGGACGAAGTCCTCGCCGACCGGGACGCCGTTGTCGAGCAGGTTGGTGGCGGGGGCCTCGGCCATCCTCACGTCGGTGGCCATGGCCAGGCCGATGATGCCGCAGAACATGGTCACGGCCAGGCCGCCCATGAGGGCGAGGGTGGTGGCGGCGTTCTTGCTCTTGGGCTTGCGGAAGGCCGGTACGCCGTTGCTGATCGCCTCGACACCGGTCAGGGCGGCACAGCCGGAGGAGAAGGCGCGCAGCAGCAGGAAGACCAGCGCGAAGCCGGCCAGCCCCTGGTGCTCGGCCTTGATCTCCAGGTGGGCGGTCGGGGCCTCCATCGTGTCGCCCATCACGAGGCCGCGCCAGGCACCCCACGCGATCATCACGAACACGGCGCCGACGAAGACGTACGTCGGGATGGCGAAGAGCTTCCCGGATTCCTTCACTCCGCGCAGATTCATCAGCGTGAGCAGCAGAATCATGACGATCGCCGAGAGCACCTTGTGCTCGATGACGAAATCGACGGCGGAGCCGAGATTCTCGACGCCGGAGGAAATGGAGACGGCGACGGTGAGGACGTAGTCGACGAGCAGGGCGCTGGCCACGGTGAGGCCGGCCTGGGGGCCGAGGTTGGTGTTGGCCACCTCGTAGTCGCCGCCGCCGCTGGGGTACGCGTGGACGTTCTGCCGGTAGGAGGCGACCACGGTGAACATCAGCACGACGACCGCGAGCGCGATCCAGGGGCTGAAGTGGTACGCCGACACGCCCGCGATGGACAGGACCAGCAGTACCTCACCCGGGGCGTACGCCACCGAGGAGAGCGGGTCGGATGCGAACACAGGGAGGGCGATCCGCTTGGGGAGGAGCGTTTCCCCGAGGCGGTCGCTGCGCAGCGCCCGGCCGATCAGGATCCGTTTGGGCACGTCGGTCAGTTTGGACACGCAGAGGATCGTAAGCGTTCGAAATGTGGCTGACGAACCCCGTACCCCTAATCCGCACCAATGCGCCTCCAATGAAGCACCTGCCGGACCCCAAACGGCCACACTGGTGACCGCCCGTGTGTAGCTTGGGCCATGGTCTGAGACCCTGATTAGCCAGAGCATGCAATGAGGCTGGAAACCAGCGAGCAGCTGTCAGCCGGAAGGACGGCCGTGCACATCGTCATTATGGGCTGCGGAAGGGTGGGCTCCGCCCTCGCGCAGACCTTGGAACAGCAGGGGCATACGGTCGCCGTGGTCGACCAGGACCCCACCGCATTCCGCCGGCTCGGGGCCTCGTTCGGCGGCCGCCGCGTCACCGGTGTCGGCTTCGACCAGGACACGCTGCGGGAGGCCGGGATCGAGGAGGCGGGCGCTTTCGCGGCCGTCAGCAGTGGTGACAATTCCAACATCATCGCAGCCCGCGTGGCCCGCGAGATGTTCGGCGTGGAGAACGTCGCCGCCCGCATCTACGACCCCAAGCGCGCCGAGGTGTACCAGCGCCTGGGGATCCCCACCGTCGCGACCGTACGGTGGACCGCCGACCAGATGCTGCGCCGGCTGCTCCCCTCGGGCGCGGAGCCGCTGTGGCGTGACCCGAGCGGCGGCGTGCAGCTCGCGGAGGTGCACACCTCCGCGGCCTGGATAGGCCACAAGGTCAGCACACTGCAGGAGGAGACCGGCGTCCGTGTCGCGTTCCTCACCCGCCTGGGCGAGGCGATGCTGCCGACTTCGCAGACCGTCCTCCAGGAGGGCGACCTCGTCCACGTGATGATGCGCACGGACGAGATCGACAAGGTCGAGGCGGTCTTCGCCGAGGGCCCCGAGGAGGCACACGCATGAGGGTCGCGATCGCCGGAGCCGGGGCCGTGGGCCGCTCCATCGCGGGCGAGCTGCTGGAGAACGGCCACGAGGTGCTCCTCGTGGACAAGGCGCCGACCGCCATCTCGGTGGAGCGGGTGCCGCAGGCGGAGTGGCTGCTGGCCGACGCCTGCGAGATCACCTCGCTCGACGAGGCGGCGCTGCAGCGCTGCAACGTGGTCATCGCCGCGACGGGCGACGACAAGGTGAACCTGGTCGTCTCGCTGCTGGCGAAGACCGAGTACGGGGTCCCGCGGGTGGTGGCCCGCGTGAACAACCCGAAGAACGAGTGGCTCTTCAACGAGTCCTGGGGCGTCGACGTCGCGGTGTCCACGCCGCGTCTGATGTCGGCGCTGGTCGAGGAGGCCGTCAGCGTCGGCGACCTGGTCCGGCTGCTGCGCTTCAGCCACGGCGACGCGAACCTCGTGGAGCTGACCCTGTCGGCCGACTCCTCGGTCGCGGGCACCCAGATCAGCGAGATCTCCTGGCCGGAGGACACCTCCCTGGTCACGATCATCCGCGGCAACCGGGTGCTCACCCCGCACGGCGAGGAGACCCTGGAGCCGGGCGACGAGCTCCTCTTCGTCGCCGCCCAGGCCCGCGAGGAGCAGCTGGAGGACCTCCTCCAGGCCCGTCACTAGCCGGCGGCGCACACGGGAAGGGGGCGGGGCGACCGGATGGCCGCCCCGCCCCCTTCCCGCGTCTCAGACCCGCTTGTGCCGGCCGGACTGCCCCGGCTGCGTCGGCTGGGCCGGCTGCCCCGGCTGCCCGGCCTGCGCCGCCTTGGCGGCCTCCTGCGCGGCCTCCTCGGCCTCGTACTCGGCGATCACGTCGATCGGCGGCGGCGCCTTCGCCAGGAAGACCCAGGTGAAGTACACGGCCAGGACCATCGGCGGGAGCTTGAGCGCGATCAGCACCCAGCCCAGCTGCGTCTCGTCGCCCCACCAGTACAGCGGGAAGAGGATCGCGTACTTGGCCAGGAAGATGAGCCCCCAGGCCAGGCTGGCCTTGACGTACGCCTTCTTGCGCCCGGGGTTGCGGGTGCGCCAGGAGAGGTTCTCCTTGAAGACCGGCCCCAGGATCACTCCCAGCAGCGGGAACCCGGCCAGCGCCGACAGGGTGAACGCCAGGCCCAGGCAGACCCCGTAGATCATGCCCGGCAGGTAGAAGCCCTTGGCGCTGCCCGTGAAGAGGGCGAAGGCCACGCCGACGCCGACGCCGAAGACGCCGCTGAAGGCGTGCTTCACGGTGTCCTTGCGCGCCAGGCGGACGACCACCAGCAGCACCGCGACGACGCCCGCCGCGATGGCGGACATCTTCACGTCCTTGTTGATCGTGTAGATCATCACGAAGAGCAGGCCCGGGAGCATCGTCTCCACGGTGCCCCGGATGCCGCCGAAGGCGTCGAAGAGCGCCGCCTGCGTGACCGCGCTCTGGTCGTCGGCGGGCGCGGCGCCCGGTTCCGGCGTGGTCGGCTTGTCGAGTGGCGTCACCGGTCAGTGCTCCTGTCCGAGTGGGCGGAGTTCGTACTTCGGGTTGAAGAGCACCCGGCGGCCGTGGCTCATCGAGACGCGGCCCGAGGCGATCATGCGCCGCCCGGGTTCGATTCCCACGATCGAGCGACGCCCGAGCCAGACGACGTCCAGCGCGGCGGAGCCGTCGAACAGCTCGGCCTCCAGGGCGGGCACCCCCGCGCGGGGCCGGAGGGTGACGGTGCGCAGCGTACCGGTCACCTTCACTATCTGACGGTCGTGGCAGTCGCAGATCCGCGTGCACCCCGCGGCTTCTGCGTCCTCCTGCAGCTCCGCCGAATGCAGCTCCTCCTGGGAGGTGGACAGCCGCTCTATCATCCGGCGGAACCGGCCCGCCGGCCTGGCCGGTTTCGCGGGCTTCTCGGGACGCGGTTCAGCACTCATACCGGAAGCGTACCGGCGCCCCCGCCGCCTCTCGAAGCCCCCGCTACTTCTCGAAGCGGTACCCCATGCCCGGTTCGGTGATGAAGTGCCGGGGGTGCGAGGGGTCCGCCTCCAGCTTGCGGCGCAGCTGGGCCATGTAGACCCTCAGGTAGTTCGTCTCGGTGCCGTAGGAGGGCCCCCAGACCTCCTGGAGCAGCTGCTTCTGGCTGACCAGCTTCCCGCCGTTGCGCACGAGCACCTCCAGCAGGTGCCACTCGGTGGGGGTGAGGCGTACGTCGCGCCCCTCGCGCACCGCCTTCTTGGCGGCGAGGTCCACCGTGAAGCCCTCGGTCGAGACGACCACCTCGTCCTCGCCGGTCCCGGCGGCCGGTTCGGCCCGGCGGACGGCGGCGCGCAGCCGGGCCAGCAGCTCGTCCATGCCGAAGGGCTTGGTGACGTAGTCGTCGGCGCCCGCGTCGAGGGCCTCGACCTTCTCGTCGGAGCTGTGCCGGGCGGAGAGCACCAGGATCGGCACCCGCGTCCAGCCGCGCAGGCCCCTGATGACCTCGACCCCGTCCATGTCGGGCAGGCCGAGGTCGAGGACGACCACGTCGGGGTGGCGGGCGGCCGCGAGTTCCAGGGCGCCCGCCCCGTCGGCGGCCGCGTCGACCTCGTACTTGCGCGCCTTGAGGTTGATCACGAGGGCTCGGACGATCTGCGGCTCGTCGTCCACCACGAGCACCCGGGTCATCGGGGACCTGCCTTCTGTCGTTCGGCGGGGAGGCCCCCGGCTTCGGTCTGTTCGGTTCCGGCGGGGTCCGGCGGGCCGCCGCGGGCGGCCGCCCGCAGGGTGAGCACCATGGTCAGTCCGCCCCCGGGAGTGTCCTCGGCGGCGAGCGTGCCGTCCATGGCCTCGGCGAAGCCCCTGGCCACCGCGAGCCCCAGGCCCACGCCCGCGCCGCGCGGGGCGTCGCCGTGCCGCTGGAAGGGGGCGAATATCCGGTCCTTGGCCTCGTCCGGCACGCCGGGCCCGCGGTCGACGACGCGCACCTCGACCCGGTCCCCGAGGAAGCTGGCCGCGACCAGTACCCGTTCTCCGGCGGGGCTGTACTTGACGGCGTTCTCCACCACGTTGGCCACGGACCGCTCCAGCAGCCCCGGGTCCACCGCCACCATCGGCAGGGTCTCCGGCACGTCGAGCAGCACGCTGTCCTCCGGTACGCCGCCCAGCGCCATCGGGACCACCTCGTCGAGGTCGATCTCCCGGATCAGCGGGGTCACGGTGCCGGTCTGGAGCCGGGACATGTCCAGCAGGTTGCCGACCAGGTGGTCGAGCCGGTCGGCGCCCTCCTCGATCCCGGCCAGCAGCTCGGCCCGGTCCTCGTCGGACCACTCCACGTCGTCGGAGCGCAGGGAGCTGACGGAGGCCTTGATGGAGGCCAGGGGCGTACGCAGGTCATGGCTGACGGCGGCCAGCAGGGCGGTGCGGATCCGGTTGCCCTCGGCCAGCCGGCGCGCCTCCTCGGCCTCCCCCACGAGCCGCTGCCGGTCCAGGACCACGGCGGCCTGGGCGGCGAAGGCGCCGAGGACGCGGCGGTCCTCGGCGGGCAGCACCCGCCCGGACAGGGCCAGGGCCATGTGGTCGCCGATCGGCATGTCGACGTCGGCGTCCTCGGGCCGGGCGGCGGGGCGGGGCCCGACGCTGCCGGCCGGGGTCCAGGGCTCCACCTCGCCGGCCCGCTCCAGCAGGGCCACCGACTCCATCGCGAAGGTCTCCCGCACCCGCTCCAGCAGCGCGTCCAGCGCGGTCTCGCCGCGCAGCACGCTCCCGGCCAGGGTGGACAGGATCTCGGACTCGGCCCGCAGCCGGGCGGCCTGGTGGGTGCGGCGGGCGGCGAGGTCGACCACCGAGGCGACCGAGACGGCCACCCCGAAGAACACGGCGATGGCCATGATGTTGCGGGGGTCGGAGACGGTGAACCGGTGCACCGGCGGCGCGAAGAAGTAGTTCAGCAGCAGCGAGCCGAAGGCCGCCGAGGCCAGCGCCGGCCAGAGTCCGCCCAGCAGGGCGGCCGCGACCGTCAGCGCCAGGAAGAGCAGCATGTCGTTGGCGAGGCCGGGGTCGGCGTCGATGTTGGTCAGCAGCGCGCACAGCAGCACGGGGAAGACCACGCCGACCACCCAGCCGGCCGCGATCCGGGGCAGGCCGAGCCGGGCCGCCGAGCGGGCCACGGGCAGCCCCCGCCCCCGGGCCACCTCCTCGTGGGTGACGATGTGCACGTCGAGGTCGGGCCCGGAGTCACGGGCGACGGTGGCGCCCACCCCGGGCCCCAGGACGTACTGCCAGGCCTTGCGGCGGCTGGAGCCCAGCACGACCTGGGTGGCGTCGACGCCGCGGGCGAAGGCCAGGAGGGACTCGGGGACGTTGTCGCCGATCACATGATGAAACGTTCCGCCAAGGTCCTCGACCAGGGTCCGCTGCACCGCGAGCTCCTTGGGCGAGGCCGAGGTCAGCCCGTCGCTGCGGGCGATGTAGACGGCGAGGACCTCGCTGCCGGAGCCCTTGGCCGCCATCCGGGCGGCCCTGCGGATGAGGGTGCGGCCCTCGGGGCCGCCGGTGAGCCCCACCACGATCCGCTCACGGGCCTGCCAGGCCGAGCGGATCCCGTGCTCGCCCCGGTACTGCTGGAGGTACTCGTCGGCCCGGTCGGCGACCCACAGCAGCGCGAGCTCGCGCAGCGCGGTCAGGTTGCCCGGACGGAAGTAGTTCGACAGGGCCGCGTCGACCTTGTCCGGCTGGTAGATGTTGCCGTGCGCCATGCGCCGGCGCAGCGCCTGCGGGGACATGTCGACCAGCTCTATCTGGTCGGCCCGCCGCACCACCTCGTCCGGCACGGTCTCGCGCTGGCGCACGCCGGTGATCTTCTCCACCACGTCCCCGAGGGACTCCAGGTGCTGGATGTTGACGGTGGTCACCACGTCGATCCCGGCGCGCAGCAGCTCCTCGACGTCCTGCCAGCGCTTCGCGTTGCGCGAGCCGGGGACGTTGGTGTGCGCGAGCTCGTCCACCAGGGCCACGGCGGGGCGCCGGGCGAGCAGCGCGTCCACGTCCATCTCGGTGAAGGCGGCCCCCCGGTACGAGAGCTCGCGCCTGGGCAGCTGTTCGAGGCCGTGCAGCATCACCTCGGTGCGCGGCCGCCCGTGGTGCTCGACGAAGCCGACGACGCAGTCGGTGCCGCGTTCCACCCGGCGGTGGCCCTCCGAGAGCATGGCGTACGTCTTGCCCACTCCGGGTGCCGCGCCGAGATGGATCCTTAGCCTTCCGCGTCCCATGCGCTCATTCTCGGGGACGTTCCCGCTGTTCACGCACCGAAAGGGGGTGCCGCGGACATCCCTGACGCATCCCTGACGCGCGCGCCCGCGCCCCGGACGCGCGAAGGCCCGCGGGCCCGCCCCCTCCAGGGGGAACGGGACCCGCGGGCCGGAAAACCTCCGCGGGGTCCGGGTCAGCGGACCTCGGTGATCTCCGGGCCGCGCTCCAGCTGGCCCATGCCGCCGGAGAAGCGCGAGCCCTCCTGCTCCTCGGCCGTCTGCACGCCGTCCGGCACCATCTGGGCGTCGTTCGGCAGCTTCAGGACGATCGGGTCGCGCGGGGCCATCGGGCCGTCGCCGCGGACGACGACGGTCTCCCGGAAGATCTGCTCCAGCACGCCGGCCGACTCGGGACGCACCGCGCCCTGGCCGGAGATGACGCCGCGCAGGAACCAGCGCGGGCCGTCGACGCCGACGAAGCGCACCAGCTGGGCACCGGTCTGGCCGTCGGGCAGCGGTACGGGGACCTGCGCGCGCAGCTCCCAGCCCAGCGGGCCGTCGACCTCGTCGATGATGCCGCCCTGCTGGGTGATGCCCGAGGCGATCTCGTCGCGGACCTCGCCCCAGATGCCCTCCTTCTTGGGGGCGGCGAAGGCCTGCAGCTGCACGGCGCTGTCGTTCAGGACGACCGTGGCGGCCACGATCGCGTCACCCGCGACCTCGACGCGCAGCTCCATGCCCTCGACGCCGGGCACGAGGATGCCGCCCAGGTCGACCCGGCCGTCGGCCGGGTTGCCGAGCACCTCGGAGACGTCCCACGGGCCGTCGGGCCGCGGGGCGGGGGGCAGGTTGAGCCTGCGGGGCGCGGCGGAGTCGTCGCCGGCCTGCTCGTCGGCAGCCACGCCGTTCACGACCTGCTCGGCCGCGCCGCCGTCATGGGCGGAGTCGTTCTTCTTGCGACGTCCGAACACGTCACTGTCCTTCCCGGTCGGATACGACCGAAGCGTAGCCATTCCCACCCTGCTGCTGACCAGCCCCGGATCCGGTCACGGCCGCATGGCCGCCGGTGGAGCCGAACCCCCCGTCGGCCCGGGCCGAGCCGGGAAGCTCCGCCACCTCGTGGAAGCGCACCTTCTCGACCCGCTGGACAACCAGCTGGGCAATGCGGTCGAATCGCTCGAACCGGACGCTCTCGCGCGGGTCGAGATTGACCACGATCACCTTGATCTCCCCACGGTACCCGGCATCCACCGTCCCCGGGGCATTCACGAGCGCGAGCCCGCAGCGGGCCGCCAGGCCCGAGCGCGGGTGCACGAAGGCCGCGTACCCGTCGGGCAGGGCGATGGACACCCCGGTGGGCAGTACGGCCCGCTCCCCGGGCTCCAGCTCGGCGGCCACCGTGGTCACCAGGTCGCAGCCGGCGTCGCCGGGGTGGCCGTAGGCGGGGATGGGCACCTCGGGGTCGACGCGGCGGATCAGCACGTCGACGGGCGCATGGGTGTTCTGGGACATCAGGGGTTCACCTCGAAGGCGCGTGCGCGCCTGACCTGGTCCGGGTCGGACATCGCCGCCCGGATCTCCTCGGGCCGGCCGTTGTCGATGAAGTGGTCGACCTTCACCTCGATGAAGAGCGCGTCCGCGCGGACGGCGACGGGGCCGTCCGGCCCGCCTATCCGGCCCACGGCGGTGGAGTAGATCTTCCGGCCGGCGACGGCGGTGACCTCGGCCTCCAGGTACAGCACGGTGCCCACGGGCACGGGCCGCACGAAGTCGGTCTCCAGCCGGCCGGTCACCGCGATGACGCGCAGCAGCCAGTTCAGGGAGCCCAGCGTCTCGTCGAGCGCGGTGGCCAGGACGCCGCCGTGCGCGAGACCGGGTGCTCCCTGGTGGGCGGGCTTGACGGTGAACTCCGCCGTGACGCGCACGCCCTCGCCCGCCCGGGCCTCCAGGTGGAGCCCGTGCGGCTGGCCCCCGCCGCAGCCGAAACAGTGTTCGTAGTGCGCGCCGAGGAGCTCCCCGGGCGCCGGGGCATCGGGGTGCCGGACCGGTGCGGAGGCATCGGCCGGGGGCGTCAACGCCGTGTTTCGTCCACTCACAGGCGCTGACCTTACCCGCGCGGCTACCCGCCGGTCGCCCCGTGGGAGGCTAGGTGCCATGCAGTCCTCCCCCGCGCACCACGACGAACGACTCTCCGCGCCCCGCTCCTGGTGGGGCATAGCGGCCCTGACCGGCCTGGCGTGCGCCCTGATGCTGCTGCCGCTCGGCACCCTGCCGCTGCTGGCGGGGCTGGTCGGCGGCGCGGCGCTGACGGGGATGCTGGTCAGTTCGTACGGCTCCGCGCGCGTGCGCGTGGTGAACGGCGCGCTCGCGGCCGGCGACGCCCGCATCCCGGTGACGGCCCTGGGCGAGCCCGAGGTGCTGGACGCCGAGGAGGCGCGCGCCTGGCGCACGTACAAGGCCGACACCCGGGCCTTCATGCTGATGCGCAGCTACGTCCCCACGGCGGTCCGGATCGAGGTCACCGACCCGGCGGACCCGACCCCGTACGTGTACCTCTCCACGCGCGAGCCGCAGGCCCTCGCGGCGGCCGTCCGCGCGGCGAAGGCCGCCGCGCCGGGGGCCTGATCCGGCGGTGTGCTCAGCGGCCGTCCGGGCGTCGCCCTTCGAGGGCGGCCCTGGTGGCCTCGGGAAGGGGCCCTGAGGGGCGCTCCAGGGGCGGCAGGGCGGGGAGGGCGTCCCAGGGCACGGCGTGGCGGCGCAGGTCCCCACGGACCTTCTCGGCGACTTTCCTGGTGTCCCGGCGGTTCATCACGGCGCCGACGGCGGCGCCGATCATGAACGGCATGAGGTTCGGCAGGTTGCGGAACGTCCGCTTCATGATCTGCTGGCGCAGTTCGCGCTTCATCTGCCCGCCGAGCGCCGCGTTCAGCGTCGTCGGCTTGGTCAGGTCGATACCGCGCTCCTCCGTCCAGGAGGTCAGGTAGGCGAAGCTGCGGTCCTTCAGGGTGCCCGGCGGGCGCTGCCCGTAGACCTCGTGCAGCTCGGCGATGAGCTTCAGCTCGATCGCGGCGACCGCGGTGATCTCCGCGGCCAGCTCCGCCAGCATCGCGGGCGGGACCGGCAGCATGGCCGCGGCGCCGATGCCGGCGCCCACGGTCGAGGTGCTGTTGGCGGCCCCGGCGATCAGCTTGTCGGCCAGCTGGTCGGGACCGAGGCCCGGGAACTGCGCGCGCAGGGTCGCGAGGTCCCGTACCGGAACGCGCGGGGCGTTCTCGATGATCAGGTCGGCGGTGTACAGGGCGGCGGCCTTGGCGCTCTCGCCGCCCTTGCGCACACCGTTCCTGACGGCTTGCATCCGGCGCTTCCCGGGCCCGCCCGGGGGCTCCTCGTCCGCCGTTGCGGCCGACGGCACCGCGGCGGCGGTGTCGGACGGCACCGCGGTCGTCCCGAAGGCCTGGCCGCCGGCGTCCGCGGGGCCCGTTTCCGGGCCCGTGGTCACCGCGCGAACCTGCGCCTCCGGATCGGCAGATTTCCGGAAGCGTCGCTTCCGAAAGGGCGTCGAGCCGGTCACGGCCGTCCTCAGTCGCAGTCGCGGCAGATCGGCTGGCCGTTCTTCTCGCGCGCCAGCTGGCTGCGGTGGTGCACCAGGAAGCAGCTCATGCAGGTGAACTCGTCGGCCTGCTTGGGCAGCACCCGGACGGCCAGCTCCTCGTTGGAGAGGTCGGCACCCGGGAGCTCCAGGCTCTCGGCGCCGTCGAAGTCCTCGATGTCGACGCTGGAGGTGACCTTGTCACTGCGCCGAGCCTTGAGCTCTTCGATGCTGTCGTTGTCGACGTCGTCGTCGGTCTTGCGTGGGGTGTCGTAGTCCGTTGCCATTTTTGTCGCTCTCCCCCTCTGGGATTTAGCGGTGTCTCAGCGCACGTAACGCGCGAGAGGCCGGACTTGTGCCCGACCTGAGGCGGAGATTTTGCCTCACATCAAGGTCTGTTACTCAATCGACACCCAACCGCGTACCCGAAGGACTCCGTGGCCGGGATGTCGAGCGGGACCGTACACGGTCGGGGGGTCGTCTTGCACGAACGCCACCCCGTGTATTTCCCGCCATCCGGGGGGCCGGAAACCCGGACTTCCCGGGCTTTCCGGCCACCTTGGGGTCACAGAACGCGCATGACCCGACACTCGACACTGTGATCGATCACACAGGAAGGGCCCTCCGCGGGCGCCGCCGCGTTCCGCTGACGGCGAACAGGACCCGGGTGGATCAAAGGGGCAACGTGACACGCATCACGAGGCCACCGCCCTCCCGGGGCGTCGCGAGGATGCGGCCGCCGTGTGCGCGCGCCACGGAGCGCGCGATCGACAGACCGAGCCCCACCCCCTTGTCGCTGCCCGTTCGCTCGGTACGCAGCCGTCTGAAGGGCTCGAAGAGGCTGTCCACCTCGTACGCGGGAACAACGGGACCCGTGTTCGAGACGACGAGCACCGCCTGACCGTGCTGTGCCTCGGTCGTGACCTCCACCCAGCCGCCCTCCGGCACGTTGTACCGGACGGCGTTCTGCACCAGGTTGAGGGCGATCCGCTCCAGCAGGACGCCATTGCCCTGGATCACCACCAGCGCGCGCTCGCCGCGGATCTCCACGCCCTTGGCGAGGGCCTCGCCGCGGGCCTGGTCGATGGCGCGCGAGGCGACCTCGGCGAGGTCGACCGGTTTGCGCTCGACGATCTGGTTCTCGCTGCGGGCCAGCAGCAGCAGGCCCTCGACCAGCTGCTCGCTGCGCTCGTTGGTGGCCAGCAGCGTCTTGCCCAGCTGCTGGAGCTCCACCGGCGCTCCGGGGTCCGAGAGGTGGACCTCCAGCAGCGTCCGGTTGATCGCCAGGGGGGTCCGCAGCTCGTGCGAGGCGTTGGCCACGAAGCGCTGCTGGGCGGTGAAGGCCCGCTCCAGGCGGTCGAGCATCTCGTCGAAGGTGTCGGCGAGCTCCTTCAGCTCGTCGTCCGGCCCGTCCAGCTCGATCCGCCTGGTCAGGTCGGAGCCCACCACCCGGCGGGCAGTGCGGGTGATCTTGCCCAGCGGCGAGAGCACCCGGCCGGCCATCGCGTAGCCGAAGGCGAAGGCGATGACGCTGAGGCCCAGCAGGGCCATCAGCGACCGGCTGAGCAGGTCGTCCAGGGCGTGCTTGCGCTGGTCGAGGATGCACTGCGCGATCGCGGCGTTGAACTGGTCGATCGACTGGTCGATGCCCACGCCGGAGCAGGTGGTGCTGGACACCTCGACCTTCTGGCCGCCGACGATCTTGAAGGGGAGCGCGTTGCCCTCCCTCAGGGCCTGGGCGGCCAGCAGGTAGATGATCGACAGCAGCAGGATCCCGGCGATCAGGAACATGCCGCCGTACAGCAGCGTGAGCCTTATCCGGATGGTCGGCCGCAGCCAAGGGAAGGGACCCTCGGGCTGGCCGGGGTCCCAGGTCGGTTTCGGTGGCGCCGCGGGTGGCGCCGGGGTCGGGGCCACCGGATCAGATCCGGTAGCCGGAGCCGGGCACGGTCACGATGACGGGCGGCTCCCCGAGCTTGCGGCGCAGGGTCATGACGGTCACCCGGACCACGTTGGTGAACGGGTCGGTGTTCTCGTCCCAGGCCTTCTCCAGCAGCTGCTCGGCGGACACCACGGTCCCCTCGCTGCGCATGAGCACCTCCAGCACCGCGAACTCCTTCGGCGCCAGCTGCACCTCGCGGCCCTCCCGGAACACCTCGCGGCGGTTCGGGTCCAGCTTGATGCCGGCCCGCTCCAGCACGGGCGGGAGCGCGACGGTGGTACGCCGGCCGAGGGCGCGCACGCGGGCGGTCAGCTCGGTGAAGGCGAAGGGCTTGGGCAGGTAGTCGTCGGCCCCGAGCTCCAGGCCCTCGACGCGGTCGCTGACGTCGCCGGAGGCGGTGAGCATGAGCACGCGCGTGGGCATGCCCAGCTCGATGATCTTCCGGCAGACGTCGTCGCCGTGCACCAGCGGAAGGTCCCGGTCGAGCACGACCACGTCGTAGTCGTTCACCCCGACGCGCTCCAGCGCCGCGGCGCCGTCGTACACGACGTCCACGGCCATGGCCTCCCGGCGCAGGCCCGTGGCCACCGCATCGGCGAGCAGCTGCTCGTCCTCGACGACGAGTACGCGCACGTCGTTTCCTTCCTTCGAGCCCTTCAGGGCACACGTGTGTTGCGCCTCCATCCTGCCGGTTTCGGCCGTAAACCGGCTGTAAGGCGCCCTTGGGCGCCCTCTGGGGCCCACCTCGGGCGTGCGTACGGCGTGGAAGCGGGGTGTGGGCGCGGTGGAAGTGAGGATTCCCTCGCCTCACGAGGTTTCTGGGCCCAGGGTGCCGGGGAGGACGAGGAGCACACCCCATCCACACCCTGAAGCGGCGGACTGCTCCCTGCTCTCCGCCGTCGACCCACGCAGAGGGGGCGCACCCACCATGGACGCATTCACCGCGGGTCTCCTGCAGCGCATCAAGGCCACGCAGTCGGACCTCAGCAAGGCCCGTGAGACGGGCGACGACTACCTCGCGGATGTGGAACAGGCCGAACTGGAAGACCTCCAGCGGCTCGCCGCAGAACACGGCGTACCGGTTTCCGCCGCCTGACCCGACGGCAGTACCTCCGAGCTCACAGCGCACCCACCGGGCCCCGGCCGCCGAGAGGCGGCCGGGGCCCGGTGCCGTCCGCCCCTCGATCGCCTCCGGTCAGTCGTGCCAGGCCCCGGCTTCCTCCAGGAGCAGCTGGAGCGGGGCGAAGACCGCCGGGGTGGCCGCCAGCACCAGCTCCCCCGAGGCCGACTCCGAGGGCCGCCCTCCGGTCAGGGCGCCCGCCTCGCGGGCGATCAGCTCGCCCGCCGCCAGGTCCCAGGGGTTCAGCCCGCGCTCCCAGTACCCGTCGAGGCGGCCCGCGGCGACGTCGCACAGGTCGAGCGCCGCCGAACCGCCGCGCCGGATGTCCCGTACCAGCGGGATGATCCGGGCGGCGACCTCGGCCTGGTGGGCCCGCCTGGTCTGGACGTACCCGAATCCGGTGGCGATCAGCGCCCGGTCCAGCGGCGCGTCCGCCCGGCAGGCCAGCCGGGCGGCGCCCGACCAGGCCCCGCCGCCCAGCACCGCGTGGTACGTCTCCCCGCGCATCGGCGCCGCCACCACGCCCACCACGGTCTCGCCGCGGTACTCGGCCGCGATGGACACCCCCCAGCCCGGGAGCCCGTAGAGGTAGTTCACGGTGCCGTCCAGCGGGTCGACGACCCAGCGCACCCCGCTCGTGCCGGGGCTGTCCGCGCCCTCCTCGCCCAGCAGCCCGTCCGCGGGCCGGCGCTCGGCGAGGATGCCGGTGATCAGCTTCTCGGCGGCGATGTCCATCTCGGTCACCACGTCGATCGGGCTGCTCTTGGTCGCGGCCACCGTCAGGTCGGCCGGCCGGCCGTCGCGCAGCAGCGCCCCGGCGCGACCGGCGGCCTCCAGGGCCACGTCCAGCAGCTCGTCCTTCAGGTCCTGCGGAATCACGCTCTCCCCCTACGCGTACGGGCTGTCCGTGCCGGCGGCGGCCGGCCGGGGCGCGCGGGCCGGGCAGCAGCCCACCGCGCACAGGTCGTGGCTCTGTCCCAGCGTGCCCACCCAGCACTCCCGCGGGCTCTCCCCGCGCTCGCGGGCGGCGCGCTCCAGCACGAGTTCGCGTACCGCGGCGGCGAAGCGGGGGTCGGCGCCGACGGTCGCGGAGCGCTCGGCCGGCAGGCCCAGTTCGGCGGCCTTGGCCCTGGCCTCGGTGTCGAGGTCGTAGAGGACCTCCATGTGGTCGGAGACGAAGCCGATCGGCACCATGACCACGGCGGGCGCGCCGTCGGCGTGCAGGGCCTCCAGGTGGTCGCAGATGTCCGGCTCCAGCCACGGGATGTGCGGGGCGCCGCTGCGGGACTGGTAGACGAGCCGCCACGGGTGCGCGGTGCCGGTCTCCGCCGTCACGGCGTCGGCGATCACGCGGGCCACGTCGAGGTGCTGCTTGACGTAGGCCCCGCCCCGGCCGCCCTCGGTGTGGTCCTCGACCGGGCCGGAGGTGTCGGCCGCGGAGTCGGGGATGGAGTGGGTGGTGAAGGCCAGCCGGGCCCCGTCCCGGACCTCGGCGGGCAGTGCCGCGAGCGAGGCGAGCACCCCGTCGATCATGGGCTGTACGAAGCCGGGGTGGTTGAAGTAGTGCCGCAGCTTGTCCACGCGCGGCAGTTCCAGGCCCTCCTGCTCCAGGGTGGCGAGGGCGTCGGCGAGGTTCTCGCGGTACTGGCGGCAGCCCGAGTACGAGGCGTACGCGCTGGTGGCGAGGACCGCGATGCGGCGGTGGCCGTCGCGCACCATCTCCCGCATCACGTCGGTCAGGTACGGGGCCCAGTTCCGGTTGCCCCAGTAGACCGGCAGGTCCAGCCCGTGCTCGGCGAAGTCCTTGCGCAGGGCGTCCAGCAGCTCGCGGTTCTGCGCGTTGATCGGGCTGACCCCGCCGAAGCCGAAGTAGTGCTGCCCGACCTCCTTGAGCCGCTCTCTCGGGATGCCCCGGCCGCGCGTGACGTTCTCCAGGAACGGCACGACGTCGTCGGGTCCCTCGGGGCCGCCGAAGGACAGCAGCAGCAGGGCGTCGTAGGGGGCGGCGGGGCTGTCGGCCGCGGGCGCGTCGGGGGCACGGAGCTGGTCTGACATGCCTCGAATCCTGCCACTCGGGGTCCGGCGGGGAGAACCGGCCGGTCCGCATCCCGGACGCGGCGTAGGTAAGGTGACCCTAAGTTGAATCGTTGATTTTTCCCCATGCGGGCGCCGTGCCGGCAGTCGTAACCTGTATGGGCCTCTGACGTCCCTTACGGAGCGACCTTGCCCAGTCCCTACCGCGCGATCTTCGCGGCCCCCGGCACCAAGGGGTTCAGTGCCGCCGGCCTCATAGGCCGGCTGCCGATATCCATGGTCGGCGTCGGCATCCTCACGATGATCTCGGAGCTGACCGGCCGCTACGCGATGGCGAGCGCCCTCACCGGCACCCTCGCCCTCGCCGCCGCGTTCATCGGCCCCCTGGTCTCCCGCCTGGTGGACCAGTACGGACAGCGGCGGGTCCTGCGCCCCGCGACCCTGATCTCCACGGCCGCCGTCACCGGCCTGGTACTGGCCGCCGCGAACGGCCTGCCCGACTGGACCCTCTTCGTCTTCGCCGCCGTCGCCGGCTGCGTGCCGAGCGTCGGCTCCATGGTCCGCGCCCGCTGGACCGAGCTCTACCGCGACTCCCCGCGCGAGCTGCACACCGCGTACTCCTTCGAGTCCGTGATCGACGAGGTGTGCTTCATCTTCGGCCCGATCCTCGCCATCGGCCTGTCCACCACCTGGTTCCCCGAGGCCGGGCCGGTCATCGCGGCCGGCTGCCTGCTCGTCGGGGTCTGGCTGCTCACCGCCCAGCGCTCCACCGAGCCGGCCCCGCACCCGCGCAGCCCCGACGCGGACCGCACCTCGGCCCTGCGCTCCCCCGGCCTCCAGGTGCTGACGGCCACCTTCATGGCGACCGGCGCGATCTTCGGCTCCATCGACGTGTCCACGCTGGCCTTCGCCGAGGAGCAGGGCAGCAAGTCCTCCGCCAGCTTCATCCTGGCGATCTGGGCGGCGGGGTCCTGTATCGCCGGAATCGTCTTCGGCCTGCTGCACCTCAAGGGCAAGGCCGAACGCCGCTGGGTACTGGGCATCTGTGCGATGGCCGTGAGTATGATCCCCCTCCTACTGGCCGGGAACCTTCCGTTTCTGGCCGTGGCGCTCTTCGTCTCGGGCCTCGCCATCGCTCCCACGATGATCACCACGATGGCCCTGATCGAAGCGCACGTACCACGCGCGAAGCTCACCGAGGGCATGACCTGGATCAGCACCGGCCTGGCGGTCGGGGTCGCGGTCGGCTCCTCGGTGACCGGTCTGGTCATCGACGCGGCCGGGGCCCAGCGCGGGTTCGTGGTCTCGATCTCCTCGGGAGTGGCCGCGGCGGCGGTGGCGTTCGCGGGTTACCGCCGGCTGACGAGGCCGGCGCAAGGGGAGGAGCCTGCCAGCGATGGCGACGTCGGGGACAGCAGCAGCGAAGAACGCACCGGGCACGTGGCGTAACTGGGCGGGCAACGTCCGCGCCACGCCCGCGCGCGTGGTGACTCCGGCCTCGGTCGGGGAGCTCCAGGAGGCGGTCCGCCGGGCCGCCGAGGAAGGGCTGCGGGTGAAGGCGGTCGGCACCGGCCACTCCTTCACCGCGGCGGCCGCGACCGACGGGGTGCTCGTACGGCCGCAGGCGCTCAGCGGGATCCTCGCGGTCGACCGGACGGCCGGCACCGTCACCGTGGCGGCGGGCACCGCCCTCAAGGACCTGAACCGGGACCTGGCCCGGCAGGGCCTCTCGCTCACCAACATGGGCGACATCATGGAGCAGACGGTCTCCGGCGCCACCGGCACCGGCACGCACGGCACCGGCCGCGACTCGGCCTCCATCTCCGCCCAGATCCGCGCGCTGGAACTGGTCACGGCGGACGGCCGGCTGATGACCTGCTCGGAGAAGGAGAACCCCGAGGTCTTCGCGGCGGCCCGGATCGGCATCGGCGCCCTGGGCGTCGTCACCTCGCTCACCTTCGCGGTGGAGCCGCTCTTCCTCCTGACCGCCCGCGAGGAGCCCATGCGCTTCGACCGGGTGACCGCCGAGTTCGACCAGCACGTCGCGGAGAACGAGCACTTCGAGTTCTACTGGTTCCCGCACACCGGCAACTGCAACACCAAGCGCAACAACCGCAGCCAGGGCCCCGCCTCCCCGCCCGGCGCGGTCAGCGCCTGGATCGAGGACGAGCTGCTCTCCAACGGCCTCTTCCAGGCCGTCAACTCCCTGGGCCGCGCCGTCCCGGCGGCCATCCCCTCCATCGCCCGCGTGGCCAGCCGCGCCCTGTCGGCGCGCACCTACACGGACATCCCCTACAAGGTGTTCACCAGTCCCCGCCGGGTGCGGTTCGTGGAGATGGAGTACGCCCTTCCGCGCGAGCGGGCGGTCGAGGCGCTGCGGGAGCTCAAGACCATGGTCGAACGCTCCGGCCTGCGGATCAGCTTCCCGGTGGAGGTGCGCACCGCTCCGGCGGACGACATCACGCTGTCCACCGCCTCGGGGCGGGAGACGGCGTACGTCGCGGTGCACATGTACCGGGGCACCCCGTACCAGGCCTACTTCACGGCGGCCGAGCGGATCTTCACCGCCCACGGGGGCCGGCCGCACTGGGGCAAGGTGCACACCCGCGACGCGGAGCAGCTGGCCGAGGTCTACCCGCGCTTCGCCGAGTTCACGGCGGTGCGGGACCGGCTGGATCCGGACCGGCTGTTCGGCAACGACTACCTGAGGCGGGTCCTCGGGGACTGACCCCCGCTCAAGAGGCGCCGGGCGACGGCTCACGGCCGCCTCCGGTGCCGCCGGAGCCCGGGGCCGGGCCGGGACCGGGGGTCTGCTTCGACGGGGTCGGGGCGGGCGTCGGCTCCGTCGGAGTCCCGGACCCGGAGGGGGTGGGGCCGGGGGACGGGGTCCGGCCGCCGTGCGAGCGGGAGGGGCTCGGGGAGGTCCCGGATCGGGGGGTCTTCCCGTCCGTCCCCTCCGTGCCGCTCCGGTCCTCCCCGCCGCCGGTCCGCCCCTCGCGGCCCGTCCCGCCGTCGCCGTCGCGGTCCGGGTGCCGCTTCGGCGGTGCGGGCTCGTGGTCGGGGGCGGTGCGGGAGCCGCCCGACAGGAGGGTGCGGCCGTCGCTGCTGACGGCGGTGCCCGCGAAGGCCTCGTACGTCCCGAGGCCGCCGAGGGCGAGGGCGAAGGCGGCCCCGGACGCCACTGCCGTGCGCTTCCAGCCCCGTACGCGGGTTCCGTGCACGGTGGCCTCCCCGAACTCCCCCGGCTGCGGGGCCCCGGGGTCCCGTTCCCCCTCGGGCGGCGGGACCTGACGGGTCCTGGGGCGGGCGCTCTCGCGGAGCTGGTCGCCGGTGCGGCGGAACAGGTGCTGGATGACGGGCCCGCCGGCGGTGGCGACCACGCTGACCACCCCCGCGCCGAGGATGGTCCCGTAGACGCCCATCTTCGAGGCGAGCAGGGCGGCCGCGACGGTGGCCAGGGAGCTGCCCGCGACCTGGGTCGCGCTCAGGTCGAGCTTCCTGCGCCCCCGTTCGTCCGGATCCGCCGCGTCCGCCGTGTCCGCCGCCTTCTGACGCATCGCCATCCGCTGTGTGTCCCGCCTCTCGCGCCTCTCCTCTTCCTGCAGTTACTGACCGCTGAGCGAAATGAAAGGTTCCGTTTCTGCGGATTCTGTGAAGCAGGACACCTGAATACGGCCGCGTCCGCAGGTGGACCCGGATGCCGGTCCGATTCCGGGCAGGCCAACTCCCGCCGCCGGGGACAAGTTCGACGGCGCGGCGGTCCACCCGGGTGGCCCGAATGGAGTACTGTGGCGAGCCCTGGGACCGTCCTTCCTTCCGGATGTCCGGACCCGGGAGAGGGGGCCGGCTGATGGAGAAGCGGCGCTCAAGACCGGTGATGCCGCGGTATCGCACGGGTTCCTGCTGCGCACAGTAACCACTTGGTCACTGTGCGTGCCCAACAGGTAACCGTGCCATAACGTCGATCAAGGGCGCATGCCCGACACGCCGGTTTAACTCGGCAAGGTTGTGGCAGGCTGCACCCGGGCAGGCCACACTCGACTAGCGGAAGCAGCGACGCACGTGACGTCGGCAGGCACCACCCGGGAGGTCCCCATGCCCGAACTGCGTGTCGTGGCCGTCTCGAATGACGGAACACGACTGGTGCTCAAGGCTGCGGACAGCACGGAGTACACGCTTCCGATCGACGAGCGGCTGCGGGCTGCCGTGCGCAATGACCGCGCGCGCCTGAACCAGATCGAGATCGAGGTGGAGAGCCACCTCCGCCCCCGCGACATCCAGGCCCGCATACGGGCCGGTGCCTCCGCGGAGGAGGTCGCCCAGCTCGCCGGCATCCCGGTCGACCGGGTACGCCGCTTCGAGGGCCCGGTGCTGGCCGAGCGCGCCTTCATGGCCGAGCGCGCCCGCAAGACCCCCGTGCGCCGCCCCGGCGAGAACACCGGACCGCAGCTCGGCGAGGCCGTGCAGGAGCGCCTCACCCTGCGCGGGGCCGACAAGGACTCCGTGCTGTGGGACTCCTGGCGCCGCGACGACGGCACCTGGGAGGTGCTGCTGGTCTACCGGGTGGCGGGCGAACCGCACTCGGCGAGCTGGTCGTACGACCCGCCGCGCCGGCTGGTCGTCGCCGTGGACGACGAGGCCCGCTCGCTGATCGGCGAGGCCGACGACCTGCCCTCCACCCCGGAGCCGAGCTTCCCGTTCGTGCCGAGGATCGCCCGCCTGCCCCGGGACCGGCCGCTGGACCGCGCCCTGGACCGGCAGATCGAACGGCCCGACAGCCGGCCCGCCCCGCCGCCCCCGCCGGAGCCGGAGGAGGAGCGGGACACGCTGACCAGCCTGCTGGAGGCGGTCCCGAGCTTCCGGGGCGACCTGGTGGTGCCGGACCGTACGGAGACCCCCGCCGAGGAGCAGGAGTCCGAGGAGCCCCCGGCCGCGGCGGCGTCGGCGGGTGCCGGCGCGGCGTACGCGGACGTGCTGATGCCGCGTACGGTGGCGGGCCACCGCGAGCGGCTGACGGGTACCACCGACCGGCAGGCCGAGGCCGACGGGGTCCGGCCGGGGCGCCGGGCGGCCGTGCCCAGCTGGGACGAGATCGTCTTCGGGACCCGGCGCAAGAAGCAGGAGTAGCGCGCGGCGGCGCCCCCGAGGGGGCGCCGCCGGCCGCGTGCGCGTCAGGGGTTGGGACCGGTGGCCACGGGCCGCTCCGGGTCCGAGGACCACTGCGACCAGCTGCCCGCGTACAGACTGGCCGGAATACCGGCCACCTCCAGGGCGAGGACCTCGTGCGCCCCGGAGACCCCGGAACCGCAGTACACGCCCACCGCGGTGTCCCCCGCGGCGCCGAGCGCCGCGAACCGGGCGCGCAGCTCCCCGGCCGAAAGGAACCGCCCGTCCGGACCGACGTTCTCGGTGGTCGGGGCCGACACCGCGCCCGGGATGTGGCCGCCGACCCGGTCGATCGGCTCGACCTCGCCGCGGTACCGCTCGCCCGCGCGGGCGTCCAGCAGCAGGCCCGTACGCGCCAGCGTGGCCGCGTCGTCGGCCTCCAGCAGGCCGAACTCCCCCGGGTTTGGCTTGAAATCGCCCTCGACGGGCCTCGGCGCGTCGGTACTGAGCGCGCCGCCCACCGCCGTCCACGCGGCCAGGCCGCCGTCCAGCACGCGCACGTTCCGGTGCCCCGTCCAGCGCAGCAGCCACCAGGCGCGGGCGGCCGCCCAGCCGAGGCCGCCGTCGTACACGACCACCGGCCCGTCCGCGCGCACCCCGGCCCGGCGCATCGCGGCGCCGAAGTCCTCCGGGTCGGGGAGCGGGTGGCGCCCGCCCGTCCCCGGCGGACCTGCCAGTTCGCGGTCCAGGTCGACGTACACGGCACCGGGCAGGTGCCCGGCTTCGTAGGCGGGGCGCTGGTCGGGGCCGCCCAGCTGCCATCGGACGTCCAGGAGTACCGGCGGGCGGGAGCCGGCCAGTTCGCCCCGCAGTTCGGAGGCCGAGAGAATCGCAGTCATGGGCCCATCTTCCTCCCCGCCCTCGAACCCGTGTAACAAGCCCGACATCGACGGGGCGCAGTGATTCGGACATCTCTGTTCCGCACCCCGGTCACGCGGCCGGTCGGGGCGCACGGGGTGCCGCGGAGTGCAAGCATCTGCGGGGAACAGGGACACGACGGCGGGAGACGGCTGACATGACGCAGGCATCGGGGGCTTCGCGGCGCACGCCCGGCACACCCTGCTGGGTGAGCCTGATGGTGCACGGACTCGGGAGCACGGAGGACTTCTACGCCGACCTGTTCGGCTGGGAGTACGAGCCCGGCCCCACCCAGTTCGGGCCGAGCGTGCGGGCCTTCCTCGACGGTCAGGAGGTCGCCGGGATCGGCGAGATGCCGCCGGACCGCCATCTTCCGGTGGCGTGGACCCCGTACTTCGCCACGGACGACGCCGACTGCACCGCCGAGTCCATCCGCTCCTGCGGCGGCACGGTCGCGGTGGGCCCGCTCGACGCGGGGGCGGCGGGACGGATGGCGATCTGCTCCGACCCGCTGGGGGCGATCTTCGGGATCTGGCAGACGGACGGGCACCCCGCGGCCCGCCGGGCGGGGGCGGCGGGCACCCCGGTGTGGAACGAGCTGCTCACCCAGGAGTCCTCGACGGTGGGCAAGTTCTACGAGCACGTCTTCGGCCACGAGGCCGAGCCGCACCCGGACGTGCCGTCCGACTTCGACTACCTGACGCTGCGCCTGGGCGACCGTCCGGTCGCCGCCGTCCACGGCGTCGGACGGTCGCTGCCGCACGACCGGGGGCCGCACTGGATGACGTACTTCGAGGTGGCGGACCCCGACGCGGCCGCCGCCCGGGTGGCGGGGCTGGGCGGCCGGGTCGTCACCCCGCCCCGGGAGCGGATCACGGGCCGGCTGGCCGTGGTCGCGGACCCGGAGGGGGCGGTCTTCGCCCTCGTCCGGACGCCGGCCTAGAGCGGCAGCAGCTGCGGACGCTTCGCGCTGCGGCCGTCGCCCGAGGACCTGCCGCGCAGCCGGCGGCCGAGCCAGGGGCCGAGGAACCCGGCCACCCAGGCCGCCTCGGCGGCGACGGCCCCGGCGAGCGCGCGGGGCGGCCGGGGCGGCAGCGGCTCCCTCCAGGCACCGCCGCTGCCGGGCAGCTCCAGGGCCTCGGCCAGTGCGGCGGCGATCCGGGCGTGGCCGAGGGGGCTGGCGTGCAGCCGGTCGGTCGCCCACATCCGCGGGTCGGCGGCCGCGGCCTCGCGGCCGGTCTCGGCGACCACCACCCCGTGGCGGGCGGCCGCGGCCCGGATGTGGCTGTTGAGCTCGCTCACGCGGGGGCTCAGCGGCCGTGCCAGGGGGGCGATGCGCGCCACGTCGGGGAAGGTCACGGTCGCCACCCGGGCTCCGGCGGCGGTGAGCGCGGCGAACACCTCCTCCAGCTCGCCGGCCACCTGGGCGGCGTCGAAGCGCGGCCGGAGCAGGTCGTTGACCCCGGCGACGACGGTCGCGAGGTCCGGCCGCAGCTCCAGGGCGGGCCCGAGCTGCTCGGCCCGGACCTGTCCGGCGAGGCGGCCCCGCACCGCGAGGTTGGCGTACCGCAGCCCGGGGGCGGCGGCCGCGAGGTGTCCCGCGAGGCGGTCGGCGAAGCCGCGCAGGCCCACCGTGTCGTCACCGTCCCCCAGCCCCTCGGTCTGGCTGTCGCCCAGGGCGACGTAGCGCAGGTACTCAGACTTCCGCACGGGTGGTCCCCTCCCTCTTGCCCAGCACGTCCGCGGCGCGCAGGCACCAGTCCCGGTGGCCCTCCTCGAAGGCCACCCCGCGCAGGCAGGTCAGGTAGCCGCCGATCCGCTCGCCGCGCAGCAGGAACTCCTCCTCGTCCAGCTCGCCGCGCATGTCCCGCAGCAGCCCGCGGAGCACCTCGATCTTGGCCTCGGCGGCGGCCGCCCGTTCCAGGAGCTGCCCGATGACCGGGGCGGTGCCGATGCGGTCGGCGCTCTGCACCTTCACGAGGAGGTCGTCGCGGATCGAGGAGGGCTTGGACGCCGCTCCGGCGAACCGCTCCAGTTCGGCGCGGCCGGTGTCGGTGACCCGGAACAGCCGCTTGTTCGGCCGGGACTCCTGCACCACCTCCCGGCCGGCGACCAGCCCGTCCGCCTCCAGCCGCGCCAGTTCGGCGTAGAGCTGCTGGGGCGAGGCGTGCCAGAAGTTCGCGACGCTGATGTCGAAGGCCTTCGCCAGCTGGTAGCCGCTGTACTCGCCGTCGAGCAGCGCCGCCAGCACCGCGTGCCGCAAAGCCATGGCCGCTCCCCCTTCCCTTTCCGTGCCCGCACCGGCACCATACTCAAAAACATGACTACTCGCATTTTTGAGTAGCCACCGCCATCGCCCGGCACTGCCGAGCAGGAGGAGGGCTTCACATGGGGACCGTGGACACCGCGGGGACCGCCGAACGCTTCCGCACCGCCGTGGAGAAGGGGGACCTCGCCGCGCTGGACGACCTGTTCACCGACGACATCCGGCTCTACAGCCCGGTGAAGTTCAAGCCCTTCGAGGGCAAGGCCGCCGTCCTCGGCCTCTTCGGCGTGCTGGTGCGCACCTTCGAAGACCTCCGCTACCTCGGCCGGCTGGACGGCGCCGCCGAGACCACCTCCGGCGACGGGCAGGCCCCGACGGTGATCCTGCCCTTCCGCGCGCTGGTGGCGGGCAAGCAGATCCACGGCATCGACCAGCTCCAGTTCGACGAAGAGGGCCGGGTGAAGGAGTTCACGGTGATGGTCCGCCCCCAGTCCGCCGTCCAGGCCCTGGGCCAGGCGGTCCTGACCGGCCTGATCGCCGACGGCCTCGCCCCGGAGGCCTGACGGGCACTCAAGGCGGGCCGCCCGGCCGTCGGCCAGGGGGCCACGGCGGCCGCGGCCTCGCCGGCCCCGCTGCTCTCCTCGGCCGTGCGCCTGTCGGTCGTGCTCCTGACCGGGGAGGGCCTGGCCGGCCACCGGCGGCGCGTCGCCGCCCTCGCGGCCATCGCGGGCCCGCCGCACCGAACGCGGCGTGTCACCGCCGGGTGCCCCGGCGCCGGTACGAGGATGGGCCGGGCGTTCCCGCACCTGACGGCCCGCGCCCACGCGGCTACGCACCGCCCCGGGGACGCCCACGAGTACTGTGGAAGGGCTTCCGGGGGCGCACCGGCGGATGGGGTACACCGTGTCGACATCGAGTCACGAAACGTTCGGCGCGCCCTGCTGGGTCAGCCTCATGGCCCGCGACCTCGACGCGTCGAAGGAGTTCTACAGCGCGGTCCTCGGCTGGGAATTCGGCCCCGCCCACCTCGGCGAGGCCTTCGCCGTCGGCTTCGCCTCGGGGGTCCCCGTGGCCGGTATCGGCGCGCTGCCCCCGACGCTCAGCATCCCCGTCACCTGGACCCCGTACTTCGCGGTGGACGACGCCGACGTCACCGCGGCACGCATCCGCGAGCGCAGCGGAACCGTCGCCGTCGGCCCCCTGTCCTTCGGCACCGGCCGGGCCGCGCTCGCCGCCGACCGGGACGGGGCGGTCTTCGGCATCTGGCAGGGCGAGGCCATCCCGGACTGGGGCATGGGCGGCGACGCGGCGCCGGCCTGGCTGGAGCTGCACACCCGCAACGCCTTCGACGCCGCCATCTTCTACGGCGAGGTCCTGGAGTGGGCCTGCGACCACACCGGCTGCTGCGAGGTCGCCTACGTGGAGGAGGACGACCGCATCCTGCTCCGCCGCGCGGGCCGGACGGTGGCCCGCCTGCACGGCGGAACCCTCGCGGAGGCCCCCGACCCGCACCTGAGGCCCCGCTGGCGCGCCCACTTCCGGGTCCCCGACCTCGACGCCGCGATCGAGGCCGCCACCGCCCTCGGCGGCACCACCGTCCCCGCGGCGGACTCCGCGGCCTTCCCCCACGAACGCACCCTGCGCGACCCCGACGGCGCCACGTTCAGCATCGTCGGCCCCACCGCCCCGGGCCTCTTCTGAACGGCTCAGACGTTGTTGACCGGGAGGACGTCCGGGGAGAGGGAGCCGGCGTGGGCGGACGCCGAGGTCATCAGGCGGCGGTGGTGACGGCGGCAGAGGACCTCGTAGCCGATCTCCTCCGCCGGGCGGTTCACATCGCCGACCACCACCTGCGCGCCCTCGACCACCATCTGCCCGCCCACCGTACGGGCGTTGTGCGTGGCGCGGGCGCCGCACCAGCACAGGGCCTCGACCTGGAGCTGCTCGATCCGGTCGGCCAGCTCGATGAGGCGCTGCGAGCCGGGGAAGAGCTTGGTGCGGAAGTCGGTGGTGATGCCGAAGGCGAAGACGTCCATGTGGAGGTCGTCCACGACGCGCGCCAGCTGGTCGATCTGCTCGGGCGCGAGGAACTGGGCCTCGTCGACGATCACGTAGTCCGCCTTGCCGCCCGCCGAGAGCTCCCCCACCAGGTACGCGTAGACGTCCATGACGTCGGTGACCTCGACGGCGTCCGTCACCAGGCCCAGGCGCGAGGAGAGCTTGCCCTCGCCCGCCCGGTCCTGGCGGGTGAAGATCACGCCCACCAGCCCCCGCGCGGAGCGGTTGTGCGTGATTTGCAGAGCCAGCGTGCTCTTTCCGCAGTCCATCGTTCCGGAGAAGAACACCAGCTCGGGCATGGGAAGTACGGGACCTTTCAGGTCGGGGTGGAGGGTGGCGGGCAGGAGCGGGGCGGTCAGGTGCGGATTTCGAGCAGCGGGACCAGCTGCTCGGCCGCGGTCATGGAGCCGTGCATCCCGGTGAGCGCCGACTCGTTGGGCTCGTTGCGGGAGGCGGTGATCGCGACGTCGGCCTGGGCCGCGGCGATCACGTCGCCGATCCGCCCGAGGACCCGCTCGTCGCACTCCCCCGGCGTCCCGAACCAGCCCAGTGCCAGGGCCTCTTCGCGGCTCGCGACCCAGAAGCGGTCGCCGAGCACCTCGCGCCAGACGGTCAGTACGTCGGCCTCGGCGCCCGGTACCGCGTAGACGTGCCGGGCCCGTCCCTCGCCGCCCAGCAGGGCCACGCCCGCGCCCAGCTCCCAGTCCTCGTCGAAGTCGATCCGGGAGTCCTCGTCGAAGGGCACGTCCACCATGCCGTGGTCGGAGGTGACGTACAGGGCGGCGCGCGGCGGCAGCTGCTCCGCGAGGCGCTGCACGAGCCGGTCGACGTACATCAGCTGGCCGCGCCAGGCGTCGGAGTCCACGCCGTGCCGGTGGCCGGCGCCGTCGAGCTCGCTGAAGTACGTGTACACGAGCGAGCGCTCGCCGGCCGCGAGCTGGATCGCCGCGAGGTCCATCCGTTCCTCGCCGGTCATCCGGCCGTGGAAGGTGCCGCCGCTGAGCGCGATCTTGGTGAGCGGGGTGCTCTGGAAGTTCGGCGCGGACACCTGCGCGGTGTGCACCCCGGCCGCGTCGGCGAGCTGGAACACCGTCGGGTACGGCTGCCAGGCCTTCGGCGGGGTCCACGGGTGCCAGCGGAGCTGGTTCATCAGCTCGCCGGAGGCCGGGTTGCGCACGGCGTAGCCGGGCAGGCCGTGCCGGGCGGGGGGCAGGCCGGTGCCGACGGAGGCCAGGGAGGTGGCGGTGGTCGCGGGGAAGCCGGAGGTGATCGGCCGGCCGGTGCCGCCGCGCGAGCTCGCGAGGAGGGAGGTGAGGAACGGGGCCTCGTCCGGGTGGGCCTTGATCTGCTCCCAGCCCATGCCGTCGACCAGGAACACGCAGTTCCGGTCGGCCGGCGCCAGCTCGGCGATCCCCGCGGCGAGACCGGGTACGCCCTGGCCGGCCGCGAGGGTCGGCAGCAGGTCGGCGAGGGAGCCGGAGCCGTACTGGGGAACGGGGGCGCCCGCGAGGTCGAGCGGTTCCGGCTCGTCCTGCCAGTTCGACGGTACGGAGTACGACATCAGCGGGCGGGGCCGGAGGTCGCCGCCGTCGCCTCGCTGAGTGCCTGCGCGAAGAGCAGCGCCTGGCGGACCGTCTCGGGGCCGTCGCCGGCCTCGCTGACGCGCAGGCTGAGGTCGTCGGCGGTGGAGTTGCCGGTGTAGCCGTGGTCGGAGTCGCAGTTGGGGTCGCCGCAGGCGGCGGGCTCCAGGTCGATGCGCGAGACCGCGCCCCAGCCGATGGTCAGGACGACCTCGCGGGGCAGCTGGCCGGGCGTGTAGGACTCCGGGTTGGCCACGACGCGGCTGAGCACGACGGAGGAGATGCTGGAGAGCTTGACCGACTCGGTGGAGGTGGTCGCGTACGGGGACGGCGACCCCGCGTCGGCGGCCTGCTCGTCGGTGTGGCTGACGATGAACCGGTTGCCGGTCAGGACCAGCACGGTGACGTGCCGGCGTACCTCGTTGGAGTCGAAGGTGGTCTCCTGGTGGACCAGGTACGACGAGATCGGCTCGCCGCCCACGGCGGCCTCCACCGCCTCGGCCACGAGGGCCGGGTAGTAGCCGCTGCGCTCGATGGCCGCGCGCAGCCCCTGGGTCGTCGTACCGGATTTCGCCATGAGGTCCATCCTAAGGCCCGTACGGGCTCCCCCTGCCTGCCGTGCGCTCAGTAGCTCGGCAGCGTGCGCGGGCCGAGGTCGGTCCGGGCGGGCGGGTGTGCCACGCGGACGGTGGCGCTGAGCACGGAGAGGCCCTCGGTGGCGACGACGACCGGCTCCAGCGAGACCCCGGTCACTTCCGGGTGGTCGTCCAGCAGCCGGGACAGCCGCAGCAGCAGCTCCTCCAGGGCGGGGGTGTCGACGGGGTCGCTGCCGCGCCAGCCGAAGAGCAGGGGGGCGGCGCGGATGGAGCGGATCAGGGCGGCGGTGTCCCGGTCGGTGGCGGGGACAAGGCCGTGGGCGGTGTCGCCGAGCAGCTCGGAGGGGACGCCGGCGAGGCCGAAGGAGAGGACGGCTCCGGCGGCGGGGTCGACGGTGGCGCGGACGACGGTGTCCACTCCGCGCGGGGCCATCGACTGCACCACGGGCTGCAGCTCGGCCGGCTTGCCGAGGGCCTCGGTGAGCTCCTCGTACGAACGTCTGAGCTCGGCCTCGCTCGTGAGGTCGAGGCGTACGCCGCCCAGGTCCGCGCGGTGGCGCAGGTGCGGGGCGGTGGTCTTGAGGGCGACCGGGTAGCCCAGGACCCGGGCCGCGCGCACGGCGGCGTCCGGGCCGGGGGCGGGGAGGGTGGGCAGCACCCGGATCCCGTAGCGGGCCAGCAGCCCGCGGGCGTCGGCCTCGTCCAGGGTCGGCGCGGCGCCCTCCTCGACGCCCGTCAGCAGGGTGGCGAGGTGGGCGGCGGCGCCCGCCTCGTCGATGTCCTCGTACTCGGGGACCTGGCCGGTCTCGGCGTTGTCCCGGCGCCACCGGGCGTACCGCACGGCCTCGGCGACGGCCTTCACGGCGCGCTCGGCCGCGGGGTAGGCGGGGATCCGGCCGGCACCCTCGATGCCGTGGGTGCCACCGTGGGCGCCGCCGCCGGGCACCTCGGCGGGCGGCGGGGGCGAGGCGGCGGGCGTGTCGCCGGCCGCGGCGGCCAGGGCTTCGACGAGGTCGCCGAGTTCCACGTGGACCACGGCGACGGGCTTGCCCGGGACCTCGGCGACGGCCTCCCGCAGCGCCTGCGCGAGGTCGTCGGCGAGCCGGCGGTCGCTCACGGAGGGGATGGCGGTGACGACGACGGCGTCGCAGTCCCCGGAGGCGAGCGCCGCGCGGAGGGCGGCGCGGAAGTCGGCCGGGCCGGCGGCGGTCGTCAGGTCCAGCGGGGGCAGTGGGCGCAGTCCCTCGGTCAGGCAGGCGTCGTAGGTGAGGACGCCGAGGGACTCGGAGTTGCCGAGGATGGCCACCCTGGGGCCGGCCGGCAGCGGCTGCCCGGCCAGCAGCAGGCCGACGTCGACCAGCTCGGTGACGGTGTCGACGCGGATGACGCCGGCCTGGCGGAGCAGCTCGGAGACGGTGGCCTCGGGGAGCCGGGTGCCGGGGACGACGTGTCCGGCGGGGGTATGGCGGCCGCCGAGGGCGACGACGACGGGCTTGACGGCGGCGGTGCGGCGGGCGAGGCGGGTGAACTTGCGCGGGTTGCCGAGGGTTTCCAGGTACATGAGGGCGACGTCGGTGGCCTCGTCCTCGTACCAGTACTGGAGGATGTCGTTGCCCGAGACGTCGGCCCGGTTCCCGGCGGAGACGAAGGACGACAGTCCCTCGCCGCGCCGCAGCAGGGCGGACAGCAGGGCGATGCCGATGGCCCCGGACTGGGTGAACAGGCCGATCGGGCCGCGCGCGGAGGCGGGGGCCGGGGCGAGGCAGGCGTTCAGCTCCACCTCCGGGGCGGTGTTGATCACCCCGAAGGCGTTGGGCCCGATGAGCCGCATCCCGTACGAGCGGACCTGCCGCACCAGTTCGCGCTGGCGGGCGAGTCCGGCCGGGCCGCTCTCGCCGTATCCGGCGGACAGCACCACCAGGCCCTGCACTCCGTGCTCGCCGCAGGCGGCCACGGCGTCGGGGACCCGGTCCGCGGGGACGGCGATCACGGCGAGGTCGACGGGGGCGCCGACGTCGGCGAGGGCGCGGTAGGCCCGTACGCCTTCGAGGAGGTCGCCCTCCATGCCGGGGGCGCGGGCCTCGTTGACGGCGTAGAGGTGTCCGCGGAAACCGCCGTCGCGCAGGTTGCGCAGGGCGGTGGCGCCCACGCCGGCACCGGAGCGGCTGGCGCCGATCACCGCGACGGAGCCGGGGGCGAGGAGGCGCTGGACGGAGCGGGCCTCGGCGCGCTGTTCGCGGGCGCGCTGGACGGCGAGGGACTCGGCGGTGGGTTCGAGGTCGAGGGTGAGGTGGACGGAGCCGTCCTCGAAGCTGCGCTTCTGCTGGTAGCCGACGTCCGTGAACACCTTGATCATCCTGGTGTTGGCGGGCAGCACCTCGGCCGCGAACCTGCGGATCCCCCGTTCGCGGGCCACCGCGCCGATGTGCTCCAGGAGGGCGGAGGCGACCCCGCGGCCCTGGTGGGCGTCCTGGACGAGGAAGGCGACCTCGGCCTCGTCGGCGGGGGCGGAGGCGGGCCGGCCGTCGGGGCCGATGCGGTCGAAGCGGACCGTGCCGATGAACTCGCCGCCGATGGTCGCGGCGAGGCCGACCCGGTCGACGTAGTCGTGGTGGGTGAAGCGGCGGACGTCGCGGTCCGAGAGGCGGGGGTAGGGCGCGAAGAAGCGGTAGTACTTCGACTCGTCCGAGACCTGTTCGTAGAAGCTGACCAGGCGGCCCGCGTCCTCGGTGGTGATGGGGCGGATCCGGGCGGTGCCGCCGTCGCGCAGCACGACGTCCGCTTCCCAGTGGGCCGGGTAGGAGGGGTCCGACGCGGTGGTCATGGGGCCACCTTAAGGGGCGGTCCGGCCGGGTGTGCGGGTGCGGTGGGCGGCCCGCCCGGCGAGCGCGCGGCGAATGCGGCACACCGTGGCGAACCAGTGCAAGCTGGGGAGGGTCGAACGGCGGTGGATGCGGGCCGAAGGTCGGTCCGAGCATTCCGGACGGCGTGAGAGACTGGTCTAGACAACCCGTAGAACCTGAAGGGCATCACCATGGCAGAGCGCCGCGTCAACGTCGGCTGGGCCGAGGGCCTGCACGCTCGTCCCGCCTCGATCTTCGTCCGGGCGACGACCGCCTCCGGAGTTCCGGTGACCATCGCGAAGGCCGGCGGCGACCCCGTCAACGCCGCGTCGATGCTGGCGGTCCTGGGCCTGGGCGCCCAGGGCGGCGAGGAGATCGTCCTGGCTTCCGACGCCGAGGGCGCGGACGCCGCGCTCGACCGCCTCGCGAAGCTGGTCGCCGAGGGTCTCGAGGAGCTCCCCGAGACCGTCTGACCCCTTCGGGTCCGGTACACCGGAAGCCGCGCTCCCCACACCCGGGGGACCGCGGCTTCCGTGCTTTCCCGTTCGGGTGATCCGCGAATTCGACGCGACGGGACCCGGCGGCAGCGGCGGCGCAAAAATCGACGGCAATTCCCCGGCAGTCCCGGCGGGCGGAAAGAACGGACGGGCGGGAATACCCCTCCGTTGTATACGGGAATTGTTAATGCGGAGAGCCCGCCGTGTTTACGGCAGGTTGCGGATTCCTCACCCTCGGCCGGTGCGCCCCGGCCGACCTCTGCGCGTGCAGCGCGGTCAGGGCCCTGGCCCGCTCCGCGTCACCGCGCGCGACGGCGTCCACGATCGCGGCGTGCTCGGCCCAGCACTCCACGGGCTGCGCGGGGGTCTCGACCACGTACATCCAGGCGATCTTGTGCCGGGTCTGGGTCAGCAGGGCGATCAGACCCGGGCTCGCGGAGGCCTGGGCCAGCGTCTCGTGGAACCAGCTCCCCAGGGAGCGCAGGTCCTCCCCCCGGCCCCGGCCGGCCCGCTCCCGGCCCAGCCTGACCAGCCCCCGCAGCACCTTGAGGTGGCCGTCGGTGCGCCGCCGGGCGGCCCGGGAGGCCGCGAGCGGCTCCAACAGCATCCGCAGCTCCAGGAGGTCGGCGGCCTCCTGCGCGGTCGGCTCGGCCACACAGGCGCCCGCGTGCCGCCGCGTGGTGACGAAGCCCTCGGACTCCAGGGTCCGCAGCGCCTCGCGGACCGGGACGCGCGAGACCCCGTAGCGGCGGGCGAGCACCTCCTCGGTCAGCCGGCCGCCCGGACCGAAGAAACCGGAGACGATGTCGTCGCGAATCGCTGTGCACACCGCGTGCGCCGGAATACGCAAGGCCGGACCTCCGCTGGTTTCGTTTCGGTTTATCGTGGCCGTGCCGCGACTCTATTGCAATACGCGGCGGGTTTACGAGCGGGTGCGGAAAGAGGGCCGGAAATGCGAGGAAGGCCCCGGCTCGGTGAGCCGGGGCCTTCCTCGGTGAAGCGTGCTGCGTGCGTGCGGGTCAGACGCCGACGCCGTGGTTGCGCAGGTACGTCAGCGGGTTGATGTCCGTGCCGTACGTGGCGCCGGTGCGGGCCTCGAAGTGCAGGTGCGGGCCGCTGGAGTTGCCCGTGGAGCCCGACAGGCCGATCTGCTGGCCCGGGGTGACCGTCTGGCCGGCGGAGACGCTCAGCGACATCAGGTGCCCGTACTGGGTGTAGGTGCCGTCGTTGTGGCGGATGACGACGTTGTTGCCGTACGCGCCGCCCCAGCCGGCCTCGACGACGGTGCCCGCGCCCACGGCGTGGACGATGCTGCCCTCGTCGGCGTGGAAGTCGATGCCCGTGTGGCTGCCGGAGGACCACATGCCGCCGCCCGCGCCGTACTGGGTGCTGACGTAGGAGCCGTCCACCGGGGCGACGAAGGTGTTGAGGCGCTTGCGGGCCTCTTCCTGGGCGGCCTTCTCGGCGGCCTCGCGCTCGGCCTTCTCCTTGGCCTCGGCGGCGCGCTTGGCCTCGGAGGCCCGCGTCTTCGCCTCGGCCTCGGCCTGCGCCTGCGCGGCGACGGCCTCGGCGGCGCTCTGCTGGGTGGCGGCCTGGACCTCGATGTCGTCCTGCAGACCGTCGGCGACGACGATCGCGTTCTGACCGGTGTCCTCCATGGACGGGGAGCTGCTGTGGTCCGCCGCGAAGGCCGGAGCGGCCAGGGTGCCGACCACGCCCGTGGTGGCGAGGGCGGCGACGCCGGCGAAGCCGGCGGTCTTGCGGCTCAGACGGCTGGAACCACGGTGCTTACCAGAACCGGCGGCACGACTGCCAAACGCCATGAAGGGGGTGATCCTTTCCTTCCCTCTCGCCTACCGGGTTAGCTGACGGGTTCGGAGCAGGAAGGTCTCCTACGGGCCTCCTCTGGCGAGGGGGTCCGATTCACCCCAGGGACATGTGGGTCCCCGGCTCCCCAGGCTCGCGCCTGACGGGGACTCGGCGATCGCTGTCCGGTGCCGCGGGTGCGGCGGTTACAACTGACGAACAGCACGGCCGACGCTAGGCGGATCATCAGTCAATCGCCAAACAGACGAGCGGTTTTGTTGCGTACGCCACACCGCATACCTGCAACCACGCCACCAAACGGACAAAGGGGGCTCCGGCGGATGTTCCGCCGGAGCCCCCCTGGAAACGGGCCGGAGCCCGGCCCGTCTCGGGCCCCCCGCCGCTCAGTTGGAGACGACGGTGACCTCACCGATCCCGAGGGCCAGGACGGGCTCCTCGATCTGCGCGGCGTCGCCCACCAGGATGGTGACCAGACGGTCCACCGGGAAGGCGTTCACCACGGCCGAAGTGGCCTCCGCCGTACCGGTTTCGGCCAGCCGCGCGTACAGCCGCGCCTGGTAGTCGTCCGGCAGCTCCTGCTCCACCTGGTCGGCGAGCGTGCCGGCGACGGAGGCGGCCGTCTCGAACTTCAGCGGGGCCACGCCCACCAGGTTCTGCACCGCCACGTCCCGCTCGGCGTCGGTCAGGCCGCCCTCCGCGAGGGTCCGCAGCACCTTCCACAGGTCCTCCAGCGCCGGACCCGTGTTGGGGGTGTCCACCGAACCGCTGATGGCGAGCATCGAGGCGCCCTTGCCGTCGGCGGTCGAGCGCAGCACCTGCCCGAAGGCGCGCACGCCGTAGGTGTAGCCCTTCTCCTCGCGCAGCACCTTGTCCAGGCGGGAGGTGAGGGTGCCGCCGAGGCAGTAGGTGCCGAGGACCTGCGGGGCCCAGACGATGTCGTGCCGGTCCGGGCCGATCCGGCCGATCAGCAGCTGCGTCTGGACGGCGCCGGGCCGGTCCACGATGACCACGCGGCCCGTGTCGTCGGCCGTCACCGGCTGCACCGGGCGGGCCGGGGCGGTGTCGCCGGTCCAGGCGCCCAGGGTGTCCGCCAGCAGGGCGTCCAGGTCGATGCCGGTCAGGTCGCCGACGACCACCGCGGTGGCGGTGGAGGGGCGTACGTGGGCCTCGTAGAAGGCGCGTACGGCACCGGAGTCGATCCGCGCGACCGTGTCCTCGGTTCCCTGGCGCGGGCGGGACATCCGCAGCGCGGCCGGGAACAGCTCCTTGGAGAGCTCCTTGGCGGCGCGGCGCTGCGGGTTGGCCAGCTCGTGCGGGATCTCGTCGAGCCGGTTGCGCACCAGGCGGTCGACCTCGCTGTCGGCGAAGGCGGGCGCGCTCAGGGCCTCGGCGAGCAGGGCGAGCGCCTTGGGCAGCCGGGAGGCCGGGACCTCCAGGGAGACCCGCAGGCCGGGGTGGTCGGCGTGGGCGTCGAGGGTGGCGCCGCAGCGCTCCAGCTCGGCGGCGAACTCCTCGGCGGAGTGCTTGTCGGTGCCCTCCGACAGGGCACGGGCCATGATGGTGGCCACCCCGTCGAGGCCCTCGGGCTCGGCGTCCAGCGGGGCCGCGAGGTTGACCTCGACCGCCACCACCTGCTGGCCGGGGCGGTGGCAGCGCAGCAGGGTCAGGCCGTTGGACAGCGTGGAGCGCTCCGGGGCCGGGAAGGCCCACGGCTTCGCCTCGCCGGCCTGCGGCCGCGGGTGGAAGGTCATCGTGACGGCTGCGGTGTCGCTCACTGCTCCGCCCCCTCGTTCTCGTCGTGCTGCTCGGTCTCGTGGGCCTCGGCGCCGGCCAGCGGCTCGTAGACCAGCACCGCGCGGTTGTCGGGGCGCAGCCTGGCCGCGGCCACGGCCTGCACCTCCTCGGCGGTGACGTCCAGCACCCGCTGGACGGCGGTCAGGGCGAGCTGGGGGTCGCCGAACAGCACCGCGAAGCGGCACAGTTCGTCGGCGCGGCCGGCCACGGTGCCGAGCCGGTCCAGCCACTCGCGCTCCAGCTGCGCCTGCGCGCGCTCCATCTCCTCGGCCGTCGGGCCCTCGGCGGCGAACCGCGCGAGCTCCTCGTCGACGGCCGCCTCGATGGCGGGCACCTCGACGCCGCTGGAGGTCTTGACGTCCAGCCAGCCCAGCGAGGGCGCGCCGGCCAGGCGCAGCATGCCGAACCCGGCCGCCACGGCCGTCTGGTCACGGCGTACCAGGCGGTTGTGCAGGCGCGAGGACTCACCGCCGCCCAGCACGGTCAGCGCCACGTCGGCGGCGTCGCACTCGCGGGTGCCGTCGTGCGGCAGGCGGTAGGCGGCCATCAGCGCACGCGCCGGGACCTCCTCGACGATCTCCTCGCGCAGCTGCCCGCCCATGGTCTCCGGGAGCGAGCCGTCGCGCGGCGGCTGCTTGCCGTCGTGCGCCGGGATGGTGCCGAAGTACTTCTCGATCCAGGCGAGGGTCCGCTCCGGGTCGATGTCGCCGACGACCGACAGCACGGCGTTGTTGGGCGCGTAGTACGTACGGAAGAAGTCGCGCGCGTCCTCCAGGGACGCCGCGTCCAGGTCGGCCATCGAGCCGATCGGGGTGTGGTGGTACGGGTGGCCCTCCGGGTAGGCGAGGGCGGTCAGCTTCTCGAACGCGGTGCCGTAGGGGACGTTGTCGTACCGCTGGCGGCGCTCGTTCTTGACCACGTCGCGCTGGTTCTCCATGGACTCGTCGTCCAGGGCGGCCAGCAGCGAGCCCATGCGGTCCGCCTCCAGCCACAGGGCGAGCTCCAGCTGGTGGGCCGGCATGGTCTCGAAGTAGTTGGTGCGCTCGAAGCTGGTGGTGCCGTTCAGCGAGCCACCGGCGCCCTGGACGAGCTCGAAGTGCCCGTTGCCCGGTACGCTCGCCGAACCCTGGAACATCAGGTGCTCGAAGAGGTGAGCCAGACCGGTCCGCCCCTTGACTTCGTGGCGCGAGCCGACGTCGTACCAGAGGCAGACGGCGGCGACCGGAGTGAGGTGGTCCTCGGACAGCACCACGCGCAGGCCGTTGGCCAGCCGGTGCTCGGTCGCTGTCAGGCCGCCGGAGCCGGCCTGAGCTGTGGCCGTGTGACCCATGGGCATGTGGTCCCTTCGATCGCGATGCAGAGATTTCTGTCAGACCTGCCACTGTATGCAAGCGCACCGACGGCCGGACAAGTTCCCGGGTCACTCCCCCCGACTCCGTACGGGGGACCCCCGGGGTCGGAGTCCGCGTTGTCGGTGCCTC
Source organism: Streptomyces racemochromogenes (assembly GCF_039535215.1). Taxonomy (GTDB): domain Bacteria; phylum Actinomycetota; class Actinomycetes; order Streptomycetales; family Streptomycetaceae; genus Streptomyces; species Streptomyces racemochromogenes. Next base: position 1,616,516 of record NZ_BAAAWT010000001.1, read on the forward strand.
GGGCCACAATGGTCCGCGTCAAACACGCCAGATCCCCCCAGTACCCCCCGAACCTTGGTTAAGGAGCCGCGCAGCGATGGCCCGCCGCAGCACGAAGACCCCGCCGCCGGAGGATTTCGAGGAGAAGATCCTCGACATCGACGTCGTCGACGAAATGCAGGGCTCCTTCCTCGAGTACGCGTACTCGGTGATCTACTCCCGCGCCCTGCCCGACGCCCGCGACGGCCTGAAGCCGGTGCACCGGCGCATCGTCTACCAGATGAACGAGATGGGCCTGCGGCCCGACCGGGGCTACGTCAAGTGCGCCCGCGTCGTCGGCGAGGTCATGGGCAAGCTCCACCCGCACGGCGACCAGTCGATCTACGACGCCCTCGTGCGCATGGCCCAGCCCTTCTCGATGCGGCTCCCGCTGGTCGACGGCCACGGCAACTTCGGCTCGCTCGGCAACGACGACCCGCCGGCCGCGATGCGCTACACCGAGTGCAAGATGGCCGACGCCACGTCGCTGATGACGGAGTCGATCGACGAGGACACCGTCGACTTCGCCGCCAACTACGACGGCCAGGAGCGCGAGCCCGTCGCCCTGCCGGCGGCCTACCCGAACCTCCTCGTCAACGGCGCCTCCGGCATCGCGGTCGGCATGGCCACCAACATGCCCCCGCACAACCTGGGCGAGGTCATCGCGGCCGCCCGCCACCTGATCCGGTACCCGGAGGCGGACCTGGAGGCGCTGATGCGCTTCGTGCCGGGTCCGGACCTGCCGACCGGCGGCCGGATCGTGGGCCTGTCCGGGATCAAGGACGCCTACGAGAGCGGCCGGGGCACCTTCAAGATCCGCGCGACCGTGGCCGTGGAGGACGTGACCCCGCGCCGCAAGGGCCTGGTCGTCACCGAACTGCCCTTCACGGTGGGTCCCGAGAAGGTCATCGCGAAGATCAAGGACCTCGTCGGCTCGAAGAAGCTCCAGGGCATCGCCGACGTCAAGGACCTCACGGACCGCTCGCACGGCCTGCGCCTGGTCATCGAGATCAAGAACGGCTTCCACCCCGAGGCCGTCCTGGAGCAGCTGTACAAGCTGACGCCGATGGAGGAGTCCTTCGGCATCAACAACGTCGCGCTGGTCGACGGGCAGCCGCTGACGATGGGCCTCAAGGAGCTGCTGGAGGTCTACCTCGACCACCGCTTCGAGGTCGTGCGCCGGCGCAGCGAGTTCCGCCGGGGCAAGCGCCGCGACCGGCTGCACCTGGTCGAGGGCCTGCTCGTGGCCCTGCTCGACATCGACGAGGTCATCCGGATCATCCGCGACAGCGACAACTCCGCGCAGGCCAAGGAGCGCCTGATGGAGCGCTTCTCGCTGAGCGACGTCCAGACGCAGTACATCCTGGACACCCCGCTGCGCCGCCTCACCCGCTTCGACCGGATCGAGCTGGAGTCCGAGCGCGACCGGCTGACCGGCGAGATCGACGAGCTGACCGGGATCCTGGAGTCGGACTCGGCGCTGCGCAAGCTGGTATCCGCGGAACTGGCCTCGGTGGCGAAGAAGTTCGGCACCGAGCGGCGCACCGTGCTGCTGGAGTCGGCGGGCACCTCGGTGGCGGCCGTCCCCCTGGAGGTCGCCGACGACCCGTGCCGGGTGCTGCTGTCCTCCACGGGCCTGCTGGCCCGTACCGCGAACGCCGACCCGCTCCCCGTCGAGGAGGGCGGCGCCCGCGCGAAGCACGACGTGGTCGTCTCGCAGGTCGCGGCGACCGCCCGGGCCGACATCGGCGTCGTCACCTCGTACGGCCGTCTGCTGCGGCTCGCGGTGATCGACCTGCCGCAGCTGCCGGACACGGCGGCGGCGCCGAACCTGGCGGGCGGCGCCCCGGTCTCGGAGTTCCTCTCCGGGCTGGAGGCCGACGAGACGGTGGTCTGCCTGCTCTCCCTGGACGAGTCCTCGCAGGGCCTGGCCCTGGGCACCGAGCAGGGCGTGGTCAAGCGGGTCGTGCCCGACTACCCGGCGAACAAGGAAGAGCTGGAGGTCATCACCCTCAAGGAGGGCGACCGGATCGTCGGCGCGGTCGAGCTGCGCACGGGCGAGGAGGACCTGGTCTTCATCACCGACGACGCCCAGCTGCTGCGCTACCCGGCGGGCCAGGTGCGCCCCCAGGGCCGCCCGGCGGGCGGTATGGCGGGCATCAAGCTCTCCGAGAACGCCAAGGTGATCCACTTCTCGGCGGTGGACCCGGCCCGGGACGCCCTGGTGTTCACGGTGGCGGGCTCCCACGGCACGCTGGACGACTCGGTGCGCTCCGGCAAGCTGACCCCGTTCGACCAGTACCCGCGCAAGGGCCGGGCCACCGGCGGCGTGCGCTGCCAGCGGTTCCTGAAGGGCGAGGACCTGCTGACGCTGGCCTGGGCGGGCAACGCCCCGGTCCGCGCGGCCGCGAAGAACGGCTCCCCGGCCGAACTGCCGGCCCCGGACCCGCGCCGCGACGGCTCGGGCGCCGCGCTGCCGGCCGACGTCGAGTCGCTGGCGGGGGCCGCGCTGTAGCCGTGTGAGGGGCGGTCGGGGCGGTCGGGGCGGGTGGACCGGGTGGACGGAGGCGTTCCCCGGGTCACCGGCCCCGCCCGCCCACTACTGTTTTCCCGGTACACGCGGGTGGGGGGAGAGCAGAGCTGATGAGCCGTCGGTCCAGCGGGATGATCGGTGTGTGGGCCGAGGCCCAGCGACAGCAGCAGCAGACGCAGCTGATCCAGACGCGCGAGGCGGAGCGCCGGCAGCGGGCGTACGAGCGTGAGGCCGCCCGGGACCGGCGCGAGCAGCAGGCCGCGTACAAGCAGCACCGCGAGGCGGAGGCACGGCGCCGTACCGAGCAGCTGGAGGCGCAGGTGGCGGCCCTGCAGGGGCTGCTGGCCTCGGGCTGCCGGGCTCCCGCCTTCCGGATGGCCTCCCTGGTGCGGTCCGAGCAGGTCCAGCCCTTCGACCCCGGCGGCCTCGGGCATCCGGTGCCCATGCCGCAGCTGGCCCAGTTCCACCAGCACGGCGGCGGCTGGGCCCTGGGCTCGCGCGGCCGGGCGGAGCGGGAGGCCCACGACCGGTACACCCGCGCCTGGCAGGCCGCGCACGCCGCCGAGCAGGAGCGGCTGCGGCAGCTGGCGGCGTACCGGCAGCAGTACGACCAGTGGGCGGCGGAGCAGCTCGCCGGTGTCCGCCGGCACAACAGCGGCCTCACCGATCTGGCCGCCTCCCTGCGCGCCGCAGAACCCGACGCGGTGGTGGAGTACTTCTCGGCAGCCCTGTACGCCTCCACGGCCTGGCCCGGGGAGCTGCCCCGGCAGGTGTCGGCGGCGTACGACCCGGCGGCGCGCCAGCTCGTCCTGGACTGGGAGCTGCCCCGGTACGAGGTGGTGCCGGAGGTGAAGGCCGTGCGGTACGTGCCGAGCACGGACCAGGACCGGGAGACGGCGCGACCGGCCACGCAGCGCCGGGCGCTGTACCGGGACCTGCTCGCCCAGTGCCTGCTGCTGGTGCTGCGCGAGCTGTACGCGGCGGACGAGTTCGGCGCCCTGGACTCGGTGGTCGTCAACGGGTTCGTGGACGACCACGATCCGGTGACGGGCCGCGAGGCGCAGCTCGTGCTGGCGACGGTGCAGGCGGCGCGCGACGCCTTCTCCGGGCTGCGACTGGAGCAGGTGAGCGCGGTGGACTGCCTGGTCGAGGGGCTGCGGGGGCAGTTGTCGGCGCGCCCGGACCAGCTGACGGCCGTCCGGGCGGGCCGCCGGCCGGGCGAGGTCGGCGGGGACGTCGTCAGCCACGGCGGGCACGCCGCGGGCGGCGAGGACGAGCCCGACCTCTTCCAGATGGACCCGATCGCCTTCGAGAACCTGGTCGCGGAGCTCTTCCGGGCGATGGGCATGGAGGCGGTGACCACGCAGCGGTCCGGTGACGGCGGCGTGGACGTCGAGGCCGTGGACCCGGCGCCGATCCGGGGCGGGCGGATCGTCGTGCAGGTCAAGCGCTACCGCAACACCGTGCCGCCGACGGCGGTCCGGGACCTGTACGGCACGGTCCAGGACAAGGGGGCGAACAAGGGGGTGCTGGTCACCACCGCGTCCTTCGGGCCCGGGTCGTACACCTTTGCCAACGGCAAGCCGCTGGAGTTGGTTCCCGGGGCCGAGCTGGTGGAGCTGCTGCACCGGTACGGGCTGCGGGGGCGTCTGGGCGGCGGCTCCGTGCCGGCCCAGCGGACTTCCGGGGCCGCGGCGGGCACGGCCAGCGGCCCGGCCGCGGTCCCGGCGGGCGGCCCGGCCGGGACGCCGACCCTGGTCGAGGTGGCTCCCGGGCCCGCCGACCGCAACGTGCTGGGCATGACCTGGTCGGGCGGGGTCGCGCTGGACGTGTGCGCGCTGGTCTGCGAGGGCGGCCGGGTGCTGAGCGAGGACCACTTCGTCTTCTTCAACAACCCGAGCACCCCGGACGGTTCGGTGCGCTCGCGTCCGTACTCCGCCCCGGACAAGGCGGCCGTCGAGGTCGGCTTCGACGACCTGCCGCAGCACGCCGACCGACTGGTGCTGGTCGCCGCGGTGGACCCGGAGGTGAACCCGGACGCCGATCTGGCGGGCTTCACCGACGCCCGCATCCGGCTGCTGGACGCGTCGGGCGCGGAGATCGACCAGCTGGAGGTCTCCGACGGCCGGGCGGGCGAGACGGCCCTGGTACTGGGCTCCTTCCGCCGCCGCCCGGGCGGCGACTGGAAGTTCGTCCTCGGCGGCAAGGGCTACCGGGGCGGCCTGGAGGCCCTGCTGGGCGACTTCGGCGTCGAGGTGGCCTAGGCCGGGGTGTCGCCCTCCGGCGCGGGGTCGCCTTCCGGCGGGGTGTCGTCCTGCGCCGCGGGGTCGTCCCCGCGGTCGGCCGGCGCGACGTAGCGCAGGACGCCCCACATGCTCTCGGGCGGGGCCTGTTCGGGGGACTCCTCCCGGCAGGCGTCCAGCTCGCGCAGCAGGGCCGGCCCGTCGGTGCCGGAGCCGATCAGGACGAGCTGCGTGCGGCGGCGCTCCCCCCGCCCCCAGGGGCCGGGGGCGAAGCGCAGGAAGCGGCCGACCGCGTGGACCTCGTACCGTTCCCGGTGGCCGGGCACGCCGAACCAGACGAACCCCTTGATCCGGTAGAGGCCGGCCGGGCGCCGGTCGAGGAACTCGATGAAGCGGCGCGGGGACAGGGCCTGGTCGGAGGTGAACTCGACGCTCTCGTAGCGGGCGTGGGCGTGGTCCGCGTGGCCGTCGCGCCCGGTGTCGTCGGCGGCCTCCGCGAGCAGGTCCTCGAAGGACAGCTGCCCCCGCGTCTCGGTCCAGGGGCGGCGGTCGAAGAGCAGTTCCGGGTCGATCCGCCCGTGGTCGGCGCCGACCAGGGGCGTCCCGGGGGCGCAGAGCGCGGCGATCTCCCCCTCGATGCGCGCGCGTTCGGCGGGGTCCACCCGGTCGGTCTTGTTGAGGACCACCAGGTCGGCGACGGACAGGTGGCGGTCGGTCTCCGGGTGCGCTGCCCGCGTCCGGTCGAACTCAGCCGCGTCGACGACCTGCACCAGGCCGCCGTAGCGGATCGCCGGGTTCTCGTTGGCGATCAGCATCCTGACCATCTCCTGGGGCTCGGCGAGCCCGCTGGCCTCGATGACGATCACGTCGATCCGGTGGACGGGGGCGGCGAGCTTGTCCAGGTACGCGTCCAGCTCGCTGCCGTCGACGGCGCAGCACAGGCAGCCCCCGCCGAGGGAGACCATCGAGTCGCCGACCTGTCCGGCCACCGACATCGCGTCGATCTCGATCGAGCCGAAGTCGTTGACGACGACCCCGATCCGGGTGCCGCCCCGGTTGCCGAGCAGGTGGTTGAGGAGCGTGGTCTTGCCGGAGCCGAGGAATCCGGCGAGGACCACGACGGGAATGGGCTGGACGCTGTTCACCCGGACGATCGTAGTCAGCCCGCGGCGGGCACCGGCTGCGGCGGGGTGGGGCCGGTGTAGCGCGCGGCCGGGCGGATGATCTTCGAGTCGGCGGCCTGTTCCAGGACGTTCGCGCTCCAGCCCACCACCCGGGCCGCGCAGAAGGTCGGGGTGAACATCTCGCGCGGCAGCCCGCACAGCTCCATGACCACGCCCGCGTAGAACTCCACGTTGGTGTGCAGCTCCCGGCCCGGCTTCAGCTCGGCGAGGATCTCCTCCACCTGCCGTTCGACCTCGACGGCGAAGTCCACGAGCGGCCCGCCGAACTGCCGGGCGATGTCGCGCAGCATCCGCGAACGCGGGTCCTCGGTGCGGTAGACGGGGTGCCCGAAGCCCATGATCCGGTCCCCGGCCAGGACCCGCTCCCGGATCCACGGCCCGATGCGCTCCACCGTGCCGATGGCGTCCAGGGTGTCCAGGGCCCGGCTGGGCGCACCGCCGTGCAGCGGGCCGGAGAGCGCGCCGATCGCCCCGGTGAGGCAGGCGGCGACGTCGGCGCCGGTGGAGGCGATGACGCGGGCGGTGAAGGTGGAGGCGTTGAAGCCGTGGTCGACGGTGGAGATCAGGTACCGCTCGACGGCGCGGGCCTTGACCGGGTCGGGCTCCTCACCGGTGAGCATCCACAGGTAGTTGGCGGCGTACGGCAGGTCGTCGCGCGGCGCGACCGGCTCCAGGCCCTGCCCGAGCCGGTGCAGGGCCGTGAGCAGGGTGGGTACGGCGGCGCAGGCGGCGAGCGCGTCGGCGGCCCGGCGCTCGGGGGCGAGGTCGTACACCGGGCGGAAGCCGGAGCAGGCGCCGAGCAGCGAGAGCGCGGTGCGCAGTCCGGCGAGGGGGCCGGAGAGGGCGGTGGCGGCGGCGAGGGCGGGGAGCGCCTCGCGGACCTGGTCGGGCAGGTGCCGCAGCCGGGCGGTCTCGGCGGCGAAGGCGGCACGCTCCGCGGCGTCCGCGGGGAGCGCGCCGCGGAACATCAGGTGCCAGACGTCCTCGAAGGTGCGGTCGGCGGCGAGCTCGACGGCCGAGTACTGGCGGTAGTGGTAGAAGCCCTCGCGGCCCCGGACGTCACCGAGCTGGGTCTCGGTGACCACGACTCCCGCGAGACCGCGGGGTACTTCGACGGTGGTGTTCATGGATTGACCATCCATCCTTGATCTGATCGATGTCAATATTGATCCGCTCAACATATGTAGGGTGTGCATCATGAGCGAAGACCAGAGGCGGCTCACCACCCGGGAGGCCGCGCAGGTCCTCGGGGTGAAGCCCGCGACCGTGTACGCGTACGTCAGCCGGGGCCAGCTGGGCAGCCGCCGCGACGCGGTCGGCCGGGGCAGCACCTTCGACGCGCGGGAGGTGGAGGCCCTGGCCAGGCGCAGCCGGCGGGAGGCCGCCGCGCCCGCCGGGGAGCTCTCCGTACGCACCGCGCTCACCCTCATCGAGGCCGACCGGTACTTCTTCCGCGGTGTCGACGCCGTCGAGCTGGCCTCGCGGTACCCGTACGAGGAGGTCGCCGAGTGGCTCTGGACCGGGGCCCTGCCGCACGGGGCCCGGTTCACCGCTCCCCCGGAGGCGCTCGCCGCCGCCCGGCGGGCGGTGGCCGCCCTGCCCGAGCACAGCGGGCCCCTGGACCGGCTCCGGGTCGCGGTCGCCGCCGCGGCGGTGGTGGACCCGCTGCGCTTCGACCTGTCCGAGGAAGCGGTACTCGGCTCCGCGCGCTGCCTGATCCCGACGCTGGTCGGCGCCCTGCCGGGAGCGGAGGCGGCCCGGGCCCCCGAGGACGGTGAACGGCTCGCCCGGGCGCTGTGGCCCCGGCTGACCGGACACGAGCCGGACCCGGTGGCCGTCGACGCCCTGGACCTGGCGCTGGCCCTGCTGGTCGACCACGACCTGGCCGCCTCCACCCTCGCGGTGCGGGTGGCCGCCTCGGCGCGGGCCCACCCGTACGCGGTCGTCTCGGCCGGGCTCGGCGCCCTGGAGGGCCCCTTGCACGGGGCGGCCGGGCGGCTCGCGCACGGGATGCTGGCGGAGGTGCTGGAGCGGGGCGGGGCCGCGCCCGTGGTGGCGGAGCACCTGCGCGCGGGGCGCCGGGTGCCCGGGTTCGGCCACCGCCTGTACCAGGGCGAGGACCCGAGGGCGCGGGCCCTGTTCGACCACCTGGAGGGGCTCCCGGGGGCCGCGTCGGCGCTCGGCGCGGCACGGGACGTCGCGGCGGTGATGGCCCGGCACGGCCTGCACCCCAACGTCGACCTGGCGCTGGCCGTGCTGACGGTGTCCTGCGGGATGACCGCCGAGGCCGGCGAGACGGTCTTCGCCGTCGCCCGGACGGCGGGCTGGATCGCGCACGCGCTGGAGGAGTACCAGGAGCGCCCCCTGCGCATGCGCCCCAGCGGCCACTACACCGGCCCCCGCCCACCCCGCCCCCTGCCCTGACCACCGGCCCCCACCCCCGACGGCACAGCCCGCCGGGCCACGGCCCAGGCGGCCCTTGTCCCAGACGGCCATGAGCCCAGGCCACCACAGGCCCGGGCGGCCGTGAGCCCAGGCGGCCCTGGACCCAGGCGGCCATGAGGCCCGGGCGGCCCACAGGCCCAGGCGGTCCTGGACCAAGGCGGCCCCGGTCCCGGGCAGCCATGAGCCCCGGCGGCCATGAGCCCCGGGCGGCCCTGGACCCAGGCGGCATGAGCCCAGGCGGCATGAGCCCAGGCGGCCCTGGTCCCAGACGGCCATGAGCCCAGGCGGCCCTGGTCCCAGACGGCCATGAGCCCCGGCAGCCATGAGCCCCGGCGGCCACAGGCCCCGGCGGCCACGGGCCCCGGCGGCCACGGGCTCGGGCGGCCACGGGCTCGGGCGGCCACCTCCGGGTGGGGCTTCTCATAGACGGGGGAAATTCCGCTTACGCCCCCGCCGACCTACGGTGCTAGTCATGCGGTTCCTCCCCACGGGCGCTCGGCGCCTCGGGCTGCCCCGACGGGCCGTCTCGCAGATCCTGCTGACCCAGCTGGCCATCGCGGCCGGCGTCGCCGTGCTGGCGACCGGGCTCTTCCTGGCCCCCCTCAGCGGCCAGCTGGACGACCAGGCGATGCGGCGGGCCCTGGCCATCGCGCAGAGCACGGCCGCGGACCCGTCCCTGGCCGCCGACCTCCTGCGGTCGCAGCCGACCGCCGACAGCCCCGTCCAGTCCGCGGCCGAGCGGATCCGCAGGGCGACGGGCGCCGAGTACGTGGTGGTCCTCGACCTCCACGGCATCCGCCGCTCCCACCCCAGCCCCGACCGGATCGGACGGCCCGTCTCCACCGACCCCAGTGACGCCCTCGCCGGCCACGAGGTGATGGAGATCGACGAGGGCACCCTCGGCCGCTCCGCCCGCGGCAAGGTCCCCCTGGTCGCCGCCGACGGGGAGGTCGTCGGCGCCGTCTCGGTCGGCATCGCCTACGACAGCGTCCGCGACCGGCTGCTCGGCGCCATCCCCGGACTGCTCGCCTACGCCGGCGGCGCCCTGGCGGCCGGTGCGCTGGCCGCCTACCTGCTCTCCCGCCGGATCCAGCGGCAGACCCGCGACCTGGCCTTCTCCGACATCGCGGGGCTCCTCGCGGAGCGCGAGGCCATGCTCCACTCCATCCGCGAGGGCGTGATCGCCCTCGACCCCGACGACCGGGTGCGCCTCGTCAACGACGAGGCCGCCCGGCTGCTGGGCCTGCCCCCGGACAGCGCCGCCGTCCTCGCCGGCCGGCCCCTGGACGAGGTCCTTGGCGCGGGCCGCACCAGCGACGTCCTGACCGGCCGGGTCACCGGCCGGGACCTGCTCACCGTCCAGGGCCCCCGCGTCCTGGTCGCCAACCGGATGCCGACCGCCGACGGCGGGGCCGTCGCCACCCTGCGCGACCGCACCGAGGTGGAACGCCTGGGCCGCGAACTGGACTCCACCAAAGGCCTGATCGACGCCCTGCGCGCCCAGGACCACGAACACGCCAACCGCCTCCACACCCTCCTCGGCCTGCTCGAACTGGGCCTGCACGAGGAAGCCGTCGACTTCGTCAACGAGGTCGTCGGAGTCCACCGCACCACCGCCGAACAGGTCACCGAAAAGGTCCACGATCCCCTGCTCGCGGCCCTCCTCGTGGGCAAGGCGACCGTCGCCGCCGAGCGCGGCGTCGCCCTGCGCCTCGCCCCGGACGCCCTCCTCCCCGACCGCCTGGTGGACCCGGGTGGCCTCGTCACGATCCTCGGCAACCTCGTCGACAACGCCCTGGACGCGGCGGCCGGCTCGGCCGCACCCCTGGTCGAGGTCGACATCCGCGGGCAGGGACGCACGGCCGTGCTGCGGGTGCGCGACAGCGGCCCGGGGATCCCCGCCGGCCGGCACGAGGAGATCTTCACCGAGGGCTGGTCGACCAAGAAGCCCGAAGCCCACCGCGAGCGCGGGCTGGGGCTGGCCCTCGTACGCCGCCTCGCGGAGCGGCAGGGCGGCAGCGCCCGGGCCGGGTCGGCAGAGGACGGAGGGGCGGAATTCTCCGTCGTGCTCCCGGAGGCCCTGCGGTGAACGAGACCCCGATCCACGTATTGGTCGTCGACGACGACATGCGTGTTGCCAGGATCAACGCGGCCTACGTGGCGAAGGTTCCCGGTTTCCGGATCTGCGGCGAAGTCCATTCGGCGGCCGAGGCCCTGGGCTTCCTCACCGCCCGCCCGGTGGACCTGGTCCTCCTCGACCACCACCTCCCGGACGAGAACGGCCTCGCCCTGGTGCGCCGCCTGCGCCAGCTCGGCCACCACACCGACGTGATCATGGTCACGGCGGCCCGGGACCTGGCCACCGTCCAGGCGGCCATGCGGCTCGGCGCCCTCCAGTACCTGGTCAAGCCGTTCACCTTCGCCGGGCTGCGCGCCAAGCTGGAGGCCTACGCCTCGCTGCGCCGCTCCCTCTCCGGCGGCGGCGAGGCCGAACAGGCCGAGGTCGACCGGATCTTCGGCGCCCTCGCCGCGGCGGGCACCCCGAACGAGCTGCCCAAGGGGCACTCCCCCACCACCGCGGAGCTGGTCCGCCAGGTCCTGCGCGCCGCCGAAGGCCCGCTGTCCACCCAGCAGATCGCCGACCGCGCCGGCATCAGCCGGCAGACCGCCCAGCGCTACCTGAAGCTCCTGGACCGGGCGGGCCGGGTCACCCTGGCCCTGCGCTACGGCGAGACCGGCCGCCCCGAACACCGCTACACCTGGCGCCCGTCGGACACCCCGTAGAGCCTGGGGACCGCCTCACACCGCGCCGGCCCCGGTCAGCGACCGGACCTCCGTCTCGGCGTACTTGCGCTCGTCCGCCTCCTCCGCGGAGGTCATGGTGCCCAGCCAGCCCGCGAGGAAGCCGAGCGGGATCGAGACGATGCCCGGGTTCTGGAGCGGGAAGTACTGGAAGTCCACGCCTGGGAAGAGGGACTCCGGGCTCCCGGAGACGACGGGCGAGAGGACCACCAGCAGCACCGCCGGGACCAGCCCCCCGTACACCGACCACACCGCCCCCCGCGTGGTGAAGCCCCGCCAGAACAGCGAGTACAGCAGCACCGGCAGGTTCGCCGAGGCGGCCACGGCGAAGGCCAGCCCCACCAGGAAGGCCACGTTCAGGTCCTGCGCGAGCAGTCCGAGGGCGATGGCCACCGCCCCGATCCCGACGGCGGCGACCCGCGCCACGGCCACCTCGCTGCGCTGCCGGGCGTGGCGGCGCTTGAGGGAGGCGTACAGATCGTGCGCGACGGAGGCCGACGAGGCCAGGGTGATCCCGGCGACCACCGCGAGGATGGTCGCGAAGGCGATGGCGGCGACGACCGCGAACAGCACCGCGCCCCCGGTCGACTCGGCGCCCCCGCCCAGGAACGCCGCCAGCAGCGGTACGGCCGTGTTCCCGGAGGCGTTCGAGGCCCGCACCTCCTCGGGGCCCACCAGCGCGGCCGCCCCGAAGCCGAGGACGACGGTCATCAGGTAGAAGCCCCCGATCAGCGCGATCGCCCACACCACCGACCGGCGGGCGGCCCGCGCGGTCGGCACCGTGTAGAAGCGCGACAGGATGTGCGGCAGCCCCGCCGTGCCCAGCACCAGCGCGAGGCCGAGGCTCATGAAGTCGACCCGGGCGGTCCAGCCGCCGCCGTACTTGAGGCCGGGGCTCAGGAAGCGGGCCCCGTGCCCGCTGCGTTCGGCGGCGCCGGTGAGCAGCTGGTCGAGGTTCCCGTGGAAGCGGAGCAGGACGAGCACGGTCAGGGCGACGGCCCCGCCCATCAGCAGCACGGCCTTGACGATCTGGATCCAGGTGGTGGCCCGCATCCCGCCGAAGGTCACGTAGACCACCATCAGTGCCCCGACGCCGATCACGGTCAGGGTCCGGGCGGCGGGGCCCGAGTCCGAGAGCAGCAGGCCCACCAGGCTGCCCGCCCCGACCATCTGCGCCACCAGGTAGAGCACGGAGACGACCACCGAGGAGGTTCCCGCGGCGATCCGGACGGGCCGCTCGCTCATCCGGGCGGCCACCACGTCGGCGAGGGTGAAGCGGCCGCAGTTGCGCACCAGTTCGGCGACCAGGAAGAGGACCACCAGCCAGGCGACGAGGAAGCCGACGGAGTAGAGCAGGCCATCGTAGCCGAAGAGGGCGATCAGCCCGGAGATCCCCAGGAAGGAGGCGGCGGACATGTAGTCGCCGGCGATGGCGAAACCGTTCTCCATCGGGGAGAAGAGCCGCCCGCCCGCGTAGAACTCCTCGGCCGAGCCGTGCCGGTTGCGGCTGACCCAGGTCGTGATGCCGAGGGTGACCGCGATGAAGGCGCTGAACAGGATCAGCGCGAGGGTCTGGTGTTCGGTGGTCACGCGCCCTCCCCCCGGACCGTCCTGGTCCGCGGCCCGCCGCGCTCCTGCTCGCGCGCGGCCGCCCGGTCCTGTGCGCGCTCCTGCACGCGTTCCTGCTCGAAGACCGTCCAGCGCAGGTCGAGCGCGGCCCGGTCCCGGCGCAGCCGCGCGTGCCTGGCGTACGCCCAGGTCAGCAGGAAGGTGCTGAGGAACTGGCCGAGGCCGGCCAGCAGGGCCACGTTGACCGCGCCGGCCACGGGCCGGGCCATGAGCCCGGGTGCCGCGGTCGCGGCGACCACGTAGGCGACGTACCAGAGGAAGAAGCCGGCGGTCGCGGGGACGACGAACCCCCGGTAGCGGCCGCGGACCTCCTGGAAGGCGGCGCTGCGCTGCACTTCGAGGTAGATCTCGGACGCGCCGGGCGCCGCCCGGCCTCCGGGGACCGGGGCTGCCTGGGCCGGGACCGTGTCCTCGCCCTCGCCCCAGCCGACGGCCAGCGCGTCGTACCAGGGGTCGTCCAGCCGGATCGTTCCGGCATCACGACCTTCGTGCTTGTCCACCGAACTCTCCTTGTCCGCCGCCGCATTGGCCGCGTGCCCACAAGGATGTGCCGGTTGGTCGGTTTCCGGACTGATGTACCGGTGCTCTTCACCCCTTCAGGTGATGGAAGGAGCGGCACCGGTGTGCCGGAACGCCGTTTCCGCATCCGCGGTACCGGCCGTGGCCGGCCGGTACCGCGCAGGGGTCAGGCGTCGATGCGCGAGCGGTCGAGGGTCGCCGCGGAGCCGGTGATGAACTCCTTGCGCGGGGCCACCTCGTTGCCCATGAGCAGGTCGAAGACCTGCTCGGCGGAGTCGAGGTCGCCGATGTTGATCCGCCGCAGGGTGCGGTGGCGGGGGTCCATGGTGGTCTCCGCCAGCTGGTCCGCGTCCATCTCGCCGAGGCCCTTGTAGCGCTGGATGGCGTCCTTGTACCGGATGTTCTTGCGCTGGTACTCCAGCAGGGTCTGGCGCAGCTCGTTGTCCGAATACGTGTAGACGTACTTGTCCTGGCCCTTCTTGGGCTGGACCAGCTCGATCCGGTGCAGCGGCGGCACGGCCGCGAAGACCCGGCCCGCCTCGACCATCGGGCGCATGTACCGCTGGAAGAGCGTGAGCAGCAGGCAGCGGATGTGCGCGCCGTCGACGTCGGCGTCGACGAGGAGCACGATCTTCCCGTAGCGGGCGGCGTCGATGTCGAAGGTGCGGCCGGAGCCGGCTCCTATGACCTGGATGATCGCGCCGCACTCGGCGTTCTTGAGCATGTCCGAGACCGAGGACTTCTGGACGTTGAGGATCTTGCCCCGGATCGGCAGCAGCGCCTGGAACTCGGAGTTCCGCGCGAGCTTGGCCGTACCGAGGGCGGAGTCGCCCTCGACGATGAAGAGCTCGCTGCGGTCCACGTCGTCGCTGCGGCAGTCGGCCAGCTTGGCCGGCAGCGAGGAGGACTCCAGCGCGGTCTTGCGGCGCTGCGCCTCCTTGTGCTGGCGGGCCGCGATCCGGGTCCGGGCGGCCGCGACGATCTTCTCCATCACGGCGCGGGCCTGCTGCTTGTCGTCGCGCTTGGTGGAGGTCAGGAAGGCCTTGAGCTCCTTGGCGACGACGGCGGCCACGATCCTGGTCGCCGCGGAGGTGCCGAGCACCTCCTTGGTCTGGCCCTCGAACTGCGGCTCGGCGAGGCGGACGGTCACGACCGCGGTCATGCCCTCCATCGCGTCGTCCTTGACCACGTCGTCCTCGGCGACGCGCAGCAGCTTCGCCGAGCGCAGCACCTCGTTCACGGTCTTGGTGACCGCGCGCTCGAATCCGGAGACGTGGGTGCCGCCCTTGGGGGTGGCGATGATGTTCACGAAGGACTTGACGCCGGTCTCGTACCCCGTGCCCCAGCGCAGGGCGATGTCCACGCCGAGCTCGCGGGTGACCTCGGTGGGGGTCATGTGGCCGCGGTCGTCGAGGACGGGGACGGTCTCCTTGAAGGTGCCGGTGCCGGTCAGGCGCAGCACGTCGCAGACGGCCTTGTCCTGCGCCAGGTACTCGCAGAACTCGCTGATGCCCCCGTCGAACCGGAAGGTCTCCTCGGTCTTGCCGGCGCCGTCGATGCCGCGCTCGTCGCGGACGACGATGGTCAGGCCGGGGACGAGGAAGGCGGTCTGGCGGGCGCGCTGGTAGAGGGTCTCCAGGGAGAGCCGGGCGTCCTTGAGGAAGATCTGGCGGTCGGCCCAGTAGCGGATCCGGGTGCCCGTCTTGCCCTTGGCGATCCGCTTGGCCTTGCGCAGGCCGTTCGCCGGGTCGAAGGGGCTCTCGGGGCCCTGCTCGGTGAAGACGCCCGGGACGCCGCGGCGGAAGCTGATGGCGTGGGTGGAGCTGTTCCGGTCGACCTCGACGTCCAGGCGGGCGGAGAGGGCGTTGACCACGGAGGCGCCGACGCCGTGCAGGCCGCCGGAGGCCGCGTAGGAGCCCCCGCCGAACTTGCCGCCGGCGTGCAGCTTGGTCATGACGACCTCGACGCCGGACAGGCCGGTCTTGGGCTCGACGTCGACCGGGATGCCGCGGCCGTTGTCGCGGACCTCGACCGAGGCGTCGTCGTGGAGGATCACCTCGATGTGGTCGCAGTAGCCGCCCAGGGCCTCGTCGACGGAATTGTCGATGATCTCCCAGAGGCAGTGCATCAGGCCTCGGCTGTCGGTGGAGCCGATATACATGCCGGGGCGCTTGCGGACGGCCTCGAGGCCTTCGAGGACGAGCAGGTGCCGCGCGGTGTAGTTGGAACCGTCCCGGTCTGCTCCGGACAGCAGCGCGCTGGAAGGCACGGACGTGTCGGCGGTCACGCAGTTCGCTCCTCGCTGAATTTCTTTTCTGGCCCGGTCGGGCGCAGGGGTGGCTGGGTCGCCGGTCGAAGGGTACCGAGGCCTGGTAGAGCCGATGCAACGCCACCCTCGTGGGTTCCACAGCCTAGTGCAGATCCGCACGGATGTTCGATCCCCCGTGGGGGTGAAGCAAACATCACGTTCCCTTCGACGCATGAACCATTTAGGGTTCGGGCACGTCCTCATGAACAACCGGCACTCACGCCGGGAGGACGAGAACTGCTACAGCGAACGACTGACAACGCGAAACCGTAAAGCAACGCAATACGGCTCCTTCGCCGCCAACCGGCAGCAGCCGGCCAGCTTCGGAAGGAAGTTTCGAGGAAAAGCCGCGAGCGGGAACGTTTTCGGCCTGGTTGGATGTTGACCCTGGTACGACAGCTCGTCGAGCTAGAGAAGAGGCGACGTGACTACTGTTCTGACACCCGCGACCCCGCTGACGGCCGCTGACCGATGCGACCGTTGCGGCGCCCAGGCATATCTGCGCGTCGTCCTCCTGAGCGGTGGTGAACTGCTCTTCTGCGCCCACCACGGGCGTAAGTTCGAGCCGGAACTCAAGAAGATCGCCGCGGAAATACAGGATGAGACCGAGCGGCTTACGTCCGCTCCGGCCGCCGCTGCGGCCGACGAGGACCGCTGACACAAGGCCTGAACCTCGCATCCGACGAGCCAGGACCGGCCAGGCCGGTCGACGGGCGGCACCCCTGAGACCCAGGGGCGCCGCCCGTCCTCATGTCCGCAGGCGCCCGGGGATGCCGGAGCCCTGCCGCCGAGTCCGCCCCTGGCGGCCCCGGCGCCCCTTCCCGGGGTTTGCGGGGCACCTGGGGCCCCTCCGGGCACCTCGTGCGGTGCCCTAGACCCCGCTCGGCCGCGCGTGCCTCTCCGGGCCGCTCACGAAGCCGACGAGCGGTGCGATCCGGGTGTACACCCCCGGGCTGTCGGCGCGCCCGCAGCCGCGCCCCCAGGACACCAGCCCGATGAGCCGCCCCTGGGCCACCAGCGGGCCGCCGCTGTCCCCCTGGCAGGCGTCCTTGCCACCGGCGCGGTCTCCCGCGCACACCATGGAGTCCTCCCGGTACTGCCCGTCCGAGTCCCCCGGGTACGCCCGCCGGCAGACCTCGTCGGCGAGTACGGTGACCCGCGCCGCCCGCAGCCCGTACGCGTAGTCGCCGAAGCCGCTGGTGTCGCCCCACCCGTACACGGCCGCCTCGGTGCCCTCGCCGTAGGCGGGGTGGCCGGCCCCGGCCATGGGGAGCACGTGGTCCGCGGGCACCGCTTCGGCCAGCTCCAGCACGGCGAGGTCCCCGGCGTTCGTCCCGGGGTCGTAGGCCGGGTTGACCCGGGCCCCGACCACCGCGATCTCGCGGCCCTCGGGCGCGCGGAGCTCCGTACGCCCGGTGATCACGCGGAAGTCGGCGACGGATTCGACCGGCCCCCCGAGCACCTGGCGGCCCAGGCAGTGGGCGGCCGTCACCACGGTCGTCGGCGCGACGATCACACCGCCGCAGAACTGCCCGTCACGGATACCTCCGAACCGGTCACGGCTGGCGAGGGCCACCACCCAGGGACTGTCGGCGACCCGTACCGGGCTCCCGCCTATGACCACGCTGTCCGCGGCCGCCCTGGGGGCCTGGGCCAGCGGCGCCGCCGCCGCTCCCGCCACCAGGGTCAGAGCGCCCGCCAGGGCACGGGCGAAGGGACGACGCATGAGGCCTCCTGACTCTGAGTGTGCTCGACTACACCCAGAGTGGGATGCCATGAGGACATGCGCACCTGCTGCCCCGGGACCGGCCCCGGGGCGGGCCGGGGCGGTCGAAGGCAGGTCGCGGACCGCCCGGCGCGGGGTCGAGGCCCGGTCGGGGCCCGCCCCGGCCGGGAGGCGGCCCGCCGCCGGGCCGGGCCGCCGCCGGGCCGGGCCGCCGCCGGGCCGGGCCGCCGCCGGGCCGCTGCGGACCGGATCAGTCCAGGTAGTCGCGCAGGACCTGCGAGCGCGACGGGTGGCGCAGCTTCGACATGGTCTTGGACTCGATCTGGCGGATGCGCTCACGGGTCACCCCGTAGACCTTGCCGATCTCGTCCAGGGTCTTGGGCTGCCCGTCGGTGAGTCCGAAGCGCATCGAGACCACGCCCGCCTCGCGCTCGCTCAGGGTGTCGAGGACGGAGTGGAGCTGCTCCTGCAGGAGCGTGAAGCTCACGGCGTCGGCCGGGACGACCGCCTCGGAGTCCTCGATGAGGTCGCCGAACTCGCTGTCGCCGTCCTCGCCGAGCGGGGTGTGCAGGGAGATCGGCTCGCGGCCGTACTTCTGGACCTCGATGACCTTCTCGGGGGTCATGTCGAGTTCCTTGGCCAGCTCCTCCGGGGTGGGCTCGCGGCCCAGGTCCTGGAGCATCTGGCGCTGCACCCGGGCGAGCTTGTTGATCACTTCGACCATGTGCACCGGGATGCGGATGGTGCGGGCCTGGTCCGCCATGGCGCGGGTGATCGCCTGGCGGATCCACCAGGTCGCGTAGGTGGAGAACTTGTAGCCCTTGGTGTAGTCGAACTTCTCGACCGCACGGATCAGGCCCAGGTTCCCCTCCTGGATCAGGTCCAGGAAGAGCATGCCGCGGCCGGTGTAGCGCTTGGCCAGCGAGACCACGAGGCGGAGGTTGGCCTCCAGGAGGTGGTTCTTGGCGCGTCGGCCGTCCTCGGCGATGATCTCCAGCTCGCGCTTGAGCTTGGGGGCCAGCTTGTCGGAGTTCGCCAGCTTGTCCTCGGCGAACAGGCCCGCCTCGATGCGCTTGGCGAGCTCGACCTCCTGCTCGGCGTTGAGGAGGGGGACCTTGCCGATCTGCTTGAGGTAGTCCTTGACGGGGTCGGCGGTGGCGCCGGCCACGACGACCTGCTGGGCGGGGGCGTCGTCCTCGTCGTCGGAGATGACGAAGCCCTTGTTCTCGCCGCCCTCGTCCTCCTCCTCGGCCTCCGCCTTCACGGCGTCGGGGCCCTCGTCGAGGCCCTCTTCGTCGCCCTCGGCGGCGTCCTTCTTGGCGGCGGTCTTCTTCGCCGCCGTCTTCTTCGCGGCGGTCTTCTTGGCGGGTGCGGCCTTCTTGGCCGCCGTCTTCTTCGCCGCCGTCTTCTTCGCGGCGGGCTCGGCTGCGGGCTCCCCGGCGAGCGCGTCGGCGGTGTCGGGGTCCGCGGCCCCCGCCTCCGCCTCCGCCACGGTGTCGGCCACTGCCGGGGCGGCCGCCGTCTTGGCCGCGACGGTCTTCGTCGCCGTCCGCTTCGCGGGAGTCTTCGCTGCGACGCTCTTGCGTGGGGTGCGCTTGGGCGACTCCGCGGCACTGACCATCAGCGTCACACCCTCTTCCTCGAGGATCTGGTTGAGGCTGCGCAGGACATTCTTCCACTGGGTCGCAGGAATCTGGTCAGCCTCGAAGGCCCGACGCACGTCATCGCCGGCGATCTGCCCCTCGGCCTTGCCCCGCTCGATGAGCGCCATCACAGACTCGGAATCGGCGATCTCCGGCGGGAGCGTACGGGATGTGCTGGCCGACACGAACAACCTCTCGGAACGATGGGAACGGCTTCCGACCCCGGCCTGGTGCTGGACCGGAGCCGACGACCACCGACTGGGGATGGGCCGGGGGCGCGGGCAGGGGCCGGGGAGCTGCACAGCACCCCCAAGGGCTGCTGTCTTCCCTCCGTCGGCCATCACCTCTTACGTCATCGCGTGACGTCGCGGAGCGTTACGCCCAATCTTCGTGTCCCCGATACGGCCCTTCGTGGCCTCCGTCACACCGTGTGCGCGGGCATGCCGGTCGCGCGGTCGTCCGCGCCCGCTGGGGGCCGCTCCTGCCGAGCCCCGCACACGGCTCCCGCATGCCGCTGTCGCCGGGCCCGAAAAGGGCCCGGCGACCGGTGGTGCGCTCCCACGCCCCCGTGCGTCGGAGCGTCAGTGCTCGCGCGGGGCGGGGACCACGCGCTCGACCTCCGGATGCACCGTCAGGAGCTGGCGCATGGCGCTCTCGGCACCCGCCCCGTCGCCGGAGGCCAGGGCCTCCGCCATCCGCGCGTGGTGTGCCACGCAGGTCTCGCTGGGGCGGTCGCAGGAGGTGATGGGGCTCCCCGAGACCTGGAGGGCGGCGGACACGATGCCCGAGAGGTGCTCCAGCATGCGGTTTCCCGCGACCTGGATCAGGAGCGCGTGGAATTCGTTGTCGGCGCGGGCGAAGGTGATCGCGTCACCCTGGCCGATGGCGTGGCCCATGATCTCGACCATGTCGGAGAGGCGCTGCTGGACGTCCGGGCGGCCGTGTCCGGCGGCGAGGCGGGCGGCCAGCGGCTCGATGGTCCAGCGGAGCTCGTTGAGCTCGCGGCGCTGGTCGTCGCGCTGGGGGCCGAAGGCGCGCCACTCGATGATGTCGGGGTCGAGGAGGTTCCAGTCGGCGACCGGGCGGACCCGGGTGCCCACGTTGGGGCGGGCGCTGACGAGGCCCTTGGCCTCCAGGACCCGCAGCGACTCGCGGACGACGGTGCGGGAGACCTCGAAGCGCTGGCCGATCTCCTCGGGGACCAGCGGCCGGTCCGCGCCGAGGTCGCCGGAGACGATCATCTGGCCGAGCTGCTGGACGAGTTGGCCGTGCAGTCCGCGGCCGCGGCTGCCGGCCGCCCGGCGTCCGACGCGGCTCAACTCGACGTCGGCGCCGTCCCAGTGGGGTGGTCCGACCCGGTCGGAGCCGGTGGCCTCCGCGTAGGGGTAGCGGTCGAGTTCGCCCGGGCCGGCGAGGCCGGTGTCGGCATGGCGGGCGGCGGTCATCATGGTGTGCGCAAGGGTACTCACGAATCCTTTGTCGGCCGTGCCTCCATGACCCTTGAGGTCTTTGGTGAAAAGCACACGAAAGGGTGATCGGTGCCACCTACGCAATTGACGCCTTATCGTAAGGAACCGGGCGTTTTGCGGGAAGTTGCGGTCCGCTTCGCCTGATTCCGCGCGAAGCGGACTTCTACGGTCTCCCCGCAGTCGCCTCCCGCAACGGAACGATCACCAACGGACTCTGGCACGCAGTCCTGTGAACCCATAGGCGCACAACAGGACCATCAACGACAACACCAGTGCGGTGCCCACGGGTTGGGCCATCACCCGAAGGGCCCCCATCACGTAGCGGTCGCCTTCCGGCGGCCAGGGGGCGGAGGCCAGGGCGCGCAGCCGGGAGGCCACCCCGCTCGCGGGGTACGCGGACTGCCCCTCCAGGGCCTTGCGCACCAGGGGTACGACCGCCACCGGTACGGCGAGCACGGCGCCCAGGCCGGCGAGGGAGGACCGGAACACCCCGGAGGCGAGCACCCCGGCCCAGGCGCAGCCGACCAGCAGCCCGGCCCAACTGGCGGCCGGGGCGATCCACTCGGCCGGGGCCCGCAGCGGGGCGGTCCCGAAGACGAGGCGCAGCGCGGCGGCGTCGGCGGCGACCGCGAGGGCCCCGAGTACGAGGGCGAGGGCCGCGCACACCCCGAGCTTGGCGGTGAGCAGCCCCAGCCGGCGCGGCACGGTGCCCCGGTCGGCGGCGAGGGCGGGGTAGCGGTACTCCTCGCCGAAGGCCAGGGCCCCCAGCAGCCCGGCGCCGAGCGCGGCCGGGGGCAGCGGGAACGGCTCGGGCCACGCGGCGAGGATCCGGTTCCGCGGGGTGTGGCCGGCCCGGGCGAGCACCAGGGCGGTGGCGGCGGAGACGGCGACGACGAGGGCGGCGGTGAGGAAGGGGGTGGCCGTGCCGAAGACGCGGCGCAGCTCGTAGCGCAGCGGCCGCAGCGGGCCGCCCACGCGGCGCACCGCCGGGGCGGTGCGCCCGGGCCGGGCGTGCCGGGCCCGCCGCGCGAGGGACCGCGTGCTCCCCGCGGCCTCGGCGGCGGGCGCCGGGACGGGAGAGGACGGGGCGGGCGCGGATGCCGGGGCCGGGGCGGCCGGTGCCTCGCCGGCCGGCTCGCCGCGACCCCCGGCGGCGGGGGCTGTGGTGGCGGGGCCGGGGAAGGCCCCGTCGGCGGGACCGGTGCCGGTCCGGGGTTCCGCGTGGACGCCGCCGTCACCGCCGGCCATGATGGCGCCGGGGCCGGTGCGGACCTGCGCGGCGGCTTCCACCCGGGCCTCGGCGCGGGCCTCCACCCGGACCCCCGAGCCGGTCCTGGTGCGGGCCTGCGGCACGGGCGGGACGGGGGCTCCGGTGTCACCCGTCTCGTCCGCGAGCTGGTGGACCAGTACGCCGTGGCGGAACGCGGCCTCGCCGACCTCCGCGCAGTTGCTCCCGTACACCGAGAGCCGGCTTCCGCTCTCCTCGACGATCTCCACCACCCGGTGGGCGGCCCGGGCCTCGCGGCCCAGTACGTCGGCCAGCCGGGCGGCGTGCGGGGTGCGCACGGCGACCCTGGGCCGCAGCCGGGTGCGCGCGAAGTCGGCGGCGTCCTGGTCGGCGACGAGCCGGCCCGCGGCGATGGAGACGACCCGGTCGGCGTTCCGGGCGGCTTCCTTCGCGTCGTCGGTGGTGAAGAGCACGACGCCGCCCAGGGAGGCGTGGCCGCGCAGCAGTCCGTGCAGCCAGGCCCGTTCCCGGGGGGCCAGGCCGGCCGTGGGCTCGTCGAGGAGCAGGGTGCAGGGGTCCGCGAGCATGGCCGCCGCGAGCCCGACCCGGCGGTCCATCCCGGCGGAGAGCGAGCCGAGCCGCTGGTCGCGCAGGCCGCCGATGCCGACGACCTCCATCACGGCGTCGGCCCGGGAGGCGGGGACGCCGACGGCGGCGCAGAGCATCCGGAGCTGGTTGCGGACCGTCCGCGACGGGTGCCCGGGGACGTCGCCGAGGAGGACCCCGACCTCGCGGCCGGGATGCGGGATGCGGTGCAGCGGGCGGCCGCGGAAGTAGGTGACGCCGCGGCCCGGTTCGAGTTCGAGCATGAGCCGCAGTGCGGTGGTCTTGCCCGAACCCGGCTCTCCGAGCAGGGCGGTCACGCACCCGGGGCGGGCCTCGAAGGTGAGGTCGTCCACGAGGGGCGGGAGATTTCGACGGGGTGTGCTGGTGAGTCCGATGGCCTGGAGCATCGCTTCTCTCGCGGGGTGTGAGACCGCTTTGCGGCAGCGTGAGTACCGCATGCAAGATAACGCGATATGTCCGATTTTGTACGCAACCGGCCCGAGTCCGTACCGACATGGCCGCAGGCCACCCCCCGGACGGCGGAGGCCGCCGCCCCGGCACCGGCGGCTCAGACCTCCGGGCGCAGCATCGGCGGGTTGAGCAGGGTCGCCCCGCCGGCCCTGAACAGCTGTGCGGGCCGTCCGCCCTGACGGGTCGTCGTCCCCCCGGCGGGCACCAGGAACCCGGGGGTCCCGGTGACCTTGCGGTGGAAGTTGCGCGGATCGAGCGCCACGCCCCACACGGCCTCGTACACCCGGCGCAGCTCACCGACGGTGAACTCGGGCGGGCAGAAGGCGGTGGCCAGCGAGGAGTACTCGATCTTCGAGCGGGCCCGCTCCACACCGTCGGCGAGGATCGTCGCATGGTCGAAGGCGAGCCCGGCGGAGGCCTGGTCGGGACCTTCGAGGAGTTCGTCGACGGGGGCCCAGCGGGCACCGTTGGCATCGCCTCCGGCCCGCGGCGCGGGCAGGTCCGGGGCGAGGACCAGGTGCGCCACGCTGACCACCCGCATCCGGGGATCGCGCTTCGGGTCCCCGTAGGTGGCGAGCTGTTCGAGGTGCGCTCCGTTGTCCACACCCGGCGCGGCGGGGTCGTGCGCGCACAGGCCGGTCTCCTCGGCGAGTTCCCTGGCGGCGGCACCGGCCAGGTCCTCGTCCCCGCGCACGAAACCGCCGGGCAGCGCCCAGCGCCCCTGGAACGGCTGCTCACCCCGTCGGACGACCAGCGCGCAGAGCGCGTGGCGCCGCACGGTGAGCACGACCAGGTCGACGGTGACGGCGAAGGGCGGAAAGGCCGACGGGTCGTAGGGCGACATGCCGCGATCATAGTCGTCTGCCTGACGATAAACAGTCGTTTCGTGATCCCGAGGACGGTGATCTGGACCCCAGTCACGATCCTCGCGAGTACCAGGGGCCATCGTGCGGGCCTCTCCTCACCCTCCCAGTTGAAGCCCATCGGCCGCCTCCTCCACCATGCCGACGCCGAGGCGGCTGATCCTGACGGTGAAGGGCTCCCCCGCCACCCGCAGCCCGGACAGGCGCAGGGCGCCGAGGGGGGCGCCCGCCCTGGGGGCCACGGCGACCGTGCCGGCCGGGGCGTCCGGGCGGATGCCGGCGAGGGCGGTGAGCGCGTGGATCCCGGCGGCCGCGGCCACCGCGGCGGGCCGGCAGGCCGCCGGGTGCGGCAGGGGCGCGCTGCCCGCGGTGCGCTGCTCGCAGGCGTGCATCTCCGGCAGCCGGTACCCGAAGGCCTCCGCCGCGTCGAGCAGGCCCCGCAGCAGACCGGCAGCCTCCTTCTCGAAGCCCGCCTGGGCCAGCCCGGCCACCGCGACCGCGCTCTCGTGGGCCCGGACCGCTCCCGACCGGTGGCCGAACGGGTTGTGCCCGGGCTCCCGGGCGGCCATGCTCCGCAGCCCCCACCCCGAATCCATGGCGGGGGCTCCGAGCAGCCGGGCGAGCTGTTCGGTACGGACGGAGTCGAGCAGCCCGGGCGCCATCCGGCCCCCGCCGACCAGGCCGGTGTCCAGCAGGTGCGCGGCCGCTCCGGTGAGCCGCGGCAGCGGCCGGCCGTCGGGGTGCAGGGCGGCGGCCGGGCGGCCGCCGTCCGGGCCGTCGATCCAGAACCGGGCCCGGAACCTCTCCCGCAGGGCGGCCGCCCATTCCCGCCACTCCCCCGCTCCGCCGCGCCCGCACCCGTCCAGCAGGTCGGCGCCGAGCAGCGCGGCCCGGTGGGCGTGGGCCTGGGTCTCGCAACGCCGGGGCCCCGGATCCGGGTCGGCCAGGAAGCCGTCCTCCCCCAGCGCCCCGCGCAGCCAGTCCAGGCAGCGCTCCGCGACGGGCAGCAGCCGGGCCACGTCCTCCTCGGGCAGGCCCCACCGCCGGGCCTCGGCGAGCACTGCCGGGAAGCCGAGGGTGGCTTCGGTCCCGGTGCACCCGGGCGGCAGCTGCGGCCCGGCGGCCCGCAACGGACCCGGGATCTTCCCCGCGTCCGGGCCCCGGCCCCCGGTCTGCGCGCGGGCCAGGATCCGCAGCGTGGCAGCGGCGAGCCCGGTGCCGAGCGGCAGTGCCATCCGCGCGGCCCACAGCGACTCCGCCGGGGCGGGCCCGAGCCGCCACGGCACTCCTGCCGCCGCGAAGGCGTCGCCGGGTTCGGCGGGGTCCCGCAGGAGCAGGGCCCGGAGGTCTTCGACGCTGGTGCGGAACCACGCGTCGGCCCTCGGGTCGTCCCCCTCGGCGCGGGCTGCGGCCAGGGGGTTCGCCACCTGCCCGGCGGGGGCCCGCGCGGCGCGGTCCCGGGTGGTGCGCAGCTCGATGGTGCGGGACTCCCCGGGGCCGAGTTCGAGCTCCCACCGCAGCAGCCCGGCCGAGGCGAGGGCGTCGTCGGGGGCCGGTTCGGCGGTGGTGACGGCCAGGGCGTCCCCGGTGCTCCAGCGCAGGCCCGCCGCGTGCACCCCGGCGGCGAGCTCCGGCCCGGCGCGGCCGGCGGCGACGGCGGCCAGGTCGGCCAGGTCGGTGCCGAGGGAGACCTCCACGGGCAGGCGCAGCGGGCGGGCGGCGTAGCTGCGCACGGTGATGCGCTCGGTGCCGTCGGCGTGGCGGATGCGTTCGACGCCGATGTCGGGGTCCGGTCCGGGCTCGACGCCGGTGCGGACGGTGGCGGTGAAGGCGGCGCGGTCCGCTCCGATGCTGCGGCCCTGGAGGGCGACGGGGTCCCGTCCGGCGACGCGCAGCACGCAGCGGGAGAGCAGCCTTCGCCCTGAGCGGTAGATCCCGTCGATGCCCCGCCCCGTCAGCTGGCCGTGCTCGGGTGAGATGGCCAGGCAGGGCGCGGCGACGCAGATGAGCGCCCCGTGCACCGGCGGCAACTCGCCCCGCCGCCCCGCGGCACCCGTCTGCCCGGCCACCCCACCGCCCACCCGGCCCCCGGCCCCGGGCGGCAGCCCGGCACCACCACCAGCGGCCCCGGCACCAGACGGCAGCCCAGCACCCCCACCGGCGGCACCGACACCAGGCGCCAGCCCAGCACCAGGCGGCAGCCCCGCGACGGCACCCCACCCCGCCCCGCCAGGATCCACACCAGCACCACCAGCGGCCTCCCGCCCCCACGGCCCCCCGGCCCGCCGGCCCCCGGCAGCCCCCGAGGCCGTGGCAGCCCCCGCCGGCCCGCCGGCCCCCGGCAGCGGGCCGCCCGGTCGGTCCGGCCTGCCCGGCCCGACCGCCCCCGCCTGCCGCTCGGGCGGGAGCTCAGCCGGACCACCGCCGGGTGGGGATTCCGCCCCGCGGGGCGTCGGGGTGGCAGGGGGCCCGGAGGGGCCGCTTCGGGGTGCGGGGGGAGCCATGTGCCGCCTTGTCTGCGCTCCGGCCGGTTCTGCGGGGCGGCGGCGCGGCCGGGCCCCCACCACCCCCCAGCTGAACGCCCCCACCCCCGCCCGGGTCACGGCCCCCGGTGGCGGCTGCCCGCACCGGGCGGCCCGGCTTCGGCGTGTGGCCCGACCCCCCGGCCGGCACAGGGCCTTTGTCGCACCCCACGGAGCCCGGCCCCCCGGCCAGCACGGGGCCCCCGTAGAGCCCCGCGGAGCCCGGCCCCCCGGCCTCCACCGGGTCCCCGCGAGGCCTCGTCGGGGGCTCACTGACCGCTCCCCTCGGTGCGGCGGGAGGGGCGGCGGCGCTGTGCGGTGCGGCGGCCGGGCGGCCGGGTGGCTCCGGCGGGCCGCTTGCGGCCCGGTTCCCGGCGCCTGCGCTCCTCCCTCAGGCACTCCCGCAGCCCTTCGGGGTCGATGCCCTCGTTGCAGGCGTGGTGGAGGAGCTGGGCGAACCGGTACTCGGCGTCGGCCCGCAGCGCCAGCCCGAACGCGATCCGGGCGGTCGGCTCGTCCCCGGTGGACCAGGAGACCCAGCCGGCCAGGGTGAGCGGGGCCGCGGCGTGTTCCCCGTAGGCGCCGACGCAGCGCCTGGCCAGGGCCCGCCACAGCCGCAGGGCGGGCGCGGCTTCCTCGTCCTCCATCCATTCGGCGGCGATGTCGCGGATCTCCCGGTCCTGGAGTCCGAGGATCACGGCGGCGGCCTCGTCGTGGCCGAGCAGCGCGTCGTCCCAGTCGTCGGCGCCGGGCCCGCCCTCGGCGGGCGGCGCGAGGGTCAGGCGCCTCATCAGGGTCCGCGCCAGGTCGAGGGTCTGCGCGCCAATCTCCTCCCGGGTCGCCCCGTCGAGGATCTTCGGCACCAGGGCCGTGGCGGCCCGTTCCAGGGCTTCTTCCTGCTCGGTGGCCCAGGCCCCGCCGAGCGGGGTCAGCCGGCCCTCGATCTCCTTGAGGGAGCCGCGCACCTGGAGCCCCGCGAAGGTGGCCGCGGCGGCCATCACCGAGGTGCCCGGCGGTGCCAGCGGGTTGCCCTCGGCCGGGCAGCAGCCGTCGTCGGCGCAGGTGTAGGACCAGTAGCGGCCCGCGGAGAGGCACAGCGCCTCCAGGACGGGCACGTCGAGGGCTCCGCAGGCGATCCGGATCCGCTGGGCGAGCGGCCGCAGCCGGGTCATGACCCGCTGCCCGCTCTCGCCGCGCCGGGGGTCCTGGCAGAGGAAGACCACGATGCCGTCGGGCTTGCCGGCGCGCCGTTCGCTTCCGCGGATGAGGCATTCGGCGACCTGCCGGGCCGTGTCCTCCCATTCGGCGGGGGCGAGCGGGATGCCCACGCGCAGGCGGCCGCCGAAGCGTCCGTTCTCGCCGTGTACGGCGACCATGACGAGGGAGTCGGTGGGATGGAAGCCGAGCATGTAGGGCAGCGCGTCGGCCAGTTCCGCCGGGCTGCGCAGGGTGATCTGGGGTTCGGTGGGGACTCCGGACGGGCTGATGGAGGGCCGTCCGGACGGGCTGGTCGGTTCGTGGTTCGTCGTCATGCGTCCGACGGTCCCGCGCCCGCTCCGATCCGGAAAGCCCTGTGGATAACTCGTTCGATCTTCAATTTCCACAGGTCCGGAGCCGCATTGGCGCGATGTCAGAGCCATCGGGTTGCATGGGGGCATGAACGCAGACCTGAGGCCCTCGGCCGATTCCGTACTCGCCCGTCTCGTGGGCGACCCCACGGGCACCGCGCGGCTGCGCGAGGACCAGTGGCGGGCGATCGAGGCCCTGGTCGCGCACAAGCGGCGGGCCCTCGTCGTCCAGCGCACCGGCTGGGGCAAGTCGGCGGTCTACTTCGTGGCCACGTCGCTGCTGCGGGCGGGCGGCGCCGGCCCCACCGTGATCGTCTCCCCGCTGCTGGCGTTGATGCGCAATCAGGTGGAGGCCGCCGCGCGGGCGGGCATCCACGCGCGGACGATCAACTCCGCCAACCCCGAGGAGTGGGAGGGCATCCAGGCCGAGGTGGCGGCGGGGGAGGTCGACGTCCTGCTGGTCAGCCCGGAGCGGCTCAACAATCCGGACTTCCGCGACCAGGTGCTGCCCAAGCTGGCGGCCGCGACGGGGCTGCTCGTGGTCGACGAGGCGCACTGCATCTCCGACTGGGGGCACGACTTCCGCCCCGACTACCGCCGGCTGCGCACGATGCTCGCCGATCTGCCGCCGGGCGTGCCCGTGCTGGCGACGACGGCGACCGCCAACGCCCGGGTGACGGCCGACGTGGCGGAGCAGCTGGGTACGGGGGCCGGCACGGACGCGCTGGTGCTGCGCGGCCCGCTGGACCGCGAGAGCCTGAGCCTGGCGGTGCTGGCCCTGCCCGACGCCGCGCACCGGCTGGCCTGGCTGGCCGATCACCTCACCGAGCTGCCCGGCTCCGGGATCATCTACACCCTGACGGTGGCCGCCGCCGAGGAGGTCACCGCGTACCTGCGCCACCGCGGGCACACGGTGTCCTCGTACACCGGCCGGACGGAGAACGCCGACCGCGAGCAGGCGGAGAGCGACCTCCAGGCGAACCGGGTCAAGGCCCTGGTGGCGACCTCCGCCCTGGGGATGGGCTTCGACAAGCCCGACCTGGGCTTCGTGGTGCACCTGGGTTCGCCGTCCTCCCCCATCGCCTACTACCAGCAGGTCGGGCGCGCCGGCCGTGGTGTGGAGCACGCCGAGGTGCTGCTGCTGCCGGGCCGTGAGGACGAGGCGATCTGGCAGTACTTCGCCTCGGTGGCGTTCCCGCCGGAGGAGCAGGTGCGGCGCACCCTGGACGCGCTGGCCCAGGCGGGGCGGCCGCTCTCGCTGCCCGCGCTGGAGCCGCTGGTGGACCTGCGCCGGACCCGGCTGGAGACCATGCTGAAGGTGCTCGACGTGGACGGGGCCGTCCACCGGGTCAAGGGCGGCTGGACGTCCACGGGCGAGCCCTGGGTGTACGACTCGGAGCGGTACGCCTGGGTCGCCCGGCAGCGGGCCGCCGAGCAGCAGGCGATGCGGGACTACGCGGCCACGACCGCCTGCCGGATGGAGTTCCTGCGCCGCCAGCTCGACGACGAGGAGGCCGCGCCCTGCGGCCGCTGTGACAACTGCGCCGGGGCCCGCTTCACGGCTGACGTATCGGGCGCGGCGTTGGACACCGCGCGGGGCGAACTGGGCCGCCCGGGAGTGGAACTGGAACCGCGCCGGATGTGGCCGACCGGGCTCGTGGCGGTGGGCGTGGACCTCAAGGGGCGGATCCCGGCCGGGGAGCAGTCGTCGACCGGGCGCGCCCTGGGCCGGCTGTCCGACATCGGCTGGGGCAACCGGCTGCGCCCCATGCTGGCCCCGCAGGCGGCCGACCAGCCCGTTCCGGACGATGTCGCGCAGGCCGTGGTGGCCGTGCTCGCCGACTGGGCCCGGGGTCCCGGCGGTTGGGCCTCGGGGGCCGCTGATGCTCCGGCCCGGCCGGTGGGCGTGGTCGCGCTGCCTTCGCGCAGCCGCCCGCAGCTGGTCGGCTCCCTGGCGGCGCGCATCGCCGAGGTGGGGCGGATCCCGCTGCTGGGGGCGCTGGAATACACGGATCAGGCGCCGCAGTTCGGGCTGCCGTCCTCGAACAGTGCCCAGCGGGTCCGCGGGCTCCACCAGGCGTTGACCGTGCCGCCAGCCCTGGCGGCGAGCCTTTCCGAGGTCCGGGGTCCGGTGTTCCTCGTCGATGATCGCGCGGAGAGCGGATGGACCCTCGCGGTGGCCTCCAGGCTGCTGCGCAGGGCGGGGGCCGAGGGGGTGTTTCCGCTGGTGCTGGCGCTCCAGGCATAGCGGAAGGCGTCATCTTCGGCGTGGGGGGCAAGGATATGAGCGGCATACCGGCGAATTCCGGTCCGCGGCCGCAAATGCTCATTGCCCCATCCTCGCGGGCCACGCGAGAATTGGAGTGCTCCCGCTCGGCTCGTCGGCACCCTCCTGGGCCGCGCTGCGGCGCGCCCACACCTCAGCCGTGCCCGTACGCGGGCGTGTACCCGAAGGGAGGACCGTGACCTTCGGATTCGCCCCGTCCTCGACCACGTCACTGGCAGCGGCGGCCGGTGGCGCCAGCCGGCACGGCAGACTGCTCGAACCCTCCGAGTGGACGGCGGCGGGGGTCCCCCTGCTCCGCAATCCGCGCGAGGTGGTCAGCGGGCTGCACTCCCGGCACGCCCCGACGCCGTCCACCGCCGTCATAGCCGTGCTCGGCCCCGAGGAACAGCTCGTCGCGAGCGCCTCGTTCGTGCAGAAGTCCGCTTCGGCGGACGGCTGGGAGTACCGCAACGCGCTGCTGTCGCGGCTGCGCCGGGTCATCCCGCACGACCTGCGGCGCAGGACCCCGGTGCGGACGGCGGTGCTGATGTACTGCCGTGACGGCGACGAGCGCTGGACCGAGGAGGACGGCGCCTGGATGTGGGGGCTGCGCGACGCCTGCACCCTGCACGGGCTGCGCTGCGGCGCGTACATCACGCTGACCCGCGGCGGCTGGCAGGTGGTGGGTGAGGGCCGGGGCGGGCGTCGGCCCGGTTCGGACTCCCTGCCCGAGCCGCTCGGTTCGCTGACCCCCGAGCTCACGCCGTTGACGCTGAGCACCGTGGGAGGTGCGTCGGAGCCCCTGCGCCGGACCGCCGCGCGCTGAGGAACCCACGACCGGACGGGCCCGGTCCGGGGGCCGGACGCCGACGGCAACCCGTAGGACACCGGTACGCCGTCGGAGGCCCCGCGCCGTACGAGCGGGGGCAGCCCTCACGGCCGTACTCCCGCGAAGGGGGTACGGCTGGTCGGGCTCCGGACTTCAGCGGGGCCGGCCCGTGGGCCGCCCCGCCCCTCGCCCGTGCGGGATACGGGGCGTCAGACGCCCGCACCCAGCACGGAGTTGATCTGCTTGACGTCGCCGCACACGATCAGCAGCGCAGCCGCGCGGGTGAGCGCCACCGGCAGGGCGGTGGAGGTCGCCGAGGCCGGTCCGCCATTGGCGGCGAAGACCACGACGGGGCGGCCGGAGGCGCGCTGCACGTGCGCCGCGTCCGCGTAGAAGACGTCGTCCCCGGCGTCGTGCTGGGCCCAGTACGAGGCCTCGCCGAAGGACAGTTCGTGAGCGGCCCACGGGTGCGGGTCGCCGGTGGTGATCACCAGGATCTCACCGGGCGCGCGCCCGGTGTCGAGCAGCAGGTCCACGGCCTCCTCGGCCGCGTCCAGCGCACCCTCGGCAGAGGCCGGGATCAGCTGGACCTGCGGGACCGCCGCCGAGACGGACGGCGCGGCGGAGGCTACGGGAACGGGTCCGGGAGTGGACTCGGCCGCGCGCGGCGCGGGCGGAGCGGGCCGGGGGGCTACACCCGCGGGGCTCGCCGCGGCGGGAGTGGGACCGGGGCGCCCGGGCCGCGGAACGGCTACGGGACGCGGACCAGGTACGGGGCGGGGGGTCTGCGCGGTGCGGCTCGCGGCCGGCGTGACGCGGGGACCCTGGGCACTCTCGTGAATCTGAGGCTCCTCGATGGCGGGGGTGAGAGGCATGAGTTGATATCTATCAAACACCGGTACGAAACGTACCGGTCGGTGGCACGTGGATGCGATCAGAAATCGAAGCCGAGTTGGCCTCCGTTTTCCAGCTCCTGGGCCTCCTCGCTGCGGCGCACCTTCTTCAAGTGCCGCCACTGGGGCAGCGCGTCGAGGTAGGACCACGAGAGCCGGTGGTACGCGGTGGGCCCGCGTACTTCCAGTGCGGCCCGGTGGACCGGCGAGGGGTAGCCCGCGTTCGCGGCGAAGGCGAAGTCCTCGATGCCGTCGCCCGGTTCGCCGAGTGCGGCCATCATCCGGTCGCGCCGGACCTTGGCGATCACCGAGGCCGCGGCCACGGCGACGCAGGACTGGTCGCCCTTGATGACGGTGCGGACCCGCCAGGCCGGGCCGAGGTAGTCGTGCTTGCCGTCGAGGATCACCGCGTCGGGCCGCACCGGGAGCGACTCCAGCGCGCGCACCGCCGCGAGCCGCAGGGCGGCCGTCATCCCGAGTTCGTCGATCTCCTCCGGGGAGGCGTGCCCCAGGGCGTGCGCGGTGACCCAGTCCTCCAGAACCCCCAGCAGCGCGTCGCGCCGCTTCGGGGTGAGCAGTTTGGAGTCGGTGAGCCCCTCGGGCGGCCGGCGCAGGCCGGTGATCGCCGCGCAGACGGTGACGGGACCGGCCCAGGCCCCTCGTCCGACCTCGTCGACCCCGGCGATGACCTTGGCGCCGGTGGTTGCACGGAGGGAGCGCTCGACGGTGTGGGTGGGTGCTTCGTACGGCATGGCGCCAGCAAGGTTACGCCGCCCCGGGCCGCCTGCACACCCCGGCCCGGGGCAAGCGCCGCCGGGGGGCCTCGGCGAGCCGCCGGCCGGGCTTCCCGGGGGTTCACGCCCGGAGCATCGGAACCATCACGCCGTCGATCATCTCCGCGATCTCGACGTCCGGCCATTCGCTTCCGCATACCTTCGCGCGGTACATGAGCATCGCCGGAATCACATCGGTGAGCAGGGGACTCGTGGCATCGGCCCGGACGTCCTGCCGCTCGATTCCGCGCTGGAGGAGCTCGTGTATCACCTCATGGGCCGGCTCGTGCAGGCCCTTCCAGATCACTTCACGGAACAGATCGGCATGAGCGTGGTCGCATTCGTGAAGGACCGCCCGCAGGGCCACCCCGGCCTGGGAGCGCATGACGTCACGCATCCGCACGCACAGCACGTACAGGTCCTCGCGCACCGACCCGTGGTCGGCGATCTCCCCCAGCGCGGGCAGCCCCGCGCGCAGCACCTCCGCCACCAGATCGGTCTTGGTGGGCCAGCGCCGGTAGACGGCCGCCTTGCCGGTGCGCGCCCCGGCCGCCACCGCCTCCATGGTGAGGGCGTTCCAGCCGACGGTGCTCAGCTGCTCCAGGGCGGAGTCCAGGATCGCCCGTTCGAGCGCCGGCCCCCGCCTGCGCACCGGCGCCGCCCCCGCCGACCAGCCCGAACCCGCCATGCCCGTACCTCCGACCGGCCCGCGCGATTCCCGCGCACATTTTCCGCCTTAGTGAACGCTTGCGTTCCCTACATTCGGGCTCCTACCGTGGACCCGCAGTGAACGAATGCGTTCACTATTTCACTTCGGGGGGATCCACAGTGACAAGCGTTCAGCTCGACAAGCCCCGGATACCGGGGGCCGCCCGACGGCCCGGACGTCCCGGGGTGGCGCTCGCCGTCATCGCCGCCTGCCAGCTCATGGTCGTCCTCGACGCGACCATCGTGAACATCGCGCTCCCGCACATCCAGACGGCGCTCTCCTTCTCCACCACCGACCTCTCCTGGGTGATCAGCGCCTACACCCTCGCCTTCGGCGGACTGCTGCTGCTCGGCGGCCGGGCCGGCGACATCCTGGGCCGACGCCGCGTCTTCATGGCCGGAATCCTGCTGTTCACCCTGGCCTCCCTGCTCGGCGGATTCGCCCAGGAGCCCTGGCAGCTGATGGCGGCCCGCGCCCTCCAGGGCGTCGGCGGGGCCATCGCCTCGCCCACCGCGCTCGCCCTGATCACCACGACCTTCGCCGAAGGCCCCGACCGCAACCGCGCCTTCGGGGTCTTCGCCGCCGTGTCCGCCGGCGGCGGCGCCGTCGGCCTGCTGGCCGGCGGCATGCTCACCGAGTGGCTCGACTGGCGCTGGGTGCTCTTCGTCAACGTGCCGATCGGCGTGCTCATCGCCGTCCTCGCCCCGCTCTACATCAACGAGTCCGAACGCCACCCGGGCCGCTTCGACGCCGCCGGCGCCCTCACCTCCACCGCCGGGATGACCTCGCTCGTCTACGGGTTCATCCGCGCGTCCGAGGACGGCTGGCGCGACTCGCTGACCATCGGCTCCTTCGCCACCGCCGTCGTCCTGCTCGGTCTCTTCGTCCTCATCGAGTCGCGCGCCGCCGAACCGATCATCCCGCTGCGGATGTTCGCCGACCGCAACCGCGCCGGCACCTACCTGATCATGCTCGGTCTCGCCGCCGCCATGTTCGGCATGTTCTTCTTCATCGTCCAGTTCGTCCAGAACGTGCTGGGCTTCTCGCCCATCCAGTCCGGCGTCGGCTTCCTGCCCGTGACGGTGGCGATCATCGCCGGCGCCGGGCTGTCGCAGCGCTTCCTGCCGCGCCTGGGCCCCAAGCCGTTCATGGTCACCGGATCGGCGCTCACCGGCATCGGCCTGGCCTGGCTGACCTTCATCCGCACCGACAGCACCTACCTGTCCGGCGTACTCGGCCCGATGCTGCTGTTCGGCTTCGGCATGGGCCTCAACTTCGTCACGCTCACCCTCACCGCCGTCTCCGGCGTGGCACCGCGCGAGGCGGGAGCGGCCTCCGGCCTGCTGAACGCCAGCCAGCAGGTGGGCGGTTCGCTCGGACTGTCGATCCTGGTCACCGTCTTCGGCACCGCAGGCCGCGACGAGGCCGCCAAGCAGGTCCCGGACTTCATGGCCCGCGCCGAACCGGCACAGCTGGCCGCCTTCAAGCAGACCGGGCAGCTGCCGGACCCCTGGGGGGACCTCGTCCTCACCCGGGGCATCTCCACCGCCTTCATCGCCGCCGTCGCCATGGCGGGGCTCGCACTGGTCACCGCGCTGCTGGTGATCCGGGTGCGCAAGAGCGACCTGGAAGCCCTCAGCGGAACCGCCGCCGAAGCCGGCCCCGCGGCCTGAGCTCGCCGTCGGGCCCCTCTCCCTGCACAGACAGACGTACGAGGAGCCCCGGGCGCGGAACCACCCCCGCGCCCGGCACCCGCCCACCCGGCACAGCCACCACCCGGCCGGGACCCCTCAGCAGCCGGTACCCGTCAGCCGGGCAGCCCGGGCAGCCACGCCGGAAGCGCCTCGGTCCGGTCCAGCCACGCCTGCGGCAGCGCCGCGTCCCCGCGCCCGCCCAGTACCCCGCCGACGATCGCACAGGTGGTGTCCACGTCACCGCCCACCTGGGCGGTGGTCCAGAACGCCCGCTCGAAGTCGTCCAGCGCCCGGGCCGCCGACCACAGCGCGAAGGGCACCGTGTCATGGGCGCTCGTACGCCGCCCGCAGCCCAGCACCGCCGCGACCGTCGTCGCGTCGTCGTAGTCCAGCATGTCCCGCGCCCTGCGCACGCCCGCCCCGACGGCGCTGCGCGGCACCAGCGCGATCACCCCGTCCAGCAGGGCCTCGGCGGTCGGCGGCCCCGCCGGGGACGCCGCCAGCGCGGCCGCGGCGGCGACCGCCATCGCCCCGCACACCGCCTCGCGGTGCTGGTGGGTGGTGTAGGCGGAGATCTCCGCCTGGTGCGTGGCCTGCTCGGGGTCGTCCGCGTACCAGGCACCGAGCGGGGCGATCCGCATGGCGGCGCCGTTGCCCCAGGAGCCCTGGCCGTTGAAGAGCTCGGCGGCCAGCGTCCGCCAGTCCTCGCCCTCCCTGACCAGGCGCAGCATCCGGTTCACGGCGGGCCCGTAGCCGCGGTCGAAGTCGTGGTGGTCGGCGAAGGAGGCCGCCAGCGCGTCCTGGTCGACGCGGCCGTGCGTGGCGAGGACGGCCACCACCGAGCAGGCCATCTCGGTGTCGTCGGTCCACTGCCACGGCCGGCTGCCGGACGGCAGCTCGCGCCGC
Organism: Streptomyces racemochromogenes; assembly: GCF_039535215.1. GTDB lineage: Bacteria > Actinomycetota > Actinomycetes > Streptomycetales > Streptomycetaceae > Streptomyces > Streptomyces racemochromogenes. Next base: position 1,652,363 of record NZ_BAAAWT010000001.1, read on the forward strand.
TTCAGCAGCGGGTAGTTGACGGGAACGAAGTACTGGGAGCCCAGGGCGTCCCCCAGGGCCAGCCCGCGGAGGCTGGACAGGGCGCGTGCGTAACGCGTTTCGGAAGTGGAATCAGCGGTCATCGCGCGTCACTTTAGCCGTCCAGGTCATAAGGCTCGGGTGTGGTCCACCGCTCAAACGGGCGGTCCATCCGGTAGCGCCCGTCGGGCCCGAGCAGCAGGACACGGTATTCGCCGTTGCCCGGGTTGGACAGGGCCTCGAACTCGGCCACCGACCAGTGGAACCAGCGCATGCAGAACAGCCGCATCGTCAGCCCGTGGGTGACCAGCAGGACGTTCTCGGGATGGTCGGGGGCCTCGAAGCTGCGGTAGAGGCTCTCCAGGAAGGAGCCGACGCGGTCGTAGACGTCGGCGCCCGACTCGCCCTGCGCGAAGCGGTAGAAGAAGTGCCCGTAGGCGTCCCGGTACGCCTTCTGGAGCTTCACGTCGTCGCGGTCCTGCCAGTTCCCCCAGTCCTGCTCGCGCAGCCGGGGCTCCTCGCGCATGCGGACCCGCGACGGGTCCAGCCGCAGCTCGCGGAAGGTCTGCAGGGTCCTGCGGTAGGGGGAGACGTACGCGCTGATGCTCTCCTCGCCGAAGAGCTCCCGCAGCCGCTCCCCGGCGGCCGCGGCCTGCTCGTGGCCGGTGCGGGTCAGCCGCAGGGCGTGGTCGGGCTCCCGCTCGTAGACCGTGTCATCGACGTTTCCCTCCGATTCCCCGTGCCGGACGAGGACGATGCGCCGTGGTCGAACCATCCCCCGACCCTATTCGGCCGCCGGGGCGGCCACACCCCGGCCACGCCGGTCGGGGACGGCGCTTGTCCTACGGTCATACCGTCCAGGTGGGTTCGAGGTCGACGACGTCCCCGGTGAGCGCCTCCACATCGGCTTCGGTCTGGGCGCGCAGCGAGAGCCGCTCGACCCGCTCCTGCCGGTACTTGCCGTGCTCCGCCGCCGCCCGCCACATGGACAGCACCAGGAACTCCCGCCCGGGCGCCTCCCCGAACAGACCCCGGATCATGCCGGGCGACCCCGCCATGGCGGGGTTCCACACCTTCTCCTGCATCAGCGCGAAATGGTCCACGCGCCCTTCCCGCACCCGGGTGTGGGCGACCCGCACCACGTCGGCGTCGCTGAAGCGCGGCTCGAAGCCCGTCTTCACGTCGAAGCGGTGGTCGAAGAGCGTGACCCGGGCATCGGTGTAGGTGCCGCTCTGCGAGGCGGCCAGTCTGTCGTGCGAGCGGGCCATGAAGGAGTCGTAGAAGGAGCGGCTCTCCCAGAACGCGAAGACATGCGCGACCCCCTGCCGGCCTCTGCTCCAGCCGCCGCCCTGTCCCCGGAATCCCGGTTCGCCGGGCAGCCCCGCCCACTTGCGCTGCCCGCGCTCGAACCCGCGTCGGTCCGTCACCGTGCAGCGAATCCACTTGACCAGCACCGCGCCATCGTACGGGCCGGGCGCGGTCCGGGTCAGTCCCCGGAGCGGTTGATCCGCACCAGTTCCGCCGCGTCCCGCTCGGGCAGCCGAAGCCCGAACTCCCGGTCGAGGAGGGCGGGCAGCCGGCCGGGGTCCACCGGCTCCCGCTCCGTCCGCCCGTCGGGGAACAGGCGCGTCAGCTCGCGCCCCACGAGCGTCTTGCGCACGGCGTCCCCGGGGAGCTGGACGATGGTCTGCCCGACGAAGGAGGACCGGGGGTGCGTGGAGCTGTAGTGGTTCAGCACGACGTAGTCCACGGGGTGGTACCGCTGCGGGGAGAAGGCGTACAGGTCCCACCAGCCCTCCCCGCGGCGGGCCCGGAGCACGAGGACCCCTTCCTCCTCCTCGTGTACCGCGTACGCCCACGGCCCCTGGCGGACCGCGGTGCCGGGGCGCGCGAGCGGGACGGGCTCGCGCGGGCCCATGTAGCCGAACCCGGCGTCGCAGAGCCACGGTTCGCCGTCGACGGTGACGACGAGCACGGCGTGCGTCACCGCGAGCAGCGCGTCGCCCCGGGTGCGGTTGCGGGCGCCGCGCCCCGACACCTCGAAGCCGATCCGCTCCAGGGCGGCGGCCAGCAGCGAGTTCTGCTCGTAGCAGTAGCCGCCCCTGCGGGCGCGCACGAGCTTGTCCTGCAGGGCCTTGACCTCCAGCTCGACGGGGCGGCCGAGCAGGACGTCCAGGCTCTCGAAGGGGATGGCGGCGGTGTGGGCCCGGTGCACCGCGTACAACGTCTCCAGGTCGGCCCGGAGTTCCCGTACGGCCCCTCCCGTCCCGGGACCGAGGCCGATCCGCTCCAGGTACGCGTCCAGGTCCAGTTCCTCACCGCTCCACATGGCTCCCCGCTCCCCCGCCGTGAATTCCGCGCGCCCGGGCGTCGCCGGGCCCCGCACCATGATCGCCGTGACCGGCCCTGCGCGCGATCCCCCCGTGACGGGCTGCCCGGCGCGGGGTACGGCGAAGGGGACCGGCCGTGGGCCGGTCCCCTTCGTTCGTGCGCGGCGGGTCAGCCGTCGGCTACCCGCGCGGGCTCAGCTGCAGCCGCTGGTGGAGCCGCAGCCCTCGCAGATGTAGCAGGAGCCGGCGCGCTGCATCTTCGTACCGCAGGAGAAGCAGAGCGGTGCGTCGGCGGAGACGCCCATCTGCATCTCGACCAGCTCGGCGTTGCTGTGCGCCGTCTTGGGGGCCGGGACCGGGACGATCGCCACCGGCTTGGCCACCGGCTTGGCCACGGCGGCAACGGGCGCCGACTGGGCGAGGGACTCGGTGTCGAGCTCCTCCTCGTCGAGCGGCTCGTAGGAGCCGGTGTCGAGGTGGCGCTGACGCTCTTCGGCGGAGTGGATGCCGAGCGCCGAGCGGGTCTCGAAGGGCAGGAAGTCCAGCGCCACGCGACGGAAGATGTAGTCGACGATCGACTGCGCCATGCGGACGTCCGGGTCGTCGGTCATACCGGCCGGCTCGAAGCGCATGTTGGTGAACTTCGCGACGTACGTCTCCAGCGGGACGCCGTACTGCAGACCGACGGAGACGGCAATCGAGAAGGCGTCCATCATGCCCGCGAGGGTCGAACCCTGCTTGGACATCTTCAGGAAGACCTCGCCCAGGCCGTCGTCCGGGTAGGAGTTCGCGGTCATGTAGCCCTCGGCGCCACCGACCGTGAAGGAGGTGGTGATCCCCGGGCGGCCCTTGGGGAGGCGCTTGCGCACCGGGCGGTACTCAATGACCTTCTCGACCGCCGTGCGGATGGTCTCCTCGGCCTTCTCGGTGATCTCGGCCTTCTCCTCCTCCTTCTTCTTGGCGGAGAGGGGCTGGCCGACCTTGCAGTTGTCGCGGTAGATCGCGAGCGCCTTGACGCCCAGCTTCCACGCCTCGAAGTAGATCTCCTCGATCTCCTCGACGGTCGCCGACTCCGGCATGTTGACCGTCTTCGAGATCGCGCCGGAGATCCACGGCTGGATCGCGGCCATCATGCGGACGTGGCCCATCGGGGAGATGGAGCGCTCGCCCATCGCGCAGTCGAAGACCTCGTAGTGCTCGGTCTTCAGGCCCGGGGCGTCGACGACGTTCCCGTGCTCGGCGATGTGGGAGACGATCGCCTCGATCTGCTCTTCCAGGTAGCCCATGCGGCGCAGGGCCTGCGGGACGGTGCCGTTGACGATCTGCATCGAGCCGCCGCCGACGAGCTTCTTGAACTTGACCAGGGCCAGGTCCGGCTCGACACCGGTGGTGTCGCAGGACATCGCGAGACCGATGGTGCCGGTCGGCGCGAGGACGGAGGCCTGGGCGTTGCGGAAGCCGTTCTTCTCGCCGAGGCGCAGGACGTCCTGCCAGGCCTCGGTGGCCGCGGCCCAGATCGCGCTGTCCAGGTCGTCGGTGCGCGGCGCGACGGCGTTGGCGTCGGCGTGCTGCTTCATGACGCGCTTGTGCGAGTCGGCGTTGCGGGCGTAGCCGTCGTACGGGCCGACGATGGCGGCCAGCTCGGCGGAGCGCCTGTACGCGGTGCCGGTCATCAGCGAGGTGATCGACGCGGCGAGGGTGCGGCCGCCGTCCGAGTCGTAGGCATGGCCGGTCGCCATCAGCAGGGCGCCCAGGTTGGCGTAGCCGATGCCCAGCTGGCGGAAGGCGCGGGTGTTCTCGCCGATCTTCTGGGTCGGGAAGTCCGCGAAGCAGATGGAGATGTCCATCGCGGTGATGACCAGCTCGACGACCTTGGCGAAGCGCTCGGCGTCGAAGGACTGGTTGCCCTTGCCGTCGTCGTTGAGGAACTTCATCAGGTTCAGCGAGGCGAGGTTGCAGGACGTGTTGTCCAGGTGCATGTACTCGCTGCAGGGGTTGGACGCGGTGATGCGGCCGGACTCGGGGCAGGTGTGCCAGTTGTTGATCACACCGTCGTACTGGATGCCCGGGTCGGCACAGGCCCACGCGGCCTCGGCGAGCTTGCGGAAGAGCGCCTTGGCGTCGACCTTCTCGATGACCTCGCCGGTCATGCGGGCCCGCAGGCCGAACTGGGTGCCGTTCTCGACGGCCGTCATGAACTCGTCGTTCACGCGGACGGAGTTGTTGGCGTTCTGGTACTGGACGGACGTGATGTCGTCGCCGCCCAGGTCCATGTCGAAGCCCGCGTCGCGCAGGGCGCGGATCTTCTCCTCTTCCTTCACCTTGGTGGCGATGAAGTCCTCGATGTCCGGGTGGTCCACGTCCAGGACGACCATCTTGGCCGCTCGGCGGGTCGCGCCGCCCGACTTGATCGTTCCCGCGGAGGCGTCGGCGCCGCGCATGAAGGAGACCGGGCCGGAGGCGTTGCCGCCGGAGGAGAGGAGCTCCTTGGAGGAGCGGATGCGGGAGAGGTTCAGGCCGGCGCCGGAGCCGCCCTTGAAGATCATGCCCTCTTCCTTGTACCAGTCGAGGATCGACTCCATGGAGTCGTCGACGGACAGGATGAAGCAGGCGGAGACCTGCTGCGGCTGGGGCGTGCCGACGTTGAACCACACCGGGGAGTTGAAGCTGAAGATCTGGTGCAGGAGGGCGTAGGTCAGCTCGTGCTCGAAGATCTCCGCGTCGGCGGGGGACGCGAAGTAGTCGTAGTCCTCGCCGGCCTTCGTGTAGGTCTTCACGATGCGGTCGATGAGCTGCTTCAGGCCGGTCTCGCGCTGCGGGGTGCCGACCGCGCCGCGGAAGTACTTGCTGGTGACGATGTTGACCGCGTTCACCGACCAGAAGTCGGGGAACTCGACGCCGCGCTGCTCGAAGTTGACCGAGCCGTCGCGCCAGTTGGTCATGACGACGTCACGGAGCTCCCAGTTCACCTCGTCGTAGGGGTGCACGCCGGGGGTGGTGTGGATGCGCTCGATCCGCAGGCCGCCCTTGGCGGCCTTGGTCCCCTTGGCGCGGGAACCACGTGCCGAGCTGCTCGCCGTCTCTGTCATGCCGCCTGCCTCCCATATGCGGGCAAAAACGCCCTAAAGTGCCAGCGCTATTCCGCGGCACAGTGCTGTGTGTCTTGTATCTACGAATCTCGCCTCACCGACCGGGCAGGGCCGCGCTGCACTGCGGCCCCGAGCGGTCAGCCGGCGGCGGAGGCGGGCACGGGGACGACCGCGGGGGTCCCTCCGGGCTCGCACTCATGGGGGTGAGGCCGCGGCTCGCGCAGTTCCGCGATGGCGGTCTCGAAGTCCTCAAGGGTGTCGAACGCTTTGTAGACGGATGCGAACCGCAGGTAGGCGACGAGGTCGAGTTCCTGCAACGGGCCGAGTATGGCCAGACCCACGTCGTGGGTGGTCAGCTCGGCGCTCCCGGTGGCGCGCACCGCCTCCTCGACCCGCTGGCCGAGCTTGGCGAGGGCGTCCTCGGTGACCGGCCGCCCCTGGCACGCCTTGCGCACGCCGGAGATGACCTTGGTACGGCTGAAGGGTTCGGTGACCCCGCTTCGCTTGATCACCATCAGCGAGGCCGTCTCCACCGTCGTGAAGCGACGGGAGCAGTCGGGGCACTGACGGCGCCGGCGGATCGACGTTCCGTCGTCGGTCGTACGGCTGTCGACGACGCGGCTGTCGGGGTGCCTGCAGAAGGGGCAGTGCATGTTCCCTCACCCTCCTCTTGGCACGACTGAATCACCCCACGGAGCCCCTCAACGACGGAGAGCGAGTCTTCGCCGGGGGCTCGTGAAGCAGCCACAAGCATATGCGATCCCGCGGACCTCGGCGGACCGAGGACCACAACTTCTGGGTGGCCGCGCCCATCCAACCACTAGATCTTGGGTTGGGCCGGATTTACACCACTCCGCGTGTCGCGGTGCCCGATGGCCGGATACGGGGGTTCCCGGTGCCACACTGGGCCCAGCGCCGGGCCCCGCCCGGGCGCGGCCGATCCAACCGGGAAGGGTACCGTAAGGAGCGGACGCGGAGCCGAACCCACGTTCGGCCGGGCGGCGCACAACGCATTCCGTTTGAGCGCCGCGACGGGCCCCGCGGACGTCCGGCCATCACCCATAGCGGTCCCGCATCGGCCGCCATACACCCGTCGATCTAACCCAGGTGGGGGATCCGCGATTTTTCACTCGAACGTGTGTTTGGCGCAACCTTTCGAAAGCTACTACCGTTGTCCAGCTAGGGAGAACATTTCGAGAGGGGCCGACGTGACCACCACCGCAGACAGTGCCACCATCACTGCCCAGAACCGCTCCCAGAGCCGACTCGAGCCGGTGCATGCCATGAATGACGCAAGTCAGAACCAGGAGGCGGAGGCCGTACGCCCCGCGCGCTCCCTGCCAGGGCGACCTCCAGGCATCCGCGCCGACAGCTCCGGACTCACGGACCGGCAGCGGAGGGTGATCGAGGTCATCCGGGACTCCGTGCAGCGCCGCGGCTACCCGCCGTCGATGCGCGAGATCGGCCAGGCGGTCGGCCTCTCCAGCACCTCCTCCGTGGCCCACCAGCTGATGGCCCTGGAGCGCAAGGGCTTCCTGCGTCGCGACCCGCACCGGCCCCGCGCCTACGAGGTGCGCGGCTCGGACCAGCCCAGCTCGCAGCCCACGGACACCACCGGCAAGCCCGCCGCCTCCTACGTCCCCCTGGTCGGCCGCATCGCGGCCGGCGGCCCGATCCTGGCCGAGGAATCCGTCGAGGACGTGTTCCCCCTCCCCCGCCAGCTCGTCGGCGACGGTGAACTGTTCGTCCTCAAGGTCGTGGGCGACTCGATGATCGAGGCCGCGATCTGCGACGGCGACTGGGTCACCGTCCGCCGCCAGCCCGTCGCGGAGAACGGCGACATCGTCGCCGCCATGCTGGACGGCGAGGCCACCGTCAAGCGCTTCAAGCGGGAGGACGGCCACGTGTGGCTGCTCCCGCACAACGCCGCCTACCAGCCGATCCCCGGCGACGAGGCGACGATCCTCGGCAAGGTCGTCGCCGTGCTGCGACGGGTCTGACCGGCCCGCCGCCCCTCAGCCAGCTCCGGGACCCACTGCGCCGGCCCCGGAGCTGTTCCATGCCCGCGGGCCCCCTCACCTCCCCGCGGGTGGGGAGTGGGCCTGGGCCCCGGGTCGCTACTTGCCGTCGGCCTTCGCGCTCGCGTCGATGGCGGCCAGCGAGCGGCGGACCTGATTGCGGTCCGTGGTGTACCAGAAATCGGGCAGCGAGGCCCGCAGGAAGCTTCCGTACCGGGCCGTGGCCAGGCGGGGGTCCAGGACCGCAACCACCCCCCGGTCACCGGAGGCCCGTACGAGCCGGCCCGCGCCCTGGGCCATCAGCAGGGCGGCATGGGTGGCCGCGACCGCCATGAAGCCGTTGCCGCCGTGCTCCTCGACCGACTTCTGCCGCGCGCTCATCAGCGGGTCGTCCGGACGCGGGAACGGGATCCTGTCCATGATCACCAGCTGGCAGCTGGGCCCGGGCACGTCCACGCCCTGCCACAGGGACAGCGTCCCGAACAGGCAGGTCTTAGGGTCCGCCGCGAAGGTCTTGATCAGCTCGCCGAGCGTCTCCTCGCCCTGGAGCAGGATCGGGTTGTCGAGCCGCCCGCGCAGCTCCTCGGCGGCGGCCTTGGCGCCGCGCATGGAGGAGAACAGGCCCAGGGTGCGGCCGCCGGAGGCTTCGATCAGCTCCGCCAGCTCGTCCATCATGTCGCCGCGGGTGCCCTCCCGGCCTGGTGTCGCCAGGTGCTTCGCGACGTAGAGGATGCCCTGCTTCGGGTAGTCGAACGGGGAGCCGACGTCCAGGCCCCGCCACACCGGCACGTCCTCGCCCTCCACCCCTTCCGGGGAGAGGCCCAGCGAGGCCGCGACCCCGTTGAAGTCGCCGCCCAGCTTGAGGGTGGCCGAGGTGAGGACCACCGAGCGGTCCTCGAAGAGCTTCTCGCGCAGCAGGCCCGACACCGAGAGCGGGGCGACCCGCAGGGTGGCGCCGAACCGGTCGTGGCGCTCGTACCAGACGACGTCGTACTCGGAACCGAGCGTGATCCGCTCCGCCACCGCGTGGACGTTCTCCACGGCGGCGAGGGCCTGCTTGCGGACGGCGTCCTCGTCGTGCACGGACTTGTCCCGCGTCGCGCCGATCGCGGAGATCACGTTGCGCGCGGCGTCGCGCAGCGACATCAGCGCGTAGCCGAGGTCCTCCGGGACCACCTCCAGACGGCCGGGGAGCGCCAGCTCCATCACCCGTTCGAAGGTCTCCGCGGCGGTCTGCAGGGAATCCGCGGTCTTCTCGTCGACCAGCTTGGCGGCACGCTTCACGGCCCGGTTGACCTGGCCCGGGGTGAGCTCGCCGGTGGCTACACCGGTGACGCGGGAGACCAGCTCGTGCGCCTCGTCGACGATCAGCACCTCGTGCTGCGGGAGCACGGGGGCGCCCTCGATGGCGTCGATGGCGAGCAGGGCGTGGTTGGTGACGACCACGTCCGCGAGCTTGGCCCGCTCACGGGCCGCCTCCGCGAAGCACTCGGCCCCGTACGCGCACTTCGTCGCGCCCAGGCACTCCCTGGAGGAGACGGAGATCTGGCTCCAGGCCTTGTCGGACACGCCGGGGGTGAGGTCGTCGCGGTCGCCCGTCTCGGTCTCGTCCGCCCAGTCGCGCAGGCGCAGCAGGTCCTTGCCGAGCTTGCTGGTCGGGGTGGCCGCCTCGAACTGGTCGAAGAGGCCCTCCTCCTCGTCCTGCGGGACGCCCTCGTGGAGGCGGTGCAGGCACAGGTAGTTGGACCGGCCCTTGAGCATGGCGAACTGCGGCCGCCGGCGCAGCTGCGGGTGCAGTGCCTCGACCGTGCGCGGCAGGTCGCGCTCGACGAGCTGGCGCTGGAGCGCGAGCGTCGCCGTGGCGACGACGACGCGCTCGCCGTGCGCGAGGGCCGGCACCAGGTAGCCGAGGGACTTGCCGGTGCCGGTGCCGGCCTGGATCAGCCGGTGGGAGTTGTCGTCGATCGCTTCGGCGACGGCTTCGGCCATGGCCACCTGGCCGGGCCGCTCCGTGCCGCCGACGGCGGAGACGGCGGCGTGCAGCAGGTCGGTGAGGGAGGGCTTCGTCATAGCACTGCCAACCCTACGGGGCGCCACCGACAGCGACCGCATCGATCACTCTTCAGGGGCCGTGCAGGGGGTTGGGCACGGTGCCGTGGACGACGGCGGCCGGCCGGTCCGGGCGGTCACGGTAGCCGTCCGCGTGGAGCCGGTTCCGGTTGAGGCAGAGCCGGTCGATCCGCTCCGTCAGCAGGTCGAAGAGGCGGTGGCGCTCCTTGTCCTCGGGGAAGCGGGCCTGGTGGCGGAGGATCTCCGCCCGCACGAGGGACCAGAACGCGTCCTCGGGCACGCCGAGCCGGTCGTCGCACAGGGCGGACAGGTAGCGGAAGACGCCGATGAACAGTCCCGAGTGGATGAACTGGGTGAGGAAGCCGGGTGGCTCCGCGAGCAGCGCGGCCCGCACCGCGTCGGGCATGGACGCGTGCTCGGGCAGGGGGGTACTGCTGATGTTGACGTCGTCCACGAAGTCCTTGACGGCCAGGCGGACGGGGACGTCCCGCTCGTCGAAGATCACCACGGTGTTCTCGCCGTGCGGGGAGAACACCGTGCCGTAGCGGTAGAGGAAGTGCAGCAGCGGGGGCAGCAGGGCCGCGAAGAGGTGGCGCAGCCAGGCCTCGGGGGTGAGGCCGGAGCGGGCGACGAGTTCGGCGGTGAAGGAGCGGCCGCGCGGATCGACGTGCAGGAGGGAGGCGAGGGTGCGGGCGCGTTCTCCGGGGTCGAGCCGGCCCGCCAGCGGCTCCCGCCAGATCGCTCCGAGGAGCTCCCTGTACTGGTAGGGCACCTCGGGGAGCCCGTCGTACACGGGGTGGCGGACGGTGACCGATGCGACCTCTCCGAGCAGTACGACCCGGCATTCGTCGCGCAGGAAGGGGTCGGCGTCGCGGAGCGAGTGGATCCAGGCGGTGACGGCGGGCGCGGCCACGCTGAGGTCGCTGGGCAGGCCGCGCCAGACGGTGGTGTTGAAGACGGACAGCGGGAGTTTGACGCTGTGCCGGTCGGGACGGGTGAGGTTGAGGAAGGTACGGATCGACTGCTGCGGGATCCTGTCGTCGGGATCGGCGGGGAGCGGCACGAGGGTGCCGGAGGCGAGGGCGGGCGCGAAGAGGGGCAGGACGATCTCGTCCCACTGCCAGGGGTGTACGGGGAGGTACAGGTAGCGGAGCGGGTCGAGGCCCCGGTCGCGGAGGATCCCGTCGAAGGCCGCGCGGGTGGCGGGGTCGAGTTCTGCCGCGTAGAGGCGTGCCGGGTCCTCCAGGCCGGCGGTGCCCCGGTACTCGGCCAGGGAGCTGTGGGCGGCGAGCCACGGCAGCCGCTGCCGGGTGCGTGCCTCGGGGGCCCAGGCGGCGGCGTCCGCGGCGGACCATCCGACACGGCCCTTGTTGGCGACGAGCCAGGGGTGGCCGGTCTGGTGTCCTTCGAGCGCCGCGTAGTCCAGTTCGGCGAGGACGTCGGCGGTGAGTGCGTGGTGGTCGAGGCGTGCGTCGGCGGCGAGGGTGGAGCTGAGCTCGTGGATCAGGTGGCCGAGGGTCGGTCCGTCGAGGCGCAGCAGGGTGCGGGCCCTTACGAGGAAGCCGTACGGGTCCCCGAACGCGGTCGGCGGCTCCGCGGAGGGGGCCGCCGGGGTCAGCGTGATCGTGTCCGGGGTGACCTGCCAGCTGCCGTAGGCGCGCCGACGGGCGCGGAAGCCCAGGCTGCTGCCGTCGTCGAGGCTCAGGGTCCAGGCGTCACCGGCGGCGGAGGGTGCGGGGACGGGGACGGGGCGGACGATCTCCTCGTACGCGAACTCGCCGAGCATCTTGGCCAGCAGCCGGCGTGCGGCGAAGTCCCAGGTGGGCTGGTTGATTTCGGGGGGCGTGCACGGGTGCTGGGGCGACGGGGGGACGGCGTGGTCGGCCGGGTCGGGGGCCGCGGGGAAATTCGGCACGGGACTCCTCGGATATCGGGAACCTTGCTGAACGACGCGGAGTTCTGAAGATGAGAGCTGTGAAAACCGAATGCCGAAAGCCGAAAGCCGAATTGGCCAGGATGACCGGTTGTGATCACCGGTTGTGATGACCGGGCACGGCGCGGGGATCAGAGCAGATTGCGCAGGGCCCGCTCACGGACCATCAGGGCTGCTCGTTTATCGGGGAGTTCGATTTCCGTGGAATAGCGGAAGCCGGCGTTCATGAATGCTGATACGGAGGGGGTGTTGCGAATGTCCGGTTCCGCGATGACGCGTGTGCATCGGGGACGGTTGTCGAAGACGAGCTCGGTGACGGCTCGCAGCAGCGTGGTGCCCAGGCCCCGGCCCCGGTTCGTGCCGTCTCCGATGAGCAGGTGGATACCCGTGTCGTGGGAGCGCGCCGGGTAGTGGCGGGAGACCGGGTCGAGATCGGCCCGGTAGATCTCCCAGTAGCTCATGGGGCTCCCGTCGAGGACGCCGAGGCAGGGAATGCTGTGGCCGTCGCCGTCGAGCTGGGCCCGCAGGTGGGCTTCGGTGACGGCGGGCGATCCGCCCAGTTCCCAGTAGGCGGCCACGCCGGGGTCGTTCATCCAGCCGGTGAGCAGTTTCAGGTCCCGGCCCGGCCGTACGGGTTCGAGGCGGAAGAGTCCTGCCGGTGTCGGGACCGCACCCCAGCCCGCCGGTGAGTCGAGGAGGTCCGCCTCGGCGAGCAGCGGCAGCAGCCCGACGGTGAAGCGGTGCGCGGTGGCCTCCCGGGAGGCGGGGCCGCCGGCGCTGGTGGTGGTGTCCGTAGGAGGCATCGGGGCCCTTCTCGGTGTCGGTGGGAGCGCGTCAGTCGTGGAGGGGGTTGGTGATGGTGACGTAGACGGACTGGGTGTCGACGGGGCCCACGAGCTCGTCCAGCCCGCCCAGGCGGGTGAGGAGGTTGGCCTTGCAGCGCAGGGTCGGCGAGTCCAGGAGCCGTGCCGGGACCGGGCCGAGGCCCGAGGCCTTGCCGAGGAAGCGGCGGAAGGCGGCAAGGAGCACGCGCTCGTCGGCGAGCCGCTGCGATCCGAAGGCCCCGATGAGGCCGATCACGTTGTTGATGCCCAGGTAGTAGGCGAAGCGTTCGTCGGTGACGGCGTCCGGGACGAAGGTGTCGCTGTCGCCCCCGATGCCGGGGAGGCGGCGTTCCAGTTCGGCTCGCCGGGAGTCGCGGAAGTAGTAGCCCTGGTTGTCGCGGAAGCGGCCGCCGACGGGCCAGCCTGCCCGGTCGAGGAGCACGAGGGTGTTCTGCTGGTGCGCTTCGAGGGCGATGCCGGCGAGGGCGTCGAAGGCGAGTACCGGCAGGACGACGTGGTCGAGGTAGCGCAGGAACCACTCGGCTGCGACGGCGGCGACGGGCCGGCCGGTGGTCACCGCGAGCCGGGAGAGGGTGTCGGCCAGCCGGGAGCGCATCGTGGTCCGGCCGGGCCACGGGCGGAGGGAGGTCAGTGCGGCGACGCACACGGCGTCGTCGTCGGAGTGGAAGGGGTTGTGGCGCAGTACGGCGTCGAATCCGCGGACGGGGGTGCCGTCCAGGGCGTCGACGGCGATCCAGGCGGGGTCGCGGACGATGTCGAAGCCGGGGTGGGCGGTCTGCCACTGCTCGGCGAGACCGGTGCGCAGGAGCCGGTGGACCTCGACGCCACGGTGGAGTTCCTTGCGGAGGTTCTCCCGGCGGGAGTTGGTGATGCGCAGTCCGAGCGAAAGCTTGAGCATCGCGGGGGCGCCGGGGCGGTGGACGGTGCGGACGGAGGAGGTGGGGTACCAGGGGGTGCCGTGGGGGCCCAGGTCTGTGATGAGTCCCGCGTCGCGCAGGGTGGTGACGGCGGGGCGCTGGAGGAGGTCTCGGGCCTGCCAGGGGTGCAGGGGAAGGGCGGTGGTGCCGGCGGGCAGGGGGAGGCCGGGGGCGAGACGGGCGAGGAGCTGTGCGGCGGACACCGGACGGCCCCGTTCGGTCCAGGCGGAGTCGGTGGCCAGGGCGTCGGGCGCGACCGCGATCCAGTGCAGGGGGAAGGAGCCGTGGAGTTCGGGTGAGTAGTGGCGTACTTCGGCCTCCGAGAGTCCTTCGCGGCTCTTGGGGTCTGGTTGGAGGGGGTGACCGAGGAGGAGTGACTGTTCGGCGGTGAGGAAGCGGTCGCCTGCGACGGGGGCCGGGCCGGTGGGGCGTTGACGGCGGTCGGCGATGAACTCGGTGGTGCGGCGCACCGAGTCGGCGACCCGGCCGACGAGGTCGGTGCCGCTGCGGCCGTCGCCCTCGCGGGCGAGCAGGCCGGCGAGGGTGACGGCGTCCACGGCGGGGGCGTGGGCGGGGGCGCCTTCGAGGCGGGCGGCGCCGAACCGGTGCCAGCCTGCCGGGGACCAGTACCGGACGGGGACGAGCAGCGCGGCCCCGGACGCGGGGAGGGGGACGCGGAGCAGGGTTCCGACGGGCCCGTCGGGGCGGCCGATGCCGCTCTCGCGGACCCAGCACCGCAGTAGGTTCTCCACCGTCGCGGACTCGGCCGCGGTGGCCGGGTCGGGGTGGTCCAGCAGGTCGGGCAGCGCCGCCGGGTCGGGGCCGGCGGGGCCGGTGCCGCCCACGCGCGGGCGGAGGGTGCCGTCCTTCTGCCGGGGCACGGTGCCCGCCGGGACGTGGGCCGAGGTGGCCTGCGCCGCCGGGACCCCGGCTACAGCACCGGCCTCCGCTCCGGCCCGGGGCCGCCCGGGGGCCGCCGGGTCCCGGTCCGCGGCCGGTGACGCCGCGGGCGGCTGGGGCACGGCGGGCGCCTCGGGATGCCCGGGGGCGGACGGCCTGCCGGGACCGTCCGGCCGCGCCGGGGCGGGCGTGCCCGGCCGCACCGGGAGCGGCTGCTGGTCGGGGGCCGCGACGCCCTGAGCCGGGGCGTCGCCGAGCCCGGCCGCCGACTGGTCCGGGCCCGCCGCGTCTGCGGCCGCGGGGGTGGCGGGCGTGAGCCGGGCGAGGGGGGTGGGGGCCGGAGGGATCGCAGCAGCGGGCGGGGCCGGCGGGAGGCGGGCCGCTGGGCCGTTGGGCGCCAGGGGCGCGGCGGCCGACTGAGGCGGGGCCGGGGTGGTCGGTGCCGAGGGAGCGGCGGCCTGAGGCGGGGCCGGGGAGGCCGGGGGCCCGTCGAGGGCGGCGGGCGAACCCGAGGTCGCAGCCGAGACCGGGGCCGCGGTGGCGGGCAGGCCCGGGTACACCGCAGCCGCAGCGCCGTCCGGGACCGGGGTGACGGCCGGGACCGGGGCGGCGGTGGCGCCCGCAGCCGCGGGGGTGACGGCTGGGAACGGAGGTGCCGTTGCAGCCGGGCCCGAGCCCGCAGCGGCAGCCGCGGCGGTGCCTGGGGCGGTAGCCGGGTGCGGGGGGACGGCCGGGCCCGGGGCCACGGCGGCGGCCGGGAACGGGGGCGTCGTGGCGGCCTGGCCCGAGCCTGCGGCGGCAGCCGGGGTGGCGGCCGGGAACGCGCCCGCAGCGGCGCCTCGGACCGGGGTGACGGCCGGGGCCGGGACCGGGACCGGGGTGCCGACGCGGGCCGGGCCAGCGGCGGGGCCCGAGGGCGGGGTGGCGGCTGGGAACGGGGGCGCGGCGGCGGCTGGAGCCGCAGCGGCCGGGGGCGGGGTGGTGGGTGGGGGGCCTGGGAGGGGCGGGGGTGGGGTGGTGGAGGGGTCGGGCATCGGGGGGTCCTTCGGGGTGCGGTCAGTGGGGCCGGCGGGCGGCGGCGGGGACGGAGTCGGCCAGCCGGTCCAGGACGGCTGCGGCCTGTTCGTCGGTGAGGGTCAGCGGGGGCAGCAGGCGGACGACGCTGGAGTGGCGGCCTCCGAGCTCGACGATCAGGCCGCGGTCCAGGCACTCCTGGCGCACGGCGGAGGCGAGGGCGGGTGCGGCGGCGCCGGTGTCGGGGTCGACGAGTTCGACGCCGAGCATCAGTCCGCGGCCCCGTACGTCGCCGACGCACGGCTGTTCCGCCGCCAGGCCGCGCAGTGCGGTCAGCATCCGCTCCCCCAGGGAGGCCGCGCGCTCGGCGAGGCCGTTGTGGCGGACGTAGGCGAGGGTGGCGGTGCCCGCGGCCATGGCGAGCTGGTTCCCGCGGAACGTTCCGGCGTGGGCGCCGGGGGCCCAGACGTCCAGTTCGGCCCGGTAGACGATCACGGCCAGCGGGAGGCTGCCGCCGATGGCCTTGGACAGGACCATCACGTCGGGAACCACCCCGGCGTGGTCGACGCCCCAGAAGGCACCGGTGCGGCCCACCCCGGTCTGCACCTCGTCCGCGATCAGCGGGATGCCCCGGGCCGCGGTGATCTCCCGCATCCGGCGGAGCCACGCGTCGGGAGCCGGGTGGACCCCGCCCTCTCCCTGCACGGGCTCGACGATCATGGCGGCGGGCAGCGGTACCCCGCCCTTGGGGTCGTCGAGCAGGGTCTCGGTCCAGCGGGCCCCGAGCCGCGCGCCCTCGGCGCCGCCGACCCCGAACGGGCAGCGGTGGTCCTGCGGGTAGGGCAGCCGGGTCACCCGTACGTCGCCGGCGCCGCCCGAGGCCTCCAGGGCTCCGGCGGTCATCCCGTGGTAGGCGCCGGTGAAGGTGAGCAGCCCGGTGCGTCCGGTGGCGGCCCGGACCAGTTTCAGGGCGGCTTCGACGGCGTCGGTCCCGGCGGGCCCGCAGAACTGCACGCGGGCGTCGGCGGCCAGTTCCGGGGGCAGGTTCTCGAAGAGCTCGGTGGTGAAGGCGTCCTTGACCGGGGTGGCCAGGTCGAGGACGTGCAGCGGCGCCCCCGAGTCGAGGACCCCGCGGATGGCTTCGAGGACGACGGGGTGGTTGTGCCCGAGGGCGAGGGTGCCCGCGCCGGAGAGGCAGTCGAGGTAGCGCCGCCCGTCGGCGCCCTCGATCGTCAGCCCCCGGGCGCGTACGGGGACGATGGGCAGCGAGCGGGCGTAGGTCCGGGCGGCGGACTCCCGCAGTGCCTGCCTGCGCAGGATGCCCTCGGCGGAGGCGGGCCCGCGTCCGCCCTGCGCCGGGACGTGTGCCCCGGCCGCGGGTGCCTGCGTCCGTGGTGCCGCGTCGGCCCCGTCCACACCCCCGGCCCCGGCCCCGGCCCCGGCCACACCCTCAGCCGCCGATGCAGCCTCGCCCCCGGCCTCGGCCACGCCCCCGGCTGCGATCAGGGCCGGGGCGTTGGCTGCGGTCGCCGTAGCGGTAACGGTTGCGGTCGGTTCGGTCACGGCCACGACTGTCGGTCCTCCCGCGGGTTGCTCTTCCGGATTGCGCCTCGAACACGAACGCTGCTGCACCATCCCCCGTACGTACCAACGACGGTGACGGCTTCGGATCACGGGTGCACCGAAGATCCTTGCGGTTCGGCCGGGCCTGCCCGGCAGGAACCATCGACCCGGCGCCCGCCGTCCTATGCCACGGCGGCATAGTGGGGTGCTGCGATCCACCCCGATCGAATCCGTCCCAACACCTCGAAACTCCTGGGGGCTTACGACATGCGACCGAACCGACCGGTCACCGCGATCCTCTGCGCGGCCGCGCTCGCGCTGACCGCCTCGGCCTGCGGACCCGGCGACGGTGAGGCCGGCGCCGACGCCAAGCCGACCGTGGCTGCGCCCCCGCCGTCCGGCGCGGCGGACGGCATAAAGATCCCCGACGAGCTCAAGGAGAGGCTCAAGCAGCACGGCTTCGACCTGGAGAAGTGGAAGGGGGGCGCGTGGAAGAACTGGAAGAAGGAGGACTGGCTCCGCGAGGCGGGCGACTACGTCAACCCGATCATCGACGGCCTCTGGGACCCGGACCGGATGCGTGACGCCGAGCAGCCGCAGCGCCCGGCCGTCGACCCGGACGCCGGCAAGGACCAGGGCGTCACCGACCCGACCCCGGCTCCGGTGGCGGCGCAGCCGGCGGCTTCGCCGTACCACTCGAGCGTCCCCGCGTCCGGGAAGGTCTTCTTCGACGGTCCCGAGGGCTCGATGGTCTGCTCGGCCACCGTGGTGAAGGACCCGGCCCACCCGGGCAAGTCCAACATGGTCTGGACGGCGGGCCATTGCGTGCACGCGGGCAAGGCCGGCGGCTGGTACCGCAACATCGCCTTCGTCCCGTCCTACAACAACGCGGGCAAGCCGGCGGCGGCGCTCAAGGGCGCGCCGCGCGAGCAGGTCGCCCCGTACGGCGTGTGGTGGAGCGACTGGGCGCAGACCTCGGACCAGTGGATCGCGACGGGCGGTCCGACGGGCGGCGCGGGTGCCCCGTACGACTTCGCGGTGCTGCACGTGACGCCGGAGAAGGGCGGCGGCAAGTCGCTTGAGGAGACGGTCGGTACGGCGCTGCCGGTGGAGTTCAACGCTCCGGCGGTGGGCAAGGTCGCGAGCATCACGGCGACGGGCTACCCGGCCGCGGCTCCGTTCGACGGGCAGAAGGCGTTTCAGTGCGCGGACAAGCCGGGCCGGCTGGCGCTGAAGCAGGCCGACCCGGTGATGTACCGGATCGGCTGCACGATGACGGGCGGTTCGTCCGGTGGCGGCTGGGTGGCGGCGGGTGCCGACGGCAAGCCGGCGCTGGTGTCGAACACCTCGATCGGTCCGGCGAAGGCGGGCTGGCTGGCCGGGCCGAAGCTCGGTCCCGAGGCCAAGGGCATCTACAACGCGGTGAGCGCCAAGTTCAAGTGACCGGCCGGACGTGAGGACATGGCCCAGGGCATGACCCAGGGCATGACCGAGAGCATGGCCTGAGGAAGTGACGGAGGGCCCCCGCTGCTGCGGGGGCCCTCCGTCATGTGTGGCCGTGCGGCGTGTGCCGGCGGCGTCAGTGCTTGGCGGGCACGTACGGCGCCAGTTCGGCCGCCAGTTCCTCGTGGACCCGCGCCTTGAGCAGGGTGCCCTCCGGGGTGTGCTCCTCGGAGATCACCTCGCCGTCGGCGTGGGCCCGGGCGATCAGCGCGCCGCGGGTGTACGGCACGAGGGCCTCCACCTCGACGGCGGGCCTGGGCAGCTCGGCGTCGATGAGGGCGAGGAGTTCCTCGATGCCCTGGCCGGTGCGGGCCGAGACGGCGATGGAGTGCTTCTCGATGCGCAGCAGCCGCTGGAGGACGAGCGGGTCGGCGGCGTCCGCCTTGTTGATCACCACGATCTCGGGCACGTTGACCGCGCCGACCTCGCGGATGACCTCGCGCACCGCCGCCAGCTGCTCCTCCGGTGCCGGGTGCGCGCCGTCCACGATGTGCAGGATGAGGTCGGAGTCGCCGACCTCCTCCATCGTGGAGCGGAACGCCTCGACGAGGTGGTGGGGCAGGTGCCGGACGAAGCCCACGGTGTCGGCCAGGGTGTAGACGCGGCCGGAGGGGGTTTCGGCCCGGCGCACGGTCGGGTCGAGGGTGGCGAACAGGGCGTTCTCCACCAGTACGCCCGCGCCCGTGAGGCGGTTGAGCAGGGAGGACTTGCCGGCGTTGGTGTAGCCGGCGATGGCGACCGAGGGGACCTTGTTGCGGCGGCGTTCCTGCCGCTTGATGTCCCGGCCGGTCTTCATCTCGGCGATCTCCCGGCGCATCTTCGCCATCTTCTCGCGGATGCGGCGCCGGTCGGTCTCGATCTTGGTCTCACCGGGGCCTCGGGTGGCCATGCCGCCACCGCCGCCGCCACCCATCTGCCGGGAGAGCGACTGGCCCCAGCCGCGCAGTCGCGGCAGCATGTACTGCATCTGCGCGAGCGCGACCTGTGCCTTGCCCTCTCGGGACTTGGCGTGCTGGGCGAAGATGTCGAGGATGAGGGCGGTCCGGTCGACGACCTTGACCTTGACCACGTCCTCCAGCGCGATGAGCTGGCCGGGGCTGAGCTCGCCGTCACAGACGACCGTGTCGGCCCCGCTTTCGAGGACGATGTCGCGCAGCTCGCGCGCCTTGCCGGAGCCGATGAAGGTGGCCGGGTCGGGCTTGTCGCGGCGCTGCATGACGCCGTCGAGTACGAGGGCGCCCGCCGTCTCGGCGAGGGCGGCGAGCTCCGCGAGGGAGTTCTCGGCGTCCTGCACCGTCCCGGAGGTCCAGACACCGACGAGGACCACGCGCTCCAGGCGGAGCTGGCGGTACTCGACCTCGGTGACGTCCTCGAGCTCGGTGGAGAGACCGGCGACGCGGCGCAGGGCCGCGCGCTCGGAGCGGTCGAACTGGTCGCCGTCCCGCTCTCCGTCGATCTCGTGGCTCCAGGCGACGTCCTCTTCCATCAGGGCATCGGCCCGAAGGCTCTCGGTGAAGCGCTGCGGGTCCCGCACGTCCTGCGCGTCCCGCGGGTCCTGGGAAGGGGAAGAAGAGGAGGTCATTGGATCCTTACGTCGATTCGATGGTGTCGCACCGGCCGGTCAGGGCGGCCGGGCCGGCTCGGCCAGGGCCAAAGGTACCGCTGTGCGTGACACAGCGCTGTCACGTCCAACGTGTGGTCCCGCCCGGTGATTCCCGGAGCCGGATTCCCCGATGCCGGATTCCGCGGGGCAGGACGCCCCGGCGGGGCCTTTCGGGGGCTTCCCCCCGTCGGCCTCGTCGATGGTGTCATGCCCGTTCCCCGGCCGTCATACCGTTTTCCGCCGCTACGGCTTCCCCGGGGCCGGGGACGCAGCGGCCGCCGGCCCGCCCCACTCCGGGTGCCCGGGCATCGCCGGGGTGGTCTCCCCGTACAGCCAGGGTCGCAGGAAGGCCGTGAGGTCGCGTCCGGCCTCCTGGGAGGCCAGGCGTACGAAGTCGTCCGTGCCGGCGATGCCGTCCTTGTTCTCCGCCACCCAGCGCCGCTCGACGCGGTCGAAGGCCGCCGCGCCGATCTCCTGGCGCAGGGCGTAGAGGATCAGCGCGGCCCCGTCGTAGACGACGGGCCGGAACAGGCCGATCTTCTGTCCCGGGGCGGCGGCCTTGGGGGCGGCCGGGGGGCCGCC
Organism: Streptomyces racemochromogenes; assembly: GCF_039535215.1. GTDB lineage: Bacteria > Actinomycetota > Actinomycetes > Streptomycetales > Streptomycetaceae > Streptomyces > Streptomyces racemochromogenes. The sequence goes on from NZ_BAAAWT010000001.1 coordinate 1,672,748, forward strand.
CTGGGCCCGCCACTGGTCGGAGCGCTGGTAGGCCTCGCGCATCCGCCGCTCCAGGGGGTACTTGCCGAGCCCGTCCGCGTACAGGGCCTCGTACCAGGTGGCGTGTCCCTCGTTGAGCCACAGGTCGGACCAGGTGCGCGGGGTGACGCTGTCGCCGAACCACTGGTGGGCGAGCTCGTGGACCATGACGGACTCCACGTACCAGTCGGGGTAGCCGGCCGCCTCCCCGGCGAACAGGCCGTGCTCGAAGAGCGAGAGGGTCTGGGTCTCCAGCTCGAAGCCGGTCCTCGCGCGGGCGATCAGCACCCCGTAGTTCTCGAAGGGGTACCGGCCGACGTGCTCCTCCATCCACGCGACGTGCCCGGCGGTCTTCGCGAGCCAGGGCTCCAGCCGTTCCCGGTCGGCGGCGGGGACGACGTCGCGCAGGGGCAGGCCGTGCGGTCCGGTGTGGTGGAGGACGGCGGAGCGGCCGATGGAGACCTGGGCGAGCTCGGTGGCCATCGGGTGCAGGGTCCGGTAGGTCCACTCGGTGGTGCCGCCCGCCCGTGCGGCCGGGAGCGTGCCGGGCAGGCCGTTGGCCACGGCCCGGTACCCGTCGGGGGCGGTGACGCGGAAGGTGAAGTAGGCCTTGTCGGCCGGGTGGTCGTTGCAGGGGAAGACCCGGTGGGCGGCGTCGGCCTGGTTGGCCATGGCGAGGCCGTCCTCGGTGACGACCCAGCCGCCGTCGGAGGCCCGGCCGCGCGGGTCGCTGGTGTGCCGGACGGTGATGTGCAGCGGCGCGCTCGCGGGGACCGGGTGCGCGGGGGTCAGTACGAGGTCCTCCCCGGCGGACTCGAACCGCGCGGGCTGCCCGTTCACCTCGGCGGAGGCGACCGTCCCGTGCGTGAAGTCGAGGTTGATCCGCTCCAGCGGTTCCAGGCTGCGTGCCTCGATGGCGGTGACGGCGTCGAGGGGGCTGCGGTTGTCCTTGTACGTGAGGGAGAGGTCGTACGAGAGGACGTCGTAGCCGGGGTTGCCCAGCTCGGGGAAGAGCCGGTCACCGATGCCCAGCGGCTTCGGCGGGGGCAGCACGGCGGCGACGAGGGTGAGGGAGGCCGCGGCGAGCAGGGAGGCGCGCAGGCGCGGGGAGGTGAGCTGCATCCACCACCGCTTACCAGCGCGTGTCCCGGGCCCGCGAGCGGCGCGCGACGACTCCACCCGAACGGGGCGGGAGGAGCCTGGCGGCGGACTCCGTACGCCCCCGCGTACGCGCCCCGGCGCGCGCTGCCCCCGCGATCCCCTGCCGACCCCCGCGATCCCCCGGGTTCCCCGAAAGCCGCCCCGTCCCCCCTGCTCCCCCGACTCCGCCCCCGATCCCCCGGCCCCCGGCCCCCTCTACACCCGGCTGACGTCGTACACGCCGGGTACGTCGCGCATCGCCCGCATCAGGGCGGGCAGCACGGCCGCGTCGGGCAGTTGGAGCGTGTAGCTGTGGTGGACGCGCTGTTCGACGGGCGGTTCGACCGTGGCGGAGACGACCTCGACCCCCAGCCGGGCGATGGCCTCGGTCAGGTCGGCCAGCAGGTGCGGGCGCCCGAACGATTCGGCGGTGAGGGTGACCCGGCAGTCGGCGGTGGCCCTCCAGTGCACGGCGACCGAGGTGCGGCCCAGGGAGCGCATCTGGGCCACGGCCGGGCAGTGCTCCCGGTGGACGGTGACGGCCCCGCCGCGTACGAGGAATCCCGCGACCGCGTCCGGCGGTACCGGGGTGCAGCATCCGGCGAGGCGGACGTGCGCGTCGGGGAGGTCGGCGACGGCGTTGCCCCCGCCGCCGCGCAGCCCCGGCACGGACAGCGGTGCCCGGGGTGCGGCGGTGGCGGGGCCGGGGCCGTCGGGGTGGGTCTGGAGCCAGCTGCCGATGGCGATCCGGGCGGCCGGGGTCCTGGCGTGGTCCAGCCAGTCGGCGGCGGGTCCGGAGGAGGCGTCCTGCGCGAGGAGCAGCTGGACGGTGTCGCCGTCGGAGAGCGGCGAGGAGAGGGAGGTGAGGCGCCCGTTGACGCGGGCGCCGATACAGCCGTGGGCCGCCTCGCCGTGCTGCGCGTAGGCGGCGTCGATACAGCTGGCGCCGGCCGGCAGGCCCAGGGTGCCCCCGTCGGCGCGGAAGACGGTGATCTCCCGGTCCTGGGCGAGTTCGGCGCGCAGCACGCTCCAGAAGGTGTCGGGGTCGGGTGCGGACTGCTGCCAGTCGAGGAGGCGGGAGAGCCAGCCGGGGCGGGTGGGGTCGACTCGTTCCTCGTCGCAGTCGGCGGCGGCGGCCTCGGCGGTGGCGTACGGGTTGCCGAGGGCGACGACGCCGGCTTCGGCGACGCGGTGCATCTGGCGGGTGCGGACGATGACCTCGGCGACGTACCCCTCGGGGACGGCGACGGCGGTGTGCAGCGACTGGTAGAGGTTGAACTTCGGTACGGCGATGAAGTCCTTGAACTCGGAGACGACCGGGGTGAAGCAGGTGTGGAGTTCGCCGAGCACCCCGTAGCAGTCGGCGTTCTCGGCGACGAGGACGAGGATGCGTCCGAAGTCGGAGCCGCGCAGTTCGCCGCGCTGGCGGGAGATGCGGTGGAGGGAGACGAAGTGCCGGGGGCGTACCTGGACCTCCGCGGCGATGCCGGCGTCGCGCAGGACGGTGCGGACGGAGTCGGCGATGGCGGCGAGGGGGTCGTCCTGGCCGGCGCGGGCGGCGATGAGGGCGCGGGTGTGCTCGTACTCCTCGGGGTGCAGGATCGCGAAGACGAGGTCTTCCAGCTCGGTCTTGAGGGCCTGGACGCCGAGGCGTTCGGCGAGCGGGATCAGGACGTCGCGGGTGACCTTGGCGATGCGGGCCTGTTTCTCGGGGCGCATCACGCCGAGGGTGCGCATGTTGTGCAGCCGGTCGGCGAGTTTGATGGACATGACGCGGACGTCGTTGCCGGTGGCGACGAGCATCTTGCGGAAGGTCTCGGGCTCGGCGGCGGCCCCGTAGTCGATCTTCTCGACCTTGGTGACGCCGTCGACGATGAAGCAGACCTCGTCGCCGAACTCCTCCCGGACCTGCTCGAGGGTCACATCGGTGTCCTCGACGGTGTCGTGCAGCAGAGAGGCCGTCAGGGTGGTGGTCTCGGCGCCGAGTTCGGCGAGGATGAGGGTGACGGCGAGCGGATGTGTGATGTACGGCTCACCGCTCTTGCGCATCTGGCCGCGGTGGGAGTGCTCCGCGAGCAGGTAGGCCTTCCGCAGGATGGACAGGTCGGCGTCCGGATGGTGGGCACGGTGGGCTTCTGCTACGTGCCCGATGGCGTCGGGCAGGCGGTCGCGGGATGTGGGCCCGAGCAGGGCCGCACGTCCCAGGCGGCGCAGATCTAGTCGGCTACGGCCTCGTCTGCGCAGCTCAGGGCGCATCTCGGCATGTGCTTCGGGGTTCGTGGCCTCTGCACTCATGGGCACCTCCGGCGGCTTCGACCGGCGGTGGTGGGCATGGGGTGAGCCCTCAGGGCCGGTGCCTGATGTTACCGACCCCACCACGTGGCGCAGTCCACCTCTCGCTCAGCGTGAAACGGATCACCCATGAGAGGGAATCTTCAGGCGAAAGCCGTTTCGGTGAGCCAGGCGGCTTCGAACTCGCCGGAGGCGACGATGACGGCGGGTCCGGTCATGTCGACGCGGCCGTCGGGGTGTTCGGTGATGACGAGGGTGCCGCCGGGCAGGTCGACGGTGTACGAGACGGGCTGACCGGTCTCGGCGGGGTCGGCTCCGTCCCGGCGGATGGCGGCGACGGCGACGGCGCAGGCGCCGGTGCCGCAGGAACGGGTCTCGCCGGAGCCGCGCTCGTGGACGCGCATGGCGACGTGCCGCGGGCCGCGGTCGACGACGAACTCGACGTTGACCCCCGTGGGGTAGGCGGAGGCGGGGCTGAACGGCGGGGGGCTGTACAGGTCGCCGGCGTGGTCGAGACTTTCAACGAACGCGACGGCGTGCGGGTTCCCCATGTTCACGTTGCGCGCGGGCCAGGTGCGCTCGCCGACGGAGACGGTGACGTCGCCCTCGGGGAGCAGGGCGCGGCCCATGGAGACGGTGACGTCGCCGGTCTTGTCGAGGTGGACCTGCTTGACGCCGCCGCGGGTGGCGACGGCGAGGTCGCCGGGCTCGACGTGCCCGGCGTGCTGGAGGTAGCGGGCGAAGACGCGGACGCCGTTGCCGCACATCTCGGCGACGGAGCCGTCGCTGTTGCGGTAGTCCATGAACCACTCGGCCTCGTCGGCCATGTGCGCGGCCTCGGGGTGGGCGGCGGAGCGGACCACGTGCAGCACACCGTCGGCGCCGATGCCGGCCCGGCGGTCGCACAGGGCGGCGACGGCGGTCGGGGGCAGGTCGACGGCGTTGTCCGGGTCGGGGACGATCACGAAGTCGTTCTCGGTCCCGTGACCCTTGAGGAAGGAGAGGGTGGTGTGCGTCACCCGCCCATGGTACCGAGCGGTCCACGGCCGTGGCCTGCGGGATCAGCATGCGGTCAGGCCGGGTCCGCCGGGGGGTGGCGGCCGGGCGGCGCGGTCAGCGCAGCCGGGCCACGCGGTACACGGCGAGTGCTACGACGGCCAGCGCGACCAGCGCGTACAGCGCGGCCATCCGCCAGTCGGGGCGGCGGCCGCTGCCGCGCGGCGGCAGCCCGGGCCAGGTGTAGCCGACGCGGCGCGCGGCCATCATGCCCCAGCCGCCCGCGCAGGAGCTGATGAGGAAGCCGAGCATGGCGACGACGGCGCCCCCGTCCCCGAACTCGAAGGCGAGGGGGAAGGCGAACATCAGGGAGCCGGCGGCGGCCAGCATCACGATGGGGGCGATCTGCCAGATGCGCAGGCGGCGCTGTGGGCGCAGCTCGACCTCGAACTCGGGGCCGGCGGCCGCCTCCGTGCCGGGCTCCGGGGCGTCGGGGCCGTCGGGGCTCAGCCGGGCCGGTTCGGCGGGCAGGCCGAGACCGTCGGCGGCCGTGTCGGCACTCCCGGCACTCCCCGCGCTCCCGGTGCCGCCGGGGCCCGCCGGGGCGTCCGGCGTGCCGGGACCGGCGGGCACGCCAGGCTCGCCTGGCCCGCTTCGGAGCATCGGGTCCGCTCCCCGCCTGGTGTCGTCCCGCCCCGTGTCACGAGGGCCGGCCTCCATAGCCACGCGCCCTCCCCACTCGGACTTCGTACGCCACTGTTCAGAAGTTTGATGATGGCACGGACCCGGGCCCGCAACGGGCACACGGGGCTTCCCGATGCAATCACGTGATCAGGCTGTGACCGCTCGTTCGACCAACGACTGCGCGAGTCCGGGGAGTTCCCCCCGGTCGGCGGCGGCTCCGCTGAGCCAGTGCACGCGGGGGTCGCGGCGGAACCAGGAGTCCTGGCGGCGGGCGAAGCGCTTGGTGGCGCGCACGGTCTCGGCCTTGGCCTCGTCCTCGGTGCATTCGCCCGCGAGGGCCGCCAGTACCTGCTGGTAGCCCAGGGCTCGGGAGGCGGTGATGCCGTCGCGCAGGCCCTGGGCCTCCAGGGCGCGGACCTCGTCGACCAGGCCGTCGTCCCACATGCGGTCCACGCGCAGTGCGATGCGCTCGTCGAGTTCGGGGCGGGCCACGTCGACGCCGATCTGGACGGTGTCGTAGACGGACTCGTGGCCGGGCAGGTTGGCGGTGAAGGGCTTGCCGGTGATCTCGATGACTTCCAGGGCGCGGACGATACGGCGGGCGTTGCTGGGCAGGATCGCGGCGGCGGCGGCCGGGTCGGCGGCGGCGAGGCGGGCGTGCAGGGCACCGGGGCCGCGGAGGGTGGCCTCCTCCTCCAGCCGGGCCCGTACCTCGGGGTCGGTGCCGGGGAACTCCATGGCGTCGAGGGCGCCGCGGACGTAGAGGCCGGATCCGCCGACGAGGACGGGCGTGCGGCCCTGGGCGAGCAGCTTGTCGATCTCGGCGCGGGCCAGGCGCTGGTACTCGGCGACGCTGGCGGTCTCGGTGACGTCCCAGATGTCGAGGAGGTGGTGCGGGACCCCGCCGCGCTCCTCGAGCGTCAGCTTGGCGGTGCCGATGTCCATCCCCCGGTAGAGCTGCATGGAGTCGGCGTTGACGACCTCGCCGTCGAAGTGGCGGGCCAGGGCGACGCCCAGGTCGGACTTTCCGGCCGCGGTGGGACCGACGACGGCGATGACCCGCGGGGCGGGGGCTGCATTCCTCACCGACACAGTCTCGCAGCCCCCGGTCAAGACACCGTCATGTACCCGATCGGGTGAGGTGACGGGGTGCGGGCGGGGTCGTTGCCCTGAAGAGGTTCCGGCCCGGCGTGCGCCTGGCGCCCCTGTGGTGGACACCGGTTCGGCCAGGGCGGAACTTCACCCGCACGAGTAACGTTATGGGAGCAGACATGGGCGTTTTTGACCGGATTTTTCGTCGCAAGGAAGAGGTAGTGGCCGAACCGGCCGCCGCCGAGGCCGGGACGGCGGAGGCGCTGGACGCGAAGACCGAGCCGGCCGTGGGGGCCGAGGAGGTCGCTGAGGTCGGGGAAGCCGGATCCGCTGCGGCCGGGACCGCCGCGGCGGAGGCCGTGGAGATCCCGAAGCAGCAGTCGGTGGAGGCGGCCGCGGACAGCGGGGCCGGCGAGGGCGCCCGCACGTAGTCACGCCACTGGAAGGTGACCCATGGGGTTCATGGACAATCTGAAGGCCAAGCTCGCTCCGGCGAAGGAGAAGGTCGGCGACCTCGCGCAGCAGCACGAGGGCAGGATCGGCGAGGGCCTGGACAAGGTCGCCAAGGTCGTGGACTCCAAGACCCATGGCAAGTACAGCGCCCGGATCACGACCGGCGCGGACAAGGCCAAGGACGCCCTGGGCAAGATCGCGCACAAGGACACCCCCGGCGGGCCGACGCCGCCGGCCGCTCCCTGACGCGGTACCGGAGGGGCGCGGGACCGGACGGTCCCGCGCCCCTCCGTCGTACGGCGTACGTGCCTGCGGGCGGGCCCCGCGCCCGCGCCGGCTACGACCAGGCGGCCACGAAGTAGCCGACGCCGTACGGGGCGTCCTCGTACAGCAGCCGGCCGTCCAGGCCCGCGCCCTCCGCGGCCCCGGCCAGCACCTGCCACGGCGCCCGGCCCGCGGCCAGCAGCTCGGCGGCGAGAGCCGGGTCCAGCGCGGCGAGCGCGCCGGTGTCGGCGGCGCCCAGGGCGCGTCCGGCGGCGGCGTCGAAGGCGGCGGCCCGTTCGTCCAGGTAGCCGGGGGCCTTCAGGGTCCGGCAGGCGCTCCCGTCGCCCATGACCAGCATGGCCACCCGGTCCGCGGAGCGGCCCAGGTCCGCGCCCAGCAGGCCGCAGCCGCTCGTCGGGAGGTCCTCGGCGACGGCCACCCCGGCGACCGGGGCCGCCGCCCAGCGGGCCTGCCCGAGCAGCCAGCCGGCCACCGCGAGGGAGGGCGGGAGGACGGCGCCGGTGACTTCGCCGCTCGGCGGTCCGGCCGGGTCCGGGCCCAGGGTGACGGTCAGGTCCACGCCGAAGCCGGCGAAGCCGCCGGGGGTGCCCTGGTCGTAGCCACCGCCCTCGGCCGCCGCACCGACCACGACCAGCAGGTCGGGCCGGGCCGCGGCGAGCACGGCCAGGGCGTCGGAGCAGGCGGTACGGGCGTCGCCGAGTTCGGCGGCGGCGCCCGCGGCGACCTCCGGCACGAGGAGCGGCGGGGCGGGGCAGACGGCGGCGGCTACGAGCATGATCCGCAGCCTAGCCGCCTCCGCCCTCCTCCGGTCAGTCGATCGCGCAGCCCGAGACGGCCGGCGGCAGCGGGGCCGGGACGCCGATGGACGGGATGCCGAGCAGGACGCCCGCCGGCTGCGCCGGGGCGGCGTTGCGCTTCTCCCAGGCGTCCCCGGCGCGGGTGCGGCGCACGGACTGCGTGGGGCCCTCGGCGAGGAGGTGGTGCGGGGCCGCGTAGGTGATCTCCACGGTGACCACGTCGCCGGGGCGGACGTCCTCGTCGGGCTTGGTGAAGTGGACGAGGCGGTTGTCGGGCGCGCGGCCGGACAGCCGGGCGGTGGCGCCGTCCTTGCGGCCCTCGCCCTCGGCGACCATGACCTCCAGGGTGCGGCCGACCTGCTTCTTGTTCTCCTCCCAGGAGATCTCCTCCTGGAGGGCGACCAGGCGCATGTAGCGGTCCTGGACGACCTCCTTGGGGATCTGCCCCTCCATCTCCGCGGCCGGGGTGCCGGGGCGCTTGGAGTACTGGAAGGTGAAGGCGCTGGCGAAGCGGGCCTCGCGCACGACGTGCATCGTCTGCTGGAAGTCCTCCTCGGTCTCGCCGGGGAAGCCCACGATGATGTCGGTGGAGATCGCGGCGTGCGGGATCGCGGCGCGGACCTTCTCGATGATCCCGAGGAAACGCTCCTGCCGGTACGACCGGCGCATTGCCCGCAGGATCGGGTCCGAACCCGACTGGAGCGGCATGTGCAGCTGCGGCATCACGTTCGGGGTCTCGGCCATGGCGGCGATGACGTCGTCGGTGAAGTCCTTGGGGTGCGGGGAGGTGAAGCGGACCCGCTCCAGGCCCTCGATCTGCCCGCAGGCGCGCAGGAGCTTGCTGAACGCCTCGCGGTCGCCGAGGTCGGAGCCGTAGGCGTTGACGTTCTGGCCGAGCAGGGTGATCTCCGAGACGCCCTCGGCGACCAGGGCCTCGACCTCGGCGAGGATGTCGCCGGGGCGGCGGTCCTCCTCCTTGCCGCGCAGCGCCGGGACGATGCAGAAGGTGCAGGTGTTGTTGCAGCCGACGGAGATCGAGACCCAGGCGGCGTACGCGGACTCGCGGCGGGTCGGGAGGGTGGAGGGGAAGGCCTCCAGCGACTCGGCGATCTCGATCTGGGCCTCTTCCTGGACGCGGGCGCGCTCCAGGAGGACCGGCAGCTTGCCGATGTTGTGCGTGCCGAAGACCACGTCGACCCAGGGGGCCTTCTTGACGATGGTGTCGCGGTCCTTCTGGGCGAGGCAGCCGCCGACGGCGATCTGCATGCCGGGGCGCTTCGTCTTCATCGGGGCCAGCCGGCCGAGGTTGCCGTACAGCTTGTTGTCGGCGTTCTCGCGGACGGCGCAGGTGTTGAAGACGACCACGTCCGCGTCGCCGTCGGAGCCCTCGGGCGCGCGGACGTAGCCGGCGTCCTCCAGCAGACCGGAGAGCCGCTCGGAGTCGTGCACGTTCATCTGGCACCCGTAGGTGCGCACCTCGTAAGTTCCCTTGGGGTCCACCACTGCCGTGCTCCGGTCGCCGCTGCTGGTCATGGAACAAGGGTAGGCGGTGCCGGAGGGCCCTCCGGTCGCCCGGTGTCCCCGCCCGGACCGGACCGGCCGTGACAGGCGGGCGGGGCGGGTGGGAGGATCCCGTCATGCCCCTCGTACCTCCCCGCATCAGCCGGCGCCGCCTCCTCCTGGGCCTGGTCGCCGTACTGGCCGTGCTCGGGGGGCTGCTGTGGTGGCCGAAGCCCTTCTGGGAGCCGGAGCTCAAGGGCGGGCTGACCTTCAGCACGGGGGTGCGTACCGGTGTGTACCACCGCTACGGGCAGCTGCTGGAGGGGGCGCTCGCGCAGGACATGCCGGGCGTCAAGGTGCGTCTGGAGCCCAGCGAGGGTTCGCAGCAGAACCTCCAGCGGGTCGCCGCCGGGCAGGCCGACTTCACGATCGCCACGGCGGACGCGGTGTCCAAGTACCGGGCCGACGGGAAGCCGGGCGCCGACCGGCTGCGCGGCTGCGCACGGCTCTACGACGACTACGTGCAGCTGGTGGTGCCGGCGGGCTCGCCCGTGCAGTCGGTCCGCGACCTGCGGGGCAAGCGGGTCGCGGTGGGGCAGGACGGCTCCGGGGTCAGGCTGGTCTCGGAACGGCTGCTGAAGGCGGCCAAGCTGGATCCGCGCAAGGACATCAGCCCCGTCGGGATCGGCATCGACACCATGCCCGCCGAGCTGGAGGCGGGGCGGATCGACGCCTTCTTCTGGTCGGGCGGGCTCCCGACGAACGCCGTGCACGAGCTGTCGGAGCGCTTCGACATCCGGCTCGTGCAGCTGGGCGACCTGGTCGAGCAGCTCCAGGCCAGCGGCAGCCCGGCCCGGTACTACCGCGCCGCGGTGATGCCGCAGGACGCGTACGCGCGGGCCCGCAACACCTCGGCGGTGGCCACGCTGGCGGTGCCGAACCTGCTGGTGACCCGGGAGGACACGGGCACGGAGCTGACCGAGCAGTTCACGCGGACGGTGATCCTCAGCCGGGACCGGATCGGGCACGAGGTGCACGCCGCGCAGCTGGTGGACCTGCGGACGGCGATCTACACGGACCCGCTGGACCTGCACGAGGGGGCCCGGCGGTACTACCGCTCGGTCAAGCCGTAGGCAGCAGCATCATCGCGGCGGCGGCCGCGCCGATCAGTCCGGCGTGGGTGCCGAGGGTGGCCGGGACGACCCGGAGGCCCTTGACGAAGGACAGGGTCGCGTACGAGGCCAGGTGCCGCCGGATCGGTTCGAAGAGGGTGTCCCCGCTGGCGGCGACCCCGCCCCCGATCACCGCGATGTCGGTCTCGACCAGGGTGGCGGTGGCCGCGATGGCCGCGGCCAGGGCCCGCCCGGCCCGGTCGAAGGCGGCCAGCGCCACCGGGTCGCCGGCCGCGGCGGAGGCGGCGACGCCCGCCGCGGTGGGGTCGGGGCCGGTCCAGCCCTGGGCGAGGGCCCAGCGGGCGATGGCGGTCCCGGAGGCGAGGGACTCGACGCAGCCGTGGCCGCCGCAGACGCACCGCTCGCCGTCGAACGCGACGCTGATGTGGCCGATGTGACCGGCGTTGCCGGTGGGACCGGGGTGGAGCTGGTTGTTCAGGATCAGCCCGCCCCCGACCCCGGTGGAGACCACCATGCACAGGGCGTTCGCGTGCCCCCGGGCGGCACCGAGCCAGTGCTCGGCGGCCGTCATGGCCACGCCGTCGCCGGCCAGGACGACCGGGATCCGGGCCCCGTGCGCGGCCAGCTCGGCGGCGGTCCGCTCCTGCACGGGGAACTCCCGCCAGGCCCCGATGTTGACCGGGCTCACGGTGCCCCGCGAGGTGTCCACGGGGCCGGCGCTGCCGATGCCGCAGCGGACGGCCTCCCCCCACAGGGGGTCCCGCGCCAGGTCCGCGACGACCTCGGCGACCGCCGCCATGACCCCGTCGGCGTCCGTCCCGCGCGGGGTGGGACGCCGGGTGACCGCGGTCATCGCGCCGTCGGGGTGGACCAGCGCCCCGGCGATCTTCGTGCCGCCGATGTCGATCGCCACGGTCGGTCCGGCGACGGCGGCCGCGGCGGCGCCGCGCGGCACGGGCAAGGCTGAGGTGGGGGTGGTCACGGAGGCGCTCCTGCCAGGGGGTCGGATTTCAGTATGCCGCCGCCGGAGGGGCCGTACTCCCGCGGGGTTCCCGCCGGCGCGGCTCGCTCCCCCGGCCCGGGGCGGGCCGTCGGCTAGGAGCTCCTCGGCCGCGAGCCGCCCGAACCCGGCGGTGTCACGGACGCGGTTCCGGCCGCCCGGCGGCAAAGGCGCTGTTGACCGGGCCCCGTGCGGCCGGGCAGTTTGGGGGCGTCCGGCGCATTCCCCGAGAACCCGGGACCCTGCCATGCACCGCACCCTGCGCTTCGGCGTCAACTACACCCCGGCACGCGGCTGGTTCCACCACTGGCTGGACTTCGACCTCGCCGAGGTCGGGGCCGACCTCGACTCGATCGCCGCCCTGGGCCTGGACCACGTACGGGTGTTCCCGCTGTGGCCGCTCTTCCAGCCCAACCGCGCGCTGATCCGGCCGCGCGCCGTCGAGCAGCTCGTCGCCCTCGCCGACGCGGCCGCCGCGCGCGGGCTCGACGTCGCCGTGGACGGCCTCCAGGGACACCTGTCGAGCTTCGACTTCCTGCCCTCCTGGACGCGGACCTGGCACCGGCGGAACCTCTTCACCGACCCGGAGACCGTCGCGGCACAGGAGGAGTACCTGCGCACCCTCGCCGCCGCCCTGGCCGGCCGGCCGAACTTCCTCGGGATGACGGTGGGCAACGAGATCAACCAGTTCTCGGGCCCCCCTCACCCCGACCCCGACCCCGTCACCCCCGAGCAGGCCGGACGCTGGCTGGAGCGGATGCTCGCCGCCTGCGAGCGGGGCGCCCCGGGACGGCCGCACGTGCACGCCGAGTACGACGCCGCCTGGTACCAGGACGGGCACCCCTTCACCCCGGCCCAGGCGGCCCGGCTGGGCGCGGCCACCGCCGTGCACTCGTGGGTGTTCAACGGCACCGCGCAGCGCCACGGCCGGACCGGGACGGCCACCGAGCACCACGCGGCGTACCTGGTCGAGCTGTCGAAGGCCTGGGCCGAGGACCCGGCGCGCCCGGTGTGGCTCCAGGAGGTCGGGGCGCCGGCGCCGCTGATCCCCCCGGAGCACGCCGCGCGGTTCACGGCCGCCACGCTGGAGGCCGCCCTGGACTGCCCCGGGCTGTGGGGGGTGACCTGGTGGTGCTCGCACGACGTGTCCCGGGAGCTCGCGGACTTCCCGGAGTTGGAGTACGGCCTGGGCCTGCTGACCAACGACCGCCGGCCCAAGCCCGCCGGGACCGTCCTGGCCCGCGTCGCGGCGGCCTGGCGGGGCCGCGAACACCGCCCGCCCGTACGCGACACCGCGCTCGTCCTGGACGAGTCCCGCGGCCGCTCGGCCTGCGCCCCGGGCGGCCCGTTCTTCGAAGCCTGGGCCGCCCTGACGGCGCGGGGCGCCCGCCCGGCGGTGGTCCTGTCCGACCGGGCCGAGGAGCCGGACCACCTTGTGGGCCGGGGCATCGCCCGGGTGCTCCGCGTCGAGGACGTGGACTGACGGCCCGCCCCCGGCCGCCCAGCCCGCCCCGCCTTCGCCCGTCCCCGGCCGCCCCTCCCCCGGCCCCACCCCCGCCCGAGCCGCACCGTGAGGAGCCCCCGATGTCCGACTCCGGCCACGCCCCCTTACGCCCGGCCAGACGCACCCTCCTGGCCGCCGCAGCCGCCGCAGCCGCCACCGCCTCCGGAGCCCCGCTCCTCGGCGCACCCACCCCGGCGGCGGCCGCCGCCGCCCCCGCCACCCCGCCCGGCGGCGACCTGACCCCGTACGCCTCCTACTGGTTCCCCGGCTCCCTCCCCCACGGCACCCCCGCCCCCGGCGTCGTCTGGCGCTCGCTCGGCGACTGGAGCCCGGAGTCGGACCCGGACCTCGCCCACAACACCGCGACCGTGCCGCTCGCCCCGCGCTTCACCCCCGTGCCCGCGCACCGCGGTGCCCGCGCCGGCCAGGCCCGGATAGCGGCGCTGGTCTCGTTCGGGCCGACCTCCGGCAATCCCTCCCAGGGCTCGGCGACCGCAGACCACTACGCCCTGACGCACTGGGCCTACCTCGACGAGCTGGTCTTCTGGGGCGGCTCCGCCGGCGAGGGCCTCGTGCTGGCCCCGAACGCGCCCGTCGTCGACGCCGCCCATCGCAACGGGGTCCGGGTGCTGGGCAACGTCTTCCTGCCGCCCGTCCCCTACGGCGGCGACCTCCAGTGGACGCGCGACCTGGTGCGCCGGGAGCCCGACGGCCGGTTCCCGGTCGCGGAGCAGCTGGTCCGGGTGGCGGTGGCGTACGGCTTCGACGGCTGGTTCGTCAACGCCGAGACGGACGGCGGGGACAGCGTCCTCGCCACCCGCATGCGGGAGTTCCTGCGGGCGCTGCGGGCGGCGGGCTCCCCGCACGGGCTGCGCATCACCTGGTACGACGCGATGAACGTCACCGGCCGGGTGGGCTGGCAGGGCGCCCTCAACGCGCTCAACCAGGAGTTCTTCCAGGACCGTTCGGGACCCGTCGCGGACACGGTGTTCGTGGACTTCCGCTGGACGGCGCGCACCCTCGCCGACTCGGGCGCCCTCGCCGGCCGGCTCGGCCGCAGCCGCCACGAGCTGTGGGCGGCGGTGGACGTGGAGTCCAGGGGCTGGGACTCCGCCGTCGACTGGGACGCCGTCGTCCCGCGCGACCGCGACCACGTGGTCAGCTTGGGCCTCTACCGGCCGGAGTGGACCCGCGACCACCTCGCGGACCGCTCCCCCGGCGCGTTCCACCGCGCCGACGACCGGTTCTGGACGGGCGAGTCGGGGGACCCGTCCCGGCCGGCGCCGCAGGCCGCCTGGCGGGCGCCGGCGACGTTCACCGCGGACCGCTCCACGGTCGCCGGGCTGCCGTTCGGCTGCTCCTTCAACACCGGGCACGGGCTGCGCTGGTACGAGGGCGGCGCTGTCACCTCCGAGGAGCCGTGGAACCACCTGGCGCTCCAGGACCGGCTCCCGGGCCGGCGCTGGGTGGTGGACACCGCCGGGGCGCGCCCGTCGGTGACCCTGGACTTCGCGGACGCCTGGCGCGGTGGCTCCAGCCTGCTGGTGGCGGGGGCGCTCACCGCCCCGGTGGCCGTGGGCCTGCACTCGACGCGCCTGCCCCTGCCCGGCTCGGCGGTCGCGGAGCTGGTCCACGCTGGTGCCGGCGCCGGGCCGGTGTCCGTGGAACTCGGCGTCGCCGTCCGCGAGCCGTCCGCCCCGGGCGCGCCGGTGCCGTACACCTGGCTGCCGGCCGGCACGGCGGGCCCCGGCCAGGGCTGGCGGACCTCCCGCGTGCCCCTCGCGCGCCTGGCCGGGAGGACCGCGTACGCCCTTGCCGTACGGATCACCGCGCCCGCGAAGGCGGCGGTGTCCTGGCGTCTGGGGGCCCTGACGGTACGCGACACCACCGCGCGGCGGCCCCCGGCCCCGCCCTCGCACCTGAGGGTGGAGGCCGTCTGCGGGCAGGGCGCCGGCCGTGCGGCGCTCCGCCTGCGCTGGGACCGGGCGGCCGGGCCGGTCCGGCACTACGAGCTCCACCGCCTCCTCCCCGACGGCACCCGCCGCTACCTGGCCGGCACCTGCGCGGCCGCCCTCCACGTCCCCTTGCTCGTCCGGGCGGACGGGGAGCGGGCGGCCGTCCTGGAACTCCGGACGGTGGACGAGACGTACGCCGCCTCCCCGGCGGCCCGTACCGAACTGCCCTGGCCCTAACCCTCCTGGGGGTCGGTGCGGGGCACGGCCACCGTGACGCGCAGCCCGTGCGGCGGGTTCGTCTCGTAGGAGATGGATCCGCCGCCCGAGGCGAGCAGGGCGCGGGAGATCGACAGGCCGAGACCGGAGCCCTTCACGTTCTGGTGGCGGCCGCTGCGCCAGAAGCGGTCGCCGACGCGCAGCAGCTCCTCCTCGGTCAGGCCGGGCCCCCGGTCGGCGACGACGACGAGCGCGCTGCGTCCCTCGGCGGAGACCGACACCTCGACCTGCTCCCCGGCGGGGGTGAACTTCAGGGCGTTGTCGATGACGGCGTCGAGGGCGCTGGACAGGGCGATGGGGTCCGCCCAGCCGGTGACGGCGCTGCGGCCCGCCTCGGTGAGCCGTACGCCCTTCTCCTCGGCGTAGGGGCGCCAGGCGGCCACCCGTTCGGCGGCGAGCTCGCCGATGTCGGTGAGCCTGATCTCGGCGGAGGCGTGTTCGGCCAGCGCCAGGTCCAGCAGGTCGTCCAGGACCTGGGCGAGGCGTTTGCCCTCGGTGCGCACGGAGGCGATCTCCTCGTTGCCCTCGGGGAGTTCGAGGGCGAGGAGCTCGATGCGCAGGAGCAGTGCGGCGAGCGGGTTGCGCAGCTGGTGGGAGGCGTCCGCCACGAACGCCCGCTGCTGCTCCAGTACCTCTTCGACGTTGTCGGCCATCTCGTTGAACGACCGGGCCAGGCGTCTGAGTTCCGGCGGGCCGCTCGCGGCGGCGACGCGGGAGTTCATCCGTCCGGTGGCGATGCCGTGGGCGGCGGCGTCCAGGGTCCGCACGGGCTTGAGCACCCAGCTGGTCAGGCGCAGGGCGGCGCCGAAGGCGACCAGCATGGCGGCGGCGAGCCCGGCGGCGATGACCGCCCACCCGCGCAGGGTCCGGGCGCGCATCTGGTCGGTGGGTGATTCGGTGGCGACGACGGCGACGACGTCGCCGTCGAGGACGACCGGGGAGACGACGAGGAGTTTGCCGTTGGTCTGCCAGGGCCAGACCTGGCCGGGGTCGTGGCTGCGCCGGCCGGCTAGGGCGTCGTCGAAGGCGCGCTTGCCTTCCTTGGAGTCGGGCAGCTGCCACCAGCCGGGGGCGCGGACCATGGCGTTGTCGTCGCGGTAGAAGATGCCGACGCGGACGCCGTACAGCTCCTGGTAGCGGGCGAGTTCGAGTTGGAGGGTGTTGCGGCGTTCGTCGGCGCCGGTGGCTCCGGAGCCCTCGGCGTCGATGACGAACTGCGCGAGGGCCGCGAAGCGGGCGCTGTCGTCGATGCGGTCGAGCACCACCCGCTGCTGCTGGGCGGCGGCCAGGCTGACGGCGAGCGGGAGTCCGAGCGCGATCAGGACGCCCGCCATGAGGACGACCAGGAGCGGGAGGAGCCGGGTGCGCACGGCGGGGCCCCGCTAGGGGACGGCCGGGGTGACGAGCCGGTAGCCCACCCCGCGGACGGTCTCGATGAGCGCGGGCATGCCGAGCTTGGAGCGCAGCGAGGCGACGTGGACCTCGAGGGTGCGGCCGGTGCCCTCCCAGCTGGTGCGCCACACCTCGCTGATGATCTGCTCGCGGCGGAAGACGACGCCGGGACGCTGTGCGAGCAGGGCCAGCAGGTCGAACTCCTTGCGGGTGAGTGGTACGTCGGTGCCGTTCACGGTGACGCGGCGGGTGGGCAGCTCCACGGCGACGGCGCCGAGCCGGACCGTGCCGGGGGCGGTCTCGGGGGTGGCGGCGGCCTCGTCGGCGGCGCCGGTGCGCCGGGCGACGGCGTGGATGCGGGCGAGGAGTTCCCCGGTGTCGTACGGCTTGACCACGTAGTCGTCGGCGCCCATGTTCAGGCCGTGGATGCGCGAGCGCACGTCGCCCCGGGCGGTGACCATGATGACGGGCGTCGAGGTGCGCTTGCGGATCTTGCCGCAGACCTCGTAGCCGTCCTGGTCGGGCAGGCCCAGGTCCAGGAGGACCACGCCGAAGGGCTTGGCGCCGGCCGGCAGCAGCGCCTGGAGGGCCTCCTCGCCGTTGCGGGCATGGGTCACCTGGAAGCCGTGCCGGGCGAGGATCGCCGACAGGGCGGCGGCGACGTGGTCGTCGTCCTCGACGAGCAGCAGCCTCATGGCGTCCCCCTTCCCGATTCTTCGGCTTCAGCTTCCGTACACATGGTCACCTTGCATCCACGCCCATGGCGGAGTCCCACGTCAAGAGGGTTCCGGCCTGGCGAGTCTTCCGTTATGCACCCGGTACGAGTACATCGCACCCTTCGTGGGTAGCGGGTACGGAGCGTATCGGCGCGAGGCCGTTTCGTTATGCTCAATTCTCCCTCAGATGTGCTGACGGTGTGCTCATCTCGTCACTACATTCCTCCCAACCGACGGAGGACGGAGCAAGAAGCCGATGAGCGGAGTATCAGTGACCAAGGACGTGGAGGATGCGGCCGGTGCCGCGGACGGCCTGGTCGTACTGAGCAACGTCAACAAGCACTTCGGCGCGCTGCACGTGCTTCAGGACATCGATCTGAGCATTGCCCGCGGTGAGGTCGTCGTGGTGATCGGGCCCTCGGGCTCGGGCAAGTCGACGCTGTGCCGGACCATCAACCGGCTGGAGACCATCGACTCGGGCAGCATCACGCTGGACGGGAAGCCCCTTCCGGCCGAGGGCAGGGAACTGGCCCGGCTGCGCGCGGACGTGGGCATGGTCTTCCAGTCGTTCAACCTGTTCGCACACAAGACGGTGCTGCAGAACGTGATGCTGGGTCAGCTCAAGGTCCGCAAGACGGACCAGGCGACGGCCCTGGAGAAGGCGAAGGCCCTGCTGGACCGGGTGGGCGTCGGCGCACAGGCCGACAAGTACCCGGCGCAGCTGTCCGGTGGCCAGCAGCAGCGCGTGGCGATCGCCCGGGCGCTGGCGATGGACCCGAAGGTGATGCTCTTCGACGAGCCCACCTCGGCGCTGGACCCGGAGATGATCAACGAGGTGCTGGAGGTCATGCAGCAGCTCGCCCGCGAGGGCATGACGATGGTCGTCGTCACGCACGAGATGGGCTTCGCCCGCTCGGCGGCCGACCGCGTCGTGTTCATGGCGGACGGCAAGATCGTCGAACAGGCCACCCCGGAGCAGTTCTTCAGCGCCCCGAAGAGCGACCGCGCCAAGGACTTCCTCTCGAAGATCCTGCACCACTGACGCTCTCGTCTGGTAGTGATCCGATCGACGGCTCGTGCCGTCGCCCACGACGTGTCCTGCTCGTCGTTCAACAACGTCTCACCCGAGGGAAGTTCACCATGAAGGTTCTCAAGACCGGCGCTGCTGTTGCCACGGCCGTCGTTCTCGCCCTGACGGCGACCGCCTGTGGCGGCGGCAGCAAGGACACGGCGAGCGACGCCGGTGCCTCCGGGGGCTCCAAGTCGGACAAGATCGTCATCGGCATCAAGTTCGACCAGCCGGGTCTGGGCCTCAAGACCCCGGACGGCAAGTTCGAGGGCTTCGACGTCGACGTCGCCACCTACGTGGCGAAGGAGCTCGGCTACCAGCCGGACCAGATCGAGTGGAAGCAGGCCATCAGCGCCGAGCGCGAGAACCTGATCTCCAACGGCGACGTGAAGTTCATCGCCGCCACCTACTCGATCAACGACAAGCGCAAGGCGAAGGTCGACTTCGCCGGCCCGTACTTCCTGGCCCACCAGGACCTGCTGGTCCGTGCCGACGACTCCTCGATCACCAAGGTCGAGGACCTCAACAAGAAGAAGCTCTGCTCCGTCACGGGCTCGACCTCGGCGCAGAACATCAAGAAGGACCTGGCCAAGGACGCCGACCTGCTGGAGCAGGGCGGCTACTCCGAGTGCCTCACCGCGCTGGAGAACAAGTCCGTGGACGCGCTGACCACGGACAACTCGATCCTCGCCGGCTACGCCGCGCAGGAGAAGAACAAGGGCAAGTTCAAGCTCGTCGGCCTGAGCATGAGCAACGAGAACTACGGCATCGGTCTGAAGAAGGGCGACAAGGACCTCCAGACCAAGATCAACGCCGCGCTCAAGAAGATGGTCGCGGACGGTTCCTGGGAAGCGGCCATCAAGAAGAACCTCGGCCCGGCCGGCTACAAGAACGAGCCTGCCCCGCAGATCACCGAAGGCAGCTGATTTCCCGGTGGGGTGCGTCGCCGCCCGCCCGTCCGCGGGCGGCGGCGTACTCCACCGGCCATCCTGGGGAGAGCGCAGGGCAACGTGTTCGACTTTCTTGATTCCGGGCAGTACGACCTGCTCGGAGCCTTCTGGGTGACGGTTCAGCTCACCCTCTACTCGGCGGTTGGCTCCCTCATATGGGGCACCGTCCTGGCCGGGATGCGGGTCAGCCCGGTCCCGCTGATGCGTGCCTTCGGCACCGCGTACGTCAACCTGGTCCGGAACACCCCGCTGACCCTGTTGATCATCGGAAGCTCGCTGGGCCTCAGCCAGACCCTCGGCATCAACCTCGGCGGCGAGACCTTCAAGGAGACCGGCTTCCGGCTCGCCGTCCTCGCGCTGACCGCGTACACCGGCACCTTCGTCTGCGAGGCGCTGCGCTCGGGCATCAACACCGTGCCCGTCGGCCAGGCCGAGGCGGCCCGCGCGCTGGGTCTGAGCTTCTTCCAGGTGCTCACCCTGATCGTGCTCCCCCAGGCCTTCCGGGCGGTCATCGCGCCGCTCGCCAACGTACTGATCGCGCTCACCAAGAACACCACGGTGGCCGCGGCCATCGGCGTGGCCGAAGCGGCCCTGCTGATGAAGGAAATGATCGAGAACGAGGCGGACGCGCTCTTCGCCGTGTTCGGGATCTTCGCCCTCGGCTTCTGCCTGCTGACCCTGCCGACCGGTCTGCTGCTGGGCTGGGTGGCCAAGCGAGTGGCGGTGAAGCGATGAGCTCCGTGCTGTACGACGTCCCCGGCCCCAAGGCCAAGGCCCGCAACTGGATCTACACGGCCGGTTTCCTGGCCCTGTTCGCGCTCGCCGCGTGGTGGATCCTCTCCGTCATGGCGGAGAAGAACCAGCTCGACGCCGACAAGTGGACCCCCTTCGTCACTGACGCCCGGATCTGGACCACGTACCTGATCCCGGGTCTGCTGGAGACCCTGAAGGCCGGGGCGATCGCCATGGTGATCGCGCTGCCGCTCGGCGCCCTGCTGGGTATGGGCCGGCTCTCCGACCACTCCTGGGTGCGCGTGCCGGTCGGGGCGGTCGTCGAGTTCTTCCGCGCCATCCCGGTCCTGATGCTGATGGTCTTCGGCTCGGCCTTCTTCGTGAAGTTCGTCCCCGCCGTCTCCTCGGACCTCCGGCCGCTGTACGCCGTGATCACCGGGCTGGTCCTGTACAACGCGGCCGTCATCGCGGAGATCGTCCGCGCGGGCGTGCAGTCCCTCCCCCGCGGCCAGACCGACGCCGCGAAGGCGATCGGCATGCGCAAGGGCCAGACCATGGTCTACGTCCTCATCCCGCAGGCCGTCACCGCGATGCTGCCCGCCCTGGTCAGCCAGCTCGTGGTGATCCTCAAGGACACCGCGCTCGGCGGTTCACTGCTCGGCCTCACCGAGCTGCTGGCGACGAACCGGCAGATCTCGGCGAACTACGCCAACACCATCGCCACGCTCGTCGTGATCGCCCTGATCTACATCGCGGTGAACTTCGCCCTCACCTCCTTCGCCTCCTGGCTGGAGGGACGGCTGCGGAAGTCGAAGAAGAGCACCGGCGCGGTGGTCGGCGTGGCCGACGTGAACGACATGGCCACCGGGAACAACTCGGCCGGGGCCTGACGGTCGAAACCCGCTCCGGCCCGGCCGGAAGGCCGCCGGAGGGCTGACGTAGGGTCAGTCATCGTGCGTAGCCCGTGTGGTGCGGCGGAATCCTCCGCCGCACCACACAGTGCTGTCCCGGCCGGGTGTCACTTGACGCCGGAACCTCCAGTGGGTTGCATACGTTCTGTGATCACATACCGGACATCGGGAGCCGCATCATGGACCCGGTGATCGTCGTCGGCGCGGGGCCCGTCGGGCTGTCCCTGTCCCTCGCCCTGGCCGGGCACGGCGTGCCCAGCGTGCTGCTCGACGAGGGGCCCGGCAAGGAGGAGCCACGGCCCGCCCGCAGTGTCGTGCTGCACACCGACACCGCCGCCATGGTCCACCGGCTGGGCTGTACGACCCTGCGCGACGAGGGCGCCCAGTACGCGGCCTGGCGCACCATGAAGCGCCGCCAGGAGACCCGGCGGATCACCTTCGAGGACCAGCAGCCCCCTCTGCACCTGCCGCAGCACGCCCTCGTGCGCGGGCTGCGCGCCGCCGCCGCCGCGCACCCCTTGGTGCAGCTGGTCACCGGTGCCAAGCTGGACTCCTTCGAGCAGGACGACCACGGGGTCACCGCCCGCACCCGGGGCACCGAGAGCAGCTGGTGGCGCGGCAGCCACCTGGCCGGCTGCGACGGCGCCCGCTCCACCGTGCGCAAGCTGCTCGGCATCCGCTTCCCCGGCCGGACCGCCGTCGAGCGGCGCGCCGTGGCCGCGCTGCGCGCCGAACTGCCCTGGCCGGGCGAGGCGTTGCTGCACCGCAACCCCCCGTCCGGGCCCGAGGAGATCACCGCCCGGCCGCTGCCCGACGGGGTGTGGCGGCTCGACTGGCTGCTGCCGGCGCGCGGGGAACTCGTCACGCCCGACGCGCTCGTCACCCTCATCCGGGACACCCTGGCCCTGTGGTGCGGCGGCACGACTCCCCCGTACGACCTGATCGACACCGGCGTGCACACCCTCCACCACCGGCTCGCCCTGCGCTGGCGCGACGGCCGGGCCTTCCTCGTCGGGGACGCGGCGCACCTGCTCGGCGCCGTCGGCACCCAGGGCGTCGAGGAGGGGCTGCGCGACGCGGAGAACCTCGCCTGGAAGCTGGCCCTGGCCTGGCACCAGGGCGCCTCCACGGCCCTGCTCGACAGCTACGAGGGCGAACGGCGCACCGCCGTCGCCGCCCGGCTCCGCGCCGCCGACCAGGCCGTGCCCGTACTGCGCGGCGGGGGCGGGCTGCGCACCCTGCTGCCGGGGACGGGCCGTTCCGCCGAGACCCTGCTGACCGACGGGCACCTGGGGCGCGGCCCGCTGGGCGCGCAGCCCGTGTACGCGCCGCCCGTGGCCGTACGCGAGGTCCCGACGGCGACCGAGCCGGGCGGGCCGGTGGCGAACGTGCCCGTGACCGCCCCCGACGGAGCCACCGTCCCGCTGCGCGACCTGCTGGGGCGGGGCCGGCTGCTGGTGCTGCTGGTCGCGCCGGGCACCGGGGTCTGGGACCGGCGGCACTGGCAGAGCGCCGGGGTGATGCCCCGCCTCGCGGCGGCCGTGAGCGCGCTGCCCGTCCCGGCCGACCTGCTGGTGGCCGACGCCTACCCGGGGGCGCCCGCGCACACCGTGCTGCTGGTGCGCCCGGACGGGCACCTGTCCGCCACCTTCGCGGGCGTCCGGCCGGCCGAGCTGTACGCGGCGGCCGACGCCGTCCGGGCGGGCGCCCCGGCGGGCGCCCCCGCCACACCCGCTCCCGTGATCGATTGACCGTTCTCGGGGGCACGTGGTTCACTCACGGACATGACCGGCAACGACGTACGCCTGTGGCGGAGGGTTCACATGGACCTGCTCCGCTACGCGGGCTGCGTGTGTCGCCCCTCCTGCTGATTCGCCTTCCCTCCGCGCGCCCCTGAGCCCTGCCGGCCGGCGCGCGCACCTTCGCGAACCCAGGACGGTCACCTCCATGCCTTCCCCCTTGCCCACGCACGCCCCCGCGCGCCCGTCGTCCGCCCCGACGGCGGCGGAACTCCTCGACTTCGCCCTGCGCACCGCCGCCGACCCCGAGATCGTCGACTCGCTGCCCCTCGACCCCGAGGGCCGGACCTGGATCCGGCTCGACGGTCCGGGCGGCAGCGAGGCCTGGCTGATCGGCTGGCCGCCGGGCACCGGCACCGGCTGGCACGACCACGCCGAGTCCCGCGGCGCCTTCGCCACGGCGCGGGGCCGGCTGACGGAGCACTCCCTGACGGTGCGGCTGCCCTCGGAGGGCTGGCAGAGCCTGGAGCTGGCCCCCGAAGTGGACCGCACCCGCGGCCTCGGCGCGGGCAGCGGGCGGGCCTTCGGCGAGCACCACGTCCACGAGGTGCTCAACGAGTCCGCCTCGGAGCACGCGGTGTCCGTCCACGCGTACTACCCGCCGCTCCCGCTGATCCGCAGGTACAGCCGCAGCGGTCCGGTGCTGCGGCTGGAGCACGTCGAGCGCCCGGCGGACTGGCAGTGAGCGCCGTGGGCATCGACGAGCTGCTGGAGCGGGTCCGCGCCACGTACGAGCGCATCGGCCCGCAGGAGGCGTACGAGGCGTCGCAGGACGGGGCCCTGCTGGTGGACATCCGCTACCAGGCGCTGCGCGAGCGGGACGGGCTGATCCCGGGGGCGGTGGTCGTGGAGCGCAACGAACTGGAGTGGCGGCTGGACCCCCAGGGCTCCCACCGGCTCCCGGAAGCCGTGTCGCACGACCTGCGGGTGGTGGTGATCTGCAACGAGGGCTACGCGTCTTCGCTGGCCGCGGCGTCGTTGCACGCGCTGGGGCTGCGGCGGGCGACCGACCTCACGGGCGGCTTCCAGGCGTGGCGCGCGGCGGGCCTGCCGGTTCTTTCCTGACGCGGTCCTCGCACCGCTGCGCGGGGCTGGGTCCCCTGCCCGCCCTTCCACCGTTCCCAGGGGCGCTGCCCCTGACCCCGTACGGGCGCTGCGCGCCCGTCGCCTCAATCGCCGGCGGGGCTACTTGTAGCCCCGCCGGCGATTGAGGCGCGGGGGTCTGGGGGCGGAGCCCCCAGGAGGGGTCCGGGCGCAGCCCGGGGGGCCCCGCGCAGCGGCCCCGCAGCCCCGGCACCCGCGCCGGCCCCCGGCCGAGAGGCGCCCGCGGCCCCGGTCAGGACCTGGACGTGGCCACGTCCACCGGGCGGAGTCGCAGCGCGGCCCGGCCCGGCAGGGCGGTGGCGGCCAGGGCCAGCAGCCCGGCCGCGCCGACCACCACGCCGTACACCAGCGGCAGCACCGCCGGCGCGGCCGCCCCCGTCATGCCCACGCTGAACGCGGTCAGCACGGCCAGCGAGATCCCCGACCCGAGCACCGCCCCGATCAGCAGCACGGCCAGGGCCTCCGTGCGCAGCATCCTCAGCACCTGGCGCCGCTTCGCCCCGGCCAGCCGCAGCATCGCGAACTCCCGGAACCGCTCGGCGGTGGACATCGCCAGGGTGTTGACGACCGCGATGGCGGTGAAGGCCAGCACCAGGCCCATGGCCAGCAGGTTGATCTCGGCTCCGGCGGCCTGCCGTTCGGCACGGGCCGCGTCGGCCTGCGCCGCGGACAGCACCGCGAGGCCCGGCGCGGCCAGCCGCTCCCGGCCGACGGAGGGTTCCGTCGCGACGAGCACGTTCCCGGCGAGGGGGTTGTCCACGTGCGCGGCCACCAGTGCGTGCGGCAGCGTCAGGTCGCCGAAGCCCAGGCCCCGCCCGTACACGGCGGACACCGTCAGCGTCACCGGGGTCCCGTCGCCCAGCGTCAGCTTCAGCGGGCTGCCGGGCTTCAGCCCCAGCTGGTCGGCGGCGAGTTCGCTGACGGCGGCGCTGTTCTCGCCGAAGCCGTCCAGGTTGCCGCGGGTGACCCGCGGGTCCCAGGTGCGGGTCAGGCCGGCCGGGGTGACGCCCTGGGCCGCGTACTTGGTCAGGCCGACCCGTACCGAGGTGTGCACGATCTCGGTGGCGGCGGTGACGCCCGGGGTGCGGCGGATCCGCTCGGCGGTGGCGGGGCTCACACCGGGGCCCTGCGCGGTGACGACCCACTGGGCGCGGGCCCCTTCGCGGGCCTGGGCGCGGGCGGCGTCGCCGAGGGTCGGGGTGACGAAGAGCACGGTGCAGGTCATGCCGATGAGGAGGGTGAGCGGGGTGACGGCGGAGGCCATGCGGGTGGCGTTGCCGCGCAGGTTCGCGGTGGCCAGTCGGCCGCCGGGGCCGGCCAGCCGCAGCGGGCCGGCGAGCAGCGCGGTCGCGAGCCGGACGAGGAGCGGGCCGAGCAACGACACCGCGCCGGCGAGTACCACGACGGCCAGGAAGGTCACCGGGGTGGCGGCGGGTTCGGTGCGCAGCGAGCCGAGGACGACGACCAGCACCGCTCCGCCCGCCAGCAGGAGCAGGCCCGCGAGGGTCCGGATCCAGGAGGGGCGGGGTCGTTCGACGGCGGCTTCGGCCAGTGCTTCGGCGGGGCGGATGCGGGCGATGCGGCGGCCGGTGATCCGGGCGGCGGCCCAGGCGCCGAGCAGGCTGGCGGCGACGGCGGCGAACATCGGGAAGATCCCGGCGGTGCGCTCCAGGGTGGCCGGGACGACTCCGCTGGTGACGAAGCGTCCGTGCAGCCAGGCGGCGAGGGGCAGTCCGGCGAGGGAGCCGGCGAGGCCGGCGGCGAGCCCGACGAGCAGGGCTTCGCGGCCGATCATGCGGCGCAGCTGCTTCGGGGTGGCGGCGATGGCGCGCAGCAGGGCGAGTTCGCGGTGGCGCTGCTGGACGGAGAGGGCGAAGGTGCCGACGACCACGAGGACCGCGACGAGCAGCGAGGTGCCGCCCATGGCCCCGCCCATGGAGACGAGCTTGACGCGTGCGCCTGCGGCGTCGAGGAATTCGACGGGGCCGCGGTCGTCCCCGGCGGCGACCTGTGCGGTGGCGCCCTGCGGGGTGGCGGCCAGTGCCTCCCGGACCTGTCCGGCGAGCCGGCCGGCGTCGGTTCGGGGCCGGGGCAGTACGCCGATGGCGGTGACCTGGCCGGTGCGGGCGGCGAGCCGCTCGGCCTCGGTGTCGCTGAAGAACAGGGAGGTCTGCCGGCGGAGGTCGCCGTGGGCGGTCCGGGCGATGCCGCTGACAATGTAGGTCTTCGGCTCGCCGGTGGCCTGTACGGTCAGCCGCGCTCCGGCGGCCAGTCCCGCCCGGGTGGCGAGGGTGCGGTCGACGACGACCTCGTCGCCGCCCTGGGGGGCGCGGCCCTCGGCGAGGGTGAAGGGGGTGAGGACCGCGGAGGTCCAGGCGTGCCCGTACGAGGGCCTGGCCGGGTCGGCCGGGGCCCCCAGCACCGGGACGGCCTGGAAGGTCAGCTCGGGCACGGCCCGCTCGACGCCGGGGACGGCACGTACGGTCTCCAGGGCGGAGGCCGGGAGCCAGGCCCGCTCGGCGACGGGCTTGGCCTTGTGCTTCGTCTTGGTCTTGCCCTTCTTCTCCTTGACCGTCGTCTGGTGGACGTTCTGGTCGGCGGAGACGACCACCGGGGTAGCCGCGTAGCGCTCGGTGGCGATCCGGCCTCGGAGTCCGGTTTCCAGGAGGGTGCCGCAGGCGGTGATCAGGGCCGCCGCGCACAGGAGCGCGACGAAGGCGCCGAGGAAGCCGGCTTTGCGGTCCCGGACGGTCTGAAGGGCGTAGCGCAGCATCATGCGGTCAACTCTGGCCGCGCCCCGGTTTTCGGGCACTGGAGCGCTCCGGCGTCCTCGTGCGGGGGCTACCCCCACCCCCCGGGGCCCGGCCGTCCCCGCGCTCGGGCCCGCCGCCCGGCCCTGCCTCTCGGGGCGGCCGCTCGGCCCCGCCGCCCGAGGCCGTGGCTCAGGCCCGCGGCTCGCCCCGCCGCTCAGGCCCCCCGCTCGGCCCCGCCGCTCAGGCCCGCCGCCCGGGGGCCCGGATCAGTCCCCGGGGTACCCCAGGTCGTCGGCGTCCTCGCCCTCGGCCTCCAGTGCGCGCCGGACCACCCGCAGGGCCATGCCCTCCGGGTATCCCTTGCGGGCGAGCATGCCGGCGAGGCGCCGGATCCGCTTGTCCCGCTCCAGGCCGCGGGTGCTGCGGAGCTTGCGCTCCACGAGTTCCCGGGCGGTCTGCTCCTCCCGCTCGGAGTCCAGCTGTTCCAGCGCCTCCTGGACGAGGGTGGTGTGCACCCCCTTGGTCCGGAGCTCCTGCGCGAGCGCCCGGCGGGCCAGGCCCCGGCCGCGGTGCCGGGACTCCACCCAGGCCCCGGCGAAGGCGGCGTCGTCGATCAGGCCCACTTCCTCGTACCGGGAGAGGACCTCCTGCGACACCTCCTCGGGGATGCCCCGTTTCGCCAGGGCATCCTCCAGCTGCCGCCGGGTGCGCGGCATCCCGGTGAGCAGGCGCAGGCAGATCGCCCGCGCCTGCTCCTCGGGACTCTGGGGCGGCAGCTGCTGGCGGCCTTCACGGCCGCCGCTCCTCGCTCTGCCGCCCCTCTCCTGCTCTTCCCGCACGGTCAGCTCTTGGCCACGGCGGCCTTGGCCGCGGGCTTGGCCTTCGACGCCGGGGCGGGCACCGAGGCGTCGGCCGGTGCGGCGGCAGCGGCGGGCTCGGTGCCCTCGCTGTCCTTGCGGACGCCCACGCCGAGCTTCTCCTTGATCTTCCGCTCGATCTCGTTGGCGAGGTCGGGGTTGTCCTTGAGGAAGTTGCGGGCGTTCTCCTTGCCCTGGCCCAGCTGGTCGCCCTCGTACGTGTACCAGGCGCCGGCCTTGCGGATGAAGCCGTGCTCCACGCCCATGTCGATCAGGCCGCCCTCGCGGCTGATGCCCTGGCCGTAGAGGATGTCGAACTCGGCCTGCTTGAAGGGGGGCGCGACCTTGTTCTTGACGACCTTGCAACGGGTGCGGTTGCCGACCGCCTCGGTGCCGTCCTTGAGCGTCTCGATGCGGCGGATGTCGATGCGCACGGAGGCGTAGAACTTCAGCGCGCGGCCACCGGTCGTGGTCTCGGGCGAGCCGAACATCACACCGATCTTCTCGCGGAGCTGGTTGATGAAGATCGCGGTGGTCTTGGACTGGTTCAGCGCACCGGTGATCTTGCGGAGGGCCTGGCTCATCAGACGGGCCTGGAGACCGACGTGGGAGTCGCCCATCTCGCCCTCGATCTCCGCCTTGGGCACGAGCGCCGCGACGGAGTCGATGACGATCAGGTCGAGCGCGCCGGAGCGGACCAGCATGTCGACGATCTCGAGGGCCTGCTCACCGGTGTCCGGCTGGGACAGGATGAGGTTGTCGGTGTCGACGCCGAGGGCCTTGGCGTACTCGGGGTCGAGCGCGTGCTCCGCGTCCACGAAGGCGACGGTGCCGCCGGCCTTCTGCGCGTTGGCCACGGCGTGCAGGGTCAGGGTCGTCTTACCGGAGGACTCCGGGCCGTAGATCTCGACCACGCGGCCGCGCGGCAGACCGCCGACGCCGAGGGCGATGTCCAGCGCGGTCGACCCGGTGGGGATGACCTCGATGGGGTCGTTCGGCTTGTCGCCGAGGCGCATGACCGCACCCTTGCCGAATTGCCGTTCAATCTGCGCGAGCGCGGCGTCGAGAGCCTTCTCGCGGTCGGTGCCTGCCATGGGTTCCACCCGGTTTGCTTGAGTCGATCGCTTCACGCCATTGACGCTAACGCCTGCCACTGACAATGCGCTCCCGCGCCCGTATCGGCTGTGGATAACCCATCAGAATGGATGTTCGATTTCCGTGTCAAGCGAGCCACGCCCAGCCCGGCGGGCACCGTTCCGCGCCGGGCGCGGCCCCGCTGCTACGGTCCCGGGATGAGCGGCTGGGACGCGCGCGGCGTACGCGCACGGATACGGGAGATGGCGGCGGGGGACCCGGGGCGGGAGCGTTTCGGGGCGGACACGCACCGGTACGGGCTGGTGCCGCCGGTGCCGGAGGCGGAGATCCGGGCGTTCGAGGAGTCCCACGGCATCGGGCTGCCCGGGGAGTACCGGTCCTTCGTCGCGGAGGTGGGCGACGGCCCCGCAGGACCCTGTCACGGGGTGCTGCCGCTGACCGCCCCCCGCCCGGAGGCCGGCGAGGAGTGGGCCGTGGACGACGAGTGGCAGGAGGACCGGCTGCCGGGCCGGCTCGCCCTGCCGTTCCCCCTCACCGCTCCCCTGCCCGGCCCCATCCGCGGCCCGCAGAGCGCGCTGACGGCAGGCACGCTCACGCTCGCCGAACAAGGCTGCGGCATGTTCCTCAGGCTGGTCCTGAACGGCCCCCGCCGGGGCGAGGTCTGGCAGATCGACCCCGACTGGGGCGGCTTCGTCCCGGTGAGCACCGGTTTCCGCTCCTGGTACACGGCCTGGCTGGAGAGCCCGTAGCGGTACCGCGACCGGGGCCCGCCCCGCGCGCGGGCCCCGGCGACGGGCAGGGGTTACGGCTTCGGGACGGCGCAGCCGGGGCGGTTCAGGTCGATCTGGCTGCCGGGGCCGATGCACGGGACGAGGGTGTAGGTCTGCTGGGCGTAGTTGATGCCCTGGCGGACCGTCACGTTGCCGCTCTCGTCCACCTCGCACGGGTTGTTGTCCGTGCAGCGCTGGCCGTCCTCGTTGCCCGTGTTGTTGACGGCGACGACCTTGCCCGTCGTCGTGTCGATCACCGGCGAGCCGGAGGTGCCGCCGATGGTGTTGCAGGACGAGGTGTAGCGGACCGAGTCCTTCCAGGTCCAGGCGCCCTCCTTGAGGCGGTACGCGAACCCGTCGACGTTGCAGCTGTAGGTGCGCTTCCAGTACCCGGACACCACCTTGATGGACGAACCCTGGGTCGGACGGGCGTCGTTGAGGGTGAGGGCGGCTATCCCGTACTGGCTCTGGATCTGCGCGTAGGTCTTGGTGAGCTGGTAGAGCGAGACGTCCGTGTCCGTCATCGTCCCGTACGCGATCTTGCTGGCGCGCAGCGTGGCGACCTTCGAGCCGGAGGCGTTGAGCAGGGAGAACGTACGGCTGGACGCCCGGTTGACGAGGACTTCGCCGGCCGCCGGGAAGCCGGTCTCCAGGCAGTGGCCGTTGGACAGGACGAGTGCGGGGTCGCCGGGCTGGGAGTTCGGGGTGCGCACGACGGAGCCGGAACAGTTGCTGAGCGCGACCGTGCCCGCGTACGTGACCGCGACGGCGGGCGCGGCGTCCGAGGCCATGGCCGGGGCCGCTGCCACTCCGGTCAGGAGTAAGGAGAGCGCGACGGCGGCGAGAGGCTTGTTCATGTGGGGGGTCCCCTCTGAAGAAGGATGCGACGACCGAAGATCTTCCGATTGTCATGCGCATTCTCAAACCCTGGACCCCAACCCACAAGAGGGCCTCCCTGGTTGGACGCCACGCCTGCCCGCCGGCAACGCGGACACCAGACGAGCGGCAGAAGAGGAATCAACCATTCCAACACCCCACGAGGCGGGCGCCGAAGCCCATACCGGGGCGCATGGGCCGCCGCCCCGGGCTGGGGTCGAGCGGTCTCCGAACGGCCGGTACCCTGCGGTGCCCCCGACGACGGGGGCCGTGAAAATTCCGCTCAGGAGGACCCATGGCCATCAAGAAGGCCACGATCCAGCAGCAGGTGGCAGAAGCCCTCGCCCAGGCCAACCCCACCGACAAGCCCATCGTCACGATCCAGGCCATCGCCGGCCCCAGCGTGTGGCTGATGAGCATGCTCGGCCTCATCGGCCAGGCGTTCCTCTCCTACTACTTCGTCACCGTCACCGAGCAGGCCGTGGTGCTCCACAAGGCGAGCCGGATGAGCAACCGCCCCCAGGAGATCGTCTTCGCGATATCGCCCGCCGAGGCCGTCGGCAGCATCACCGAGGTCAAGCGCAACGCCGTCTGGAGCTCCTTCCGCATGCAGCTCCCCGGCCAGGCCGCACCGACCCGGATGAACGTGCACCGCATCTGGCGCGGCGAGATGGACCAGCTGCTCGGCCTGCTGACGCATCAGACCCAGCCCACCGCCTGACGCCTGACGGCCCGGCGGCGGAGGGGACCCGTCCCCAGCTCCCTCCCCGCCGGGCCCCGGCCCACCGGGCTCACCACCAGTACACGGGGTAGCGCACCGCCCCCCGCCGGGCCCGCGACGCGGCCATCCCGGCCAGTACCAGCAGCAGCGCCGCCCCCGCCAGCAGCGGTACGAACACCACCGGATCCGGCGCCTGGAGCACCACCACCACGGTGGTCGCCGCCGCCGGCGAATGCGGGGTCCGGGCCAGGGTCATCACCCCCACCGCCACCCCCGCCCCCAGCGCCGCCACCCACGGCGCGTCCCCCGCCAGGGCCAGCCCGAGATAGCCCACCGCCGCGCACAGCAGGTGCCCGGCGACGACGCTGCGCGGCTGGGCCAGCGGCAGCGCGGGCACGCCGTAGACGATCGCCGCGCTCGCCGCGATCGGCGGGATCAGCACCGGCTCGTGCAGGAGCGCACCGATGCCGACGAGCGCGAGCAGCGCGGCCGCCGCGACCCCGCCGCTGTGCAGGGCGGTGGCCCGGGCGGGCGACGCGGGCGCCGGGGCGCGTCCCGCCAGCGCGTTCGGGAGGGCCGGGCAGGCGCGGCGGGCCGCCTTCGCGGCCCGGCCCGTACGCGTGTCACTCGTGTCCACACTCATGAGGGCCAGGTCTACGCACCCTCCGCATCACGGCCCTATACGCGAGCCACGCACCGCCAGGTGACAACCAACGGTTGACACCCCTCCGATTGTCAACCTAGGGTTGCACTCATGACGAACCCTTCGGTGGAACCCGTTCGCATGACCAATCCGGTACGCCTCGACGACCTGATCGAGGCCATCAAGAAGGTCCACTCCGACACCCTCGACCAGCTCAGCGACGCCGTCGTCGCCGCCGAGCACCTCGGCGACGTGGCCGACCACCTCATCGGCCACTTCGTGGACCAGGCCCGCCGCTCCGGCGCCTCCTGGACCGACATCGGCCGCAGCATGGGCGTCACCCGCCAGGCGGCCCAGAAGCGCTTCGTCCCCAAGGCGGACAAGGACGGAGACGCCGGCCTCGACCCGAACGCGGGCTTCGGCCGCTTCACCCCCCGCGCCCGCAACGTCGTCATCTCCGCGCAGAACGAGGCCCGCGCCGCCGGGAACGCCGAGATCCGCACCGAGCACCTGCTGCTCGGCCTGCTCGGCGAGACCGAGGGCCTGGCCGCGCACGTCCTCACCGCCCAGGGCGTCGCCCCGCACGACCTGCGCACCGCCGCGGCCGCCACCCTGCCCCCGGCGCAGGCGGAGGTCCCCGAGCTCGTCCCCTTCGACGCGAACGCCAAGAAGGTCCTGGAGCTCACCTTCCGCGAGGCCCTGCGCCTGGGCCACGGCTACGTCGGCACCGAGCACGTCCTGCTCGCGCTCCTGGAGCAGGAGAACGGCGAGGGTCCGCTCAGCGCCGCCGGCCTCGACAAGGCGGCCGCCGAGGCGACCGTCACCGAAGTCCTCGCAGGCGTACTCGGCGGGGACGCGGCGCAGTAGCCTCGTCGGCCGCCGCGCCCGTCAGCTCGTACCGCTTCACGTACGCGCCGAGGAAGGCCTGCAGGGTGGCGACGGCCGGGATCGCGATGAGCGCCCCGACCGCGCCCAGCAGGGCGGTGCCCGCGATGACCGAGCCGAAGGCCACCGCGGGGTGGATGTCCACGGTCCTGGAGGTCAGCTTCGGCTGCAGGACGTAGTTCTCGAACTGCTGGTAGATCACCACGAATCCGAGGACGTACAGCGCGTCCCAGGGATCGGCGGCGAAGGCGATCAGCATCGGCAGCGCGCCCGCCAGGTAGGTGCCGATGGTGGGGATGAACTGGGAGACCAGCCCCACCCACACGGCGAGGGCGGGCGCGTACGGCACGCCGAGCACCACGAACAGGACGTAGTGCGCGATGCCGGAGATCAGCGCCATCAGTCCGCGCGAGTACAGGTAGCCGCCGGTCTTCGCCACGGCGATCTCCCAGGCCCGGAGCACCTCGCGCTGCTTGGCGGGCGGCAGCACGGAGCACAGCGCGCGCCGCAGCCTGGGCCCGTCGGCGGCGAAGTAGAAGGAGAACAGGAAGATCGTCAGGAGCTTGAAGAGTCCGCCGAGCACCGTGGTGGACACGTCGAGCACACCGGTGGCGCTGTTCTGCACGTACTTCTGGAGCCACTGGGAGTGCAGCAGGCTGTCCTGGATCTCCAGCCGGGAGAAATCGGTGTGGAAGGTCCGGTTGATCGAGCCGATCACCGAGTCGAGGTATCCCGGGAAGCCCTCGACCATGTCGATGATCTGGCCGGCGAGCATCGAGCCGAGCATCGCGAGGAAGCCCGCGCACGCGACGAACACGGCCACGAAGACCAGGAAGGCGGCGAGCCCGCGGCGCATGCCGCGGGCCGCCATCCTGGCCACGGCCGGTTCGATGGCGAGCGCGAGGAAGAAGGCGATCAGGATGTTGACCAGCAGCCCGATCAGCTGGTGGAAGGCCCAGCTGCCGAGCTGGAAGCAGGCCACCAGGGCCAGTACGAGGACCACCGCGCGCGGCAGCCAGCGGGGCATCCGCGCGTCTCCCGCGGCCGGGGCGGTCCCGGGCGGGACGGCTCCCGCACCCGCGGGCGCCGCGGGGGCGCCGTCCGCCGGACCATTCGCCGGGTCTGCCGGGTCCGCCGGGCTCGCGTGGCCCGTCGGTCCACCGGCCGCCGCGGGTCCACCGGCCGCCGCGCGTTCACCCGTCGCGCCCGTCGTCCGGCCGTTCGTCTCTTCTGTCGCTGCCACGCCGTCCAGTCTGTCCCAACCGCGCCCCGGACCACGAAGCCGCACAGCGCCCGGCCGGCCCGCGTCCCGCCGCCGCGCGCCGGTCCGGGACCTCGCCCGCGCGGCGGAGCCGCCTCAGCGCAGCGAGGCCGGCACGTCCATCGCCGAACACACCGCGCGCCACACGTCCTTGGTCTCCCAGCCCTCGTCCAGCGCCTGGTGGACCGTGCGTCCGCCCAGTTCGGCCATCACGTGGTCCCGGGCGAAGGAGTCCGCGTAGCCCGCGCCGAAGTGCTCGGCCATCCGCTCCCAGAAAATCGTCAACCGCATGCCTCCAGTATCCCGCCCCGGAGAGTGCACCAGCCCCGTTGCTCCCGTGCGCCCCCGTGCGCGCGCCCTACGGTGTCACGCATGCCTGGAGACGAAGCTCCCGCCCCGGCCCCACCGAGCCCGGCGGCCCCGACGGCCACCTCCGCCCCCTCCTCCCCCGCGGCCTGCCCGCTGGCCCGCGCCGAGCGGTTCACCTGGCTCACGGCCCGGGTGCTGGAGCAGCGGCGGTTCGCGTTCCACTTCCTCGGCGGGGATCCCGACCCGGTCGACGCCGCCCTCGGCTCCTACCTCGGCGACGACGGGGGCTACGGGCACGCGCTCGATCCCGACCTGCGCGGCCCGCTGAGCCAGCCCCTGCACACCGCGCACGCCCTGCGGATCCTCGACGCCCTCGGCCGGTGCTCCGGGCAGCGCATCGAGCGGCTCTGCCGCCACCTGACCCGGGTCTCCACCCCGGAGGGCGCGCTCCCGCTGGTCCTGGCCGGCCCCCGGGACTATCCCGCCGCCCCGTACCACCCGGTGTGCGACGACCCGCCGGGGACGCTGCTGACCACGGGCCCCGTCGTCGGGATCCTGCACCGCAACCGGATCTGGCACGCCTGGCTGTTCCGGGCCACGGACTTCTGCTGGGAGCGGGTCGAGACGCTGCGCCAGACCCACCCCTACGAGGTCCAGAGCGCGGTGGCCTTCCTCGACGGCGCCCCCGACCGGGCCCGCGCCGCGGCGGCCGCGGACCGGCTGGGCCGGCTGGTGCGCGAGCGGCGGCTGGCGGTGCTCGAACCGGACCGGCGCGCGGAGTACCCGACCGCCCCCGGCTACGCCCCCGGCGAGCAGCTGTTCCCGTACGACTACGCGCGGCGGCCGGAGTCGCTGGCCCGCGGCTGGTTCACCGACGAGGAGATGCGGCGCTCGCTGGACTTCCTCGCGGCGGAGCAGCAGCCCGACGGCGGCTGGCCGGTGCACCGCCGGGCCTGGGCGCCGGGCAGCTCGCTGGAGCGGCGGCCGATCGCCACCCTGGAGGCCCTGCTGACCCTGCGGGCGTACGGGCGCCCGATCGGGGCTCCGGCCGGGGCCGGCGGGGTCAGCCTCCCAGGGCCCGGACGGCCGCGGTGACGACCACGGCGGCGCCGACGACCAGCAGGAACGGGGCGCGCAGCAGCAGCGCGACCCCGGCGGCGGCCAGCCCCGCGGCGCGGGCGTCGAGGACCAGCTCGTGGCCGGTGCTGAAGGTCTGCTGGGCGGTGAGCGCGGCGAGCAGGGCGACGGGCAGCAGGGCGGAGAGCCGGCGCACGACGGGGCGTTCCAGGGCCCCGGCGGGCACGAGCAGTCCGGCGAGCTTGACGGCGTAGCAGCCGACGACGGTGAGCCCGATGGCGATCCAGACGTTCACGAGCGCTCTCCCTCCGGCGACCGCCGGCCCTTCATCCACAGCACCGCGGGCGCGGCCAGCGCGGCGATCAGTACGGGCACCCCGGCCGGCAGTACCGGCAGGAAGCCCAGCCCCAGCACCAGGGCGAGCGCGGCGACGGCCCGCTCGGTGGTGCTCCGCAGCATCGGCGCGAGCAGGGCGAGGAACACGGCCGGTCCGGCGGCGTCCAGCCCCCAGGCGGCGGTGTCGCCGATGGCCTCGGCGCCGAGGGCGCCCAGCAGGGTGGTGAGGTTCCACAGCACGTAGAGGGCGAGCCCGGTCACGGTGAAGCCGAGCCGGGCCGACCTGCGGTCGGGCTGGGCCAGGGCCACGGCGGTGGTCTCGTCGATGACCCAGTGCGCGGCGAGGGGCCGGACGGCCCTGGGGAGGGCCAGCAGCTGGGACAGCCGCAGCCCGTAGAAGGCGTTGCGGGTGCCGAGGAAGAAGGCCCCGGCGGCGGCGGTGAACGGGTTGCCGCCCGCCGCGAGCGCTCCGACCAGCGCGAACTGCGAGGCGCCGGTGAAGACGAGCAGGCTCAGCACGCAGGCCTGGAGCACGCTGATCCCGGCCCCGGCGGCGGTCACCCCGAACGCGAACCCCGACAGTCCGACGGCCACGCCCACCCCGAGCGAGTCCCGTACGACGGCGGCCCGCGGCCGGCCGTCGACCGCGCCGGGGGACCTGTCGGGGGCCCCGTCGGAGGCCTCTTGTATCACCATCTGATGTTCTCCCACGCCCCGAACGTAGGCGGGGAGGACCGGCCGGGTCTTGTACGTTCTTGCGCGCCCTCCCGGCGGCGCGGTGCGGGTGGCCGACGGTTCCGTGGGTGCCGTGGGTGCCGTGGTGGGGGGCGGGGCCTAACCGGCGCGCTCCCTGCGGTAGGCGCCCGGCGGGACTCCGACGATGCGGGTGAAGTGCCGGTTCAGGTGCGGCTGGTCGGTGAAGCCGACGGCGACGGCTGCCTCGGCGGGCGGGGTCCCCGCGTCGAGCAGGCGGCGCGCCCTGCGCACGCGGGCGTCCGTCAGCCAGGTGTGCGGGGGCATCCCGTACCGCTCCCGGAAGGCCCGCAG
This sequence comes from Streptomyces racemochromogenes, assembly GCF_039535215.1. Classification (GTDB taxonomy): domain Bacteria; phylum Actinomycetota; class Actinomycetes; order Streptomycetales; family Streptomycetaceae; genus Streptomyces; species Streptomyces racemochromogenes. Next base: position 1,709,176 of record NZ_BAAAWT010000001.1, read on the forward strand.
CAGCGCGAACGGACTGGCGCCGAGCTCGGCCGCGAGCTGCTCCAGCGAGGGCGGCGCGGCCATCCGCTCCTCCAGCACGGCCCGGGCCCGTTCGGCGTCGGCGGCGCCCGCGCCGCGCACGGGGCGGGCCGGCAGCGGGCCCGCGTGCCGGCTGAGCATGCGGGCCACCACGCTCCGCAGCAGGGTGTCGGCGGCCAGCGCGTTCCCGGCCTCGGCGGCCCGGTGGACCTCGGTGATGGCCCGTGCGCCCTGCGCGTCGGCGACCATGTCGGTGGTGAAGCCGGGGGTGCCGCGCGGGGTGGCGATCTCGGCGGCGACCTCGGCGATCAGCTCGCGCGGGGAGTAGAGGGTGGCGTACGCCCAGCCCTCGGGGACCCCGGCTCGGGCGGTGTGCGCGACCTCCGGGTTGATCAGCACCACGCTGCCGGGTCCGGCCCGTACGGTGCCGCCGGGCAGGCCGATCTCCTCGATGCCGCCGGTGACGGCGGCGATGACGTACCCGTCGTGGGCGTGGCGCGGGAAGGTGTGGCGCACGTAGTGGGCGCGCAGCAGGTCCAGACCGGGCAGTTGTTCGTACTGCCAGTGCCGTGCCCATTCGCCGCGCCCGCGCCCGTCGTCCTTCCCCATGTCCTCATTCTGCGCCCCGGCCCGGCGGGGCGTTTGCCCAGGTCGGGCCCCGTTGTCAGAGGCGGGGTGCACGATGGGGGCATGGCAGGCGCTGCGCTCGACTCGTTCTCCCCCGCGACCCGCTCGTGGTTCACGGGGGCCTTCCGTACGCCCACCCCCGCGCAGGAGGGCGCCTGGCGGGCCATCGGGGAGGGCTCGGACGTGCTGGTGGTCGCGCCGACGGGTTCCGGCAAGACCCTGGCCGCCTTCCTCGCCGCCCTGGACCGGCTCGCCTCCCAGCCGCCGCCGGCCGAGGCGCGCAAGCGGTGCCGGGTGCTGTACGTGTCGCCGCTGAAGGCCCTGGCGGTGGACGTGGAGCGCAACCTGCGCAGTCCGCTGACGGGGATCCGGCAGGAGTCGGCCCGGCTGGGGCTGCCCGAGCCGGACGTCCGGGTGGGGATCCGCTCGGGCGACACCCCGGCCGCCGAGCGCCGGGCGCTGGCGACGCGCCCGCCGGACATCCTGATCACCACGCCGGAGTCGCTGTTCCTGATGCTGACCTCGGCCGCGCGGGAGGCGCTGTCGGGGGTGGAGACGGTGATCCTGGACGAGGTGCACGCGGTCGCCGGGACCAAGCGCGGCGCCCACCTGGCGCTGTCCCTGGAACGGCTGGACGAGCTGCTGCCGCGGCCGGCCCGCCGGATCGGGCTGTCGGCGACGGTCCGGCCGGTGGAGGAGGTCGCCCGCTTCCTGGCGCCGCGCGGCCGGGTGGAGATCGTGCAGCCGCCCTCGGACAAGGAGTTCGACCTGTCGGTGGTCGTCCCGGTCGAGGACATGGGCGAGTTGGGGGGCTCCCCTGCGACCGAGGGCCGGGAGGGCGGTGACAAGCCGTCGATCTGGCCCCATGTGGAGGAGCGGATCGCGGACCTGGTCCAGGCCCACCGCTCCACGATCGTGTTCGCCAACTCCCGCCGCCTCGCGGAGCGGCTGTGCAACCGGCTCAACGAGATCGCCCACGAGCGGGCCACGGGCGAGGCCCTCGCCGAGGGCGCCCCGCCCCCGGCGGAGATCATGGCCCAGTCGGGTGCCGCCCTGGGTGCCGCGCCGCTGCTGGCCCGCGCGCACCACGGTTCGGTGTCCAAGGAGCAGCGGGCGCTGGTCGAGGAGGACCTGAAGGCGGGCCGGCTGCCCGCCGTGGTCGCCACGTCCAGCCTGGAGCTGGGCATCGACATGGGCGCGGTGGACCTGGTGGTGCAGGTGGAGTCGCCGCCGTCGGTGGCGTCGGGGCTCCAGCGGGTGGGCCGTGCCGGGCACCAGGTGGGCGCGGTCTCCACGGGTGTGGTCTTCCCCAAGTACCGGGGGGACCTGGTGCAGGCGGCCGTGGTCACCGAGCGGATGCGGACCGGGGCGATCGAGTCGCTGCGGATCCCCTCCAACCCGCTGGACGTGCTCGCCCAGCAGCTGGTGGCCATGACCGCCATGGACACCTGGCAGCTGGACGAGCTGCTGGCCCTGGTGCGCCGGGCCGCGCCCTTCGCGGCGCTGCCCGAGTCGGCGTTCACCTCGGTGCTGGACATGCTGGCGGGCCGCTATCCGTCGGACGCGTTCGCGGAGCTCAGACCGCGCGTGGTGTGGGACCGGGTCGCCGGGACGATCACGGGGCGGCCCGGTGCGCAGCGCCTGGCGGTCACCTCCGGCGGCACCATCCCGGACCGGGGTCTGTTCGGGGTGTTCCTGGCCGGCGCCGACCCGAAGAAGGGCGGGGGCCGGGTCGGCGAGCTGGACGAGGAGATGGTGTACGAGTCCCGCGTGGGCGACGTGTTCACCCTGGGCACCACCTCCTGGCGGATCGAGGACATCACCCGTGACCGGGTCCTGGTCACCCCGGCCCCCGGGGTGCCGGGCCGGCTGCCGTTCTGGAAGGGCGACCAGCTGGGCCGCCCGCTGGAACTGGGCCGCGCGGTCGGCGCGTTCCTGCGGGAGCTGGGCGCGCTCAGCGACGAGGACGCCCGGCTGCGGCTGCTGGCGGCGGGCCTGGACGGCTGGGCCGCCGACAACGTCCTCGCCTACCTGGCGGAGCAGCGGGAGGCCTGCGGGCACGTGCCGGACGACCGGACCATCCTGGTCGAGCGGTTCCGGGACGAGCTCGGTGACTGGCGCGTCGTCGTCCACTCCCCCTTCGGCGCCCAGGTGCACGCCCCCTGGGCGCTGGCGCTGGGCGCCCGCCTCGCCGAGAAGTACGGCATGGACGCCCAGGTGATGCACGCCGACGACGGGATCGTGCTGCGCCTGCCCGATGCCGACCTGCTCTCCATGGACCTCCTCGACCACGACCCGGCGCGGCCCGCGCCGTTCGAGTTCGACGACGAACAGGCTCCGCTGGGCGCGGCCGACGTTGCCTTCGACCAGGGCGAGGTCTCGGGGCTCGTCACCGACCAGGTCGGCGGATCCGCCCTGTTCGCGTCCCGGTTCCGCGAGTGCGCGGCGCGCGCCCTGCTGCTGCCCCGCCGCAGTCCCGGCAAGCGCACCCCGCTGTGGCAGCAGCGCCAGCGGGCCTCGCAGCTGCTCCAGGTGGCCTCCGAGTTCGGCTCCTTCCCGATCGTGCTGGAAGCCGTACGCGAGTGCCTCCAGGACGTGTTCGACGTGCCGGGCCTGTCGGAGCTGATGGGGGACATCGAGGCGCGCCGGGTCCGGCTGGTCGAGGTCACGACCCCTGAGCCCTCGCCGTTCGCCCGTTCCCTCCTCTTCGGGTACGTGGCGCAGTTCCTGTACGAGGGGGACTCGCCGCTGGCCGAGCGGCGGGCGGCGGCGCTGTCGCTGGACTCCCGGCTGCTGGCCGAGCTGCTGGGCCAGGCGGAGCTGCGGGAGCTGCTGGACGCGGAGGTGCTGGAGGAGCTGGAGCGGGAGCTCCAGTGGCTGACGAAGGACCGGCGCGCCAAGGACGCCGAGTCGGTGGCGGACCTGCTGCGGCTGCTGGGCCCGCTGACGGACGCCGAGCTGGTGGCGCGCGGCGCCGAACCGGCCTGGGCGCGGGAGCTGGAGGCGGCCCGGCGGGCGATCCGGGTGCGGATCGGCGGCGCGGACCACTGGGCGGCGATCGAGGACGCGGGCCGCCTGCGGGACGCGCTGGGCACGGCCCTGCCGGTCGGGGTGCCGGAGGCGTTCACCGAGCCGGTCAAGGACCCCCTGGGTGATCTCCTGGCCCGGTACGCGCGCACCCACGGGCCGTTCACCACGGCGGCGGTGGCCGCCCGCCTGGGTCTGGGCGCGGCGGTGACGGAGGGCGCGCTGCACCGGCTCGCGGCGGCGGGCCGGGTGGTGCAGGGCGAGTTCCATCCCGCGGGGATCGGCCAGGAGTGGTGCGACGCGACGGTGCTGCGCAGGCTGCGGCGGCGTTCGCTGGCGGCGCTGCGCCAGGAGCTGGAGCCGGTCCCGCCGGCCTCGCTGGCCACCTTCCTGCCCCAGTGGCAGCACCTGGGCGGGGCGCTGCGCGGGATCGACGGCCTGGCCCGGGCCGTGGAGCAGTTGCAGGGGGCGCCGGTGCCGGCCTCGGCGCTGGAGCGGCTGGTCCTGCCGTCGCGGGTGGCGGGGTACGCGCCGACGCTGCTGGACGAGCTGACCAGCACCGGGGAGGTGGTGTGGGCGGGTGCGGGGGCCCTGCCGGGCAAGGACGGCTGGATCTCCCTGTACCTGGCGGACGCCGCTCCGCTGCTGCTGCCCGAGCCGCATCCGCTGGAGGCGGGCCCGCTGCACCAGGCGGTCCTGGAGAGCCTGTCCGGCGGGTACGGCCTGTTCTTCCGGCAGATCACCCAGTCCGTCCGAGCCCGCCACCCGGAGGCCTCCGACCTGGAGCTCTCCGAGGTGCTGTGGGACCTGGCCTGGTCGGGCCGGCTGACGAACGACACCCTGGCCCCGCTGCGCTCCCTGCTGGGTTCGGGCCGTACGGCGGGCGCCACCGCGCACCGCGCCCGGCGGACGGTGCCGCGCGGCCGGTACGGCGGCCTCGCCGCGACGGCGTCCCGCAACGGGCCGCCGACGGTCTCGGGCCGCTGGTCGCTGCTGCCCGAGCGGGCCCCCGATCCGACCCAGCGGGCGCACGCCCTGGCCCGGACGCTGCTGGACCGGCACGGGGTGGTCACCCGGGGGGCGGTGGCGGCGGAGGGCGTCGAGGGCGGGTTCAGTGCCGTCTACCGGGTGCTGTCGGCGTTCGAGGACAGCGGGCAGGCCCGCCGGGGGTACGTGGTGGAGGGCCTGGGCGCGGCCCAGTTCGCGATGGACGGTGCCGTGGACCGGCTCCGGGCCGCCGAGAAGAACCCGCCGCCGCTGGCCGCGGTGGTCCTGGCCGCGGCGGATCCGGCGAACGCTTACGGGGCGGCCCTGCCCTGGCCGGAGCCCCCGGCGGGTGCCTCGCACAAGCCGGGCCGCAAGGCGGGCTCGCTGGTGGTGCTGGTCGACGGGGAGCTGACCCTGTACGTGGAGCGCGGCGGCAAGACCCTGCTGGCCTGGCCGGAGCCGGGTGATCCGCGGCTGGAGGCGGCCGTGGCGGCGCTGGCCGCCGGCTCCCGCGCGGGCACCCTGCCGGCGCTGACGGTGGAGCGGATCAACGCGGCGGCGGCCCTGACCTCCCCGCTGGGTCCGGCCCTGGAGGCGGCGGGCTTCCACGCCACCCCGAGGGGACTGCGGCTGCGCAGCTGACGTGCCGGACCGGGGATCCGGTCCGGTCTCGGACCGGACACGTATGTCTTGGGCATGTCACGAAACTGCTGCCAGCCGCTCCACAGGGGCTCCCGGGCTGGCCCGGACGCTTATCCGTGGCTTATCAAAGGTGATCACAGGCACCGCGCTCGGCGGTGCCCCGTCATGGGGGGACAAGAACAGTGAGCACCAACAGCATGCGCAGGACCACCCTCGCCGCGGCCGGCCTGGCCGTCGCCGGAGCCCTCGTCCTGACCGGCTGCAAGGACGGCATCGAGGAGACCCCGGCGGCTCCCGCCGCGCCCTCCGCCGCAGCGTCCGCCGGCTCCTCCGCCCAGCCGGTCTCCCCGGCCGCGCCCAGCTCCTCGGCGGGCGGCTACGACGGCTCGGCGAGCGCCTCCCCCGCCCCGGGCGGCGCCGCCGCCGGCGGCGCGGTGGCCAAGTCCGGCCAGTCCTTCAAGATCGGCGAGGCGGCCACCGTCCCGTTCAGCTACGGCAGCAACAAGGGCGGCCAGCTCGCCATCACCGTCACCGGCATCGACGCGGGCAACCCGTCCGACCTGGCCTCGCTGAACATCGCGGACAAGGTGAAGGGCAAGACCCCCTTCTACATCCGCTACACGGTCAAGAACACCGGCAACACGGACCTGTCCTTCGCCTCCGTCGGCCACATGAAGGGCCTGCTCGACGGCGGCAGCGAGTCCGACGTCGTGCTGATCGCGGGCAAGTTCGAGAAGTGCCCGAGCGAGTCGCTGCCGAAGGGCTTCACCAACGGCCAGTCGCAGAACTCCTGCGCCGTGGCCCTGGCCCCGACCGGCACCAAGGTCTCCGGCGCCCTGTACTGGGGCGACCCGTACAACAACCTGGCCTCCCCGCCGCAGAAGGGCCTCACCTGGAAGTGACGGGCGGCCCACCCGGCCCTCGCCCCCGCTGATCCGCGAACCCCCTGTGGCGGCCACCCCGCCCGGGGGGTTCCGCGCGTCCCCGGGCGGTGTCCGCGGGGACCGGCACCCCCCGGGCCGGACAATGGCACCATGCCCGAAGGAGACAGCGTCCACCGCGCGGCGGCCCGGCTGCACGCCGCCCTCGCGGGCAGCCCGCTCACCCACGCCGACCTGCGCGTGCCCCGCTTCGCCACCGCCGACCTCACCGGCCGCACCGTCCTCGACGTCACCCCGCGCGGCAAGCACCTCCTCACCCGCCTCGAAGGCGGCCTCACCCTCCACAGCCACCTCGGCATGGACGGCACCTGGAGGCTCTTCGCCCCCGGCGAGAAATGGCGCGGCGGACCCTCCTACGAGATCCGGGCCGTCCTGTCCACCGCCGCCACCACCGCCGTCGGCTACCGGCTCCCCGTGCTGGAACTGCTGCGCACCGCCGACGAGGCCCGGGCCGTGGGCCACCTGGGCCCCGACCTGCTGGGCCCCGACTGGGACGAGGCCCGGGCGGCCGCCAACCTCCTGGCCGACCCCGGCCGGCCCCTCGGCGAGGCCCTCCTCGACCAGCGCAACCTCGCGGGCATCGGCAACATCTACAAGTGCGAGCTCTGCTTCCTCGCCCAGGTCACCCCCTGGACGCCGGTCGGCGCGCTCCCCGACCCCGCCGCCACCCTCCCCCGCATCGCGGCCGCCGCCCAGCGCCTGCTGGCGGCGAACACCGGCCACGGCGGCGCCCGCAACACCACCGGCAGCCACCGCCCCGGCCGGGGGCTCTTCGTCTACGGCCGCGCCCACCGCCCCTGCCTGCGCTGCGGCACCCCCGTCCGCGAGGCCCCGCAGGACGGCCGGCCCACGTACTGGTGCCCTGGCTGCCAGTCCGGCCCGGTCCCGGAGCACCCCGACAGTTGACGCCCCGTCAGATCCGCTCGTACGGTCCTGGCATGCCCACACCGATCGCCTCGTACGACCTCACCGGCCGCACCGCGCTCGTCACCGGAGCCGCCGGCGGCATAGGCCGCGCCACCGCCCTCCTCCTCGCCCGGGCCGGAGCCGCCGTCCACTGCGCGGACCGCGACGAACGGGGCCTCGCCGAGACCGCCTCCCTGATCTCCGCGGACGGCGGCTCCGCCACCGCCCACCCCCTCGACGTCACCGACCGGGCCGCCCTGCGGGCCGCCGTCACCGCCGCCGGACCGCTCGACATCGCGGCCGCCATCGCCGGGATCATGCACACCAGCAGCGTCCTGGACACCACCGACGAGGACCTCGACCGGATCCTCGACGTCAACTTCAAGGGCGTGCTGCGCACCTGCCAGGAAGCCGTCCGCGCGATGATCTCCGCAGGCCGCCCCGGCTCGGTCGTCACCATGGCCTCCGGCGCCGTGGACGCCGCCCAGCCAGGCCTGCTCTGCTACAGCGCCTCCAAGGCCGCCGTGGTCCAGCTGACCAAGACCCTCGCCACCGAGAGCGGCCCGCACGGGATACGCGTCAACGCCGTCGCCCCCGGATGGATCCGCACCCCCATGACCGGCCGCCACGGCCCCGAGGTCCAGCAGCGGACGGAGGCCGCCATGGTCCGCATGTCCCCGCTGGGCCGGGTCGGCGAGCCGGAGGACATCGCCGAGGCCGTGCTCTACCTGGCCTCGGACGCCTCGTCCTTCATGACGGGCCAGATCCTGCGCCCGAACGGCGGAGTGTCGATGCCCTGGTAGCGCCGCCCCGGGACCGCTCCCGGCCGGCCCCGCGCACGGGCTCCGGCACGCAGTGCACCGGCAGCAGCCCCAGGCCCCAGCCACCGAGCGCGAGCGCGCCCTCCACCGGGCCCGCTCCGGACGGCGCCAGCGCCAGCCGCAGCACGGCCCACCACCACAGCGCCGCCACGGCCAGGGCGAAGGGCACCGTCACAGGTATGCACTGCAACCGCCGCACGGCGACCTCCGGAGGGCCGGTTCCCGGACGGGCCCATCCTCCCGCACCCTCCGGGCCGCCGCACCCAGAACGCCGGGCGGCGGCCCCGTGGAGCCCCCGGAACGGCGAGGAGCCCCGCCCGGTGCTCACACACCGGGCGGGGCTCCTGCCACGCTCACATGCCCAACGGCGATGCTCAAGCGGCTACGACGTTCACCGCTTCCACGGGCGCCTTGATGGTCACCCGCTCGGGTCCGCCCGTGACCGAGGCCACGGAGACCGAATTGAGCATCGGGCGCACCGGTGCCGGCACCGGTTCGCTTGCGGCGGCCGACTGCGCGAGCTCCGCCAGCGACAGCTCGTCACTGACTTCGCGCATCAGCTCGGACATCCGTACGTCCAGCGCGTCGCAGATCGCGGAGAGCAGCTCGGAGGATGCCTCCTTCTGCCCCCGCTCCACCTCGGAGAGATAGCCGAGCGAAACTCGGGCGGACGAGGAGACTTCGCGCAGAGTACGGCCCTGGCGCTGGCGCTGCCGACGCAGCACGTCACCCAGCAGGCGACGGAGCAGAATCATCGGTGGCTCCCTCCTCTGACCGTGTAGCCGTAACCTTCACGCCCCACCGTACCGCCTCGCGCCGCGGCCGTGCGGGGAGCGATGTCGTGTTCACTCAGGGCTGCAAACATCAAATCCCCCCGTTCTGTTCCGTATCCTGCCCCCGCAGATTCTCGCGGAGTTCGCTCGAGAGGAGTTCGAGCACTGTCCGTACACTCTCCCTACGGATTTCCGCCCGGGAGCCGTTCAACCTCAGCCGGGCCGTTTTCCTGGCCCCCGGGCCCGCCACGGCGACGAAAACGGTGCCCACGGGCTGCCCGTCCTGGGGGTCCGGGCCGGCCACCCCGGTCGTCGCGATCCCCCACGAAGCGCCCAGCACCCGCCGCACACCGGCGGCCATCTCCTCGGCGACCTGCGCGTTCACCGCGCCTTCGGCCGCCAGCAGCTCCGCGTCCACCCCGAGGACGCGGTGCTTGAGTTCGGTGGCGTACGCGGTGACCGAGCCGCGGAAGGCCCGCGAGGCCCCCGGCACGGCCGTCAACTCGGCGGCCACCATCCCGCCGGTCAGCGATTCCGCGACCGCCAGCGTCTGGTCACTCTCCGCAAGCATCCGCAGTACGTCTTCGGCCGCCCTTGCCGCCCCCGCGGCACCCTCCGCCGCTTCCGCGGCCTCCGGCGCATCCCCCGCCCCGTGTGTCACTTCGCGGCCCGCTCCCCCGCAAGACCGGCCCGGCGCAGCACCACGGCCTGCCGGATGTAATCCAAACCGGTGACCACGGTCAGCACGACGGCGACGGCCATCACCCAGAACCGCAGGGTCGCCAGCGGCCCGGTCAGCGCGAGGACGTACATGCCCACCGCCGTGCCCTGGGCCAGGGTCTTCAGCTTGCCGCCCCGGCTGGCCGGGATCACCCCGTACCGGATCACCCAGAACCGCATCAGCGTGATGCCTAGCTCACGCCCGAGGATCACGCCGGTCACCCACCAGGGCAGGTCGCCGAGCCAGGAGAGACACACGAGCGCCGACCCCATGATCGCCTTGTCGGCGATGGGGTCGGCGATCTTCCCGAAGTCGGTGACCAGGTTGTACGTCCTGGCCAGGTGGCCGTCGAACACGTCCGTGATCATGGCGACGGCGAAGGCGGCCCAGGCCAGCGCCCGCCAGACGGGGTCGTAGCCCCCGTCGGCGAGCAGCAGCAGGACGAATCCCGGCACGAGGACCAGCCGGATCATCGTCAGGATGTTGGCGATGTTCCAGAGGCTGGCCTGGTTGACGGCCGCAGTCCCGAGCTTCGCGCCGGGCGTGGGCCGGCGGCCGGTCCCGCCCGCCGCCGATGCCGGGACTCCGGTCATCCGGCCGCCTCCTCGAGTTCCACGCCCAGCGGCTCGGCGACGAGGTCGACGCCCAGGGTCCCGACCACCTTGGCGGTGACGATGCGCCCGGGTACCAGGCCCGCGCCGTCGGTGAAGACGACCTGGCCGTCGGTCTCGGGGGCCTGGTGGGCGGCACGCCCGTAGGCGCCCTCGCCCTCCTCCGCCTCGTCGAGCGGGACGACCGTCTCGACGAGCACCTCCAGGGTCTCGCCGATCCGCTCCTCCGCGCGCTGCGAGGTCAGCTCCTCGGCGAGCCGCTGCATGTGCGCGAGCCGCTCGGCGATGGTGTCCTCGTCGAGCTTGCCCTCGTAGCCGGCGGCCTCGGTGCCGTCCTCGTCGGAGTAGCCGAAGACGCCGATGGCGTCGAGGCGGGCGTGCGTGAGGAAACGCTCCAGCTCGGCGAAGTCCGACTCCTTCTCGCCGGGGAAGCCGACGATGAAGTTGGACCGGACGCCGGCCTGCGGGGCCTTGGAGCGGATGGTGTCCAGCAGCTCCAGGAAGCGGTCGGTGTCGCCGAAGCGGCGCATGGCGCGCAGCACGTCGGGGGCCGAGTGCTGGAAGGACAGGTCGAAGTACGGCACGACCTTGGGGGTCGAGGTGAGCACGTCGATCAGCCCGGGCCGCATCTCGGCGGGCTGCAGGTAGCTGACGCGGACGCGCTCGATGCCGTCGACGGCGGCCAGCTCGGGCAGCAGGGTCTCCAGCAGGCGGATGTCGCCCAGGTCCTTGCCGTACGAGGTGTTGTTCTCGGAGACCAGCATGATCTCCTTGACGCCCTGCTCGGCGAGCCAGCGCGTCTCGCCCAGCACGTCGCTGGGGCGGCGGGAGATGAAGGAGCCGCGGAAGGACGGGATGGCGCAGAAGGAGCAGCGGCGGTCACAGCCGGAGGCGAGCTTCACCGAGGCGACCGGGCTCTTGTCCAGGCGGCGGCGCAGCGGCGCGCGCGGCCCGGAGGCGGGCGCGAGCCCCTCCGGCAGGTCGGCGGGGGCCGGGGCGGGCTCCTCGGCGGCCTGGGCGTGGCCGGGGAGCGCCACGTCGGCGCTCTGCCGCTCGGCCGGGCTGATCGGCAGCAGCTGGCGGCGGTCGCGCGGGGTGTGCGCCTCGACGCTGCCGCCGCTGAGGATGGTCTGGAGGCGGTTGGAGATGTCGGCGTAGTCGTCGAAACCGAGGACTCCGTCGGCCTCGGGGAGCGCTTCGGCGAGTTCCTTGCCGTAGCGCTCGGCCATACAGCCGACGGCGACGACGGCCTGGGTCTTGCCGTGATCCTTGAGATCGTTGGCTTCCAGCAGGGCGTCTACGGAGTCCTTCTTGGCGGCTTCGACGAAGCCACAGGTGTTGACGACGGCTACGTCCGCGTCGGCGGCGTCCTCGACGAGCTCCCAGCCATCCGCCGCCAAGCGGCCTGCGAGCTCCTCCGAGTCCACCTCGTTACGGGCGCAGCCAAGAGTGACAAGGGCGACGGTACGGCGTTCGGGCATGGACTCAAGACTACTTCGTCCCGGCGCCCGCCCCCGCCCCAAGTCCCCCCACGGCAAGATCCCCGGGGCCGGCGGCGGCCGCCGCGCGGGATCCCGGGGATCTGGAATTTCTTATTCCGTGCTGGTCAGCCCGCCTGGGCCTGGCCCTGGCCCGGGTCGTCCCTGGTGTAGGTGAGACGTTCGACCTGTCCCGACTCGAACCGCTCCTTGATCTCCTTGCCGTTCACGAACAGCTTGACGGCTCCGGCGTCGCCCAGGACGAGGTCCACGGACTCCTTGTCCGTGAAGGTCTTCGACTGGCCCTGTTCGAGGGTGCCGTCGAAGAGGAGCCGGCCGCTGTGGTCCTTCGCGGAGATCCAGCTCTCGCCGGAGTCGGCCGTCAGGACCACGGTGACGAGGTCCTTGGGGGCCGCGGCGATGGCGCTGTCCGAGGGCTCGGGCTTGGGGGCCTTGGGTGCCTGCGGTGTCGGGGCGGCGGGCTGCTTGCCCGCGGTCTGCTTGGGCGCGGGCTTCGGCGAGACGGAACCTTCCGCCACCGGCCGCTTGGACTGCTCGTCGCCGCCGCCGAAGGCGGTGAAGCCGACGAAGCCGATCACCGCGACGATGGCGGCGACCATGGCGGCGGTCCAGTTGGGCCGCTGCCGCTCGGGGCGGAGCCGCTCGGCCTCGAACATCGGCGCGGCGGGGGTGGGCGCCGGCCGGCCGCCGTGCGCCGCGTCGTAGCGCTCGACCAGGGGTACCGGGTCGAGGTCGACGGCGCGGGCGAGGGTGCGGATGTGTCCGCGGGCGTACACGTCGCCGCCGCACCGCGTGAAGTCGTCCTCTTCGATCCCGTGCACGATCGGGATGCGCACCCGGGTGGTGGAACTGACCTCGTCGACGGTGAGCCCGGCGGCGATCCGGGCCTTCTTCAGGGTCGTCCCGATGGACGGCTCTTCGACGGAGCGCTCGACGATGCGGTCCTCGGACCGGTCCTCGGACCGGACGTCGGTCGAAGGCCGCTCTTCTTCGGGGGAGTTGGAGTTGCCGATGGACACAAGGGCGCCTTTCGAGCGTGTAGCCACCTGCTGGATGTCCAGTCTAGGGGGGTGACGAAAGGGTGGGGCAACCGGAGGGTCCGCTTCCTACGCCATACGAATGGCGAGGGGAACGGCCGCCGGTGCCTCCCTCAACTTGACGCACGCCCAGGGGAAACGGTTGCCGCCGGATCCGGTGACGATCCGGCCACGATCCCATTCGGTCGAGTGAGGCGGCCGGACCCCCGTTCTAGCGGGCCGCCCGGGGCCCCCGGGGATTCCGCTTCGCCCGGGACCCGGGTGCTCGCCGGGGCTCCCGGAGCCCTCGCGGACACCCCCTACGGGGCCTCCTCGCCGCGGATCACTGCGAGCACCCCGTCGAGCTCGTCGGGCTTGACCAGCACGTCGCGCGCCTTGGACCCCTCGCTCGGCCCGACCACCCCGCGGGACTCCATCAGGTCCATGAGCCGGCCCGCCTTGGCGAAGCCGACCCGCAGCTTGCGCTGGAGCATCGAGGTGGAGCCGAACTGGGTGGAGACCACCAGCTCCGCCGCCTGGCACAGCAGGTCCAGGTCGTCGCCGATCTCCTCGTCGATCTCCTTCTTCTGCTTCTGCCCGACCGTGACGTCGTCCCGGAAGACCGGGGCCATCTGGTCCTTGCAGTGCTGGACGATCCCGGCGATCTCCTCCTCCGTGACGAAGGCGCCCTGGAGGCGGACCGGCTTGTTCGCGCCCATCGGCAGGAACAGTCCGTCACCCTTGCCGATCAGCTTCTCCGCGCCCGGCTGGTCCAGGATGACCCGGCTGTCGGCCAGGGAGGAGGTCGCGAACGCCAGCCGCGAGGGCACGTTCGCCTTGATCAGACCGGTCACCACGTCCACCGAGGGCCGCTGGGTGGCGAGCACCAGGTGGATGCCGGCCGCCCGGGCCAGCTGGGTGATGCGGACGATCGAGTCCTCCACGTCGCGCGGGGCCACCATCATCAGGTCCGCCAGCTCGTCGACGATCACCAGCAGGTACGGGTACGGGCTGAGCTCGCGCTCGCTGCCCGGCGGCAGCTTGATCTTGCCGTCCCGGATCGCCTGGTTGAAGTCGTCGATGTGCCGGTAGCCGAACGCCGCCAGGTCGTCGTAGCGCAGGTCCATCTCGCGCACGACCCACTGGAGGGCCTCGGCCGCCCGCTTGGGGTTGGTGATGATCGGGGTGATCAGGTGCGGGATGCCCTCGTAGGCGGTCAGCTCGACCCGCTTGGGGTCGACGAGCACCATCCGGACGTCCTCCGGGGTGGCCCGCACCATGATCGAGGTGATCAGGCAGTTGATGCACGAGGACTTGCCGGAGCCGGTGGCGCCGGCGACCAGCACGTGCGGCATCTTGGCGAGGTTGGCCATGACGTAGCCGCCCTCGACGTCCTTGCCCAGCGCGACCAGCATCGGGTGGTCGTCCTCGGCGGCGTCCGCGAGGCGCAGCACGTCGCCCAGGTTGACCATCTCGCGGTCGGTGTTCGGGATCTCGATGCCGACGGCCGACTTGCCCGGGATCGGGCTGATGATCCGCACGTCGGGCGAGGCGACGGCGTACGCGATGTTCTTCGCCAGCGCCGTGATCCGCTCGACCTTCACCGCGGCGCCGAGCGTGACCTCGTACCGGGTGACCGTCGGACCCCGGGTGAAGCCGGTGACCTGCGCGTCCACCTTGAACTCGGTGAACACGTTCGTCAGCGCCGCCACCACCGTGTCGTTGGCGGCGCTGCGGGTCTTGCCCGGCCCGCCCTTCTCCAGCAGCTCCAGCGACGGCAGCGCGTACGTGATGTCCCCACGCAGCTGGAGCTGCTCGGCCCGGGGCGGCAGCGGCTGGGCCGGCGCCGGGGTCTTCGTCAGGTCCGGCACCGACAGCGTCCCGGAGACCGCGGCGGTCCGCTCGTGCGGGGCGTCCCCGAGACCGTCGGCCGGAGCCGGGGCGGCGGCGACGGGCCGCTCCTCCCGCGCGGGCGGCACCGGAGCGGGCGGCACCGGAGCGGTGATCTCCACCCCCTCCTCCCGGCCGGAGATCCCCTGGGTCAGATCGGCGACCAGCGGGTTCGGCGGCAGCCCCCCGTAGACCACCCCGTCCAGCGCGGCCGCTGCCGCCGCAGCGACGTCGACGGCGTCCGGCTCGCGCCCGCCGGGCCGCGCGGCGCTCCGCCGCGGCCGGCGCCGCCGGGCCAGGGCCGCTTCCTCGGCCTCGTCCACCGGCCCGCCGGTGCGGGCCTGCCACTGCTCGGCGTCATGACGGTCGTTACGGCCGGGCCGTTCGGAACCCTCGTGCCGGTCCCCGTACTCCTCGTCGTACGGGTTGGGCTGGATCACCCCGAGCCGGATCCCGGCGCTGCGCAGCCGCTGCGGGATCGCCGCGACCGGGGTGGCGGTGACCACCAGCAGCCCGAAGACCGTCAGCAGCACCAGCATGGGCACGGCCAGCGGCGCCCCCATGGTGAAGATCAGCGGCTTGGAGGCGGCCCAGCCGATCAGCCCGCCCGCGTTCTGCATGGCGGTGGTGCCCTCGTCCCGGCCGGGTGCCCCGCAGGCGATGTGCACCAGCCCGAGGACGCCGATGACCAGGGCGGACAGGCCGATGCCGATGCGCCCGTTGGCGTCGGTCTGCTCGGGGTGGCGGATGAAACGTGCCGCCATGACCCCCAGCAGGACCGGCACGAGCAGGTCCAGACGCCCGAAGGCCCCCGTGACCAGCATCGTGACCAGGTCGCCGACGGGCCCGCTCAGGTTCGACCAGGTTCCGGCCGCGACGATCAGCGCGAGGGCGAGCAGCAGCAGCGCCACGCCGTCCTTGCGGTGGGCCGGGTCCAGGTTCCTGGCGCCCCTGCCGATCCCGCGGAACAGCCCGCCGACGGCGTGCGCGAGACCGAGCCAGCACCAGCGGACCAGCCGCACCACTCCCCCGCTCGGCGACGGCGCCGGCTTCGCGGCGGCCTTCTTCGCCGCGGGGCGCCTGGCCGCCGCGGCGGCCCTCTTCGCGGGGGGCTTGCGCGGGGCCGCCTTCTTCGTCGGGGCCGTCGTACGGCCGGTGCGGCCCTTCGCGGTGCCCGCCGTGCTCTGGGAACCCTTGCCGGACGTACTTGAGGCCATGGGGCCGAGGTTACCTGTGCGCACGCCGGTGGACACGCGTGCCCACCCCTTCACCCGTTCGTGTCGCCGCGCCCGCAAGCGCTTTGACGCCGCGACAGAACTGACGGGTCCCCAGCCGGGTTGCCGGGCGGGCCGCTCCGCCGTCGCGCGGCGAGGCGGCCCGGCGGTCTCAGCCCTGCGCGGGCAGGACGGCGGCTCCCCCGCTGGCGCCCGGCTCCAGCGCGTCGAGCGCCCGCCGCAGCCCGGTCAGCTTCCGCTCCAGGTGGGCGGCCGTGGCGACCACCCCGGCGTCCGCCGAGTCCTCGCCGAGCTGCTTGGTCAGCGCCTCGGCCTGTTCCTCGACCGCGGCCAGCCGCGCGGACAGCTCGGCCAGCAGCCCGGCCGTCTCCCGGCCGCCGTCGCCGTTGGTACCGCCGCCCTCCAGCTGGAGGCGCAGCAGGGACGCCTGCTCCCGCAGCTGGCAGTTCTTCGTGTACAGCTCGACGAACACCGAGACCTTGGCGCGCAGCACCCACGGGTCGAACGGCTTCGAGATGTAGTCCACCGCGCCCGCCGCGTAACCACGGAAGGTGTGGTGGGGACCGTGGTTGATCGCGGTCAGGAAGATGATCGGGATGTCCCGGGTCCGTTCGCGCCGCTTGATGTGCGCGGCCGTTTCGAATCCGTCCATGCCCGGCATCTGGACATCCAGCAGGATGACCGCGAAATCGTCCGTAAGCAGCGCTTTGAGCGCTTCCTCCCCCGACGACGCCCGGACCAGTGTCTGATCGAGCGCGGAGAGGATGGCCTCCAGCGCCAGCAGATTCTCCGGCCGGTCGTCGACCAGGAGGATCTTGGCCTTCTGCACCATGCCCTGTCCTCCTCGCCCCGGCATGGGGCCTCCCCGGCTCCTGGCTCCGGCATGCGCGCCGGGCCCCGCCCCAGAGGACGGCATCCTTGAGCCGTCCGTCCTTGTGCCGGTCATCGTAGCCCCAGTCCCGAGATCGCCACACCCTGTCACCAAGATGTCACTGTGCCCGAAGCGGAAACGCGGGGGGAGGCCCGAAGGTTCCCCTCCGGGTCCGCGCCCGCGGCCCGCCCTCCGATCAGATTCCTCGCATGTGCTGTTCCATGACCGTCAGCAGGTAGTCGGGCTCGACCGGCTTGGTGACGTAGTCCGAGGCACCCGAGTCGATGGCCTTCTCCCGGTCGCCCTTCATCGCCTTCGCCGTCAGCGCGATGATCGGCAGCCCCGCGAACTGCGGCATCCTCCGGATCGCGGAGGTCGTCGCGTACCCGTCCATCTCCGGCATCATGATGTCCATCAGCACGACCGACACGTCGTCGTTCTGCTCCAGGACCTCGATGCCCTCCCGGCCGTTCTCCGCGTACAGCACCGCCAGCCCGTGCTGCTCCAGCACGCTCGTCAGCGCGAACACGTTCCGCACGTCGTCGTCCACGATCAGCACCCGCTCCCCGTGGAAGTCGTACGTCCGCGGCGGCGCCGGAAGCGGCTCCTCCACCCCCCACGCGTCGCCGCCCTCCGGCTGCCCCGGCACCTCCGTGCGCGGCAGCGGACCGGCCGCCTGCTGCTTGCGCCGGCGCCGGAACAGCGCCGAGGAGCCCTGCCCGGGCGCCTCGGCCGCCGGCAGCGCCTGCCGCGGCGGCGCCGCCCCCAGCGGCGCGGGCTGCGGCACCGGGAGCGGCTCCATCGCCTCCGGCTCCTCGGCCGCCCTGCGGTACTCCCCGCGCGCCCCGCCGGGCGCCGGCGGCGCGTACCCCTGTGGCGGCAGCTCGCTCGGGTGCAGCGGCAGGTACAGCGTGAACGTCGACCCCCGGCCGGGCTCGCTCGCCGCGTGGATCTCACCGCCCAGCAGCCGGGCGATCTCCCGGCTGATCGACAGCCCGAGGCCCGTGCCCCCGTACTTGCGGCTGGTCGTGCCGTCGGCCTGCTTGAACGCCTCGAAGATCACCCGCATCTTGCTCGCCGCGATCCCGATCCCCGTGTCCGTCACGGAGAAGGCGATCAGGTCGGCGTCCGCGTCCCGCAGCGACCCCGCCTCCAGCAGCTGCTCCCGGATGGCCGACGGCACGTCCGCCCCGGCGGGCCGGATCACCAGCTCCACGGCCCCGTTGTCGGTGAACTTCACCGCGTTCGACAGCAGGTTCCGCAGCACCTGCAGCAGCCGCTGCTCGTCCGTGTGCAGGGTCGCCGGAAGCTCCGGCGAGACCCGCACCGAGAAGTCGAGGCCCTTCTCCGCCGTCAGCGGCCGGAAGGTCGCCTCCACGTAGTCCACCAACTGCACCAGCGCGATCCGCGTCGGCGAGACGTCCATCTTGCCCGCCTCGACCTTCGACAGGTCCAGGATGTCGTTGATCAGCTGGAGCAGGTCCGAGCCCGCGCCGTGGATGGTCTCGGCGAACTCCACCTGCTTCGGCGACAGGTTCTCGTCCGCGTTGTCGGCGAGCAGCTTCGCCAGGATCAGCAGCGAGTTCAGCGGCGTCCGCAGCTCGTGCGACATGTTCGCCAGGAACTCGCTCTTGTACCGCATCGAGACCGCGAGCTGCTCGGCGCGCTCCTCCAGGACCTGCCGGGCCTCCTCGATCTCGGTGTTCTTCACCTCGATGTCCCGGTTCTGCCGGGCCAGCAGCTCGGCCTTCTCCTCCAGCTCGGCGTTGGCCGCCTGGAGCGCCTTCTGCCGGTTCTCCAGCTCGTCGGAACGCTCGCGCAGCTGCTCGGTCATCTCCTGCGACTGCTTGAGCAGCATCTCCGTCTTGGAGTTCACGGAGATGGTGTTGACGCTCGTACCGATCATCTCGGCGATCTGGCTCAGGAAGTCCTTCTGGATCTGCGTGAACGGCGTGAACGACGCCAGCTCGATGACACCGAGCACCTTGCCCTCGAACAGCACCGGCAGCACGATCACGTGCGCTGGCCGCGCCTCGCCCAGCCCCGAGGAGATCTTCAGGTAGCCGGGCGGGGTGTTCTCCACCAGGATCGTCCGCTTCTCCTCGGCGACCGTGCCGATCAGCCCCTCACCGGGCCGGAAGGAGATGGGCATCTGGCCGCCCGCGTACGCGTAACTCCCGCGCATCCGCAGCTCGTACGAACCCTCCGCGCCGCCGTCCGCCCCGATCTCGGGCGTTCCCCCGGCCGGGACGGCGAGGAAGAAGGCCCCGTGCTGCGCGGAGACCACCGGGGTCAGCTCGCTCATGATCAGCGAGGCCACGTCGTCCAGGTCCCGGCGGCCCTGCATCAGGGCCGAGATCCTGGCGAGGTTGCCCTTGAGCCAGTCCTGCTCCTTGTTGGCCAACGTGGTGTCGCGCAGGTTCACGATCATCGTGTTGATGTTGTCCTGGAGCACCTGGATCTCGCCCGCCGCGTCCACGTCGACCTTCAGGCTCAGGTCGCCGCGGGTCACCGCCGTGGCCACGGCCGCGATGGCACGGACCTGCCGGGTGAGGTTGCCGGCCATCTCGTTCACGGACTCGGTCAGGTCCCGCCAGGTGCCGTCCACGTCCCGCACCCGGGCCTGACCGCCCAGGATGCCCTCGGTACCCACCTCACGCGCCACCCGCGTCACCTGGTCGGCGAAGGAGGACAGCTGGTCGACCATCGTGTTGATGGTCGTCTTCAGCTCCAGGATCTCCCCGCGGGCATCGATGTCGATCTTCTTGGTCATGTCGCCCTTGGCGATGGCGGTCGTCACCATGGCGATCTGCCGCACCTGCCCGGTCAGGTTGGACGCCATGAAGTTCACCGAGTCGGTGAGGTCCTTCCACGTCCCCGAGACGCCCGGCACGTGCGCCTGGCCGCCGAGGCGGCCCTCCGTGCCCACCTCGCGGGCCACGCGCGTGACCTCGTCCGCGAACGAGGACAGCGTCTTGACCATCGTGTTGACCGTGTCGGCCAGCTGCGCGACCTCGCCGCGCGCCTCGACGGTGACCTTCTTCGTCAGGTCGCCGTTGGCGACGGCCGCCGAGACCTGCGCGATCCCGCGCACCTGCGCCGTCAGGTTCCCCGCCATCGTGTTGACGTTGTCGCTGAGGTCCTTCCAGATGCCGGTGACCCCGCGCACCCGGGCCTGACCCCCCAGGATGCCCTCGGTGCCCACCTCGCGCGCCACCCGCGTCACCTGCTCCGCGAAGGACGACAGCTGGTCGACCATCGTGTTCACGGTGGTGACCAGTTCGAGGATCTCGCCCTTGGCGTCCACCGTGATCTTCTTCGAGAGGTCGCCCATGGCCACGGCCGTGGTCACCTCGGCGATGTTGCGGACCTGCGAGGTCAGGTTGTTCGCCATGAAGTTGACGGACTGGGTGAGGTCCTTCCAGGTCCCGGAGACCCCCTTGACCTCCGCCTGCCCGCCGAGGATGCCCTCGGTGCCCACCTCGCGGGCCACCCGGGTCACCTGCTCCGCGAAGTTCGACAGCTGGTCGACCATCGTGTTGAGGGTGTTCTTCAGCTCCAGGATCTCGCCCCGGGCGTCCACGTCGATCTTCTGCGACAGGTCGCCCCGCGCCACCGCCGTCGCGACCTGCGCGATGTTGCGCACCTGCGAAGTCAGGTTCCCGGCCATGCCGTTCACCGAATCCGTCAGGTCCCGCCACACACCGGCCACACCGGGCACCTGCGCCTGACCGCCGAGGCGGCCCTCGGTACCCACGTCCCGCGCCACCCGGGTGACCTGCTCCGCGAAGGCGGAGAGCTGGTCGACCATCGTGTTGATGGTGTTCTTCAGCTCCAGGATCTCGCCCCGGGCGTCCACGTCGATCTTCTGCGACAGGTCGCCCCGCGCCACCGCCGTCGTCACCTGGGCGATCTGGCGCACCTGCGAAGTCAGGTTCCCCGCCATGAAGTTGACGGAGTCGGTGAGCTCCTTCCAGGTGCCGGAAACCCCCTCCACCCGGGCCTGCCCGCCGAGCCGGCCCTCCGTACCCACGTCCCGCGCCATCCGCGTGACCTGGTCGGCGAACGAGGACAGCTGGTCCACCATCGTGTTCACGGTGTTCTTCAGCTGGAGCATCTCACCGGAGACGTCCACCGTGACCTTCTGCGACAGGTCGCCGTTGGCCACCGCCGTGGTCACCTGGGCGATGTTGCGGACCTGCCCGGTCAGGTTCCGGAAGGCGGTGTTCACCGAGTCGGTGAGGTCCTTCCACGTACCCGCCGCCCCCGGCACCTGCGCCTGACCGCCCAGCTCGCCCTCGACGCCGACCTCACGGGCCACCCGCGTCACCTCGGAACCGAAGGACTGGAGCTGGTCCACCATCGTGTTGACGGTGTTCTTCAGCTCCAGCATCTCGCCGGCCACGTCGACCGTGACCTTCTGCGAGAGATCACCGTTGGCCACGGCGGTCGTCACCTGCGCGATGTCCCGCACCTGCGTGGTCAGGTTCCGGAAGACCGTGTTCACCGAGTCGGTGAGGTCCTTCCACGTACCCGCCGCCCCCGGCACCTGCGCCTGGCCGCCGAGGAGGCCTTTGGCGCCCACCTCGCTGGCCACCCGCGTGACCTCGTCAGCGAAGGTCCGCAGCGTCTCCGTCATCTGGTTGATCGTTTCGGCCAGCTGGGCGACCTCGCCCCGCGCGCTGACCCGCACCTTCTGCGACAGGTCACCGTTGGCGACGGCCGTCGTGACCTGCGCGATCCCGCGCACCTGCGCCGTCAGGTTCCCCGCCATCGTGTTGACGGAGTCGGTCAGGTCCTTCCACACGCCGGCGACGCCGGGCACCTTCGCCTGGCCGCCCAGCTCGCCCTCCGTACCCACCTCGCGGGCGACGCGCGTCACCTCGGAGGAGAACGAGGACAGCTGGTCCACCATCGTGTTCACGGTGTTCTTCAGCTGGAGCATCTCGCCGGCCACGTGCACCGTGACCTTGCGCGACAGATCGCCCTTGGCGACCGCCGTCGTGACGAGGGCGATGTCACGCACCTGAGCGGTGAGCCGGTACGCCATCGTGTTGACGGAGTCGGTCAGGTCCTTCCAAGAACCGGACATTCCGCGCACCTGGGCCTGACCGCCCAGCTTGCCCTCGGTACCGACCTCCAGCGCCACCCGCGTCACCTCGTCGGTGAACGCCGACAGCTGGTCGACCAGGTTGTTGACCGTGCGCCCGACCTTCAGGAACTCCCCGCGCAGCGGATGCCCCACCCCGTCCGGGGCCGGCGTCCGCAGGTCCATCCGCTGGTCCAGATCACCCTCGGCCACCGCCGACAGCACCCGGCCCACCTCGGACACCGGCCGCGCGAGATCGTCCACCAGCTGGTTCGAGGCGTCGATCGCGGCCGCCCAGGAACCCTCGCAGGCCCCCGTCTCCAGCCGCTCGCTCAGCTTGCCCTCACGGCCCACCATCCGCCGGACCCGGGACAGCTCACCGGTCAGGTGCAGATTGCGGTCGGCGACCTCGTTGTAAACGGCGGCGATCTCCGCCATCACGCCTTCGCCGGACACCGTCAGCCGCTTGCGGAAGTTCCCGTCCCGCATCGACACCAGGGCCGTGAGCAGGCGGTTCAGAGCGGCGGAGTCGACTTCCGTCGTCCCGTTCCGCCGGGACCGCCCGCCCTTGGGCCGCGTTCCCGTACGCCGCACCGCTGCGCCAGACTCCACCGTGTCCCTCCCGAAAGGGTCGACCTCTGTTCCACCGGACACCGGCTGTCCAAGAGCCGGCTCTCCAAGCCTGCCCAGTGTTTCACCCTGGCCGAACCCGGCGATAACACTTCGGCACCATCGCACACCGGCCGCACCCCGCGGGTGGAATCCGGTACGACGGCCTCATGGCGACCGCGAAGGTAAGTAACCTGGCATCCGATGTCCAACCGCGTCGAAGGAGACTCGTGATCACGGCTCGGGCGGCTGCCAGTTTCGACCCTCAAGGGCGGTCGGTCGCCGCCGCCCGCGGGTTCGTCCGCGACACGCTGCAGGGCTGGGGCTTCGCGGACATCGTCGACGACGCGGTCGTACTGACCAGTGAGCTCGTCACCAACGCCGTGGTCCACGCCGGAACCAGGGCCGAGGTCCTGTGCCTGCGCGCCGAGGACGGCGTACGCGTCGAGGTCGCCGACCGGTACCCCGAGCGCGAGCTGCCCCTGCGGCACCCCGGCGAGCGCCCGTACGCCGACCCCGACCGCGAGAGCGGCCGCGGGCTGATGCTCTGCGCCGCCCTCGCCACCCGCTGGGGCGTCGAGTACACCGCCACCCACAAACACGTGTGGTTCCGCCTCGACCTCCCGGACCGGCCGGTCGGTACCCGCTCCGCGGGCCCCGTCGTACCGGACCAGTTCCTTCCCCTGGCCGAGAGCCGGGTCCGCGTCGCCGTCCTCCAGGTCGACGCCGACGACGTCATCTCCGCCTGGAACGACGACGCCGAGCACATCTTCGGCCACCCCGCCGAGAAGGCCGTCGGCCGCCCCCTCGCCGAGATCGCCGCCTGGCCCCAGACCCCGGGCACCGGTACCGGCGTCGCCGAGGCCCTGCGCCTGTCCCGCTGGGAGGGCAGTTACGGCATCCGCGGCGCCGACGGCCGCGTCATCCCCGTTTACGCCTCCCACCTGCGGGTCCGCGACGCCCACGGCGAGCCCTCCATCGTCTGCCTCCTCGTCCACGACGACGAGCGGGCCCTGCTCCAGACCCCCGTACGCCTCCCCTCCTCCGACGGCCAGCACAGCGAGCCCCGCCCCACCGACCCCTTCGAGGTCTTCATCGGCTCGCCCGCCCCCGACGACCTCGACGGACTGCTGCAACGCACCGTCGAACGGGCCCGCGACATGCTCGACGCCGACGCCGCCTTCCTGCTGCTGGCCACCGACGACGAGACCGAGCTGGAGGTCCGCTCGACCACCGGCCTGCCCTCGACCCGCCAGCGCTTCGCCCGCGTCCCCGTCGAGGCCGGCACCAGCCGCTACGGATCGGCCCGCCTCCCCGCCGTGCACGACGACCTCGCCGTCGTCCCCGGAGCCGTACCGCTCCTGGAGTCCACCGGCATGCGCTCCGTCGTCACCGTCCCCCTCAAGGTCGAGGGCCGCCTCACCGGCTCCCTCGGGGTCGCCGCCGAGGGCCCCGGCCGCTATACGAACGAGGACGCCCTGCGCCTCCAGTTCGCCGCCGACCGCATCGCCCTCGCCGTCGAGTCCGCCCGCCTCGGCGAGCTGGAACGCCTGCGCCGCGGCTCCCTGTCCTTCCTCGTCGAGGCCTCCGACCTGCTCGCCGGCACCCTCGACCGGGACCAGACCCTGGCCCTCATGGCCCAGATGACCGTCCCGACGCTCGCCACCTGGTGCGCCGTCTACACCATCGCCGACCAGACCTCGGACCCCTACCTCGCCTACGTCCTGCACGAGGACGAGGAGCGTATCGACGGCCTGAAGGCCCTGCTGTCCCGTGTGGACCCGCCCGAACCGGTCCGTGAGGCCGGCGCCCGCCCCTGGCCGGCGACGGCCGCCGCGGTCGGCGGCGAGACGGTCGTCCTGCCGCTGCTCGCCCGCAACCGGGTGATCGGCCTGCTGACCCTCGGCAAGCCCAGCGAGGAGCACTTCCGCCAGGAGATCCTCGAACTCGCCGAGGACCTCTCCCGCCGCGCGGCCCTGGCCCTGGACAACGCACGCCTCTACTCCGAGCGCACCGCCATCAGCCGCTCCCTCCAGCGCAGCCTCCTGCCGCCCGGCTCTCCCGCCATCCCCGGCATGGAGGTCGAGGTCATCTACCGCGCCGCCGGCGAGGGCAACGAGGTCGGCGGCGACTTCTACGACGTCTTCCCGATCCGCGACGGCGCGTACGGCTTCGCCATCGGCGACGTCTGCGGTACGGGCCCCGAGGCGGCCGCCGTCACCGGCCTGGCCCGCCACGCCCTGCGCCTCCTGGCCCGCGAGGGCCTCGGCGGCCCGGCGGTCCTGGAACGCCTCAACGCGGCGATCCTCGACGAGGGCGCCCGCAGCCGCTTCCTCACCCTCCTGTACGGGGAACTGCACCCGCAGCCCGACGGCGGCGCCCTGATGAAGGTCGTCTGCGCCGGCCACCCCCTCCCGCTGCGGCTCCGGCCGGACGGCGAGGTCACCCCGGCCGCGGAGCCGCAGCCGCTGCTCGGTGTGATCGACGACCTCGACCTCTACGAACAGACCATGACCCTCGACCCGGGCGACGTCCTGCTGTGCGTCACGGACGGCGTCACCGAGCGCCGCGAGGGCACCAGGATGCTCGGCGACGACGGCCTCGCGGAGGTCCTCACCACCTGCACCGGCCTCACGGCGGGCGCGGTCGCCTCCCGCGTCCTGCGCGCGGTCGAACGCTTCGCCGCGGAACCGGCCTCGGACGACATGGCCATCCTGGCCTTCCGCGTCCCCCAGCAGCGCGGAGCCTCCTGACCCGCACGCCGCTCTCTCCTCCCCGGGCCGCCGGCCAGGCGCCCGGGGAGGCGGGGAGAAGGGGTAGCTGGGCCTCGTGAGCCTGAAACGCAAAAAGGCCCCCGCCAGATGGCGGGGGCCTTTTCTTTGGAGCCCTTTAACGGAATCGAACCGTTGACCTTCTCCTTACCATGGAGACGCTCTACCGACTGAGCTAAAAGGGCGGGTTGTTCGGCGGCGTCCTACTCTCCCACAGGGTCCCCCCTGCAGTACCATCGGCGCTGAAAGGCTTAGCTTCCGGGTTCGGAATGTAACCGGGCGTTTCCCTAACGCTATGACCACCGAAACACTATGAAGTTTGAACTCCAGCCGGCAAGGCGAGTTCGTTACTTCAGAACTAACACAGTGGACGCGAGCAACTGAGGACAAGCCCTCGGCCTATTAGTACCAGTCAGCTCCACCCGTTACCGGGCTTCCACATCTGGCCTATCAACCCAGTCGTCTACTGGGAGCCTTACCCTCTCAAGGAGGTGGGAATACTCATCTTGAAGCAGGCTTCCCGCTTAGATGCTTTCAGCGGTTATCCCTCCCGAACGTAGCCAACCAGCCATGCCCTTGGCAGGACAACTGGCACACCAGAGGTTCGTCCGTCCCGGTCCTCTCGTACTAGGGACAGCCCTTCTCAATATTCCTACGCGCACAGCGGATAGGGACCGAACTGTCTCACGACGTTCTAAACCCAGCTCGCGTACCGCTTTAATGGGCGAACAGCCCAACCCTTGGGACCGACTCCAGCCCCAGGATGCGACGAGCCGACATCGAGGTGCCAAACCATCCCGTCGATATGGACTCTTGGGGAAGATCAGCCTGTTATCCCCGGGGTACCTTTTATCCGTTGAGCGACGGCGCTTCCACAAGCCACCGCCGGATCACTAGTCCCGACTTTCGTCCCTGCTCGACCCGTCGGTCTCACAGTCAAGCTCCCTTGTGCACTTACACTCAACACCTGATTGCCAACCAGGCTGAGGGAACCTTTGGGCGCCTCCGTTACCCTTTGGGAGGCAACCGCCCCAGTTAAACTACCCATCAGACACTGTCCCTGATCCGGATCACGGACCGAGGTTAGACATCCAGCACGACCAGAGTGGTATTTCAACGGCGACTCCACAACCACTGGCGTGGCTGCTTCAAAGTCTCCCACCTATCCTACACAAGCCGAACCGAACACCAATATCAAACTGTAGTAAAGGTCCCGGGGTCTTTCCGTCCTGCTGCGCGAAACGAGCATCTTTACTCGTAGTGCAATTTCACCGGGCCTATGGTTGAGACAGTCGAGAAGTCGTTACGCCATTCGTGCAGGTCGGAACTTACCCGACAAGGAATTTCGCTACCTTAGGATGGTTATAGTTACCACCGCCGTTTACTGGCGCTTAAGTTCTCAGCTTCGCAACCCCGAAAGGTCACTAACCGGTCCCCTTAACGTTCCAGCACCGGGCAGGCGTCAGTCCGTATACATCGCCTTACGGCTTCGCACGGACCTGTGTTTTTAGTAAACAGTCGCTTCTCGCTGGTCTCTGCGGCCACCCCCAGCTCAGAGAGCAAGTCTCATCACCAGGAATGGCCCCCCTTCTCCCGAAGTTACGGGGGCATTTTGCCGAGTTCCTTAACCATAGTTCACCCGAACGCCTCGGTATTCTCTACCTGACCACCTGAGTCGGTTTAGGGTACGGGCCGCCATGAAACTCGCTAGAGGCTTTTCTCGACAGCATAGGATCATCCACTTCACCACAATCGGCTCGGCATCAGGTCTCAGCCTTAACGTGTGACGGATTTGCCTACCACACGGCCTACACCCTTACCCCGGGACAACCACCGCCCGGGCTGGACTACCTTCCTGCGTCACCCCATCGCTTACCTACTACCACCTTGGATCGCCGGCTCCACCACTTTCCATTCCCCGAAGGGTCCGGAACGGCTTCACGGGCTTAGCATCAGAGGATTCGATATTGGGCGTTTCAAAGCGGGTACCGGAATATCAACCGGTTGTCCATCGACTACGCCTGTCGGCCTCGCCTTAGGTCCCGACTTACCCTGGGCAGATCAGCTTGACCCAGGAACCCTTAGTCAATCGGCGCACACGTTTCTCACGTGTGTATCGCTACTCATGCCTGCATTCTCACTCGTGAACCGTCCACAACTAGCTTCCGCTGCTGCTTCACCCGGCACACGACGCTCCCCTACCCATCACAGCGGGCGTTGGCCCTATTGCTGCAATGACACGACTTCGGCGGTACGCTTGAGCCCCGCTACATTGTCGGCGCGGAATCACTTGACCAGTGAGCTATTACGCACTCTTTCAAGGGTGGCTGCTTCTAAGCCAACCTCCTGGTTGTCTCTGCGACTCCACATCCTTTCCCACTTAGCGTACGCTTAGGGGCCTTAGTCGATGCTCTGGGCTGTTTCCCTCTCGACCATGGAGCTTATCCCCCACAGTCTCACTGCCGTGCTCTCACTTACCGGCATTCGGAGTTTGGCTAAGGTCAGTAACCCGGTAGGGCCCATCGCCTATCCAGTGCTCTACCTCCGGCAAGAAACACACGACGCTGCACCTAAATGCATTTCGGGGAGAACCAGCTATCACGGAGTTTGATTGGCCTTTCACCCCTAACCACAGGTCATCCCCCAGGTTTTCAACCCTGGTGGGTTCGGTCCTCCACGAAGTCTTACCTCCGCTTCAACCTGCCCATGGCTAGATCACTCCGCTTCGGGTCTAGAGCGTGCAACTCAATCGCCCTATTCGGACTCGCTTTCGCTACGGCTTCCCCACACGGGTTAACCTCGCTACACACCGCTAACTCGCAGGCTCATTCTTCAAAAGGCACGCAGTCACGAGGATCCGAAGATCCCGACGCTCCCACGGCTTGTAGGCACACGGTTTCAGGTACTATTTCACTCCGCTCCCGCGGTACTTTTCACCATTCCCTCACGGTACTATCCGCTATCGGTCACCAGGGAATATTTAGGCTTAGCGGGTGGTCCCGCCAGATTCACACGGGATTTCTCGGGCCCCGTGCTACTTGGGAGATGAGCAAGCAAGCCGTACAGATTTCAGCTACGGGGGTCTTACCCTCTACGCCGGACCTTTCGCATGTCCTTCGCCTATCCATACGGTTTCTGACTCGCCTCACAGCCGGCAGACTGTGAAAGCTCATTCCCACAACCCCGCATGCGCAACCCCTGCCGGGTCTCACACGCATACGGTTTGGCCTCATCCGGTTTCGCTCGCCACTACTCCCGGAATCACGGTTGTTTTCTCTTCCTGAGGGTACTGAGATGTTTCACTTCCCCTCGTTCCCTCCACACTGCCTATGTGTTCAGCAGTGGGTGACAGCCCATGACGACTGCCGGGTTTCCCCATTCGGACACCCCCGGATCAAAGCTCAGTTGGCAGCTCCCCGGGGCCTATCGCGGCCTCTCACGTCCTTCATCGGTTCCTGGTGCCAAGGCATCCACCGTGCGCCCTTAAAAACTTGGCCACAGATGCTCGCGTCCACTGTGTAGTTCTCAAATAACGACCAGCCACCCGTCACACCCTGCCGAAACAGAGCTTTACCGGGGCCGGCACTGAAGACTGACCAGACGGCCGTGCCTTCAGGACCCAACAACGTGCCAGGCACGATCTCTTTCAGTGACTCACTTTCCACGCCGAAGCAGTACTCGTGATCCATCCAGAAGACCGTGCCAAATAATCAACGTTCCACCCATGAGCTGACCGTGCAGAACGTTTGTCTGCAATCGGTACTGTGCTCCTTAGAAAGGAGGTGATCCAGCCGCACCTTCCGGTACGGCTACCTTGTTACGACTTCGTCCCAATCGCCAGTCCCACCTTCGACAGCTCCCTCCACAAGGGTTGGGCCACCGGCTTCGGGTGTTACCGACTTTCGTGACGTGACGGGCGGTGTGTACAAGGCCCGGGAACGTATTCACCGCAGCAATGCTGATCTGCGATTACTAGCGACTCCGACTTCATGGGGTCGAGTTGCAGACCCCAATCCGAACTGAGACCGGCTTTTTGAGATTCGCTCCACCTCACGGTATCGCAGCTCATTGTACCGGCCATTGTAGCACGTGTGCAGCCCAAGACATAAGGGGCATGATGACTTGACGTCGTCCCCACCTTCCTCCGAGTTGACCCCGGCGGTCTCCTGTGAGTCCCCATCACCCCGAAGGGCATGCTGGCAACACAGGACAAGGGTTGCGCTCGTTGCGGGACTTAACCCAACATCTCACGACACGAGCTGACGACAGCCATGCACCACCTGTATACCGACCACAAGGGGGGCACTATCTCTAATGCTTTCCGGTATATGTCAAGCCTTGGTAAGGTTCTTCGCGTTGCGTCGAATTAAGCCACATGCTCCGCCGCTTGTGCGGGCCCCCGTCAATTCCTTTGAGTTTTAGCCTTGCGGCCGTACTCCCCAGGCGGGGAACTTAATGCGTTAGCTGCGGCACCGACGACGTGGAATGTCGCCAACACCTAGTTCCCAACGTTTACGGCGTGGACTACCAGGGTATCTAATCCTGTTCGCTCCCCACGCTTTCGCTCCTCAGCGTCAGTAATGGCCCAGAGATCCGCCTTCGCCACCGGTGTTCCTCCTGATATCTGCGCATTTCACCGCTACACCAGGAATTCCGATCTCCCCTACCACACTCTAGCTAGCCCGTATCGAATGCAGACCCGAGGTTAAGCCTCGGGCTTTCACATCCGACGTGACAAGCCGCCTACGAGCTCTTTACGCCCAATAATTCCGGACAACGCTTGCGCCCTACGTATTACCGCGGCTGCTGGCACGTAGTTAGCCGGCGCTTCTTCTGCAGGTACCGTCACTTTCGCTTCTTCCCTGCTGAAAGAGGTTTACAACCCGAAGGCCGTCATCCCTCACGCGGCGTCGCTGCATCAGGCTTTCGCCCATTGTGCAATATTCCCCACTGCTGCCTCCCGTAGGAGTCTGGGCCGTGT
Organism: Streptomyces racemochromogenes; assembly: GCF_039535215.1. GTDB lineage: Bacteria > Actinomycetota > Actinomycetes > Streptomycetales > Streptomycetaceae > Streptomyces > Streptomyces racemochromogenes. The sequence goes on from NZ_BAAAWT010000001.1 coordinate 1,739,211, forward strand.
CTCAGTCCCAGTGTGGCCGGTCGCCCTCTCAGGCCGGCTACCCGTCGTCGCCTTGGTGGGCCATTACCCCACCAACAAGCTGATAGGCCGCGGGCTCATCCTTCACCGCCGGAGCTTTCCACCACAGGAGATGCCTCCCGCAGTCGTATCCGGTATTAGACCCCGTTTCCAGGGCTTGTCCCAGAGTGAAGGGCAGATTGCCCACGTGTTACTCACCCGTTCGCCACTAATCCACCCCGAAGGGCTTCATCGTTCGACTTGCATGTGTTAAGCACGCCGCCAGCGTTCGTCCTGAGCCAGGATCAAACTCTCCATGAATGTTTACCGGTAATCCGGTCCACACCACGAAAGAGCGGGCCAGTCACGGTCGGAATAAGACCGACTGACCACAACGTCCTCGCTGTGTTCGTTGCCTGCAAGCATCACCCGAAGGCGACCTCGCAGGTCTTTTTCAAAGGAACCTCATCCACCGGAGTGGACGGGGTATCAACTTCTGGCGTTGATTTTTGGCACGCTGTTGAGTTCTCAAGGAACGGACGCTTCCTTTGTACTCACCCTCTCGGGCTTTCCTCCGGGCTTTCGTTCTTGCGATTCAGACTCTATCAGAGTCTTTCTCGCTTGCTTTCCAGGTTCTGCGCTTTCGCGCTTTCCCTTTCCGGCGGTTCCGACTCTATCAGATTCTTTTCCTTGTCGTTTCCGACTCGGTTTTGAATTCCGATGGCCTTCGGGGGGCCTTTCCCTTTCGGGTGGATCAGACTTTATCAGGTCTCCCTGAGTGCTGATTGCCACCCGCTCGCACACGGCAACGGGCACACGTGTGTGCCCGGTTCCTTGCGAGGTGGAGACGCAAACGTACTGGAGCGGGGCCCCCGGACGCAAATCCGGTTGCCCCGCTCCAGTGAGGTCGCTACGTACGCCGGGGCGTACGCCGAGGTCAGACCTCGACCACGACCGGGAGGATCATCGGGCGGCGGCGATAGCTGTCCGACACCCACTTGCCCATGGTCCGGCGGATGAGCTGCTGGATCTGGTGCGGTTCCGCGACGCCGTCGGCGGCGGCGCGGGCGATGGCTTCCTCGATCTTCGCGGTGACCGGCCCGAAGGCCGAGTCCTCGATGCCGGAGCCGCGGGCCTGGATGTTCGGGCCCGTGACGACCTTGCCCGTGGTGCTGTCGACCACGACGTAGACCGAGATGATGCCCTCGTCTCCGAGGATGCGGCGGTCCTTGAGGGAGGCCTCGGTGACGTCGCCGACCGACAGGCCGTCCACGTACACGTAGCCGGCCTGGACCTTGCCGGAGATCCGGGCCTTGCCGTCGATCAGGTCGACGACGACGCCGTCCTCGGCGATGACGATGCGGTCCTTCGGGACGCCCGTCATCGCGCCGAGCTCGGCGTTGGCGCGCAGGTGGCGCCATTCGCCGTGGACCGGCATCAGGTTCTTCGGCTTGCAGATGTTGTAGAAGTACAGCAGCTCGCCGGCGGACGCGTGGCCCGAGACGTGCACCTTGGCGTTGCCCTTGTGCACGACGTTGGCGCCCCAGCGGGTCAGGCCGTTGATCACGCGGTAGACCGCGTTCTCGTTGCCCGGGATCAGGGACGACGCCAGGATCACGGTGTCGCCGGGGACGATCCGGATCTGGTGGTCGCGGTTCGCCATGCGGGACAGCGCCGCCATCGGCTCGCCCTGGGAGCCCGTGCAGACGAGCACGACCTCGTCGTCCGGCAGGTCGTCGAGGGTCTTGACGTCGACGACGAGGCCGGCCGGCACCCGCAGGTAGCCCAGGTCACGGGCGATGCCCATGTTGCGGACCATGGAGCGGCCCACGAAGGCGACGCGGCGGCCGTACTCGTGCGCGGCGTCCAGGACCTGCTGGATGCGGTGCACGTGGCTCGCGAAGGAGGCCACGATGATCCGCTTCTGCGCGCCCGCGAAGACGCCGCGGATCACGTTGGAGATGTCGCGCTCCGGCGGGACGAAGCCCGGAACCTCGGCGTTCGTCGAGTCCGAGAGGAGGAGGTCGATGCCCTCCTCGCTCAGACGCGCGAAGGCGTGCAGGTCCGTGAGGCGGTTGTCCATCGGGAGCTGGTCCATCTTGAAGTCGCCGGTGGCGACGACGAGACCCGCGTCCGTGCGGATGGCGACGGCCAGGGCGTCCGGGATGGAGTGGTTGACCGCGATGAACTCGCAGTCGAAGGGGCCCAGGTTCTCGCGCTCGCCCTCCTTCACCTCCAGGGTGTAGGGGCGGATGCGGTGCTCCTGGAGCTTCGCCTCGATGAGGGCGAGGGTCAGCTTGGAGCCGATCAGCGGGATGTCCGGCTTCTCCCGGAGGAGGTACGGGACGGCGCCGATGTGGTCCTCGTGGCCGTGGGTCAGGACGATGCCCTCGATGTCGTCGAGGCGGTCCCGGATGGACGTGAAGTCCGGCAGGATCAGGTCGATGCCCGGCTGCTCCTCCTCGGGGAAGAGCACGCCGCAGTCGACGATCAGAAGACGGCCGTCGAACTCGAAGACGGTCATGTTGCGGCCGATTTCGCCGAGGCCGCCCAGCGGGGTGACCCGGAGGCCGCCCTTGGGGAGCTTCGGCGGCGGGCCGAGTTCAGGGTGCGGATGGCTCAAAGGTTCTCCTTCACCACGCGCGCCACGTGCCCCTCAGGCACGTGGCGCGCATGTCATTCGTGCACTTGCTTTCGTCTGTTTCGTTCTTGCATATTCAGTTGTGAAGTCCGTTGTCAGAGCTGTACCCCGCCCGCGGCAAGATCGATCTTGAGCTGTGCCGTCTCTTCGTCGGTCAGGCCGACGAGGGGCAGGCGCAGCGGGCCGGCGGGCAGGCCCTGGAGGGACAGGGCCTTCTTGGTGGTCATGACGCCCTGGGTGCGGAACATGCCCGTGAAGACCGGGAGCAGCTTCTGGTGGATCTCGGTGGCCTTCTGGACGTCGCCGCCGACGTGGGCCTCCAGCATCGCCCGCAGCTCGGGGGTGACGACGTGGCTGACGACGGAGACGAAGCCGACGGCGCCGACCGACAGGAGCGGCAGGTTCAGCATGTCGTCGCCGGAGTACCAGGCCAGGCCGCTCTGGGCGATGGCCCAGCTGGCGCGGCCGAGGTCGCCCTTGGCGTCCTTGTTGGCCACGATGCGGGGGTGCTCCGCCAGCCTGACCAGGGTCTCCGTGTTGATCGGGACGCCGCTGCGGCCGGGGATGTCGTAGAGCATGACCGGCAGCTCGGTGGCGTCGGCGATGGCCGTGAAGTGCTGGAAGAGGCCTTCCTGCGGCGGCTTGCTGTAGTACGGCGTCACCGCCAGGAGGCCGTGGGCTCCGGTGCGCTCGGCCTGGCGGGCCAGCTCCAGGGTGTGCCGGGTGTCGTTGGTCCCGATGCCGGCGACGACGTGGGCGCGGTCGCCGACCGCTTCGAGTACGGCTCGTACGAGGTCGTTTTTCTCCGCGTCGGTGGTGGTGGGCGACTCACCGGTGGTGCCGTTGATGATCAGGCCGTCGTTGCCTGCGTCCACCAGGTGGACGGCGAGACGCTGCGCGCCGTCGAGGTCAAGTGCGCCATCAGCCGTGAACGGCGTGATCATGGCGGTGAGGACCCGCCCGAAGGGGGTCTGCGGAGTCGAGATCGGAGCCATGGGGAACACGCTACTCGCTGCCATGCTCGCGGTGTCCCCTCGGGGGACGTCAACAGGCGGTGCCGCCCGGCGGGAGCCGGGGGTGTTGGATCCCGGCACTGCCTGCTCGGGGGTTCAAGCAGTGCCGGGTCCGTTTGATCAGCCTAGATGAACTTTACGAAACGTCGCAATACGGACACTTGGGACTTACCTCCGTACATGCGTACGCCACGCGTGCATCAGCCCTTACGGGGCAACGCGGGCGGCGGCGGCACGGGCCCCGCCCGTCGCTGCTCCATCCTCCCGTCGGCCCTCCCGGCCTGAGCCGGGTCCCGACGGGCCCGGCGCGGGCGGGCGCCATGAATTTTGCTTAATGTCCCGAATTCCGGCACCGATGGCGCCGTTCGTTCGTCTCTCCAGGAGAGAGCACACCATCCGTCAGAACCCGGGCCCAGGGCCCCGACCGTGAGGAGAGCCGCCACCGTGTTTCGCCGGCGCGAACCCGTCCCCTTCGCCTTCGTCGCCGAGGCCGACCGTTTCCGAAGCAACGTCACTCCGCCGCCGCGCGAGAGTCTGAGCGTCGCCCAGATCGCCGCCCGTAGTCTGGTCGGACTGACCGTGGTGGCGGGACTCGTGGGCTCGCTGCTCTTCGGCATACCCGCACTGCAGCCTTACCAGGCGTCCGACCGGCCCGCGGGGACGGCGCAGCAATCGGGGGAGTCCGGGGGGCGGTAGCCTCTCGGGCACAGCCCAACCGAACATGCACGTGAGTGAGGTCCTGCCGTGCCCCTGCCCTTCCTGACGGCCGACGGCGTCTTCGACGCACACGAGGACGAAGCCCTCCCCCATGTGAACCCCGAGCGCTGGCGGCGCCCCTACCGGCCCGGCCCCTGGCGGGTCGCCGGCGCGTCGGTGCTGCTGCTGCTCGCCGCCTTCATGCTGCTGGCCACCGTGATCATCGCCTTCGCGGGCACCTGGACGGGCGCGGGCGTCGCCCTGGCCGCCTCGCTCGCCGTCGTCGGCTCCGCGCTGCGGATCCTGCGCTCGGGCGTATGGGTGAGCCCCTCAGGGCTGCGCCGGGTCGGCTTCCTCGGGACCCGCTCGGTCTCCTGGAGCCAGGTCGAGAAGGTGCGCACGGTCCAGCAGCCGGTGCGCTGGCTGGGACTGCCCCGGACCGTGCAGGGGCAGGCGCTGACGGTTTCCGCCCGCGGCAAGGAGGTGCAGGTGCTGCTGACCGACCACAGCGCCGACTTCCTGGCGCGCGGCGAGGCCTTCGACCGGGCCGTCGGCCGGGTGGAGGCGTGGGCCGAGGAGTACCGGGGCGTGCCCGCCTGACGGCGGCGCGACGACACGAGGGCCCGTACGGGGATCGTCCTGTACGGGCCCTTCCGTTTGCCTGCCGTGCGTCAGGCGCGTGCCTGGTGCAGGGCGATGGCCCGCTGCATGGCCTTGCGGGCCCGCGGGGTGTCGCGGGCGTCGTGGTAGGCGACGGCGAGGCGGAACCAGGTGCGCCAGTCCCCCGGCGCGTCCTCGGTCTCCGCCTTGCGGCGTGCGAAGACCTCGTCGGCGGAGTCCCGCAGGATCCGGCCGTACTGGTCCCGTTCCAGCTCGTCGACGGGCAGGCCGCCCTCGGCCTCCAGCTCCGACGCGAGCTGGTTGGCCCGGGTGACGAAGCGGGTGTTCATCCAGAGGAACCAGATGCCGATGACGGGCAGGATGAGCACCGCCGCACCGAAGGTGACGGTGAGCCAGGTGCCCTGCCGGATCAACAGCAGGCCCCGGCTGCCGACCAGGACGAAGTAGACGACCAGGACGGCGGCCGTGACGAGGTAGGTGATCTTCGCGCGCATGGTGTTACTGCCTCATCAGCCGAGGTCGAGGAAGTTTTCCAGGCCGAAGGTGAGGCCCGGGGTCTGCGTCACGCGGCGGGCGCCGAGCAGGATGCCCGGCATGAAGCTGCTGTGGTGCAGGGAGTCGTGACGGATGGTCAGGGTCTCGCCGTCGCCGCCGAGCAGCACCTCCTGGTGGGCCAGCAGGCCGCGCAGGCGGATGGCGTGCACGGGGACGCCGTCGACGTCGGCGCCGCGGGCACCGTCGAGGGCCGTGGCGGTGGCGTCGGGCTGGGCGCCGAGGCCGGCCTCGGCGCGGGCGGCCGCGATGAGCTGGGCCGTGCGGGTCGCGGTGCCCGAGGGGGCGTCGACCTTCGACGGGTGGTGCAGCTCCACGACCTCGACGGACTCGAAGTAGCGGGCGGCCTGGGCCGCGAACTTCATGGTGAGGACGGCGCCGATGGAGAAGTTCGGGGCGATGAGCACGCCGGTCTCCGGGGAGGCGGCGAGCCAGGTGCCGAGCTGGGCGAGGCGGCCCTCGTTCCAGCCGGTGGTGCCGACCACGGCGTGGATGCCGTGGCCCACGAGGAAGTCCAGGTTCCCCATGACCGAGTCGGGGGTGGTCAGCTCGACGGCGACCTGGGCTCCCGCCTCGGCCACCTGCTCCAGCTTGTCGCCCCGTCCGAGGGCCGCCACCAGCTCCATGTCCTCGGCGGCCTCGACCGCCTTGACCGCCTCGGAGCCGATGCGGCCCCGGGCGCCGAGGACTGCCACGCGCAGCTTGCTCATTGTTGCTTCCTTAAGGGTGCGTGCGTACGGGTCTAGGCGACCGCTTCGTCGAGCCGGGCGGCCTGCTTCTCCTTGAGCGGGCCGATCACCGCCAGCGAGGGCCGCTGTGCCAGTACATCCTGGGCGACCGCGCGGACGTCGTCCGGGGTCACCGAGGCGATGCGGGCCAGCATGTCGTCGACGGACATCTGGTCGCCCCAGCACAGCTCGCTCTTGCCGATGCGGTTCATGATCGCGCCGGTGTCCTCCAGGCCGAGGACGGTGGAGCCGGAGAGCTGGCCGATGGCGCGCCTGATCTCCTCGTCGGTGAGGCCCTCGGAGGCGACGGTGTCGAGCTCCTGGCGGCAGATCCGCAGGACGTCGTGGACCTGGCTGGGCCGGCAGCCGGCGTAGACGCCGAAGAGGCCGGTGTCGGCGAAGCCGGAGGTGTACGAGTACACGCTGTAGGCCAGGCCGCGCTTCTCGCGGACCTCCTGGAAGAGCCGGGAGGACATGCCGCCGCCGAGGGCGGTGTTCAGCACGCCGAGGGCCCAGCGGCGCTCGTCGGTGCGGGCCAGGCCCGGCATGCCGAGGACCACGTGGGCCTGCTCGGTCTTGCGGCCCACCAGCTCGACGCGGCCGGCGGTGCGGATGCGCTTGGTGCCGGTGCGCGGGCCGACCGGCACGGCGTCGGTGTGCTTCAGGGCGCCGGCCTTCTCGAAGGCCGCGCGGACCTGGCGTACGACCTTGTTGTGGTCGACGTTGCCGGCGGCGGCGACGACCAGGCGGGTCGGGTCGTAGTGCTTCTTCCAGAAGCGGCGGATCCGGTCGGCGCCGAGGGCGTTGATCGTGTCGACGGTGCCGAGGACGGGGCGGCCGAGCGGCGAGTCCCCGTACATGGTCTGGGCGAACAGGTCGTGGACCACGTCGCCCGGGTCGTCCTCGGTCATCGCGATCTCTTCGAGGATGACACCGCGCTCGGCGTCGACGTCCTCCTCGCGGATCAGCGAGCCGGTGAGCATGTCGCAGACCACGTCGATGGCCAGCGGCAGGTCCGTGTCGAGCACCCGGGCGTAGTAGCAGGTGTACTCCTTCGCCGTGAAGGCGTTCATCTCGCCGCCGACCGCGTCGATCGCGGAGGAGATGTCGAGGGCGCTGCGCTGGGCGGTGCCCTTGAAGAGGAGGTGCTCCAGGTAGTGGGTGGCGCCGTTCAGGGAGGGCGTCTCGTCGCGGGAGCCGACGCCCGCCCAGATGCCGAAGGTGGCGGAGCGCACGGACGGCAGCGTCTCGGTGACGACGCGCAGCCCGCCGGGGAGGACGGTGCGCCGGACGGTGCCGATGCCGTTCTCGCCCTTGAGGAGGGTTTGGGTACGGGCGACGGCCCGCCCCTCCGAAGAGGGGCGGGCCGTCACACGGGAACTACGCGACGTCACTTGTCGGAGTCGTCCTTGTCAGCGTCGGAGCCGCCGGCGGACTCGGTCTCGCCCTCGACCACGGGGACGAGGGAGAGCTTGCCGCGCTGGTCGATCTCGGCGATCTCGACCTGCACCTTGGTGCCGACCGCGAGCACGTCCTCGACGTTCTCCACGCGCTTGCCGCCGGCGAGCTTGCGGATCTGCGAGATGTGCAGCAGGCCGTCCTTGCCGGGCATGAGGGAGACGAAGGCACCGAAGGTGGTGGTCTTGACGACCGTACCCAGGTAGCGCTCGCCGACCTCCGGCATGGTCGGGTTGGCGATCGCGTTGATCGTGGAGCGGGCGGCCTCGGCGGCCGGGCCGTCGGCGGCACCGATGTAGATGGTGCCGTCGTCCTCGATCGTGATCTCGGCGCCGGTGTCCTCCTGGATCTGGTTGATCATCTTGCCCTTGGGGCCGATGACCTCGCCGATCTTGTCCACGGGGATCTTGACGGTGATGATCCGCGGGGCGTTGGGGGACATCTCGTCCGGCGTGTCGATCGCTTCCATCATCACGTCGAGGATGTGGAGGCGGGCGTCGCGGGCCTGGGTCAGGGCCGCGGCCAGGACGGAGGCCGGGATGCCGTCCAGCTTGGTGTCGAGCTGGAGGGCGGTGACGAACTCCTTGGTGCCGGCGACCTTGAAGTCCATGTCGCCGAAGGCGTCCTCCGCACCGAGGATGTCGGTGAGGGCGACGTAGTGCGTCTTGCCGTCGATCTCCTGGGAGATCAGGCCCATGGCGATGCCGGCGACGGGGGCCTTGAGGGGCACACCGGCGTTCAGCAGCGACATGGTGGAGGCGCAGACCGAGCCCATGGACGTCGAACCGTTGGAGCCGAGGGCCTCGGACACCTGGCGGATCGCGTAGGGGAACTCCTCGCGCGTCGGCAGGACCGGCACGATCGCGCGCTCGGCGAGCGCGCCGTGGCCGATCTCGCGGCGCTTCGGAGAGCCGACGCGGCCGGTCTCGCCGACGGAGTACGGCGGGAAGTTGTAGTTGTGCATGTAGCGCTTGCGGGTCACCGGGGAGAGGGTGTCCAGCTGCTGCTCCATGCGGAGCATGTTGAGGGTGGTGACGCCCAGGATCTGGGTCTCGCCACGCTCGAACAGCGCCGAGCCGTGCACGCGCGGGATGGCCTCGACCTCGGCGGCCAGGGTGCGGATGTCGGTCAGGCCACGGCCGTCGATGCGGACCTTGTCCTTGATGACGCGCTCGCGCACCAGGGCCTTGGTCAGGCTGCGGTAGGCGGCGGAGATCTCCTTCTCGCGGCCCTCGAAGGCCGGGAGGAGCTTCTCGGCGGCGATCTCCTTGACGCGGTCCAGCTCGGCCTCGCGGTCCTGCTTGCCCGCGATGGTCAGCGCCTGGGCCAGCTCGCCGCGGACGGCCTGCTCCAGGGCGGCGTAGACGTCCTGCTCGTAGTCGAGGAAGACCGGGAACTCGCCCTCGGGCTTGGCGGCCTTGGCGGCCAGGTCGGCCTGGGCCTTGCACAGGACCTTGATGAAGGGCTTCGCGGCCTCGAGGCCGGCGGCCACGATCTCCTCGGTCGGCGCCTCGGCGCCGCCCTTGACCAGGGCGATGGTCCGCTCGGTGGCCTCGGCCTCGACCATCATGATCGCGACGTCGCCGTCCTCCAGGGCGCGGCCCGCGACGACCATGTCGAAGACGGCGTCCTCGAGCTCGGTGTGCGTCGGGAAGGCGACCCACTGGCCCTTGATCAGCGCGACGCGGACGCCGCCGATCGGGCCGGAGAAGGGCAGGCCGGCCAGCTGGGTGGACGCGGACGCGGCGTTGATCGCGATGACGTCGTACAGGTGGTCCGGGTTGAGCGCCATGACGGTGGCGACGACCTGGATCTCGTTGCGCAGGCCCTTCTTGAAGGAGGGGCGCAGCGGGCGGTCGATCAGGCGGCAGGTGAGGATCGCGTCCTCGGAGGGGCGGCCCTCGCGGCGGAAGAAGGAGCCGGGGATCTTGCCGGCGGCGTACTGGCGCTCCTCGACGTCCACCGTCAGGGGGAAGAAGTCGAGCTGGTCCTTGGGCTTCTTCGACGCGGTGGTCGCGGAGAGGACCATCGTGTCGTCGTCCAGGTAGGCAACGGCGGAGCCGGCGGCCTGGCGGGCGAGGCGGCCCGTCTCGAAGCGGATGGTGCGGGTGCCGAAGGAGCCGTTGTCGATGACGGCCTCGGCGTAGTGGGTCTCGTTCTCCACTAGCGTTTTCTCCATTTTCGTCGTCTCCGTCCGCCACCCGTGTGGTGGTGGACGGTTGCGGAGAAGCGCTCCTGGCGTGCGGGCCGGTCTTCGATCGAAGCACCCGGTTCCCGGCCCCTCCGACGGGGCCTTCCGGATGCCACTACCGAGGACCGGCGGCGTAGGGAGGGCGCTCCTCCTCTTCAGTTGTGCGCTGTGTCCCAGACTACAAAGCGTCCGGTACGTCGCGCACGTACAGCAAAGGGAGCGGCCCCATCGGTGTGGGAACCGCTCCCTTCACAGCGTGCTTACTTGGCGCCGGCCGCACCGCGGCGGATGCCGAGGCGCTCGACCAGCGTACGGAAGCGCTGGATGTCCTTCTTGGCCAGGTACTGCAGCAGGCGGCGGCGCTGGCCGACCAGGATCAGCAGACCACGACGGGAGTGGTGGTCGTGCTTGTGGGTCTTGAGGTGCTCGGTCAGGTCCGAGATGCGGCGGGACAGCATCGCGACCTGGACCTCGGGAGAGCCGGTGTCGCCCTCCTTGGCACCGAATTCGGCGATGATCTGCTTCTTCGTAGCGGCGTCGAGCGGCACGCTTACTCCTCGTTTGGTCTTCGTGGCCACCGAGTGCCCCAGGTCGAATTCGCTGGGGAGCTTCCGTAACTCGGGAGGCGAGGTCCGCTGGGCGCTGTCCCCAGAGGTCTCCGGGAACGCGTACACAAACGGCCGTCACACAGCGTACCAGGCTGCCGGGTCGCGACGTCTCAGCTGGTGAGAGAGCGGGCGCGGCCGTACACGTCGAGCACTGCCAGGGCCAGCGGGACCAGGCTGAGCAGGACCGCGGCCTCGGTGAGGTCGAGCAGCCTTCCCCAGAAGGGTGACAGGCCCTTGCGGGGGATGACAAGCGAGATTCCCGCGAGGAGGGCGGCTCCGGCGGCGACGGCGGCCGAGAGCCAGACCGTACGTTCGAACACCTGGTCGACCGGCGTGCGCAGGGCCAGCCCCAGGACCAGCAGGCCGACCGCGGCCAGCCCGGCGGCCAGGGCGCAGACCACCTGGGAGGTGTAGCGGAAGAGGCGGGCGCGCAGCAGCATCGCCAGGCCGGTGGCCAGGGCCAGCAGGCGGCCCCAGGTGCTGTCGGAGAAGCCGAGGACGGCGGCGGCCGCGACGGCGACCGCGGCGCATCCCCCGACGAGGCCGAGCAGCATCTCGTGCCCCCGCCGGGCCTGGGCGGCGATGGCCTCGGCGTCGAGCGGGGCGGCCTGCTGGCCGGCGCCGCCCTGGTCGGCGTACGGGTCGGCGTCGTAGTGGTCCGGGGCCTCGTATCCGGGGGCCGCGCTCTGCGGGGCGGCGTACCCGATGGGCAGCCGGGCGAAGCGGGCGGACAGGGCGGGGAGGAAGGCGACGAGCCCGATGGCGACGGGGGCGCACACGGCGGCGGCGGCCGTGGCGGAGGCGTCGGCGGCGATGGCGCCGAAGGCGGCCAGGGTCCCGGTGGCGGCCAGGAAGGTGGCGGCGACGAAGGGGGCGTCCCCGTCCGGGGTGAGCGCGACCAGCGCGACGGAGGCGACCAGGACGCAGGCGCAGCCGAGCAGGAACTGGAGGCGGCCGGGTCCCTGGCCGGCGCCGGCGGCGACGGTCCCGGAGCCGGCGATCAGCAGGTGCGGCAGGGCGGCGAGGCCGAGGGCGACGGCGGAGCCGCGGTCGCGGTAGACGCGGGCGCGCACTCCGGCGGCGGCGGTGAGCAGCAGGCCGACGGCCCCGGCGATGATCCCGGGGAGGCCGTGCATGTCGTGCCGGACGGGGTCCGCGTACCAGAGGAGGAAGCCGAGCAGGACGAGCAGCACCGCCGCGCCGGACAGGCCCGCCCCGCGCAGCATGTCGTCGCTCCAGCGGTGCCGGTCGCGGACGACGGCGGAGGCGACGGCGTCGGAGACGTCGTCGAAGACGGCCGGCGGCAGGGACTCGGCGAAGGGCCGCAGGCTGAGCACCTCGCCGTCCAGGACCTGCTGGGCGGCGAGGGTGCGGGCTCCGTCGAGGACGGTGCCGGAGCGGCGGACCAGGTGGAAGCCGGTGGGGGCGCCGACGGGCTGGGTCTGGCCGGTGAGGCGCAGCAGTTCGGGGTAGACGTCGGCGACGGCGATGTCCTCGGGGAGGGCTACGTCGATGCGGCTGTCCGGCGCCACGACGGTGACCCTGCAGAAACCGGTCGCCTCGGCCGTACTCACCTGTGTGACCCCCTGGTTGGCACCGAACCGCCGCGGCGGCGGTCGGTTCGCGGACGCGCATGGCGCGGGCGTCACCCTACCCGGAGGGGGGACGGCCCCCGGCAAGTAGGATCGCCGTTCGCGTCGGGCGCGGGGGCGGGAGTGGCCGCCGGTGCCCGGGACTTGGGGGCGCCGGCCGCGACGTCCCGCCAGTTTTCGAGGGATTGATGCTCCGGTGAGCCAGATCGTCGTCAAACGCCCGCCGCGGTCCCTGCCGCCCGAGGTCCCTTCGGACGAGCTGAGGCTGGAGGCGCCGCCGGAACTCCCGCGGGGGCAGCAGGAGGGCACGCTGATGCAGCTCCTGCCGATGCTGGGCATGGGCTCCTCGGTGGTCTTCTTCTTCATGCCGGGCTCGGCGCCGTTCATGCGGATCATGGGCGTGCTGATGCTGGCGTCGACGGTGGGCATGGTCATCGCCCAGCTGGTGCGCCACCGGCGCGGTACGCAGGGGCAGATGGCCGACGTGCGGCGGGACTACCTCAAGTACCTCGCGCAGACGCGCCGCCAGGTGCGGCGCACCGCGCGGGCGCAGCGCGACGCGCAGCTGTACCTGCACCCGGCGCCCGACCAGCTGTGGTCGGTGGTGGCGGAGGGTTCGCGGCTGTGGGAGCGGCGGGTCGGCGACGCGGACTTCGGGCAGGCCCGGCTGGGGCTGGGCGCGCAGCGGCTCGCGACGGCGCTGGTGGCTCCGGACACGGCCCCGGTGGACGAGCTGGAGCCGCTGGCGGCGGGGGCGATGCAGCGGTTCCTGAAGGTGCACTCCTCGCTGGAGGGGCTGCCGGTGGCGGTGTCGATCCGGGCGTTCTACCACGTGACGGTGTCCGGGGAGGCGGAGTCGGCGCGGGGTGCGGCGCGGGCGATGGTGGCGCAGCTGGTGACGCTGCACTCCCCCGAGGACCTGGTGGTGGCGGTGGTGGCCGCGCCGGGGGCGGTGCCTTCGTGGGACTGGGTGAAGTGGCTGCCGCACACGCAGGTGCCGGGGCAGGTCGACGGGGCCGGTACGAAGCGGCTGTTCGGCGACGACCTGGGTGATCTGGAGGGGCTGCTGGGGTCCCGGCTGGAGGGGCGGCCGCGGTTCAGCCGGGAGGTGTCGCCGGTGCTGGACCAGCCGCACCTGGTGGTGGTGCTGGACGGCGGGCTGGTGCCGCCGGACTCGGTGTTCGCGGCGGCCGAGGGGCTGCAGGGCGTCACCGTCGTCGAGGTGGTCGCGGGCGGCCTGGACGAGTCCGCTCGCTTCGCCGGGGAGGGCCCGCGGCGCGGCGGGCTGTCGGTGGTGGTGGAGCCGGGCCGGCTGCGGCTGGAGTCGGGCGCGGGTGTCGCGTACGAGGGCGTCCCGGACGGCTTGTCGCTGCCGGCGGCGGAGGCGCTGGCCCGGCAGCTGGCGCCGCTGCGCACGGGGGGCGGGGACGACGACGAGCCGCTGCTGGCGAACCTGGACTTCACCGACCTGCTGAACCTGGGCGACGCGGCTTCGGTCGACGTGTCCCGCACCTGGCGGCCGCGGTCGGCCGGCGAGCGGCTGCGGGTGCCGATCGGGGTGGGCGAGGACGGCGCGCCGGTGATGCTGGACCTGAAGGAGGCCGCGCAGGAGGGCATGGGCCCGCACGGGCTGTGCGTGGGTGCGACGGGTTCGGGCAAGTCGGAGCTGCTGCGCACGCTGGTGCTGGGGCTGGCGGTGACGCACACCTCGGAGACGCTGAACTTCGTCCTCGCCGACTTCAAGGGCGGTGCCACCTTCACCGGCATGGGCCGGATGCCGCACGTCGCGGCGGTGATCACCAACCTGGCGGACGACCTGACGCTCGTGGACCGGATGGGCGACTCGATCCGCGGCGAGCTCCAGCGCCGGCAGGAGCTGCTGCGTTCCGCGGGCAACTACGCGAACATCCACGACTACGAGAAGGCGCGCGCGGCGGGCGCCCCGCTGGAGCCGCTGGCCTCGCTGGTGCTGGTCATCGACGAGTTCTCGGAGCTGCTGACCGCCAAGCCCGACTTCATCGACATGTTCATCCAGATCGGCCGGATCGGCCGCTCGCTGGGCGTGCACCTGCTGCTGGCCTCGCAGCGGCTGGAGGAGGGCAAGCTGCGCGGCCTGGACACGTACCTGTCGTACCGGATCGGTCTGCGCACCTTCTCGGCGTCGGAGTCGCGGACGGCGCTCGGCGTGCCGGACGCGTACCACCTGCCGTCGGTGCCCGGTTCGGGCTACCTGAAGTTCGGCACGGACGAGATGGTGCGCTTCAAGGCGGCGTACGTGTCGGGCGTCTACCGCTCGGGCGGGCCGGACCCGTCGGCGGGGCCGTTCCCGGTGGAGCGCCGCCCGGCGCTGTTCACGGCGGCCCCGGTGCCGGTGGTGTACGCGGCGCCGGACCCGGCGCTCGCGGCGGAGCGGGCGGAGCGGGCGCAGCGGGAGGACGACGCGCTCGCCGACACGGTGCTCGACGTGATCGTGGGGCGGCTGGAGGGGCAGGGCGTTCCGGCGCACCAGGTGTGGCTGCCGCCGCTGGACCGGGCGCCTTCCCTGGACCAGCTGCTGCCGGCCCTGGCGCCGTCGGCGGAGCGCGGGCTGCACGCGCAGGGGTACACGCGGCCGGGCGGGCTGGTGGTGCCGCTCGGGCTGATCGACAAGCCCTTCGAGCAGCGGCGCGAGGTGCTCTACCGGGACTTCTCGGGTGCGGCGGGGCACATGATGGTGGTGGGCGGTCCGCAGTCGGGCAAGTCCACGCTGGTGCGGACGCTGATCTGCGCGTTCGCGCTGACGCACACCCCGCGCGAGGTGCAGTTCTACGGGCTGGACTTCGGCGGCGGGGCGCTGTCCTCGGTGGCGGAGCTGCCGCACGTGGGCTCGATCGCCTCCCGGCTGGATCCGGAGCGGGTGCGGCGCACGGTCGCGGAGGTGGCGGGGATCCTGGCCCGGCGCGAGGAGTTCTTCCGGGCGAACGGCATCGACTCCATCGGCACGTACCGGCGCAGGCGGGCGGCGGGCGAGCTGCCGGGCGAGGCGTGGGGCGACGTGTTCCTGGTCGTCGACGGCTGGGGCGGGTTCCGCGGCGAGTACGAGGGCCTGGAGCCGGTGGTGACCGACATCGCGGCCCGCGGGCTCGGCTACGGCATCCACGTGGTGGTCACGGCGGCCCGCTACATGGAGGTGCGGTCGGCGCTGAAGGACCAGCTGCTGAGCCGGCTGGAGCTGCGGCTCGGGGACGTGATGGACTCCGAGTTCGACCGGCGGGTGGCGGCGAACGTGCCGACGGGGATGCCGGGGCGCGGCCAGGTGCCGGAGAAGCTGCACTTCCTGGGGGCGCTGCCGCGGACCGACGGGTCGCACGACGCGGAGAGCCTCTCGGAGGGGACCCGCGCGTTCGTGGCGGCGGCGCGTTCGGGCTGGTCGGGCCCGTCCGCTCCCGGGGTGCGGCTGCTGCCGCGGCTGCTGCACGCGGACCGGCTGCCCAAGGGCGGGGAGTTCCCGGAGCGGGGGATCGCGATCGGCATCGACGAGACGGCCCTGGAGCCGGTGTTCGTGGACTTCGAGAGCGACCCCTTCTTCCTGGTGTTCGGCGAGAGCGAGTCGGGCAAGACGAACCTGCTGCGGCTGATCGCGCAGCAGATCGCCCAGCGCTACCGTCCGGACCAGGCCAAGCTGGTCGTCGGCGACTACCGGCGCGGGCTGCTGGGGGCGCTGCCGGAGGAGCACCTGCTGGAGTACGCGCCGATGGCGAGCTCCCTGCAGATGCACATGGAGGCGCTGGTCGGGGTGTTCTCGCGCAGGCAGCCGCCGACGGACGTGACCCCGCAGCAGCTGCGGGACCGCAGCTGGTGGACGGGACCGGACGTGTTCATCGTGATCGACGACTACGACCTGGTCGCCACGAGCCAGGGCAACCCGTTGGCGCAGCTGGTGGAGTTCCTGCCGTTCGCCCGGGACACCGGGGTCCGCTTCGTCATCGCGCGGAGCTCGGCGGGCGCCTCGCGGGCGATGTACGAGCCGTTCATGCAGCGGATCAAGGAGCTGGGCGCGCAGGGCGTCGTCCTGTCGGGCGACCCCTCCGAGGGCGATCTGCTCGGCACCGTACGCTCCCGGCCGATGCCCCCGGGCCGCGGGCACTACGTGTCGCGCCGGCGCGGTACCTCGCTGGTCCAGCTGGGCCGGATGCCGGGCCTGTAGGGGGCCGGGGCCGGGTCCGCGAGCCGGGTCCGGGGGCGGCCGCGGCGGCCATCGGGGGAAACGGGTCCCCCGGCGGCCGCGTTCCGCCGATAATCGGCAGCGAAGACCGAGCAGCACCGCACGACCGACGGGAAGGGCCGCGCATGGGCACCCAGCAGGAGAAGGACGAGCTGTACGCGCTCGACATCAGCGACGTCGAGTGGCAGGGGCCGCCCGGGACCAGCCCGGACGAGGAGCGGGTGGAGATCGCCAAGCTGCCCGAGGGCGCGGTGGCGATGCGGTCCTCCCTGGACCGCGACACGGTGCTGCGCTACACGGCGGCCGAGTGGGAGGCGTTCGTGCTCGGGGCCCGGGACGGGGAGTTCGACCTCACCTGAGGCTGCCCGCGGGCCCGGGTACGGCGAAGGGGGCGCGCCCTGTGCGGGCGCGCCCCCTTCGGCATGCCGGGCGGGCTCAGAAGGCCTCGGTGAACAGGCGCGAGGCCTTCACGTCGGTGACGCGGTAGTCGCCCTTGCCGCGCTCGATGAGCCGGGCGACGCCCTCCAGCTGCTTCTGCATGTGGTCGGCGCGGCCGTGGTACTTCTTCTGGAGGTCGACGTACGCGAGGTGCGCCTCGCCGTCCCAGGTGTCGGTGACGACCTTCACGGCCGCCTCCATCTCCTCCAGGTCCTTGAGGATGTTCCGGGAGACGACGCGGATGCGGTCCGCCATCTGCTGGACGCTCTCGTACCGTACCCGGGTGTGGCCGTCCTGGTTGTCTGCCATGTCCTTCTCCTTCGGGGCTGGGGCGTGCTGGGCGGACGCGGACGTCAGAGGGATTCGAGGCCCGAGCGGGCACCGCCGGCGGGGGCCGCGCCGGAGCCGCGGTTGATCGCGCCGAACGCAGCGTGCACGTCCGCGTCCTGGGCGTTGGTGAGGTTCTTCGTCTGCGCCACGGCGTTGTGCAGGACCTTGAGCAGGCGGCGGATCTCGTCGTGGTCGAGGTTGAGGTCCGACTGGGCCTTCTTGAAGCCGTCGGCGCCGACGCCGGTCCAGCCCGCGTGCACGGTCTCGAGGATGTCGGCCAGCTCACGGGCCTGGGTGCTGACGGCGGCGGCCGTCTCGGAGATCTTGTTGGCCGCCTTGACGACCGGATCGTCCGCGAGTCCGAAATTGTTCGTCATCCGAAGCTCCTCACTTCTCAATTCCCCGGCAGGGCCGGTGGATTGCAGGGCGGAGCGGCTCCCGGCCGCAGCAATTCAGGCCACGCACACCGGACTTCCCCCCTCCGCTTCACACGGATCCCCGATCACAGTCGTGAAGCCTGGCGTCACTCTAGTCAGTTCGGTCGACCCGCCCAACACCGGTCGTCGGGTCCCGCGGACGTACCGTGGGCGTTCACTGCGAACGGGTCCGGCGGCCCCGGCGGGCGTCGCGGACGACGGTCGCGGTCCCGGCGACGACGGCGATGAGCACGCCCGCGATCCCGAGCGCGTACGTGCCGATCCGCTGGTCGCGCTCCTGCGCGGTCTCCGACATCGGGACGGCCGCCGCCCGCGGCGCGGCCGCCGGGGGCGGGCCCGGGTCCGGGACGGGGGGCGTGGGCGGCGCGTCGTCCTGGGTGACCGCCCGCACCGGGTCCACCACGCCCCATCCGACGTAGTCGTCACGGCCCTTGACGGAGCGCTCGGCGGTGTTCTGGATCTGCCAGACCACCTCCTGCGGGGTCCACTGCGGATGCTCGGCGACCAGCAGGGCGGCGACCCCGGCGACGTAGGGCGCGGAGAAGCTGGTGCCGTTGTCGATGCACTGGCCGAAGCCGGGGACGGTGGAGACCATGTCGACGCCGGGGGCGGCGACCCCGATGAAGTCCCCGGGCTGGGAGAAGGCGGCCCGTTCGTTGTTGCGGTCGGAGGAGGCCACGGCGAGGACCCCGGGGAAGGCCGCCGGGTAGGTGCGGTGCTTGTGCCCGCTCAGTCCGTCGTTGCCGGCCGAGGCCACGACGACGGCCTTGGCGGCCAGCGCCCGCTGGACGGCCTTGCCCAGTTCGGAGTCCGGGGTCAGCGGTGCGTCGGTGTCCTGGGAGATGTTGATGACGCGGGCGCCCTTGGCGACGGCGTGGTCGACGGCCTGGGCGAGGGTGGCCACCGCGTTGCCGGTGGCCTGTCCGTCGTTCTGCCGGATGGGGATCACCGTGGCCTCGGGGGCGAGGCCGACGAAGCCGGTGCCCTGCTGGGGGCGGGCCGCGATCAGCCCGGCGACCTTGGTGCCGTGCCCGACGGTGTCGTTGGTGCCGTCACCGCCCTTGGGGTCGATGAAGTCGCGTCCGGCGCCGGTGTCGAGGGCGCCGGCGAGCTGCGGGTTGGCGCGGTCCACTCCGGTGTCGATGACGGCGACCCGCACCCCCTTGCCCTTCGTGCGCGCCCACAGCGCGTCCAGCATGACCCGCTGGAGGGCCCAGGGCCGGTCGGCGATCTGCTTCTTCATGGGGAAGGTGCACTCCCCCGCCCCGTCCAGGACGAAGGCGTACGGGGACTGCGGCGCGGGCGCCGCGCCGCCGGGCGCGGCCAGCGCGAGGGCGGCGGCCGCCAGGGCCGCGCGGAAGGGCCGGGACACGGCCGGCGTCCTCACGAGCCCTGCGGCTGACGGGCCGAGTTGGTGTCCAGGCGGGGCCCCTTGGAGAGGAACTCCGACCACGCGATCGGCACCGGGGCGGGGACGATCCCGCCGTAGCCGAGCCGCACCTGCGCCTGGCTGGGCTCGGGCCGGCCGTCGCCGGCGGCGGCGTCCTGCGCCTGCTTCCCGGCGGCGCCGATCCCCGACTGCTCGGCGTCGCTGTCGCCGTTGGCCTGGACCGCGTACCGCAGGCCGGTGTCGGTCACCAGGAAGAGGGCGCCGGCCCCGCCGGTCTGGCGCCCCTGGACCTGGGTGTAGAGCAGGCCCGTGCCGGGGGTGACGTAGGAGCTGGTGCCGCTGGCGGTGATGTCGA
This sequence comes from Streptomyces racemochromogenes, assembly GCF_039535215.1. Taxonomy (GTDB): domain Bacteria; phylum Actinomycetota; class Actinomycetes; order Streptomycetales; family Streptomycetaceae; genus Streptomyces; species Streptomyces racemochromogenes. Next base: position 1,758,462 of record NZ_BAAAWT010000001.1, read on the forward strand.
CGGGGAACCCGGTGCCGGCCCAGGTGCTCAGCGTCTGCCCGCCCTGGCCGTCGACGGAGCGCAGGACGCTGCACACGGTGTCGCGGCGTTCACCGCCGTTCGCGGCGCCCGGGGTGTCCGCGACCCGGTTGACCTGCATGCCGCGCTTGCGGGGCCACTTGGCGTCCTCCTTGAAGGGAGGGGCGTTGGGGTCCAGGGACTTCAGGCCGGTCTCGCGGGCCCTGCCGCGCATGCCGAGGCCCTCGGCGGCGGGCGAGTGGATCAGCAGCCAGGCCGTGAACTCCGAGACGGGGGCGACCCGGTCGGGCAGTACGACGTAGTACTGCGTGCCGGAGCCGGTCTGCGCGGTCAGCACCATGCCCACCTTGCCGTCGGCACCGCCCGGGACGGCGGTGCTCGCCCCGGGGGTGCCGGGCAGCTGCGGGAAGGCCAGGTCGTCGCCGGCGTTGAGGGTGGCCAGCCACTCCTCGGTCACCGGCTGCGGGGTGGCCCCGGTGCCGACCAGGGCCGTCGTCAGCGTCCCGGAGTCCGGGCGCCCCTCGGGGAACCGGTACTTCGTGCCGGCCGAGTCGACGAGGAAGCGCTCCTTGGCGCCGCCGGTGCTCTGCACGTACAGCACCTGGGTGTCGGTGGTGCGGTTCCCGTCGTCCAGCAGGCCCGCCTCCCGGTCGGCGAGGACGAAGGCCGCCGTCTGCACGCCCCGGTTGTTGCCGCCGGGCTGCTGGCAGACGGCCCAGCGCTTGGCCTTGGCGGCGTCGGCCTTGGCGGGGAGCCGGTCGGGGGCGTAGGGGATCCCGATGATGGGGCCGCGCGGGGGCTTGCCCGCGTCGAGCACCTTGTCCTCGACCTGGACCACCTTCGACTTGCGCGGGTCCAGCAGCAGCCGCGCCGAGGCCAGGTTCAGCACGGGGTGCAGCCGGGTCTGGTCCTTGCCGTTCACCTTCGTGGTCAGGACCACGTACCGGGTCGTCGACTGCTTGCCGACGACGACCATGGCCCCGGGCTCGTCCCACCCCTTCGGGGCCTGCGGCCGGAACATCCCCCAGGCGCCGAAGCCCACGACGATCAGCGCGCCGGCCACCACGGAGGGCAGGACCGCGCGCAGCGGGCGGGGCGCGCCTTCCTCCGTCCCGGTGGCGGAGGGCTGGAGGAACGCGGCCACGGTGCGCCGCTTCGCGAAGGTGTACGCGTTGAGCTCATCACGTCGTGACGCCATACCGCCTGCTTCTCCCCGCACGGCCCGGCCGGTGGGGCCGCTCCCCGGGCCTTGGTTGTCGGACCGGGGACCTACTATGCCTCTTGACGGAGGGTCGGCTGGTGCCGGGTGCCCGGGGCGGCGGTCCCGCGCCCGCCGGGCCCCTGCGGACCGGGGTGTTCAGGCTGTTGGGGTGGACGGGGAGATTCCGGTGTGGTGCGGCCGCGGCCGGACGGCATCGGGACTCCCGCGCCCCGCAGGCGAGTTGGGGAGGTGCGCGAGTGAGTGCCAGTGCGACGGCGCCGCGGGCTGCCGCGGCCGCACCCGCACGCGGCGGGGTCACGCCGCATCCGAGGTCGGGCCCGGGCCGGTTCGGCCCGTTCCGACTGCAACAGCTCGTGCTCCTCCAGCTCGCGGCCGCCGCGCTGCTCGTGGCCTGGGTGGTGGAACCGCTGCTGCTGGTGCCCGCGGGCGTCCTGGCGCTGGTGCTCGCCCTGCTGGCCCTCGTCCGCCGCCACCAGCGCTCCCTGCCCGAGTGGATCGGCGGAGTGCTCGCCCTGCGCTCCAGGCGGCGCAGGGCCGCCGCCTTCACCGTGCCGGCGGGCACCGAGCCTGGGCTCGCGCCGCTGGTCGAGGCCGAGCCGGCGCTGCGCACCACGGCCTTCGGCGACCGCGACCGGCGGCCCGTCGGGCTGGTCGGCGACGGGACGTTCCTGACGGCGGTGGTCCAGGTGGACGCGGGCGCCACCGCGCTGCGCCCCGACCGCGCGGAGCGGCCGCTGCCGCTGTCCCTGATCCGGGACGCCCTCGAAGTGGACGGCATCCGGCTGGAGTCGGCGCAGCTGGTGCAGCACACCCAGCCCGCGCCCGCCCCGCACCTGCCCGCCCGATCGACGGCCGCGCTCAACTACGCTCCCCTGCAAGCCCGTACGGGCACCCCGGCGGTGCGGCTGACGTGGATCGCGCTCAAGCTCGACCCCGAGCTGTGCCCGGAGGCGGTCGCCGCGCGCGGCGGCGGCCTCGCGGGGGCGCAGCGCTGCGTGGTGCGGGTGGCGGACCAGCTGGCCGGCCGGCTGACCGGGGCCGGGTTCCGGGCCACCGTGCTCACCGAGCAGGAGCTGACGGGCGCGCTGGCCACCTCCTCCTGCGCCAACCCGATGGCGATCACCCAGGCCGGGCGGTCGGCGAGCACCGGCCGGCGCACGGAGGAGACCGCCCGCACCTGGCGCTGCGACGACCGGCGCCACACCACCTACTGGATAGGCCGCTGGCCCCGGCTGGGCGGGGCGGGGGCCGGGCTGCCGCAGTTCGTGGCGCTGCTCACGTCGTTGCCGGCCCTGGCGACCAACTTCAGCCTGACGGTGGCCCCTGCGGAGCGGCAGGGCGTGACCCTGACCGGGTACGTGCGGGTCACCGGGCGCAGCGACGAGGAGCTCGTGGCGGCCCGGCGGGAGCTGGAGCGGACCGCGCGGGGCGTAGGGGCCGGGCTGGTACGGCTCGACCGGGAACAGGTGCCGGGGCTGCTGGCCTCGCTGCCGCTGGGAGGGGCGCGATGAGGGGTCCGGCTCCGGTCCGGGGCGGTTTCGGGCTGATCGGGCCCCGCCGGGAGCGGCACGTGGTGCAGGCGGCTGACCTGGACGCGCTGGCGCTGCCCGTCGGGGACGACGGGGTCGTCATCGGCGTGGACGCCGAGGGGCGGCCGGCGGTGCTCGGCGTGAACCGTCCCACGCCGTACGAGGTCACCCTGATCGGCGGCCTGTGGACGGCCCAGGTACTGGCCCTGCGCACGGCCGCGACCGGGGCCCGGGTCGCGGTGGAGACCGGGCGCGCGCCGGTGTGGTCCGGGCTGGCCCAGGCGGCCGGCGGCGCGCAGCAGTGCGTGACCCTGCACGACGTGGGCCGGGTCCCGCCGCAGGGCGCCTCGGCCGGCAGCCCGGTGCTGGTGATCCGGGACTGCGGGATGCGGCCGCCGCGCGGGCGGGTGGTGGCGGGGCCGTGGCAGTCGGTGCTGACCCTGCTGCCGTACCTGAGCCCGTCCGCGCCCCGGCTGCTGCGGAACTCGGCGCTGGCCGGGGTGCAGCGGGTGTCCCCGGACGAGGCGGAACAGGTGGGCGCGCTGATGCGGCTGCCGCGGGCGGCGGTCGAGTCGCTGCCGACCCTGGGGGACGGGGTGACGCTGTGGTGCACGCCGCGGGACCGGAAGTTCGTGATGACGCAGGGGACGGAAGCGGAGACCGCGCTGCTGGGGGCGGCCCGGCGCATCGACTGACGGCCGGTCCGCGGGACGTGCGGGATGACGGTTGCTCAGGGCCGGGGCGGCCTGTAGGCAGGAGTACGGGGGCGCGACCTCGGGGGCTTTCGGGCGCGGGGCGCGATTAGGCTGAGCGCGGGCGCGGCGTCGAGGTGGGCGCCGACCGGTGTTCGACAGACCAGGAGGACCAGTGAGCGGCGATCGGAACGAGAGGCGCGGCGGGACGTGGGACGTCCCGACGGACGATCAGTCCGACGCGGAGCCCGATGTGACGGGCGAGTTCACCATCGACTACACCCCGCCGGCCTGGTACACCCAGGGCGCGCCCGCGCAGGCCGCGCCGGTACCGGGGCTGCCCGGGCTGCCCGAGGGCAGCGGTTTCGAGCCCCACCGCCCGGCGGACGTGGTCTCGCCGCCGACGATGCGGATCGCCCCGGCGCAGGCCCGCCCGTCCGAAGCCCCTGCCACTCCGCCGGCAGCGGTCCCGGCCCCGGCCACCCCGTCGGCAGCGGTCCCGGCTCCGGCTGCGGTCCCGGCCGCGGTCCCCGCTCCGGCTCCGGCCGCGACCCCGGGTCAGGGGCACGCGTTCCCCGCCCAGGACGAAGCCGCGGGTCAGAGGCACGCGTTCCCCACCCAGGACGAAGTTTCGGGCCAGGGGCCCGGGTTCCCCGGCGCTCCGGCCCTCCCGGCCCAGGGCGAAGCTCCGGCCGCCGCCGCGTTCTCCGCACCGGGAGCCGACGGCCCGGGCGGTCACGCCGCTCACGGCGAGGCCTCGGGCCAGGGGCCCTCGTTCCCCGCCGCTCCGGCCCTGCCGGCCGCGGGTGCGCCCGTGGGGGGCGCCGAGGGCCGGGACGGCGCCGCCGTATCGGGGGCCGAGGGCCCGGGCGGGCAGGACAGCGCCCCGGCGGCCCGGGGCGAAGGCCCCGCCGCCGCGCAGGGGTTCGAGGCCACGGCGTCGAGTGCCGGGAGCCCGGGCCCGGAGGCACCCGGGACTGAGGGTTCCGCAGCGGGGGGTGACGTACCCGGCCGGGAGGCCGAGGCGTTGCCGGCCCTGCCCGGCGGGACCCCTGCGGGGTTCGCCGCCGCGTCCGCGCAGGCGGAGCCGGGGGCGCCGTTCGCGGTCCCCACCGTGGCGCCCCTCGCCGTGCCCTCCTTCGCCGACGCCGTACCTCCGGGGTTCGCGCAGGCCCCCGAGGAGGCGGCGGCTGCCGCACCCGGGCGGACGCCCACTCCGGCCGAGGGAACTCCGGTCGCGGGGCCCACGGATACTCCGTTCGGGGGATCCGGCTCCGAACTGCCGCCTCTCCCGCCCGCGTTCGCCTCCACGGGCGCACCCCAGGGCCCCGGCTTCCCGCCCGCCCCGCCCCAGGGCCCCGAGGCACCGGCACCGCAGGACACGCCCGCCACCGCCAAGGCCCAGCCGCAGGGGTACGGGTTCCCGCCCGGCACCCCCGAGGCACCGGCGCCCCAGGGCACCCCCGGCACCGCCGAGGCACACCCGCAACAGCCGCAGGGCTACGGGTTCCCGCCCAAGGGCCCCGAAGCCCCGGCACCCCAGCACACGCCCGGCACCGCCGAGGCACAGGCGCAGCCCCCGCAGGGCTACGGGTTCCCGCCCAAGGGCCCCGAAGCCCCGGCACCCCAGCACACCCCCGGCACCACCGAGGCACACCCGCAGCCCCCGCAGGGCTACGGCTTCCCGCCCGGCGCCCCGGACGCACCGGCACCCGAGGCACCGCGCCCCCCGCAGGGCTACGGCACGCCGGAGGCACCGGCACCCCAGGGGACGCCCGGGGCACACCCGCAGCCGCCGCACGGGTACGGGTTCCCGCCCGTGCCGCCCCAGCAGGCGCAGCAGCCGGACCCGCAGGGGTACGGGTTCCCGCCCCACCAGCCGCAGCAGCCGGCGCAGCAGGGGTACCCGGCCCCCCAGCCGCCGCAGGCGCACTGGCAGCAGTCGGGGCCCGGCCAGGGCCCCGGCGCTCCGCTCGGCTACACCGCCGCCGTGGAGCTGTCCTCCGACCGGCTGATCCGCGCCAAGCAGAAGCCCAAGCCCACCCGTTCCGGCTTCCGCTTCGGCGGCAAGGCCGCCGAGGCCGACCGGCAGCGCAAGCTGGAGCTGATCCGTACGCCGGTGATGTCCTGCTACCGCATCGCCGTCATCAGCCTGAAGGGCGGCGTCGGCAAGACCACGACGACCACCGCCCTCGGCGCCACCCTCGCCACCGAGCGCCAGGACAAGATCCTGGCCATCGACGCCAACCCCGACGCCGGCACCCTCGGCCGCCGCGTCCGCCGCGAGACCGGTGCGACGATCCGCGACCTGGTGCAGGCGATCCCGTACCTGAACTCGTACATGGACATCCGGCGGTTCACCTCCCAGGCCCCCTCCGGCCTGGAGATCATCGCCAACGACGTGGACCCGGCCGTCTCGACGACCTTCAACGACGAGGACTACCGGCGCGTCATAGACACGCTCGGCCGCCAGTACCCGATCATCCTGACCGACTCCGGCACCGGACTGCTCTACTCCGCCATGCGCGGCGTCCTGGACCTGGCCGATCAGCTGATCATCATCTCCACCCCGTCCGTGGACGGCGCGAGCAGCGCGAGCACCACGCTCGACTGGCTCTCCGCCCACGGGTACGCCGACCTCGTCTCCCGCTCGATCACCGTCATCTCCGGGGTCCGCGAGACCGCCAAGATGATCAAGGTCGAGGACATCGTGCAGCACTTCGAGACCCGCTGCCGCGGGGTCGTCGTCGTGCCGTTCGACGAGCACCTCGCGGCCGGCGCGGAGGTCGACCTCGACCTGATGCGGCCCAAGACCCGCGAGGCGTACTTCAACCTGTCCGCCCTGGTCGCCGAGGACTTCACGCGCGCCCAGCAGCAGGCCGCCCAGGCCCACTGGGGCGCCCCCCAGGCCCACCAGCCGCCGCAGGCACAGCCGCAGCAGCCCGGCCCGTACCAGCAGCCGCCGGCTCAGACCCCGCAGGGGCCCTCGCCGTACGGGCAGCAGCCGTACCCGCAGCCCGGACAGCCCTGGCAGCCGCAGCAGCAGCCGCAGCAGCAGCCGCAGCCCGGCCCGTACCAGGCCCCGCCGCGCGACCCGCGCCTCGGCTGACGGCAGGCCGGCCGGCCGCGAGAACGCGAAAGGGCCCGTACCGTCCCCGGGGACGGTACGGGCCCTTTCGCGCAGGTCAGCGCCGCGCGGTGTCGAAGGCGTCCGTCAGGACCCGCGCCCGCTTCACGTCGTCCGCGATGGCCTCCAGCAGCCCGTCGAGCGACTCGAACCTCGCCATCCCCCGCACGTACGCGAGGAAGTCCACGCACACCTGCTTGCCGTACAGGTCCAGGCCGACGCGGTCGATCGCGTACGCCTCCACGGTCCGTTCGGTGGCGTCGAACTGCACGTTCGTACCCACCGAGATCGCCGCCGGCATCCGCTCGCCGTCGGCCGTCAGCCAGCCCGCGTACACCCCGTCGGCCGGGATCGCGGTGTGCGGCTGCGTCTCGACGTTGGCCGTGGGGTAGCCGAGCTCGCGCCCGCGCTGCGCACCGCGCACCACGATGCCCTCGACCCGGTGCGGGCGGCCCAGGATCTCGGCGGCGCCGTCCATGTCCCCCTCGGCGACCAGCCGACGGGCCAGCGTGGAGGAGAACGGCACGCCGCCGCCCGCCTCTCCGCGCTCGACCAGGTCCACGACGTCGACCTCGTAGTCGTAGGTGGAGCCCAGCTCGCGCAGGAAGTCGACGTTCCCGGCGGCCCGGTGGCCGAAACGGAAGTTCGGGCCCTCGATGACGGCGCGCGCGTGCAGCTTGTCGACCAGCACCTTCACGATGAAGTCGGCCGGGGACAGCTGCGAGAACTCCGCCGTGAACGGCAGGATCAGCAGCGCGTCCACCCCGAGGCCGGCCATCAGCTCGGCACGGCGGTCGTACGGGGCCAGGATCGGCGGGTGGCTGCCCGGCCGCACGACCTCGCTCGGGTGCGGGCTGAAGGTGACGACGACCGCCGGGACGCCCAGCTCGCGGGCCTTCGCCACGGCCCGTCCGATGATCAGCTGGTGTCCCCGGTGCACGCCGTCGTAGGAGCCGATGGTGACGACGCTGCGTCCCCAGTCCTGGGGGATGTCCTCCAAGCCACGCCAGCGCTGCACTGTGACCGCTCCTCGCCCGAACCCGTGTAGTCCCTGTACTGATTGCCGATTGCAGGTCTAAGACTGCCATGCCCTCGGCCGGGGCCCCGCATCGGCTCTGGCCGGAATCGTTCCCCGCCTCAGGTAATGTCCGGGGCGGCCCTACGAAGAGTCTCCACGGTACGCCGGGCGCCCGGCCCCAGCAGGCCCGCCGCCTCCGTCGCGGCGTCCGTGAGCCAGCGGGAGACCAGCGCCCCGAACGCCGGATCGGCCCGGGCCAGCTCCACCGTGCGGTGCTCGAAGACCGCCGGCCCGCCGGGCACCCTCAGCAGCTGCCGTCCGGTGCGCCGCAGCAGCTCGCGGGTACGGACCTCGGGGCGCCGGCAGCTCCCCGCGGCGAGCCCCGCCAGGAAGGCGCCGAGCACCGCCGGATCCGACTCCTCGCGCAGCAGTACGTCCGCCAGCTCGGCCCGCAGCGGGTACGAGGCCTCCGCCCCGGGCGCGGCCAGTACGCCGGCCAGCTCGGCCCGGACCGGCCGCGGGGCGCCCCGCAGCAGGCCCAGGACCAGGGGGCGCAGTACGGGCCCGGCCGCCGGCCCCTGGTCCAGGCGCCGGTCCACGAAGGCGGCGGCGTGCGGGGCGTCCTCGGGGCGGCGGGCGAGGTGGTCGCGTACGAGGTCGCCCGCGCGGCGGGCCAGGCCGGGCGTGGTGAGCGCGGCCAGGGCGCGGATCACCTCCCCGTCGGCCCGGGCCCGCAGCGCGGCGAACACCGCGTCCGGGTCGGGCAGTACGGGGAGCGCCGCGACCAGCGCGGAGGCCGGGAGCCGGGAGCCGCCCGCGGGGTCGCGGAAGCAGTCGAGGGCGTCGGGCAGGTAGCGGGCCCGCGCCTGCGGGTCGCGGAGCAGGACGGCGAGGGCGGGGCCGTGCAGGGCGGTGTCGCCGGGGCGGTCCAGGAGCGCCCGGGCGGCGTGGCGCAGCAGCTCCCGGTCGGCGGGGGTGCGGACGTGCGGGGCGGTGGCGAGGCCGTACGCGGCGGCGGCCACGCGGCGTTCGGGCCGCTCGTCGCGCGCCCAGCGCTCGACCGCCCGGCAGAGGGCGGACGGCTCGTCCTCCGCGAGGACGGCGAGGAGTTCGTCGGCGCGCGGGTGCGCGGAGCGCACCAGGGCTTCGGTGAGGTCGTCCACCGCGAGGCCGCGGTGCGTGTGCAGCAGGGCCTGCGCCGCGGTGGCGACGGTGGCTCCGGGGCGGCCGCGCAGCCGGCGTTCGTCCGTGAACCAGGCGCAGACCAGGGGCAGGACGAGGTGCGGGGCGCGGGCCAGGCGGCGGGCTGCGGCCTCCAGGTAGCGGTGGTCGCAGGGCAGCAGCCGGCGCAGCAGGTCGATCCGGTCGCATTCGGGCAGCCGGAGCCGGTTCCAGAACCAGCCGCCGAACTCGCCGGTGCCGGACCGCGCCACGTGCTCGGCGAGGGCGTGCAGGACGGGCAGATGCCCGGTGGCGTCGTCGGCGCCGAGCAGGGTGCCGCGCAGCAGGCGGGAGGCCCACCAGACGCGGTCGGGGTGGACGGGTCCCGGGGATGCGGCGGCGGTCGCCTGCTCGGCGAAGGTGTTCAGGGCGGCCACCAGGGCGTCGAGCCGCAGGCGCGCCTCGGCGGGCGGGAGCCTGCGCAGGGCCTCCAGTACGGGCCCGATGCGGTGCCGGGGTACGGGCGGGCCTGTGTCGGCGGGGCCGTGGTGCACGAGGCCGTCCAGGGCGCCCGGGACGTCGAGGTGCCCGGCCTGGAGCCAGTCGGACAGTTCCTCGTGGGCGAAGCGGTAGCCGGGTCCGGCGGGGACCAGCAGGCCCTCGGTGAGGACGGCGGAGGCCCAGCCGGTGCGCCAGGGGAACAGTTCCTCGAAGGCGGCGCGGTCCAGCTGGCCCTGCCCGGGTCCGAGGCACCGCCGGGCGGCCTCGTGCACCCGCCCGGCCACCCGGGCCGCCAGCCGCCGCACCCCGGGAGCGTGCACCCCGGCCCCGTGGCCCGCCCCCGGGCCGGCCGCCCCCGCGCCGGCCGCCGCCGCGATCCGGACGGCGACGCGCAGGGCCAGCAGGTCCAGGTGCGCGGCGAAGACCTCGTCACGGCCCGGGCGGCCGGCGGTGACTCCGGCGGCGCGGATCCCGGAGAGCAGGCGCAGGGTCAGCGGGTGCCGGGTGTCGGCCTCGCGCACCGCGTCGTCCGGGATGCCCAGCCGGGCGCGGGCCTCGCGCGCCTCCTGCGGGGTCAGGTCGCCGACGGGCAGCGCGGGCGGCAGCCGCCGGGCGGCGCGGGCCGGGGTGTGCAGCAGCTCCGGCGGGTAGAGGTCCCCGGCCCGCTCCCAGTACTCGGGCCGGGCCGCGACCACGAGCCGGGCCCCGGTGCCGCGCAGCCAGTCGGCGGTGGCCCCGGTCCACGCCTCCAGGTGGTGCGCGAGCCGCGGCGGCATCTCCTCGGGGGCGTCCAGCACCACCAGCAACGGCCGCCCGGCGGCCGCCGCGAGCCGCGCCACGCGTTCCCCGACGCCCTCTCCGGCGAAGCCCGCGCCCGCCGCGACCACCCCGCCCCCGGCCCCGCCCCACCCGAACCCCGCCGGGCCCGACCCCGCGCGGCCGGGCCCGCCCGGGCCCGGGGCGGTGGGTGCCGGCGGGGTGTGGCCGGGAGCCGCCGGGGCGGCGGCGGGCCGGTCGGTGTGGGCGGGCGGGGTGGGGGCGGCGGCGGTGAGGATGCGGGCCGCCGCCGTCAGGGCGCGGGCCACGGCGTCGGCGAGCGAGGTGTCCCGGCCGCGCAGGTCGGCTCCGCGGAGCCAGAGCGTCGGTGCGGGCCGGGGTCCGCGGGCCCGGTCGGCGGCCAGGGCGGCCAGGGCGGTGGTGCGGCCGGTGCCGGGGGCCCCGACCAGGCCGAGCACGAGGTCCGGCCCGGCGGTGAAGGCGGTGAGCCCGGCGGTGATCCCGGGCCGTGGCACGGGGTCGGGGGCGGGCTCGGCGGCGCCGGCCGGGGGGAAGGCCGCGCCGAGGGTGGTGGCGGTCAGCTCCAGGGCGCCGGCCAGGTTGAGGTCCGCGCCGTAGGCCGGCACGGTGGCGGAGTTCCGCTCCAGCAGCGCGGCCAGGGGGCTTCCCGGTGCGGCGGCGGCCGCCGCGCGCAGGGGTACGGCGAAGCTCCCGGGCCGGTGCTCCGCTTCGAGAGCGGTGCCCAGTACCGCGAGCACCGCTCCGGTCGCCGCGTCCAGGACCGGTCCCCCGCGGACCTCGCCGCCGAGCCGCAGGGCGTCCCGGCCGGCGGTTCCGATGGCCAGCCCGACGGCTGCGGGGAGTACGTGGCGGCGGCCGGCCGCGGTGTGGGTGACCTCCGCTCCCGCCGCGAGGACCCGCGCCTGGCGCCAGCCCCGCGCGGGCAGGCGTACGTACGTCCCGGGAGGGATCACCTCGCGCATCGCCACGGGCAGCGGCGGCACGTCCAGTCCGGCGCCGCGCACGAGGGCCAGGCCGAGCTCCGGCAGCGCGGTCACGTCATCGGCCGATACCGGCCGGCCGGGGCCCCCGTCGCCGGACGCGAGCAGGACCATTCCGGCCAGGCCCTCGACGGCGTCGTGGCTGGTGATCACCGTGCCGCGGTCGTCGGCGACGAAGCCGCTCCCGCGCGGGATCCCGTCCCGGTCCCGGATCACCACCAGTCCCGCGGCCGCCCCCGTGGCAGCCCCGGCGACCGGCCGCGCGGCAGACCCCGCGGCCGGCTCCTCGGAAGCCGCGAAGGCGCCGCGGCCCGCGCCCCTCGTACCGTCCGTGACCTCGTCCGTCATCGCCGCACCACTCCCCTGCCGCGGGACCCGTGTTCACGACGGTAGGCAAGTGAAGATCAGCGGCAAAAGCACGCGGCCCGAAAGCGCCCCCTTACGCTCCCCGCATTCACTCCGAGCGCCTGCTCGGAAGGGTGAATACGGTGCTCCGGATGGATAGAGACCTACCCGAGGGGGGTTGTGGAGCGGTGAGCAGCAGTCCGTGTGCGCTCACCGCTCCACATCAACCGGGCGGCGCCGCCCGGCGGGAGTCCTCAGGCGAAGACCGCGAGGGACTTCGCCTTGCCGCCCTTGCTCTCCACGAGGCCGAGCAGCCTGCCCTCGGGCCCGTAGACGGCGACGGTCCGGCCGTCCCGGTACTCGTCCGGCATCTCGATCCGCACGCCGTTGGCGAGCAGCGAGGCCCGGCGGGCGTCCAGGTCCCAGCGCGCGAACGCGGCCGCGGCCGCCTCGCCGATCGGCATGACGGTCAGCTCCTCCTGGAGCTGGTCGAGCGTGCGCGCCTTGTCGATCTTGTAGGGGCCCACCCGGGTGCGCCGCAGCGCGGTGAGGTGGCCGCCGACGCCCAGGCCGGCGCCCAGGTCGCGGGCGAGGGCGCGGATGTACGTACCGCTGGAGCAGACGACGGAGACGACGAGGTCGACGACCTTGGTGCCGTCCTCGGCCTCGGCCTCGCGCATGTCGTACACCTGGAACGACGAGACGGTGACCGGGCGGGCCGGGATCTCGAAGTCCTCGCCGTCGCGGGCGCGCTTGTAGGAGCGCACGCCCTTGATCTTGATGGCGCTGACCTTGGACGGGACCTGCATGATGTCGCCGGTCAGCTTGGCGATGCCCGCGTCCACGGCCTCGCGGGTCACCCCGGAGGCGTCGGCGGACGAGGTGATCTCGCCCTCGGCGTCGTCCGTGAGGGTGTTCTGCCCGAGCCGGATGGTGCCGAGGTACTCCTTCTCGGTCAGCGCGAGGTGGCCGAGGAGCTTGGTGGCCTTCTCCACGCCGAGGACGAGGACGCCCGTCGCCATCGGGTCGAGGGTGCCGGCGTGGCCGACGCGGCGGGTCTTGGCGATCCCGCGCATCTTGGCGACCACGTCGTGCGAAGTGAAGCCGGACGGCTTGTCGACGATGACCAAGCCGTCCGGAGTCTTCCCTGCGTTGGTGCTCATTCCGCGGCTGCGTCCTCGTCGTCCTCGTCGCCCGGCTTCTTGTACGGGTCGGCCTCGCCGGCGTACTTGGCGCCGGAGGACACCTCGCGGACGTGGGCGTCGGAGGCCCGCGCCTTGTCGAGGAGGTCCTCGATGGTCCGGGCGTTCTCCGGGAGGGCGTCCGCGACGAAGGTCAGGGTGGGCGTGAACTTGGTTCCCGCCGCCCGGCCGACCGCGGAGCGCAGTACGCCCTTGGCGCTCTCCAGACCCGCTGCCGCGCTGGCCCGGTCCTCGTCGTCGCCGTAGACCGTGTAGAAGACCGTGGCCTCCCGCAGGTCGCCGGTGACCCGGGTGTCCGTGATGGTCACGTGCGTACCGAGGCGGGGGTCCTTGACTCCGCGCTGCAGCTTCTCGGCCACCACCTCCCGGATGAGGTCCGCCAGCTTCTTCGCCCGCGCATTGTCGGCCACTGGTCCGTCTCCTTCTTTGTTGCAGACAAGCAATCAGTCTTCATCACCGTGGTACCGCCGCCTCACGGACAGCAGTTCCACTTCCGGACGCGCCGCGACCAGCCGCTCACAGCGGTCGAGCACGTCCGACACGAACCCCGCGTCCCCGCTCACCAGGGCGACCCCTATGCGGGCCCTGCGGTGCAGGTCCTGGTCTCCCACCTCGGCCGCGCTCACGGAGAACTTGCGCTGGAGCTCGGCGACGATGGGCCGGACGACGGAGCGTTTCTCCTTCAGCGAGTGGACGTCGCCGAGGAGCAGGTCGAAGGACAGAGTCCCCACGTACATGCAGTTCCGGATGTCCCGCCGGTTCGGGTTCGGTGGCCTGCCGGCCGACGCTCGGCAGGGTCACCAGAACCGTACACGCAACGGCCGGGGCCGATCGACGGATATTCCGCCGACCGGCCCCGGGGTTACGACACGGTGCGAACCGCCTCGCGCTTACGCGCGGGGCTTCTCGCGCATCTCGTACGTCGCGATGACGTCGTCGATCTTGATGTCGTTGAAGGAACCGAGGTTGATACCACCCTCGAAGCCCTCGCGGATCTCGGTGACGTCGTCCTTGAAGCGGCGCAGACCGGAGATGGTGAGGTTCTCGGCGATGACCTTGCCATCGCGCAGGAGCCGCGCCTTGGTGTTGCGCTTGACCTCGCCCGAGCGGACCAGGACACCGGCGATGTTGCCCAGCTTGGACGAGCGGAAGATCTCGCGGATCTCCGCCGTGCCGAGCTCGACCTCTTCGTACTCCGGCTTGAGCAGACCCTTCAGGGCCGCCTCGATCTCCTCGATGGCCTGGTAGATCACCGAGTAGTACCGGACGTCGACGCCCTCGCGGTCCGCCATCTGCGCGGCACGGCCGACAGCGCGGACGTTGTAGCCGATGACGATGGCGTCGGAGCCCATCGCCAGCGAGATGTCGGACTCGGTGACCGCACCCACACCGCGGTGCAGGACGCGGATGTCGACCTCTTCGCCGACGTCGAGCTGGAGCAGCGAGGACTCCAGGGCCTCGACCGCACCGGACGAGTCGCCCTTGATGATGAGGTTGAGTTCCTGGACCAGACCGGCCTTGAGCACGGAGTCGAGGTCCTCGAGGGACACGCGACGGACGCGCTTGGCGAAGTTGGCGTTGCGCTCGCGCGCAGCACGCTTCTCGGCGATCTGACGGGCGGTGCGGTCCTCGTCGACGACGAGGAAGTTGTCGCCGGCGCCGGGGACGTTGGTGAGACCCAGGACCAGGACGGGGGTCGCGGGACCCGCTTCCTCGATGTTGTTGCCCTTGTCGTCGAGCATGGCGCGCACGCGGCCGTAGGCGTCGCCCACGACCATCGTGTCGCCGACGCGGAGGGTACCGCGCTGGACGAGGACGGTGGCGACGGCACCGCGGCCGCGGTCGAGGTGGGACTCGATCGCAATACCCTGAGCGTCCTGCTCGGGGTTGGCGCGCAGGTCGAGCGAGGCGTCGGCGGTGAGGACGACGGCCTCCAGCAGGGAGTCGATGTGCAGACCCTGCTTGGCGGAGATGTCGACGAACATCGTGTCGCCGCCGTACTCCTCGGCGACCAGACCGAACTCGGTGAGCTGACCGCGCACCTTGACCGGGTCGGCACCCTCGACGTCGATCTTGTTGACCGCGACGACGATCGGGACGCCGGCGGCCTTGGCGTGGTTGAGCGCCTCGATCGTCTGCGGCATGACGCCGTCGTTGGCCGCGACCACGAGGATCGCGATGTCGGTCGACTTCGCACCACGGGCACGCATGGCGGTGAACGCCTCGTGACCCGGGGTGTCGATGAAGGTGATGCGACGCTGCTCGTCGTTGACCTCGGTGGACACCTGGTAGGCACCGATGCCCTGGGTGATGCCACCGGCCTCGCCCGCGACGACGTTCGTCTTGCGGATCGCGTCGAGCAGGCGGGTCTTACCGTGGTCGACGTGACCCATGACGGTGACGACCGGCGGACGCGGGAGCAGAAACTCCTCGCCGCCCTCGTCCTCGCCGAACTCGATGTCGAAGCCCTCGAGCAGCTCGCGGTCCTCCTCCTCCGGGCTGACGATCTGAACGGTGTAGTTCATCTCGCCCGCGAGGAGCTGGAGGGTCTCGTCGGAGACGGACTGCGTGGCAGTGACCATCTCGCCGAGGTTCATCATGACCGCGACCAGCGACGCCGGGTTGGCGTTGATCTTCTCCGCGAAGTCGGTGAGGGAGGCACCGCGCGACAGGCGAACGGTCTCGCCGTTGCCGCGGGGCAGCATCACGCCGCCCACGGACGGGGCCTGCATGGCCTCGTACTCCTGGCGCCTCTGACGCTTCGACTTGCGACCGCGACGGGCGGGCCCGCCGGGACGGCCGAAGGCACCCTGCGTGCCACCACGGGCACCGGGACCGCCGGGACGGCCACCGAAGCCGGGACGACCGCCGCCACCGGCGCCGGCCGGGCCGCCGCCGAAGCCGCCGCCACCCGGACGCGGGCCGCCGAAGCCGCCGCCCGCCGGGCGGGAGCCCGGACCGGCCGGACGGCCGGCGAAGCCGCCACCGGGACGACCGGCGCCGCCGCCGGGACGCGGACCACCCGCACCGGGACGGCCGGGGCCGCCGCCGGGACGCGGGCCGGGACCGCCGGCAGCGGGACGCTGCGGCATCATGCCCGGGTTCGGACGGTTGCCGCCCGGGCCGGGACGCGGAGCGCCGCCCTGCGGGCGGGGCATGCCGCCCGGGGTGGGACGGGCGCCGCCGGGACCCTGCGGACGCGGGGCGCCGCCGGGACCGGCCTGCGGACGCGGGGCACCCTGGCCGCCGGCGCCGGGGGCACCGGGACGCGGGGCGCCGGCCGGACGGGGCGCCTGCGGGCGCGCCATGCCGGTCGAGCCGCCGGACGTGAAGGGGTTGTTGCCCGGACGGGGACCGGCCGGACGGGCGCCCTGCGGACGCGGGGTCTGGCCACCGGGACGCGGGGCCTGGCCACCGGGGGTGGCGCCGGCCGGACGCGGGGCGCCGGGACGGGCACCCTGACCCGGGCCGGCCGGGCGCTGCTGCGCCGGACGGGGGCCGGGGGAGGCGGCGGGACGCGCCGGAGCGGCCGGGGCCGCCGGAGGCGCGGAGAACTCGGTCGCCACGGGAGCCGCCGGAGCGGGCTTCGGGGCGGCCGGAGCCTTGGGGCCGGGACGCGGGCCGGGAGCGGCCGGAGTCACCGGGGCGGGAGCCGCCGGAGCCTCGGCAGCGGCCGGCTTGGGGGCCGGTGCGCCGGGCTTGGGGGCAGGACGTGCCGCGGTCGCCGGGGAGGGCGCCGCGGGCTTGGCGGGCGCGGCCTTGCGGGGCGCGCCGGGCTTCGCAGCGGACTTGCCGGCGTTGCCGCCGGGCCCCTGCAGTGCGTCAGTCAACTTGCGTACAACCGGCGCCTCGATCGTCGAGGACGCCGAACGGACGAATTCACCGAGTTCTTGGAGCTTGGCCATGACGACCTTGCTCTCAACCCCGAACTCCTTGGCGAGTTCGTATACCCGGACCTTAGCCACTTCGCTCCTTTTAGGTCCGGGTTACGCCGGACCGTCGCTACTTCATGGGCGTACTCATCGCGTACTCATCGAGTGCTCATCGCAATCTCGACCTACTTCCAACTCGCGAGGTACCTGACCGCACGGGGTGTCCGTGCCGTACTTCTTCTTACGGTGTCGCCTCGGCCGGTGCGGCCAGGGTCTTGCGCAGTCCCTCCGTGTCGAGCGCTCCGGCGGACCTGAGGGCCCGGGGGAACGCCCGGCGGCGGACCGCCTGGTCGAGGCAGACCACGGCGGGGTGCACGTAGGCACCCCGGCCGGGCAGCGTACCGCGAGGATCGGGGACGCATTGGTCCCCGATCGCCACGATCCGCAACAGATCGCTCTTGGCCGCTCGCTCCCGGCACCCCACACAGGTGCGTTCGGGGCATGCGCGGGCTTGCGTCCGGCCAGACACGCCTAAGTCTACCTCCCCGTACCGACCTCACCCCTTCAGGTGAAAAATCGAACGGATGTCGTCGTTGCTTCCGCGGTGCTCCGGCGGTGCCGGAGTACCTGTCTACCGGCCGGGAACCCCCGTCCGGTAGCGGTTTATTCCCGGTCAGGCACCGGCGTCCGCGTCTGCGGGCACCTCGGTGTCGGGCCGGATGTCGATGCGCCAGCCGGTGAGGCGGGCGGCGAGGCGGGCGTTCTGCCCCTCCTTGCCGATGGCCAGCGACAGCTGGTAGTCGGGCACGGTCACCCGTGCGGAGCGGGTGTCCCAGTCCACGACCTCGACCTTGCTCACCCGGGCGGGGGACAGCGCGTTCGCCACCATCTCCGCCGGGTCGTCCGACCAGTCGACGATGTCGATCTTCTCGCCGTGCAGCTCCGCCATCACGTTGCGCACGCGGGCGCCCATCGGGCCGATGCAGGCACCCTTCGGGTTGAGGCCCGAGCGGGTGGACCGGACGGCGATCTTGGTGCGGTGACCGGCCTCACGGGCGATCGCGGAGATCTCGACGCTGCCGTCGGCGATCTCCGGGACCTCCAGCGCGAAGAGCTTCTTCACCAGGTTGGGGTGGGTGCGCGACAGGGTCACGGACGGACCGCGGACACCCTTCGCCACCCGCACGACGTACGTCTTCAGACGGAGGCCGTGCGTGTACTCCTCGCCGGGGACCTGCTCCTGCACCGGCAGGATGGCCTCGAGCTTGCCGATGTCGACGAGGACGTTCTTGGGGTCCTTGCCCTGCTGGACGACGCCGGTGATGACGTCGCCCTCGCGGCCGGCGAACTCACCGAAGGTCAGGTCGTCCTCGGCGTCGCGCAGACGCTGGAGGATCACCTGCTTGGCGGTCGTCGCGGCGATGCGCCCGAAGTCCGACGGCGTGTCGTCGAACTCCTTGGGCTCCTGTCCCTCTTCGAGGTCCCTCGGGTCCTCGGTCGCCCACACGACCACGTGACCGTTGGTGCGGTCGAGCACGACACGGGCGCGCCGGAAGCTGCCCTCGGTGCGGTGGTACGCGATGAGGAGGGCCGACTCGATCGCCTCGACGAGCAGGTCGAAGGAGATCTCCTTCTCCCGGACCAGACCCCGCAGGGCACTCATGTCGATGTCCACGGCTACGCCTCCTCTTCCTTCTTGTCCTTGCGGCTGAACTCGATCTCGACGCGCGCCTTGGCGACGTCCGTGAATGCGATACGACGGGTGGTCGCC
This sequence comes from Streptomyces racemochromogenes, assembly GCF_039535215.1. Taxonomy (GTDB): domain Bacteria; phylum Actinomycetota; class Actinomycetes; order Streptomycetales; family Streptomycetaceae; genus Streptomyces; species Streptomyces racemochromogenes. Next base: position 1,776,698 of record NZ_BAAAWT010000001.1, read on the forward strand.
TTGCGGCCCTTCACACCCGGCACTTCGAGGTCCATGCCCTCGTCGTCGACGCCGAGGATGCGGGCGATCAGTTCACCGGCACCCTTTTCACCTTCGGCGGAGAGCTGAAACTTGACGAGGCGGCCGGTCGCCCGAACGTAGTGACGGTGCTCGCTGAGCGGACGGTCCGCGCCCGGGGAGCTGACTTCGAGGTTGTACTCGTCCTCGCCCATCACGTCGGACTCGTCGAGCCGGTCGGAGATCTCACGGCTCAGCTCGGCGCATTCGTCCAGGTCGACACCCTCATCGGAATCCACGATGATGCGCAGCATCCGGCGCTTGCCCGCCTTGGAAAGCTCGATGTCCTCGAGGTCCAGGCCCTTGGCGGCGACGAGCGGCTCCAGCAGTCCGCGCAGCCTGTCGCTCTGGGTGGTGCTCATCCGGGTGACTCCTCGGCCGCGTGTGCTGTTGTGGTTTTCCGTCGTGTCAGGTCAAAGGGTATCCGGTCGCGGAGGGTGTTGCCGTCCGCGCTGTGGACGGGACCCCCGGGTACCGTGATCACACCCTGTCCCGCAACCACCCCCGAGGAGGCCGCCGTGCCCTTGACCACGCCTTCGAGGCGCTCGCCCTCCCGAAGGAGCCTGCTCGCCGGAGCCGCCGGCGCGACCGGTGCCGTGCTGCTGACCGGCTGCTCCGGCGGCGGTGCCGCCCCGGGTGCGGACAGCGGGGCCGCGCTCGACCGGCGGATGCGGGAGAGCGCCGTCCGGGACAGCCGGCAGTTGCTGGAACGTTACGACGCCACCCTGAAGGCCCATCCCGGGCTCGCCGAGCGCCTCGGCCCGCTGCGCGAGGCCGTCGCGGCGCACACGACGGCCCTGGCCCCACCCGACCCCGCGCACGGCAGGCCCTCGCCCCGCCCGGGGGCGCCCTCCGCGTCCGCGTCCGGCGCCGCCGCGCCCGCCGCCGGTGCTCCGGCGGCGCGCAGGGAGCCGGTCCCGGCGCAGGCCGCCGAGGCCCTGAGCGCGCTCGCGGACGCGGAGCGGGACCTGTCGGAGGCCCGGACCATCACCCTGGCCGGCGCCCCCGGCGAGCTGGCCCGGATGCTCGCCTCGGTGGCGGCCTGCGGGGCCGTCCACGCCTTCCTGCTCACCTCGACCCCGGGAGCCGCCTCGTGAAGCCCTCGCCCTCCCCCGCCCGCGGTCCGCTCCCGGCCGCCCAGGCCGCGCTGGCCGCCGAGCACGCCGCCACGTACGCGTACGGGGTGATCGGCGCGCGCGTCGCGCAGGCCCGCGCGAACGAGGCCCGGGAGGCGTACGGCGCCCACCTGGCCCGCCGCGACCGGCTGACCCGGACCGTCCGGGAGCTGGGCGGCGCACCGCAGCCCGCCGAGGCCGCGTACGCCCTGCCCTTCGACGTGCGCACCCCGGCCGACTCCGAGCGGCTGGCCGCGGTGATCGAGGACCGGGTGGCGGGCGCGTACTCCGACCTGGTGCGGGCGGCGGACGGCCAGTTGCGCCGGGAGGCGGCTGACGCGCTGAGCGCGGCGGCCGTGCGGGCGGCGCGCTGGCGCGGTGTCGGCGTAGCCTTCCCTGGGCTCACGGAACGCGCACAGGCGGCCCGTACCAGCTGAAAGGGACCAGGCACGCATGGCTTTCGAACCGCCGCAGCGGCTCGTACGGGCGCTCGGCGAGCTCCCGCCGACCGAGCGGGACACGGAGTGGCTGGGACGTCTGCCCGAGCTGGCCGAGGAGGCGCTGAAGCGGCGGGACGTCTCGGCCCAGCGGACGCAGGCCCCGGGCGGCCGCAGCAGCCTGGTGCTGCTGGTCCGCTACGCCGACGGCACCCCGGCCGCCCTGAAGCTGGCCCCGCCGGGGGCCGCTCCCGACCTGGAGCTGGCCGCGCTCGCCCACTGGGGCGGCTTCGGTGCCGTACGGGTCCTCGACTCGCGGCACCACGAGGAGGACGGGGCGCTGCTGCTGGAGCGGCTGCACCCCGACGTGTCGCTGCGTTCGCTTCCGGACGCCAAGGCCCTGCTGGAGGCCTGCGGCACGCTGCGCCGGCTGTGGGTGGGCCCGCCGCTGGACCACCCCTTCGAGACGGTGGCCGACCGTACGGCGGCCCAGTCCGAGCTCCTGCGCTCGGCCCCGCCGCAGGCGCGCTCCCTCGCGGAGACGGCCCTCGCCCTCCGCGACGACCTGACCTCCACGTCATCCGAAGCGCTCCTCCTGCACGGGAACTTCCGGCAGGGCAAGGTGCTGGCGGCCGAACGCGCCCCGTGGCTGACGGTGGGCCCGGACCCGCTGGTCGGTGAGCGGGCCTACGACCTGGCCCGGCTGGTCCGGGACCGGCTGGAGGACCAGATGGCCGCCTCGGCGGGGGCGGCCGGGGCCCGGCGGCGGGTGAACAAGCTCGCCGACTCGCTGGAGGTGGACCGGGAGCGGCTGCGGGCCTGGACGGTGTTCCGGGCGGTGGAGTCCGGCGTCCGCGCGCTGGCCGCCGGCCGGCGGCGCGACGCGGAGCTGCTCCTGGAGTTCGCGGCCTGGCTGTAAGGGCATAACCCTGTAAAGGGCACATGTCCGGCAGGGGGCCGTCATGGTCGAGGAACTGCTGACAGCGGGAATCGCCGCCGCCACGGGCGTCGCGGTCTACCTGGGTGCGGCCGCCCGGGTGGTGAAGCAGTACGAGCGGGGCATCGTCTTCCGCTTCGGCCGCCTCCGTCAGGGCGTCCGCCCGCCCGGGTTCACGATGATCCTTCCGGTGGCCGACCGCCTCCGCAAGGTCAACCTCCAGATCGTCACCCTCCCCGTCCCCGCGCAGGAGGGCATCACCCGCGACAACGTCACGGTCCGCGTGGACGCGGTCGTCTACTTCAAGGTGATCGACCCTGCGAGCGCGATCATCGCGGTGGAGGACTACCGTTTCGCGGTCTCCCAGATGGCGCAGACCTCGCTGCGCTCGATCATCGGCAAGAGCGACCTGGACGACCTGCTCTCCAACCGGGAGAAGCTCAACCAGGGCCTGGAGCTCATGATCGACAGCCCGGCGATGGGCTGGGGCGTCCAGATCGACCGCGTGGAGATCAAGGACGTCTCCCTCCCGGAGACGATGAAGCGCTCGATGGCCCGCCAGGCGGAGGCCGACCGCGAGCGCCGCGCCCGCCTCATCAACGCGGACGCCGAACTCCAGGCCTCGCACAAGCTGGCCGAGGCCGCCGCCGTCATGTCGGACCAGCCGGCGGCCCTCCAGCTCCGCCTCCTCCAGACGGTGATCGCGGTGGCGGCGGAGAAGAACTCCACCCTGGTCCTCCCCTTCCCGGTGGAGCTGCTCCGCTTCCTGGAACGCGCCGCCCCCGCCCCTCCCGCGCCCGCCCCTCCCGCTCCCGCTCCCGCGACACCCGCGCCCGAGCCGCCGCCCGCTGAGCCCTACGGTCCTTAGCCCAGCCGGGCCAGCGCCTGCGTCAGCGGGAGTTCCTCGCGGGTCCCCGCGGCGCGGTCCTGGAGTTCGACGACGCCCTCGGCGGAGCGGCGGCCCGCCACCAGGATCCACGGCACGCCGATCAGCTCCGCGTCCGTCAGCTTGACGCCCGGCGACAGCCCCGGGCGGTCGTCCAGCAGGACCCGCCGGCCCGCCGCGGCCAGGGCGGCCGCCGCTTCCTCCGCCAGCGCGAGCGGCACCGCCTTGCCCGCCGCCACCACGTGCACGTCGGCCGGTGCCACCGCCGCGGGCCAGCGCAGGCCCCGCTCGTCGGCCGTCTGCTCGGCCAGCGCGGCGACCGCGCGGGAGACGCCGATGCCGTAGGAGCCCATGGTGACCCGGACCGGCTTGCCCTCCTTGCCGAGGACGTCCAGCCCGAAGGCGTCGGCGTACTTGCGGCCCAGCTGGAAGATGTGCCCGATCTCGATGGCCCGGTCCAGCCTCAGCCCCGCACCACACGCCGGGCAGGGGTCGCCCGGCTCGACGACGACCACGTCCAGGTACCGGTCCACCTCGAAGTCGCGGCCGCAGACCACGTTCCGGGCGTGCGTGTCGGCCTTGTTGGCACCGGTCACCCACGCCGTCCCCGGCGCGACCCGCGGGTCGGCGAGGTAGCGGACCTTCTCCAGCCCCTGCGGGCCCACGTAGCCGCGTACCAGGTCGGGCCGGTCCGCGAAGTCCTCGGCCGTGACCAGCTCCACCACCGCCGGGGCCAGGTGCTCCCCGAGCTTGCCGAGGTCCACCTCGCGGTCTCCGGGCACGCCGACGGCCGTGATCTCGCCGTCCACCTTGACCAGCAGGTTCTTCAGCGTCGCGGAGGCCGGCACGCCGAGGTGCGCGGCCAGGGTCTCGATGGTCGGGGTGTCGGGGGTGGGGATCTCCTCCAGCGGGCCGTGCTCGCCGGTCACCGCCTCCAACGCGAACGTGACCGCCTCCGTGTTCGCCGCGTAGTCGCAGCTCGGGCAGTCCGCGAAGGTGTCCTCGCCCGCGCCGGCCGGCGCGAGGAACTCCTCCGACGCCGAGCCGCCCATCGCGCCGGACACCGCCGACACGATGCGGTGGTCCAGGCCGAGGCGCTCGAAGATGCGCACGTACGCCTCGCGGTGCAGCCGGTAGGACTCGGCGAGCCCCTCGTCCGACACGTCGAAGGAGTACGAGTCCTTCATCTGGAACTCGCGCCCCCGCAGGACGCCGGACCGGGGCCGCGCCTCGTCCCGGTACTTGGTCTGGATCTGGTACAGCATGACCGGCAGGTCCTTGTAGGACGTGCACTGGTCCTTCACCACGAGGGTGAAGATCTCCTCGTGGGTGGGGCCGAGGAGGTAGTCGGCGCCCTTGCGGTCCTTCAGCCGGAACAGCAGGTCCCCGTACTCCGACCAGCGGCCGCTGACCTCGTACGGCTCCTTGGGCAGCAGCGCCGGCAGCAGCACCTCCTGCGCGCCGATGGCGTCCATCTCCTCGCGGACGATGCGCGAGACGTTGTCCAGGACCTTCTTGCCGAGCGGCAGCCAGGTCCACACCCCCGCGGAGCTGCGCCGGACGTAGCCGGCCCGGACCAGGAGGCGGTGGCTGAGGGTCTCGGCGTCGGCGGGGTCCTCACGGAGGGTCTTGGCCATCAGGCGGGACATGCGCTGTACGTGGGGAGCGGACACGTGATGAGTGGACATGCCGGGAGGCTACCGACAACCCCACCGCCCCCGGAAACCCGTTTTCAGTCGGCGCGCGGGGCCCTGAGCAGCGGAAGCGGGGCGCCCATGACGGCGTACGGCAGGCTCGCGCTGGGGAAGTGGACCTTCCGGGCCAGGTCCCGGTAGCCGAGGGCGGCGTAGAGCCCGCGGGCCGGGCTGTCGGTGTCGATGGCGGAGAGGATCGAGCGGGGCTCGGCGGCGCCGTCGGTGATCCGGGTGATGAGGGCGCGGCCGACGCCGCGGCCCTGGAAGCCGGGGTGGACGTGCAGCTCGGTGATGACGAAGGAGTGGTCGAGCCAGTGCTCGGTGCCGCCGGCCCGCAGGTAGGGCTCGACGATGGTGGACCACCAGTGGCCGCGGTCGTTGGGCATGCCGTAGACGAAGCCGGCCAGCGCCCCGTCGTCGGTGAACGCGCCGAGCGCGCGGGCGCCGGGGCACGTCATGTGGCGCTGGACGATGTAGCGCCGGATGCCGACCTCCTCCTCGCTGAGCCCGAAGGCGACGGCCTGGACGCGCAGGGCTTCGTCCACCCGGCCGGCCAGGTCGAGGCGCCCGATGCGGAGTCCGGCGGGCCGTACGGCGTCGTCGCCCGGGGAGGTAGGCAGCATGCGGCGACCTTACTTCGGGGTAGGGCCGCTCCGGTACGGCTTCCCGCACGAAACCGGCCGCCCTTCTCCGTGGGTCAGAACAGGACGCTCATGAACGCGCCCACCTCGCGGAAGCCCACCCGGGTGTAGGCGGCGCGGGCGGCGGTGTTGAAGTCGTTGACGTAGAGGCTGACCACGGGGGCCACGTCGCGCAGCGCGTACGCGACGACGGCGGCCATGCCGGTCTCGGAGTGCCCGCGGCCGCGGAACTCGGGGGCCACCCAGACGCCCTGGATCTGGCAGGCGGCGGCGGTGGCGGCGCCGATCTCGGCCTTGAAGACGACCTTGCCGTTCTCGACGCGGGCGAAGGAGCGGCCGCTGCCGACGAGCTCGGCGACGCGGGCCTGGTAGAGCAGCCCGCCGTCCCCGGCGAGCGGCGAGATGCCGACCTCCTCGGTGAACATGGCCACGCAGGCGGGCATGATCAGGTCCATCTCGTCCTTGCGGATCCGGCGGACCAGGGGGTCGGCGGCGATGTCGGCGGACGGCTGCTCGGTGACCATGAGCGGCTGGTGGGCGCGGACGTCGCGGGCGGGGCCCCAGCTGGGCTCCAGGAGCTGCCACAGCAGCCGGGTGGCCTCGGCGGGGCCGACGATGGAGGAGCAGCGGCGGCCGGTGCGGCGGGCGCGGTCGGCGAAGGCGCGTACGGCGTCGGGTCCGGCGCAGACGGGGACCAGGTTGGCGCCGGCGTAGCAGAGGGCGCGGAGCTCTCCGCCGGCGTACCAGCCCCACATCTCTCCGCCCAGGCGCCACGGATCGAGTCCGGCGACCTGGACCCGGGAGGTGACGAAGGCGTTCTCGACGGGCTCGCGTCCGAGGATGGCGAGCGCGGCGTCGAGATCACTGGGTTCAAGGACCCTGGTCGTGGTCTGCGTCAACACTGGGGCCTCACCGTGCAAGTCTGCTGATCTCCGCACTGTACCCGGCGCGACCTGCGCACGCCCGGTCCCGCAGGTCACGAAAAGGGCCCGGCCCCGGCCGCGAGCTGCGCGGACGGGGCCGGGGAGGCACCTCGGGGAGCCCCTGGAGGGCTCTGCGTGCGGGACGGGCCGGGACCGGTCCCCGGACTCAGACCCCGATGGCGACGCTGGGCTCGCCGGAGGCGACGCCGTCCTTCTCCATCTGCTCGGCGATCTTCAGCGCCTCTTCGATGAGGGTCTCCACGATCTTGGACTCGGGGACGGTCTTGATGACCTCGCCCTTGACGAAGATCTGGCCCTTGCCGTTGCCGGAGGCGACGCCGAGGTCGGCCTCGCGGGCCTCGCCCGGGCCGTTGACGACGCAGCCCATGACGGCGACGCGCAGCGGGACGGTCATGCCGTCGAGGCCGGCGGTGACCTCCTCGGCCAGCTTGTAGACGTCGACCTGGGCGCGGCCGCAGGAGGGGCAGGAGACGATCTCCAGGCGGCGCGGCTTGAGGTTCAGCGACTCCAGGATCTGGTTGCCGACCTTGACCTCCTCCACCGGCGGGGCGGAGAGGGACACACGGATGGTGTCGCCGATGCCCTCGGAGAGCAGCGCGCCGAAGGCGACGGCGGACTTGATGGTGCCCTGGAAGGCGGGGCCGGCCTCGGTGACGCCGAGGTGCAGCGGGTAGTCGCACTGGGCGGCGAGCTGGCGGTAGGCGTTGACCATGACGACCGGGTCGTTGTGCTTGACCGAGATCTTGATGTCGCCGAAGCCGTGCTCCTCGAAGAGGGAGGCCTCCCACAGCGCGGACTCGACGAGCGCCTCGGGGGTGGCCTTGCCGTACTTCTTCAGCAGGCGGGCGTCGAGGGAGCCGGCGTTGACGCCGATGCGGATCGGCGTGCCCGCGTCCTTGGCGGCGTGCGCGATCTCCTTGACCTTGTCGTCGAACTGCTTGATGTTGCCCGGGTTGACGCGGACGGCGGCGCAGCCGGCGTCGATCGCGGCGAACACGTACTTGGGCTGGAAGTGGATGTCGGCGATGACCGGGATCTGCGACTTCTTCGCGATGACGGCCAGCGCGTCGGCGTCGTCCTGCGTGGGGCAGGCGACGCGGACGATCTGGCAGCCGGAGGCCGTCAGCTCGGCGATCTGCTGGAGGGTGGCGCCGATGTCGGAGGTGCGGGTCGTGGTCATCGACTGCACCGAGACGGGCGCGTCGCCGCCGACGGCCACGGAACCGACCTGGATCTTGCGGCTGACCCGGCGGTCGGCAAGCTTCGTCGGCACGGACGGCATTCCGAGAGAGATGGCAGTCATCTGCTGTGCAACCCCAAGGTGTGGATCGAGGTCCCGAGATCGGCGGGCTCCAGCCTTCGAGGTTACGCCAAGTAGCGCGCGCCCCTTGCATCCGAGGGGGTCGCGCCACCCGAACGTAGGGAGCCGGGCACGGTGCGTGCCCGGCTCCGGTCGCCGTCGGGGTGCTGCCCGTACGGCTAGGTGATCTTGATCGGGTTGACCACGTCCGCGACGAGGACCAGCAGCGTGAAGCAGACGAAGACGCCGGCGACCACGTACGCGGCGGGCATCAGCTTCGCCACGTCGAAGGGGCCGGGGTCGGCGCGCCGGAAGACCTTGGCCACGGTGCGGCGCAGGGACTCCCACAGGGCGCCGGCGATGTGCCCGCCGTCCAGAGGCAGCAGGGGCAGCATGTTGAACAGGAACAGCGACAGGTTGAACATGCCGAGCACGTTGAGCAGGATCGACATCTTCTGCTCGCCGGGCAGGTCCAGGGCGGCGATGTCGCCGCTCATCCGGGCCGCTCCGACGATGCCCATCGGGGAGTCGGCCTCGCGCTCGGCGCCGCCGAAGGCCGCGTTCCACAGGGCGGGGATCTTGGCGGGGAGCTTGAGGAGGCCCTGGACGCTGCTGTCGACGATCTCGGCCATGTGGTCGACGGACTCGCCGAACGACAGGGCGGCGATCTCGCTCTTGGGGCTGAAGCCGAGCCAGCCGGCGGTGACGTACTGGCCCTTGACGTAGCCGCCGTGGCCGTCGGTCTTGGCGACCTGGTTCGCGATCAGGTCGACGGGGACGGCGAGCTGCTGCCCGTCGCGCACGACGGTGACGGTGGCGGGGCCGACGGTGTCGCGGATCCGCTTCTGGAGGGCGGACCAGTCGGCCACCTTCTTGCCGTTGAAGGCGACGATCCGGTCGTCGGCCCGCAGGCCCGCCTTCTTCGCGGGGGCCACCGGGTCGCCGTCCTTGCAGACGTCGCGCTTCTCGCTCTGCTGGATGACGCAGGGCGAGACGCTGGCGATCTGGGTGGTGGTCCGGTTGATGCCGAAGGTCATCCAGACGCCGAAGAAGATCGCGAGGGCGAGCACCAGGTTCATGAAGGGGCCCGCGAACATCACGATCACGCGCTTCCAGGGCTTGCGCGTGTAGAAGAGCCGCGTCTCGTCGCCGGGCTGGAGCTCCTCGTAGGCCGCCGAGCGGGCGTCCTCGATCATCGACCGGAAGGGCGAGGTGGAGCGGGCGGTGACCTTGCCGTCCTCGCCGGGCGGGAACATCCCGATCATGCGGATGTAGCCGCCCATCGGGATGGCCTTGATCCCGTACTCGGTCTCGCCCTTCCTGCGGGACCAGATGGTCTTGCCGAAGCCGACCATGTACTGGGGCACGCGGATGCCGAAGAGCTTGGCCGTGGAGAGGTGGCCGAGCTCGTGCCAGGCGATCGAGAAGAGCAGCCCGACGACGAAGACGAGCACGCCCGTCAGGGTCAGCAGCAAGGTCATGCGCCCGCCTCCACGGCGGCCCGCGCCGCCATCTCCCGTGCCCGGGCCCTGGCCCAGGTCTCCGCTTCGAGGACGTCCGCCACCGTCAGGGAGGTTCCCGACGTGGGCGTTCCGTGCTCGTCGACCACTGCGGAGACCGTATCCATGATTCCTGTGAACGGCATCCGGCCGGCCAGGAAGGCGTCCACGCACTCCTCGTTCGCCGCGTTGAAGACGGCGGGGGCGGTGCCGCCCAGGGTGCCGACGTGCCGGGCGAGGCCGACCGAGGGGAAGGCCTCGGTGTCGAGCGGGAAGAACTCCCAGGTGGAGGCCTTGGTCCAGTCGAAGGAGCGGGAGGCGTCCGGGACCCGCTGGGGCCAGCCGAGGCCGATCGCGATGGGGCCGCGCATGTCCGGAGGGGTGGCCTGGGCGAGGGTGGAGCCGTCCGTGAACTCGACCATGGAGTGCACGTAGGACTGCGGGTGGACGACGACCTCGATGCGGTCGAAGGGGATGTCGTAGAGCAGGTGCGCCTCGATGACCTCCAGCCCCTTGTTGACCAGGGTGGCCGAGTTGACGGTGATGACCGGGCCCATGGCCCAGGTGGGGTGCGCGAGGGCGTCCTCGACGGTGACGGAGGCCAGCTCGGCGCGGGTGCGGCCGCGGAAGGGGCCGCCGGACGCGGTGACCACCAGCTTGCGGACGTCGGCGCGGGTGCCGGCGGCGAGCGCCTGGAACAGGGCCGCGTGCTCGGAGTCCACCGGGATGATCTGGCCGGGCCGCGCGAGGGCCTTGACCAGCGGGCCGCCGACGATCAGCGACTCCTTGTTGGCCAGGGCCAGGGTGCGGCCCGCACGCAGTGCCGCGAGGGTGGGGGCGAGGCCGATGGAGCCGGTGATGCCGTTCAGGACGGTGTGGCAGTCGGAGGCGGCGAGTTCGGCGGCCGCGTCGGGCCCGGCCAGGACCTCGGGCAGCGGCTCGCCGGCTCCGTACCGCTCGCCCAGCGCTTCCTTCAGGGCCGGAACGGCGTCCTCGCGGGCGACGGCCACGGCCCGGACCCGGAGCCTGTGGGCCTGCTCGGCGAGCAGGTCGACGCGCCCGCCGGCCGCGGACAGCGCGGTGACCCGGAAGCGGTCCGGGTTGCGCAGGGCGAGGTCGATGGCCTGGGTGCCGATGGACCCGGTCGACCCGAGGATGACGATGTCCCGGCGGCCGGCCGCGGCGTCGAAGAGGAGGTGCGGGTCGGCGAGGGGGGCTGGACTGTCGCTCATGCCCCCCATTGTTGCCGCAACTCAGGGGCGCTTGGACACGGAGTCCCCGTCCGTGACCCGGGCCAGGAGTTCGGGCAGGGTTCCGGCGAAGTCGGGGAGCGCCCGGGCGGCGCGCCACCAGGCCCGGGGGTCGTCGCCGAGGGCCTCGTCGAAGAGCCGGTCGGCCTCGGCGCGGGCGGCGAGCACGGCGGCGGGGCGGTCGTGGCGGTCGGGGTGGCCGGTGTCGCCGAGCCACTGGTCCTCGTCGAGCGCCCAGCACGCGGGGACCTTGTGCCGGATGACGTCGGCGCCGGTCAGCAGGCCCCGGTCCAGGCAGTCGCGGACCCAGCGGACGTCCTCGGCCGCCGTGTCCATCGGCACGGCCAGGCTCACCAGGGCCAGCTCGCGCTCCCACGCGCCGGCCGGGTCGGCGGGGGCCGGGTCCGGGGCGAGGTGGCGGACGGCGCGGGCGAGCGCCGGGTCGTGGCGCACCTCGCCGGGCGCGGCCGGGGTGCCCGCGGCCAGCGCGGCCGCCAGTTCGGGCAGGGTGCCGCGGAAGGCGGGGGCGCGGCGGCCCAGTTCGGCCCACAGCCGGGGGTCGTCGCCGAGCGCGGGGCGCAGGGCGCGGTGCACGGCCGACTGCATCTCGGCCTGCTCGGGCAGGGTCCAGCGCAGCCCGCGGGTGGCGGGCAGGTGGCCCAGGAGCAGGGTGCGGGCCGCGGGGGCCACGTACGCGACGAGTTCGTCGCAGGTCAGCAGGCCCATCCGGACGGCTCGGACGGCGGGCCGGTACCAGTGGCGGCCGTACGTGTCCCCCGTGCGCGCGTCGAGCAGTGCGCGGCACGCGTGCCGGGGCAGTCCCCCCGCCAGCAGCAGTGCCTCGACGGCGCCCGCCGGCAGCGGGGCGCGGGCGTGGGCGCGCAGCAGCGGCTCGGGGTCGTGGAGGTCGAGGAGGTGCGGCATGCGGAGCAGGGTGAGCGGGATGCGGGGGCGGCGGCCGTGCCGGCGCAGCAGGCGGATCAGCTCGTCGGTGGTGAGGGGGCCGGGGCCGGTCTCGGCGAGCAGTTCGGGGGAGGGCCCGGGCCGGGCGGCGTAACGGGCGGGGCCGGGCAGACCGGGCAGCGGGCGGCCGACCACGTGCGGGTTGCGGGCGATGTAGTGGCGGTCGGCGTCGGTGCCGTGGCGCAGCAGGAGGGTGACGGCGGCGGCGGGCAGCCACTGGTCGCGGCACAGGTACCTGCGGGTGGGCCCGTCGAGGCGGTCGATCAGGTCGGCCACCACGTGGTGCGGTGCGTGGCGCAGCAGGTGCGCCACGCACCAGGCCAGCCGCCGGCAGGCCCGGTCCTCCTCGGCCGTCGCCATCGTCCTCGCCCGCCTCGCGCTCGTGCCGGTACCGCCGGGGCTGGTGCCCGTACGTCCGTCCTCGTACATCCGTCCGATCTGCTGCCGATGATGGCAGGTCAGCGCAGGGGACGGTGAACGTTTTTGCGGGTGGAGGGGCCGGGGGCGGCGTCCGCGATCCAGGGACCGTCCCCGGAGGGGTCGAGGACGCCTTCCTCCAGCCAGGTGTAGGTGCCGCCGAGGACCCCTTGGACGACCGTGCGGTCGAGGTCGTCGGTGTTGGCCCAGAGGCGGCCGAAGAGCTCCTCGACGCGCAGCCGGGACTGCCGGCAGAAGGCGTCGGCGAGCTGGTAGGCCTCGCGGCCGTGGTCGCCGCTCTCGCGCAGGTGCTCGGCGCGCACGCAGGCCGCGCTCATCGCGAACAGCTCGGCGCCGATGTCCACGATCCGGCCGAGGAAGCCCTGCTTGGTCTCCATGCGGCCCTGCCAGCGGGACATGGCGTAGAAGGTCGAGCGGGCGAGTTTGCGGGCGCCGCGCTCGACGTAGCGCAGGTGGGTGGCGAGGTCGGGGTGGCCGGCCGGGTGGAACTCGCGGTAGGTGCCGGGGAGCTGGCCGGGTCCGGTGGCGAGCTTGGGCAGCCAGCGGGCGTAGAAGCCGGCGGCGCGGGCTCCGGCCTTCGCCTTGTCGCCGAGGGCCTTCTCGGGGTCGATGAGGTCGCCGGCGACGGAGAGGTGGGCGTCGACGGCCTCGCGGGCGATCAGCAGGTGCATGATCTCGGTGGAGCCCTCGAAGATGCGGTTGATGCGCAGGTCGCGCAGGAGCTGCTCGGCGGGAACGGCGCGTTCGCCGCGGGCGGCGAGGGACTCGGCGGTCTCGAAGCCGCGTCCGCCGCGGATCTGGACGAGTTCGTCGGCCATCAGGCAGGCCATCTCGGAGCCGTAGAGCTTGGCGAGCGCGGCTTCGATGCGGATGTCGTTGCGGTCCTCGTCGGCCATCTGGGAGGCGAGGTCGACCACGGCCTCCAGGGCGAACGTGGTGGCGGCGATGAAGGAGATCTTCGCGCCGACGGCCTCGTGCCGGGCGACGGGGCGGCCCCACTGCTCGCGCACCCCGGACCATTCGCGGGCGATCTTCAGGCACCACTTGCCGGCGCCGACGCACATGGCGGGCAGGGACAGCCGGCCGGTGTTCAGGGTGGTCAGCGCGATCTTGAGGCCGGCTCCCTCGGCGCCGATCCGCTGCGCGGCGGGCACCCGCACCCGGTGGAAGCGGGTGACCCCGTTCTCCAGGCCGCGCAGGCCCATGAAGGCGTTGCGGTGCTCGACGGTGATGCCGGGTGAGTCCGCCTCGACGACGAAGGCGGTGATCCCGCCGCGGTGGCCCTCGGACTTCGGCACCCGGGCCATGACCACGAGCAGGTCGGCGACGACCCCGTTGGTGGTCCACAGCTTGACCCCGTCGAGGACGTACGTGCCGTCGTCCTCCGGGTCGGGGACGGCGGTGGTGGCCAGCCGCGCCGGGTCAGAGCCCACGTCCGGCTCGGTGAGCAGGAAGGCGCTGATCGCGGTGGTGGCGCAGCGCGGCAGGTAGGCGTCCTTCTGCTCCTTGGTGCCGAACATCTTCAGCGGCTGCGGCACGCCGATCGACTGGTGGGCGGAGAGCAGGGCGCCGATGGCGGGGCTGACGGAGCCGACGAGGGCCAGCGCCTTGTTGTAGTAGACCTGGGTGAGGCCGAGGCCCCCGTACTCGGTGCCGATCTTCATGCCGAGGGCGCCGAGTTCCTTGAGCCCGCGCACGGTCTCGTCGGGGATCCTGGCCTCGCGCTCGATGCGCTGCCCGTCGATCTCGCGCTCGCAGAAGTCCCGCAGGCGGGCCAGGAAGGCCTCGCCGCGCCGGACGTCCTCGTCGGCGGGGGACGGGTGGGGGTGGATCAGGTCGAGCCGGAAGCGGCCGAGGAAGAGCTCCTTGGCGAAACTGGGTTTGCGCCAGTCCTGCTCGCGGGCCGCTTCCGCGACCTGCCGCGCCTCGCGCTCGGTCACCTTGGGCTGTACGGGCCGTGTTGCCGACATCCGGGTACTCACCTCGCCGCATCGGGGGACCTACCGATCGGTGCTACCTGTCAGTCGTACCCGCTGCGGGCGCCCGGGAAAATACGGGCGCCTGCAAAAGGGGGACGCCCGCGGAGGCGTCCGGAAAAAGGGGGACGGCCGGAGCCCCCGCACAGTAGGCTCCGGCCGTCGGTCTGTGACCGTACGAGTCGGTCAGATGTCGAGGCCCGTGAGGACCAGGACGCGCTCGTACGTGTAGTCGTCCATCGCGTAGCGGACGCCCTCGCGGCCCACGCCGGACTGCTTGACGCCGCCGTACGGCATCTGGTCGGCGCGGTAGGACGGCGCGTCGCCGATGATCACACCGCCGACCTCGAGCTCGCGGTGGGCGCGGAAGGCGACCTGGACGTCGCGGGTGAAGACGCCGGTCTGCAGGCCGAACTTCGAGTCGTTGACGGCGGCGAAGGCCTCGTCGGTGTTCTCGACCTTGGTGATCGTCAGGACCGGGCCGAAGACCTCCTCGGTGGCCAGCTTCACGCCGGCCGGGACCTCGGCGAGGACGGTCGGCTCGACGGTGGCGCCGTCGCGCTTGCCGCCCGTGAGCAGCTTGGCACCGGCGGAGACGGCCTCGTCCACCCAGGACTCGACGCGCTTGGCGGCGTCCTCGGAGACCAGCGGGCCGACGTCGGTGGCGTCGTCGCCGGGGTCGCCGGTGACCTGGGCCTGGACCTTGGCGACGACCTTCTCGACGAGGCGGTCGTAGACGGAGGCGTCGGCGATGACGCGCTGCACGGAGATGCAGGACTGGCCGGCCTGGTAGTTCGAGAAGGTCGCGATACGGGTCGCGGCCCAGTCGAGGTCGGCGTCGGAGGACCAGTCGGCGAGGACCACGGCCGCGGCGTTGCCGCCGAGCTCCAGGGTGCAGTGCTTGTGGGGCACCGACTGCTGGATGGCGTAGCCGACGGTGTCGGAGCCGGTGAAGGAGATGACCGGCAGGCGGTCGTCCTTGACCAGGGCCGGCATCTTGTCGTTGGCGACGGGCAGCACGGACCAGGAACCGGCCGGCAGGTCGGTCTCGGCGAGCAGCTCGCCGAGGATCAGGCCGGAGAGCGGGGTGGCCGGGGCCGGCTTCAGGATGATCGGCGCGCCGACGGCGATGGCCGGGGCCACCTTGTGGGCGCACAGGTTCAGCGGGAAGTTGAACGGCGCGATGCCGAGGACCGGGCCCTTGACGAAGCGGCGGGTCAGGGCCAGGCGGCCGACGCCACCGGCGTCGGTGTCCAGGCGCTGGGCCTCTCCGCCGTTGAAGCGGCGGGCCTCTTCGGCGGCGAAACGGAACACGGACACCGCACGGCCGACCTCACCGCGCGCCCACTTGATGGGCTTGCCGTTCTCGGCGGAGATCAGCTGGGCGATCTCCTCGGTGCGCTCGACGAGCCGCTTGGACACGTGGTCCAGGGCGGCGGCACGTACGTGGGCGGGGGTCGCGGAGAACTCCGCCGTCACGGCGTACGCCGCGGCCACGGCCTCTTCGACCTGGGCGTCGGTGGGCACGCTGACGGCGGCGACCAGCCGGCCGTCCCACGGGTTGTGGACGTCGAAGCTGTCCTCGCCGGTGGCCTGGCGGCCGGCGAGCCAGAAGGCGTGGGTGGAAGTCATGCGAATCCCGGCCCTTCGGTGTGTGCGGTGGTCCTTGTCTCCACCAAGGTAGGCGGCCGCCGGGCCGTCGTCGTTTAGCCGCGTTGGAGAACCTCCGCCCGGGGCTGCGCCGCTTTGTCACTGTCCCGCCCGTGCCGCGGCACTCGCGCGTCCGCACCGGGGGGTCTGGGGGCGGAGCCCCAGGGGGTCCGGGGCGCAGCCCCGGGGAACGGGCGAAGTGGGGGTCCCCCCGGACGGAGTCTGGGGGAGGGTAGGGGACCCTGCTCCGCGCAGCGGCACGCAGCGGCACGCACCAGCCGCAGCCGGCCCACCGGGACCGGCCCGGCCCCGGCAGCCGCCGGACGGAGTCCGGTGCGGGGCCTCAGGAAACGGCCGGGCTGGCCTTGAGGGCGAGCCAGAGCTCCATGCGGACGTCCGGGTCGTCCAGGGAGCGGCCGAGGATCTCCTCGACGCGCTTCATCCGGTACCGCAGGGTGTGCCGGTGCACGCCGAGGTCGGCGGCGGCGGCGTCCCACTGCCCGTGGCGGGAGAGCCACGCCTGGAGGGAGGCCACCAGGTCGCCCCGGCCGGTCGCGTCGTGCTCCCGCAGGGCCCGCAGGGTGCCGTCCGCGAAGGCGCGTACGGCGTCGTCGGCGAGCAGCGGCAGGACCGACCCCGCCGCGAGGTCCTCGTGCTCGACCAGGGGCCGCCCCCGCCGCCGGGCCACGGCCAGGGCCTGGTCGGCCTGCTTCAGGGCGGCCGCCACCCCCGCCGGGCCGGCCGCCGCCGACAGGCCGACCACCAGTTCGTCGGGCTCCGGCCCGGCCGCCTCCCGGCCGCGCCGGGACTCCAGGGCCTCCGCGTGGTCCGCGCACGCCTGCACCGCCGAGCCCCCGTCGGCGGCCAGCACCACCAGCCGGCCCGGCTCCGGGACCACCAGCAGTGGCTCCCCGGTCCGCGCCGCCGCCGACTCCACCGCGTCGGCCAGCAGCGCCAGCCCCTCCGGCTGGGCCGTCCCCGGCAGCGCCGGCTCGGCGACGACGATCCGGAACGGCGACTCCAGCAGCGCCCCGTACAGGTCCCCGGCCACGGCCCGGGCGTGCTCGGGCTCCCCCTCCAGCAGCATCCGCAGCACCGCCGCGCCCAGCCGGGACTCCGCGTCGTGCAGCGACCGGGAGCGCTCGGTGGTCAGGGTCAGCAGGGCGACGGCGGAGTGCACCGCGTACCGCTCGGCGGTGCCCAGCGGGGCCGCCGTGCCGACCGCGAGGGCGCCCCGGGCCCGCCGGCCGGTGCCGAGGGACTGGAGCTCGACCCGGTCCTCCGCGCCGCCCACCACCGCGCTCGCCGGCGCGGGCCGCTCCCGCAGCCGCTCCACGTCGGGGGTGAGCCGGGCCGCCCGGCGCGCCGCCCAGTCGGGGGCGGCGGCGACGACGGCGCCGGAGGTGTCGTACAGCGCGGCCCAGCCGTGCACGTGGGCCGCCAGCTTCGCCAGCAGGTCCGCCGGACCGTCGGCGGAGAGCGCGGCCCGGGTCAGCTCCCGCTGCGCCTCGAAACCGGCGGTGACGGCCCGGTACTGGTCGGCGGCCAGGGCGGCGGACACGGCCTTGCTGATGGCGAGGAACGGGGTCCGCCGGGGCACCTCCAGCAGCGGCAGGTCCTCCTCGCGGGCGGCCTCGAGCAGCGCTTCGGGGATGGCCTCGTAGTTGACCCCGACGGCGAAGCCGATGCCGACGACCCCGGCCGCGGCCAGCCGGCGTACGTAGCGGCGCATCTCCTCGCGGTCGTCCGCGTCCAGCTTCATCGCGGTGACGAGCAGCAGCTCGCCGCCCTCCATGTACGGGACGGGGTCGGCGAGCTCGCTGACGTGCGCCCACCGCACGGGGGTGTCCAGGCGGTCCTCCCCGGCCCGGACGGTGAGTTTCAGGGCCGAGTGCTGGACGAGCGAGGCGAGGGTGAGCGGCATCGGTTTCCAGACGGGGAGGGAGGGAGAGGGGGACCGGCGCGGGTTTTCGCCATGCCGTATGAACGGCCCCCTTCGATTCTGCCACCCCGTACGGGTCCCCTCAGCCCGTCCGCGGCAGGTCCTCAGCCGGTTCCCGACAGCCGGAGCAGCAGCGGAGCGGCCCGTTCCCCCCGGACGGAGGTCAGGGACAGCACCGCGCAGCCCGGCGGAACGGCGTGCGCCAGCTCGGAGGCGGACCAGCGCTCGCGCTCGACCTGGCGCACGGTGACGGCGTCGGTGGTCACGGCCTTGCCGGTGACCAGCTTGCGGAAGGCGTGGATGGCCCGGGTGAGCGGCTGGTCGGCGAAGACCGTCCGGTGGGTGACGTCGCGGGTCTCGACCCACTCGGTGCCCCAGGCCTCGGCGAAGCGCTGCCCGTCCCAGGTGGTGACGCCGGAGAAGGCCATCCGGCAGCCGACCGCGCCCAGCAGCGGCGTGCGCAGGGGTTCCGGTACGTCGTCCAGGGTGCGCAGGGTCAGCAGCACGCCGGCGTTGGCCGAACGCAGCCGCTGTACGCCGCGGACGGTCTCCGGGGTCAGGGTGTGCGAGGCGTCGTCCAGGGCGAGGAAGGCGAACAGCGAGCGGTCGGCGCGGGCCGCGGCGGCGGCGTTGAACTGGGCGAGCAGGAGCCGGGCCAGCATCCGGGAGGCGTCGGCGTGCGCGCGTTCGGGGAGATCGACGCGGACCCGGACGGGGTGTTCGAGGGCGCGCAGGGAGAAGGGGCGCCCGCGCCGCTCGGAGCCGCCGACGACGGCCCCGACGTCGAAGAAGCCGCTGAACGCCGGCCGGTCGAGCAGGGCGGCGCGGTCGGCGAGGGCCGGGCCGGGGTCGCCGGGGGCCCCCTGCTGGCGCAGGCGCGCGTCGAGCTCGCGGAGCATGGCCTGCCGTCCGGTGCCCTCCAGTGCCTGGCGGAGCGCGGTGAGGGCGGAGGGCACGCCGTCGAGGAGCTCGCGCAGTTCGGGTACGGCGGGGAAGCGGCCGTAGGCCTCGCGGAAGGGGCCGATCAGCTGGGCGAGGGTGGTCGCGGCGCGGCGTACGTCGATGCCGGGGACGTCTCCGACGAAGGCCTCGGCGAGGAGGCCGGCGGCCTCGTCGGGGTCGGCGGTGCCGCCGTAGAGGTCGAGGTCGTGGACGGAGGCGGGGTCGCCGACGCGCACGACGATGTCGTAGGCCTCGTCGGGGCCGAGCCGGGAGCCGGCCGCGCCGACGGCGACGACGGCGGCCTGCCCGGCCAGTGCCTGGAGCGCGAGCGACTCGACGACGGGCCGCACGAGGCGGGCGGTCTTGCCGGTGCCGGAGGGGCCGACGGCGAGCAGGGAGGTCCCGAGCACGCCGGGGTCGAGGGCGAGGCCGGTGCCGCGGCGGGCGTAGGGGTTGCGTTCGCCGTCCTCGACGGTGCCGAGGAGCACCTGGCGGGTGAGGAGGTCGTGCCGGGCCGCGCGGACCGGCAGGTCGCGGTCGCCGGAGGGGTGCACGCAGGCGCCGGCGCCCTTGTCCCTCACGGCGTCGTCGAAGGCCCGCAGCCGAGTCGGGTCGGCGCGCACGGACTCCCACGCCCGCCGGATCCGGGCGAAGTCCACATCATTCATCCGCCCACCCCCAGCCTCCCCCCCAAGCCGCTCAGCCGCCTCGCCGAGCCCGGCGTCCTTCAGCTCGGGCCAGCCGTCGATTTCGTCCGCCGGGGTACCCGGCGCCTGTGCCCGCGGGTGGTTCCTGTCCGCGGGGGCATCGGTGGCCTCGGGGCGGGAACGGGGGGAGCCGAGGCGGCGGAGCAGTCGGCCGGCACCGAGCCAGGCGAACGCGAGGAGGGCCACCGCGTCGATCACCGTCCCGGTGTTGTTGATGAGTTCGACGTTGGCCTGCGGGTCGTCCTCGAAGGAAAGGAAGGACTGCACCAGCTGCCGGATCGGCAGCTGGTGGTTGTCGATCAGCAACAGGGTCACGTAGGCGAGCGGTAGGACCGCGAGGACCGGGGCCCACGGCCCGCGCGCCACGATCAGGCGGTTCCATGCCGTGCCCCAGCTCCCGAGGCGGCCGAATCCGTAGAGCAGGGCCGCGTCGAAGAGCAGCTCGTAGATGGGTTTGGCGTGCATTCCGCCCTGCCGCGCGACGGGCTCGCCGTTCGCGGCCCACCAGCTGTCCGGCGTGAACAGCTTCAGCGGCACGTCCCAGAAGGGAATGTAGGAGTTGCGCATGAGCGACCAGACGAGCACGCAGGCCAGGGCGGAGATGCCGGCTCCGACGGCGAGGGACCGGTCGGCCGTCCGCGTCGGCTCCGTGTCGGGACGCGGGGAGTAGCCGTAGCGCCACACCCCAGGTTCGGCGGCCGGCCGGCTCGTGCGGAGCCAGTCCGTGAACGGGGTTCCGACCGCCGGTGCGTGCCGCGGCTTCGGCGGGGTGCCCAGCGGTGGCGGCGGGCCCGCCGGCCGGGGGACGTGGCCCTCGCGGGTCGACTGTCCGTCGTGCGTGCCCTCGGTGTTCATGAAACCCCTGCCCCCTGCCCGTTCCAACGCGCCGCGGCGCTCAATCTAGTGCCCGGCCTGGCGATCCGCGGGACACGCGCCGGTTCCTTCCTATGGCCGTCGCGGACAAGGACACGCGGGCACCACTCCCGAACGGAGCATGCCTTACCCCCTCCCCCGGGCCTAGCCTGCGGACAAAGACACAAGTGCGTCCGAAAACACCCCCCAGGAGCCCTCCATGACCGCTGTCCCGCAGGAGCGCAAGCTCGTCACCGCGATCCCCGGCCCCAAGTCGCAGGAGCTGCAGGCCCGCCGTCTCGGCACGGTGGCCGGCGGCGTGGGCTCCGTGCTGCCCGTCTTCACCAAGCGTCTGGACGGCGGCATCCTGGAGGACGTCGACGGCAACCGCCTGATCGACTTCGGTTCCGGCATCGCCGTGACCTCGGTCGGCGGTTCCGCCGAGGCGGTCGTGCGCCGCGCCACCGCGCAGCTGGCCGACTTCACCCACACCTGTTTCATGGTCACGCCGTACGAGGGCTACGTCGAGGTCTGCGAGGCGCTGGCCGAGCTGACCCCGGGTGACCACGCCAAGAAGTCGGCCCTGTTCAACTCGGGCGCCGAGGCCGTCGAGAACGCCGTCAAGATCGCCCGTGCGTACACCAAGCGCCAGGCCGTCGTGGTCTTCGACCACGGCTACCACGGCCGCACCAACCTCACGATGGCGCTGACGGCGAAGAACATGCCGTACAAGCACGGCTTCGGCCCGTTCGCCCCCGAGGTCTACCGCGTCCCGGTCGCCTACGGCTACCGCTGGCCCACCGGTGCCGAGAACTGCGGCCCCGAGGCCGCCGCCCAGGCGATCGACCAGATCACCAAGCAGATCGGCGCCGAGAACGTCGCCGCGATCATCATCGAGCCGGTCCTCGGCGAGGGCGGCTTCATCGAGCCGGCCAAGGGCTTCCTGCCCGCGATCGTGAAGTTCGCCAACGACAACGGCATCGTCTTCGTCGCGGACGAGATCCAGTCCGGCTTCTGCCGCACCGGCCAGTGGTTCGCGTGCGAGGACGAGGGCATCGTCCCGGACCTGATCACCACCGCCAAGGGCATCGCCGGCGGTCTGCCGCTGGCCGCCGTGACCGGCCGCGCCGAGATCATGGACGCCCCGCACGCGGGCGGCCTGGGCGGCACCTACGGCGGCAACCCGGTGGCCTGCGCCGGTGCGCTGGGCTCCATCGAGACGATGAAGGAGCTCGACCTCAACGCCAAGGCGAAGAAGATCGAGTCCCTCATGAAGTCGCGCCTGTCCGCGATGCAGGAGAAGTACGAGATCATCGGCGACATCCGCGGCCGCGGCGCCATGATCGCCATCGAGCTGGTCAAGGACCCGGAGTCGAAGACCCCGAACCCGGAGGCGGCCGGCGCCCTGGCCAAGGCCTGCCACGCCGAGGGCGTCATCGTCCTCACCTGTGGCACCTACGGCAACGTGCTCCGTTTCCTCCCGCCGATCGTCATCGGCGAGGACCTGCTGAACGAGGGTCTGGACGTCATCGAGGCCGCGTTCGCGGGCATCTGACCGAACGTCCAGTTCGAAGGACTGGAACGCTTGCTCGCGGCGGCCGCCCTCTACCACCGGTAACGGTCGGGCGCTGTGAAGAAGCTGTGGGGGGCCGATGGCGGGAGCACGTTCCCGCTGTCGGTCCCCCTTTCGCTGGCGTACGGTTTCTGCAGATGAGTGAGACAGACCGCTCCCGGGCCACCGGGGGCGACACCGGTACCGGGCTTCCCCAGCGCCGTACTGGTCATGCGTTCGCGCACACTCCTCTCAGATCGGACGGCCGTCCGCCCCAAACCCCCCGGGGCGCACGGCAACCCGGTCCGGGCGGCCGCCCCGGAACCATCCCCCCTGTTCCGGGACGGCCGGCCATCCTCCCGACGGCCCTGTGCCTCGGCCTCTTCGCCCTGATCACCTGGCAGGTCCTGGTGTCGGGGCCGCTCCTGGTCCCGGACCACGCCCTCAGCCGCGCCGTGGTGCGCACCGTTCCCGACGCCGTCACCGAGCGCCTGGCGGACCTGGGCGACATCCCGGTCGCCGTACCCGTCCTCGCGCTGGCCATGGCGTACGCCGCCTGGCGCGGGCGGCGCCTCGCGGCGCTCGCGGCCGGCCTGGCGATGGCCCTGGTGCCGGCGCTGATCGTGCCGCTGAAGGCGTGGACCGCCCGCCCCGGCCCGCTGGAGCCCTGGGCGGCCGGCTACTTCCCCTCGGGCCACACGGCGACGGCCCTGACCGCGTACGTGGGCGCGGCCCTGCTGCTCGCCCCGCACACCCGCCGCCGCTGGCCGATGGCCGCCGCCCTGGTGCTGTCGGCGGCGACGGCCACGGGCCTGGTGCTGCGCGGCTTCCACTGGCCGCTCGACGTGCTGGCCAGCGTCCTGCTGTGCGTACCGCTGCTGCTGGGGGTGCGCCGGGTGGCCGGCGGTCGTCGGCGGCCGTAACCGGAGCCGGAGACCGGTCCCCGGGTCAAGGCTTCGCGCGGGTCCCCCGCCCCTCCCCCGTCAGGGCCCTCGCCGCGGCCTCGTGCAGTGCGAGCTCCAGCAGCGCCGGGTCGGTGAGGGTGCCCCGGCCGTCCGGGAGTTCGAGCCAGTGCGGGCCGCCCGCGGCCCGGCCGGGGTACGGGACCGCGATCCAGCTCCCGCGCCCCGCTCCCCGTACGCCCGTGCCGATCCAGCGGGAGGCCGTGCCCGGGGGCACGAAGAAGCCCACCCGTACGCCGCCGGAGTCCGCCAGCACGGGGCCGGGCGGGGCGGGCAGCAGCCGCAGCACGCCGTGGGCGGCCCGTCCCAGCTCCCCGGGCACGACCAGCACGTCCCAGTGCCGGCCGGCGGGCAGCAGGGCCACCCCGAGGGGGCTGCGCTCCCACTCCCACCGGCAGGCGTCCGGATCCGGTGCCGCCGCCGCCAGCCATTCCACTGCGGTCCTCGCTCCCGGGAGCGTCATCGCCCGGCCTCCGTTCGTCTCGTCGCGGTGAGGGGTCCTCACCGGGAGAGAGCGGGGCCGGGCCGGGCTATGACGCGGGTTGCGCTGCTCCGTGGGGGTGAAGCGGGTCACGGGGCGAACCGCGGGCGTGCGCCGGGGCGTACGGGCGTACGGGCCTCAGCTGTCGAAGCCGAGTCCGAGGCGGTCCAACGTCTTGAGCCACAGGTTGCGGTGGCCGCCCCGGGCGTCGGCGCGGGCCAGCGACCACTTGGTCAGCGCGATCCCGGTCCAGGCGAACGGCTCGGGCGGGAACGGCATGGGCTTGGACTTCACCATCTCCAGCCGGGTGCGCTCGGTGGACAGGCCGTCGAGCAGGTCCAGCATCACCTCGGCACCGAAGCGGGTGGCGCCCACGCCGAGCCCGGTGTACCCGGCGGCGTAGGCCACCCTGCCCCGGTGCGCGGTGCCGAAGAAGGCGGAGAAGCGGGAGCAGGTGTCGATGGCCCCGCCCCAGGCGTGGCTGAAGCGCACCCCCTCCAGCTGCGGGAAGGCGGTGAAGAAGTGCTCGGCGAGCTTGAGGTAGGTCTCGGGGCGGTGGTCGTACTCCGAGTCGAGCTTCCCCCGGTAGGGGTAGATCGCGTCGTAGCCGCCCCAGAGGATCCGGTTGTCCCTGGTGATCCGGAAGTAGTGGAACTGGTTGGCGCTGTCGCCGAGCCCCTGGCGGTTCTTCCAGCCGATCGAGGCGAGCTGCTCCTCGTCCAGCGGCTCCGTCATCAGGGCGTAGTCGTAGACGGGGACGGTGAAGGGCCGGATCCGGCGGACCAGCGAGGGGAAGATGTTGGTGCCCAGGGCGACCCGGCGGGCGAGGATCGTCCCGTAGGGGGTCTCCACGGTCATCCCGGCGCCGGCCTGCGCCATCTTCAGGCCGCGGGTGTTCTCGTAGATCCGCACGCCCTGCTCCAGGCAGGCCCGCTTGAGCCCCCAGGCCAGCCTGGCGGGGTTGAGCATGGCGACGCCGTCGCGGTCCCACAGGCCCGCGAGGAAGGTCGGCGAGTCGACCTCCGCGCGCAGGGCCTCGCCCTCCAGCCACTCGGAGCCCGCCCCGAGGCCGAGCTTGACGGCCTCCTCGTGCAGCTCCCGCAGTTCCTCGACCTGGTGCGGCTCGGTGGCCACGTCGATCTCGCCGGTGCGCTCGAAGTCGCAGTCGATGCCGTAGCGGGCGACGGCCTCCTCGATGGCGTCGAGGTTGCGCGCGCCCAGCTCCTCCAGCTTGGCCAGCTCGCCCGGCCAGCGGGCCATGCCGTTGGCCAGGCCGTGGGTGAGGGAGGCCGCGCAGAACCCGCCGTTGCGCCCGGAGGCGGCCCAGCCCGCCTCCTTGCTCTCGATCAGTACGACGTCCCGGCCGGGGTCGCGCTCCTTGGCGATCAGCGCGGTCCACAGGCCGCTGTAACCGCCGCCCACGACCAGCAGGTCGCAGCGCTCGTCGGAGGTGAGGGCCGGCTGTGGCGCCGGGCGGCCGGGGTCGTCCAGCCAGTACGAGACCGGCTTGGCCTCGGAAAGGGATTTCGCAACACTACGCATGGCGACTGGGGCCATGGCTTCCAACTCCCTACGGGGTTTCTACTGCGGTTGTGCCTTCTTGCGGCGGTTGCCGGCCCACTGGCCGGCGAGGACCACCAGCACCGCGATGGCGAACATCGCCGTGCCGATGACGTTGATCTGGACGGGCGTACCGCGCTGGGCCGATCCCCACACGAACATGGGGAAGGTGACGGTGTTGCCCGAGTTGAAGTTGGTGATGATGAAGTCGTCGAAGGAGAGCGCGAAGGACAGCAGCGCGCCCGCCGCGATACCGGGGGCCGCGATCGGCAGGGTGACCCTGAGGAAGGTCTGCACCGGTCCGGCGTAGAGGTCGCGGGCGGCCTCCTCCAGGCGCGGGTCCATGGACAGGACGCGTGCCTTGACGGCGGCGACGACGAAGCTGAGGCAGAACATCACGTGGGCGATGAGGATCGTCCAGAAGCCCAGCTGGATGCCCATGTTGAGGAAGAGGGCGAGCAGCGAGGCCGCCATCACGATCTCGGGCATGGCCATCGGCAGGAAGATCAGCGAGTTCACCGCGCCGCGCGCCCGGAACCGGTACCGGACCAGCGCGAAGGCGATGGCGGTGCCGAGGACCGTGGCGCCGATGGTGGCCCACAGGGCGATCTGGAGGGACAGGGCGAGGGAGCCGCACAGGTCGGCGACCCCACAGGGGTCCTTCCAGGCGTCGAGGGAGAACTCCTGCCAGGCGTAGTTGAACCGCCCGGTGGGGTTGTTGAACGAGAACACCGTCACGACGACGTTCGGCAGGATCAGGTACGCGAGCGTGGTGAGGCCCGCGATGACCACGAGATTGCGGCGGAGCCAACGCATCAGACCAGGTCCTCCGTCCCCGCTCGGCGGATGTAGATGGTGACCATGATCAGCACGATGGCCATGAGGATGAAGGACAGCGCGGCCGCTGTCGGGTAGTCGAGGATCCGCAGGTACTGCGACTGGATGACGTTGCCGATCATCCGGGTGTCCGTGGAGCCGAGCAGTTCGGCGTTGACGTAGTCGCCGCTCGCCGGGATGAAGGTGAGCAGGGTCCCGGAGACCACGCCCGGCATCGAGAGCGGGAAGGTCACCTTGCGGAACACGGTGGCGGGGGTGGCGTAGAGGTCGCCGGCGGCCTCGTGGAGGCGGGTG
Organism: Streptomyces racemochromogenes; assembly: GCF_039535215.1. Classification (GTDB taxonomy): domain Bacteria; phylum Actinomycetota; class Actinomycetes; order Streptomycetales; family Streptomycetaceae; genus Streptomyces; species Streptomyces racemochromogenes. The sequence continues at coordinate 1,802,614 of NZ_BAAAWT010000001.1, forward strand.
TCGATGCGCTCCAGCGAGGTGTAGAGCGGCAGGATCATGAAGGGGAGGAAGTTGTACGTCAGGCCGCAGACCACGGCGAGCGGCGTGGCCAGGACGCGGTCCCCCTCGGTCATCCCGAGCCAGCTGGTGACGTCGAGGAAGCCGACGGCGTCGAGGGCGCCGACCACCGGGCCGCCGTCGGCCAGGATCGTCTTCCAGGCCAGCGTGCGGATGAGGAAGCTGGTGAAGAAGGGGGCGATGACGAGGACCAGCAGCAGGTTGCGCCAGCGGCCCGCCTTGAAGGCGATCAGGTAGGCCAGCGGGTAGCCGAGCAGCAGGCACAGCGCGGTCGCGGTGCCCGCGTAGAGCAGGGAGCGCAGGAACTGCGGGAAGTACTCGGTCAGGGCGTCCCAGTAGGTCTGGAAGTGCCAGGTGACCTCGAAGCCCTCTTCGAGCGATCCGGTCTGCACCGAGGTGGAGGCCTGGTAGACCATCGGCAGCACGAAGAAGACGAGCAGCCAGACGATCCCGGGGAGCAGCAGCCAGTACGGGACCAGGCGCTTCTTCAGGGACGCCTTGTGCACCGGGGGCTCGGCGGGGGCGGTGGCCTCGGGGGGCGCGGCGGTGGCGGTCACGCGCTCTCCTCGGCCGTCTCGACGCCGGCCGAGCCCGTCGTCCCCGCGAGCACGGACTGGGCGGCGTCCAGGCCGAAGGTGTGTTCCGGGTTCCAGTGCAGGACCACGTCGGCGCCGGGGACGAGGCGGGCGTCGCGCTCGATGTTCTGGACGTACACCTCCAGCTCAGGGCAGACCGGGCTGTCGATGACGAACTGCGTGGAGACGCCGATGAAGGAGGAGTCGGCGATCTTCCCGGTGATCTTGTTGCGGCCGGCCGCGACGGTGTCCTCGTCGGCCGCCGGGACCAGGGAGATCTTCTCCGGCCGCACGCCGACGAGGAGCTTTCCGCCCGCGCGGGGCGTGGTCGAACATCGGGCGGTGGGCAGCCGCAGGGTGGTGCCGGAGGCGGAGACGATCACGTCGGAGCCGGTGGACTCGACGGAGGCCTCGATGAGGTTCGAGGTGCCGAGGAAGTTGGCGACGAAGGTGGTGCGCGGGTTCTCGTACAGCTCGGCGGGGGCACCCAGCTGCTCGACGCGGCCGCCGTTCATCACCGCGACCGTGTCGGCCATGGTCATGGCCTCCTCCTGGTCGTGCGTGACGTGCACGAAGGTGATGCCCACCTCGGTCTGGATGCGCTTGAGCTCCAGCTGCATCTGGCGGCGCAGCTTGAGGTCGAGGGCGCCGAGCGGCTCGTCGAGCAGCAGTACCTGGGGGTGGTTGATGAGGGCGCGGGCGACGGCCACGCGCTGCTGCTGGCCGCCGGAGAGCTGGTGGGGCTTCTTGCGGGCGTGCTCGCCGAGCTGCACCAGGTCGATCATCTCGTCGACCTGCTTCTTGACGGACTTGATGCCGCGGCGGCGCAGGCCGAAGGCTATGTTCTCGAAGATGTCCATGTGCGGGAACAGCGCGTAGCTCTGGAAGACGGTGTTCACCGGGCGCTTGTACGGCGGGAGGTGGGTGACCTCGCGGTCGCCGAGGCTGACCGTGCCGGTGGAGGGCTCCTCCAGGCCGGCGATCATGCGCAGGGTGGTGGTCTTCCCGCAGCCCGAGGCGCCGAGCAGGGCGAAGAAGGAGCCCTGGGGGATGGTGAGGTCCAGCGGCTGCACGGCGGTGAAGGAGCCGTAGTGCTTGCTGATCCCGGCGAGGCGGACGTCGCCGCTCGCGGTCTTGTCGGTCATGGGCCTGGGCCTTCGGTGGTGTGTCGTGGAAGGGGACGGGGCGCGGGTGGGGGATGCCGGCGGGTGCGGTCCGGTCAGGCGCCGATGAGCTTGGCGAACTTCTCCTCGTACGCCGTCTCTTCCTCGCTGGTGAGGGAGCGGAAGGCGTGGGCCTTGGCGGCCATCTCCTTGTCCGGCACGATCAGCGGGTTGTCCGCGAGGGCCGGGTCGATCTTGGCGAGCTCTTCCTTCACGCCGTCGACGGGGCAGACGTAGCTGATGAACGCGGCGAGCCGGGCCGCGACCTCGGGCTCGTAGTAGTAGTCGATGAGCTTCTCGGCGTTGGCCTTGTGCCGGGCCCTGGCGGGGACGAGCAGGTTGTCGCTGGAGGTGATGTATCCGGCGGCCGGGATCGCGTACTTGATGTCCGGGTTGCCGGCCTGGAGCTGGATGACGTCGCCCGCCCAGGCGAGACAGGCCGCCAGGTCGCCCTTGTCGAGGTCGGCGGTGTAGTCGTTGCCGGTGAAGCGGCGGATCTGCTTGGTGTCCACGCCCTTCTGGAGCCGGCCGATCGCCGCGTCGTAGTCCGCGGTGGTGAAGGCCGCCGGGTTCTTGCCCTGGTCGAGGAGGGTCATGCCGACGGAGTCGCGCATCTCGGTGAGGAAGCCGACGCGGCCCTTGAGGGAGGGGTCGTCGAGGAGCTGCGTGACGGAGTCGACCTTCTTGCCGCCGGTGGCCTTGGAGTTGTAGGCGATGACGGTGTCGATGCCGGTCCACGGGTAGCTGTGGGCGCGGCCCGGGTCCCAGTCGGGGTTGCGGAACTGCGGGATCAGGTTGGCGTAGGCGTGCGGGAGGTGGGAGGGGTCGAGCTTCTGCGCCCACCCGAGGCGGATGATGCGGGCGGCGAGCCAGTCGGTGACGACGATCAGGTCGCGGCCGGTCTCCTGGCCGGCGGCGAGCTGCGGGCGTATCTTGCCGAAGAACTCGACGTTGTCGTTGATGTCCTCGGTGTACTTGACCTGGATCCCGGTCCGCTTGGTGAACTCCTCCAGCGTGGGACGGCTCTTCTCGTCGTCGCCGGTGTCCATGTACTCGGTCCAGTTGGAGAAGTCGATCTCCTTCTCCTGGTCCGAGTGGTCGTCGGAGGCCACGGCCCCGCCCTCGCGCTTGGCGGGCGGGATGCCGCAGGCGGTGAGGGCGGAGAGACCGCCCAGGGTGAGCGCCCCGACTCCGGAGGCGCGCAGCAGCGAGCGGCGGGTGAGGGCGCCGCGCCCGCTGGTGAGGCTGCGCCGCATCGCTGCGGTCTGCGCCGCCGAGAGGCGGTCGGGCTCGAACTGCTCCATGCGCGTTGCCCTTTCGGGAGGGATGGCCGCTGGTCAGGCGGCCGGTTCTTATCGGTCCCCGAAGATCGTGCGGTGCCAGTCCTTCGCGGCCACCGCAGTATTGTCGAACATCACGTGCTTGACCTGTGTGTACTCCTCGAACGAGTAGGCGCTCATGTCCTTGCCGAAGCCGCTCGCCTTGTATCCGCCGTGCGGCATCTCGCTGATGATCGGGATGTGGTCGTTGACCCAGACGCAGCCCGCCTTGAGTTCGCGGGTGGCGCGGTTCGCCCGGTAGAGGTCGCGGGTCCAGGCGGAGGCCGCGAGCCCGTACGGGGTGTCGTTGGCCAGGGCCAGGCCCTCGTCGTCGGTGTCGAAGGGCAGCACGACCAGGACCGGGCCGAAGATCTCGGACTGGACGATCTCGCTGTCCTGCGCGGCGCCGGAGATCAGGGTGGGCCGGTAGTAGGCGCCCTCGGCGAGACCGCTCTCCTCCTCCCGGGCGCCGGGGATCTCGCCGCCGGTGACGACGGTGGCGTACGAGCGGGCGCGCTCGACGAACGCGGCGACCCGGTCGCGCTGGGCGTGCGAGACGAGCGGGCCGAGGTCGGTGGCGGGCGCGAAGGGGTCGCCCAGGCGGACGGTCTCCATCAGCTCCGCGACCCGGGCGGTGAACGCGTCGTGCAGCGGGCGCTGCACGTAGGCGCGGGTGGCGGCGGTGCAGTCCTGGCCGGTGTTGATGAGCGAGGCGGCGACCGCGCCGTGGGCGGCGGCCTCGACGTCGGCGTCGTCGAAGACGACGAAGGGCGCCTTGCCGCCGAGCTCCAGGTGGAGCCGCTTGACGGTGGCGGTCGCGATCTCGGCGACCCGCTTGCCGACGGCGGTGGAGCCGGTGAAGGAGGTCATGACCACGTCGGGGTGACCGACGAGGTGCTCCCCGGCGTCCCGTCCGGCGCCCGTGACGATGTTGACCACGCCGTCCGGGATGCCCGCCTCCTTGGCCGCCTGGGCGAACATCAGGGAGGTCAGCGGGGTGAGCTCGGCGGGCTTGAGGACGATCGTGTTGCCCGCGGCGATGGCCGGGAGGATCTTCCAGGCGGCCATCTGGAGGGGGTAGTTCCAGGGTGCGATGGAGCCGACGACGCCGATCGCCTCGCGGCGCACGTAGGAGGTGTGGTCCCCCGAGTACTCGCCGGCCGCCTGGCCCTGGAGGTGGCGGGCCGCGCCGGCGAAGAACGCGGTGTTGTCGATGGTCCCCGGCACGTCGAACTCGGTCGACAGCTTGAGGGGCTTGCCGCACTGGAGGGACTCGGCGTACGCGAAGTCCGCGGCCTGCTCGGCCAGTACGGCGGCCAGCCGGTGCAGGGCGTCCGAACGCTCACCCGGAGTGGCGGCCGACCAGCCGGGGAAGGCCCGCTTGGCGGCGGCCACGGCCTCGTCCACGTCCGCCGTTCCGGCCAGCTCGTAGGTGAGCACCTCCTCGCCGGTGGCGGGGTCGACGACGGTGTGCGACCGGCCCGAGGTGCCCGGCCGGAGCCGGCCGTCGATGTACTGCGCGCCGTCTGCGAAGCGGTCCTTGACCTGGAAGCGGTTACCCATCGCTCTCACGCTCTCCGTAGCTACAGCTCGAATTGAGTGCCGATCCTGGCAGAGGCGTTCTCCCCCGCCAAGGGATTCCGTTGTTGCCTTTTGATTACGCGACGGAATCGGTCGACCATATGTCGAGGCAACCCCGAAATCCCGTACGAAGTGTCCGTGGTGACTGCGACACTCGCGTGCATGGAGATGATCGACACGTTGATCGAGCAGGTCAGCCGGGGTGAGCGGGTGAAGTACCTGCCCTTCTGGGGACACCGGCCGCTGCCCGACGGAAGACTCGGACCGAGCTGCCTCAGCCAGTGGTGGCCCTCACCCTTCACTGTGGGTGACGTCCGGTACGCCACCGCGGAGCACTGGATGATGGCCGGAAAAGCACGCCTGTTCGGGGACGCCGAGGCCGAGCGCGCCGCCCTGGCGGCCGGGAGTCCGGCGGCGGCCAAGAAGGCCGGGCGGCTGGTGCGCCGGTTCGACGAGGAGGTCTGGCGGCGGGAGCGGTTCGCGCTGGTCGTCGAGGGCAGCGTGCACAAGTTCGGCTCCGATCCGGCGCTGCGCTCCTACCTGCTGGGCACGGGGTCGCGGGTGCTGGTCGAGGCGAGCCCCGTGGACCGGATCTGGGGCATCGGGCTGGCCGCGGACGACGAACGCGCGCTGCGGCCGGACCGGTGGCGCGGCCTGAACCTGCTGGGCTTCGCCCTGATGGAGGCCCGGGAGCGGCTGCGCGGGGAGGCCGGGTGACGGAGCGGCGCCGGGTGGCGGCCGTCATCGTGCGCGGCGGCGGCGTCCTGATGGTGGGCGAGCGGCACCGGGGGCCGTCCGGCCGCCACGAGGGGGCGGAGTACTGGACGCTGCCGGGCGGCGGGGTGGAGCCCGGGGAGGACCTGGAGGCGGCGGTCCGTCGGGAGGTGGCCGAGGAGACGGGGCTGACCCCCCTGGAGGTGCGGTACGCGTACGAGGCGCCGTACCCCTCCGGGTGGACCACCTGCTTCCGGGTGGAGGTCGCGCCCGGCGAGCCGGTGCTGGGGGTGGACGGGGACCTGGACTGCGCGTGCCCCCGGAGGGTGGGGCTGACCTGGGTCCCGGTCCCCCGCGCGGAACCGGACGGGCCCTGGATGGTCCCCACCCTCCTGTCGGCCGTCCCGCTCTGAGCACCCCGACGGGGGCGGGGGGTCGCTCAGGCCCGCTCGCGCGGGCCGTCGACCTGGGACACGGAGGACGGGGAGTCCGAGCCGCCGTCCGGGTCGGCGAAGTCGGGGGCGAGGAAGATGAGCAGGGTCATGCCTATGCCCAGCACCAGGCCGACCGCGCCGAGGATGATGCCGGCCAGGGCCACCCCGCCGTTGGTGGCCTCGCCCCGGGCGGCCTTGCCCCGGCCCAGCGCCCCGAAGACGACGGCGGCGATGCCGAGGGCGATGGCCCCGAACAGGGTGGCGCAGGCCAACACCGACAGGATGCCGAGCACGAGGGCGGTGACCCCGAAGCCGTTGCTCGCGGGCGGCGTCGCGTACGGGTACGGGTACCCCGGCTGGCCGGGGTAGCCGGGATAGCCGGGGTAGCCGGGATAGCCGGGGTAGCCCGGGTAACCGGCAGGGCCGGGCTGGCCGGGGTACCCGGGCTGCCCCGGGGCTCCGGGCGGGCCGGGATAGGCGTACGCGCCGGGAGCGGGCTGCGCGGGGTACCCGTACGCGGACCCGGGGGCCGGGGGCTGCGGGTACGGCGCGGCGGCCGGCGGGCCCGGCTGCTGCGGCGGCGGGTAACCGGACGGCGCGGGCGCGGGGGGCACGCCGGGCAGGCCCACCATCGTCGGCTGCTCGTGCACCGGCGGGGCCGGCTGGGCGCCCTGCGGCTTCGCCTGGTCCGGCGCCTGCCGCTCGGGCGGCGCCCACGGATCCCTCGGCTCAGGGCTGTGGTCGGTCATGCGGCGCCCCCCTTCTCTCGTACGGCCATGCTAAGCGCTGCCACCGACACGGCCGGGGCCTGCCTACGATGAGGCCGACCCGCCCGCACCCGTGTCCTCCCGGAGGCCCCCATGCCCGACCTGCACCCCTTCATCGCGGGGCTGCCCAAGGCCGAACTGCACGTCCACCACGTCGGCTCGGCGTCCCCCCGCATCGTGGCCGAACTGGCCTCCCGCCACCCCGACTCGAAGGTCCCCACCGACCCCGACGCGCTGGCCGACTACTTCACCTTCACCGACTTCGCCCACTTCATCGAGGTCTACCTGTCGGTCGTCGACCTGGTGCGCACCCCGGACGACGTGCGCACCCTCACCTTCGAAGTCGCCCGCGACATGGCCCGGCAGAACATCCGCTACGCCGAACTGACCATCACCCCCTACTCCTCCACCCGCCGCGGCATCGACGAGAACGCCTTCATGGAGGCCATCGAGGACGCCCGCAAGGACGCCGAGACCGAGCTGGGCGTCATCCTGCGCTGGTGCTTCGACATCCCCGGCGAGGCCGGCCTGGAGGCCGCCGCCGAGACCGCGCGGCTCGCCGTCGACCTGCGCCCCGAGGGCCTGGTCTCCTTCGGCCTCGGCGGTCCCGAGATCGGCGTGCCGCGCCCGCAGTTCAAGCCGTACTTCGACGCCGCCCGCGCCGCCGGCCTGCACAGCGTCCCGCACGCCGGCGAGACCACCGGCCCGGAGACCGTCTGGGACGCCGTCCGCGAGCTGGGCGCCGAACGCATCGGCCACGGCACCAGCTCCACCCAGGACCCGGAACTGCTGAAGTACCTCGCGGAGCACCGGATCGCGCTGGAGGTCTGCCCGACCTCCAACATCGCCACCCGCGCGGTGACCGACCTCGACCGGCACCCCGTCAAGGAGATGGTCGCGGCGGGCGTGCTCGTCACCATCAACAGCGACGACCCGCCGATGTTCGGCACCGACCTCAACAACGAGTACGCGGTCGCCGCCCGGCTCCTCGACCTCGACGAGCGGGGCCTGGCCCAGCTCGCCAAGAACGCCGTCGAGGCCTCCTTCCTGGACGAGGCCGGCAAGGCGCGGCTCACGGCCGAGATCGACGCGTACACCGCCGAATGGCTCGCTCGCTGACTCCCCTTGATCGCCGGCGCCCCCGAGAATGGGTGCATGAGCGATCTGACTGCCGTCGGCCACCGCGGCGATCCCTACCGGTTCCGTGAGAACACCCTCGCCTCCGTCCGCTCCGCCTTCGCGCGCGGAGCGGACGCGGTGGAGATCGACGTACGGCTGACCCGCGACGGGGTGCCGGTCCTGCTCCACGACGAGACGCTGGAGCGGCTGTGGGGGTACGACGTACGGCTCGACGCCGTCACCGCCCCGCAGTTGAAGGAGCTGACCGAGGGCCGGGTCCCGAGCCTGCGCGAAGCCCTGATGGAGGCCGGGGCCGGCCGGCTGATGATCGACCTGCCCGGCGCCTCCTACGAGGCCGTGAAGACCGTCGTCGACCTGGTGCGCGAGTGCGGGGCGCGCGACCGCGCCTACTACTGCGCCGGGCCGAACACCATGCTCGCGGTCCGCGCCGCCGACCCGGGCGCGGAGATCTCCCTGACCTGGACCACCCTCTCGCCGCCGCGCCGGGTGCTGATCGACGCGGTCAGGCCGCGCTGGCTCAACTACCGCTTCGGGCTGGTCAGCCGGGAGCTGACGGACGCCCTGCACCGGGACGGGCTGCTGGTGTCGGCCTGGACGCCGGACACCAGGCGGTCGATGCGCGCCGTCGTCCGGGCCGGGGTGGACTCCGTCACCACCAACAGGCTGGACGCGCTGGCCGCCGTGCGGGCCGGGCTGGGGCGGTGACGCGGGGGCCGGCCGAACGCCTGCGCGCGCTGGTCCTGCGGGCCGATCCGCGCTGGCGGGACGTGGGGCTGACGCTGCTGGTGCAGGTGGCGACGACCATCCCCTTCGTGGTGCCCCGCGACCCGGCGTACCCGCCGGCCACCTGGACGGCGTACCTGGTGACGACCCTGGGCAACGCGCCGCTGGTGTGGCGGCGCCGGGCGCCGGTGGCGGCGCTGCTCGGGGTGGTGGCGGCCGGTTCGGCCTACCAGCTGGCCCTGGACGGGCCGGGGCAGCCGCTGCCGTACGCCGCGCTGATCTGCGTCTACTCGATCGCGCTCCTGGGGGCGTCGCGGGTGCGGCTGGCCGTCGGAACGGCCCTGGCCGTGTTGATCCCCGTGTCCGTGGCGCTCAACAGCGGCACGGCCAGGGAGCTGTTGTTCGCGCTGTTCGTGTTCGGGGCGGCGTTCGCCCTCGGCCGGCTGCAGGCCACGCGGCAGGCGTACACGGCGGCCGTGGAGGACCGGGCGGAGCAGCTGGAGCGCGCGAACCGGATCGAGGCGGAGCAGGCGGCGGCGCGTGAACGGGCCCGCATCGCGCGGGAGATGCACGACATCCTCTCGCACGCCGTCAGCATCATGATCGTGCAGGCGGAGGCCGGTCCGGTGGCGGTGCGCCGGGCTCCGGAGCGTGCGGAGGCGGCCTTCGAGGCGATCGCCGAGACGGGCCGCGACGCGATGGCGCAGCTGCGGACGATGCTGGGGGTGCTGCGGGCGGAGGAGGCGGCGGCGCCGCGTGCGCCGCAGCCGGGGATCGGGGCGCTGCCGGCGCTGGTGGAGCGGGTGCGGGCGAGCGGGCTCGCGGTGTCGTACGAGCGGACGGGCGAGGTGCGCGAGCTGCCGGCGGCGCTGGAGGCGACGGTGCACCGGGTGGTGCAGGAGGCGCTGACCAACGTGGTGAAGCACGCGGGGGCCTCGGCGGTGGACGTGCGCCTGGAGTACGGGCCCCGGGAGCTCGCGGTGCGGGTCACGGACGACGGGCGCGGACCCGGGCGGGCAGCGGCCGGCGGCGTTCCGGGCGGGCACGGGCTGATCGGGATCCGGGAGCGGGCGGCGGCGCACGGCGGGACGGCGTGGACCGGGCCGGGTGCGGACGGCCGCGGGTTCACGGTGCTTGTAACCTCCCCGCTGGAGGTGGGGAATTGACGATCCGTGTGGTGGTGGCCGACGACCAGGAGCTCGTGCGCAGCGGCTTCGCGATGATCCTGGACGCGCAGGAGGACATCGAGGTCGTGGCGGAGGTCGGGGACGGGGCGGCGGCCGTCGAGGCGGTCGGGCGGCTGGCCCCGGACGTGGCGCTGCTGGACGTCCGGATGCCCGTGCTGGACGGGATCGAGGCCTGTCGGGCGATCTCGGCGCGGAGCGCGTGCCGGACGGTGATGCTGACGACCTTCGACTCGGACGAGTACGTGTACGAGGCGCTGCACGCGGGGGCGAGCGGGTTCCTGCTGAAGGACGTGCGGCGGGACGACCTGGTGCACGCGGTGCGGGTGGTGGCGGCGGGCGAGTCGCTGCTGGCGCCCTCGGTGGCGCGGCGGCTGATCGAGGAGTACACGGCGGCGACGGCGGCCCGGCCGGCCGTGCCGGACCCGTCGGCGGCGCAGCGGCTGGGGGTGCTGACGGCCCGGGAGCGGGAGACGCTGCTGCACCTGGGGCGGGGGCTGTCGAACGCGGAGATCGCGGCGGCGCTGGTGGTGAGCGAGCACACGGTGAAGTCGCACGTGGGGAACGTGCTGTCGAAGCTGGGGCTGCGGGACCGGATCCAGGCGGTGATCTGTGCGTACGAGACGGGCCTGATCGCGGCGGGCTCGGCGGTGACGGGCTCGGCGGTGGCGGGCTCGGCGGGTCCCTCTGGGGTTTCTCCCTCTGGAGGGTGAGGGGCGGCGCGCCGGCTCCCCCGCGCCGGTGAGTTGTCGTACCGCTGAAGACCCCTCTTGTTGGTGATCCGCAACCACCCCTGTGACCTGGAGCATTGAGGTCATCGGGGGGCAGCGGGCCCGCCGGCTCACACACGGGGGAACCGTCATGAAGGCACGTACGCGCACGCTCATCGCCGCCGCCCTGGTCCTGGGGGTGGCCGCCGGTCCGGTGGCGGCCGCCGAGGCCGCTCCGGTGCCGGCGCCCGTCTCGGCGGGGGTCTCCGCGCCCGTCTTCTCCACGCCGCCGAACGCGGCGGCGCTGGCGAAGGCGATCGCGGGCGTCGGTGCGGGGAACAAGGACGCGACCGCCGCGCTGGTCCGGGTGGGCGGTACGAGCGGCGCCTGGCGCGGCAGCGCGGGTGTCGCGGACGTCCGCAGCGGGCGCGCGGCGCTGGAGGAGGCCCGCTTCCGGGCCGGTTCGGTGACGAAGGCCTTCACCGCGGCGGTGGTGCTCCAGCTGGCGGCCGAGGGGAAGGTGGACCTGGACCGGCCGGTGCAGGACTACCTGCCGGGGCTGCTGCCGGGCTTCGAGCCGGTGAAGGTGCGGCAGCTGCTGAACTACACGAGCGGTCTGCGGTCCGCCGACGGTCCGGGGGACACCTTCGCGGACGAGTACGCCCACCGCTTCGACGTGGTCGATCCGCACGCGCTGATCGCCGACGCGGTCGCGAAGGGTCCGGAGTTCAGGCCGGGCGAGAAGCAGCGTTACAGCAACATCCACTACACCGTGCTGGGCGTGCTGATCGAGAAGGTGACGGGGACGGCGTACGAGAGGGCCGTCGGGGACCGGGTCCTCAAGCCGCTCGGCCTGCGCCACACCTCGTTCCCGTCGCGCACCCAGAACCGCATACCGGGCCCGTACAACCACGGCTACCAGGCGGTGGCGGCGGCCGACGGGAGCCGCTCGCTGGTGGACGTGTCGGAGTGGAACTCCTCGTCCAACTGGGCCGCGGGGGACTTGATGTCGACCACGGCGGACCTGGAGCGCTTCACGGTGGCGCTGTTCGCCGGCAGGGTCGTCCCGAGGGCGCAGCTGGAGGAGATGTTCACGGTGCCCGACGTCCCGGACGCCGCGAGCGAGACCGGCGCGCACGCGGTGCAGACGGCGGGCCTGAAGGAGTTCGTGCTGCCGGACGGCACGAAGCTGTACGGCAAGACGGGCTCGCGGCACGGCTACAGCACGGTCATCGGCGGCACCCGCGACTTGTCCCGCACCCTGGTCTACTCGGTCAACTCCACCGACGCCAAGGGGCGGGACATGAACCCGGTGGCCTACGGCATCATCGGCGCGGCCTTCGCCAGGTAGCCGGCGCCCTCCGCCGCCTCGAGCGCCTCCAGCCGCTTGATCAGGCGGCGCAGCGCGATCAGCGGGAGGATGCCGAAGACCCCGAAGGCCATGATCACAGTCCGACGATGGCGTTCCAGCGCTTGGCGAGGGCGGGGCGTTCGGCGGAGGAGATGTCCCGGGCCACGGCGAGGCGGCGGCGCATGGCGTCGTCGGGGAAGATCAGCGGGTTCTCCGCCAGTCGGGCCGTCTCCCGGTCCGGCGAGGCGGCCAGTACCTCGCGGGCGGCGGGCACCGGGCAGACGTAGTTGACCGCGGCCGCGAGCTCCGCTGCCACCTCCGGGTCGTAGTAGTGGTCGACGAGGGCCTCCGCGTTGGCCTTGTGCCGGGCGAGGTTGGGGACGAGCAGGCTTTCGGCCCACAGTTCGCCGCCCTCCTCGGGGACCACGAACTCGATGTCGGGGTTGTCGGCCCGGAGCTGGATGGCGTCACCCGAGTAGGCCTGGCAGGCGAGGACGTCGCCCTTGCCGAGGTCGGAGGTGTAGTCGTTGCCGGTGAAGCGGCGGATGTGCTTCCTGCGGACCATGTCCTCGACCTGGTCGCACATTTGGTGGAAGTCGGATGCGGTCCAGCGGGTGACGTCGGTGCCGTTGCCCTGCATCAGCAGGGAGAAGGACTCGTCCAGGCCCGAGAAGAGGGTCACCTTGCCCGCCAGGTCGGGGTGCCAGAGGTCCTTGACGGACTTGATCTCCCGGCCCAGGGCCCTGCGGTTGTAGGCGATGCCGGTGATCCCCGACTGCCAGGGGACGGTGTGCAGCCGGCCCTCGTCGAAGGCGGGCGAGCGTAGCTGCGGGTCGAGGTGCCTGGCGACGTTGGACTGCGCCGAGCGGTCCATCTTCTGGGCCCATCCCAGGTGGACGAAGCGGGCGGCCATCCAGTCGCTGACCACGACGAGGTCGTGGCCGGTCGCCTGGTGGTTCATCAGGGCCGGGCTGACCTTGCCGAAGAACTCGTCGTTGTCGTTGATCTCCTCGGTGTAGCGGACCTGGATGCCGGTCTTGCGGGTGAAGGCCTCCAGGGTCGGACGGCTCTCCTCGTCCTCGTCGTCGGTGTCGATGTAGAGCGGCCAGTTGGAGAAGGCGAGAGCACGGTCGCGGTCCGAGAGGTCCGGGGCCCGCCGCCGGTCCTCCGGGACGTACGCGGCGGGCACGCCGCAGCCGGCGAGGGCGGCGAGCAGGCCCGCGGCACCGAGGCCGCGCAGCGCCGCGCGACGGGAGGGGAGTTCAGGCATGGCCAAAGCCTCGGACAACGCGAAGGGGCGGGCAATAGACAAGATGTCTACTGCCCGCCCCGTCAGGGCTCTTCGGTGATCAGTGCGCCGCCGCCCGGGCGGCGGCCGCGGATCAGGCGTCGAGCGAGGTCATCACGTGCTTGATGCGGGTGTAGTCCTCGAAGCCGTAGGCGGAGAGGTCCTTGCCGTAGCCGGACTTCTTGAAGCCGCCGTGCGGCATCTCGGCGACGAGCGGGATGTGGGTGTTGATCCACACGCAGCCGAAGTCGAGGTTCTTGGACATGCGCATCGCGCGGGCGTGGTCCTTGGTCCACACGGAGGACGCGAGGGCGAACTCGACGCCGTTCGCGAACTCCAGGGCCTGGGCCTCGTCGGTGAAGGACTGGACGGTGATGACGGGGCCGAAGACCTCGTTCTGGATGATCTCGTCGTCCTGCTTCAGGCCGGAGACGACGGTCGGGGCGTAGAAGTAGCCCTTCTCGCCGACCCGGTGGCCGCCGGCCTCGACCTTGGCGTGGGCCGGGAGGCGGTCGACGAAGCCCGCGACCTGCGCCAGCTGGTTCGGGTTGTTCAGCGGGCCGTAGAGCACGTCCTCGTCGTCCGGCTGACCGGTCTTGGTGTCCGCGGCGGCCTTGGCCAGCGCGGCCACGAACTCGTCGTGGATCGACTCGTGCACGAGCACCCGGGTGGCGGCCGTACAGTCCTGGCCGGCGTTGAAGTAGCCGGCGACCGCGATGTCCTCGACGGCCTTGGCCAGGTCGGCGTCCTGGAAGACCACGACGGGGGCCTTGCCGCCGAGCTCCAGGTGGACGCGCTTGACGTCCTTGGAGGCGCTCTCGGCGACCTGCATGCCCGCGCGCACCGAGCCGGTGATGGAGGCCATCGCCGGGGTGGAGTGCTCGACCATGGCCTTGCCGGTCTCGCGGTCGCCGCAGACGACGTTGAAGACGCCCTTGGGCAGGATCGAGTCGATGATCTCCGCCATCAGGACGGTGGAGGCCGGGGTGGTGTCCGAGGGCTTGAGGACGACGGTGTTGCCCGCGGCGATCGCCGGGGCGAACTTCCACACGGCCATCATCATCGGGTAGTTCCACGGCGCCACCTGGGCGCAGACGCCGACCGGCTCGCGGCGGATGATCGAGGTCATCCCGTCCATGTACTCGCCGGCCGAGCGACCCTCCAGCAGGCGCGCGGCGCCCGCGAAGAAGCGGATCTGGTCCACCATCGGCGGGAGCTCCTCGCTGGCCGTCAGGCCCAGCGGCTTGCCGGTGTTCTCCGACTCGGCGGCGACGAGCTCGTCGGCGCGCGCCTCGAAGGCGTCCGCGATCTTCAGCAGGGCCTTCTGGCGCTCCGAGGGCGTGGTGTCACGCCAGCCCGGGAAGGCCGCCGCGGCGGCGGCCATGGCGGCGTCGACGTCGGCCTGGCCCGAGAGCGGGGCGGTGGCGTACACCTCGCCGGTCGCGGGGTTGACCACGTCGGTGGTCCGCCCGTCGGCGGCGTCCTTGAACTCCCCGCCGATGTAGTTGCGCAGACGACGCAGTTCGGTGGTCACTACAGCCACTCTCCTGATCACATGTCCAATGATTGAGACGACCTGCCAAGCCTAGCTCCTCCGGTGACGCTTTCGACAGAGCCGGACCTGACCAACTACGAAATCCGTGAAATCAGAGACCCCTCACAACGGATTTCATCGATTACGGGTTGCGGAACGGACGACTCCTCGTGCACAGTGAGGTCGTGGTCAGTCGAAGCGCAGATTCCAGGAACAGACAACCGTCCCCTTCGGTCGATGCTGTGTCCCTGGCGATCATCGAGCAACTGCAAGAGGACGGTCGCCGTCCGTATGCATCGATCGGCAAGGCCGTGGGCCTGTCCGAAGCGGCGGTGCGCCAGCGCGTGCAGAAGCTGCTCGACCAGGGCGTCATGCAGATCGTCGCCGTCACCGACCCGCTCACCGTGGGGCTGCGGCGCCAGGCGATGGTCGGCATCAACGTCGAGGGAGACCTCGACCCGGTGGCGGACGCACTGACCGCCATGGCCGAGTGCGAATACGTCGTGATGACCGCGGGGTCGTTCGACCTGATGGTGGAGATCGTCTGCGAGGACGACGACCACCTGCTCGAAACGATCAACAAGAAGATCCGCACGCTCCCCGGCGTGCGATCAACCGAAAGCTTCGTTTACCTGAAGCTGAAGAAGCAGACCTACATGTGGGGAACTCGATAGCCCGTGAGCCAGGACCTCTCCAAAACCGCGTACGACCACCTGTGGATGCACTTCACCCGCATGTCGTCGTACGAGAACGCGCCCGTCCCCACCATCGTGCGGGGTGAGGGCACCTACATCTTCGACGACAAGGGCAAGCGCTACCTGGACGGTCTCGCCGGACTGTTCGTGGTCAACGCCGGTCACGGCCGCAAGGAGCTGGCCGAGGTCGCCTACAAGCAGGCCCAGGAGCTCGCGTTCTTCCCCGTGTGGTCGTACGCGCACCCCAAGGCGGTCGAGCTCGCCGAGCGCCTCGCCGACTACGCCCCGGGCGACCTGAACAAGGTCTTCTTCACCACCGGTGGCGGCGAGGCCGTCGAGACCGCCTGGAAGCTCGCCAAGCAGTACTTCAAGCTGCAGGGCAAGCACACCAAGTACAAGGTCATCTCGCGTGCGGTCGCCTACCACGGCACCCCGCAGGGCGCCCTGTCCATCACCGGTCTGCCGGCCCTGAAGGCCCCCTTCGAGCCGCTGGTCCCCGGCGCGCACAAGGTGCCCAACACCAACATCTACCGCGCCCCGATCCACGGCGACGACCCCGAGGCCTTCGGCCGCTGGGCCGCCGACCAGATCGAGCAGCAGATCCTCTTCGAGGGCCCCGACACCGTCGCGGCCGTCTTCCTGGAGCCCGTGCAGAACGCCGGCGGCTGCTTCCCGCCCCCGCCCGGGTACTTCCAGCGGGTCCGCGAGATCTGCGACACCTACGACGTGCTGCTCGTCTCCGACGAGACCATCTGCGCGTTCGGCCGCCTCGGCACGATGTTCGCCTGTGACAAGTTCGGCTACGTGCCGGACATGATCACCTGCGCCAAGGGCATGACCTCGGGCTACTCCCCGATCGGTGCCTGCATCGTCTCGGACCGCATCGCGGAGCCCTTCTACAAGGGCGACAACACCTTCCTGCACGGCTACACCTTCGGCGGACACCCGGTGTCCTCCGCCGTGGCCATCGCCAACCTCGACATCTTCGACAAGGAAGGCCTGAACCAGCACGTGCTGGACCAGGAGGGCAACTTCTTCAACACCCTGAAGAAGCTGCACGACCTCCCGATCGTCGGCGACGTCCGCGGCAACGGCTTCTTCTACGGCATCGAGCTCGTCAAGGACAAGGTCACCAAGGAGTCCTTCACGGACGAGGAGACCGAGCGCGTGCTCTACGGCTTCCTCTCCAAGGCGCTCTTCGACAACGGCCTGTACTGCCGCGCCGACGACCGTGGCGACCCGGTCATCCAGCTGGCCCCGCCGCTGATCGCCGACCAGGGCACCTTCGACGAGATCGAAGGCATCCTGCGCTCGGTGCTCACCGAGGCGTGGACCAAGCTGTAACCGGCCCGGGGACGCACTAGCCCGAACACACGGCCCGGATCCTCCGTTCGAGTAGAACGCGGGGGTCCGGGCCGTGTGCTGTCCGCTTTCACGACGTTCATCTCCTTACATCTCCTTGCGGTGCCAGTGACCGAAAGGGCTCCGCTTCGTTCCCCCGGACGGAGGTGTACGTCATGGTGGCTCCCCCGGACACGGCCCGGCCCGACCAGGCCCCACCGCAGGACGACCTGCTCTGGGCCCGGTCCCTGCACTACTCCCACGGAGGTACCCCCGGCCTGATCGGGGTCTGCGCCGGAGTCCGCCAGGGCGAGATCCTCGCCGTGACCGGCCCGCGCGGCTGCGGGAAGAGCACCCTGCTGCGCTGTCTGGCCGGGCAGCTGCTGCCCGAGCAGGGCGAGGTGTGGTTCAACAGCGTCCCCGTCCACACCCTGGGCACCGCCGCCCGCGAACGCCTGCGCCGCGACCGGTTCGCGTGGATCGGCCCCGACCCGCAGCTGCTGCCCGAACTCAAGGTCTGGGAGAACGCCGCCCTGCCCCTGCTGATCGGCGGCGCCCCGCACCGCGCCGCACGCCGGGCCGCCCTCGAATGGCTGGAGCGCCTCGACCTCGACCGCTTCGCCGGCAAGCGCCCCGGCGCCCTCAACCGTGCCGAGGCCCAGCGGGTCGCCCTGGTCCGCGCCCTGGTCGCGGAGCCGGCGGTGCTCTTCGCCGACGAGCCGACCGCGCCGCTGCACCGCGCCGAACGCGCACTGCTGCTGCGCACCCTGACCACGGCCGCCCGCTCCCACGGCATCACGGTCCTGCTGGCCACCCACGACGAGGAGGCCGCCGCCTGCGCCGACCGCGCGCTGGCCCTGCTCGACGGCCGGCCGGCCGGAGCCGCGGCCGCCGCCTCCGCCCTCACCACGGAGGACCAGTCCGCGTGCTCGCTCTCCGCCTAGTCCGCGGCTCCCGCCCCCTGGTCCAGCTGCGCCGGCTGCTGGTCGCGGCCGCCTCCGCAGGCAGCGGGTTCCTCCTGCTGTACGTCCTCGCGGACGCGACCGTCCGGCCCGCCGGATCGTTCCCCCGCCTGCTGTGGGCGCTGGTCCCGCTCGCCGCCACCGCCCAGTTCGCGGTGGCCGTCGCCCGTACCGACCCCGCGACCCGGCCCCGCGACGGACTGGACGCCGCCGGGCTGGGCCCCGTACGGCTCACCCTGGTCGCAGCCGTCTCCACCGCCGTCGCGTGCGCCCTCGGCAGCGCCCTCGCCCTGGCCGCCTTCCTCCACCTGAGGGGCGATCTGGCGGGACTGCCCTTCGACGGAGCCGGCGCCCGGCAGCTGCACGCCGACCGGCCGCTGCCGGTGGCCGCCGCCCTCACCCTGCTGGCCCTGGTCCCGCTGACCGCCACCGCGGCCACCGCCCTCGCCCTGCGCCCCCGCCCGCCGCACGCCGGGATGGCCCCGCAGACCGGCGTGCCCTGGGGGGTGGCGCTGGCCGCCTGCGGGCTCGCCGCACTGGCGTACGCGCGGCCCGGCGGAGCCGGCGTACCGGCCGGCTGCGCGCTGATCGCGGTCGGGCTGGCCCTCGCCGGTCCGGGACTGGCCTACGCCTGCGGGACCCTGGTGCAGGCCGTCCGGCCGGGGCTGCTGCGGCTGCTGGCCGGGCGCGGCCTCCAGGAGGAGGCGCCCCGGCTGGGACGGCCCCTCGGGGTGCTCACCGCCGTCGGCGCGGCCGCCCTCACCACCCTCTCCCCGCACGCCCCGGGCGGCCCCCTGACCCCGCTCGGGCCGCTGACCGGCCCCGCCGCGGCCCTCGTCGCCCTGTGCGCGGCCGGGACCCTGCTCACCTCGGCCGTCGAGTCCCGGCAGGCCCGCTCCGCCTCCCGGGAGGCGCTGGCCGGTCTCGGCACCCCGGGCACGGTGCTGCGTACGGCCGCGGCCCTGCGGGCGGCCGCGCTGCTCGCGGCCGCGGCGGGGCTCGGCTGGGGTGTGGCGCAGCTGACGTCGCTGGCCCTGACCCGCTGAGCCGGCCGGCCCTTAGGGTGGGCCGAATGGTCAACGCAGACATCGAGATCGAAACGCTCGCCGAGTTCGACCGGGTCGTCGCCCGCGGGTCCCTGAGCGGCTACCGGATCCAGTCGGTCAACCTCCTGGAGCGGACCTTCGCCCTGCTGTCCGCGGACACCTCCGCGACCGTGTTCCTGGGCTGCGCGATGGAGCCCGACGCCTCGGCGAAGGTCCGCGCGGACGGGGCGCTCGTCTTCCCGCCGATACCGGACCTGCCGTTCGACCCGTACCGGGGTCTGCTGTACACGGCCGAAGAGCTGTTCACCGGTCTGGCCGAAGGCTACGAAGCCACCCCGGACGCCCGGGCGTACGCCTGGTTCCAGGAGACCAGGTCCGACGGCGACGTCTTCTCCTCGATGCTCCGCTCCCTCCACGACGATGCCATCTCCGACGCGCTCGACGAACACCTCGCGGGCGCCCGCGTGATCGGCGTCATGGGCGGCCACGCCATGGCCCGCGGCGGTACGGACTACCGCGGCGCGGCGGAGCTGGGCCGGACGCTGGCCCGGTCCGGGCTGACGGTCGCCACCGGCGGCGGCCCCGGCGCGATGGAAGCCGCCAACCTGGGCGCCTACCTGGCGCCCGCGCCGGACGGGGCCCTGCCCGAAGCGCTGGAGCTGCTGGCGAAGGTGCCCTCCTTCAGCCCCTCCGTCTCCGACTGGGCGCGCGCGGCCTTCGCCGTACGGGAGCGCTGGCCCCGGGGCGGGGACTCGGTCGGGATCCCCACCTGGTTCTACGGCCACGAGCCGCCGAACGCCTTCGCGGGGCAGATCGCCAAGTACTTCTCCAACGCCACCCGCGAGGACGGGCTGCTGGCCCGGTCCACCGCGGGCGTGGTGTTCCTGCCGGGCGCCGCGGGCACCGTGCAGGAGGTCTTCGACAACGCCACCCCGAACTACTACGAGTCGCGGTCCGAGCCGACCCCGATGGTGCTGGTCGACCGCGCCCACTGGACCGAGCGGCTGCCGGTCTGGCCGCTGCTGCGGGCGCTGGCGTCGGGCCGGCCCATGGAGTCGCGGATCGCGCTGGTGGACTCGGTGGACGAGGTCCCGGACGCGCTCGCAGCCATGGCCTGAGCCCCACCCAGGGCAAAGGGCCGGTCAAAGAAATCCCAGGCGGAGGCAACTTCGCGGCCCGTTATGACGTCTGGCAGAGGTACCGCCCTACCTGCCAGACGTTGAACGGAGCCTCCTGTGCTCATAGGCCTGCTGACCGCTGTCGCGGCGTCCATCTGCTACGGGACGGGCTCTGTCCTGCAAGCCGTGGGCTCCCGCCGCGCCGCCCGGATGTCGCCGGCCGCCGCCGGCGTGACCGCCCACGGCGGACCGAACCTGACCTCCACCGCCAAGGCCGCGATGACCTGGGAGTTCATCGTCGGCACCATCCTGGACTTCGTGGGCTTCGCACTGGGCGCGCTGGCGGCCCGCATGCTGCCCCTGTTCCTCTCCCAGACGGTCATCAGCGCCAACCTGGTGATCACCGCCGTCCTCAGCGTGAAGATGCTGGGCATCCGGCTGACCCGCAAGGAATGGACCTCGATCGGTGTCGTCTGCGCGGCGCTGGTGCTGCTGGCGACCGCCGCCGGCCACGAGGGCGACCACCACGCCCCGATGTCCACGCACTGGTGGCTGCTGGCCGTGACCCTGCTGATCATCGTCGGCGGCACCGTGGCCGTACGCTTCCTCGGCGCCCGGGCCGCGATCCTGGCGGGCCTGCTGTCCGGTCTGGCCTTCGGCGCCCTCGGCGTCGGCGTGCGCATCCTCGATGGCGTGGACCCCTTCGACCCGTTCACCCTCGCCACCGACCCGGCGCTGTACGCCATCCTGATCGCCGGCATCGGCGGCATGTACCTGCACACGGTGGCCCTCCAGATCGGCTCGGTCAACGGCGCCACCGCCGCCCTGGTCGTCGGCGAGACGGTCCTCCCGGGCGCGATCGGCGTCCTGTGGCTCGGCGACGCCTCCCGTCCGGGTCTGGCCTGGCTCGCGGTGACCGGCTTCGTGCTGGCCGTCGCCGGCGCCGTCGCGGTGGCCTGGTACGGCAACCACGACGGGGCCGAGGACCCCGCCGGGGAACCCGTTCCGGCACCGGTGTCCTGACCCTCCCGGCCCGGCCCCCGCGGCCGGGCCGGGATTCACTCCCCCGGGGCCCCTGCGGTGGCGGGGGCCCGGCGGGTGCCGCCTGCTGAAGGCATGGAGTCCACCACCGCGCGGATGCGCACGCCACGGGCCGCCGGGACGGCCGGGCTCGTCTTCGCCGTGCTGCTCGCGGTGGCGATCGTGCTGATGAGGCTCGCCATCCCCTCCGGCAGCCCCTCCGACGCCCCCGTCGCCGACTCCGACCGCTGGGCCGTGCGGCTGGCCCTGGAGATCGTCCCCTTCGCCGGGATCTTCTTCCTCTGGTTCATGGGGGCCCTGCGCGCGCACTCCGGCGGCGGCGAGGACCGGTTCGTCGCGGCGGTGTTCCTCGGCAGCGGCTACGTCTTCGTCGGGACCCTCTTCGTCGCCGCCGCCGCGGCGGGCACCGTCCTCCAGGAGACCGTCCCGCCCTCCGGATTCGGCCGCCCCTTCGCGTACGCCGTGCTCACCACGTACGCGATGCGCATGGCGGCCGTCTTCGTCTTCGTGACCTCCACCATGGGGCGCCGCCTGGGCTTCTTCCCGCGCCCGCTGGTCGCGCTGGGCTACGCCACCGGGCTGGTGCTGCTCCTCCTCGGCTCCGGGGTCCCCTGGTCCGAGATGGTCTTCCCGTTCTGGGTGCTCGTCGTCAGCCTGCACGTCCTGCGCACCAACCTGCGCCGGACCGCCTGAGGCCTGGCCCCCGCCCCCGGCAGGCGGCGCGCGGGTCCCGCGCGCATGCTGGAGAACGGGAGGGTGTCGGGGGCCGTGGGGGTCAACAGGTCACGGAAAGGCTGATGCCCCATGAGGCTTGTCGTGGACCTCAACCGGTGCCAGGGGTACGCGCAGTGCGCGTTCCTCGCGCCGGACGTCTTCGCCATGCACGGCGACGAGTCCCTGCTCTACGACCCGCAGCCCGACGAGGAGCACCGCGAGAACGTCGTCCGCGCCGTCCACGCCTGCCCCGTCCGGGCCATCCTGCTGGATGCGATGAACGGGTCCCTGTCGACCGCGGAGGCGCGTGGTGAGCGGTGACGCAGCCCTGGAACGGCTCAAGCGCGAAGGCCGCATCGTCGTCGTGGGAGCCTCCCTGGCCGGCCTGCGGGCCGCCGAGACCCTGCGCGAGAAGGGGTTCTCCGGATCCCTGACGATGATCGGCGACGAACCCCACGAGCCGTACGACCGGCCCCCGCTGTCCAAGCAGGTCCTGCTCGGCAAGGCGACCGCGGACCGCACGGCCCTGCCCCGGCGCCTGGACATCGACGCCAAGTGGCGGCTCGGCGTACCGGCCGCCGGCCTGGACATGAAGGCCCGCCGGGTCCGCCTCGCCGACGGGGACGAGGTGGAGTACGACCGGCTGCTGATCGCCACCGGCGTCCGCGCCCGGCCGTGGCCCAAGCCGGAGGAGGGCTCCCTCGACGGGGTCTTCGTCCTGCGCACCCGGGACGACGGTGCGGCCCTGGAACGCGCGCTGGCGGCCGGACCCGGCCGGGTCCTCGTCATCGGCGCCGGGTTCACCGGCTCCGAGATCGCCTCCGCCTGCCGGGAACGCGGCCTGGCCGTCACCGTCGCGGAACGCGGCGACGCGCCCCTGGTCGGGGCGCTCGGCGGGGTGGTCGGCGCGGTCGCGGCCGAGATGCACCGCGAGAACGGGGTGGACCTGCGCACCGGCATCATGGTGACGGCCCTGGAGGGCGACTCCTCCGGCAGGGTCCGCGCCGCACACCTCTCCGACGGCACCACGCTGGAGGCGGAGGTGGTGGTCGTCTCGCTCGGCGCCCAGCGCAACACCGAGTGGCTGACCGGGTCCGGCCTCGGCGCCGGTCCGCGCGGCATCGCCTGCGACGCGGGCTGCCGGGCCTTCGACATCTGGGGCATCGTCACCGACGACATCTACGTGGCCGGCGACGTCGCCCGCTCCCCGCACGCCCTCTTCGGCTACCAGTTCCTGTCCCTGGAGCACTGGGGCAACGCCGTCGCCCAGGCCGAGACGGCCGCGCACAACATGCTCAGCGAGAGCGCGGAGCGCCGCCCGCACGTATGGGTACCGGCCTTCTGGTCGTCCCAGTTCGGGGTGAACATCAAGTCGGTCGGGGTCCCCTCGATGGGCACCGAGATCGTCATCACCCAGGGCTCGCGCGCCGAGCGCCGCTTCGTCGGCGTCTACGGCTACCAGGGCCGCGTCATCGGTGCCGTCACCTTCGACCAGTGCCGCTGGCTGGACTTCTACGAGCAGCAGATCGAGCAGACGGCGCCGTTCCCGCCGCCCTACTCGACGGTGGACCGCAGGCCCGAGGGGAACCGGCCGCTGGACGCGGACTTCCCCGACCCGTCGATCCCGACGCACGGCCCGACCATCACCCTGAGCGGCTACTCACCGGCCGACCGGCGGATGAAGTTCACGCCGGCGCACAACTGAGCACGAGGACCTCTCATGACTGAAGGCATCCTGCGGCAGATCCTCGACTACTCCAGCCGGGCCGATCCCTACCCCCTGTACGAGGAGCTCCGCAAGACCCCGGTGTTCCACGACGGCACCGGGCCGTACGTCCTCAGCACGTACCACGAGATCAAGGGCCTGCTGCACGATCCGCGGATCAGCTCCGACTCCCGCAACCTGACGGCGGTCGCCGGGGACCCGCTGAGCGAGACGGGCGAGGACGAGGGGGAGGGCGTCCTGCCGCCCTCCTTCCTGAAGCTGGACCCGCCCGACCACGACCGGCTGCGCCGGATGACGAACCGCCCGTTCGGGCCGCCGCACTCGCCGCGCCGCGTCGAGCAGATGCGCGGTGAGCTGGGCGGCATCGTCAAGGGCCTGATCGACGCGATCGCCAAGGAGGGCGACCCCTCGCGGATCGACCTGGTCGAGGAGTTCTCGTACCCCTTCCCGGTCACGGTGATCTGCCGGCTGCTGGGCGTCCCGCCCGAGGACGAGGCGCGCTTCCACGTCTGGGCCGACACCCTCGCCGCGAGCCTGGACCCCGATCCGGGCGCCGACCCCGCCGAGCGCGCGGACAAGACGAAGGGCGCCCGGATGGAGCTCGGCATGTACCTGGCCGGGCTGATCGAGGAGCGGCGCAAGAACCCCACCGGGGACATGCTGTCGGAGCTGGCGACCGCGCAGGGGCCGGACGGCACCATGACCACCATGGAGGTGCTGAGCACGGCGGCGCTGCTGCTGATCGCGGGGCACGAGACCACCGTCAACCTGATCACGAACGGCATGCTCACCCTGCTGCGGCATCCGGAGCACCTGGCCCGGCTGCGCGCCGAGCCGGACCTGGGCGTGCCGATCGTGGAGGAACTGCTGCGCTACGAGCCGCCCGTGCAGCTGCTGCCGCAGCGCAGCACCCTCTCCGACATCGAGGTGGCGGGGGTGACCATCCCCAAGGGCTCCTCGCTCTGGCTGATCCTGGCCTCCGGCAACCGCGACCCGAAGCGGTTCCCGGACCCGGACCGGTTCGACCCGGACCGCCAGGACGTCCAGCACCTGGGCCTCGGCAGCGGCATCCACAGCTGCTTCGGCGCGCCGCTGGCCCGGCTGGAGGCGGCACTGGCGCTGAGCGAGCTGGCCCGCAGGCTGGAGAACCCCCGGCTGCTGGAGGACCCGCCGCCCTACCGGCAGAACGCGGTCCTGCGCGGCCCCCGCCACCTGCCGATCGCCGTCGACGGGATCCGGGACTAGAACCCCCGGGGACTGGGCAGGTCAGGAGGCCTCCGGGAGGACGACGACCTGCGACGGGCTGAACGCCACCGCGACCCGGTCCCCGACGGCCGGCGCGGTGGCCAGCTCGCACTCGGCCTCCAGTACGGGCCCCGACGCGGGCCTCAGCCGCAGGGCCACGTGCGTGCCGCGGAAGGTCCGGGACTCCACCACGCAGCCCAGGCCCGCCTCGCACAGCACCACCCCGGCGGGGCGGACGAGCAGCCGCCGCTCCCCCTCGGGCGTGCCGGCCGGGACCGGCACCCTGCCCCACGCGGTCGCGGCGGCGGTACCGGCCACCGTGCCCGGGACCACGTTCTCGAAGCCGAGGAAGCGGGCCACGAACTCCGACGCGGGCCGCTGCCACACCTCCAGCGGCGTCCCGGCCTGCGCGATCCGCCCGTCCCGCATCACCACCACCCGGTCGGCCAGCGCGAAGGCCTCGCCCTGGTCGTGGGTGACGGCCAGGACGGTGGTGCCCAGCCGGGAGAACAGCCCCTGGAGCTCGACCACCAGCCGCTCGCGCAGCCCCCGGTCCAACTGGCCGAGCGGCTCGTCCAGCATCAGCAGCCGGGGCGAGGGGGCCAGTGCCCGGGCGAGGGCCACCCGCTGCTGTTCCCCGCCGGAGAGCGAGGAGACGGCGCGGCCCTGGGCCCCCGGGAGCCCGACCAGCTCCAGCAGCTCCTCGACCCGGGCCCCGGACGAGCCCTTCGGGCCGCCCTGCACGCGCAGGCCGAAGGAGACGTTCCCGCCGACGTCCCGGTGCGGGAACAGCTGGTGGTCCTGGAACATCAGGCCCACCCCGCGCCGGTGCACCGGTACGCCGGCCTGGTCGGCCCCGCCGAGCAGCACCCGCCCCGCGGACACCTGCTGGAGGCCGGCCACCACCCGCAGCAGGGTGGACTTGCCGCTGCCGCTGGGGCCCAGCACGCACACGGTCTCGTGCTCGGCCACCTCCAGGTCGACCGCGTCCACGACCACCCGGTCGCCGAAGCGGACCGTCACCCCTTCGAGCCGGAGCAGGGTCATCAGAACTCTCCCGAGGTCTTGTCGGGTCGCAGTCGCTCCAGCACCAGCAGGGACACCGCGCACACCAGCATCAGAATCGTGCTCAGGGCCATCGCCTGCCCGTAGTTCATCTCCCCGGCCCGCCCCAGCAGCCGCGCCACGGCCACCGGCAGCGTCGGGTGGTCGGGCCGGGCGATGAAGACGGTCGCGCCGAACTCGCCCAGCGAGACCGCGAAGGCGAACCCGGCCGCGATCAGCAGGGCCCGCCGCACCAGCGGCAGGTCCACCTCCCGCCAGGCCCGCAGCGGCGAGGCACCGAGCACGGCGGCCGCCTCCCGCAGCCGGGCGTCGACGGCCCGCAGGACCGGCAGCATGGTCCGTACGACGAACGGCACCCCGACCAGCGCCTGCGCGAGCGGCACCAGGATCCACGAGGTCCGCAGGTCCAGCGGCGGCTCGTCCAGGGTGATCAGGAACCCGAAGCCCACCGTCACGGCCGACACCCCGAGCGGCAGCATCAGCAGCGCGTCGAAGCCGCGCACGAAGCGGCCCCCGCGCCGCGTCAGGGCCGCGGCGGCGAGCCCCCCGACCGCCACGGCGATGGCGGTGGCGGCCAGGGCGTACTGGAGGGAGTTCCAGACGGCTTCCAGCGGCGGCACCAGAAACGTTCCGCCGCCCGAGCCCGCGTCCTGCAGCGCCCGGTAGAAGCCGAGGCCGTACCCGCCCGGGGCATCGAAGGACCGCTCCACCAGCACCGCCAGCGGCGCCACCACCAGCAGCGCCACCGACACCAGTACCCCGCCCAGCAGCCCCCGCTGCGCCCAGCCGCGCGGCGGCCGCGCGGTGCGCGCGGGGTCGACGAGCCGCAGTGCGGTCTCCCGCCGGCGCACGGTCCACGCGTGCACCGCGAGGACGGCGGCGATGGCCGCGAACTGCACCATCGTCAGGACGGCGGCGGTCGGCAGGTCCAGCAGCTGCGCCGTCTGCCGGTAGACCTCCACCTCCAGGGTGGCGTACGCCGGCCCGCCCAGGATCTGCACGACGCCGAAGGAGCTGAACGTGAACAGGAACACCATCAGCGAGGCCGCGGCCACCGCCGGCCCCAGCGCGGGCAGCACCACCCGCCGCCACGCCGCGAACCGCCCCGCGCCCAGCACCCGCGCGGCCTCCTCCTGGCGCGGGTCCAGCTGCGCCCAGAGCCCGCCGACGGTCCGCACCACGACGGCGTAGTTGAAGAAGACGTGGGCGAGCAGGATCGCCCACACGGTGGTGTCCAGCCGGACGCCCCCCAGCTCGTCGAGCAGCCCGCCCCGCCCGACCAGCGCCAGGAAGGCACTGCCGACGACCACGGTCGGCAGCACGAAGGGAACGGTGACCAGCGCGCGCAGCAGCCGCTTGCCGGGGAACTCCAGGCGCGCGAAGACGTAGGCGCCGGGCAGTGCGAGGAGCAGGGTGAGGGCGGTGGAGGCGAGCGCCTGCCAGGTGGTGAACCACAGCACGCCGCCGATGTCGGGCCGGGCGAGGACCTCGCCGATCCGGCCGAACTGCCAGCCCTCGTCCGTCTTGAGCCCGCGGCCGACGATCGCGGCGACGGGGTAGGCGAAGAACAGTCCGAAGAAGGCGAGCGGCACGGCCATCAGAGCGAGCCTGACGGCCGTGGCGCGCCCGCCCTCCGCGGGAGGGCGCTCTACTTCACGACGAGCGAGGACCACGTCTTGACCCACTGCTCACGGTTCTTGGCGATGGCCTCCGGAGCGACGTTCTCCGGCTTGTCGACCACGACGCCGTGCTTCGTGAACAGGTCGGGCAGCTTCGCGTCCTTGACCACCGGGTTCACGAACATCTGGAGCGGCATGTCCTCCTGGAACTTCTTGGAGACCAGGAAGTCGATGAGGGCCTTGCCGCCCTCCTCGTTCTTCGCGCCCTTGAGCAGGCCCGCGAACTCCACCTGGCGGAAGCAGGTGCCGGTGGCCACGCCCGTGGGCGCCTCGGCCGGCTGCGGCTCGCCGTAGAGGACCTCGACCGGCGGGCTGGAGGCGTAGGAGACGACCAGCGGGCGGTCGCCCTTGGCCTTCTTGCCGCCGGCGGAGCCGGAGAAGCGCTCGTTGTAGGCCTGCTCCCAGCCGTCGACGACCTCGACGCCGTTGGCCTTGAGCTTGCTCCAGTAGTCCTTCCAGCCCTCCTCGCCGTACTTGCCGACGGAGGCGAGGAGGAAGCCGAGTCCGGGCGAGGAGGTCGCGGCGTTCTCGGTGACCAGCAGGTTCTTGTACTCCGGCTTGACGAGGTCGTCCAGGGTCTGCGGCGGGGCTGTCTTCTTGTCGGCGAAGTACGCCTTGTCGTAGTTGACGCAGATGTCGCCGGAGTCGACGGGGGTGACGCGGTGCTGCTTGTCGAGCACGAACTCGGGCTTCACCGTGTCCAGGCCCTTGGCCTGGTAGGGGGTGAAGACGCCGTTGTCGAGGGCGCGCGAGAGCAGGGTGTTGTCGACGCCGAAGAAGACGTCGCCGCGCGGGGAGCCCTTGGTGAGGATCTCCTGGTTGAGGGCGGCGCCGGCGTCGCCGGACTTCAGCACCTTGACGGTGTAGCCGCTCTGCTGCTCGAACTCCTTGAGGACCGCATCGGTCACGTTGAAGGAGTCGTGGGAGACGAGCGTGACCGTCTTGGACTTCGGGGCGTCGCTCGCGCCCGCGGACGTGTCCTTGGCGTCGCCGCCGCCGCAGGCGCTGAGCGTGGTCACGCCGAGCGCGGCCGCGAGCGCCGCGCCCGCGATCTTCTTGGTGGTGCTCACTGGTGATTCCTCCTGGGATGACCAGGAGAAGACGCGGCCCCGCCCGGCGCTCTGCGGGAGCGGACGCCGGGCAGGGCGCAACAGCTTGAGTGGTGACCGAACTTCCTACCCCGAATGACCGGGGCGAGGTTCAGAGGGTCTGCGGATGACGGATACCGCACTCTCAGCGCTGTGGCGCTCCCCTGTCGGAATATGCAATTGGTTCGGCCACAGGGTACCCCTGCGGCCGATTCACGCCGACCCCTGTCCGGAACGCGGCCGGAATCTAGCGTTCCGAGGCCGCGAGCTGGCCGCACGCGCCGTCGATCTCCTGGCCGCGGGTGTCCCGCACGGTCACGGGCACGCCGTGGCGGGCGATGGCCTCGACGAAGGCCTTCTCGTCCTCGGGGCGCGAGGCCGTCCACTTGGAGCCCGGCGTCGGGTTCAGCGGGATCAGGTTCACGTGCACGCGCTTGCCCTTGAGCAGGCGGCCGAGCAGGTCGCCGCGCCAGGCCTGGTCGTTGATGTCGCGGATCAGGGCGTACTCGATGGAGATCCGGCGGCCGGACTTCTCCGCGTACTCCCAGGCCGCGTCGAGGACCTCGCGGACCTTCCAGCGGGTGTTCACGGGGACGAGGGTGTCGCGCAGCTCGTCGTCCGGGGCGTGCAGGGAGACCGCGAGGCGGCACTTGAAGCCCTCGTCGGCGAACCGCAGCATCGCCGGGACCAGGCCGACGGTGGAGACGGTGATGCCGCGCTGCGACAGGCCCAGGCCGTCGGGCTCCGGGTCGGTGAGGCGGCGGATGGCACCGACGACGCGCTTGTAGTTGGCGAGCGGCTCACCCATGCCCATGAAGACGATGTTGGAGAGCCGGGCCGGGCCGCCGGGGACCTCGCCGTCGCGCAGGGCGCGCATGCCGTCGACGATCTGGTGCACGATCTCGGCGGTGGAGAGGTTGCGGTCCAGGCCCGCCTGGCCGGTGGCGCAGAACGGGCAGTTCATGCCGCAGCCGGCCTGCGAGGAGATGCACATCGTGACCCGGTCCGGGTAGCGCATCAGCACGGACTCGACGAGCGTGCCGTCGTGCAGCTTCCACAGGGTCTTGCGGGTGGTGTCGTTGTCGCAGCTGATGTGCCGCACGACGTTCATGAGCTCCGGCAGCAGCTCCTGCTGGAGCTTCTCGCGCGAGGCGGCGGGGATGTCGGTCCACTCGGCCGGGTCGTGCGCGTAGCGGGCGAAGTAGTGCTGCGAGAGCTGCTTGGCCCGGAAGGGCTTCTCGCCGATCGCGGCCACCGCCTCGCGGCGCTCGGCCGGCGTGAGGTCGGCGAGGTGCCGCGGGGGCTTCTTCGCTCCGCGGGGCGCGACGAAGGTGAGCTCGCCCGGAACGGGACGGGGGGCCATGCTGTACTCCTCGGTACGACGGGGTGGGGGTCACCCCGCGCGTGCAGGGCCGGTCCGCGGCGACTCGGCCGCCGGACGGAAAAGGCGCGCCACGTGCACGTGGCGCGCCCTCCAGGATAACCCGGCCCGGCCCGGTCAGCCGGTGCCGACGAACGCCGCCAGCAGCAGCCAGACCACCGGAGCGGTCGGCAGCAGCGAGTCCAGCCGGTCCATGATGCCTCCGTGGCCCGGGAGCAGCGTGCCCATGTCCTTGATGCCCAGGTCACGCTTGATCATCGACTCGCCGAGGTCGCCCAGGGTGGCGGAGACCGCCACGGCGAGGCCCAGTACCAGGCCCTGCCACCAGGCGCCGTCGTCGATGAGGAACTCCATGCACAGCGCGCCGGCCCCCATCGCGAAGGCCACCGCTCCGAAGAGCCCCTCGCGGGTCTTGCCGGGGCTGATGCGCGGGGCGAGCTTGGTCTTACCGAAGCGCCAGCCGACCGCGTACGCCCCGGTGTCGCTGACCACGGTCAGCAGCAGGAAGGTCACCACCCGCTGAGGGCCGTCGTCGGGGGTCAGCAGCATCGCGACGAACGTGGCCAGGAAGGGCACGTAGAACGCCGCGAAGACGCCGGCCGTGACGTCCTTGAGGTAGTCCTCGGGGGGCTCGGTCATCCGCCACACGAGGACGGCCAGCGCGGTGAGCGCCATCGCCACCCAGGCGCCCTCGGCCCCGCGGACGTACCCGGCGATGATCATCGCCGCGCCGCCGACCGCGAGCGGGACCAGCGGGGCCTTGATGCCCTTCTTCTCCTGGAGCCGGGAGGTGAGCTCCCACAGGCCGACCACGACCGCGACGACGATGACGCCGACGAAGACGGCCTTGACGATGAACAGCGAAGCGAAGATCACCGCACCGAGGCCGACGCCGACCCCTATGGCGGCACGCAGATCCCGCCCCGCGCGCTTCTTCTGCGGCGGGGGCGAGGCGTCCTGCGGGGCCTGCGGAGGCGGAGGCGGGGGGCTGGGCATGGGCTCCTGCAACGGCGTCTCGGCGCGGAACGGGGGGCCGCCGACGAAGGCGGCCCCCCGATCGCGTGCTTCCCGGTCGTCGAAGGCACGGCCGGCGGCATCGGGCACGATGGGCATGGGCGCAGTCTGCGGGCCCACCAGCGCATCGTATGCGGGACCCGCCGGAACCGGCTCAGCGGCCCAGGGAGAGTCGTTCATCAGACCTCGAGGAGCTCGGCTTCCTTGTGCTTGAGCAGCTCGTCCACCTGCGCGACGTACTTCGCGGTGGTGTCGTCGAGCTCCTTCTCGGCGCGGCGCACCTCGTCCTCGCCGGCCTCCTTGTCCTTGATCAGCTTGTCGAGGGCGTCCTTGGCCTTGCGGCGCACGGAGCGGATGGAGACCCGGGAGTCCTCGGCCTTGGTCTTGGCGACCTTGATGAACTCCTTGCGGCGGTCCTGCGTCAGCTCCGGGAAGGTCACCCGGATGATGCGGCCGTCGTTGCTCGGGTTGACACCGAGGTCGGAGTCGCGGATCGCCTGCTCGATGTTGCGCAGCGCGGAGGCGTCGAACGGCGTCACGATCGCCATGCGCGGCTCGGGCACGGCGAAGGAGGCGAGCTGGTTGATGGGCGTGATGGCGCCGTAGTAGTCCGCCACGATCTTGTTGAACATCGCCGGGTGCGCACGGCCGGTGCGGATCGCGGCGAAGTCTTCCTTGGCGACGACGACGGCCTTCTCCATCTTCTCCTCGGCCTCGAGGAGGATTTCTTCGATCACCACGTGCTCCTGCATGTCAGATTTGGATGGTTCAGGCGGGCGCGGGCGGTCCGGGCCGCCCGGACCGGACCCCTGCGGGTCCGGCTCGGTGGGCTCAGGCCCGGGTGCCCTGGTCGCTTACGAGCGTGCCGATCTTCTCACCCTTGACGGCGCGGGCGATATTGCCTTCGGCCAGCAGCTCGAAGACCAGGATCGGCAGCTGGTTGTCGCGGCACAGCGTGATGGCCGTGGCGTCGGCGACCTTGAGGTCCCGGGACAGCACCTCGCTGTACTCCAGCGCGTCGAACTTCACCGCGTCCGGATTGGTCTTCGGGTCGGAGTCGTAGACCCCGTCGACACCGTTCTTGCCCATGAGGAGGGCTTCGGCGTCGATCTCCAGGGCACGCTGGGCGGCCGTGGTGTCGGTGGAGAAGTAGGGCATGCCCATGCCCGCGCCGAAGATGACGACGCGGCCCTTCTCCAGGTGGCGCACGGCGCGCAGCGGGATGTACGGCTCCGCGACCTGCCCCATGGTGATGGCGGTCTGGACCCGGCTGTCGATGCCCTCCTTCTCCAGGAAGTCCTGGAGGGCGAGGCAGTTCATGACGGTTCCGAGCATGCCCATGTAGTCGGACCGGGCCCGGTCCATGCCGCGCTGCTGAAGCTCCGCGCCGCGGAAGAAGTTGCCGCCGCCGATGACGACCGCGATCTCGGCCCCGTCGCGGACCACGGCCGCGATCTCGCGGGCGATGGCGTGCACGACGTCGGGGTCGACACCCAGTCCGCCGCCGCCGGAGAAGGCTTCGCCGGACAGCTTCAGCATGAAGCGGCGACCCTTCTTCTCGTGGTCGCTCTTGTCGTCGGATGCGGTGTGGGGGTCCACGCCCTGATTCATGGAGATCTCCTCGTGCACATACGAAGAAGGCCATTGCCGGTGGGTCCTCGCGGTTCCCTCTGCGGCAATGGCCTCCTCGTCAGATCTGCGGTCGTCCTGCGCGAGCGCGGACGACTGCTTCAGACCCTATCGGGGTCCGGTGTCCGTCGTGTACGGACGGACTCAGATGCCGACCTTGATGCGGGCGAAGCGCTTCAGGGTGACACCGGCCTCGTCCAGAACCTTCTGGACGGACTTCTTGTTGTCCAGCGCGTACGGCTGGCCGAGCAGCGTGGCGTCCTTGAAGAAGCCGTTGACGCGACCCTCGACGATCTTGGCGATCGCGGCCTCGGGCTTGCCCTCGGCGCGGGTGGTCTCCTCGGCGACGCGGCGCTCGGACTCGACGACCTCGGCCGGGACGTCCTCGGCGGTCAGGTACTTCGGCGAGAACGCGGCGATGTGCTGGGCGATGCCCTTGGCCAGGTCGGCGTCGGCCTTGTCCAGCTCGACCAGGACACCGATCTGCGGGGGCAGGTCGGGCATGGTGCGGTGCATGTAGGAGGCCACGAAGGCACCCTGGTACGCGGCGAAGCGGTCCAGGACGATCTTCTCGCCGAGGTTGGCGTTGGCCTCGTCCACGAACGCCTGGACGGTCTTGCCGGCCTCGATCTCGGACGCCAGCAGCGCCTCGATGTCCGCCGGCTTGGTGGCGGCCACGTGGGCGGCGAGCTGGTCGGCGACGGCCAGGAACTTCGGGCTCTTGGCGACGAAGTCCGTCTCGCACTTGAGCTCGACGAGCACGCCGGAGGTGGCGTCCTCGGAGATCAGGGAGGTGACGGCACCGTTCTCGGCGGAACGGCCCTCGCGCTTGGCGACACCCTTCAGGCCCTTGATACGCAGGGCCTCGACGGCCTTGTCGACGTCGCCGTCGGACTCGACGAGGGCCTTCTTGCAGTCCATCATGCCGGCGCCGGTGAGCTCGCGGAGCTTCTTGACGTCAGCGGCGGTGTAGTTCGCCATGAGTCTGTGATTCTCTCTCGAAGTCGTAGATCTACGGGTGAACGGCGGAGGAGCGCGCTCGTGGCGCGGCTCCCCCGCCGTCATCGTCCGTGCTGTGAGTGCCCGGCGGGTGAACGCCGGGCGCTCTCAGTGGGTCAGGCCTGCTCGGCGTCCGCGGCCGGGGCCTCGGCCTCGGCGGCCGGAGCCTCGGCAGCCGGGGCCTCGGCGGCGGGGGCCTCGGCGTCAGCCTTCTTCTCACCCTCGAGCAGGTCGCGCTCCCACTCGGCGAGCGGCTCGGCGGCGGCCTTCTCGCCCGGCTTCGAGTCGCCGGTCGCGGCGCCGGAGCGGGCGATGAGGCCCTCGGCGACGGCGTCGGCGATCACGCGGGTGAGCAGGGTGACGGAGCGGATCGCGTCGTCGTTGCCCGGGATCTTGTAGTCGACCTCGTCGGGGTCGCAGTTGGTGTCGAGGATCGCGACGACCGGGATGTGCAGCTTGCGCGCCTCACCGACGGCGATGTGCTCCTTCTTGGTGTCGACGATCCAGACGGCGCTGGGAACCTTCGACATCTCGCGGATACCACCGAGGGTCTTCTCCAGCTTGGCCTTCTCGCGGGAGAGGACCAGGAGCTCCTTCTTGGTGAGACCCGAGGCGGCGACGTCCTCGAAGTCGATCGCCTCAAGCTCCTTCAGACGCTGGAGGCGCTTGTAGACGGTGGAGAAGTTGGTGAGCATGCCACCCAGCCAGCGCTGGTTGACGTACGGCATGCCGACGCGGGTCGCCTGCTCGGCGATGGCCTCCTGCGCCTGCTTCTTCGTACCGACGAACATGATGGAGCCGCCGTGCGCGACGGTCTCCTTCACGAACTCGTAGGCGCGGTCGATGTACGACAGCGACTGGAGCAGGTCGATGATGTAGATGCCGTTGCGCTCGGTGAAGATGAAGCGCTTCATCTTCGGGTTCCAGCGACGGGTCTGGTGACCGAAGTGGACGCCGCTCTCCAGCAGCTCCCGCATCGTTACGACGGCCATGGCCATCTCCTTGGTTTCTCGGTTTTGGTTCCTGACGCCCCGCCGCGCCCTGCCCCTTGAGGGACCGAGAGACGCTTTCACCTGACCGGAACCGGTCGGCGCTGGGGCGTGCGAAGTCGACCCGGTGACCCGGATCGCCACAAGAAGTGTACGGGACCCGGCGGTATGCCGGGTGACGCCGTTGTCCACACCCCGTCGGCCGTCCACAGGCCCCGGCGGGGCGGCCCGCCCGCGCGCGATCCTGCCGGACATGACGAAACTGCTGCTCATCCTGCTTCTGGTCCTGCCCGGTCCGCTGCCGGGGCCGCTTCCCGCACCCGGGCCCGCGGCCCCCGATCCGGCCCCGTCCGCACCCGTCGCACCGGTGCGCGGCGGGGGCGCGGCGGGCGGGGTGCGGGGCGCGCGCCCGCTGCCCGCGCCGCTGTCCGTGGTGCGCTGGTGGGACCCTCCGCCGACCCCGTACGCGGCCGGCCACCGCGGTGTGGACCTGGCGGCGCCGGCCGGGGCCGAGGTGAGGGCCGTGGGGCCTGGGCGGGTGCACTTCGCCGGGCGGGTGGCGGGGCGGGGGGTGCTCTCGCTCACCCTGCCGGGCGGCCTGCGCACCACGTACGAGCCGGTGCGGCCGCTGGTGGCGCAGGGGGAGACGGTCGAGGCGGGGCAGGTGGTGGCGGTGCTCACGGAGGGCTCCCACTGCCCGGGCCCCTGCCTGCACTGGGGCCTGCTGGCGGGTGAGGACGCCTATCTCAACCCGCTGTCCCTGCTCCCCGCGGCCACGCCCCGGCTGCTGCCGGGAGCTCCCCGGGGAGCACCCGCGCCCGGGCCGGTGGGTTCCTCAGGCGGTGACGCCCCGCAGGGCCATGACGACGGCCGTCTCGGTGATCACGTCCGGGTCCTCGGCGGCGCCGAGCTCGATCCGGCGGGCCGCGGCGTCCACCACGCCCTGGAGCAGCATCGCGGACAGCCTGGGCTCCGGCAGCCCGAGGGCGCCCAGGGCCTCGACGATCATCGCCACCAGGCCCCCGTGGGCGGCGCGGATCTTCTCCCGCGCGCCGGCGTCCAGCTCGCCGGCGGAGATCGCCACCACCGCGCGGTGGCGCCGGTCCCCGATCAGCCCCAGCTGGGTGCGCACGTAGGCCTCGATCTTCGTCTCCGGCGTGGCCGCACGCTCCATCGCCGCCTCGATCTCGGCGGCCCAGACGGGGAAGTCCACCGCGCACAGCTCTTCGACGACGGCCGCGCGGGACCGGAAGTACTCGTACACGGACGACCGGGCGAGCCCGGTCCGCTCCGCGAGGGCGGGGAAGGTCAGGGCTTCCGTCCCGCCTTCGGACAACAGGGAACGGGCGGCGTCCAACAGGGCGCCGCGCTGCATCGACCGGTGCTCGGCCACGGAGGCCGCTCGAATCCTGGGCACGTCACCACTGTACGGAGGTCCCGCAAGGGGTGTCCGCCCCGTCGGCGGGCCGCCGGCGGCTCAGCGGCCGACGTCGGCGAGCTTGGCCCGCAGCTGGAGCACGGACTTGGTGTGGATCTGGCTGACCCGGCTCTCGGTGACGCCCAGCACGTTGCCGATCTCGGCCAGGGTCAGGCCCTCGTAGTAGTAGAGGGTCACCACGGTCTTCTCCCGGTCCGGGAGGGTGTTGATGGCCCGCGCGAGCAGCCGGCGCAGC
Organism: Streptomyces racemochromogenes; assembly: GCF_039535215.1. Classification (GTDB taxonomy): domain Bacteria; phylum Actinomycetota; class Actinomycetes; order Streptomycetales; family Streptomycetaceae; genus Streptomyces; species Streptomyces racemochromogenes. The sequence goes on from NZ_BAAAWT010000001.1 coordinate 1,838,559, forward strand.
TCCCGGTCCTCGGCCACCTCGACCGGGTTGTCGGCGGCGGTGTCCTCCAGGGTGTCCATCAGGGAGAGGCGGTCGCCGCCCTCCCCGCCCACGTGCAGCAGCTCTTCCAGGGCGACCACGTTGGCGAGGGACAACTGGCTGAACACCGTGTGGAGTTCCTCCACCGCGATGCCCATCTCCCCGGCCACCTCACCCTCGGTGGGGGTGCGCCGCAGCTGGGCCTCCAGCGTCGCGTAGGCCCGCTCGACGGCCCGCGCCTTCTGCCGCACGGAGCGCGGGATCCAGTCCAGCGCGCGCAGCTCGTCGATCATCGCCCCGCGGATGCGGGTGATGGCGTACGTCTCGAACTTGATGGAGCGTTCGATGTCGAACTTCTCGATCGCGTCGATCAGCCCGAAGACTCCGGAGGAGACGAAGTCGGCCTGCTCCACGTTGGGCGGCAGGCCCACGCTGACGCGGCCGGCGACGTACTTCACCAGGGGCGAGTAGTGCAGGATCAGCTGCTCCCGCAGCCGCTCGTCGCCCGAGTCCTTGTATGAGCGCCAGAGCACCTCCAGGGACGAGGGCGCGGTGGACCGCACACTGCCGCGGGCAGCGGGGGGCACCGCAGCGCGGTCGGACCCTGAGGTGTGCTGGGGCATGCTTCGCCTTTGCCGGAGCCGGATTCCTTGGGAGCGTAGCGTGACGGAAGTGTCGCGGTGCGCGAAGAGTACGGGATGGCACGGGGGCCCAGGGGCGTCCGCCCTCGCGCGGGCGGCCCGGGACCGGCGCCTCGCGCACGGTCCCGGCGAGTGCCACCGGGAGGACCGCGTCTGTCATCGCCGTCACTCTTTCACCGGAACGCCCCAGGTCAACGACCGCCTCGCCGGTCGGCTCCGGATTGCACCCCCTCTCGCGACGTCCGCGGGGTCAACCGCCAGCCGTCGCCCTGCCGTTCGACGAACCCCAGAGAGTGAAGTTCGTACAGTCTGCCGATGACTTCATCGGTGCCGGAGGCCGCGGCGAGGGCGATCTCGTCGAGCCCCGCGGCCCGTCCCGCGGGGAGCGCTTCCAGTACCCGCGCGGCGCCGGGGGCCAGCAGGTCACGGGCGTGCACCGGGCCGCGCCGGGCGGGGGCCAGTTCGCCCATGTCGCCGACGAGCTCGACGATCTCGTCGGCGTCGGTGACGAGCACCGCCTCGCCGCGCAGCAGTTCGTGCACCCCGGCCGAGAGGCCGCTGGTGGCCGGGCCGGGTACGCCCATGGTGAGGCGGCCCAGCTCCTGGGCCCTGCGGGCGGTGACGAGGGAGCCGCTGCGCAGGGCGGCCTCCACGACGACGGTCCCCCGGGTGAGGGCGGCGATGACCCGGTTGCGCAGCACGAACCGGCTCGGGGTGGGGTGGGTGCCGGGCGGCAGTTCGCCCAGGACCAGCCCCTGGCGGGTGATCCGGCCCAGGAGTCCGGCGTGCCCGCGCGGGTAGACCGTGTCCACCCCGCAGGCCAGTACGGCCGCGGTGGCCCCGCCCGAGGCGAGGGCCCCGCGGTGGGCGGCGCCGTCGATCCCGTACGCCGCCCCGGAGACGACCACCCAGCCGCGCTCGGCGAGCCCGGCGGCCAGGGTCTGCGCCATGTGGGCCCCGTACGGGGTGCAGGCCCGGGCCCCGACCACGGCGACCGAGCGCAGGGCCCAGGTCCGCAGGTGCGGGCGGCCCCGCAGCCAGAGGCCGACGGGCCGGGCGTCGCCGAGGTCGTCCAGCTGGGTCGGCCACTCCGCCGAGCCGGGGCACACGAAGCGGACGTCCGCTGCGGCGGCGCTCTCCAGGTCCCGCAGGGGCTCCGCGACGGCGGCCCGCCTGCGGTACCCCGCGAGCCGCTCGGGCCCCACGCCGGTCAGCGGGCCGGGCTCCCGGCCGGGGCCGGTCAGCAGCCCCATCACCGCGGCGGCCCCGAGTTCGCGGATCCAGCGTCCGCCGTGCTCGTCGCCGGGCTCCAGCACCCGGGTCAGCGCGGCCCGGGCCACGAGCTCCGCGCCGGGCCGCTCCCCGGCGCTCACGGTCCCGTCCCCAGGGCCTGGGCCGCGCCCCGGGCGATCCCGGTGCGCAGTTCCAGCGCGACGGCCGCGTCCAGCGCGTCGGGGCGGTCGCGGCCCCGCAGGTCGGCGACGGTCCAGGCGACCCGCAGCACCCGGTCCAGGCCCCGGGCGGTGAGCAGTCCGCGCTCCATGTCCCGCTCGGCCAGGGCCAGGGCGCCGGGGCCGGCGGGCCAGCGGGTGCGCAGCTCGTGGCCCGGCACCTCGGAGTTGAGCCGCCACGGGGTGCCGGCGAGCCGGGCGGCGGCCCGGTCGCGGGCCTCGCGGACCCGGTCGGCGACGGCGGCGGTGGGCTCTCCCCGGCCGCCGCGGCCGAGCAGGTCGGAGCGGGTGACGGGCTCCACCTCGACCCGCAGGTCGACCCGGTCGAGCAGCGGCCCGGACAGCCGGGCCTGGTAGCGCCGGATCACCGAGGCGGGGCATTCGCAGCCGGCCCCGGTCAGGGTGTGGCGGCCGCACGGGCAGGGGTTCGCCGCGAGGACCATCAGGAACCGGGCGGGCAGCCGTACCACCCCGGCGGCCCTGGCGATGACCACGTGCCCGGCTTCGAGGGGCTGCCGCAGGGCGTCCAGCACCTTCCCGCTGAACTCGGCGGCCTCGTCGAGGAAGAGCACCCCCCTGTGGGCCAGGGAGACCGCCCCCGGCCTGGGGATCCCGGCCCCGCCGCCGACCAGCGACTGCATGGTCGCGGAGTGGTGCGGGGCGCAGTACGGGGGCCGGCCGACCAGCGGTTCGCCGGGCGGCAGGATTCCCGCGACCGAGTGGACGGCCGTCACCTCCAGGGAGTCCTGTCGGGTGAGCGGCGGCAGCAGCCAGGGCAGCCGCTCGGCGAGCATCGTCTTGCCCGCGCCCGGGGGCCCGCTGAGGAAGAGGTGGTGGCCCCCCGAGGCCGCCACCTCCAGTGCCCGGCGGGCGCCCTGCTGCCCGGCGACGTCGGCGAGGTCGGGGGAGTCCGCGGCCTCTCCCCGGCCCGCGAGGCCCGTCCCGAGCCCGGCGCCGGGGACGACCAGCCCGGCGAGCATCGGATCGGGGCGCCCGGCCTGCGGCGGGGGGTCCTCCTCGGGCACCTCCCCGCCGGTCAGCACCGCGATCAGCTGCCGCAGGCTGCGCACGCCCAGCACCGAGACGTCCGGGACCAGGGTGGCCTCGGCGGCGCACTGCTGCGGCACCACCACCTGCCGGTAGCCGGCCTCCGCGGCGGCGAGCACGGCCGGCAGGATCCCCCGCACCGGGCGCACCCGGCCGTCGAGGCCCAGCTCCCCGATGAGCACGAGGTCGGCGATCCTGCCGGGGTCGACGACCTCGGCGGCCCCCAGCACGGCCGCGGCGACGGCCAGGTCGAAATGGGCGCCGGACTTCGGCACGGACGCCGGGCTGAGTCCGACCGTGAGCTTCTTCTGCGGCCAGGGGGCGCCCGAGTTCGCCACGGCGGCCCGTACCCGGTCGCGGCTCTCGACCAGGGTCTTGTCCGGCAGTCCCACCAGCGTGAAGGCCGCCACCCCGGGCTCCAGGTCGGCCTGTACCTCCACCAGTACGCCCTCGACGCCCACCAGGGCCACCGAGCAGGCCCGCGCGAACCCCATCAGGCCACCCCCCCTGACGTGCTCCACCACGGGCGCGCCGCGCCGGGGCAGGAGGACTCCGACGAGGTCGATCCGCACCCCGCCCGGCGGCGGGCCCCCGTGGTCGGCGAGCCACCGCCCGGCGAGCCCGCGCAGCCGGTCGGCCTTGCCGGCCCGGACGGCGGCCATGGGATGTTCGAACGCGCCCTCGCGGCGCGTCTTGACCTCGCACACGACGAGGGCGTCCCCGTCGCGGGCGACGATGTCGATCTCCCCGGCCCGGCACCGCCAGTTCCTGGCGATCACCGTCATCCCGGATTCGGTCAGCCTCCGCGCGGCGAGCTCCTCGCCGTACCGCCCCAACGCCTGCCGTGCCACGTCCTTCGCGTCCATCCGGCACCACCTCCACCGCTGACGGTCCCGGTTCCGGGCGCAGCGAGTGGATCTTGGTGGACAACCGGCGCGTTGTGGACGACCGGCTCACCCCTGGGGGTGAACCGGCCCGCGGGATCAGCCCGGCAGGTCGGCCCCCGGCAGTTCGAGGTCGCTCTTGTTGAGCTCCTCGATGTTCACGTCCTTGAAGGTCAGCACGCGCACCTGCTTGACGAAGCGGGCCGGCCGGTACATGTCCCAGACCCACGCGTCGGCCATGGAGACCTCGAAGAAGACCTCGCCCTGGACCGAGTGCACCTGCATCTCGTAGTCGTTGGTGAGGTAGAAACGTCGTTCGGTCTCGATCACGTACTTGAACAGCCCGACGACGTCGCGGTACTCCCGATAGAGCTTCAGCTCCATCTCGGTCTCGTACTTCTCGAGGTCCTCGGCGCTCATGGCATGTTCCCCTTCAGCCGTGCGTCCCCCTATTGTGCGCCAGCGCCGTACGCCCCTAAACGATTTCCGGGGCGAGGACCACCGGAGCGCCCGGAGGACCGTCGTCGAGCAGCGTCCGGAGCAGCTCGGCCAGTCTGGTCGGGTACACCGTCTCACGCGCCGCGAGGAGTTCCTCGGAGGTCCACCACCTGGCCCCCGTGACGCTGCGCCGCTCCAGCTCCGTGAGGCCGCCCATCACGGTGTCGGTCTGGGCGGTACGGGCCAGGAAGTACCACTCGTCCTGCTCCCAGCGCCTGCCGTCGAAGGGGAAGGAGCAGTACCGGTGCCACAGGACCGGCCCCAGTTCCACCTCTGTGATCCCGGTCTCCTCGGCGAGTTCCCGCAGCGCGGCCTGCTCCCGGCTCTCGGTGCCCTCCAGGCCCCCGCCGGGGGTGAACCACCAGTCGTCGGCGGGATCGTCCGGCTCGAAGCCGTGCAGCAGCAGGATCCGGTCCTCGGGATCGAGCAGGACCACCCGCGAGACCTTGCGCGGCGTCCCGGACGGCTCAGCGGCCATCGGAGCCCGCCCTGCCGCGCCCGCGTCCCAGGAGCCGCGCGAGCGGCCCGTAGGCCCCGCCGAGCAGCACCAGGGCCCCGCCGACCAGCACCGCCGTCACCTGGAGCCGCAGCGGGCCGGGTGCGGAGGTCCCGCCGGGCAGGGCGGCGAAGACCTGCGGCCGCTCCAGCATCTTCGCGTCCGGCCAGGCGAGGGCGTCCACGCGGGCCGCGACCGCGGACCGGGGCACCGTTCCCTGGCCGGCTTCCTGGAGGTGCGAGCGGGAGTCCAGCGAGCCGCCGCGCCGGTCGCCCAGCAGGAAGAGGTTGCCCTCGGGCACCTTCACCTCGAACGGCGTCGTGCCCGCGGCCGCAGCGCCGTCGCCCTCCCGGTCCAGGTACGGCTCGTCCAGCGGCCGGCCGTTGACGGTCACCCGGCCGCCCTGCCCGCAGCAGGAGACGGTGTCGCCGCCGACGGCGACGACCCGCTTGACCATGGGCGAGTTGCTCCACACGGTGTCGGTGAAGACGACCACGTCACCGCGCCGCACCTCGCCGCCGTCGATGCGCTCGGCCAGCACCCGGTCGCCCGGCCGCACCGTCGGCACCATCGAGTCCGTCGGCACCGTGTACGGCTGGTAGACCACGGCGCCCCAGACGAAGCCCCCGAGGAACAGCACGAAGCCGACGGCCACGGCGATCCCCGACAACGTGTTGCCGAGGCCGCCGCGGCCGTCCTTGCGCGCGCGTATTGCCTGCGTTCCGCCCATTGCAGCGCCCCCATGACTCGGAGATCGTCGACCTGGGCGGCACCCTACCGGGCGGTACGCCCCTTGGTCAGCCTCCGCCTGCGCCACATGACCAGGGGAACCGCCCCGACGAGCCCCAGCGCGGCCGGGGTGACCCCCGCCGCGCCCGCGCCGCTCGCCTGCGGCGAGTGCAGCGGCGCCGGGGGCTGGTTGCCCAGGCCCGGCTGGTCGAAGGTGTCCGGGACGGGGAGCGTGGCCCAGCGGGTGACGGGCCACGCCACCACGACGGCCCGGCCGACGACGTCCTTGACCGGGACGAAGCCCTGGGTGGAGTCCTGCTGGTGGTAGCGGGAGTCCTGGGAGTTCTGCCGGTGGTCGCCCATCACCCAGATCTTGCCCTTGGGCACGGTGATCGGGCCGAAGGGGAAGTCGTCGCAGGCGCTGTTGCCGGGGAAGATGTACGGCTCGTCGAGCGCCTTGCCGTTGACGACGACCGGGCCGCCCTTCTTGCACTCCACGGTGTCCCCGCCGATGGCGATCGTCCGCTTGATCAGGTCCTTCTCGTCGGCGGACGGCATCAGGCCGATCTTGCTCAGGATCGTCTGCGCGATGTTGGGCTCCGGGGTGGGTTCGCCGGCCAGCCAGTTCGCTGGGTCGTGGAAGACCACGACCTCGCCGCGCTCGGGCTCCGAACCGAACCACGGGGTGAGCTTGTCCACCAGCACCCGGTCGCCGCGCTGCAGGGTGTTCTGCATCGAGTCGGACGGGATCGAGAACGCCTGCACCAGGAAGGTCTTGATCAGCAGGGCCAGCAGCAGGGCGATACCGATGAGGAGCGGGAGCTCCTTCCAGAAGGAACGCTGCGGCCTCTCCGCCTCGGCGCCCTCCTCCCCGGTCTCGTGCCCGACGGCGTCGTCCGGCCGCTCCTCGCCCTCATCGCGTCCGGATCGTGCGCCTACCGCCACGTCCCCCACATCCACTCCTCACTCGGAAACCGCTGCCCGCACCGGAACAGGAACGGGCCCTCCCCTCCCCTAACGAGCGGGAGTTCCCTAAGGCGCGGGAGACCAGGGCCACACTATGCGAAGGGCGTGCTCCGACGGCGCCGACGGGGCCCGCGCCGCCGTCCGCCCCGTACGGGATCGGGCACCTGCAGGAAGGTCGCCGGCTGGTCGAGTCCGCGCCAGTGGTCGAAGGGCCAGGCGATCACCACCGCCTGCCCGACCACGTTCTTCTCGTCGACGGTGCCCTCGAAGGCCTCGTCCAGGTGGTAGCGGGAATCGGCCGAATTGGCGCGGTGGTCGCCCATGACGAAGATCCGCCCGGCCGGTACGCGCACCTCGAATCGGATTTCGGAGGGGGCGTTGCCGGGTGACACGTAAGGCTCATCGAGCGGCGTTCCGTTGACGGTCACCCGTCCGCGGGCGTCACAGCACTTGACCGTGTCGCCGCCGACGCCGATGACCCGCTTGATCAGATCCTGTTCGTCCGCCGAGGGCAGCAGGCCGATGAAGGTCAGGGCCTGCTTGATCTGCCTGACGCCCGCCGGATCCGGTTCGGGCCTCGCGGCCTCGCCCTTGAGCCAGCCGCCCGGGTCCTTGAACACGACGACCTCGCCCCGCTGGACCTTCGAGCCGAACCACGGGGTCAGCTTGTCCACCAGCACCCGGTCCCCGATCCGGATCGTCTGCTCCATGGAGCCGGAGGGGATGAAGAAGGCCTGCACCAGGAAGGTCTTGAGCAGCAGGGCTATGCACAGCGCGACCGCCACCAGCAGCGGCAGTTCGCCCACGCGGCGGGTGCGCCTGCGCCGGCGGACCTTGCGCGCCAGCCGGCGCCGCTCGGCCCGCCCTCCGGGCTCGACGGGCTCGACGGGCTCCACCGGCTTCACGCCCTCGGCGTCCTCGGCGTCCTCGGCGTCCCGCGCCTGACGCTGGGACGCGGCGGGCTCCCGGGCGGGCGCGGGTCCGGGGCCGCGCCGGGTCCGCTCGGACCGTTCGGGCCGTTCCGGCTCGCCGCCCCGCCCGGGCTCCGGACGGCCGGCACCCCGCGGGCGCCCGCGGCTACCCATGCGGGCCGTCCCCGGTCCGCGCCGCGGGCACCGAACCCCAGCGCGTCACCGGCCAGCCGATCCAGTCGGCCCGCCCGATCACCTTCTCCACCGGCACCATTCCCCCGCCCGGCTCCCCCAGGTGGTCCCGGGAGTCCCGGGACTGGGAGCGGTGGTCGCCCATGACCCACAGGGTCCCCAGGGGAACGGCGATCCGGAAGGGCACCTTCGAGGCCGGGTCTCCGGCGTACAGGTAGGGCTCCTCCACCGGGACTCCGTTGACCTGGATCCGGCCGCCCTGGTCGCAGCACACCACGTCGTCCCCGCCGACACCCACGACCCGCTTCACGAAGTCGGTGTCGGAGGGCTCCGCGAGCCCGAGCGCCGAGAGCGCGCCGTGCACGGCGTCGCCCACCGGGTTCCCGCCCGCGGGCTCCCGTACGAAGGAACCGGCGCCGTCGAAGACCACCACGTCCCCCCGCCGGGGCTCGGCGCCGAAACGGTAGGCCAGCTTGTTGACCAGGACCCGGTCCCCCACCTGCAGGGTCGGCTCCATGGAGCGGCTCGGGATCTGGAAGGGCTGGACCACGAAGTTGGCCAGCAGGAGCAGGAAGACGGCGCAGCAGACCCCGATCAGCCCGGCCCGCCGCCAGGACCCGGAGAAAGCAGAACGCGGCCGCCCCTCCCCCTGTTCGGGGGAGGAGTGGCCGCGCTGTGTGAGCTCTGCTTCGGTGTCCATCGGGTGGGAGCCTATCCGGCCGTCCCCGGGACCCGGAGAGGAGATCAGCGGTCGCGCTTCTCCTTGATCTTCGCGGCCTTGCCGCGGAGCTCACGGAGGAAGTACAGCTTGGCGCGACGCACGTCACCGCGGGTGACGAGCTCGATCTTCTCGAAGATCGGGGAGTGGACCGGGAAGGTGCGCTCCACGCCGACGCTGAAGGAGACCTTGCGGACGGTGAAGGTCTCGGAGACGCCAGAGCCCTGGCGACGGATGACAACGCCCTTGAACTGCTGGATACGGGAGCGGTTGCCCTCGATCACGCGGACGTGCACGTTGATCGTGTCACCCGGGCGGAAGGCCGGGACGTCCGAGCGCAGGGAGGCGGCGTTGACGCCATCGAGCAGGTGAGACATGTTGTTCGTCTGCTTTCTTCGCACGACGCCACAGGTCGCCGGTGCGGGTTTCCGGAGAGAATTCGGGAGCCGTGCCACACCCCGTACGGCGATCCCCCTGTGGCAGGAGCGTACGGAAGCACACAGCAGCCGCCTATTCTTCCACGGCCGGCGGCCTGCGCCAAAATCGGCCGTCCCCCGACGGCTTCCAGCCCAGGATGCTGAGGATCTCGCGGTCCTTCTTGTCGAAAGCGGAGGCCTCGCAGCGCTCGATCAGGTCAGGGCGGTTGCGGGCGGTGCGGCGGAAGGCCTCGTCCCGGCGCCAGCGGGCGATCTTCCCGTGGTGACCGCTGAGCAGCACCTCGGGGATGCCTCGGCCGCGCCACTGCGGGGGCTTGGTGTAGACGGGGCCCTCCAGCAGGTTGGCCATCTCACCGGGGGCGAAGGAGTCGTCGCGGTGCGATTCGGCGTTGCCGAGCACGCCGGGCAGCAGCCGGGCCACGGCTTCGGTGACGACCAGCACGGCCGCCTCCCCGCCCGCGAGGACGTAGTCGCCGATGGAGACCTCGTAGACCGGCATCCGCGTCGCGTACTCGTCCATGACGCGGCGGTCGATGCCCTCGTACCGGGCCGGGGTGAAGATCAGCCAGGGGCGCTCGGAGAGCTCGACGGCCAGTTCCTGGGTGAAGGGCCGGCCGCTGGGCGTGGGCACGACCATGACCGGGCCGTGCGCGCCGGACTCGTAGCCGTCGGCCAGCGCCGAGTCCAGGGCCTCGCCCCAGGGTTCGGTCTTCATGACCATGCCGGGGCCGCCGCCGTACGGGGTGTCGTCGACGGTGTTGTGCCGGTCGTACGTCCAGTTCCGCAGGTCGTGGACGTGTACGTCGAGCTGGCCGCGGGCCCGCGCCTTGCCGACCAGGGAGACGTTCAGCGGTTCCAGGTACTCGGGGAAGATCGTGACGACGTCGAGCCGCATCAGGCGTCGTCCCCGGACTTCTCGCCCCCGGCCTTCGCGGCGTCAGCGGCGGCCCCGTCGGCCTCGGCGTCCCGCGCGGAGGCGATCACGGCGTGGTCGTCGATCAGCCCGGGCGGCGGGGTGATGACGCAGCGCTGCTCCTCCAGGTCGATCTCGGCGACGATCTCCTCGACGAAGGGGATCATGACCTCGGTGCCGTCCGGGCGCTCGACGATGAAGAGGTCCTGCGAGGGCAGGTGCGAGATCTCGGTGATCCGGCCGATCTCGGTGCCGTCCTCGAGCACCACGTCCAGGTCCATGAGCTGGTGGTCGTAGTACTCGTCCTCCTCCTCGGGCAGCTCCGCCGGGTCGACGTCCGCGATCAGGAGGGTGTTGCGCAGCCCCTCGGCGGCGGTCCGGTCCTTGACGCCCTCGAAGCGGAGCAGGAGGCGGCCGCTGTGCACCCGGCCCGTCTCGATGGTCAGCGGACCCGCCGACGCCGGGTCGGTCCGCAGGACGGCGCCGGGCGACAGACGCAGCTCCGGCTCGTCGGTCCGCACCTCGACGGTGACCTCACCCTTGATCCCGTGGGCGCGGCCGACCCGCGCTACTACCAGCTCCACCTGTATCTCCTGTTCAGACGACAACGGGCCGGGGCGGGCACGTGTGCCCTCCCCGGCCCGTGCCGGTGTTCAACTGCTCAGCGGACCTGGTCCACGTCGACGAGGTCGACGCGGATCCCCCGGCCGCCGATGGCGCCCACGACGGTGCGCAGGGCACGAGCGGTGCGGCCGTTGCGGCCGATCACCTTGCCGAGGTCGTCGGGGTGGACCCGGACCTCCAGCACCTGCCCGCGGCGCAGGTTGCGCGAGGCGACCTGCACGTCGTCGGGGTTGTCCACAATGCCCTTTACGAGGTGCTCAAGAGCCTCCTCGAGCATGCTCAGGCCTCGGTCGACTCGGCGGCGGCCTCAGCCTCGTCCGCCTTCTTGTCGGCCTTCTTCTTCTGCGTGATGGCCTCGCCCTTGCCCTCGCCGACGCCCTCGAGGGCCTTGGCGAACTCGTCGAAGGAACGACGCTTGTCTTCCTTCGTCGCCGGCTGCAGCAGCGGCGCCGGGGCCGGGAGGCCCTTGTGCGCCTGCCAGTCACCGGTGAGCTTCAGGATGGCGAGAACGGCCTCGGTGGGCTGGGCGCCCACGGACAGCCAGTACTGCGCGCGCTCGGCGTTGACCTCGATGCGCGAGGGGTTGTAGGTCGGCTGGTAGATGCCGATCTCCTCGATCGCGCGACCGTCCCGGCGGGTGCGGGCGTCGGCGACGACGATGCGGTAGTGCGGGGAGCGGATCTTACCGAGGCGCTTGAGCTTGATCTTGACTGCCACTGGAGTGGTGTCTCCTGAACTTGACGTGGTTGGGCACTTGAGATGCCACGTGGGGTTGCGGTACTCGGATGCCCGATGGACGCGTCAGCCGGAGGAGAGAGGGGTCCTATGCGACTGTCGAGTACAGCTGCCCATTGTGCCACACGCCCGCGATGCCTCCGAGCGGGAGGGACCGCCCCGGCGCCCCGGACCGCGGGCCGCGGCGCGGGCGGCAGCACCGGCCAGACCGGCCCCGCCCCGTCAGCCCGGACCGGCCCCACCGGACCGCGCCGCACACCGGCGGCCGCGCTCAGGACGCGGCCGCGGTGGCGACCTCGGGGATCCGGAAGGGCTTCATGCAGCCGCCGCAGACGATCGGCGCCTGCGCCAGCACGGAGGGGACCACCCGCACGTTGCGCCCGCAGTCGCAGACCGCCTTGACCCGTACGCCGCCGCCCGAGGAGCCGTGCCGGGCCGCCGGGCCGCGGAAGCTGCGCTTGGTGTCGGCCGCGGTGGCCGCCGTATGCGCCTTGAGGGCGCGCTGGAGCCGCTCGATGGTGGGGCGGTAGCGCTTCTTGGCCTCGGGGTTGAGGGTGACCAGGGAGAACCCGCTGCTGGCGTGCGGCTCCTCGGAGTGGTCCAGCCCCATCTCCTCGGCGATCGCGAGGAATCTGCGGTTGTGGTAGCGGCCGGCGCGCGAGGTGTCACGCACTCCGCGGGCGGCGGCGATGCCGTGGACTGCCTCGTGCAGCAGTCGCTCGAAGGAGAGTTCGGCGCCGCAGGCGGACGAGGACTCTCCGATCAGGGACTCGGGCGCGGCAAGGTCAGGCAGCTCGGGGTGGTACCGCTGAATGTCGGCCCACGCCTGCGCCAGCTCTGCGGCGAGAACAGGTGGTGTCGTGCTCACGTCGTGACAACGAGCCGGGGTGCCCCGGTGTTCCGATTCCGGGCCATTCCAAATTTTTTGCACGTACCAGTCAGTTCACTCTGATGCGTCCTGACGAGGACGGGTGCGCATATCCCAGGAGGAGTCGGTACGTAAGGAGGGCTATCGACACCGACGCCCCCGGTGCGCGGCCGGAGCCGCACGCCAGGGGCGCCAGGGGGAGATCAGTACGAGCGCGCGACGATCGCGAGCGTACCGGGGGCGTCGTCGGCCACCGGGACCGACCCGTCCTCGGCCACCAGGCAGCGCACCGACACGGCCTGCTCGCCCAGCTTGGCCTCGCCCTCGGGACCGAGGTCGGCCCACGGGATGCGCGCCCAGCCGCCCGCGATGGCGGCCTCGGCGGCCTCCTCGATGGTGGCGACGTCGCTGGTACGGGCCTCGCGGCGCTCGCGGGACTCGCGCAGCAGCTGCGCCTGGTCCTCGTCGAGGACCTTGGGCAGCAGGTCGACGAGGGCGTCGATCTGGACCGGGGTCTTCCCGCCCGGGATCCGGCGGGCCAGCATCGCGGTGCCGGCCTCCAGGTCGCGGGGGCCGATCTCGATGCGCACCGGTACGCCCTTGAGCTCCCAGTCCACGGCGCGGCGGCCGAAGGGGGTGTCGACGCGGTCGTCGACGTGCACGCGGATGCCCGCGGCCTTGAGCCGGTCGCCCAGCTCGCGGACCTTCGCCACGGCCTCGTCGCCCTTGATCGCCATGACGACGACCTGGACGTTGGCCAGGCGCGGCGGCACCCGCAGGCCGTTGTCGTCGCCGTGCGACATGATCAGACCGCCGACCATGCGGGTCGAGACGCCCCACGAGGTCTGCCAGACCAGCTCCTGCTGGCCCTCCTTCGACAGGTACTGGGTGTTGAAGGCCTTGGCGAAGTTGGTGCCGAGCTCGTGGCTCGTGCCCATCTGCAGGGCCTTGCCGTCGCCCATCATGCCCTCGAGGGTGAGGGTGTTGATGGCGCCGGCGAAGCGCTCCTTGGCGGTCTTGCGGCCGAGCACGACGTCGATGCCGAGCACGTTCGTCATGAAGTCGCCGTAGACGTCGCGGTGGATGCGGGCCGCGTAGTCGCGGGCGTCCTCGTACGTGGCGTGGGCGGTGTGGCCCTCCTGCCAGAGGAACTCGCTCGTACGGAGGAACACGCGGGGGCGCATCTCCCAGCGGACCACGTTGGCCCACTGGTTGATCAGCAGCGGCAGGTCCCGGTAGCTCTGGACCCACTTGGAGAAGTAGTCGTTGATGATCGTCTCGGACGTGGGCCGGACGACGACCGGCTCCTCCAGCTCCTTGCCGCCGCCGTGGGTGACGACCGCGAGCTCGGGGGCGAAGCCCTCGACGTGCTCGGCTTCCTTCGTCAGGTACGACTGCGGGATGAAGAGCGGGAAGTACGCGTTCTGGGCGCCGGCCTCCTTGATGCGGGCGTCCATCTCCTGCTGCATCCGCTCCCACAGGCCGTAGCCGTACGGGCGGATGACCATGGTGCCGCGGACCGGACCGTTGTCGGCCAGCTCGGCCTTGTTGATCAGATCCTGGTACCAGCGGGGGAAATCCTCCGCCTGCGGGGTGAGAACGGGTGCCTTTGCCATGGCGCGAATGGTACGGCGCCGGGCGGGTCGAGCGTGAATCGGGTGGCGCGCTCCTCTGGACGCGGGGGCGAATGGGGAGTTCCCTGGCAACGGGGGCAAGGGGGCGAGACGGAATCAGGAGCGCTCTTTCGATGACACCGACGCCGACGGCCACGCTCGTCGCCCGGGACTGGGCGGAGATCCAGGAACGGATGCTGGTCCCGCTGTACGAAGCGGTCTACGACCGGCTGGAGATCGGGCCGGGTGACCGGCTGCTGGGCCTCGACTGCGGGGCCGGGCTGGCCCTGCTGCTGGCCGGCGGGCGGGGTGCCGCCGCCACCGGCGTGGAGGCCGATCCCGCCCGCCGGGCGCTGGCCCGGGAACGGCTGCTGGAGGTGGTGGCGGCTCCCCCGGTCCCGGCCGCGCGCCCCTACGACGTGCTGCTCGCCTTCGCGCCCTCCCCCGACGCCCTGGCCGCGGCCCTGCCCGCGGTCCGGCGGGGCGGGGCGGTGGTGCTGGCCGGCTGGGGTCCGCCGGAGCGCTGCACGGTACCGGCGGTGCTGGGCGGGGGCCCGGCGGCGCTGGACCTGGACGCGCTGGCGGCGCGGGCGCGGCTGGTGCCCGACGGGTCGGGGCGGGTGTTCTGCCCGTTCGGGTACGCGGACGTGGACAGCGCCGTACGGGGGCTGCTGTCGACGGGGCTGTACTCCGCCGCGGCCGATGCCGCCCAGGCGGAGAAGGAGCTGTCGGAGGCGCTTCACCCGTACGAGCGGACCGACGGCACCGTCTGGCTGCCGAACATCTTCCGGTACGTCGTCGCCCGGGTGGCCTAACCGGGCGCCTTATTTCGCGAGCCGGGGGATGCCGGCCGCCTGGTAGGCCGCCTGCTCGTCCAGGGTCTCGGCCTCCAGGAGGGCCTCGGCGAGGGCGTCGAGCTTCGGCCGGTGCTCGCGCAGCAGGCGGCAGGCCTCCTCGTAGCACTCGTTGACGATCCGGCGCATCTCGTGGTCGACGACGTCGAGGGTGGTGGGGGCGGCGGCCAGCCCGTACGGTCCCTGCCCGTCGGAGGGGACGGCGGTGAGCTTGCCGACGCGCTCGCTCATGCCCCAGCGGGCGACCATGCCGCGGACGATGTTGGTGACCTGTTCGAGGTCGTTCTCGGCGCCGGTGGTGATCACGTCGTAGACGGTCTGCTCGGCCGCCATGCCGCCGAGCGCGCCGATGATGCGGCCCCGGAGGTACTCCTCCGTGTACGCGTACCGGTCCGCGTCGGGCGTGGAGAGGGTGACGCCGAGCGCCCGGCCGCGGGGCACGATCGTGATCTTGCGTACGGGGTCGGCGCCCGGCTGGAGCATGCCCAGCAGGGCGTGGCCGCTCTCGTGGTAGGCCGTGCGGCGGCGCTCCTCCAGGGGCATCACCAGGGGGCGTTCCGCGCCGAGCTGGACCTTCTCCAGGGCGTCGGAGAGGTCCGCCTGGGTGACCTGCCGCTGCTTTCGCTTGACGGCGAGCAGGGCGGCCTCGTTGGCCAGGTTGGCGAGTTCGGCCCCGGTCATGCCGGGGGTGGTCCGGGCGACCTGGGCGAGGTCGACGCCGGCGGCGAGCGGGATGTCGCGGGTGTGGATGCGCAGGATGGCCTCGCGGCCGTCCCGGTCGGGCGGGGAGACCACGACCGTGCGGTCGAAGCGGCCGGGGCGGGTCAGGGCGGGGTCGAGGACGTCGGCCCGGTTGGTGGCGGCGAGGACGACGACGCCCTCGGAGCCGGAGAAGCCGTCCATCTCGGTGAGGATCTGGTTGAGGGTCTGCTCGCGCTCGTCGTGGCCGCCCAGGCCCGCGCCGCCGCCGCGCACCCGGCCGATGGTGTCGATCTCGTCGATGAACACGATCGCGGGGGCCACCTTGCGGGCCTCGGTGAAGAGTTCCCTGACCCGGGAGGCGCCGACGCCGACGATCATCTCGATGAACTCGGAGGCGGACGCGGAGAAGAACGGCACCCCCGCCTCGCCCGCGACGGCCCGCGCGAGCAGGGTCTTGCCGGTGCCGGGAGGACCGGCCAGCAGGACGCCACCGGGCATCCGGGCGCCCATGTCGTGGTACTCCCGGGGGTTCTTGAGGAAGTCGACGACGTCGTTCAGCTCGCCCTCGACCTCGTCGATGCCGGCGACGTCGTCGAAGGTGGTGCGCGGGGCGCCCGCCTCCAGTTCCACGGGCTTGGGCGGGCCCTTGCGGCCGAGCCCGCCCATCCCGCCCATGGCCGAGCCCATCCGGCGGGCGATGAGCAGCCACAGGCCGACGAGGAGCAGCATCGGGGCGAGGGAGATCAGCAGGTTGGCCAGGAAGCTGCGCTGCTCGACCACCGGGGAGGCGGTGACGGTGACGCCCTTGGCGGTGAGGTTGGACCACAGCTGGTCGTCGGCGAAGGCGGGGCGCTGGGTGACGAACTTGGTGTAGTCGCCCTCGCCGCCGGGGACGGGCCGCTTGCTCTTGAGCTGGCCCTGGATGGCGTCGCCCTTGGAGTAGATCTTGGAGACGTTCCCGTCGGAGACCTGCTTGCTGAACTCCGTGTAGGAGATCGTCGGCTCGTCGCCCTCGTTGAAGAAGGACAGCACGAGGTTGGTCAGCAGGAAGACGATCAGGGCGGCGAGGACCAGTCCGCGCCAGCCCCCGCCGGGGAGCTTGCGCTTGGCGGGCGGGGACGGCGGGGCGCCTTCGGAGCGCCAGGGGGTGTCGGCCCGGTCGCGCGGCGGTACGGGGGTGGGGCTGGGCACGTGGGCGCCTCCTTATGCCGTCATGCCGTCCTCCCGGCCGACCATAAGCGACAAATCGACCCACTGCCCCGCGGACGCGACAGGGCCCCGGACGCGTGACGCGCCCGGGGCCCTGTCGCGAGGGCTCGCCGCCCCGCTACTTCATGAACTTCTTGAACTCGTCCGGCAGGTCGAAGTCCTGACCCGGCTGGCCGCCTCCGGCGGGGAGCCCGAACGGGTTGCCGTCCGCGGCCGGAGCGCCCGGCTGCGCGCCCTGCTCGCGGCGGGCCGCCGCCGCGGCCTCCTCTTCCTTGCGCTTCATCGGGTTGCCGCTCTTGCGCTTGCCCTTGGCCTGCTTGACCTGCTTCTTCTGCCGGCCGGGGCCGCCGCCCATGCCCGGGATGCCGGGCATGCCGGGCATCCCGCCGCCCTGGGCCATGCGGGACATCATCTTGCGGGCCTCGAAGAAGCGCTCGACCAGCGACTTGACGGCGCTGACCTCGGTGCCGGAACCCTTGGCGATACGGGCGCGGCGCGAGCCGTTGATGATCGTCGGGTCCTGGCGCTCGGCCGGGGTCATCGACTTGATGATCGCGGCGGTGCGGTCCACGTCGCGCTCGTCGATGTTGTTGATCTGGTCCTTGATCTGACCCATGCCCGGCAGCATGCCGAGGAGCTTGGAGATGGAGCCCATCTTGCGGACCTGCTCCATCTGGGCCAGGAAGTCGTCGAGCGTGAACTCCTTGGGGCCCTTGGCGAGCTTGGCCGCCATCTTCTCGGCCTCGGCCTGCGAGAAGGTCTTCTCGGCCTGCTCGATGAGGGTGAGCATGTCACCCATGTCGAGGATCCGGCCCGCCATGCGGTCGGGGTGGAAGGCGTCGAAGTCGTCGAGCTTCTCGCCGTTCGAGGCGAACATGATCTGCTTGCCGGTGACGTGCGCGATGGAGAGCGCGGCACCACCGCGGGCGTCACCGTCGAGCTTGGACAGCACCACGCCGTCGAAGCCGACGCCGTCGCGGAAGGCCTCGGCGGTGTTGACCGCGTCCTGGCCGATCATGGCGTCGACGACGAAGAGGATCTCGTCGGGGCTGACGGCGTCGCGGATGTCCGCGGCCTGCTGCATCAGCTCCTGGTCGATGCCGAGGCGGCCGGCGGTGTCGACGATGACGATGTCGTGCTGCTTGGCACGGGCGTACTCGACGGAGTCCTTGGCCACCTGGACCGGGTCGCCGACGCCGTTGCCGGGCTGGGGCGCGTAGACCGCGACGCCGGCGCGCTCGGCGACGACGCTGAGCTGGTTGACGGCGTTGGGGCGCTGGAGGTCGCAGGCGACCAGGAGCGGGGTGTGGCCCTGCCCCTTCAGCCAGAAGCCGAGCTTTCCGGCGAGGGTGGTCTTACCGGCACCCTGGAGACCGGCCAGCATGATCACGGTGGGCGCGGTCTTGGCGAAGCGCAGCCGCCGGGTCTCGCCGCCGAGGATCGAGACGAGCTCGTCGTTGACGATCTTGAGGACCTGCTGGCCCGGGTTCAGGGCCTTGGAGACCTCTTCGCCGCGGGCGCGCTCCTTGACGTTCGCGATGAAGGAGCGGACGACGGGGAGCGCGACGTCGGCCTCGAGGAGGGCGATACGGATTTCCCGCGCCGCAGCGTCGATGTCCTGCTCGGAGAGGCGGCCTTTGCCCCGGAGGGACTTGAAGGTCGCGCTGAGGCGGTCGGAAAGCGTATCGAACACGGTGGTCGCGATTCCTCGGGTCGGGGGCGTGGTGGTCGTCCCCCAGGGTATCCGCCCGTTCCCCCTCCCGGGGGCGGGGTCGCCGGCCCCGCCCCCGGGAGGGGGCTGCGGTCACGTCAGGGCGGCCTGGACCTGGGATGCGAGCGCGGCGGCAGCCGGCGGCGGGAGGGGTTTGCCGTCGGGGTCGACGACGTAGACCGTGTCCACCGCGTTCGCCCCCAGGGTGGACACGTGCGCGCTGCGTACCCGCACCCCCGCCGAGTCCAGCGCCCGCCCGATCCGGTGCAGCAGCCCCACCGCGTCGGGGGCCCGCACCTCCAGGACCGTGGCCAGGGGCGAGACGTCCGGGACCACGGTGACGCGCGGCGGCGGGGGGACGACCCCGCGCCTGCGCGGGTACGCCGCCTCGCGGGCGGCGAGCTTGGCCGGGACGTCCAGAGTGCCGTCCAGCGCCCGCACCAGGTCGGTCCGCAGCCGGGCCGCCTGCGGCAGCGCCCCGAACTCCGCGGCCACCCGCCAGCGCAGCACCAGCACCTCGCCCAGGTGGTCCGGAAGCTCCAGGAACCGCAGGTCCGCCGCCCGCACCGTCAGCCGGTGCAGGGCCAGTACCCCGGACACCGCCGGCAGTACCCCGGGCTGGTCGGGAACGGCCACGACCAGCTCGACGCCGACGGCCTCGTCCTCCTCCTCCCGCGCGTGCAGCGTGAGCACCGGCTCCCCGGTGCGCAGCGCCTCCAGCGCGAGCCGCTCCTGCTCGGCGGTGGGAAGGTCCGGTTCGGGGCCGGCCGGCGGGGCTCCGCTCAGCACGGCGGCGACCCGCCGCACCAGGTCGGCGACGAGGGAGCCCCGCCAGGTGCTCCAGGCGGCGGGCCCGGTCGCGAGGGCGTCGGCCTCGGTGAGGGCGTGCAGGATCTCCAGGGTGCCAACCGACCCCACCGCCCGGGCCACGGCGGTGACGGTCGCCGGGTCGTCGAGGTCCCGCCGGGTCGCGGTGTCCACGAGCAGCAGGTGGTGGCGTACGAGCGTGCCCAGTACGGCGGTGTCCTCGGCGTCGAAGCCCACCCGCGCGGCCATGTCCCGGGCGATGGTCTCGCCGACGACGGAGTGGTCGCCGGGCCAGCCCTTGCCGATGTCGTGCAGCAGGGCCGCCATCAGCAGCAGGTCCGGCCGGCCCACCCGGCGGGTCAGCGCCGAGGCCCGTACGGCCGTCTCGATCAGGTGCCGGTCCACCGTCCAGGTGTGCACGGGGTTGTGCTGGGGGCGGCAGCGCACCCGCTCCCAGTCGGGCAGCAGCCGGGTGATCAGCCCCTCGGCCTCCAGCGCCTCCCACACCCCCACCGTCGGCTCCCCCGCGCCCAGCAGGGTCAGCAGCTGCTCCCGGGCCTCCGCCGGCCACGGCACGGGCAGCGGCCGGGCCTGCGCGGCGAGGCGGCGTACGGCGTGCAGCGAGACGGGCAGGCCCGCCTGCGCGGCCGCGGCGCCGAAGCGCAGGGGCAGTACGGGGTCCCGGTCGGGCCGGGCGGCGAGGGCGAGGACGGCCTCCCCGTCGGACTCCACCACCCCCTCGGCCAGCGGCGCCCGCTCGGCGGCGGCCGCCGCGCCCCGGGTCCCGAGGAGGCCGCGCAGCCTCGGCCGGGCGGCGCGGGCGCGCAGCACCCGCCCGACCTCCCGCCAGGTGACGTCGCCGGCGTAGGCGACGACCCGCGCGGCCTCGTACACCTCGCGCAGCAGCGCGTCGGCGTCGAGCAGCCCCAGCCGGGCGGCGACCTGGGGCTGCTCCTGGAGCGAGAGACGGTCGGTGGCCCGGCCGGTGACCAGGTGCAGCGCGTCGCGCGCGTCCAGCAGCCGGCGCCGGGCGTCGGCGAGCCCCTCGCGCGGGGCGTCGGCGAGCCAGGACGCGGCGACGGCCCGCAGGACGGTGATGTCGCGGAGGCCGCCGCGGGCTTCCTTGAGGTCGGGTTCCAGCAGGAAGCGCAGCTCCCCGGCCCGCTCGGCCCGCTCCCGGCACAGGGCGTGCAGTTCCGGGAGGCGTCGGGTGGCCTGGTTGCGCCAGTCGGCGAGCACCGAGGTGCGCAGCCCGGCGAGGAGTCCGGCGTCGCCGGCGACGAGCCGGGCGTCCAGCAGTCCGAGGTGGGCCTTGAGGTCCTCGGCGGCGGTCTTGCGGGCCTCGGCGGGGGTGCGTACGGAGTGGTCCAGGGCCAGGCCGAGGTCCCACA
This sequence comes from Streptomyces racemochromogenes, assembly GCF_039535215.1. GTDB lineage: Bacteria > Actinomycetota > Actinomycetes > Streptomycetales > Streptomycetaceae > Streptomyces > Streptomyces racemochromogenes. Next base: position 1,858,974 of record NZ_BAAAWT010000001.1, read on the forward strand.
CGGGGTACCAGAGGCGGTCGGCGAGGGTCTTCAGCGCGGCGGGCCGGGCCTTGCCGTCGTGGAGGAGCAGCAGGTCGAGGTCGCTGCGCGGGGAGAGGTCGGCGCGGCCGTAGCCGCCGACGGCGACGAGGGCGGCGCCGCGTACGCCGCTCTCGCGTGCCGCCCGCGCGAACTGTGCGTTCAGCCACTGGTCGGTCAGTCCGGACAGGGCGGAACGCCGGGAGGGCCCGGACCGCGACTCCTCCTGGAGGAGTCGCAGCCGGGCCTCGGCGTAGCCGCCGGGTCCGGAGCCGGCCGGGTCGTCCTGCGTGGTCTCTTCGGCGCTCGTCACCCTGCGGCTCCCGTCGTCTAGAGGGCGTCGGCGCCGCGCTCGCCGGTGCGGACCCGGACGACCGAGTCCACGGGGACGCTCCACACCTTGCCGTCGCCGATCTTCTCGGTCCGGGCGGCGCTGACGATGACGGAGATCAGCTCTTCGGCCTCCTCGTCCTCGACGAGCACCTCGATGCGGATCTTCGGTACGAGGTCCACGGTGTACTCGGCGCCGCGGTAGACCTCGGTGTGGCCGCGCTGGCGGCCGTACCCGCTGGCCTCCGAGACGGTGAGGCCCTGGACCCCGAAGGAGTGGAGGGCTTCCTTGATCTCGTCCAGCTTGTAGGGCTTGACGATGGCGGTGATCAGCTTCATGCGTCGACCTTCTTGCTCGCGGCGGCGGAGGCGGGTGCGGTGGTGGTGCGTGCGGAGATCCCGCCGCCGGCGCCGCTGAAGTCGTAGGCGGTCTCGGCGTGCTCGACCTGGTCGATGCCGGAGACCTCGACGTCCTCCGCGACCCGCATCCCGATGGTCTTGTCGAGGAGGAAGGCCATGATCGCCGATACGACGAGGGAGTAGGCGAGGACGGAGAAGACCCCGATCGCCTGCTTGCCGAGCTGTTCGAGGCCGCCGCCGTAGAAGAGGCCCTTGGCGTCGGACTGGACGCCGCCGGTGGCGAAGAAGCCGACGAGCAGGGAGCCGGCGATGCCGCCGACGAGGTGGACGCCGACCACGTCGAGGGAGTCGTCGTAGCCGAACTTGTACTTCAGGCCGACGGCCATGGCGCACAGCACACCGGCGATGGCGCCGACGGCGATCGCGCCGAGCGGGCTGACGGAGCCGCCGGCGGGGGTGATGGCGACGAGGCCGGCGACGGCGCCGGAGGCGGCGCCGAGGGTGGTGAAGGAGCCGTGGCGCAGCTTTTCGTATCCGAGCCAGGCGAGCATGGCGGCGGCGGTGGCGACCTGGGTGTTGACGAACATGACGGCGCCGACGCCGTCGTCGTTGCCGAGCCAGGAGCCGGCGTTGAAGCCGAACCAGCCGAACCACAGCAGGCCGGCGCCGAGCATGACCAGGGGGAGGCTGTGCGGGCGCATCGGGTCCTTCTTGAAGCCGACGCGCTTGCCGATGACCAGGATGACGCCGAGGGCGGCGGCGCCCGCGTTGATGTGGACGGCGGTGCCGCCGGCGAAGTCGATGACGCCGAGCTCGAAGAGCCAGCCGCCGGCGCCCCACACCCAGTGGGCGACGGGGAAGTAGACGACGGTGACCCACAGGGCGGAGAAGAGCGCCCAGGCGCTGAACTTGACGCGGTCGGCGAGGGCGCCGCTGATCAGGGCGGGGGTGATGACGGCGAACATCAGCTGGAAGACGGCGAAGACGTAGACGGGGATGGTGTAGCCGTCCCACAGCTCGGTGAGGCCGATGCCGCTGAGGCCGACGTAGTCGGAGTTCCAGCCGATCAGCGAGCCGGTGTCGGTGCCGAAGGCGAGGCTGAAGCCGTAGAGGACCCAGAGGATCGTGACGATCCCGAGGCTGATGAAGCTCATCATCAGCATGTTGAGGCTGCTCTTGACGCGGACCATGCCTCCGTAGAAGAAGGCGAGTCCCGGGGTCATCAGCATGACCAGGGCGGAGCAGATGAGCATGAACCCGGTGTTCGCGGCAGACAGGGTCGGGGCGTCTGCTGCGAGGGTCGTGATGGCTGATGCCATCGGCGTCTCCTCGTCGTCGGTACGTTCGCGTGCGGGCGATCGTGGGAAACCTGAGCGGCGGCGTAAGGTCTGGCCGGTTATTGGCCCTGAGATTCGCGCAGGACGGTTTCCGGCGGCGCCGCTGGGTGTTTCGCGCCGATGACGAAGAGGTCGGGCGTGTTACGCCTCCATGAACCGGTGAGGTACGGGTCCGGTCCGGGTCAGGTGAGGGTCAGGCGGGGGCCGGGCGCACGTCAGGCGGGCGCCCGGGCCGTGGGGCGGCTCAGACGGCCTCGGCGGCCTCGGGCAGCCGGGAGGCGAGGAGGTCGGTCAGCCGGACCACCTCGGCCACGTCCCCGTATTCACGCGCGGCGGTGTCGACGGTCTTGCGGAGCCGGGTGTTCACCCGTTCGGACCGTACCTTTCTCGCCACGTCGAGCGCCTGGTCCACGAGGACGGTGGCCTGTTCCGGCTCGCGCTGGAGCAGGTGGACGGTGGCCATGCCGATGAGGTTCAGGGCGTACGAGCGCTGGTGCTCCCCGTCCTTGGAGAAGAGCTCCACGGCCCGTTCCATGACCGGTTCGGCGAGGGAGGCGTAGGTGGGGCTGCGGCCCGCGACGTAGGCGAGGTCGCGGTAGGAGTGCGAGTTCTCGCCGTTGAGCTCGGCCTCGGAGAAGAAGCGGATCCAGTCGGGTTCCGGCTCGGAGTCGAAGCCGACGTCGGAGAAGGTGTCCTCGGCCATCCGCACGGCCCGCTTGCAGCGGCTGGGCTGGCCCATGTTGGCGAAGGCCCGGGCCTCCATCGCGTACAGCATGGCCTGGGTGCGCGGTCCGGCGCAGTCGCGGCTGCCGTACTGGGCGAGGTGGATGAGCTCCAGGGCGTCCTCGGGGCGGCCCAGGTGGATCATCTGGCGGCTCATGCCGGACAGGATGTAGGAGCCCAGGGGCTTGTCCCCGGCCTCCTTGGCGGCGTGCAGCGCGAGGACGAAGTACTTCTGCGCGGTGGGGTGCAGGCCGATGTCGTAGCTCATCCATCCGGCGAGTTCGGCGAGTTCGGCGGCGACCTTGAACAGCCGCTTCATGACCGGGGCGGGGTGGCTCTCCTGGAGCAGGTCGGTGACCTCGTGGAGCTGGCCGACGACGGCCTTGCGGCGCAGTCCGCCGCCGCACTGGGCGTCCCACTGGCGGAACATCACGGTGGTGGCTTCGAGGAGGTCGAGCTCCGGCTCGGACAGCCGGGGCGGCCGGTGCCCGCCGAGCGCGCCCGACGGGCCGGCGTCGGGGCGCGGTCCGAGGTCGGCGGCCGGGGAGGGGACGAGCCAGCGCTGCATGGGCTCGATGAGGGCGGGGCCGGCGGAGAGGGCGAGGGAGGTCCCGAGGAAGCCGCGGCGGGCGAGCATCAGGTCGCTGCGGGAGAACTCGCTGAGCAGTTCCACGGTCTGCGGGCCGGCCCAGGGCAGGTCGACACCGGAGACGGAGGGGGTCTGGTGGGCGGTGCGCAGGCCGAGCTGTTCGATGGCGACGACGGAACCGAAGCGTTCGGAGAAGAGCTCCGAGAGGATCCGCGGGACGGGTTCGCGGGGCTGTTCGCCGTCGAGCCAGCGGCGCACGCGGGAGGTGTCGGTGCTGATGTGGTGGGCGCCCATCTGGCGCGCGCGGCGGTTGACCTGGCGGGCGAGTTCGCCCTTGGACCAGCCGCTGCGGACGAACCACGAGGTCAGCTGTTCGTTCCGGACAGCGGATTCGCCGCTCGCTCCGCTTGCGCCGTTGCCGCTCACTGGAACGCCCCCATCCGCATCGCCTCTTCACACGAAACCCTGGCGGGGGCGGCCGACTCCGCCAGGGACCTTCACAGGTCCTCCACCGATTGCCTCCGGCATACCCACGGTTGGGGTCCGCCGCACAGGTTCGTGCACCGAAAGTAATCCTACGATCACCCCGTCGGCGAGGTCGATTCCAGAAACGCCACCATTCGCCACCCCTTCGCATGAACTCACCACCGGCCAGGCGCGATTCACTTGACACCAAGGCGAAACGGCAGTGGTTGGACGGGAGTGCGCTCGGGGCGCGCGCGGCGAGGAGTGCGCCGGGCGGCTCCGGTGGACGGCGCGCTCCACCCGGCCTCCGACAGGTCTCGCCGACGTCGTAACCACCGGCGCGTCCGACCCGTTGGAGGGGGCATGGGCATGGGCTTCACGATCGGCGGCAGCCGCGGCACCAAGGAGTTCCGTTCCGGCGTCCGGCGCCGCGGACGGACCTCGGAGTGCACGACGGTGGCGGAGTACACCGGGCTCTGGGGCTGGGACGCGGTCCCCGGCGCCCGCGCCGCCGGTCCGGGCCGCGACTGCTCCTGCGGTCATACGAACTGCGGCGCGCCGGGGGCGCACCCCCTGGACTTCGCTCCGACCGTCCCGGGGGGCGCCACCCTGGACGAGGTCTCCGAGATCTGGGGCGAGTATCCGGGCGCGGCGGTGCTGCTCCCCGTCGGCCGCTCCTTCGACGTCATCGAGGTCTCCGCCGAGGCCGGGCGGCGCGCCCTGGTCCGGCTGGAGCGGATGGGCCTGCCGCTGGGGCCCGTGACGGCGACCCCGGACGGGCGGGCGCAGTTCTTCGTCGCCCCGGGCGCGGCCGCCGAGCTGCCCGAGCTGCTGTACCGGATGGGCTGGGACGACGCGGACCTGGACCTGCGCGCCCTGGGCCGCGGCGCCTTCCTCACCGCCCCGCCCTGCGACCACGCCGGCCTGGGCCCGGCCATCTGGCTGCGCGGGCCCGCGCTGGACAGTGCGGGCGGCCCCCCGCAGGCCCGGCTGCTGCTCGGCACCCTGGCCTACACCTGCCACCGCTTCCGCCGCTGACGGCCCCCGCCCACGGCAGTGCCCCCGGGTCCTGGACGGACGCGGGGGCACTGGTCTGCGTAAGGTCCCCCGGTGAGGTCCCGGTGCCTCAGTCGCCGATGAGGGCGTCCACGAACGCCTCGGGCTCGAAGGGGGCCAGGTCGTCCGGGCCCTCGCCGAGGCCGACGAGCTTGACCGGGACGCCGAGCTCGCGCTGGACGGCGACGACGATGCCGCCCTTGGCGGTGCCGTCGAGCTTGGTGAGCACGATGCCGGTGATGTCCACGACCTCGGCGAAGACGCGCGCCTGGGTCAGGCCGTTCTGGCCGGTGGTGGCGTCCAGGACCAGCAGCACCTCGTCCAGCGGGCCGTGCTTCTCCACGACGCGCTTGACCTTGCCGAGCTCGTCCATGAGGCCGGTCTTGGTGTGCAGCCGGCCGGCGGTGTCGATGAGCACCACGTCGGCACCCTCGGCGATGCCCTCCTTGACCGCGTCGTAGGCGATGGAGGCCGGGTCGCCGCCCTCGGGGCCGCGGACGGTACGGGCGCCCACGCGCTCGCCCCAGGTCTGGAGCTGGTCGGCGGCGGCGGCGCGGAAGGTGTCGGCGGCGCCGAGCACCACGCTGCGGCCGTCGGCGACGAGGACCCGGGCGAGCTTGCCGGTGGTGGTGGTCTTGCCGGTGCCGTTGACGCCCACGACCATCACGACGCCCGGGGTGTCGGTGCCGCTCTCGGTCTTCACGGCGCGGTCGAAGTCGGTGCCGACCAGGGTCAGCAGCTCCTCCTTCAGCAGGGCGCGCAGCTCGGCGGGGGTGCGGGTGCCGAGCACCTTGACCCGCTCGCGGAGCCGCTCGACGAGTTCCTGCGTCGGCGCGATACCGACGTCGGCGATGAGGAGGGTCTCCTCGATCTCCTCCCAGGTGTCCTCGTCGAGGTGCTCGCGCGAGAGCAGCGTGAGCAGCCCCTTGCCGAGCGAGTTCTGCGAACGGGCGAGCCGCGCGCGGAGCCGGACCAGGCGGCCGGCGGTGGGCTCGGGCACCTCGATCTCGGGCGCGGCCGGAGCCTCCGGCTCGGCGACGGGCGCTTCGACGGCCTCGGGGGCCGCGGTCTCCGCCTCGGGGAGCACGACCTCCTCGATGGTCCGGCGCGGCTCTTCGACCGTCGGGGCGGAGTCCTCCCCCACCTGCGGTTCGGCGGGCGGGGCAGTGATGGTCGGCGTGCTCGGCGGCGCCGTGGGGGGCAGCTGCTTCTTCTTGCGGCTGCTGACCACGAGCCCGCTGATCGCGCCGACCGCGACCAGGGCGATGACTACGGCAAGGATGAGGATTTCCATAACCCGTCCAGTATCCGCCACGGCGGCCCCGGAGCCCGGACCTCGGCACTCGTACCGGGCCCTAAGCCCCTATTTATGCGATTCGGCGCAAATCTACGATGATGGACGACTTCCCGTCCTCGCACGCCCCACGGAGCAACCGCATGCCCGCCGAGCCCGCCACCGGCGCCATACCGGCCCAGACCACAGCCGAAGCCGCAACCGGAGCCGCAGCCGCAGCCGCCCAGGCCAGCGGCAGGAACGCCGCCGAGACCCGCGGGCTGGAGCCCGTACCGGACGCCGAGCGCACCGGCCGGGTCCGCGAGCTGGTGCCCACCTGGGTCGCCGCGAACATCAGCGTGCTGCTCCTCACCATGGGTGCGGGCCTGGTCATCTTCAACAAGCTGAACATCTGGCAGGTGCTGGTCGTCGCGCTCGCCGCGCCCGTCGTCTCGTACGGGATCGTCGGCCTGATCTCCATCGCCGGCAAGCGCGGCGGGGCGCCGGGCATGGCGCTGTCGCGGGCCGTCTTCGGCCAGCGCGGCAACCTCTTCCCCGGCGCCCTGATCTGGGTGGCGCGCTGGGGCTGGGAGACCATCAACGCGGTCAGCGGCGCCTACGCCGTGCTGACCGTCCTGGACCTGCTCTTCGGCGTGAAGAGCAACACCGCCCTCGTGGTCGTGACCCTGCTGTTCTTCGTGGGCTGCACCTTCGTGGTCTCGGGGCTGGGCATCAACGCGCTGCGCGTCTGCTCGACGTGGTCGACGTACCTCTTCGGCGGCTTCAGCGTGCTCGTCCTCGGCTACCTGCTCTTCACCACCGACTGGTCGGCCGTCTTCGGCAAGCCGGCCGGCTCCACGGCGATGATGGTCGCGGGCATCGGCACCATCGCGGCGGGCGGCATCAGCTGGGTGCCGTCCGGCCCGGACTTCACCCGCTACCTGCCGCGCACCGCCTCGGCCAAGGGGATGGTCGGCGCGACGGTCGGCGGCGCGGGCGTGGTGGTCCTGCCGATGGTGCTGATGGGTGCGGTGATGGCCGTCGGCACGCCGGACCTGGCGAGCGCGCAGGACCCGGTCTCCTTCATCGGCGAGCTGCTGCCGACCTGGATCGCGGTGCCCTACCTGCTGATCGCCCTGATCGGGATGCTGCTGATCAACTCGATGTCGATGTACTCGGCCGGGTTCACCGCGCAGACCCTGGGCATCAAGGTGCCGCGCGCCTGGGCGGTCAGCGTCAACGCCGTCATCAGCCTGGTCTTCGGCTTCCTGCTGATGGTGGTGGCGACCAGCTTCTTCGGCTCGTTCATCTCCTTCCTGACGCTGCTGGCCGTGGCCTTCTCCGCGTGGATCGGCGTCTTCGGCGTCGACATGCTGCGCCGGCCCTCCTACGACGGTGCCGCGCTGCTGGACACGACGCCGGGCAGCGCCTACTGGTACCGGGGCGGTTTCGCCTGGCAGGCGATGACGGCCTGGGGCGCGGCCCTGGTCGCGGGGCTGCTGTTCACCAAGGTGGACTGGTTCAGCGGGCCGCTGGCCTCCACCTGGATCGGCGAGAACGGCCTCGGCTGGGTGACCGGCATCCTGGTCTCCGCCGCGCTGTACGCCGTACTGCCGCGGACTCCGGCCCCGGCGGCGCCGGAGCCGGGCGCGGAGCGCGTCCCGGCCGGCACCCTGTCCAACTGACGCCGCGTCAGCTAACGTCCCCCCTCGCCCGACCGTCCGCATCTGGCGAAGGGGGACTTCCCATGCCCATCACCGTGGCCCGGTTCAACCTGATCGACCCCGACGGCACCCCCGCGACGCTGGCCGCCCGCTACCAGGCCGCGGTGGAGATGGCCCGGTACGCCGACGAGCACGGGATCGACACGATCCAGACCGAGGAGCACCACGGCACGGACAACAACTGGCTGCCCTCCCCCTTCGCGTTCGCCGGCGCCGTCCTCGGCGCGACCCGGCGGATCGCGGTCACCGTGTCGGCGATCATCGGCCCGCTGCACGACCCGCTGAAGGTGGCCGAGGACATCGCCGTGCTGGACCTGATCGGCGGCGGGCGGCTGGTGACCGTCGCGGGCATCGGCTACCGGCCCGAGGAGTACGAGCAGCACGGGGTGGAGTGGGGACGGCGCGGCCGGCTCCAGGACGAGCTGCTGGAGACCCTGCTGAAGGCCTGGACCGGCGAGCCCTTCGAGTTCCGCGGCCGCACCGTCAAGGTGACCCCGGTGCCCTTCACCCGGCCGCACCCGATGCTGCTGGTGGGCGGGAGTTCGAAGGCGGCGGCGCGGCGGGCGGCCCGGCTGGGGCTGCCGTTCTTCCCGAGCGCGCACCTGCCGGAACTGGAGGCGTACTACGCGGAGCGGCTCGCGGAGTACGGCACCGAGGGCTTCTGCATGATGCCGGCGCGTCAGACCCCGCTGCTGCACGTCTCGGAGGACCCGGAGCGGGCGTGGGCGCTCTACGGAAAGCACTTCCTGCACGAGGCGGGCATGTACGCCTCCTGGCAGTCCAAGGACATCCGCTCGGCGGTGCGGTCCGGCGCCCGCACGGTCGAGGAGCTGCGCGCCGAGGGCGTCTACCGGATCCTCGACCCGCAGGAGGCGGTGGCGTACGCGCGCGGAGCGGGCGAGGCGGGCAACCTCGTCCTGCACCCGCTGTGCGGCGGGATGCCGCTGGAGGAGGGGTGGCGCGGCCTGCGGCTGCTGTGCGAACGGGTACTGCCCCGGCTCAGGGACTGAGCCGGGGCAGCGCCGCGGAGAAGAAGGGGTGGTGGCGGGGGTTGGTTACCCCATCTCCTCCAACGCCTTGCCCTTGGTCTCCGGCACCCACTTGAGGATGAACGGGATCGAGAGCAGGGCGAAGACGGTGTAGATGACGTACGCGCCGGACAGGTTCCAGTCCGACAGGGTCGGGAAGGTGACGGTGATGGCCCAGTTGGCGACCCACTGGGCCGCGGCGGCCACGCCGAGCGCGGCGGCGCGGATCCGGTTGGGGAACATCTCGCCGAGCAGCACCCACACCACCACGCCCCAGGAGAGGGCGAAGAAGAGGACGAAGGCGTGCGCGGCGATCAGCGCGACGGTGCCCTGGGTGTCGGGCATGGAGATGTCGTCGCCGGTGCCGGTCTTGTACGAGAACGCCCAGGCGCAGAGGCCGAGGGAGACGGCCATGCCCGCCGAGCCGATCAGCGCGAGCGGCTTGCGGCCGATCCGGTCCACGAAGATCATCGCGATCACCGTGCCGATGATGTTGATGATCGACGTGGTGAAGGAGTACAGGAACGAACTGGTGGGGTCGATACCGACGGACTGCCACAGCGAGGAGCTGTAGTAGAAGATCACGTTGATGCCCACGAGCTGCTGGAAGACCGAGAGGCCGATGCCGACCCAGACGATGGGCAGCAGGCCGAAGCGGCCGCCGAGCAGGTCCTTGAAGGTGGACTTGTGCTCGGAACGCATGGCCGCCTCGATCTCGGCGACGCGGCCGTCCAGGTCGACCTTGGTCCCCTCGACCTCGGCCAGCACCTTGCGGGCCTCCTGGTTGCGCCCCGCGGAGATCAGGAAGCGGGGCGACTCGGGGATGACGAAGGACATCAGCCCGTAGAGCACGGCCGGGACCACCATCACGCCGAGCATCCACTGCCAGGCTTCGAGGCCGCCGATCTGCCCGCGCTGGTCGCCGTCGGCGAGGTTGAGGATGCCCCAGTTGACCAGCTGCGAGACGGCGATGCCGATGACGATGGCGGCCTGCTGGAAGGAGGCCAGCCGGCCGCGGTAGGCGGGCGGGGAGACCTCGGCGATGTAGGCGGGGCCGATGACGGAGGCCATGCCGATGCCGAAGCCGCCGACGACGCGCCACGCGGCGAGGTCCCAGAGCGCGAACGGAAGGGCCGAGCCGATGGCGCTCGCCGTGAAGAGGACGGCGGCGATCTGCATACAGCGGATGCGGCCGATCCGGTCGGCGATGCGGCCGGCGGTGGCGGCGCCGAGCGCGCAGCCGATCAGCGCGGCGGCGATCACCTGGGCGAGCGCGGCCGAACCGACGTCGAAGCGGTCGCGGATGGCGACGACCGCGCCGTTGATGACGGAGCTGTCGTAGCCGAAGAGGAATCCGCCCATGGCGGCGGCCGCGGTGATGAAGATGACGTGCCCGAGGTGGTCGGGCTGGGACGCTCGTCCGCCGCCGGGCGCCGGTTCCTGCGCAGTGCTGCTGGTCAAGGTGTGCTCCGTGGGGGGTTCTGTCCGTTCTCCTAGTGGCGCACAGGTCAAGATCGGGCACCACCGGAAGGCGGGAGGCAGCACAGAGCCTATGTGTTCATTTCCTGAAGTCAATAGCTGGTGTGAAGGTCGGATTAACTTCCGCAGGTCGGGCTTTGATTTCACTTCTTGAAGCTGTAGGGCTCAACGGAGGCGCTGGCTGATGACCTTCGAGACCCCGTCGCCCTGCATCGAGACGCCGTAGAGGGCGTCCGCGACCTCCATCGTCCGCTTCTGGTGCGTGATCACGATCAGCTGCGAGCTCTCCTGGAGCTCCTCCATGATGCGGATCAGCCGCTGGAGGTTGGTGTCGTCGAGCGCCGCCTCCACCTCGTCCATCACGTAGAACGGGCTGGGCCGGGCCTTGAAGATGGAGACCAGCAGCGCCACGGCCGTCAGCGACCGCTCGCCGCCGGACAGCAGCGACAGCCGCTTGACCTTCTTGCCCGGCGGCCGGGCCTCGACGTCCACGCCGGTGGCCAGCATGTCGTCCGGGTCGGTGAGCACCAGACGGCCTTCGCCGCCGGGGAACAGCCGCGAGAACACCCCCTCGAACTCCCGGGCCGTGTCCCGGTAGGCCTCGGTGAAGACCTGCTCGACCCGCTGGTCGACCTCCTTCACCACTTGAAGGAGGTCGGCACGGGTCTTCCGCAGGTCACCCAGCTGCTCACTGAGGAACCGGTGGCGCTCCTCCAGCGCCGCGAACTCCTCCAGCGCCAGCGGGTTGACCTTGCCCAGCTGCTGGTAGGACCGCTCGGCCGCCTTGAGCCGCTTCTCCTGCCGGGCCCGGTCGAAGGGGCCCGGCCGGTTGCGGGGGTGCTCGGGGTCCTCCGGAAGCACCTCGCCCTCGGCCGGCGGCGACGGGGGCACCGGCTGGTCGGGCCCGTACTCCGCCACCAGGGCGGCGGGCTCCACGCCCAGCTCCTCCAGCGCCCGCGCCTCCAGCTGCTCGATCCGCAGCCGCTTCTCGGCGCCGAGCACCTCGCCCCGGTGCACGGAGTCGGTCAGCTTGTCGAGCTCGCCCTTGAGGTCACGGCCCCGGCCGCGGGCCTCGCCGAGCTCCTGCTCAAGCAACCCCTTGGCGTGCTCGGCGGCCGAACGCTCCAGCTCCGCCCGGCCGATCGACACCTCCAGGTGCGCCAGCAGCTGCCGGGCCCCGTCGGCGACGGCCCGGCCCACCTCGGCCTCGTACCGCCGGCGCTGCCGGCGCCGCTCCGCGCGGGCCCGGGCCTCGCGCTCGGCGCGGGCGCCCCGGTCGAGCGCGTCGGCCCGGCCGGCCAGGCCCTTGACCCGCTCCTCGTGCGTACGCAGCTGGAGGCGGGCCTCCATCTCGGTCTGCCGCGCGTTCGCCCCGTCGGCGGAGAGCCGGTCCCGGGCCGAGGTGTCGGGCTCCTGCGCCAGCGGCATTTCCTCCGCGACCGCGAGCCGCTCCGCGCACTCCTCCACGTCGAGCCGCGCGCGTTCGAGGGCCTCCTGGGCGGTGGCCGCCGCCCCGGCACTGCGCTCGGCCTCGCCCTGGGCGCCCTTCGCCTGCCCGGCGAGCCGGCCGAGCTGCTGGGCGGCCCCGGCGCGGGCCTTCTCCCCGGCCCGGCGCAGCTCCGCCAGCTCCTCGGCGCGGGCCGCCGCGCCGTCGCGGCGCTGCCGGGCCGCCTCCTCGGCCCCGGCCAGCTCCCGGCACTCGCCGTCCAGCCGCTCCAGTTCCGCCGCCGCCTCGTCGACGGCGGCCCGGACCTCGATGAGGCTGGGCGCGCCCGCGGAGCCGCCGTGTGCGAGGTGGGCGCCGAGCACGTCCCCGTCGGCGGTGACCGCGACCAGGTCCGGCCGCGCGGCGACGACCGCCTCGGCCTCCTCCAGGCTCCCGACCACGACGTGGTTCCGCAGCACCCATGCCACGGCCCGCCGCACCTCCTCAGCCCCCCGCACGAGCGAGGCGGCCTCCGGGTACGCGGCCCCGACGGCCACTCCCGCCCCGCCGGCCGCGCCCTCCAGCCCCGCCGGCGCCTGAGGCGCGGGGTCCGGGGCGGGCCCCCGCCCGCGGGGAAGCCGCTGATCAGCATGGGGGGAAGGGGCGGGGTGGGGGGCTTCCGCCCCCTGGGCCTGGCCGGGCAGCGCGGCGCCGCCCGGGGCCACGGGGCCCTGCTCGGGGATCGCAGCACCGGCGGCACCGGCGATCAGGAACGTGGCCCGCCCCGCGTCGGCGTCCCGCAGGTGCCGGATGGCTCCGGCGGCCGCCCCCGCCGAGGCGACCGCCACCGCGTCGGCGGCAGCCCCCAGCGCGGCGGCGACGGCGACCTCGTACCCCGGCACCACCGACACCCGCTCCGCCGCCGGCCCCAGCACCCCCGCCAGCCGCTCCCGCACCGCGAGCAGCGCCCCGGTCCCGTCCTTGCGCCGCAGCCCCAGCGCGAGCGCCTCCCGCCGCGCCGACACCGCCGCGCGGGACCGTTCCGCCGCGCCCAGCGCCTCCCGGGCGGCGCCGAGCGCGGCCTCCGCCCCGGTCAGCTCGGCCTTCGCCGCCTCGTACTCCCCCTCCACCGAGGGATCTTCGAGCCCGCCGACCTCCGCGGCCAGTTCCTCGTACTCCTCGCGGGCCGCCACCGCCCGGGCCTGCGCCTCGTCCCGGGCCGCCACGAGCCGCTCGATCTCGGCCTGCGCGGCGCCCGCGCGCGAGCGGGCCGCCCCCAGCCGGCCGGTCAGCCGGGCCAGCTCCTCGCGCCGGTCGGCGATGGCCCGCGCGGCCTCCCGCAGCCGCCGCTCCTCCAGCGCGAGGGCCCGTTCCAGCTCGGCCCGGTGCGCGGCGGTGTCCTCCAGGGCCCGCTCGGCCGCCTCCAGCGCCGCGGTCAGCTCCGCCTCCTGCTCCCGGATCCGCGCGGCCTCCCGCTCCAGATCCTCGGGGTCGCGGCCGCGCCGCTCCTCCTCCACCGGCGCGGACGCGCTCCTGACCCGGGCCTCGGCCAGCGAGGCGGTGCCGCGCACCCGCTCGGCGAGCTGCGACAGCTCGTACCAGGTCTGCTGGGCCCGCTGGAGCCGCGGCGCGAGACGGCGTACCGATTCCTCCAGCTCGGCCTCCCGGCGCAGCGCGCCGGCGAGGTCCCGTTCCGCGGCCTCCTTGCGCTCCTTGAGCGCGGCCTCGTCCGCGATCTCCGCCTCCAGCGCGCCCCGCAGCGCCACCAGGTCGTCGGCGAGCAGCCGCAGCTTCGCGTCGCGCAGGTCGGCCTGGATCACGGCGGCCCGGCGGGCCACCGCCGCCTGCCGGCCCAGGGGCTTGAGCTGGCGGCGGAGTTCGTCGGCCAGGTCCTGCACCCGCGCGAGGTTGGCCTGCATCGCGTCGAGCTTGCGCAGCGCCTTCTCCTTGCGCTTGCGGTGCTTCAGTACGCCCGCGGCCTCCTCGATGAAGGCGCGGCGGCCCGTGGGGTCGGCGTGCAGGACGGAGTCGAGCTGTCCCTGTCCGACGATGACGTGCATCTCGCGGCCGATGCCGGAGTCGGAGAGCAGCTCCTGGATGTCGAGGAGCCGGCAGGTGTCACCGTTGATCTGGTACTCGCTGCTGCCGCCGCGGAACATGATCCGCGTGATGGTGACCTCGGCGTAGTCGATGGGCAGGGCGCCGTCGGAGTTGTCGATGGTGAGGGAGACCTCGGCCCGTCCCAGCGGCGGGCGTCCCGTGGTGCCCGCGAAGATGACGTCTTCCATCTTCCCGCCGCGCAGGGACTTGGCTCCCTGTTCCCCCATGACCCAGGAGAGCGCGTCCACCACGTTGGACTTGCCGGATCCGTTCGGTCCGACGACGCAGGTGATCCCCGGTTCGAAGCGCAGGGTGGTGGCGGAGGCGAAGGATTTGAAGCCACGCAGGGTCAGGGACTTGAGGTGCACGCCGCCGGACTCTACCTTTCACGTTCGGTTTCACCCATGAAGGTGCAGGGCACATCAGACGTTAAAGGAATCAGCCCCCCACCTGGCCCAACGCGTGTCGCGTGCGGCGGAAAGAAAGAAGGGACGCCGAGGCGTCCCTTGCAGATCATTCGGGGCTGGAGTCGAACGACGGTGAGAGCGGATCAGGTGAGCGCAGGCTCCGCCTGGGGTACGTCGATCTCGATGCTGTCCAGCAGCGACTCTCCGTGCTGAGCGGCGGCCGCGGTCAGCGCGTCGTTCTCGGACTGGATCCGTCCGAGCTCGGACTCGAGGTCCTGGACGCGCTGCTGAAGCCGTCGCATCTCGGCGAGGAGTCGCGGGTCGGAACCGCCGACGTAACCGAGAAGCGCCTTTGCCATGATGGATGGTCCTCCACACTGAGTGACCGACCGAAGCGGTGTGGGTCGTGAGGGAATCGCACCCGCGGATGTCCGGCAACGACAGTCAGTCACTGCGCTTACTGCTACCACCACTGCCAAACAGCTCGGGTGCGCGGGGCTTCCAGCGTCTCACCAAAAAGTTTGACGGTCAACACGATCACGCCCCGTATCGGCGGGCGGCCCGGTCCGCGCTGGGGGCGGAGGGATCATCCTCGCCTCCGAGCCTTCCACGGATCCACCGCCGCGGCAACGCGTCGGCGGCGAATGCGCAGATCCGACCGGGTGCGGACGTTCCGGGGGTCTGATCAGTCCATGATCAGTCGATTGGTCACCGGATCTCGAAGCCGTCGTAGCCACCGCGCGGTGTGCCCCAGATCTCTGTCACCCCGTCCACTCGTCCGGGCGTGTCGGCGGAGCGGAGCCAGTCCAGCAGCCGGTGGCAATTCTCACGTTGACCTTCCGCCACGACCTGCACTCGCCCGTCGTCGAGGTTGAGCGCGAAGCCGGCCATCCCTCCGATCTCCAAGGCATTGGCCCTGGTGAACCAGCGGAAGCCCACTCCCTGTACACGGCCACGCACCCAGGCGGTCATGCGCACGTCTTCATCCATGCAAGAACGCTAACCGGGCAAAGGGTTTCCGGGACCCATCGCCCCCCTTGTCCCATGGGCTACAGTCCCCCACCAATGACTCACCCTTTCGGGTGAGCAAACGTTGATCTTGCAAAGGGAAGGCACGGCACCCATGGGACGCCACCGACTCCACGCCGCACCCCGGCGCGGCGCCAAGCGCACCGCCGTGCGCACCGGGCTGTTCGGCGCGTCCGTGGCCGTGGCCCTCGGCACGGCGGCCGTGACGACCGGTTTCGTCCCGGTCGGCGGCTCCTTCCCGTACGTCGGCACGGGTGCCGGGGAGAGGACGGAGGCCCGGGCCGAGCCGTCGGCCGCCGCCTCCCCCGAGCCGGCCGGGCAGCCGAACGGTCTGGCCAACCTGTCGGGCCGGGCCTCCGCCGCCGCCCCGCAGGCCGGCACCTCCTCCGCCGCGCCCTCCCCGTCCGTGTCGCCCTCCCCTTCAGGGTCGCCCTCGGCGTCCCCGTCGCCCGCGGCCTCCACGAAGGCCCCGGACCAGGCGCCGGAGAAGGCCCCGGACAAGGCCCCGGAGACGAGCGCCGCACCCAAGCCCGCCGCACCCAAGCCGCCGACGGCCCCCAAGCCCGCCGCTCCGACGGCCGACGGCGGGCAGTCCGCCGAGGAGGCCGAGGTCCTCGCGCTCGTGAACCAGGAGCGCGCCCAGGCCGGGTGCGTACCGGTCCGGGCGAACCCGCCGCTCGCGGCGCTGGCCGGCGCCTTCAGCAAGGACATGGCGGTACGGGGCTTCTTCGACCACACCGACCCGGACGGGAACTCGCCGTGGCAGCGGGCCCAGAACGCGGGCATCTCCGGCATGGGCGGCGAGAACATCGCGCGCGGCCAGGGAGACGCGAAGTCCGTGATGCAGGCCTGGATGAACAGCCCCGGCCACAAGGCGAACATCCTCAACTGCGAATTCCGCACCCTGGGCGTCGGCGTCTGGTTCGGCTCCGGCGGCCCCTGGTGGACCCAGGACTTCGGCTTCTGACGGGGCCGCACCCGGTGCGCGTACGCGGACGGGCGGACCACCCGAGGGTGGTCCGCCCGTCCGCGTAGGCGCGGGTGGCGCGGGGGCGCGGCCGTCAGGCTCCGGCCGCCGCCAGGGCGGCACGGCCCGCGACGATCACGCGGGCGTGCTCGGCGACGCGCCGGCCCAGGTGCTCGGCGGTGGCGATGTCGGACTTGTGGACGGCGTCCGGGCCCTCGTCGTTGTTGGTCTGGGCGGCCGCGCCGGAGGAGAAGCCGAGGCGGTTGAGGTCGGTCTCGGCACCGCCGCTGTGGTTCCAGCCCGGCTTCAGGCCCAGGCTGACCCAGCTCATGCCGTGCTGGGCGGCCAGGATCTGGAAGAACTGCAGGGTGTTCAGCTTGTCGCCGGCCTTGGAGCCCGAGTTGGTGAAGCCCGCCGCGACCTTGTCCTGCCACACGTCGCCGAACCAGCGCTTCGAGGAGGCCTCGGCGAAGACGTGGAAGGCGCCCGACGCGGTGCCCATGTAGGTCGGGGAGCCGAAGATGATCGCGTCCGACTCGTCCAGCAGCGCCCATTCGGCGTCGGTGATCTCGTCGACCTTGATCAGGTGCACCGTGGCGCCCGTGTCGGCGGCGCCGGCCCGAACGGCCTCGGCGACCACGGCGGTGTGCCCGTAGCCGGAGTGGTAGGCGACGGAGACGACGGGGGTGTGGGTGTTCGCGGACATGACTGTTCTCCTCGAAACGTCGGGCGGCGCAGTGCGACCGGGGCGCAGGACTGCGCTGGAGCAAGAGAAGCACTAACTTTTGGAAAGCGCAAGCAGAAAGTTAGCGCTGCCCGGGAGTACGC
The DNA here is from genome assembly GCF_039535215.1 of Streptomyces racemochromogenes. GTDB lineage: Bacteria > Actinomycetota > Actinomycetes > Streptomycetales > Streptomycetaceae > Streptomyces > Streptomyces racemochromogenes. The sequence goes on from NZ_BAAAWT010000001.1 coordinate 1,876,113, forward strand.
TTGTGTCATGGAGAACCCCGCCTGTCCCGAAGCCGTCACGGCCGACCTGCCGTTCGACGTCTTCGCGCGCGCCTGCCCCTCGCGCGAAACCCTGGAACACGTCACCGGCCGGTGGGGCAGCCTCACCGTGGGCGCGCTGCGCGAGGGCCCCTGCCGGTTCAACGAGCTGCGCCGCCGGATCGACGGTGTGAGCGAGAAGATGCTCTCCCAGACGCTGCACGCCCTGGAGCGCGACGGGATCGTGCTGCGCGAGGCGCAGCCGACCAACCCGCCCCGCGTCGACTACGAGCTGACCCCGCTGGGGCGCGAGGTCGCCGACCGCCTGCGCGCCCTGATCGACCTGCTGGAGACCAGCATGGACGAGGTGCTCGCCTCCCGGGAGGCCTACGACACGGCGCGCGGCGGCCTCTGACAGCGCGGGCAGAAGTAGCTGGACCGGTTCATCCAGGCCCGGCGGCTCATCGGCGTGCCGCAGCGGCGGCAGGGCCGGCCCTCGCGCCCGTAGGCGTCGAGCGACCGGTCGAAGTAGCCGGACTCGCCGTTCACGTTGACGTACAGACTGTCGAAGCTGGTCCCGCCGACGTCGAGCGCGGCGTTCATGACCTCCCGCACGTGCGTGAGGAGTTCCGCGCTCCGGGGGCGGGTCAGGCTCGCGGTGGGGCGCTCGTAGTGCAGCCGGGCGCGCCACAGCGCCTCGTCGGCGTAGATGTTGCCGACCCCGCTGATCAGCGACTGGTCCAGCAGGGCCCGCTTGACGGTGGTGCGCTTGGCGCGCAGCGCCAGGTGGTAGGCCCCTTCGTCGAAGAGGGGGTCCAGCGGGTCGCGGGCGATGTGCGCGATCACGTCCGGCAGGCCCTCGGCGCTGCCGGGGACGGTCTCGTGCAGCGAGAGCCCGCCGAAGGTGCGCTGGTCGACGAAGCGCAGTTCGGTGCCCGTGTCGTCGGCGAAGCGCAGCCGGATCCGCAGGTGCTTCTCGTCGGGGGCGTCGGCCGGCTGCACCAGCAGCTGCCCGCTCATCCCGAGGTGGCCGAGGACGGACAGGTCCCGGCCCTCCAGCGGCAGCCACAGGTACTTCCCGCGCCGCCGCGGCACCCCGATGGTCTGGCCCGCCAGGCGCGCCGCGAAGTCGGGGCCGCCGGCCAGGTGCCGGCGTACGGCCCGGGGGTGGAGCACCTCCACCGCCGCGACGGTCCGCCCGGCCACCCACCGCTCCAGGCCGCGCCGTACCACTTCCACCTCGGGCAGCTCGGGCATGGTGTTCCTCCTGGAGGGGGCGCGGCGTCGAACAGGAAACCCCGCCGCACCGGGGTGCGACGGGGTCACTGTAGAAGAAGCCGGTCAGGCCTCCGGCGCCGGGTCGGCGGGCGTCGGCGCCCCGTCGCCCTGTGCCGGAGCGGCGGCGGCAGCGGCTTCCGCCGCCTTGCGCTCGTCCGCCGCGGTGCGGATGCCGCGCCAGGCGGATTCCGCGGCCTGCTGCTCCGCCTCCTTCTTGCTGCGGCCGGTACCGGTGCCGTACGAGACACCACCGACGCGGGCGGCAGCGGTGAAGGTCTTCTCGTGGTCCGGTCCCGTCTCGGTGACCAGGTATTCCGGTACACCGAGACCCTCGGCCGCCGTGAGCTCCTGGAGACTGGTCTTCCAGTCCAGGCCGGCACCGAGGTTGGAGGACTTCTCGATGAGCGGGTCGAAGAGCCGGTGGACCAGCTCCGAGGCCGCGTCGAGGCCCTTGTCGAGATAGACCGCGCCGATCACCGCTTCAAGGGTGTCGGCGAGGATGGAGGCCTTGTCCCGGCCACCCGTGCCCTCTTCGCCCCGGCCGAGCCGGATGAAGGAGCCGAGTTCGAGGCCGCGCCCGACCTCCGCCAGCGCACGAGAGTTGACCACCGCGGCCCGCAGTTTGGCCAGCTGGCCTTCCGGGAGGTCGGGGTGGGTCGTGTACAGCGTGTCCGTGACCACCAGGCCGAGCACGGAGTCCCCGAGGAACTCCAGGCGTTCGTTGGTGGGCAGGCCGCCGTTCTCGTACGCGTACGAACGGTGGGTCAGCGCACGCACCAGAAGGGCGGACTCGAGTTGGTACCCGAGCCGCCCTTCCAGAAGCGTGTGGGACGAGGCCGCGTTGTTACTGTCTGCCTGCTTCTCAGCGTTGGACAGCTCAGACATTGCGCCTCTCACCAGCCGCTCAGACCTCGAGGACCTGGCGCTTGTTGTAGGTGCCGCAGCTCGGGCACGCGATGTGCTGGAGCTTCGGCTCCTGGCAACGCTCACACGAAACCAGGGTGGGGACCGCAGCCTTCCACTGCGACCGGCGGTGGCGCGTGTTGCTGCGCGACATCTTCCGCTTCGGAACAGCCACGGCTACTTCTCCTGCTTCTCGGCGGCGCTCTGAACGTCGTCAGATGCAGTGCCGCTCATGTTGTCCTTCTCGTCGTCCTGATCGGTCACGACGAGTTCCTGCAATGCCGCCCAACGGATGTCGACGGCGTCGTGGTGGTGCTCCGGGTCGTCGTTCAGGCTGAGCCCGCAGTCGGGGCACAGTCCGAGACAGTCCTCCCGGCACACCGGCTGCATCGGCAGTGCGAGCACCACCGCATCGCGCAGCACGGGTTCGAGGTCGAACAAGCCGTCCTCGAGGTGGAGCGTGTCCTCGTCGTCCTCGGCGTCGTCGGCCGGCTCCGCCTTGGGGCGGCCCCGGTCGTCGGCGTCAGGGTACGAGAACATCTCCTGGAAGTCCGCCTTGAGCTCGCGCTCGACGGTCTCCAGACACCTTACGCACTCCCCCGTCGCCGATGCACGGACGGTGCCTGTGACAAGCACCCCTTCCATGACCGACTCGAGGCGGAGGTTGAGCTTCAGCGGCGCGCCTTCCGGCACTCCGATGACGTCGACGAGACCGAGGTCCGCCGGCGCCGGGATCTCGCGGGACAGCCGCTGCATGGCACCAGGACGCCGTCCCAGCTCGTGCGTGTCGAACACGAGGGGGTTGCGGTGGTCGAGGCGGGTGTTCAGGGCCGTTCCTGCTTTCACAGATCGCTGAAGATCAAAGATTCCGCCGCTCACGGGCAGCATGGATCGCGACGCATACGCGCGACCGAAGAGCCAGGATACCCGGCGCTTCGCTCTGAGCCCAATCCGGGCTCAGCGCCCCTGTCCGTACTGGTGGAGCTGTTCCAGGTTGATCATGCTCGTGTCGAAGAAGCTGGTCTCGTCGAGCGCCGGCCGCTGGGGGTGCTGGGGCTGCTGCTGGGGCTGCTGCTGGTAGAAGGCGTACGGGTCGGGCTGCTGCTGGTAGCCGCCGTACGGGTCCGGCTGCTGGGGGTAGCCCGCGTACGGGTCCTGGTACGCGTAGCCGTCCTGCTGGGGGTGGGCGGCGGGCTGCGCCGGGTACGCCGCCGCGTAGCCGTCGTACACCGGCTCCGGCTGGGCGGGCAGCGGCACGGGCTCGGGGCCGGGGTCCGCCAGGCCGGCCAGGAACTCCGCGTCGCTGGACGGGCGGGCCCCCCGGGCCCCGGCGGCGTCCTGGGCCGCCATGTGGGCGCCGAGGTCGTCCGCGGGCGCCCGGCCCAGGAGCTTCTGGCGTCCCCGGCCGACGGCCTCCAGGGTCTTGGACAGCACCGCCTCGAAGGTGGCGAGCTTCTGGTCCACGTACGCGTCCGCCTGCTCGCGCCGGGTCTGCGGGTCGGCGCTGGGCTCGGGGGCGCCGCTGTCGTCGCGGCCGTGCTCGTCCGTGCCGGGGCCCCGGCCGAGCAGCTTCTCCCGGCCGCGGTCCACGGAGCCGATGGTCTTGCTGAGCACGACCTCGAAGTTGGCGAGCTTGCTGTCGACGTAGTCGTCGGCCTCGGCCCGGATCTCGGCGGCCTCCCGGCGGGCCTCGGCCAGGATCCGGTCCGCCTCGCCCTGCGCGTGGCGGGCGATCTCGGTGCCGGAGATCAGCGATCCCCGCTCGGCGTGGGCGGACTCGATGATGCGCCGGGCCTCCCGGCGGGCGTCCTCGACCATCTGTTCCCGGCCGCCGATGAGTTCCCGGGCCTGGGCGAGCGAGCCCGGCAGGGCCTCCCGCAGCTCTTCGAGCCGGGCGAGGAGTTCCGCGCGGTTGATCACGCAGGAGGCGGACATCGGCATGGTGCGGGCTCCGCCCACGGCCGCGACGATCTCGTCCAGCTTCTTCTGTACGTCCATGGGGGGCTCGCGCTCTCTCGGCCTAGGACTGACGAGAGACGACTGTAGGGCCCCCGGACGGACGCGCGGGACGGGCCGGGGAAGACCGGCCCGTCCCGCGCCGGGTCACTTCGCGCGCAGCCGTTCGACCAGTGCCGCGTGGACGTGCGCGGGGAGCAGGTGGGCCACGTCGCCGCCCCAGGTGGCGACCTCCTTGACCAGGGAGGACGACAGGAAGCTGTAGGTCGGGATGGTGGGGACGAACAGCGTTTCGACGCCCGACAGTCCCATGTTCATCTGGGCCATCTGGAGCTCGTAGTCGAAGTCGCTGACGGCGCGCAGGCCCTTGACGATGGCCGGGATGTCGCGCTGCTTGCAGAAGTCGACCAGCAGCCCGTGGAAGGACTCGACCTCGACGTTGCCGTAGTCGGCGGTCGCCTCGCGGATCATGTCGATCCGCTCCTCGATGGTGAACAGGCCCTGCTTGGACTTGTTGATCATCACGGCGACGTGCACGACGTCGTACAGCCGGGCGGCGCGTCCGATGACGTCGAGGTGCCCGTTGTGGATGGGGTCGAACGATCCCGGACAGACGGCGCGGCGCAACTGAGCTCCCTCGTTCATGAGTCTTCGCTGGTGAAGGCGGCGCGACCGTACCAAAGGGTGCCTTCGCCGTACTTGCGCGAACGCAGCGGCTCGAACCCCTCCGGCCACGGGAACGGACCGCTCCTCGTGCTGCGCTCCACCGTGACGAGCGCGTCGTCCGTGAGCCAGCCATTGGCGCGGAGTGTGAGGAGGATCTCGCCGAGCTCGGCGTGCTCGACGGCGTACGGCGGGTCGAGGAAGACGATGTCGTACGGGTCCCCGGGCGCGGCGGCGGCCACGACCTGCTCGGCCTTGCCGGCCCGGAAATCGGCGCCGGGCAGGCCCAGGGTCCTGATGTTGTCCCGGATGGCCTTGGCGGCCTTGGCGTCGGCCTCGACCAGCAGGGTGTGGGCGGCGCCCCGGGAGAGGGCCTCCAGGCCGACGGCGCCGGAGCCGCCGTAGAGGTCGAGGACGCGGGAGCCGTCGACGCCGTGCAGGGACTCCCAGGTGGAGAAGAGCCCTTCGCGCATCCGGTCGGAGGTCGGGCGGGTGCCGGTGCCGGGCGGCACGGACAGCCGCCGCCCGCCGGCGGTGCCGGCGATCACGCGGGTCATCTGGGGTCCTTCGCTGGGGCGGTCGGGGGGAGGCCCTGGCCTCCGTTCTGGCCTCCAACGATAGGTCGTGCGCCTCAGCCCTTCTCCAGGTACTGCTCCCGCTCGGCGTCCAGCAGGGCGTCGAGCGCGGTGCGCAGCCCGGGCAGGTGCTCCAGCTCGGGGTCGGCGGCGACGACGCGGGCGGCCTCCTCCCGGGCCTGGGCGATGACCTCCTCGTCGTCGATGACGGCGAGCATCCGCAGCGAGGAGCGGACGCCGGACTGGGCCTGGCCGAGGACGTCGCCCTCGCGGCGCTGTTCCAGGTCGATCCGGGAGAGTTCGAAGCCGTCGAGGGTGGCGGCGACGGCGGCGAGCCGGGCCCGGGCGGGGCTGGCCTCGTGCATCTCGCTGACCAGCAGGCACAGGCCCGGGGCGGAGCCCCGGCCGACGCGGCCGCGCAGCTGGTGGAGCTGGGAGACGCCGAAGCGGTCCGCGTCCATGATCACCATGACGGTGGAGTTGGGGACGTTCACGCCGACCTCGATGACGGTGGTGGCGACCAGCACCTTGACCTCGCCGGCGGCGAAGCGGCGCATCACGTCGTCCTTGTCGGCGGGGTCCATCCGCCCGTGCAGGACCTCGACGGACAGTCCGGCGAGGGGGCCCCGGGTGAGCTGTTCGGCGATGTCCAGCACGGCCAGCGGCGGCCGCTTCTCGGCCTCGTCCTCGGCGGAGGCCTTCTTCTTGTTCCCGGGGTCGTCCTCACCGTCGCCGATCCGCGGGCAGACCACGTACGCCTGGTGGCCGTTCTCCACCTCCTCGCGGACCCGCTCCCAGGCCCGGGCGAGGAAGTGCGGCTTGTCCTTGGCGGGCACGACGTGGGTGGCGATCGGGGAGCGCCCCGCGGGCAGCTGGTCGAGGACGGAGGTCTCCAGGTCGCCGAAGACGGTCATGGCGACGGTGCGCGGGATCGGGGTGGCGGTCATGACGAGCAGGTGCGGCGGCTGCTTGCCCTTGGAGCGCAGGGCGTCGCGCTGTTCGACGCCGAAGCGGTGCTGTTCGTCGACGACGACCAGGCCGAGGTCGTGGAACTGCACCTTGTCCTCGATCAGGGCGTGCGTGCCGATGACGAGGCCGGCCTCGCCGGTGACCAGGTCGAGCAGGGCCTGGCGGCGGGCGGCGGTGCCCATGGAGCCGGTGAGCAGGACCACCTTGGTGCCCCGGTCGGAGCCGCCGAGCATGCCGCCCTCGGCGAGTTCGCCCATCATCTCGGTGATCGACCGGTGGTGCTGCTGGGCGAGCACCTCGGTGGGCGCGAGCATCGCGGCCTGCCCGCCGGAGTCGACGACGGCGAGCATGGCGCGCAGGGCCACCATCGTCTTGCCGGAGCCGACCTCGCCCTGGAGGAGGCGGTGCATGGGGTGGCTGGTGGCGAGGTCGTCGAAGATCTCCTTGGAGACCTTCTGCTGGCCCTCGGTGAGGGTGAAGGGCAGTTTGGCGTCGAAGGCGTCGAGGAGGCCGCCGGGGGCGGCGCGGCGGGCGACGGCGGGGAGCTGGGAGTCCGCGTGGCGGCGGCGGGCCAGGGCGACCTGGAGGACGAAGGCCTCGTCCCACTTCAGGCGCTGGCGGGCGTCCTCGATGTCGGCCTTGGTGGCGGGGCGGTGGATCTTGAGGAGCGCCTCGGGGAGCGGGACGAGCCCGCGGCCCTCGCGCAGGGCGGGCGGGAGCGGGTCCACGGCCTCCTGGGCGCGGGGCAGTACCGCGTCCACGCACTTGGCGATCTTCCAGGACTCCAGCTTGGCGCAGGCCGGGTAGATCGGGATCAGCTGGTTGGCGAAGGCGGTGGCCGCGTCCCGGTCGGAGGCCTCGGCGCCGAGGGGTTCGTACGCGGGGTGCGCGAGCTGGAGCTTGTGGTTGAAGCGGGAGACCTTGCCGGCGAACATGGCGCGGCTGCCGGGCAGCAGCTCCTTGTGCGGCTTGTGGACGCCGGCGCCGAAGAAGACCAGCTGGAGGCGGCCGCTGCCGTCGGTGATGGTGACTTCGAGGCGCTTCCCGCCGCCGCGGCCGCCGTGGTAGGTGAGCAGGCGGGCGTCGGCGACCTGGGCGACGACGGTGACGTGTTCGTCGAGCTGGTCGGCGAGGTCCGCCAGCGAGGTCAGCTCGCCGCGCTCGGCGTACCGCCGGGGGTAGTGGTGGAGCAGGTCCAGGGCCGTGTGCAGGCCGAGCTGCTCGGCCAGCACCTTGGCGGTGGCGGGGCCGAGGGTCTTCTTGAGGTCTTCGTCGAGCGCGGGCACGTGTTCCATTGCACACCATCGCGCTGACAAGGCGGCTATTCGACTCCGATGAGCAGGGGCGCCGACCAGCGGCCGCCGCGGTAGGTGACGGTGTCGACGGCCAGGTGCGCCTGCTGGACGTACGCCTCCAGGCGCGCGGCCAGGGTGTCCGGGACCTCGGGGCCCAGGACGAGGGTGACCAGTTCGCCGCCGGAGCCGAGCATCCGCCTCAGGACGGCCTCGGCGGTCTCGGGCAGACCCGCGCCGATGACGGCGACGTCCCCGTCGATGAGCCCGAGGACGTCCCCGGCCTGGCAGATCCCGGCGGAGGTGAAGGACTGCCGTTCGGCGACGGCCAGTTCCCCGTAGCGGGTGGTGCCGGCGGCGGCGGTCATGGCGACGACGTCCTCGTCGAAGCTGGCGTCCGGGTCGTGGACGGCGAGGGCGGCCAGGTTCTGGACGGCGGAGCGGGTGGGGATCACGGCGACCCGTACCCCTTCGGCGCGGGCCTGTTCGGCGGCGGCCGCGGCGGCGGCGCGCAGCTCGGGGCCGCCGGGCAGCAGGACGACCTCGCGGGCGTGGGCCCGGCGGACGGCGTCGAGCAGCTCGGCGGCGGCGGGCTGTTCCCCGGGGCGGGCCAGGACGGGGGTGGCGCCGGCCTCCCCGCACAGGGCGGCCAGGCCCTCGCCCTGGACGACGGCGACGACGGCGCGCTGGGCCCGGGGGGCGGCGGCGCGGCGGCGCTGGTCGCCGAAGTGGGTGATGCGGATGCGGTGCGGCCGGCCGGCTTCGACGCCGGCTTCGACGGCCGCGCCGGGGTCGTCGACGTGCACGTGGACGTTCCACAGCCCGTCGCCGCCGACCACGACCAGGGAGTCGCCGAGGAGGTCGAGGCCGGCGCGGAGCCCCGCGACGGCCTCGTCGGAGGCCTCCAGCAGGTACACCACCTCGTACGCGGGGCCGCCCTGCTCCTGCCCGCAGGGCTCCGGGTCGAGCGCCACGGGTACGGGCACGGCGGGGCCGCGTACCGGTTCGGCGGCGGGTTCCTGGCCGGACAGCGCCTGCCACAGGGCTCCGAGTACGGCGACCAGGCCGCAGCCCCCGGCGTCGACCACTCCGGCCTTCCCGAGGGCGGCCAGCTGGCCCGGGGTCTCGGCGAGGGCGGCGCGGGCCCCGTCGTAGGCGGCGCGGGCGACGTCGGCGGCGGTGGCGGCCGCGGTCCCGGCGGCGGCACCGGCCCGGGCGGCGGCTCCGGCGACGGTGAGCATGGTGCCCTCGACCGGGTGCGCGACGGCCTGGTAGGCCTCCTCGGCGGCGCGGGTCAGGGCCCGCGCGAGCAGCGGGCCCGGGGCGCGGTCGGCGGGGGCGGCCGGGTCCGAGGGGTCGCCCTGTTCGGCGCCGAGGACGTCGGCGACCCCGCGCAGCAGCTGGGCGAGGATGGTCCCGGAGTTGCCCCGGGCGCCTATGAGCGCGCCGTGCGCGTAGGCCCGTACGGCGTCGGCGAGGGAGGCGGGGGCGGCTGTGGGGTCCGTCACGCCCGCGAGGGACTCGTCGAGGGCGCGGTCGGCGGCCTCGGCGGTGAGGTAGAGGTTGGTTCCGGTGTCGGCGTCCGCGACCGGGTAGACGTTGATCGCGTCGATGTCCTCGCGGACCCGGCCCAGTGCGGCCAGGGCCAGCGAGCTCCAGGTGCGCACCGCTTCGGCGTCGAGGGTGTGCGGGCCAGGCTCGTGCGCCACCGGGCGTTCCTCCTTGTGCGGGCCAGGGTTCACCGCAGGGTAACGAAGGGAGCCCTCCGCTCGGGGGCCCCGGGGCGGAGCGGGGTCCCGTCATGGTAGTTTTCTCGGACCCAAGCAGTCGTTGTATGCTGCTCAGGTTGCCCGTCGAGAGTCGGGTCATTCGTCCGGCAAGCCACTTCAGATCTCTGATTCCGGTGCGCCGGATTCCACCGTAATTGCATCTGAAGTCTTGGAGTGACCTGTGGCTGCCAACTGCGACGTTTGCGCCAAGGGGCCGAGCTTCGGCAACAACATCTCCCACTCGCACCGCCGCACCTCGCGTCGCTGGAACCCGAACATCCAGCGCGTCCGTGCCGTGGTCAATGGGACGCCGAAGCGCCTCAACGCCTGCACCTCGTGCATCAAGGCCGGCAAGGTCTCGCGCTGACGCCTCCCGTCGTCGTAGCGCAGCTCTTTCCGGTTGCCAAGAAGGCCGGTTCACCTCTGGTGAACCGGCCTTTTGCCTTGTCCGGGGCGGGAAGCGGCCTCGACGTCGAGGTGTGCCGGTCAGCGCCACCGCCAGGCGTGGTCCACCGGCCCGATGCCGCCGCCGAGGGCGAAGCCGGCCGCGATGGCGCCGGTGACGTACTCCTTGGCGGCCGTGACGGCCTCCGGCACGTCCAGGCCCTTGGCCAGGCCGGCGGCGATGGCGCTGGCGAGCGTGCAGCCGGTGCCGTGGGTGTGCCGGTTGTCGTGCCGGGGGGCCCGCAGCCACAGCTCGCGTGAGCCGTCGCTGAGCAGGTCCACGGCCTCGTCGCCGTGGGCCGCGAGGTGGCCGCCCTTGATCAGCGCCCAGCGGGGGCCGTAGCCGAGGACCGCGTCGGCGGCCCGGCGCATGTCGTCCTCGGTCTCCACGGCCAGCCCCGTGAGCTGGGCCACCTCGTCCAGGTTCGGGGTGGCGACCGTGGCCCTGGGCAGCAGTTCCCGCCGTACGGCGTCCAGCGCCGAGGCGGCGAGCAGCGCGTCCCCGTGCTTGGAGACGCCGACGGGGTCCACGACGGCCGGGGCGGGGGTGCCGGCCAGCAGTTCGGCCACCGTCTCCACGAGGACGGCCGAGGACAGCATCCCGGTCTTGACGGCGTGCACGCCGATGTCGTCGGCCACGGCCCGGTACTGGGCCGTGACGGCCTCGGCGGGCAGTTCCCAGGCCCCCTTCACGCCGAGGGAGTTCTGGGCGGTCACGGCGGTCACCACGCTCATGCCGTGCACGCCGAGGGCCAGCATGGTCTTGAGGTCGGCCTGGATGCCCGCGCCGCCGCCGGAGTCGGATCCGGCGACGGTCAGGCACAGCGGCGGGGCGGCCCCGGCGAGGCTCACGCGGTCTCCCCGTCGGCCGGGTCGGCGCCGAAGTGGTCCCAGCCGCCGGTGCTGGTCCACGGGGCGCCGTCCACGGTCACCTGGGGCAGGGCGGAGCGGTGCTGGACCGACCCGATGACCTTCCAGCGGGCCGGGAGCTTCACGTCGGGCGGGAAGGTGGCCACGATGGCGTGGTCCTCTCCCCCGGTGAGCACCCACTGGAGCGGGTCGACGCCGACGGCCTGGCCGATGTCGTGCATCTGGGTCGGGATGTCCACGGCGCCCGAGCGCAGGTCGATGCGGACCTTGCTGGCCTCGGCGATGTGCCCGAGGTCGGCGATCAGGCCGTCGCTGACGTCGGTCATGGCGGTGGCGCCGAGCCCGGCGGCCGCGGGACCCGCGTGGTAGGGCGGCTCGGGGCGCCGGTGGGCCTCGACGAAGGCCCGGGGGGAGCGGAAGCCGCGCGAGAGCACCGCGAAACCGGCCGCGGACCAGCCGAGCCAGCCGGTGACGGCGACGACGTCGCCGGGCTGGGCGCCGGAGCGCAGCACGGGCTCGTGGTTGCGCAGGTCGCCGAGGGCGGTGATGGAGACGGTGATGGTGTCGCCGCGCACGACGTCGCCGCCGACCACGGCGGCGCCCGCGACCTGGCATTCGTCGCGGATGCCGTCCATCAGCTCGGTGGGCCAGGTGACCGGCAGCTCGGCCGGGACGACGAGGCCGAGCAGCAGCGCGGTGGGCACGGCGCCCATGGCGGCGATGTCGGCCAGGTTCTGTGCGGCGGCCTTGCGGCCGACGTCGTAGGCGGTGGACCAGTCGCGGCGGAAGTGCCTGCCCTCGAGCAGGATGTCCGTACTGGCCACGACCCGCCGGTCGGGGGCCGACACCACCGCGGCGTCGTCCCCGGGTCCGAGCCGGACCGCCGGGGTGGTGGTGAGCCGTGAGGTGAGCTCCCGAATGAGCCCGAACTCCCCCAGCTCGCCCACAGTGCCCTTCATCGCTGTGCCCCTTCTTGGCAAGTCCGCTTGCGGTCGCGAGCCGTCACAGCTCTGGGTACCGTCAACAGATACGTCAACTTCTGCTCTGCGTACGCCCCGCTGTGCGTGGCGCCGGGCCCCCGGGTCTCCCCGTGGCACGCGGCGACGCGGTACCGTGGCGTCCCTTCGTCCCCGGGCCCGCCCGATCTCCCCGGGCCCATCCGAAGGTTAGGGGAAATGATCCTCGTGGCCGCCCTGGAGGTTCCGTGGTACAGGCGTACATCCTCATCCAGACCGAGGTGGGCAAGGCGTCGGTCGTCGCCGAGTCCATCTCCAAGATCGCGGGGGTGATCCAGGCCGAGGACGTGACGGGGCCGTACGACGTGATCGTGCGCGCCCAGGCCGACACCGTCGACGATCTCGGCCGCATGGTGGTCGCCAAGGTCCAGCAGGTGGAGGGGATCACCCGCACCCTGACCTGCCCGGTGGTCCATCTGTAGCCCCCGTCTAGTCTTGGCCGGTGATGTCTTCGCACCACCGGCCCCTCCGTCTACTGGCCCTGCCCGCCCTGGTGGCGGCCGTGACCCTGGCGGGTTGCGCCCCCGGGGCCTCCGAGGCCCGGGTGACGCCCCCGCCGGCTCCGCCCGCCGGTGTCGCGCAGCTCTGTGCGGCGCTGCACAGGGAGCTCCCGGAGACGGTGTCGGGGCTGGCCCGGTCCGTCACCGCACCGGAGACGGACCTGACCGCCGCGTGGGGCGGCTCGGCGATCGTACTGCGGTGCGGTATCCCCAAGCCCCCCAAGATGGCCGATCCCAAGGCGGACGGCGTCGAGGTCAACGGCGTCGGCTGGCTGGTGGAACAGCCCCCGGAGGGCGGTCTGCGGTTCACCACCACGGGCCGGCTGGCCTACACGGAGGTGTGGATCGACAAGGAGCATGCCACGGACGCGAGCATGCTCGTCGGTCTGTCCGCGGCCGTGGCCGCGTCGGTCCCGGCCGGGATCTCCTCGTACTGATCCGTCCGCCCGCCCGCCCTCCGTCCGCCCCGCGCACACCGCCGCCCGCTGGATCGTTCCAGCGGGCGGTCGGCTGTTCGGGGCGCCGGGTGTGCGGCTAGCGCAGTCCGGTGGAGCGGCGCAGGGCGGCCTGGATCAGCCGGTCCACGAGCTCCGGGTACTCGATGCCCGACTCCTGCCACATCCGCGGGTACATCGAGATCGGCGTGAAACCGGGCATGGTGTTGATCTCGTTGATGACGAAGGTGCCGTCTTCGGTGAGGAAGAAGTCGGCGCGCACCAGGCCCTCGCAGGACGCGGCCTCGAAGGCGTCGATCGCGAGCCGCTGCACCTCGGCGGTCTGCTCCGGGGTGAGCGGGGCGGGGACGAGGCCGGTGGCGGAGTCGATGTACTTCGCCTCGAAGTCGTAGAAGTCGTGGCTGGAGACCGGCGGGATCTCGGCGGGGGCGCTGGCGCGCGGCCCGTCCTCGAACTCCAGGACGCCGCACTCGATCTCGCGGCCGCGCAGCAGCGCCTCCACGATGACCTTCGGGTCGTGGCGGCGGGCCTCGCGGATGGCCTCGTCGAGCCCGGAGGCGTCGTCGACCTTGGTGATGCCGATGGAGGAGCCGGCGCGGGCGGGCTTCACGAACAGCGGCCAGCCGTGCTCGCCGGCGAAGTCGAGGACCTTGGCGGTGGCGGCGGCCTGGTCGGCCTCCCACTCGCGGGGGCGGATGGTCACGTACGGGCCGACGTTCAGCCCGTAGGAGGCGAACACCCGCTTCATGTAGTCCTTGTCCTGGCCGACGGCCGAGGAGAGGACGCCGCAGCCGACGTACGGGATGCCGGAGAGCTCCAGGAGGCCCTGGAGGGTGCCGTCCTCGCCGTAGGGGCCGTGCAGCACGGGGAAGACGACGTCGACCTCGCCCAGTGCCTTGGGGACGGCGCCCGGCTCGGTGTAGACGACCTCGCGGCTGGCGGGGTCGACGGGGAGCACGACGGTGCCGTCCGGGGACTCCGCCAGCGCCTCGACGCTGGGGAGCTGCCGGTCCGCGATGGCCATGCGCTCGGGGGCGTCGGCCGTGAGGGCCCATCGGCCGTCCGTGGTGATGCCGATGGGCAGCACCTCGTACTTGGACCGGTCGATGGAGCGCAGCACGGCGCCCGCGGTGACGACCGAGATGGCGTGCTCCGAGCTGCGGCCGCCGAAGACGACGGCCACGCGGGGCTTGCGGCCCTGCTGCTCAGGGGTCTGGGGGAGGTTCTCGCTGCTCATATCGCCACGAGAGTACCCGCTCAAGCGTCCGGAAAGGTGTCAGTGACGTTCCGGTTTGGCGCTGCGGCCCATCAGTTCCTTCAGCGCGACCAGCGGGGGCTTGCCGTGGTGCACGATCTCGACGACCGTGTCGGTGATCGGCATGTCCACTCCGTACCGGCGTGCCAGATCCGCCACGGACTGGCAGGACTTGACCCCTTCCGCGGTCTGGCGGGTGACCGCGATGGTCTCCTCCAGGGTCATCCCGCGGCCCAGGTTGGTGCCGAAGGTGTGGTTGCGGGAGAGCGGCGAGGAGCAGGTCGCGACGAGGTCGCCGAGGCCGGCGAGGCCGGAGAAGGTGAGCGGGTCGGCGCCCATCGCCAGGCCCAGGCGGGTCGCTTCGGCGAGGCCGCGCGTGATGAGTGAGCCCTTGGTGTTGTCGCCCAGGCCCATGCCGTCCGCGATGCCGACGGCCAGGCCGATGACGTTCTTGACGGCGCCGCCGAGTTCGCAGCCGATGACGTCGGTGCTGGTGTACGGCCGGAAGTAGGGGGTGTGGCAGGCGGCCTGGAGGCGCTGGGCCACGGCCTCGTCCACGCAGGCGACGACGGAGGCGGCGGGCTGCCGGGCGACGATCTCGCGGGCCAGGTTGGGGCCGGTGACGACGGCGACGCGCTCGGCGGGGACCTTGGCCACCTCCTCGATGACCTCGCTCATCCGCTTGGCGGTGCCGAGTTCGATGCCCTTCATCAGGGAGACGAGGACGGTGTCGGGCGCCAGCAGCGGGGCCCACTCGGCGAGGTTGGCGCGCAGGGTCTGGGAGGGGATGGCCAGGACCGCGAAGTCGGCGTCCCGGGCCGCGTCGGCCGCGTCGGTGGTGGCGCGGATGTTCGCGGGGAGTTCGACGCCCGGGAAGTAGTCCGGGTTGGTCCGGCCGGTGTTGATGGCGTCGGCGAGCTCCTGGCGGCGGCCCCACAGGGTCACCTCGCAGCCGGCGTCGGCGAGGACGACGGCGAAGGCCGTGCCCCAGGAGCCGGTTCCGAAGACGGCCGCCTTCACGGGACGTGTCACTTCTTGCCCTCCCCCGCGGCCTTGCGCCGCTGCTCCGCCCTGGCCTTGCGGTGGTCGTACGGCTCGGCGGGCGCCTGCTGGCCCCGCAGCTCCTCCAGGAGCTTGGTGATGTCGGCCATGATGGCCTCGGTGGCGCCCTTGAGGACGTCGGGCGTGGGCTCGCGGTCGTAGAAGGCCGAGAGGTCCACGGGCGGACCGGCGAGGACCTGGAGGGTCTTGCGCGGGAACAGCCGGACCTTGTTCTCCTTGGCGTACGGCGGCATCGCGAGATTGGCGCCCCACTGGGCGACGGGAATGACGGGGGCCTTGGTGATCAGCGCCACGCGGGCGACGCCGGTCTTGCCGGCCATCGGCCACATCTCCGGGTCGCGGGTGAGGGTGCCCTCCGGGTAAAAGGCAACGCATTCACCGCGCTCGACCGCGTCCACGGCGGCCCGGAATGCGTCCAGGGCGTTGGTGGTCTCGCGGTAGACGGGGATCTGTCCGGATCCGCGCAGGATCATGCCGACGAAAGGCACCTTGAAGAGGCCCGCCTTGGCGAGCAGACGAGGCACCCGGCCGGTGTTGTACTGGAAGTGCGCGTAGGAGAGCGGGTCCAGATACGAGTTGTGATTGACAGCGGTGATAAACCCGCCGTCGGCCGGAATGTGGTCCATTCCCCGCCAGTCCCGCCTGAAGAGCACCACCAGCGGCGGTTTTGCGATGACCGCCGCCAGGCGGTACCAGAAGCCGATTCTGCGGCGGGACACTCGGACACCTTCCTCTAGGACCGGTGCGTGGCGTGGGCACCTTGTGGGCCGGACAAGTGTCGCTGCGGGTCCGGCCTCTGTCGAGGACACCGTACGCCCCGCTCGCACCGGGAGGCCCCCCTGCGGTCGCTCGGGGGCGACAATGGGCCGAGTGATGACCGGGCCATGACCTGCCGATGGGTCGGGCGGGTGCCGCAGCGCACCGGAGGGAAGGGGGCCGCCACGAACGCCGCATGGAGCCTGGTGGTCCCGCTGAAGCCCTTGGCGCTGGCCAAGAGCCGGCTCGCGGCGGCCGTCGGGGGGTCCAGGCCCGGGCTGGCGCTGGCCTTCGCCCAGGACACCGTCGCGGGGGCTCTGGCCTGCGCGTCCGTCGCGGATGTGGTGGTCGTCACGGACGACGCCGTGGCGGGTGCGGAGCTGGCGCGGCTGGGGGCGCGGATCCTGCCGGACGCTCCGGGCGCGGGCCTCAACGCCGCGCTGGACCACGGGGCGCGGGTGGTGCGGGCGGGGCGGCCCGGGACGGCGGTGGCCGCGATGAACGCGGACCTGCCGGCCCTGCGGGCGGCGGAATTGCTACGTGTGCTCGATATCGCGGGGAATTTTCCCCGGGCATTTCTGGCGGATGCGGCGGGAATCGGCACCACCTTGCTTTCCGCGGCACCCGACGTGGAATTGGCACCTTCGTTCGGCGGTCCCTCCCGGGCCCGGCATTCGGCATCGGGCGCGGTGGAAATAGCCCTCGCGGACGTGGAGAGCGTGCGCCGCGACGTGGACACCGGGGCGGACCTGCGCACGGCCCTGGCCCTCGGGGTGGGGCGGCACACCGCCCGATACAGTTCCCGTATGCAGGCGACCGCGTACACGTACGACTCCCAGACCCGCAGCGGCAGTGTGCTGCTGGACGACGGCACCCCGGTGCCCTTCGAGGCCGCGGCCTTCGACGCGGGCGGCCTGCGGCTGCTGCGGCCCGGGCAGCGGGTCCGGATCGAGACCGACGGCGAGGGCCCTGCCCTGCGCATCACGCTGGT
The DNA here is from genome assembly GCF_039535215.1 of Streptomyces racemochromogenes. GTDB lineage: Bacteria > Actinomycetota > Actinomycetes > Streptomycetales > Streptomycetaceae > Streptomyces > Streptomyces racemochromogenes. Next base: position 1,892,864 of record NZ_BAAAWT010000001.1, read on the forward strand.
GACCCTGCAGACCTTCTGACGCCGCCGCCGGGCCCGGCGACGGGCCCGTGACCTGCCGGGGAACGCACCGCGGGCCGGCCTCCCCGAGGGGGAAGCCGGCCCGGCGTGTGTAACCCGTGCCCCTACTTCTTGCGGGCGGTGGTCTTCTTCGCGGTGGCCTTGCGCGTCGCCGTCTTCTTGGCGGGCGCCTTCGTCGCGGTGGCCTTCTTGGCCGCCGGGGCGGTCTTCTTCGCGGTGGCGGTGGTCTTCTTGGCCGCCGTCGCCGTCTTCTTGGCCGGGGTGGCCTTCTTGGCGGTGGCCGCGGCCTTCTTGGCGACCGTGGTCTTCGCCGCGCTCTTCTTGACGGGCGTCGCGGTCTTCTTGGCGACGGCCTTCTTCGCCGGGGTGGCCTTCTTCGCGGCGGCCGTGGTCTTCGCGGCGGCCTTCTTCGCCGTGGTGGCCTTCTTCGCGGCGGCCTTCTTGACCGTGGCGGACGCACCGCCGGTCAGGCTGCCCTTGGGGGCCTTCTTCACGGCGACCTCGTCGCCCTTGGGGAGCTTCTTGGTGCCGCTGACCAGGTCCTTGAAGCCCTGACCCGCGCGGAAGCGGGGGACGGAGGTCTTCTTGACCCGGACGCGCTCACCCGTCTGCGGGTTGCGGGCGTAGCGGGCCGGACGGTCGACCTTCTCGAACGAGCCGAAGCCCGTGACCGAGACCCGGTCGCCCGCGACGACCGCGCGGACCATGGCGTCCAGTACCGCGTCGACGGCGTCCGCGGCCTGCTGGCGGCCACCCAGCTTGTCGGCAATCGCTTCTACGAGCTGCGCCTTGTTCACGTCTTCCCCTTCGGAGACATCGCCAGAACGAATGTGTTCAAGCTTATTTCGCACGTTAGGCGGATATATACCGCAAATCAAACACGAAACGGGCTAATCACCCTAGTGCCGCAACGATGTAGGCCGTTACGGAGTTCCTTCGCATCAGTCGCCTTCAGGGAATCGACCCTCGTCGAGGTCCTTCATCAACCTGTCCAGGCGCCTTGCCGCGTCGGCGAGATCGTGCTTCGCCGCGGCGGTGACGACCAACAGCTTCCGGGACAGCGTCATCCTTACGCCCTCCGGGACTTGCAGTGCGCGCACCCTTGCGTGTGCTTCTTTCAACCGGTCCGCGACGAGCTCGTAGAGCTCGAGTTGACTGTCGCGTTCCATGCACAGATTGTGCCATCTGGGGCGAGTTGTCGCCTCACGGGGCCTCAACATACGGCTGTGCCCCCCGCCGGAAGGCGGGGGGCACGGTGTTGTCGATGTGATCACCCGAGGGTGAATAAGCGCTGATCAGGCAGGAATCAGTGCTGAATGGTGCTCGGCTTGAAGGCCGGGCGGCCGCTTTCGTACGCGTCGATGTCGGCTTCGTTCTGAAGGGTGAGGGAGATGTCGTCCAGGCCCTCCAGCAGACGCCAGCGGGCGTTGTCGTCGAGCTCGAACTCCGCCTCGATCCCCTCGGCTCGGACCTTGCGGTCGACCAGGTCGACGGTGACCTCGGCGGTGGGGTCGGCCTCGGTCAGCTCCCACAGCCGGTCGACGGTCTCCTGCGGCAGGACGACGGTCAGCAGACCGTTCTTCAGCGAGTTGCCGCGGAAGATGTCGGCGAAGCGGGAGGAGATGACCGTCTTGAAGCCGAAGTTCTGCAGGGCCCAGACGGCGTGTTCGCGCGAGGAGCCGGTGCCGAAGTCGGGACCGGCGACCAGGACGGTCGCGCCGGCCCGCTCGGGGCGGTTGGTGACGAACTGCGGGTCCTTGCGCCAGGCCTCGAAGAGCCCGTCCTCGAACCCGTCGCGGGTGATCTTCTTCAGCCAGTGGGCCGGGATGATCTGGTCGGTGTCGACGTTGCTGCGGCGCAGCGGAACGGCCCGGCCGGTGTGGGTGGTGAAGGCTTCCATGGTTCAGACTCCGGCGGTCGCGTCGGCGGCGGACAGGTCGGCGGGCGAGGCCAGATGGCCCAGTACCGCGGTGGCGGCGGCCACCTGCGGGGAGACCAGGTGGGTGCGCCCGCCCTTGCCCTGCCGGCCCTCGAAGTTGCGGTTGGAGGTGGACGCGGAACGCTCACCGGGGGCCAGTTGGTCGGGGTTCATGCCCAGGCACATCGAGCAGCCCGCGTGCCGCCATTCGGCGCCGGCCTCCTTGAAGACCTTGTCCAGACCCTCCTCCACGGCCTGCAGGGCGACCCGGACCGAGCCCGGAACGACCAGCATCCGTACGCCGTCGGCGACTTTGCGGCCCTCGATGATGCCGGCGACGGCGCGCAGGTCCTCGATGCGGCCGTTGGTGCAGGAACCTACGAAGACGGTGTCGACCTTGATCTCGCGCAGCGGCTGTCCGGCCGTCAACCCCATGTACTCCAGGGCCTTTTCGGCGGCCAGGCGCTCCGAAGCGTCCTCGTACGAAGCCGGGTCGGGGACGCTGGCCGACAGCGGCGCGCCCTGGCCCGGGTTGGTGCCCCAGGTGACGAACGGGGACAGCGAGGCGCCGTCGATGACGACCTCGGCGTCGAAGACGGCGTCGTCGTCGGTGCGCAGCGTCTTCCAGTAGGCGACCGCCGCGTCCCAGTCCTCGCCCTTGGGGGCGTGGTCGCGGCCCTCCAGGTAGTCGAAGGTGGTCTGGTCGGGGGCGATCATGCCCGCGCGGGCGCCGGCCTCGATCGACATGTTGCAGATGGTCATGCGGGCTTCCATCGAGAGCTTCTCGACGGCCTCGCCGCGGTACTCCAGGACGTAGCCCTGACCGCCGCCGGTGCCGATCCTGGCGATGATCGCCAGGATCAGGTCCTTGGCGGTGACGCCCTCGGCCAGCTCGCCGGTGACGGTGATGGCCATCGTCTTCGGGCGGGCCAGCGGCAGCGTCTGGGTGGCCAGCACGTGCTCGACCTGGCTGGTGCCGATGCCGAAGGCCAGCGCGCCGAAGGCGCCGTGCGTGGACGTGTGCGAGTCGCCGCAGACCACGGTGGTGCCCGGCTGGGTCAGGCCCAGCTGGGGACCCACGACGTGGACGACACCCTGCTCGACGTCACCCAGCGAGTGCAGGCGGACACCGAACTCGGCGCAGTTCTTGCGCAGCGTCTCCAGCTGGGCCCGGGAGACGGGGTCGGCGATCGGCTTGTCGATGTCGAGGGTGGGGGTGTTGTGGTCCTCGGTCGCGATGGTGAGGTCCAGGCGGCGGACCTTGCGGCCGGCCTGACGCAGACCTTCGAAGGCCTGCGGGCTGGTCACCTCGTGCAGCAGGTGGAGATCAATGAAGAGGAGATCGGGCTCGCCCTCGGCGCGCCGGACGACGTGGTCGTCCCAGACCTTCTCCGCGAGTGTCCTACCCATCGCTTTCCCTCCGGCCGGCCGGTCGGGCCGGCGCTTATGTAGAGATGTGGTGCGCCTGATCGCCCGCTACCCCACCCGCGGAACGACGGCTCGGACCCAGTGGTTCGTGGACCCGCACATACAGACTCGCTCGTTCTTGGAAAATTTGAACTTGCGTTTCACAGTGTGAGACGTGAATATCGTTTCATGGACAACTCTAGCGGCGTCGGCGTTCTCGACAAGGCAGCTCTGGTATTGAGCGCACTGGAGTCCGGTCCGGCCACCCTCGCCGGGCTGGTCGCGGCGACAGGGCTCGCACGACCCACGGCACACCGACTGGCCGTGGCACTGGAACACCACCGGATGGTGGCCAGGGACATGCAGGGCCGGTTCATCCTCGGCCCGCGGCTGGCAGAGCTTGCCGCCGCGGCCGGCGAGGACCGCCTGCTGGCGACGGCCGGACCGGTGCTCACGCACCTCCGTGACGTGACGGGCGAGAGCGCGCAGCTCTACCGCCGTCAGGGAGACATGCGCATCTGCGTGGCGGCCGCCGAGCGGCTGTCGGGCCTGCGGGACACCGTCCCGGTGGGCTCCACGCTCCCGATGAAGGCGGGCTCGGCCGCGCAGATCCTGATGGCCTGGGAGGAGCCCGAGCGGCTCCACCGCGGCCTGCAGGGCGCGCGCTTCACGGCCACGGCCCTGTCCGGCGTACGCCGCCGCGGCTGGGCCCAGTCGATCGGCGAGCGGGAGCCCGGCGTGGCGTCCGTCTCGGCGCCCGTACGGGGCCCCTCGAACCGCGTGGTGGCCTCCGTGTCGGTCTCCGGGCCGATCGAGCGCCTGACCCGCCACCCGGGGCGCATGCACGCCCAGGCCGTCATAGACGCGGCCGCCCGTCTGACGGAGGCCCTGCGCCGCTCCGGCTGATCCCGCCCTGCTCCACCACACCCCCGGGCCCGGGGGCGCGTACGACGCCGCACACGTCCGAACTCGCGCCTCCGGGCCCGCACTTGCACCCCGACACCAGCCGGCCGGACCCGGCCCCGGACATACGGAAGAGGCCCTCCGCGATGATCGCGGAGGGCCTCTCCTCTCGTACCCCCGACCGGATTCGAACCGGCGCTACCGCCTTGAGAGGGCGGCGTGCTAGGCCGCTACACAACGGGGGCTAGCTTTACTGCGGTACTGCGCTGGGCTACCAGGACTCGAACCTAGAATAAGGGAACCAGAAACCCTCGTGTTGCCAATTACACTATAGCCCAATGGTCTAGACCTGCCAGACCTTGGTACCCCCGACCGGATTCGAACCGGCGCTACCGCCTTGAGAGGGCGGCGTGCTAGGCCGCTACACAACGGGGGCCCTAGCGATCCTGCATCAAGATCTCCGGGAGCGACCCTGGAGATCCCGCGGGAAGGATCTGTACCCCCGACCGGATTCGAACCGGCGCTACCGCCTTGAGAGGGCGGCGTGCTAGGCCGCTACACAACGGGGGCAAAGCACTGCGTTACTACTGCACTGCGCTGGGCTACCAGGACTCGAACCTAGAATAAGGGAACCAGAAACCCTCGTGTTGCCAATTACACTATAGCCCACCGAACTTCAAGCCCCTGGGGGCCTTTCGTTTGGTTGGCGCCTGTGGTTTCCGGCCCTTTCGGCCCGTTCCCCGGCGCAGAAAGAACATTACCGGATGCCTGACCGTGCTCCAAAACGGGTATCCACGGCCAGCACCTCGGGCAGCCGCTCGAGCCCCTCGATCCTGTGTACGCCCGAGGGACCGGGCCCCCTGCCGCCCTGCCGGTCGAGCCAGACGGCCGTCAGTCCGGCGTCCCGCGCGCCGCGCGCGTCGATCTCCGGCTGGTCCCCCACGTACGCGACCTGGGCCGGTGGCAGCGCGAGCGCCTCGCAGGCGGCCAGGAAGGCGGCGGCGTCGGGCTTGCTCACCCCCAGCTCGGCGGCGCAGACCAGCACCTCGAAGCGGTCGCGCAGGCCGAGGTGGCGCAGCTTGGGGTCCTGGTTGGCGGCGGAGGAGTTGGAGAGGACCCCGTGCCGGTGGGTGCCGGCGAGGGCGTCCAGGGCGGGCAGGACGTCCGGGAAGAGTGCCCAGGCGGCCCGGTAGTGCTCCACGTAGCGGTCGAACCAGGCGTCGGCCTGGGACGACGCCATGGCCGGCCGGCCGAGGAAGTCCCGCACCCTGTCCTGCCGCTGGCCCTGGAAGGTGACCTCGCCGGCGGCGAAGCGGGCCCAGTTCAGCTCGGTGATCCTGCGCCAGAGGGCCAGGGCCTCGTGCGGGGATCCGTAGCGCTCCCCGAGCCCCTCGTCGCGCAGGTGGGCGGCGAGGCCGGCCGCATCGGCCCCCGTGTAGTCGAACAGGGTGTCGTCGATGTCCCACAGCACTGCGCGGATCGGCATACGGGCGAGCCTACGCCGCCGGCGGGTCCCGCGCGGGGTCCTCGGCGAAGTCCGCGTGGGGCGGCTCACGGTACGGCCGGGGGCCCGGAACGCCGTGGGGGCGGCAGCCGGGTCGGCTGCCGCCCCCACGGGGTGGTGCGGGTCAGGCGGAGAGCTTCGCCAGGGCCGCGTCGATGCGCGCCAGCGAGCGCTCCTTGCCCAGGATCTCCAGGGACTCGAAGAGCGGCAGGCCGACGGTGCGGCCGGTGACGGCCACGCGGACCGGGGCCTGGGCCTTGCCGAGCTTGAGGCCGTGGGCCTCGCCGGCCGTCAGGACGGCCTGCTTGAGGGACTCCGGGTCCGACCAGTCGGCGGCGGCGAGGTTCTCCCGCGCCGTGGTCAGCAGGGCCGCGGGCTCGCCCTTCATGGCCTTGTCCCAGGACGCCTGGTCCTCGACGGGCTCCTTCAGGAAGAGGAAGTCCACGTTCGCGGTGATGTCCGAGAGGACGGTCACACGGGTCTGGGCGTGCGGCGCGATCCGGGCCCAGGCCTCGGCGTCGAAGTCCTCGGGCGCCCAGTTGGCGTGCGGGGCGCGCAGCCACGGCTCGCAGGCGTCCGCGAAGGCCTTGGGGTCCATCCGGCGGATGTGGTCGGCGTTGATCGCCTCGGCCTTCTTGAGGTCGAAGCGGGCCGGGTTGGCGTTGACGCCGTCGATGTCGAACTTCGCCACCATCTCCTCGATCGAGAAGATGTCCTGGTCCTTGGAGAAGGACCAGCCGAGGAGCGAGAGGTAGTTCAGCAGGCCCTCGGGCAGGAAGCCGCGCTCGCGGTAGAGGTTGAGCGAGGACTCGGGGTCGCGCTTGGAGAGCTTCTTGTTGCCCTCGCCCATCACGTACGGCAGGTGGCCGAACCGCGGGGTGGCCTTCGCGACGCCCAGGTCGGTCAGCGCCTTGTAGAGGGCGATCTGGCGGGGGGTGGAGGACAGCAGGTCCTCGCCGCGCAGGACGTGCGTGATCTCCATCAGCGCGTCGTCGACCGGATTGACGAGCGTGTACAGCGGGGCGCCGTTCGCGCGGACGATGCCGAAGTCCGGCACGTTCTCCGGGGTGAAGGAGAGCTCGCCGCGGACCAGGTCCGTGAAGGTGATGGTCTCGTCGGGCATCCGGAAGCGGACGATCGAGGTGCGGCCCTCGGCCTCGTACGCGCTCTTCTGCTCGTCGGTGAGGTCGCGGCACTGGCCGTCGTAGCCGGAGGGCTTGCCGGCCGCGCGGGCGGCGTCGCGGCGGGCGTCGAGCTCCTCGGTGGTGCAGTAGCAGGGGTAGGCGTAGCCGCCGTCCTGGAGCCTCTGCGCGACGTCCTTGTAGATGTCCATGCGCTGGGACTGGCGGTACGGGGCGTGCGGGCCGCCGACCTCGGGGCCCTCGTCCCAGGTGAAGCCGAGCCACTTCAGCGAGTCGAGGAGCTGCTCGTACGACTCCTCGGAGTCGCGCGCCGCGTCGGTGTCCTCGATGCGGAAGACGAACGTACCGCCGTGGTGGCGGGCGAACGCCCAGTTGAAGAGGGCGGTGCGGACCAGGCCCACGTGGGGGTTGCCGGTCGGGGAGGGACAGAAACGTACGCGGACGGTCGCGTTAGCCACGCTTGATCACCTTGTTGGTGAGAGTGCCGATGCCTTCGATGGTGACGGCGACCTCGTCGCCGACGTTGAGGGGGCCGACTCCGGCCGGGGTCCCCGTGAGGATGACGTCGCCCGGGAGCAGTGTCATGGCCTCGCTGATGTGCACGATCAGGTCCTCGATGGAGCGGACCATGTCGCTGGTGCGGCCGAGCTGGCGCTGTTCGCCGTTGACGGTGCACTGGACGGTCAGGTCGCCCGGGTCCAGGTCGGTCTCGATCCAGGGGCCGAGCGGGCAGGAACTGTCGAAGCCCTTGGCCCGGGCCCACTGCTTCTCGCGCTGCTGGACGTCACGGGCGGTGACGTCGTTGGCGCAGGTGTAGCCGAGGATGACGTCCTTCACGCGCTCCTTCGGGACCTCGCGGCACATGCGTCCGATCACCACGGCGAGCTCCGCCTCGTGGTGCACCTCCTGGGAGAAGGAGGGGTAGACGATCGGGTCGCCCGGGCCGACCACGGAGGTGGAGGGCTTGAAGAAGGTGATCGGGGCGTCCGGGACCTGGTTCCCGAGCTCCGCCGCGTGCTCCGCGTAGTTGCGGCCGATGGCCACGACCTTGTTCGGGAGCACGGGCGGCAGCAGCCGGACCTTGCTCAGCGGCACCTTCGTGCCGGAGAGCTCGAAGTCCGCGAACGGGATGCCCTTGATGATGTCGAGGACGAGCTCACCTTCGGCGCCGGGGGCAGTGCTGCCCTCGACCGCGCCGAACGCGACATTGCCGTCGATCGAGAACCTGGCGATGCGCACGTGTTGCGTCTGCCCCTCTGTATTTCCGCTGGCTGGAGTCTGCGTACTCCAGGCTAACGCGGTGGGCGGCGGCGCCTCGCGCTCCTTTACGGAGCCACTACTGCGGAGGGACTACTGTGCCGCGGCGACCGGGGCGTTCATGAGGACGGTGCGGCGGGGGTTCGCGGTCTGCGCCGGCAGGTCGACGGAGTGCTCCGGAGTGGCCGGCGCCACCTGCAGCTCCTCGGCGTCCTTCAGGTGCGCGAGGGTGGTGCGGCGGGGGTTGGCTATGTTGCGGAACATCATCGTCGTCTTCATCGGAGTTTCGGGCCCTCGGGTCGCTTCGTGGGATGAGGGTTGTCGGATGCGCCGGATGTGGCGCCAACCCTTTAACAGGCAAGGCTAAACATCCGAATCCCCGTCTGAACCGGTAAGTAATGGCCACAGTCGTGTGAGTTTCCTCACCAGCGACCGGGCAATACGGGCATAACAGGCGGTCAATTGGGCCTGCGGAAACGGACATTGCGCCACTGAATGCGCCATTCCGCTCCTGATCATCTCGACTGGGACACCTTGCCGAACCGAAGCTTTGGTTGACGTAAGTCCGATTCCTCCCCATAGTGCCTCCACGGCGCGTAGCCCTCCCGCCACGAGCCGTGACCGCCCCGCCGGGGCGACACGCGCACCTTGTTGGAGATCCCCCACTGTGCTGGAATTCGCGGGACCGCCGCGGGTATCAGCCGGCGCGCAGGTGGCGCAAGAGAGCGCCGCGCGCGGCGGCAATGGAGAGGGAGACGCGCCGGTCACCGACGACCACCATGGGGCCGTCAGTGCCCCACGACTCGACACCGTTCCGCCGTTCACCCGGCGGGGCGCCTGGTCCAGAGGTTGCGACGCTAGTGCAGGGACGATTCAAGAGGGATGGCAGCGCTGCGGCGGAGCAGGAGCCGCGCGGCGGGATCGACCGTGGCTCCTCACCCCAGCACGCCCAGAACCGCGGGCCGGCTGCCGAAGGAGCCGGCCCCGACACCTCCTCGGTGAAGGCGAAGGGCCGCGGCAGGTCCGGCAAGGCCGGGAAGCCCGGCAAGGCCGTCAAGCCGGGCAGGGCCAAGGGCACGGCCGAGTCACCCGCGACCGACGAGGCGATACCGAAGGCCCCGCCCGGGCCCGGCTCCCGTCTCGCCATGCAGAACTGGCGCATCAGCACGCGACTCGTGTCGCTGCTGACCCTGCCCGTCGTCGCCGCCACCTCCCTCGGTGGCTTCCGTATCAACGACTCGCTCGAGGACATCCAGCAGCTGGAGCACATGCAGCTGCTGACGGTGATGACGCGCCAGGCGACCAGCCTCGCCGCCATGCTCCAGGAGGAGCGGGACAAGTCGGCCGGTCCGATGTCGATCACCAAGGACGGCAAGGCCAACAGCCTCGTCGAGGGTGTCCGCGACCAGACCGACGCCGCCGCCAAGGCCTTCGCCGCCGCGACCGACAAGGTCGACAACGCGCAGGACAAGGACGAGACCCTCAAGTCGATCCGCAACAACATCCTCCAGATCGGCCGCCAGCTCACCGGCATCGAGGACATCCGCAAGAAGGCGTACCAGAACGGCGCCCAGCAGACCGTCACCGAGTACAACGCGCTGATCGTCTCGCTGCTCTCGCTCTCGCAGGACATGGCCCAGGCCACCTCGAACCCCGAGATGATCAAGCGCACCCGCGCCCTGGCGGCGTTCTCCTCCGCCAAGGAGTACGCGTCCATCCAGCGCGCGATCATCGCCGCCTCGCTCCCCGAGAGCAGCGAGAAGCAGGGCAAGCTGGAGGAGAACGACCGCCTCTACGCCCTCTCCGCGCTCCGCGGCGAGAGCCAGTCGAAGAAGACCTTCGAGCTCGTCTACCAGGGCAAGCCCGAGGAGCTCCTCAGCTCCCTCGGCGACGGCAACTCCGAGATCGGCACCGCCGACCACTACGCCCGCCGCGTGCTGAGCACCCAGGGACAGTTCGTCAAGGAGAAGAACCGCTCCTGGATGGACTGGTACGACGCCGACGACACCAAGCTCCGCGCGATGCAGCAGATCGAGCTCACGCTGCTGGAGGACATGGAGCAGAAGGCCCGCGAGCTCAAGAGCGAGTCGCAGCAGGACGCCATCATCAACGGTGCCCTGATCCTCCTCGTCCTCGGTGTCTCGCTCATCGGCGCCTTCGTCATGGCCCGGTCCATGATCCGCTCGCTGCGCCGCCTGCAGGACACCGCGACGCGCGTCGCCCAGGACCGCCTGCCCGAGCTCGTCAAGCAGCTCTCCGAGTCGGACCCGCAGGACGTGGACACCTCCGTGGAGTCCGTCGGCCTGCACACCCGCGACGAGATCGGCCAGGTGGCCGCGGCCTTCGACGACGTGCACCGCGAGGCCGTCCGCCTCGCCGCCGAGCAGGCCCTCCTCCGGGGCAACGTCAACGCGATGTTCACCAACCTCTCGCGCCGCTCCCAGGGCCTCATCCAGCGCCAGCTGTCGCTCATCTCCGAACTGGAGTCGCGCGAGGCCGACCCGGACCAGCTCTCCTCGCTCTTCAAGCTCGACCACCTCGCGACCCGCATGCGCCGTAACGGCGAAAACCTCCTCGTCCTCGCGGGCGAGGAGCCGGGCCGCCGGTGGACCCGCCCCGTCCCGCTCGTCGACGTGCTCCGTGCCGCCGCGTCCGAGGTGGAGCAGTACGAGCGCATCGAGCTGGCGGCGGTGCCCGGCACCGATGTCGCCGGCCGCGTCGTCAACGACCTCGTGCACCTCCTCGCCGAGCTGCTGGAGAACGCCACCTCGTTCTCCTCCCCGCAGACCAAGGTCAAGGTCACCGGTCACGCGCTGCCCGACGGCCGCGTGCTCGTCGAGATCCACGACACCGGCATCGGCCTCTCCCCCGAGGACCTCGCCGCGATCAACGAGCGGCTCGCCTCGCCGCCCACCGTGGACGTCTCGGTGTCCCGTCGAATGGGTCTGTTCGTGGTCGGCCGCCTGTCCCTGCGACACGGCATCCGCATCCAGCTGCGCCCCTCCGACTCGGGCGGTACGACGGCCCTCGTCATGCTTCCGGTGGACGTCGCCCAGGGCGGCAAGAAGCCGGGTCCGATGCCGGGCCAGGGCGGTCAGGGCGGTCCCGGCGGCGCGCCGGGCGGTCCCGGCGGTCCCGGCGGTCCGGGTGCCCCCGGCGGCCAGCAGGCCTCCATGCCCGGTGCGGGCGCGCGTCCCCCCGTGGGCGCCGGCCAGCAGCGCGGCCAGGTCGCCGGCGGCGGCCAGCGCACGGCCCTGCCGGGCCGTGACGGCGGCCCCGGCCAGCAGCAGCGCCCGCAGGGCCAGGGTCCCCGTCCGCAGGGCGGTCCCTCCGCCCCGACGGGCCAGTCCCAGGGCCAGGGTGCCTTCGGCGGCGGTGCTCCGCTGCCGGCCCGCGGTCAGTCCGGCGGCCCGCAGGCGCGGCCGGCCGGCGGTCCCGGCGGTCCCGGCGGCTTCCCGCAGCAGGGCGGTGCCCAGGGCGGGTTCGCGCAGCAGGGCAACGGCTTCGAGCGTCCCCAGCCGCCGCAGGGCCCGGGCCAGGGGCAGCAGCCCCAGCAGGGCCGGCCCCAGCAGCAGCCGGGTGCCCCGGTCAAGCGCAGGCGGCCGCAGCTGCCGGCGCGCGACGGCGGCGGCTCCCGTCCGGAGCTCCCGCACGCGGGCGGTCCGGCGGCTCCGGTTCCCACTCCGGCCCCGGCCCCGGCCCCGCAGGGCACCAGCTGGGGCGCCGCGGCCCAGGGCGGCCACGAGGTCCCGCGCGGCCACGACGAGCTGTCGGGCCCCGGCTCCACAGCCGAGTTCGCCCGCCCCGACTTCAACGCCCCGTACCCGCAGGGCGGCAGCACCGGCCAGTTCGAGCGGCCGCAGCAGGCGGGCCCGCTGGACCCGTCCTCCACCGGACAGTTCGCCCGCCCGGGCGGCCCCGGTGTCGGCGGCTACGCGGAGCAGCAGCAGGCCCAGCAGCCCGGTGGTTACGCTCCGGCTCCGGCCCCGCGCGCCGAGGCCCCGCGCCTCCCGCAGGCGTACCAGCCGGAGGCCCTGCCGCCGGCTCCGGCGCAGCCGCTGGACTCGCACTGGTCCCACCAGGGCGGGCAGCAGTCCGCCGGGCAGGGACTGGCCGTCCCCCAGCAGCCGCACCAGCCCCAGCAGGGTGCCCCGGTCGCCGCGGCTCCGCACCAGCCGCTTCCGCAGCGCGGCCAGGAGCTCCCCGCCGAGCCCGCTCCGGCGGTCACCGGCAGCACGCCGACGGTCAGCTGGAAGGCGTCCCCGAACGACGAGCTGATGCGGCAGGCCGAGCGCGTGCGCCAGCCCGCCGCCGGCGGTATCACCACCTCGGGTCTGCCGCGCCGGGTGCCGCGTGCGAACCTCGTGGCGGGTACCGCGCAGCAGCAGTCGGACACCCAGGCCGGCCCGCAGGTCTCGCGCGCCCCGGACGACGTCCGCGGCCGTCTCACCAACCTCCGTCGCGGTATCCAGCAGGGCCGCCAGGCCGGCACCACCGGCCCCGCGACCGGCAGTTACCACATCGACCCCACTTACCAGCAGGAGCGATAGTTGAGTTCGATGAGCCAGGCGGCACAGAACCTGAACTGGTTGATCACCAACTTCGTGGACAACACCCCCGGGGTGTCCCACACCGTGGTGGTCTCCGCCGACGGACTCCTTCTGGCGATGTCCGAAGGATTCCCCCGTGACCGCGCCGACCAGCTGGCGGCCGTGGCCTCCGGCCTGACCTCGCTGACCGCCGGGGCTTCCCGGATCTTCGAGGGCGGCGCCGTCAACCAGACCGTCGTGGAGATGGACCGTGGGTTCCTCTTCCTGATGTCCGTCTCCGACGGATCCTCGCTGGCCGTGCTCGCGCACCCCGAATGCGACATCGGCCTCGTCGGCTACGAGATGGCCCTCCTCGTTGACCGCGCCGGCAACGTCCTCACCCCGGACCTGCGCGCGGAGCTCCAGGGAAGCCTGCTCATCTGACACCCCCCTCCCCGGCCGGACGGTACTTCCGGCCGGGGAACCGGGTCCGCACACCCGGAATCCAGTACCCCCGACAGGCCGTCATGTCCCCCCACCGGCCGCCCTGTCAGACGGCACGCTGACCACTGCTGTCCAGCCCGGAGGATCAATGACCCCGCCCCCCGCCTACCCCGACGCGTACGGAGATTCGTACTCGGAAGGCGATCAGCCGCTCGTCCGCCCGTACGCGATGACCGGCGGCCGGACCCGTCCGCGCTACCAGCTCGCCATCGAGGCGCTGGTCAGCACGACGGCCGACCCGATGCACCTGTCCGGCCTGCTGCCGGAACACCAGCGCATCTGCACCCTGTGCCGCGAGGTGAAGTCGGTCGCGGAGGTCTCCGCACTGCTTTCGATGCCTCTCGGCGTCGCCCGCATCCTCGTCGCCGACCTGGCGGAAGCCGGCATGGTGGCCATCCACCAGCCGGGCAATGGAGAGGCCGGCGGAACGCCGGATGTAACGCTGCTCGAGAGGGTTCTCAGTGGACTTCGCAAGCTCTGACGGTGGGGCGGCTCCTCGCTCCACCACCTCCGCGAAGATCGTGGTGGCGGGCGGCTTCGGCGTGGGCAAGACCACGTTCGTCGGCGCCGTCTCCGAGATCAACCCGCTGAGAACCGAGGCCGTGATGACGTCCGCGAGCGCGGGCATCGACGACCTCACGCACACCGGCGACAAGAAGACCACCACGGTCGCCATGGACTTCGGCCGCATCACCCTGGACCAGGACCTGATCCTGTACCTCTTCGGTACCCCCGGACAGGACCGCTTCTGGTTCATGTGGGACGACCTCGTACGCGGCGCCATCGGCGCCGTCGTCCTCGTCGACACCCGCCGCCTCGCCGACTGCTTCCCCGCCGTCGACTACTTCGAGAACTCGGGCCTCCCGTTCGTCATCGCCCTCAACGGCTTCGACGGACACCAGCCCTACACCCCCGAAGAAGTGCGCGAGGCCCTCCAGATCGGCCCCGACGCCCCCATCATCACCACCGACGCCCGCCACCGCGCGGACGCCAAGAGCGCACTCATCACGCTCGTCGAGCACGCCCTCATGGCCCGGCTCAAGTAGCACGCATTACAAGGCAATACGCCGGGGGCGGGCTGTGTTCTCGAACACGGCCCGCCCCTCGTGTTCATAACGTTTCGACAGTGAATTGCCGTCAGGCGGACACGGCGTGCGTTCGGTCGGTGCCGCTGCGCGCACGACGGGCCCCATTTTTGCCGCAGCTCGCTCTTTATGTCCGTTTTATGCGGGGCGTAAGGTTCTGGGAATGGCCGGATTCAACTGTTTGGAACACGGCGCTTAACCGTGCTGGAATTCAACGAACCAGCTAGTAGCACCGCCGAGAGGTTGTTGGTCGAGTGAGGCGAAGCAAGTCGAGCCCCGCGGATGAACCCGCGCGAGGCAACTTCACCCCGCCGCCGCGCGCGGCCATGTCGCCCGTCGACGTGCCCGTGGAACCATCCACGAGCAGCGGAAGCACCAGCAAGCTCGCCCCCCGCAACTGGCGGGTGGCCACCAAGCTGAACGCCATCCTCATGGTTCCCGTCCTCGTCGGACTGGTCATGGGCGGCTTCCAGGTGAAGGGCTCGGTCGACAGCTGGAACGAGGCCAAGGACGCCGAGAAGACCGCGCGGATCGTCCAGGCCGCGGCCGAATACGGCCAGGCCCTCCTCAACGAGCGCGACCTCACCGCCGAGCCCCTCCTCAAGAACGACCGCAACAACGCCGCGGTGGCCAAGGCGTACGCGGCCACGGACGCGGCCAAGGCCAAGTTCGCCCAGGCCGCGAAGGACCTCCCGGCCAAGCAGGGCCTGGAGCGCCGCCTCGAACTCTTCCGCCAGGAGGAGCCGAAGCTGGAGCAGGTCCGCAAGACGGCCTACGCCGTCCCGGAGACCCAGAAGAAGAACCTCCCCTCCTCGGCCGGCCCCATCCCGACCGAAGAGGGCTACGTGCTGGTCCAGCACTACCTCATGCAGTTCTCCAACGAACTGGGCCTGGGCACCGGAAACGTCACCAGCTACGGCCGCATGGTCTACGCGGTCGAGCTGGCGAAGGCCGCGAACTCGCTCCAGCGCTCCGTCGGCACGCACCTGCTGGTGCGCCCGAACGAGAACGAGGAAGTCCGCAAGGCCCAGCTGGTCGCCTTCTCCTCCTACGCCTACCTCGAAGAGATCGCCATCGGCGAGTACGTCGCCGCCGGCACCGACGAGGACACCAACCGGCTCAAGGAGGTCATGGGCAAGAAGTCCCAGGAGGGTGCCGCCAAGCTCGCCCAGGCCAAGCAGGCCGCCGAGCAGTCCGGCACCGTCTTCAAGGCTCCGCCCGTGGTGAACGGCTCCGCCCTCACCGGCATGACCGAGGCGATAGCCGGCGGCGAGAAGCCCGCCAAGCTCGCCCTCAACGGCACCACCGCCCCCGCCTGGCAGGCCGCCGCCACCGCCAAGTTCGACGGCTACGCCGAGATCGAGAAGGAACTCCTCGACAAGGCCGTCAAGGACGCCGTCGCGGTCTCCGACGAGTCGCGCGGCGACGCCATCCTGACCGGCGCCATCGTGGTCGTGGCCCTGCTGGCCGCCTTCATCCTGGCCGCCATGATGGCCCGCCAGATGAGCCGCTCGATGCGCCGTCTGCGCAGCTCCGCCTTCGACATCGCCGAGCAGCGGCTGCCCGCGCTCGTCGACCAGCTCTCGCGGACCGATCCGGGCAAGGTCGACACCCGCGTGGAGCCGATCCCGATCACCTCCCGCGACGAGATCGGCGAGGTCGCCCGCGCCTTCGACCAGGTCCACCGGGAAGCGGTCCGGCTCGCCGCCGAGCAGGCGCTCCTGCGGGGCAACGTCAACGCGATCTTCACGAACCTCTCCATGCGCAACCAGTCGCTGATCGAGGGCCAGCTGACCCTCATCACCGACCTGGAGAACAACGAGGCCGACCCGGACCAGCTGGAGAACCTCTTCCGCCTGGACCACCTGGCCACCCGTATGCGCCGCAACGGCGAGAACCTCCTCATCCTCGCGGGTGAGAACCCGGGCCGCCGCTGGGACCAGCCGGTGCCCCTCGTCGACGTGCTGCGCGCCGCCTCCTCCGAGGTGGAGCAGTACGAGCGCATCGAGCTCTCGGGCGTCTCCGAGGCCGAGATCCACGGCCAGGCCGTGACCGACCTCGTGCACCTGCTCGCCGAGCTCCTGGAGAACGCCACCACGTTCTCCTCCCCGCAGACCAAGGTCCGCGTCACCGCCACGCGTCTGCCCGACGGCCGCGTGATGGTCGAGATCCACGACAAGGGCATCGGCCTCACCGCCGAGGACTTCGCGGACATCAACCACAAGCTGGCCAACCCGCCGACCGTGGACGCCGCGATCTCGCAGCGCATGGGTCTGTTCGTGGTCGGCCGGCTGGCGGACCGCCACAGCATCCGCGTCCAGCTGCGCCCCTCGGGCGAGGCGGCCG
The DNA here is from genome assembly GCF_039535215.1 of Streptomyces racemochromogenes. Classification (GTDB taxonomy): domain Bacteria; phylum Actinomycetota; class Actinomycetes; order Streptomycetales; family Streptomycetaceae; genus Streptomyces; species Streptomyces racemochromogenes. Next base: position 1,909,477 of record NZ_BAAAWT010000001.1, read on the forward strand.
GCACCACCTCGCTGGTCATGCTCCCCGACGCCATCACCCACGGTGGCGGTGGCGAGGGCATCCCGGACGACGACTTCACCGTCTCCTCGATCATTCCGCAGCAGCAGGCCCAGCAGGCCGCCCCGCTGCGGACGGCCGCCGAGCTCGGCTTCGACGACTCCGCCTACGACGCCCCGGGCGCCCAGGGCGGCGACGCGAAGCCCGCGGACCCGGTCGTGCGGTCCCTGGGCCGCGAGGAGCGCCGGGCCGCGCTGGAGGCGCAGCTCAACTTCCCGCAGGCTCAGGACCAGGAGCAGTACCCCGGTCCCGAGGCGCAGGACTATCCGGAACCGCAGCCGGAGCACGGGTACCAGGAGTACCAGGGCTACGAGCAGCAGTCCGCGCAGGGCTACGAGGCTCCGTACGACGCCCAGCAGCAGCCGGGTGCCTACGAGGCGTACCCGGAGCAGGGCTACTCGTATCCGGAGGCCGGCTACCAGGACGGGCAGCAGCCCGCCCAGGCGTACGACGGCGGCTACGAGGACCAGTCCCAGCAGGCCGAGTGGCCCGGGCAGAACACCTACCCGGGCTCCTACCAGCAGGATTACGGGACCGATTCGGAATCGCCCTCCGCTCCCGAACCGGCCCTGGACCGCGTAGGCTTCGACCGTCCGGGCGCCGCTGCCGACGCCGGTCACGAGTTGACCGGGGCGGGCCTGCCGCGACGCGGCAGCCAGCAGCAGTGGCAGCCGGCACAGCAGGAAGCGGAGTCCGCCGGATCCCTCTTCGAGCAGCGGCCGCAGCGTCAGCAGCAGGCCGCCGAACCGAAGCAGGATGTGGAGGAGGCAGCAGCCGGCGCGGGCTGGCGCTCGACGAACGACGAGCGCTGGCAGCAGGCCGGCAAGCTCCGTGAGCCGAAGGCGGGCGGGGTCACCTCGTCCGGTCTCCCTCGGCGCGTGCCCAAGGCCAACCTGGTCGAGGGCGCTGCGGAGACGACCCCGCAGGGAGGCCCCCAGGTCTCCCGCGCCCCGGAGGACGTCCGTGGCAGGTTGAGCAACCTGCGACGCGGTGTCCAGCAGGGACGCAGCGCGGGTTCCGAGCAGTCAAGTAACAGCTATGACCAGGAGCGTTAGTGTGAGCGCGATGAGCCAGGCGGCGCAGAACCTGAACTGGTTGATCACCAACTTCGTGGACAACACCCCCGGGGTGTCCCACACGGTGGTGGTCTCCGCCGACGGCCTTCTGCTGGCGATGTCCGACGGATTCCCGCGCGACCGCGCCGATCAGCTGGCGGCCGTGGCCTCCGGCCTGACCTCGCTGACCGCCGGTGCCTCCCGGATCTTCGAGGGCGGCGCCGTCAACCAGACCGTCGTGGAGATGGACCGCGGTTTCCTCTTCCTGATGTCCGTCTCCGACGGATCCTCGCTCGCGGTGCTCGCGCACCCCGAGTGCGACATCGGCCTCGTGGGCTACGAGATGGCCCTCCTCGTCGACCGCGCCGGCACGGTCCTCACCCCGGACCTCCGCGCGGAGCTGCAGGGAAGCCTTCTCAACTAGCAAACGGGCAGTGCGTTTCGCGTCATCGCACCGTAGGGTGCGGTGGCGCGGTTCCACAGGGAGTACTGCGTTCTTGGAGTCGGAGGAGGAAACGTGACAACACCCGGAGGACATCCTTATGGCGGCCAGCAGCCGCAGGGTGGGCACGACCAGAACCGCTTCAACTTCCCCTCCTCTCCCAGCCGGCCCGTGCCGGAGCACAACCCCTACGCCCAGCAGCCGTACGGCCAGCCCCAGCAGCCCCAGGCGCCCCACCGGCTTCCGCAGCAGCCCCCCAGGGCCGCGCAGCCGCAAGCCCCGAAGGCGCACAACCCGCTGGTGCGCCCCTACGCGATGACCGGCGGCCGTACCCGGCCGCGCTACCAGCTCGCCATCGAGGCGCTGGTCAGTACCACGGCGGACCCCGCGCGCCTGCAAGGGCAGTTGCCCGAGCACCAGCGCATCTGCCGCCTGTGCCAGGAGATCAAATCCGTCGCGGAGATCTCGGCACTTCTCTCCATTCCTCTTGGTGTCGCCCGCATCCTCGTCGCCGACCTGGCGGAGGCGGGCCTTGTCGCCATTCACCAGCCCGGCGGCGACGAGTCTGCCGGCGGCCAGCCAGATGTGACACTGCTCGAAAGGGTGCTCAGTGGACTTCGCAAGCTCTAACGGCGGAGCGGCTCCGCGCTCCACCACCTCCGCGAAGATCGTGGTGGCGGGCGGCTTCGGCGTGGGCAAGACCACGTTCGTCGGCGCGGTCTCCGAGATCAACCCCCTGCGCACCGAAGCCGTCATGACCAGCGCGTCCGCGGGTATCGACGACCTCACCCACACCGGTGACAAGACGACCACCACGGTCGCCATGGACTTCGGCCGCATCACCCTGGACCAGGACCTGATCCTGTACCTCTTCGGTACCCCCGGACAGGACCGCTTCTGGTTCATGTGGGACGACCTCGTACGCGGCGCCATCGGCGCCGTCGTCCTCGTCGACACCCGCCGCCTCGCCGACTGCTTCCCCGCCGTCGACTACTTCGAGAACAGCGGCCTGCCGTTCGTCATCGCCCTCAACGGCTTCGACGGACACCAGCCCTACACCCCCGAAGAAGTGCGCGAGGCCCTCCAGATCGGCCCCGACGCCCCCATCATCACCACCGACGCCCGCCACCGCGCGGACGCCAAGAGCGCACTCATCACGCTCGTCGAGCACGCCCTCATGGCCCGGCTCCGGTAAGCAGGGCGGAACACCGCGCAAGGCCCCCGTGTCCGGGACACGGGGGCCTTCCGCGTGCCCGTCCCCGGGGACGCGGCCTCCCCGGGGACGGGCACGCGGAAGGCCCCGCACCCTCGGGGTGCGGGGCCTTCCGGCGTTCGTGCGTGCGCTGTTCAGCCGCGCCAGCTGTGGGGGGCCTGGAAGCCCCGGCTGCGCTCCAGGCGGCGCCAGCCGGCCGTGGAACGGCGGGTGGCGGCGGCCTCCTCCGGGGTGGCGGCGGCGCGGGCGAGCAGGATCGCGGTGATCGCGGCCAGTTCCTCGGGGGCGGCGTTGCCCTTCTCGACCTTCAGCAGGGTGTCGGTGGCGGTGCTCATCGTCGGCAGGTCTCCTTCGCTCGTTACTGCGGCGGGTTGCCGTGCTTGCGAGACGGCAGGTCGGCGTGCTTGGTGCGGAGCATCGCGAGGGCGCTGACGAGCACCCCGCGGGTCTCGGCGGGGTCGATGACGTCGTCCACGAGGCCGCGCTCGGCCGCGTAGTACGGGTGCATCAGCTCGGCCTTGTATTCCTTGACCATCCGGGCGCGCATCGCCTCGGGGTCCTCGGCGTCCGCGATCTGCTTGCGGAAGATCACGTTGGCGGCGCCCTCGGCGCCCATGACGGCGATCTCGTTGGTGGGCCAGGCGTAGGTGAGGTCGGCGCCGATGGACTGGGAGTCCATGACGATGTACGCGCCGCCGTAGGCCTTGCGCAGGATCAGCGAGATCCGCGGCACGGTGGCGTTGCAGTACGCGTACAGCAGCTTGGCGCCGTGGCGGATGATGCCGCCGTGCTCCTGGTCGACGCCGGGCAGGAAGCCCGGGACGTCCAGCAGGGTGACGATCGGGATGTTGAACGCGTCGCACATCTGGACGAAGCGCGCGGCCTTCTCGGACGCGTGGATGTCCAGGACGCCGGCGAGGTGGCCGGGCTGGTTGGCGACGATGCCGACGACCTGGCCGTCCAGGCGGGCCAGGGCGCAGATGATGTTGCGCGCCCAGCGCTCGTGGACTTCCAGGACGTCGCCGTCGTCGACGAGTTCCTCGATGACCTTGAGCATGTCGTACGGGCGGTTGCCGTCGGCGGGGACCAGGTCCAGGAGCACGTCCGAGCGCCGGTCGGCGGGGTCGGTGTTCTCGTGGACCGGCGGGTTCTCGCGGTTGTTCGAGGGGAGCATCGTGATGAGGTACCGGACCTCGGCGATGCAGGTCTCCTCGTCGTCGTACGCGAAGTGCGCGACGCCGGAGGTCTCGGCGTGCACGTCGGCGCCGCCGAGGCCGTTCTGGGTGATCTCCTCACCGGTGACGGCGCGGACGACGTCGGGGCCGGTGATGAACATCTGCGAGGTGTCCCGGACCATGAACACGAAGTCCGTCAGGGCCGGGGAGTACGCGGCGCCGCCGGCGCACGGGCCGAGCATCACCGAGATCTGCGGGATGACGCCCGAGGCCTTGGTGTTGCGCTGGAAGATGCCGCCGTAGCCGGCGAGGGCGGAGACGCCCTCCTGGATGCGGGCGCCGGCGCCGTCGTTGAGGGAGACCAGCGGGGCACCGGCGGCGATCGCCATGTCCATGATCTTGTGGATCTTCGTGGCGTGGGCCTCGCCCAGGGCGCCGCCGAAGATGCGGAAGTCGTGCGCGTAGACGAAGACCGTGCGGCCCTCGACCGTGCCCCAGCCGGTGATGACACCGTCGGTGTAGGGCTTCTTGGCCTCCAGGCCGAAGCCGGTGGCCCGGTGCCGGCGGAGCTGCTCGACCTCCCTGAAGGAACCTTCGTCGAGCAGGAGCGCGATGCGCTCGCGCGCGGTCAGCTTGCCCTTGGCGTGCTGGGCCTCGGTCGCGCGGTCACTGGGGCCGCGCCGGGCCTCCTCGCGGAGGGAGTGCAGCTCGGCCACGCGCCCGCGGGCGTCCGTCGGCTCGCTCGGGGTCTGGTCCACAACGGTCATGTACCGACCTTACGGAGCGTGGCCATCAAAACCCTCCGTTGGTTCTACACAGTCTCGGACCCCGTCCGCTGTGCGGCCCGGACAGAACCTCCGAAGGAAGCATGGACTCCCCCAGCAGGACCCTCTCCCCTTTGTGGGGGTTCCACAAAACGGAGTCACCGCGACCCAAGAAGTTGAAATTTGAACGGAATGGGTCTAGCGTCGCTCTTGTTGAAAGTTGAACCAAACCACGGACTCCCCAGGAGGAAGTCATGGGCCTCTTCTCCCGCCGCAGCCAGACCGCCGCCCCCGCCCAGCAGGGCGCGGTGGCCACGCTCCCCGTCGACCCGGCCCTCGCCGCCCTCACCGGCGACTACGCCATCGACCCCGCGCACAGCAGCATCGGCTTCACCGTCCGCCACGCCATGGTGACCAACGTCCGCGGCAGCTTCGCGCAGCACGAGGGCGCCCTCCACCTGGACGGCAGCGACCCGTCGCGCTCCACCGCCTCCATCGACGTGCAGATCGCCTCGGTCAGCACCGGCATCGCCGACCGCGACGCCCACCTGCTGGGCAGCGACTTCTTCGACGCCGAGCTCTACCCCCTGATGACCTTCCGCTCCACCTCGGCGGAGCAGCTGGGCGGCGACAAGTACCGCATCACCGGTGACCTGACGATCAAGGACGTGACGCGTCCGCTCGCCATCGACCTGGAGTTCGCCGGCACCGCCACGGACGTCTACGGCAGCGAGCGCGTGGGCTTCGAGGGCTCGGCCGAGATCCTGCGCTCCGACTGGGGCCTGACCTGGAACGCGGCCCTGGAGGCCGGCGGCGTGATGGTCAGCGACAAGGTCAGGCTGACCTTCGACATCTCCGCGGTCAAGCAGGCCTGACCAGGACCGACCACGGGCCGCGCGGAACCCCGGGGGCGGCTACCAGCCGCCCCCGCCGTCGAACCCGCCGCCCCCGTCGAAGCCGCCACCGCCGCCGAAGTCCCCGCCCCCGAAGTCGGACGGGTTGAAGTCGGCGCCGGAGACGTCCCCGCCCTCGAAGCCGCCGCCGTCGTAGCCGCCGTACCCGCCGCCGAAGTCCGAGGCGTACGCGGGGGTGGCCATCATCGAACCGAGCATCGTGCCCACCAGCAGGCCGGGCAGCATCCCGCCGCCGAAGTACCCGCCGGCCCAGGGGCCGTACGCCGGGCCGGCGTCGTAGTACGGCCGGCGGCCGTGCTCCGTGTCCACGGTGCGCACCGCCGGGTCCAGCCCGTCGCGCAGCCGTACGGCGTCCGCCGCGCAGACCGGCACGGTACGGGCCGCCCCCGCGGGCGGGGCCCAGGCCGCGTCCTCGGTGCTCGGCCCGTGGCGCGGGTCGAAGAAGCAGGGCACGCGGCGCTCGGGCAGCGGCCTGCCCTGACGGCGGGCGTCGAGACTGGCCAGGGCGAACCGGCCGTCCTCCAGCGCCTGGGTCACCCCCTGCACCTCGTGCGGCTCCCGCACCGAGGCCATGATCCGCTTGGCCTTCTCGTAGGAGTCCAGCCCCTTCTCGTAGTCCGCGCGCATGGCGTCGTCGGCGCCGGGCTCGCCGGGGTGGAAGTCGAGGCGTTCGAGTTCCTCGCCGAAGGCGGTGATGTCCTCGTCCACGACCACACTCAGCCGGGCGACGGCCTCCCGCCGGGCCTCTTCCTTCTTCTTCCGGTTCCGCTTGACCAGCAGGTACGCACCGCCGCCGCCGGCCAGGGCCACCGCGCCGAGCGCGATCATCGCCCCGGCCGAGGAGCCGCCGCCTTCGGAGGCCCCGCTCCAGGAGGCCGGGGCCTTGCCCTTCATCTGCGGGAGGGCCTGGTCGACGAAGTTGTTCAGCTGGGTCGCGGCGTCCACCGCCCCGCCCGCCTTCACCGCGTCGGTGAGGTTGCGGACGGCGTTGTTCGACATGACGACCCGGTCGGCCCCGGCGTCGAAGCCGTCGCCCAGCCGGATGGCGTAGACCCCGGTGATCCCCGTCCCGGTGCGGACCGTGCGCAGCACGCTGTCGGCCGGGAAGGCGGGGGTGGCGGGCAGCACGGCGACGAACAGCGGCTTGCCGGCCGCCTTGATCTTGGCGGCGAGGGCGTCGGCCTGGGCGGGCGACAGCTGGGCCGCGGCCCCGGGGTCCACGTACACGGGCCCCTTCTTGAGCGCCTCCGCCACGGCGGCGGTCCCCCCGTCGGCGGCGGCCGCCTGCGGGGCGGCCCCGAGCGCTCCGACGCCCAGCACCAGCAGCAGACCGGACAGCGCCGATCCCATGCGTACGGATATCAGCCTGGTCCTCATACCGACGACGCTACCCGAACCGGTCATTTCCTGTGTGAGCGGGACATAAGACCGTCCCTGCTCCCGCCAGAGCCCGCCCGCGTAGCCTGCCGCCAGGGGGTGGGCCGATGCGGCGCGTGTGGTGCGGGGTGGCACTGGTGGTTGCGGGAGCGGGGCTGCTGGCGGGCTGCTCGGCGGCCGACCGGCCGCTGATCTCGGTCGGCATCGGTGCCGACGGAACGCCGCAGGTGACGATGGTGCCGTGCGGCGGCGACGCCGTCGCCGCCGCGGACTTCTTCGTCCACGACGCTCCGGCGTCCGGTACGCCGCAGCCCGGCGTGACGGCTCCGTCGGCGGCCTCCGAGGACGGCTGGATGGCAGGCGGCTCCCCACTGGCCGCGGGACGGGTCACGTTCCCCCTCTTCTCCCCGCCGGCCACCTGGGCGGTCCGCGAGTGGGGCGCGGAGCGGAGCCTCAGGCCCGGCCGCAGGTACGGCCTGAGCTTCCACCCGCCGGGCTCCGCCGACTACTCGGGAAGCGTCTCCTTCACCGCGGACGACCTCGCCGGGCTGGAGCCCGGCGAGGTGTGGGCAGGGGGCAGGGCCATGTCGGCGAAGGAGTTCCGCGAGCTCGTCGCGGACGCGTGCTGACCGCCGCCGGGACTACTCGGCCGGCTCCACGCCCGCGTGCAGGAGGCCGAAGGTGTAGGCGTCCTCCAGGGCCTGCCAGGAGGCCGCGATGACGTTGGGGGCGACGCCCACCGTGTTCCACTCGCGGGTGCCGTCCGTCGTGGCGATCAGGACGCGGGTCGTGGACTCCGTGCCGTGCTTGCCCTCCAGGATGCGGACCTTGTAGTCCACCAGCTCGAACTTGGCCAGCTGGGGGTAGAAGCGTTCCAGCGCGACCCGCAGGGCCCGGTCGAGGGCGTTGACGGGGCCGTTGCCCTCCGCCGTGGCGACGATCCGCTCGCCCTTGGCCCGCAGCTTGACGGTGGCCTCGTTGGCGTGGGTGCCGTCGGGGCGGTCCTCGACGATGGCCCGCCAGGACTCCACGCGGAAGTACTTGCGCGCCCGGCCCTCGGCCTCGGCGCGCAGCAGCAGCTCGAAGGAGGCGTCGGCGGCCTCGTACGTGTAGCCCGCCAGCTCGCGCTCCTTGACCCGCTCGACCACGCGGGCGATCAACGCGCGGTCGCCGCCGAGGTCGACGCCGAGTTCCTTGCCCTTGAGCTCGATGGAGGCCCGGCCGGCCATGTCGGAGACCAGCATGCGCATGGTGTTGCCGACGCGCTCGGGGTCGATGTGCTGGTACAGGTCCGGGTCGACCTTGATCGCCGAGGCGTGCAGGCCCGCCTTGTGCGCGAAGGCGGAGACGCCGACGTACGGCTGGTGGGTGGAGGGGGTGAGGTTGACGACCTCGGCGATGGCGTGGGAGATGCGGGTCATCTCGCCGAGCGCGCCCTCGGGGAGGACCGTGCGGCCGTACTTGATCTCCAGCGCCGCGACGACCGGGAAGAGGTTGGCGTTGCCGACGCGCTCGCCGTAGCCGTTCGCGGTGCACTGGACGTGCGTGGCGCCCGCGTCGACGGCGGCCAGGGTGTTGGCGACGGCGCAGCCGGTGTCGTCCTGGGCGTGGATGCCGAGGCGGGCCCCGGTGTCGGCCAGCACGGTCGAGACGACGGCGGTGATCTGGGCGGGGAGCATGCCGCCGTTGGTGTCGCAGAGGATGACGACGTCGGCGCCGGCCTCGTGGGCGGTGCGGACGACGGACTTGGCGTACTCGGGGTTGGCGCGGTAGCCGTCGAAGAAGTGCTCGCAGTCGACGAAGACGCGGCGGCCCTGGGCGACGAGGTGGGAGACGGTGTCGCGGACCATCTCCAGGTTCTCGTCCAAGGTGGTGCGCAGCGCGAGTTCGACGTGCCGGTCGTGGGACTTGGCGACGAGGGTGATGACCGGCGCGCCGGACTCCAGGAGGGCGCGCACCTGCGGGTCCGAGGCGGCTTGGCCGCCGGCCCGGCGGGTGGCGCCGAAGGCGACGAGCTGGGCGTTCTTGAAGTCGATCTCGGCCCGGGCGCGGGCGAAGAACTCGGTGTCGCGGGGGTTGGCCCCCGGCCAGCCGCCTTCGATGAAGCCGACTCCGAACTCGTCCAGGTGCCGCGCGATGGTCAGCTTGTCCGCGACCGTGAGGTTGATGCCCTCACGCTGGGCGCCGTCGCGCAGGGTGGTGTCGAAGACGTGGAAGGCGTCGTCGAGGGCCGCTGTCGGCTGGGTCGCCTCTGTCGTCGTCATGCTGATCTGACTCCTGTCGGATGAGTGGTTCCGGAGACCGGGGATCCACTGCCCCCATCATCGCGCGCCGCCCGCTTCCGGCATGTTTCTGCCCTTGGAAACGAAAAGACCCCTCGCGGGTGCGAGAGGTCTGCGCGCGGGTCTGAGGCACGGTGGCCGCTGCCGCGGAGGTCGTCCACGGTTTCAGCGGTCACAGAGGACCGGCGCGCTGCTGTCCATAATCATGAGCTGAGCAGACACGCTCGCAGTGTGTCACACGGCCCGTCGCCGGTGGACGCCGGTCTCAGCATGCGGGCACCCGGCGTCCGCCAGCCGGGCCGCCGTCGGCGGGAGCCCCAGGACACGGCCTAGTGGGCGAGGGTTTCGGCGAGGAACTCCGCGACGTGTTCCAGGATGTCCTCGCGCCCTATGCCGGGCAGGCCCACGGCGACCTGGATGCTGAACCCGTCGAGCAGGGCCCGCAGCCTGGACGCGAAGCGGTCGGGGTCCACCGCGCGGAACTCGCCGCGCGAGATGCCCTCGGCGAGCAGGGCGACCAGGTCGCGGTGCCAGGCGCCCTCGATGGCGGCCTGCCGCTCGCGTTCCTGGGGGCCCGCGTTCTGGGACCGGTTCCAGACCTCCAGCCACAGGGTCCAGTGCGGGTCCCGGGCGCCGTCGGGCACGTAGAGGTCCACGTACGCCCGTACCCGCTCGCGCGCCGGGCCCCGGCGGGCCAGCAGGGCCCGCCGCTCACTGCCCAGGGCCGCCTCGCTCCACTCCAGGGTCTGCAGCAGGAGCTCGTCCTTGCTGCCGAAGTAGTAGAGGAGGTGGCCGCTGCTCATGCCGACCTGGCGGCCCAGGCCGGCCATGGTCAGGCCTTCCAGGCCGCGCTCGGCGATCGTGGCCATGGCGGCGGCGAGTACGTCCTCGCGCGGGGGCGCATTCTTGCGCGCCGCCCGTACCGGTGCTCCACCCGCCACCATGGTCACTCCTTCACGAGGTCCGCCTCGGGTCAGACCTTCGGCTGCTGCTGGGTGATGCAGTGGATACCGCCACCCCCGGCGAAAATCGTACGTGCGTCAACGAGCGTCACCGTCCGCTCGGGGAACAGTCCGCGGAAGATCTCGGCGGCCTCCTCGTCGCGCGGGTCGTCGAAGGCGCACAGCACCACGCCGCCGTTGCAGAGGTAGTGGTTGATGTACGAGTAGTCCACCCACTCGCCGTCCTCCTCCAGCACGGTCGGCGCGGGGACCTCGACGACCTCCAGCCGCCGGCCCTTGGCGTCGGTGGAGGCGCGCAGGATGGCGGCGATGGTCTTGCAGCGCTCGTGGTCCGGGTGGGCCGGGTCGGGCTGGGTGTGGACCATGACCACGCCGGGGCGGGCGAAGGCGGCGACGATGTCCACGTGGCCCTGGGTTCCGTAGGTGCCGTAGTCGCCGGCCAGGCCGTAGGGGAGCCAGATGGCCTTGGTGGTGCCGAGGTGGGCGTGGATCTCCTCCTCGACCTGCTGGCGCGTCCAGCCGGGGTTGCGGCCCTCGCCGAGCTGCACGGTGTCGGTGAGGAGCACGGTGCCCTCGCCGTCGACGTGGATGGCGCCGCCCTCGTTCACCAGCGGGGTGCTGTAGGTGCGGGTGCCGACCACGTCGGAGACGTGCCGGGCGATCTTCGAGTCGTGGTCCCAGCGGGCCCACTCCTGGGCGCCCCAGCCGTTGAAGGTCCAGTCGACGGCGGCCAGCTCGCCGGCGTCGTTGGTGACGAAGGTGGGGCCGATGTCGCGCATCCAGGCGTCGTCCAGCTCCTGCTCCACGAGCTGGACGTCGTCGCCGACGATCGCGCGGGCGCTCTCGGCGTCGCCCGGGGAGACGACGAGGGTCACCGGCTCGTAGGCGCGCACGGCACGGGCGACGGCGCCCCAGGCCTGGCGGGCCTCGGCGAGCTCCTGCTCGTTGGTGAAGGTGGGGTTGGGGCTGGGCCAGGCCATCCAGGTGCGCTCGTGGGGGGTCCACTCGGCGGGCATCCGGAAGCCGTCGTTCACGGGCTGGGCGTGCTGTGCAGTCATGGCGGGGTCCTAACGGGCTTACGGGCTGTGCCGATTAAAGGAAGTAGAGGCGGTTGAGGGAGACCGAGTCGGCCGCTTCGGAGCGCAGCGGTTCTCCGTCGAGGGAGACCAGTCCGCTGCGCGCGTCCACATCGACCGCGCCCACCCGGGAGTTGAGGAGCATGTCCTTGGGGCCGATGCCGCGGGTGCCGCGCACGGCGACGCGGCGGCGGCGGGTCGGCATCTCGTCGGAGCCGAGGGCCGCGGCGGCCGCCGAGACGAAGGCGACGGAGATGTCGGCGGCGGTGGCGCCGTACGAGCCGAACTGCGGGCCGAGGACGAGGGGTTCGCAGGTGTCGGTGGCGGCGTTGGGGTCGCCGGTGACGCCGTAGGCCGGGAAGCCGGACTTGAGGACCAGCTGCGGCTTGGCGCCGAAGAACGGGGGACGCCACAGGACGATGTCGGCGAGCTTGCCGATCTCGATGGAGCCGATCTCGTGCGCCAGGCCGTGGGCGATGGCCGGGTTGATCGTCAGCTTCGCCATGTACCGCAGCACACGGGCGTTGTCGTCGCCCTCGCCGTCGCCGTCCAGCGGGCCCAGCTCGCCCTTCATCTTGGCGGCCATGGCGAAGGTGCGGCGGATCGTCTCACCGGCCCGGCCCATGCCCTGGGCGTCGGAGGAGGTGATGCCGATCGCGCCCAGGTCGTGCAGGACGTCCTCGGCCCCCATCGTCCCCGCGCGGATCCGGTCACGGGCCATCGCCGCGTCCCCGGGAAGGTCCGGCTTCAGGTCGTGGACGGAGACGATCATGCCGTAGTGCTCGGCGACCGCGTCCCGGCCGAAGGGCAGCGTCGGGTTGGTGGAGGAACCGATCACGTTCGGCACGCCCGCCATCTTCAGCACGTTGGGCACGTGCCCGCCGCCGCAGCCCTCGATGTGGAAGGCGTGGATGGTGCGGCCTTCCAGCACCCGCAGGGTGTCCTCGACGGACAGGCACTCGTTGAGGCCGTCGCTGTGCAGGGCGACCTGCACGTCGTGCTCCTCGGCCACGCGCAGCGCCGTGTCCAGGGCCCGGGTGTGCGCGCCCATGTCCTCGTGCACCTTGAAGCCCGACGCGCCGCCCTCGGCCAGGGCCTCCACCAGCGGAGCGGCGTCCGAGGAGGAACCGCGCGCCAGGAAGCCGATGTTCACCGGCCAGGCGTCGAACGCGTTGAAGGCGTGCTTCAGCGCCCAGGGGGAGTTGACCCCGACGCCCCAGACGGGGCCGAACTCCTGGCCGATGACGGTGGTGACACCGGCGGCGAGGGAGGCCTCCATGATGCGGGGGGAGAGCAGGTGGACGTGGGTGTCCACGGCCCCGGCGGTGGCGATGAGGCCCTCGCCGGAGACGATGCTCGTGCCGGTGCCGACGACCACGTCGACGCCGTCGAGGGTGTCCGGGTTGCCGGCCCGGCCGATCGCGTGGATGCGGCCCTCGCGGATGCCGATGGACACCTTCCGGATGCCGAGGACGGCGTCGATGACGAGGACGTTGCTGATCACCACGTCACAGGTCTCGCGGACGGCGGCGCCCTTCAGGTGCAGGCCGTCGCGGGCGGTCTTGCCGAAGCCGGCGAGGAACTCGTCGCCGGGCTTCTGGGCGTCGTACTCGACGCGGACGGTCAGGCCCGAGTCGCCGAGCCGGACCCGGTCCCCGGCCCGGGGGCCGAACACGGAAGCGTACTCGTGCGGGTCAATGTGGCGGCTGCCGGGGGCGCAGTGCGCGCTGTGGTCGGTGTGGGGGGTCTGACGGCTCACGCCTGGTCTCCCGTCGGGTCGTCTTCGGTGGCGGCGGCGCCGAGGTAGCCGCAGGCGGCGGCGCGGGCCAGGGCCTGCTCCTTGGCTCCGGGGGCGTCCAGGGGCCCGTCCACGAGGCCGGCGAAGCCGATGGCGATCCGGTCGCCGCCGATCGGGACCAGCCCCACCTCGCCCTCGCCGTGCGGGTCGAAGCGGACCGAGGAGCCGGCCGGCACGCACAGCCGCATGCCGTAGGCGGCGGCGCGGTCGAAGTCGAGCCGGGGGTTCGCCTCGAAGAAGTGGAAGTGGGAGGTGACGCTGACCGGGACGGGCGCCGTGTTGCGCACCCGCAGGTGCAGCTGCGGTTCGGGCTGCGGCGCGCCGGGGCCGGGGACGACCGCGCCCGGGGCGTCGGCGCCGAGGGAGACGGCGCCCTGGATGGGCGCGGAGACCACGGCCAGGCGGGAGCCGTCGTCGAAGACGGCCTCCACGTGCACCTCGGTGACCACGTCGGCGACGCCGGGCAGGACGTCGTCGGGGCCCAGGACGCCGCGGGCCTCCTCGATGGCCTCGGCCAGCCGCTTGCCGTCGCGCGCGGCCTCGCAGACCGTGTCCGCGATCAGAGCGGTGGCCTCGGGGACGTTGAGCCTGAGGCCCCGGGCCCGGCGGGCCCTGGCCAGTTCCGCGGCGCTGCGCAGCAGCAGCCGGTCGCGCTCCGTAGGGGTCAGCCGCACGCCGATCCACCACCTTTTGACTCGATGAGTTAGAGCATCACTCTAACTCTTCATTTCCTCGCAATGAAGCATTGACCGGGGACCAGGGCTCAGGTCACATTGAATGACGCTCAAACGAATGCGCAACCACCCCCCGCCCTGCCAAGGGAGTCCCCCCATGCCCATCGAACAGCGCGGAGTCGACACCATCCCGGAGGAGGAGCGGACGAGCGGGCCCCGTGACCTGATCTCGATCCTCCTCGGCTCCAACCTCTGCCTCGGCGTGATCGTCTTCGGCTGGCTGCCCCCGTCCTTCGGGCTCGGGCTGGTGCCCTCCGTCACCGCCATCGTGACCGGCACCGTGGTCGGCATCGCCTTCACCGCGCCGCTCGCCCTGGTGTCGCTGCGGACCGCGACGAACCTGTCCACCTCCAGCGGCGCCCAGTTCGGCGTACGGGGGCGGCTGGTCGGCTCCGTGGTCGGCCTGCTGCTCTCCCTCGGCTACACCGCGCTCACCCTGTGGATCGGCGGCGACGTGATGGCGGGGACCCTCTCCCGGCTCACCGGGTCGCCCGACACCGGCCTCACCCGCGCCCTGATGTACGGCGTGCTCGCCGCGTGCACCGTCGTCGGAGCCGTCTTCGGCTACCGGCTGCTGCTGCGCATGAGCAAGGTGCTGTCCATCGCCATGGTGGTCCTGCTGGCCGTCGGCGTCGTCGCCTACGCCCCCCACTTCACCGCCGCCGCCCCGCCGGACACGCAGTACCTGCTCGGCTCCTTCTGGCCGACCTGGCTGCTGGCCGCCGTCGCCGCCGGGCTCAGCGGGCCCGTCGCGTTCATCACCCTGCTCGGCGACTACACCCGCTACGTCTCCCCGCGCCGCCACGGCTCCCGGAAGGTGTTCCGGGCCACCTGTCTCGGGCTGCTGTTCGGCCTGCTGGTGCCGCAGCTGTTCGGCACGTACACCGCCCTCGCCGCCCGGGCCGGGGCCGACTACGCCGGGCCGCTCGTGGCGGCCGCGCCCTTCTGGTACCTCGTCCCGCTGCTGGTGGCCGCGGCGGCCGGCTCGGTGGGCAACGCCGGGCTGATGCTCTACTCCATGGGCCTGGACCTGGACGCCATCATCCCCAGGGCCACCCGCACCAAGGCCACCGTGATCGCCGCCGCCGTGGCCACCGCGTTCGTCTTCTTCGGCTCCTTCGAGTGGGACGTGCAGTCCGCGATGACCTCCTTCGTGCTGCTGCTCACCGCGATCGGCACCCCGTGGGCCGTGATCACCCTGATCGGCTTCGTGCGCTGCCGCGGGGTCTACGACGCCGACGCCCTCCAGGTGTTCAACCGTCGGGCCCGCGGCGGCGTCTACTGGTACAGCGGCGGCTGGAACCTCCGCGCCACCGCCTCGTGGGCGGCGGGCGCGGTCGTGGGACTGGCGGCCGTGTCGACCCCGGTGTACGAGGGCCCTCTGCTGGCGCTCACCGGCGGGGTGGACTGTAGTTTCGTCCTGTCGGGGCTGGTCGGAGGCGCGGTGTACGCCGCGCTGACCGTCCGGCCGCAGGCGGCACCGGCCGCCGCACCGGCGGCGGAGGCAGTGATGGCGGCGGCCGACTAGGACGGGGGCCGCCGCGTACGACACGGGGAGGCGTCGTGGAAGAGCTCGCGTACGTGGCGACGAAGATCGTCAAGGGGATGGCCGGCCTGGCCTACCTGATCGGGGACGGCCTCTCGGCCCTCACCGGCTCGGAGGGCCAGTTCCAGCGCAGCGAGAAGAAGGACGACGGGAAGGACGAGGAGCGCTGACCCCGCTCCTCCCCCACCGCAAGGCCGAAGGCCCCCGCGCAGCAGCGCGGGGGCCTTCGGGCGTTTCGGGGGATGCGCCTCAGCCGAGCGGGTGCATCCAGCCGTGGGTGTCGGCGGTGCGGCCGGTCTGGAGGTCCAGGAGCGCCTTGCGGAGCTTCATCGTGACCTCGCCGGGCTGCCCGTCGCCCTGGGTCCAGTTCGCGCGCTCGGACTTGACCGAGCCGACCGGGGTGATGACGGCGGCGGTACCGCAGGCGAACACCTCGGTGAGGGTGCCGTTCTCGTTGTCGCGCTTCCAGTCCTCGGTGGTGATGCGGCCCTCCTCGGCGGTGTAGCCGAGGTCGCGGGCGATGGTGAGGAGGGAGTCGCGGGTGATGCCGGGCAGGAGCGAGCCGGTCAGCTCCGGGGTGACGATGCGGTCGCCGTACACGAAGTACAGGTTCATGCCGCCCATCTCCTCGATCCAGCGGTGCTCGACGGCGTCCAGCCAGACGACCTGGTCGCAGCCGTGCGAGGCGGCCTGGGCCTGGGCGACGAGGGAGGCCGCGTAGTTGCCGCCGGTCTTGGCGGCGCCGGTGCCGCCCTTGACGGCGCGGACGTACTCCTCGGAGAGCCAGACGGAGACGGGCTTGACGCCACCGGGGAAGTAGGCGCCGGCGGGCGAGGCGATGACCATGAAGAGGAACTCGTTGGCCGGGCGGACGCCCAGGCCGACCTCGGACGCGAACATGAACGGGCGCAGGTACAGGGAGGCCTCGCCGGAGTCCGGCACCCAGGCGCTGTCCTGCTTGATCAGGGCGTCGCAGGCCTCGATGAAGAGGTCGGCCGGCAGCTCCGGCATCGCCATGCGGCGGGCGGAGGCCTGGAAGCGCTCGGCGTTGGCGCGCGGGCGGAAGGTGGCGACGGTGCCGTCGGGCTGGCGGTAGGCCTTGAGGCCCTCGAAGATCGTCTGCGCGTAGTGCAGGGTCATGTTCGCGGGGTCGATCGCCAGGGGGGCGTACGGGACCAGCTCGGCGTCGTGCCAGCCGCGGCCCTCGGTCCACTTGATCGTCACCATGTGATCGGTGAAGTGGCGGCCGAAGCCGGGGCTGGCCAGGATCGCCTCGCGCTCCGCGTCGGACAGCGGGTTCGAGGAGGGCTTGAGCTCGATCGTGGGCGTCGTCATGAGTGCTTGTCCTTCACCGGTTGGGTATGGCGGACCGCGCTCATGCGTACTAGGACGTCCGAGCTTCCCCGTATTCCGCGGCCTCGCGTTCGATTATCGCGCGCGGGCAGGCTTCGGAGAAACGGGGCTTTAGCGGCCCAGGGAGATGGTGGCACCGGGGGCCGCGCAGGAGAAGCCGCCAGGTCCCTTTGTGACCTGGCGGCTTCCTGGGTGGAACGGCCGGGTCAGCCGGCTACTCGCGCGGCGAGGGCGTCGCCGATCGCGTCGGTGGAGCGGAAGGTGCCGTCGCGCTCGGCCAGGTCGGCCGAGACCGCGTCCTCGATGCGGACGGCCTGGTCCTCGTAGCCGAGGTGGCGCAGGAGGAGGGCGACCGAGAGGATCGTCGCGGTCGGGTCGGCCTTGCCGGTGCCCGCGATGTCGGGGGCCGAGCCGTGGACGGGCTCGAACATGGACGGGAAGGCGCCGGTCGGGTTGATGTTCCCGGAGGCGGCCAGGCCGATGCCGCCGGTGACGGCCGCGGCCAGGTCGGTGAGGATGTCACCGAAGAGGTTGTCCGTGACGATGACGTCGAAGCGCTCGGGCTGGGTGACGAAGAAGATCGTCGCCGCGTCGACGTGCAGGTAGTCGGTGGTGACCTGGGGGTACTCCTGGCCGACCTTGTCGAAGATGTTCTTCCACATGTGGCCCGCGTACACGAGGACGTTGTTCTTGTGGACGAGCGTCAGCTTCTTGCGGGGGCGGGCGTTGGCCCGCTCGTACGCGTCGCGCACGACGCGCTCCACACCGTAGGCCGTGTTGACGCTGACCTCGGTGGCGACCTCGGCGGGGGTGCCGGTGCGCAGGCTGCCACCGTTGCCGGTGTACGGGCCCTCGGTGCCCTCGCGGACCACGACGAAGTCGATCTCCGGACGGCCGGCGAGCGGGCTGGCCGTGTTCGGGAACAGCTTCGAGGGGCGCAGGTTGATGAAGTGGTCGAAGGCGAAGCGGAGCTTCAGCAGCAGGCCGCGCTCCAGGACGCCCGACGGGACCGACGGGTCGCCGATGGCGCCGAGCAGGATCGCGTCGTGGCGCTTGAGGGCCTCCAGCTCCGCGTCCGGGAGGGTCTCACCGGTGCGGTGCCAGCGCTGGGCGCCGAGGTCGTACTCCTTGGTCTCCAGCTTCACATCCTGGGGCAGGACCGCGGTAAGGACCTTGAGGCCCTGAGCCACGACTTCCTGGCCGATGCCATCACCGGGGATCACTGCGAGATTGATGCTGGTCGACATGTCGGAACCGTACTCCGTGTCCCAGCCCTCAGACATATGGCGTCCAGCATTTGGACCAATCTCAGTGGCCGGTCGAGCCGCCGTTGTCGCGGCGGTCCAGGGCGCGCTGGAGGGCGGCGGCGGCGTTCTTGCGGTCGGCGTCGGCCGGGGAGGTGTGGCGGACGCGGCGGGATGCGGCGGTGGTGGGGGTCATGGTGATCGACTCCTTGGGATCACGGCGTGGCGGGGCCACGGATGAGGGGTGTTCCTTCAAGGCGCCGGAAGAGGCGGGGGGCCGTGCGCCGCAGGGGTTGCCTGCCAGTGGGCGCGCGCCCTCGACCGCCATTCGCAGGATCAGCGAGACGTTCGGCTCCTACAAAGCTAGGGCAGGTCCGGCTGTATGTCTCGGCAATTACTCGGACTTCCTAGTATCTGAGATGGGAAACCCCCCGGAGGGAGCCTTCCGCAGGTTCCGATTCAGGCCGTCTCAGCCCTGAGTTCCCTGATCAGAGCCCTGACGGCGAGGGTGGACGCCAACTCCGTCGTGGTGACGTATCCCACCTGCCTCACCGGCCTCCGGGGCCCCAGGGCGGTGATCTCGACGGTCTCCGGGGCCTCCCGCAGCGACAGCTCCGGCATGATCGCCATGCCCAGGCCCCGGCCGACCATCGTCAGCACCATGGCGTCGTCCTCCGCCTTCACGGTGGCCCGGGGGATCCAGTCCTGGGACCGCCACCACGCCCGGGTGTAGGAGCCGCAGTTCTCGTCCCAGTCCAGCAGCGGCAGCGCCTTGGGGTCCGGGTGCCCGGCCGGGTGCACCAGGGCGTACGCCTCCCGCGCGAGCACCCCGGTCAGCAGGCCCGGCGCCACGTCCCCCCGCGCGCCCAGGGTCGCGATGCCCAGGTCCGCCCGGCCCGCGGCCACCTCCCCCGCCGCGCCGGCGCCGATCTCGCGCACCACCCGGACCTCGGGGCGGACGCCGGGGTGCAGCGCGGTGAGCCGCTCCAGCGCGGGCGGCAGCAGGTGCAGGGCCGCGCTGCGGAAGGCCGCGACGCGCAGCACCCCCTCCACCGCCTCCCGCCCGGCGGGGGCCCGGGACGCGCCGCGCGCCTCCGCGCCCAGCACCTCGTACAGCCGCAGGATGCGCCGGCCCAGCGCGACGGCCCGCTCGCCGGCCGGGGTGGGCGAGGCGCCGGTGCGGCCGCGCTCGAAGAGCACCGCGCCGACCTTGCCCTCGCTGCCGCGCACCGAGTGCGAGACGGCCGACTGGCTCACCCCCAGCACGGCGGCCGCGGCGGAGAAACCGCCCGTGTCGGCGACGGCGACCAGGACCCGGAGTTCCTGCGGGGCGAGCTCGGCCACTGGTTCCCACCTCGGTGTATGAGCCGCGTTCATGGATGTGCGGCTTCCATGAGGGCAACCCCCTGCCCGGCCGCGGGATTCCTTCCTAGGTTCATGGCCATGAGCACCGACACCGCCTACGCCGTCCACCAGATCGCCCGCCCGACCGGCTTCCCGGCCGCCTCCGACTTCGCGTACACCTCCTCCCCCGTCCCCGAACCCGCCCCCGGCAGCGCCCTGGTGGAGAACCTGCTGCTGTCGGTGGACCCGTACCACCGCGGGCTGATGGACGGCGGCGAGGGCGGCTTCGAGCTGAACGCCCCGCTGGAGGGGCGCACGGTCGGCCGGGTGACCGCATCCCGCGACCCGGGCCTGAAGGAGGGCGACCTGGTCTTCCACCGCGCCGGCTGGCGCACCCACTCCCTGGTCACCCTGGGCGTGGACGGCACCCGCACGCTGCGCGGGCACGCGGGCGTCCCGCTGGAGGCGTACCTGTCCGTCCTGGGCGGCACCGGGCTCACCGCCTACGCCGCCCTCACCCGGACCGCGGCCCTGCGCGAGGGCGAGGACCTCTTCGTCTCCGCCGCCGCCGGCGGGGTCGGCACCGCCACCGGGCACATCGCCCGGCTGCTCGGCGCCCGCCGGATCATCGGCAGCGCCGGATCGGCGGCGAAGGTCGCGCACCTCACCGGGACCCTCGGCTTCGACGCCGCCTTCGACTACCACGACGGGCCCGTCGGCGAGCAGCTGGCGCAGGCCGCGCCGGACGGCATCGACGTGTACGTGGACAACGTGGGCGGGGACCACCTGGAGGGCGCGATCGCGTCCCTGCGCGAGTACGGCCGGATCGCCTGGGTCGGCGCGATCTCGATGTACAACGGGGACCGCTCCCCCGCCGCGCCCCGCAACCTCTTCGAGGTGGTCCACAAGTCGCTGCGCCTGGAAGGCGTATTGGTACGGAACCACACCAATCTCCAGGACGAACTGGAGGACTTCCTGGTCCCCCACCTGCGCAGCGGCCGGATCGGCACCGACACCACCGTTGTCCAGGGATTCGACCGCACGGTGGAGGCCTTCCTGGGCATGCTCCACGGCGAGAACACGGGCAAGATGCTCGTGCGGACCGGGAGCTGACTCAGGCCGTCCGGATGTTCACCGAGTTCTTACCGCACGGATGTAGACCTTTGCGGCGGCTGCCGCCACCCTTGCCGTCAATGTGCCGCCGGGGCACTTGAGTTGGAGGCGAGCAGCCAGTGACACCCATCAGCCGCAGGGGTTTCGTGGGGATCGGCGCCGGGCTCGTGGCGGGGGCGGCCCTGCCCACCGCCCTGCCGGGGACGGCGGCCGCCGCCGCGACGGGCACCATCACCGACGTGAAGCACGTGGTGGTCCTGATGCAGGAGAACCGCAGCTTCGACCACTACTTCGGCCGGCTGAAGGGCGTACGCGGCTTCGGCGACCGCGCCGCCGGCAACATCCCCGGCGGCTGGGGCACCTTCAACCAGCCGAACTGGGGCGGCCGCCAGTACCCCTGGAAGCTGTCCGCCACCCCGTCGGCCGGCGGGGCCGACGGCCAGACCCTGGCCCAGTGCACCGGGGACCTCCCGCACAGCTGGACCTCCCAGCACGCGGCCTGGAACAACGGGCGGATGGACAACTGGGTCGCCGGGGTCGGCAAGACCCACACCCTCGGCTACCTGGAGCGGGGCGACATCCCCTTCCACTACGGCCTCGCCGACCACTACACGGTCTGCGACGCCTACTTCTGCTCCGCCCTCAGCGCCACCGGCCCCAACCGCACCTTCCTGTGGAGCGGCAAGGTCGACGCGAGCAGCAAGGACGGCGGCGAGGAGTCCGGGCTGACCTGGGAGTCGTACGCGGAGGCCCTCCAGCGGGCCGGGATGACCTGGAAGGTCTACCAGAACGCCCAGGACAACTACGGGGACAACGGCCTGGCCTACTTCAGGAAGTTCACCGACGCGCGGCCCGGCGACCCGCTGTGGGACCGGGGCATGGCCTCGGTCCCCAAGACCACCGGCTCCACCCCCGACGACATCGCGGCCGCGATCCGCGCGGACGTGGTCGCCGGAACCCTGCCCCAGGTGTCCTGGGTGGTGGCCAGCGAGGCCTTCTCCGAGCACCCGTACGCCCCGCCCGGCGACGGCGCGCACTTCGTCGACCTGGTCTACCGCGCGCTCGCCGCGGACCCGGAGGTCTTCGACTCCACCGTCCTCTTCCTCAACTACGACGAGAACGACGGCTTCTTCGACCACGTCCCGCCGCCGGTCGCCCCTCCTGGCACCCCGGACGAGTACATCGACGGCGTCCCGATCGGACTCGGCTTCCGCGTCCCCATGCTGGTGATGTCCCCGTGGACGCGCGGCGGCTGGGTCAGCTCCGAGGTCTTCGACCACACCTCGGTGCTGCGCTTCATGGAGACGTGGACGACCGCGATCGGCACCCCCGCCCTCTGCCCCAACATCAGCGCCTGGCGCCGCAGGGTGACCGGCGACCTGACGGGCGTCTTCGACTTCGCGCACCCGGTGTACGGGGTCCCGACGGGCCTGCCGTCGACGGCGAAGGTCATCGGCCAGTCCACCTGCGGCCCGCTGCCCAACCCGGTGCCCCAGAACAACGCCCAGCCGGCGCAGGAGCCCGGCACGCGCCCGGCGCGGGCCCTCCCGTACCAGGTGAACGGCAACCTGGACCGCTTCGAGTTCGGGCCGATGGGCAAGATCCTGGCCTGGTTCTCGATGACCAACCAGGGCCCGCAGGCGAAGCGGGCCGCGCACTTCTCGATCCACCCGCACCAGCACCGGGACACGGCCGCCTGGCAGTACACGGTCGACCCGGGCGGCACCTCGACGGACTGGTTCTCCATCGGCCTGGGCGCCGGCTCGGGCAAGTACGACATCTCGATGTACGGCCCGAACCGGTTCCTGCGCCGCTTCATCGGCGACGCGACCAAAGCGGGCAAGGACCTGGAGGTCGCGGCCCGCTACGCGGTGGAGTCCGGCACCGGCAAGACGGCCGTCTGGTTCAAGATGACCAACGCCTCCGGCTCCCCCGTCACCTTCACCATCCGCTCCAACGCCTACCGCACGGACGGCCCCTGGACCTACACCGTGCCGGCGGGCTCCTCGCGCGAGGACTTCTTCAACGCGGTGGCGTACAGCAAGGGCTGGTACGACTTCACGGTCCTGGCCGACGCCGACGGCACCTGGTCGCGCCGCTACACCGGCCACATCGAGACGGGCACCGCGAGCATCTCCGGCTAGCTACACCACGTCCCCGTCCCGCCAGTCGAAGTCGAGCCGCCCGGCGGAGGCCGGTACGACCCCTCCGGGCGGCGTCCACACGTAGGTCGAGCCCTCCTCCTCGGGCAGCCGCTCGGGGCCGGCCGGGCCCAGCACCCCGATCCGCCCGGGATACGGCTTCCACCCCCGGCCCTCGTACAGGGCCGCCCCCTCCTCGGACGCGGACAGGGCGCCCAGTACGTAGGCCCCGGCGATCACGCCCTCCAGCGCGGCCATCACCACCCCGCCGAGCCCGCGCCGGCGCCGGTCGGCGCGGACGGCGACGGCCTCCACGTACCCGGTCCGCAGGGCCCGCCCCTGGTGCAGCACCCGCCGCTGGACGAGGCTGCCGTGCGCGACGAGCGCGCCGTCCTCGTACACCAGGGCGTGCATCCCGCCGAGGGCGTGCTCGAAGTCCTCGTCGCCGAAGTCGCCGTCGAAGGCCGCGTCGAGCAGGTCCCGGACGGCGGCGAGGGTGTCCGCGTCGAGCTGGGAGGTGTGCGCGAGGCGGGTCCGCGTGTCGTCGCTCATGCCCCCAGTCTGCCCCGCAGCCCCTCCAGTTCGACGGCCGTCAGCCCGGCCCCGCGCAGGTAGGCGCCCGCATCCAGCCACCGCGCGGTCTCCAGGGCGAGGGCGTGCACGGTGGTGCCGAGGCGGGCCGTGTACTCCTCGATCTCGGTGTCGTCATAGGACCTTCCGCGGGCCGCGTACCGGGCCCGGACCCGCGGTTCGCTCAGCGCGTGGTCGTCGGCGATCTCCTGCGGGCTCGCCCCGGCCAGCCGCAGCAGGACGAGCGCGATGATCCCCGTACGGTCGCGGCCCAGACCGCAGTGGAAGACGACGCCGCCCGGCGGGGCTGCGGCGACGGCGCGGGCCACGGCGGCCACGCGGTCGGGGAAACGCTCCAGGAAAGGCCGGAAATACGCGGGGGTGCCGAAGCCGGGAGTGCCCCACCACACGTCCCAGAAGTCCCGGTGCTCGATGCCGTCGAGCGGGATCGACAGGGTGGTCAGCCCGGCCGGCCGCGGGGAGTGGTCCACCTCCGCCTCCCCGTCGTTGCGCAGGTCGATGACGGTCCGCACCCCCTGGCCGGACAGAGTGGTCCAGCCCCGGGCGGTGAGCCCGTCGAGGCTGTCCGCGCGTATCAGCGCCCCGGGCCGCAGCGCTCCCAGACCGCCGAGGTCGCGGGCGTTGAAGCAGCCCTCCCAGTCCACGAATCGACCGACGTTCGACACGGCCATAGCCCCCCTGTCAGTACACAACGGACATTGGTTCATGACGTACCGCTGGCCCCGGGAGTTCCCCCGCTGGAAGATCTGCGCATGTCGCCTGAGACCCAGCAGTGGACCCCCACCCATGGCCAGCCCTACCGGCCCGTCGCCTACCGTCCCGCGCGCATGCCCGGCCCCGAGTCCCTCGCGCGGGCGGCCGAGCTGCGGGCCCGCATGGACGAACGGCGGACCGTGCGCCACTTCTCCCCCGACCCCGTCCCGGAGCAGGCCGTCCGCGACGCCATCGCCTGCGCCGCCACCGCCCCCTCCGGCGCCCACCAGCAGCCGTGGACCTTCGTCCTGGTCAAGGACCCGGCCATCCGCCGGCAGATCCGCGCCGCCGCCGAGCAGGAGGAGCAGATCTCCTACGACGGCCGCCTCGGCGACGAGTGGCTCGCCGCGCTGCGCCCGATCGGCACGGACGCCGTCAAGACCCACCTCACCGACGCGCCCGCGCTGATCGTGGTCTTCCAGCAGCGCTACTGGCTCGGCCCGAACGGCACGAAGCGCAAGCACTACTACGTCGACGAGTCGGTCGGCATAGCGGTCGGCATGCTCCTGTCGGCCCTCCACCTGTCCGGCCTGGCCGCGCTCATCCACACCCCGAGCCCGATGCGCTTCCTGGGGCACGTGCTGAACCGCCCGGAGAACGAAAAGGCCTTCGCGGTCATCCCGGTGGGCTACCCCGCCGACGACTGCGAGGTCCCGGACCTGGTCCGCAAGTCCCTGGACCAGGTCCTCGTGGAGGTCTGAACGCCCGGAGCCCTCCGGCCCCGGAAAGGGGACCGCCCCCGCTCCGGACTTGGGGGTACCGGAGCGGGGGCGGGGTTCAGCCGTGGGCCGGATCAGCCCATGTGGGGGTAGCCGTACTCGGTCGGCGGGACCAGGGTCTCCTTGATGGAGCGGGTCGAGGTCCAGCGCAGCAGGTTGGACGCCGCGCCCGCCTTGTCGTTGGTGCCCGAGGCGCGGCCGCCGCCGAAGGGCTGCTGGCCGACGACGGCGCCGGTCGACTTGTCGTTGATGTAGAAGTTGCCCGCGGCGAAGCGGAGCTTCTCCATCGTGTCCGCGGCCGCGTAGCGGTCCTGGGCGATGACGGCGCCGGTCAGGGCGTACGCCGAGACGTTCTCCATCTGCGCGAGCATCTCGTCGTACTTGTCGTCCTCGTACACGTGGATCGCGAGGATCGGGCCGAAGTACTCGGTCGTGAAGACCTCGTTCTCCGGGTCGGTGCACTCGATGACGGTCGGGCGGACGAAGTAGCCCTCCGAGTCGTCGTACGTGCCGCCGGCGACGATCGTGCAGGTCGGGTCGGCCTTCGCACGGTCGATCGCGGCCTTGTTCTTCGCGAAGGAGCGCTCGTCGATGACCGCGCCGATGAAGTTCGACAGGTCGCGGACGTCACCCATGGTGATGCCGTCGACCTCGGCGGCGAACTGCTCCTTGAAGCCGTCGTTCCAGATGGAGGCCGGGACGTAGGCGCGGGAGGAGGCCGAGCACTTCTGGCCCTGGAACTCGAAGGAGCCGCGGGTCAGGGCGGTCTTCAGGATCGCGCGGTCCGCGGACGGGTGCGCGACGACGAAGTCCTTGCCGCCCGTCTCGCCGACCAGGCGCGGGTACGAGCGGTAGTTCTCGATGTTGTTGCCGACCGTCTTCCACAGGTACTGGAAGGTCTTGGTCGAGCCGGTGAAGTGGATGCCGGCCAGCTCGGGGTGGTTCAGGGCCACCTCGGAGACCGCGATGCCGTCACCGGTGACGAGGTTGATGACGCCCTTGGGCAGGCCGGCCGCCTCCAGGAGCTCCATCAGCAGGACGGCGGAGTGGGTCTGCGTCGGGGACGGCTTCCACACGACCACGTTGCCCATGAGCGCGGGGGCGGTCGGCAGGTTGCCGGCGATGGCCGTGAAGTTGAACGGCGTGATCGCGTAGACGAAGCCCTCCAGCGGGCGGTGGTCGCTGCGGTTCCACACGCCGGCGCTGTTCGCGGCGGGCTGCTCGGCCAGGATCTGGCGGGCGAAGTGGACGTTGAAGCGCCAGAAGTCGACGAGCTCGCAGGGAGTGTCGATCTCGGCCTGCTGGACGGTCTTGGACTGGCCCAGCATGGTGGAGGCGGCCAGCTTCTCGCGCCACGGGCCGGCCAGCAGCTCGGCGGCGCGCAGGATGATCGCGGCGCGGTCGTCGAAGGACATCGCGCGCCAGGCCGGGGCGGCGGCCAGGGCGGCGTCGACGGCCTCCTGGGCGTCGTCCCGGGTGGCGTTGGCGTACGTGCCGATGACCGACTTGTGGTCGTGGGGCTGGACGACGTCGAAGCGCTCGCCGCCACCCATCCGCTTGACGCCGTTGATCGTCATCGGGAGGTCGATCGGGTTCTCGGACAGCTGCTTCAGCTGGATCTCGAGGCGCGCGCGCTCGGCACTGCCGGGGGCGTACGAGTGGACCGGCTCGTTGACCGGCGCGGGGACCTGGGTCACAGCATCCATGGGGCGATAACTCCTTGACCTGGTTCTTGGCTAGTTCTTGGTGATCATCGAGCGGAGGAAGAAGAGCAGGTTGGCCGGCTTCTCCGCGAGACGGCGCATGAAGTAGCCGTACCAGTCGGTGCCGTAGGCCGTGTAGACCCGCATGCGGTGCCCCTCGGCGGCCAGCCGCAGGTGCTCCTCGCTGCGGATGCCGTAGAGCATCTGGAACTCGTACTCGTCCAGCTTGCGCCCGGCCTGGCGGCCGAGCTCCTGCGCGATGGCGATCAGGCGCGGGTCGTGGGACCCGATCATCGGGTAGCCCTCGCCCTCCATCAGGATCTTCATGATCCGGACGTACGCCTTGTCGATCTCCGCCTTGTCCTGGTAGGCGACCTCCGCGGGCTCCTTGTAGGCGCCCTTCACGATCCGGACGCGGCTGCCGGCGGCGGCCAGGCGGCGGGCGTCGGCCTCGGTGCGGAAGAGGTAGGCCTGGATCACGCAGCCCGTCTGCGGGAAGTCCCGGCGCAGCTCCTCGTGGATGGCGAACATCGAGTCGAGGGTGGTGTGGTCCTCGGCGTCCAGCGTCACGGTGGTGCCGATGGCGGCGGCCGCCTCGACGACCGGGCGGACGTTGGCGAGGGCCAGCTCGTGGCCGCCCTCCAGGGCCTGGCCGAACATGGAGAGCTTGACCGACATCTCCACGGTCTCGCCCAGCTCCAGCTCCTTGAGGCGCTCGATGAGCTCCAGGTAGGCGTCCCGGGCCGCGTAGGACTGCTCCACCGCGGTGATGTCCTCGCCGACGACGTCGAGGGTGACCTCCAGGCCCTTGCGGGTGAGCTCCTCGACGATCGGGATGACCTGGCCGACCGTCTCACCGGGGATGAACCGGTTGACCACCGGCTTGGTCACCGGGGCGGCAGAGACGATTCGGCGCATCTTGTCGCTGCGCGAAGCGGCGAGGATCGCGGGACCCAGCACGGGGCACCTCCAACGGGTGGCAGAAGCGGACGAACGGACGCCGCAGGGGTGGGGCCGCGACCGTAAGGAAAACGCAAGTAAAACCACCGTGAAACCTAAGGATCTCCACGATCCTCTGCCATCGACAGCTGTCACGCATCCGTGGCCCGGATCTCATACATCTGTCTGAAGGGCCCGTCGCGGAGTGGGAGAATGTCCGCGTGAAGGGCGATTACCAGGACCTGGTGGACGAGATCTCGGCGCTGCTCGGCGCCCCGGCGACGCTGGAGAACCGGGATTTCCGCCTCATCGCCTTCGGCGCGCACGACAGCGAGGACGACCTCGTGATGGACCCGGTGCGCACCCGCTCGATCCTGACCCGGCAGTCGACGGCGGCCGTCCGCTCCTGGTTCGAGGGCTTCGGCATCGCCCGCGCCACGGGCCCGGTGCGGATCCCGGCGGCCCCGGACGCGGGGGTCTTCCGGGGGCGGATCTGCCTGCCGGTGCGGTACCGGGGCATCGTCCAGGGCTACGTGTGGCTCCTGGACCAGGACCCCGGCCCGGAGCCGGCCGCCCTGGAGGCCGCCATGGAGGTGGCCCAGCGGATCGGGGTGCTGCTCGCCGAGGAGGCCAAGGCGGGCGCCGACCTGTCGCGGGAGTTCCTGGCGGTGCTCACCGCCGGCCGGGGCTGGCAGCAGGACATGGCGGTGGCCGCGCTGCGGGTGGCACTGGGGCCCGGGGCCGAGGGGCCGCACGCCGCCGTGTGCGTGGCCCCGTGGTCCGGGGAGGCTCCGGGGTCGGTGCCGGGGGCGGCGGCGGTGTGCGTGGTCCCGGCGGGCTCCGAGGGCCGCGACGGCCCCGGGCCGGGGACGGGGGTGCTGGCGGTGCTGGTGCGGCTGCGATCGGGGGACGCGCTCGGTCCGGCCCTGGCCGCGGTCGGGCGGCTGCTGCCCCGCGCGGCGGTGGCCGGCTCGCCCGCCGGGGGCGGCTCCGTCACCGCCGGGGTGTCCGACCCGGTGCGGGCGCTCGCGGAGCTGCCCGCCGCGTGGGCTCAGGCCACCGCCGCCGCCCGGGCGGCGGCCGGGCAGCCGGGGCTGGGTCCGGTGGCGCAGTGGTCGGGGATCGGCCCGTACCGGATGCTGGCCGCCCTGGGCGCCGGGCCGGCGGACGACCCGGCGACGCGGGCCCTGCTGGGCCCGGCCCACCGGGAACTGGCCCGCACGGCGGAGGTGTTCCTCGACTGCGCGGGGCAGGCGGGGCGCGCGGCGGCGGAACTGGGCATCCACCGCCAGACCCTGTACTACCGGCTGGGCCGGGTGGAGCAGCTGACGGGGCTCGACCTGGACCTCGGCGAGGACCGCCTGCTCCTGCACATGGCCCTCAAGGCCGCCCGCCTGCGCACCTGAACCCGGCCGGGCGCCGGGACCCGGGTGCGGGCCACCACCGCGGCACTAGAGCGTCGCCCGGCCGGCGGGTCCGGCCTCCGGGGACGCCGTCAGGCCCTGCGCGAGGAGGCGCAGCCCCTCGGTGAACTCCTCGGCGGAGGAGGCGGTACCGGGGTCGAGCAGCCACTGGATCATCAGCCCGTTGAGCAGCGCCTGGACCACGGAGCCGAGGGTGCGCTCGTCGCGTTCGGTGAGCTCCTCCTCCGGGGTGCCGGTGAGGAGCGAGATCAGGCCCCGGCGGCCCTCGGCCTGGGAGGCGGCGAGCATGCCGCGCAGCTGCGGCAGCCGTTCGCCGCTCAGCGCGACCTCCATGCTGGCCGCCCAGACGGGGGCCGCGGCGTCGTGCTGCGCGAGGACGCCGTCCCACATGGCGCGCAGGCGGTCCAGGGAGCCGTCCTCACCTTCCAGGCCGGCCGGGAAGGCCGTCTCACCCCACTCCTGCGTCAGGGCGATGAACGCCTGGGTGAGCAGGGCGTCCTTGGAGCCGTAGTGGTAGCCGATGGACGCCAGGTTCGTGCCGGAGGCGCCGACGATGTCGCGCGCGGTGGTGCGCACGAACCCCTTCTCGACCAGGCACTTCTTGGCGCCTTCGAGCAGATCTTCTTTGTGTCCCATGACCGCACCGTACCAAGACAACCGTCCTAGACGAAGGTCCCACACAAACTTTCCATACAGACGTCATAGACAGGCGTTCCATACGCTTGTACAGTCCTGCTCATGACGAACCCCGCCGCCTCGGCACCCCTCGCCGGCCGCCGCGAATGGACCGCCTTCACGGTCCTGCTGCTGCCCCTGCTCCTGGTTTCGATGGACGTCTCCGTCCTCTACTTCGCCGTCCCGGCCATCACCCGGGAACTCGACCCGAGCGCCACCCAGCAGCTGTGGATCTTCGACAGCTACGCCTTCGCCCTCTCCGGCCTGCTGATCACGATGGGCTCGCTCGGCGACCGGATCGGCCGCCGCCGGCTGCTGCTGATCGGCGCCACGGCCTTCGGCCTCGCCTCGGTCGCCGCCGCCTTCGCCACCAGCGCCGAGATGCTCATCGCCGCCCGGGCCCTGCTCGGCGTCGGCGGCGCCACCCTGATGCCCTCCACGCTGGCCCTGGTCCGCAACCTCTTCCAGGACGCCGGCCAGCGCGGCAAGGCCATCGGGATCTGGTCCGGCGCCATGACCGGCGGCATCGCCCTCGGGTCCGTGCTCAGCGGGGTCATGCTGAAGCACTTCCACTGGGGCTCCGTCTTCCTCGTCAACGTGCCCGCGATGCTGCTCCTGCTGGTCCTGGTCCCGGTCCTGGTACCGGAGTTCAAGGACCCGGCCCCCGGCCGCTTCGACCTGCTGAGCGTGCCGCTGTCCATGGCCGCCGTGCTGCCGGTGGTCTACGGGCTGAAGGAGATCGCCGCCGAGGGCTTCGCACCGCTCCACGCCGTCTGCCTGCTGGTCGGCCTGGCCTTCGGGTACGCCTTCGTCCGCCGCCAGCGCGGCCGCGAGGACGCGATGGTGGGCCGCGCGCTCTTCCGGGACCGCCGCTTCGGGGCGGGCATCGGCCTCAACTCCGTCGCCGCCTTCGCGATGATGGGCTCCGCCTACTTCACCACGCAGTACCTGCAGTCCGTGCTCGGCATGGGCACCCTGGAGGCCGCCCTGTGGAGCCTGGCGCCCTCGCTCCTCATCGGCGCCGCCGCCCCCGTCTCCGCGGCCCTGGCCGCCCGGACGGACCGCTCCAAGGTCATCGCCGGCTCCTTCGCCGTCGCCGCCGCCGGGTTCGGGCTGGTCTCCCTCGTGGGCACCGACTCGCTGTGGCTGCTGCTGGCCGGCGCTGGGGTGCTCGCCTCCGGCATCGTCAGCGTGATGTCCCTGGTCTCCGACATGGCCCTCACCACGGCCCCGGCCGAGAAGGCCGGTGCGGCCGCCTCGTTGCTGGAGACGGGCCAGGAGTTCGGCGGGGCCCTCGGGATGGCGCTGCTGGGCAGCCTCGGCACCGCCGTCTACCGCGCCGACCTGGCGGGCGAGCCCTCCGCCGTACGGGAGACCCTGGGCGGCGCCGTCGCCGCCGCCGGGCAGGCCGGGGGCGAGGCCGGCGGGCAGCTGCTGGCCCTGGCCCGGGAGGCCTTCGTACACGGGATGCAGTACGCCGCCTGGGGCGGTGCGGTGCTGCTCCTCGCGGCGGCGGGGCTCGCGACCGCCCTGACCCGGGGCGGGACGAGCCCGGCTCCCGCCGGGGCGGAGCAGGCCCCGGCCGAACCGGCACCGGCGCGCTGAGCCGCGTACGGCATGGGGACGGGTTCACGTGAAAGGGCCCGGGGTCGGCGACCCCGGGCCCTTTCACATGTGCGCGCCGGTCAGCCGAGGTTGACCGTACGGGCCGAGGCGGCGCCGATCTCCTCGGAGATGGCCGCCAGGACGTCCACCGGGACCTCCGCGTCGACCGTGAGGACGACGAGCGCCTCGCCGCCCTCCTCGGCACGGGCGACCTGCATGCCCGCGATGTTCAGGCCGGCTTCGCCGAGCAGCTGGCCGACCTTGCCGACCACGCCCGGGCGGTCGGTGTAGCGCAGCACGATCATGTGGTCGGCCAGGGCCAGGTCCACGTCGTACTCGCCCACGCCCACGATCTTCTGGAGGTGCTTCGGACCCGCCAGGGTGCCGGAGACCGACACCTCCTGACCGTCCGACAGGGTGCCGCGGAC
This sequence comes from Streptomyces racemochromogenes, assembly GCF_039535215.1. GTDB lineage: Bacteria > Actinomycetota > Actinomycetes > Streptomycetales > Streptomycetaceae > Streptomyces > Streptomyces racemochromogenes. Next base: position 1,940,904 of record NZ_BAAAWT010000001.1, read on the forward strand.
GGTCACCACGTTGCGGTGGTCCGGGGACTCCGAGCTGGTGGTCAGGCGGACCTCGACGCCGCGCTCCTGCGCGAACAGCGGGGCGTTGACGTAGGAGACCGTCTCGTCGACGACGTCCTCGAAGACGCCCTTGAGGGCGGAGAGCTCCAGCACCTTGACGTCGTGCTGGGTGATCTCGCCGCAGACCTCGACGTCGAGGCGGACCGCGACCTCGCCCGCGAGGGCGGTGAAGATGCGGCCGAGCTTCTCGGCGAGCGGCAGACCGGGGCGCACGTCCTCGGCGATGACGCCGCCCTGGACGTTGACGGCGTCCGGCACGAGCTCGCCGGCGAGGGCGAGGCGCACCGACTTGGCGACCGCGATGCCGGCCTTCTCCTGGGCCTCGTCCGTGGACGCGCCGAGGTGCGGGGTGCAGACGACCTGGTCGAGCTCGAAGAGCGGGGAGTCCGTGCAGGGCTCCTTCGCGTACACGTCGAGGCCGGCGCCGGCGACGCGGCCCTCCTTGATGGCCGAGTACAGCGCGGCCTCGTCCACGATCCCGCCGCGCGCGGCGTTGACGACGCGGACGGACGGCTTGACCTTGCGCAGGGCCTCGTCGCCGATGAGACCGAGGGTCTCGGGGGTCTTGGGGAGGTGCACGGTGATGAAGTCGGCGACCTCGAGCAGCTCGTCCAGCGTCAGCATCTTGACGCCCATCTGGGCGGCGCGCGCCGGCTGCACGTAGGGGTCGTACGCGACGATCTTCATGCCGAAGGCCGACATGCGCTGGGCGACCAGGACGCCGATGCGGCCGAGGCCGACGACGCCGAGGGTCTTCTCGCTGAGCTCGACGCCCGTGTACTTGTTCCGCTTCCACTCGCCGTTCTTCAGGGCGGTGTTGGCCTGCGGGATGTTGCGCGCGGTGGCGACGAGCAGGCCGCAGGCGAGCTCGGCGGCGGTGACGATGTTGGAGGTCGGGGCGTTCACGACCATCACGCCGGCCTTGGTGGCGGCGGAGACGTCGACGTTGTCGAGGCCGACACCGGCGCGGGCGACGACCTTCAGCTTCTTGGCCGCGGCGATGGCCTCGGCGTCCACCTTGGTGGCGGAGCGGACGAGGATCGCGTCCACGTCGACGATCGCGGGGAGCAGTTCGGCGCGGTCGGCGCCGTTGACGTGCCGGATCTCGAAGTCCGGACCGAGCGCGTCCACCGTGGCGGGCGACAGCTCTTCGGCGATGAGTACGACAGGTTTCGAGCTCACGTGGGTCCTCACAAGTCCAGTGCGGACGGCCGTCCCGACGGCCGCAGGCGGTGGAGGGGGTAGCCGCGTGGAAGACGCACGACACTGTGGGCCTGACGCGTTGTGTTGAGCAGTGTAGTGGCGGATCGGGTGCGGGTTTCCGCCTGTACGGAAGGATCACCCGTCCGGGATTGGCCGGGGTGGACAATCCGTCCTATCAGGCGGCTACATTCCGGTGATCTCCGGCCGGCGCCGGAGGGGAGCGGGTGAACGGCGGGGCCGGGACTCACCGTCCCGGCCCCGCCGTTCACGAGATCAGCTCTCGTCGCTGTCGACCCAGCTCATCAGCTTGCGCAGCTTCTTGCCGGTGGTCTCCAGCAGGTGCTCGGAGTCGGCCTTCTTGTACTCGTTGTACTTCGGCAGACCGGCCTTGTACTCGGCCATCCACTCCTCGGCGAACTTGCCGCTCTGGATCTCCTCCAGGACCTTCTTCATCTCGGCCTTGGTGGCGTCGGTGATGACGCGCGGGCCGGTGATGTAGTCGCCCCACTCGGCGGTCTCGGAGACCGACCAGCGCATCTTCTCCAGGCCGCCCTCGTACATGAGGTCGACGATGAGCTTCAGCTCGTGCAGGCACTCGAAGTAGGCGATCTCCGGCTGGTAGCCGGCCTCGGTCAGGGTCTCGAAGCCGGCCTTGACCAGGGCGGAGGCGCCACCGCAGAGGACGGCCTGCTCACCGAACAGGTCGGTCTCGGTCTCCTCGGTGAAGGTGGTCTTGATGACGCCGGCGCGGGTGCCGCCGATGCCGGCCGCGTACGACAGGGCCAGGGCGAAGGCGCTGCCCGAGAAGTCCTGCTCGACGGCGGCGATGCACGGAACGCCGCGGCCCTCCTCGTACTGGCGGCGGACCAGGTGGCCCGGGCCCTTCGGGGCGACCAGGGCGACGTCCACGTTGGCCGGGGGCTTGATGAAGCCGTAGCGGACGTTGAAGCCGTGGCCGAAGAAGAGCGCGTCGCCCTCCTGCAGGTGGTCCTTGATGGACGCCTCGTAGATCTCGGCCTGGAGCGGGTCCGGGGTCAGGATCATGATGACGTTCGCCCACTCGGCGGCCTCGGCGACCGGGAGGACCTTCAGGCCCTGCTCCTCGGCCTTGGCCTTGGAGCTGGAGCCCTCCTTGAGGCCGACGACGACGTCGACGCCGGAGTCACGGAGCGACAGCGCGTGGGCGTGGCCCTGGCTGCCGTAACCGATGACCGCGACCTTGCGGCCCTGGATGATGGACAGGTCGGCGTCGTTCTCGTAGAACAGCTCGGCCACTGGGATATCTCCTTGGTGCGCTGGTGTTGCTCCCACCGTACGGCGGGGAACGGAATAAGAGTTTCTCGGTCTCGCTATGCGGGCCGCGTGTCAGCCGCCGGGTCCGGGACCGGCGCGGCCGGCCCGGACGCCGTGGGGCTCAGGCGCTGCGTTCGAGCGAGCGCAGGCTGCGGTCCGTGATGGACCGGCCGCCACGCCCTATGGCGATGGTGCCGGACTGCACGAGTTCCTTGATGCCGAAGGGCTCCAGCATCTTGAGCATGGCGCCGAGCTTGTCGGCCCCGCCGGTGGCCTCGATGGTGACGGCCTCCGGGGAGACGTCGACGGTCTTGGCGCGGAACAGCTGGACGATCTCGACGATCTGCGAGCGGGTCTCGTTGTCGGCGCGGACCTTCACCAGGACGAGTTCGCGCTCGATGGCGTTGGACGGCTCCAGCTCGACGATCTTGAGCACGTTGACCAGCTTGTTGAGCTGCTTGGTCACCTGCTCCAGCGGGAGGTCCTCGACGTTCACGACGATGGTGATGCGGGAGATGTCGGGGTGCTCGGTGACGCCGACCGCGAGGGAGTCGATGTTGAACCCGCGGCGGGAGAACAGGGCGGCGATCCGGGCGAGGATGCCGGGCGTGTTCTCGACCAGGACGGAGAGCGTGTGCTTGGACATGTGAGGCGTTCTCTCTCTCAGGCTCTCTCGGCTCAGTCGTCTTCGTTGTCGCCGAAGTCGGGGCGGACGCCCCGGGCTGCCATGACCTCGTCGTTGGAGGTGCCCGCGGCGACCATCGGCCACACCATGGCGTCCTCGTGGACGATGAAGTCGATCACGACCGGACGGTCGTTGATCGCGTTCGCCTCGGCGATGACCTTGTCCAGGTCCGCCGGGTCCTCGCAGCGCAGCGCGACGCAGCCCATGGCCTCGGACAGCTTGACGAAGTCCGGGACGCGGGTGCCCATGCGGGGGGAGGCGGACTCGCCGAGCTGGGAGCCCACGGTGTCGTGGCCGGTGTCGTCCGCGTGCAGGACCGTGTTCGAGTACCGCTGGTTGTAGAACAGGGTCTGCCACTGGCGGACCATGCCCAGCGCGCCGTTGTTGATGATCGCGACCTTGATCGGGATGTTGTTCAGCGCGCAGGTGGCCAGTTCCTGGTTGGTCATCTGGAAACAGCCGTCGCCGTCGATCGCCCAGACGGTGCGGTCCGGCATGCCGACCTTGGCGCCCATCGCGGCGGGGACCGCGTAGCCCATGGTTCCGGCGCCGCCGGAGTTCAGCCAGGTGCGGGGCTCCTCGTAGTTGACGAAGTGCGAGGCCCACATCTGGTGCTGGCCGACGCCGGCCGCGTAGATGGTGCCCTGGGGTGCCAGCTGGCCGATCCGCTCGATGACCTGCTGCGGCGAGAGGCTGCCGTCCTCGGGCAGGTCGTAGCCCAGCGGGTAGGTCTCGCGCCAGCGGTTGAGGTCCTTCCACCAGGCGGTGTAGTCGCCGGTGTTGCCCTCGTTGCTCTCCGCCTGGACGGCCTGGATCAGGTCGGCGATGACCTCGCGGGCGTCACCGACGATCGGGACGTCGACGGCGCGGTTCTTGCCGATCTCGGCGGGGTCGATGTCCGCGTGGATGACCTTGGCGAAGGGGGCGAAGCTGTCCAGCTTCCCGGTGACGCGGTCGTCGAAGCGGGTGCCGAGCGCGATCAGCAGGTCCGACTTCTGGAGCGCGGTCACGGCGGTGACGGCACCGTGCATGCCCGGCATGCCGACGTTCTGCGGGTGGGTGTCCGGGATGGAGCCCAGGGCCATCAGGGTGGTGACGACCGGGACGCCGGTGAGCTCGGCGAGGACCTTCAGCTCGGCGGTGGCGCCGGCCTTCATGACGCCGCCGCCGACGTAGAGGACCGGCCGCTTGGCGGCGGCGATCATCTTGGCGGCCTCGCGGATCTGCTTGGCGTGCGGCTTGGTGACCGGACGGTAACCGGGCAGGTCCTGGCTGGGCGGCCACGAGAAGGTGGTCTTCGCCTGGAGGGCGTCCTTGGCGATGTCGACGAGGACCGGGCCGGGGCGGCCGGTGGAGGCGATGTGGAAGGCCTCGGCGATGGTCTTCGCGATGTCCTGGGCCCTGGTGACCAGGAAGTTGTGCTTGGTGATCGGCATCGTGATGCCGACGATGTCCGCCTCCTGGAAGGCGTCGGTGCCGATCGCCTTGGAGGAGACCTGGCCGGTGATCGCGACGAGCGGGACCGAGTCCATGTGCGCGTCGGCGATCGGGGTGACCAGGTTGGTGGCGCCCGGGCCGGAAGTGGCCATGCACACGCCGACCTTGCCGGTGGCCTGGGCGTAGCCGGTGGCGGCGTGGCCGGCCCCCTGCTCGTGGCGGACCAGGATGTGACGGACCTTCTTGCTGTCCATCATCGGGTCGTAGGCCGGGAGGATGCAGCCGCCCGGGATACCGAAGACGGTGTCGCACCCCACCTCTTCGAGAGAGCGGATGAGGGACTGCGCGCCCGTGACGTGCTCAACTGCGGTGGGCTGGTGGTGCCCACCCGTACGGGGCCGCGGCTGCGGATGGTGGGCCCCGGAGGCCTGCTCGGTCATCGGCATTCTCTTCTCGAAGCTGAGGGTTTTACGAGGAGCGGGGGGTGGTCCGGACCTGGGCCGGACGCGTGTGCCAGTGCAACAAAAAACCCCTCGTGCCGGGTGGCAAGCGAGGGGAGCGCGTCGGTGGTGTCGAGCGGGGACATGCAGGCCCCAGCTTCAGCCGACGCGCTTTCCAAGTACGAGAATTCGGGTGCGCATGGCACTGACCCTCCCTCCGGCGGGAGGTCGATGTCAAGCGGGTGGGACGGGCGTCTCATTATTTGAGCCTCTACGGATGACCATCGAGCCACCGGACGAGCCGCCGGCCAAGGCCGGCTGGGCCGTACCGCCCGGTACTGGGAACGTACCTCGCACGAGCGCGCGCCGCAGCCTGTATTCGTCAAGCGGTCCGGAGAACGCCGCTCCCTGGCCGTGGGTGCACCCCATCGCCCGCAGCGCCAGCACCTGCTCGGGGAGGTCCACGCCGTCGGCCAGGGACTGCATGCCCAGGTCGTTTGCGATCCGCAACAATCCGGCCGTGATCTTGTGCAGTCTGGCCGATTCGACCACCCCTTCGACCAGGCCCCGGTCCAGCTTCAGCAGGTCCACCGGGAGCCTGCGCAGGGCGCTGATGGCCGCGTAGCCGCTGCCGAAGCCGTCCAGGGCGATCCGGACCCCGAGCCGGTGCAGGGCCGTCAGACGGCGCTCCAGCTCGTCGAAGGGCACCCTGGGGTCGGAGGCGGCCAGTTCGAGCACGAGGGACCCGGAGGGCAGCCCGTGGCGGGTCAGCAGGGCCTCGACGCTGCTGCCGGGCGCGGAGCGGTCCAGCAGCCGCTGGGCGGTCATCCGGACGGCCACTGGTACGTCGTGCCCGGCCCGGTGCCGCTCGGCGGCCTCCTCGACGGCCTCCTCCAGCAGCCAACGGCCCAGTTCGGCGGTGCGCGAGCCGTCCGGCCCGGCGGCCGGCCCGCCCTCGCTGTGCTCGGCCACCCGGAGGAACTCGGACGGCGTGAAGAGGATCCCCTGGGCGGAGCGCCAGCGGGCCTGCGCGGCGACGGCGGTGACCTCGCCGGTGGCCAGGCAGACCACGGGCTGGTGCAGCAGGGCGAACTCGCCCTCGTGCAGCGCGGTGCGCAGCCGGCCGGCCAGCTCCGCCTTGCGGACGACCTCGGCCTGCATCTGGGGCGCGTACAGCTCGACCCGGTCCTTGCCGCCCGCCTTCGCGCGGTACATCGCGAGGTCCGCGTTGCGCATCAGGTCCGAAGGGGTGAGGCCGGGGTCGGCGAAGGCGACGCCGATGCTGGCGGCCACCCGGACCTCGCTCCCGGCGATGCGGTACGGCTGGGAGAGGGTGGCGCGCAGCCGGTCGGCGATGTCGTGGACCTGGCACTCGCGGGCGCTGCGGTCGCGGCTGCCGTCGCCGAGGATCAGCGCGGCGAACTCGTCGCCGCCGAGGCGGGCGGCGGTGTCCCCGGCCCGGACGGCGTCCTGGAGGCGGCGGGCGGCCTCGACGAGGAGCTCGTCGCCGGCCTGGTGGCCGATGGTGTCGTTGACGGCCTTGAAGCCGTCGAGGTCGATGAAGAGGACGGCGGTGCTGTGGTCGCCGGCCCGGCGGCCGGTGAGGGCCTGGCGGACGCGGCGGGTGAACAGGGCCCGGTTGGGCAGGTCGGTCAGCGGGTCGTGTTCGGCACTGTGCTGGAGCTGCGCCTGGAGGCGGACCCGCTCGGTGACGTCGCGGCTGTTGAGGATGAGCCCGCCCTGGTGGCGGTTGACGGTGGACTCCACGTTGAGCCACTCGCCGCCGCCCGACTCGAAGCGGCACTCGATGCGGGTGGTGGGCTCCTCGGCGGGCGGTGCGGCCAGGAAGCGGCGTACCTCGTGGACCACCCGGCCGAGGTCGTCGGGGTGGATCAGGGCGGCGAGCTCGGTGCCGACCAGTTCCTCCGCGTCGCGGCCGTAGACCCCGGCGGCGGCGGGGCTGACGTAGCGCAGGGTCCCGGTGGGCGCGGCGATCATGATGACGTCGCTGGAGCCCTGGACCAGGGAGCGGAAGTGGTTCTCCTTCTGGGCCAGTTCCTGGGTGAGCGCAATGTTGTCGAGGAGCATGATGCCCTGCCGGATGACGAGGGCGAGGACGACGGTGCAGCCGGTGAAGACCACCATCCGGTCCACCTTCCGGCCGTCCACGACGTTGTAGAGGATGCCGAGGGTGCACACCGCGGCCGCGAGGTACGGGGTGAGCGCGGGCAGCGAGCCGGTGATGGGGCGGCTGTGCGGGCGGTCCGGGCCCGGCGGGGCCGGCCGGGGCGCGGGCTCGGGCCGGCGGGCGCCCCAGGGGGCGTAGGCGAGCAGCAGCGAGCCCGCGAACCAGCCGGCGTCGAGGATCTCCCCGGAGCTGTAGGTGGTGTTGAGCAGCGGCGAGGTGAACAGGGCGTCGCTCAGGACGGTCAGGGCGAGGGCGGCGATCGCCGTGTTCACCGCCGAGCGGTTGTTGGCCGAGCGCCGGAAGTGCAGCACCAGGACCATGGAGACGAGCGCGATGTCCAGGAGCGGGTACGCGAGCGAGAGCGCGGCGCGCGGCACGCTGCCGGGGGCGCCCGACTGGGCGGTGCGGGCGGCGTTGGCGAGGGCCAGGCTCCAGGAGAGGGTCAGCAGCGAGCCGCCGATGAGCCAGGAGTCGAGGCCGAGGCAGACCCAGCCGGCCCGGGTGACCGGGCGTTTGGCCAGGACGAGCAGGCCCACGATGGCCGGCGGCGCGAAGCAGAGGAAGGCGAAGTCGGCGAGCGAGGGCTCGGGGACGTTCTGGCCGAGGACCACCTCGTACCAGCCCCAGACCGCGTTCCCCAGGCCGCCCATGAGCGAGGAGAAGGCGAACATCAGCCAGGCGGGACGTTCGCGCCGGTCGATCGCGCGGGCGTAGTGGTAACAGGAGACGGCGGCCAGTAATCCGGCGGCGCTGAGGCCGAAGTCGCCCATGATCTTGGCGAGTTCGTCCGATCCCCAGCCGAGGGCGGCTCCGACCGCGTAGCCGCCGCTGACCAGTGCGAGGAGGAGTTGCGCCGCGAGGCCCCGGCCGCCTCCGCCGGTGACCGGCGGCCGGGTCAGCAGCGCCGCCCCCGGGGCGCTCACCGGTGCCCCTCGCCGGCCGGTTCGGACGCGCTCCAGTCCCGGCTGCGTCGCCTCCGGCGGCCCTGCCGCAGCGGATCCTTCGTCCATTGGCCGTGCATCGCCCGTCGCCCCCCAAAGTGTCCGATCACTCCCCAGCGCCAGACGTACGTGGCGCAGCCCCTTGTTCCGGACGATACACCACTTTCGTCACTCAGCGACATAGCTGCTCTACGCTCCGTCACCAAGAGGGGGGTCCTGGCCACCGGTCGCGCACGCTTCGTCGCCCAGCGTAGTGACGCCTGGGCCGGAAGTACCGCGACGCGCCGGTCTCAGTCCTTGATCAGGACGGTGTTGCGGACCTCCTCGCCCGCGGCGAACCGGGTGAGCTGGCGGGCCAGGAGCCGCTTCGCCCTGGGCTCGAACGCCGAGCTGCTGCCGCCGACGTGAGGGGTGATCAGGAGGTTCGGGGCGTGCCAGAGGGGGTGTCCGGCGGGCAGCGGCTCGGGGTCGGTGACGTCGAGGGCGGCGCGCAGCCGGCCGGACTCCAGTTCCGCCAGCAGGGCCGCGGTGTCCACGACGGGCCCGCGCGAGACGTTCACGAGGAGGGCCCCGTCCTTCATGCGCCCGAGGAAGGCCCCGTCGACGAGCCCTTGGGTGTCCTCGGTCAGCGGGGTGGTGAGGACGACGACGTCCGCGTCCGGGAGGAGGCCCGGGAGGTCGGCGAGGGCGTGGACGGGCCCGTGCGGGGCGGTGCGGGCCGAGCGCGCGACGCGGGTGACCGGCCCGCACTCGAAGGGGACGAGCCGGTCCTCGACGGCCGCGCCGATCGCCCCGTAGCCGACGATCAGGACGGACCGGTCGGCGAGGGCGTCGTAGAAGCCGCCGCGCCACTCCTCGCGGTCCTGGCCGCGCACCATGCCGGGGATGCCGCGCAGGGAGGCGAGGACGAGGGTGAGGGCGAGCTCGGCGGTGCTGGCCTCGTGGACGCCGCGGGCGTTGCACAGCCGTACGCCCGGGCGGAGGTCGCCGAGGCCGGGCAGGACGTGGTCGATGCCGGCGGTGAGGGTCTGCACCACCCGCAGGGCGGGCATCCGGGCGAGCGGGCGCAGGGTCACCTCCTGGGACTTCATGTAGGGGGTGACGTAGAAGACGCAGTCGGCCGGGTCGGCGGGAAAGGTGTCCTCGCCGTCCCACTGGCGGTAGCGGAAGGAGCCGGGGAGGCCGTCGATCTCTCCGGGCGGGAAGGGGAGCCAGACGTCCCCGGTCGTCGCAGTCATGATCCCGAGGCTATGCGAAGGGAATTGGATCAAGCCGTTAGTTTGAGGGCCGGACCGGGAGCGGGCCGGAAGGGGGACGCAGGGGTGGAGCGCAGGTCGATCGGGTCGGGACCGCTGACGGTGGGCGCCATAGGACTCGGATGCATGCCGATGAGCTGGGCCTACGCGCCTTCGCGGCGGCGGGGCGAGGAATCGCTGCGGACCCTGCACACGGCGCTGGACCGCGGGGCGAACCTGCTGGACACGGCCGATCTGTACGGGCCCTACACCAACGAGCTGGTGCTGGGCCGGGTGCTGCGGGAGCGGCGGGCCGAGGCCTTCGTCTCCGCCAAGGTGGGGCTGCGGGCGGGCGAGGGGCACGTGGTGGCCGACGGGCGGCCGGGGTACGTGCGGCGGGCGTGCGACGCGTCGCTGCGGCGGCTGCGGACCGACGTCATAGACCTGTACCAGCTGCACCGGGTGGATCCGGAGGTGCCGGTGGAGGAGACCTGGGGCGCCATGGCGGAGCTGGTGCAGGCGGGGAAGGTGCGGGCGCTGGGGTTCTGCGCGCTGGGCGCGGGCGCCGGGCCGGGGGCGGGGCGGCGCGGGGACCGGGGCTACCGGACGACGCTGCGGCAGCTGGAGCGCGTCCAGCAGGTGTTCCCGGTGACGGCGGTGCAGGCGGAGCTGTCGGTGTGGTCGCCGGAGGCGGCGTGGCAGCTGCTGCCGTGGTGTGCGGCGCGGGGGGTGGGGATGCTGGCGGCGATGCCGCTGGGCAGCGGGTTCCTGACCGGGACGCTGACGCCGGGGCAGGGTTTCGAGGAGGCGGACGTACGGGCGCGGCACCCCCGGTTCACGGCGCACGCGATGGCTTCCAACCAGGTGCTGGTGGCGGGGCTGCGGCGGGTGGCCCGGCGGCACGGGCCGGAGGTCACGGCGGCGCAGGTGGCGCTGGCCTGGGTGCTGGCGCAGGGGCCGCACGTGGTGCCGGTGCCGGGCGCGGAGCGGGCGCGGTGGGCGGCGGAGAACGCCGGGGCGGCGGAGGTGCGGCTCACGGGGGCGGAGCTGGCCGAGATAGCGGCGCTGCCGGCGGCGGTGGGAGCCTGGGACTAGGTCCCGGCTTGCCCTTGCCCTTGCCCTTGCCCCCCATGGACCTTTCCCCTTCCGTTCCGGTTTCCCAGGTCCACTCGATCGGGTGTACGAGGGGTGGAACTTCGGGACCGGTCGGGTCTGTTGAGTGGAGTGAAGGGCAGGACTGGAGGACACCGGGCAGGGGACGGACGACCGGAGGGGAGCGGGACGATGCGGTACGGGCAGTTCCACAGGGGCGGGGCGCTGCGGGGAGCCGGGGCGCCGGGGTACGGGGAAGGCCGCGCGCGGCGCCGGGGCGTGCCGGCCTGGCTCGCGCTGGCCGGGTGCGGAGCCCTGCTGGCGGCGGGCTGTTCCGCGCCGGGCGGTGAGCGGGCCGGGCCGGGCGGTTCCCCACCGGGTTCGCCGCCGGCCACAGCGGCGTCCCCGGGGGCGTCGGGGCCGGCGGACGCGTCGGGGCCGCCCGCGAAGGGGTCGGTGACGGTGTCGGGCGAGGTCGCCAAGGGCCTGGAGTCTCCCTGGGGTGTGGCCCCGCTGCCCGGCGGGGACCTGCTGGTCGCCTCCCGCGACCAGGGCAAGGTCAGCCGGGTGCGGACGGACACGGGCGCGGTGACCGAGATCGGCAAGGTGCCCGGGGTGGCCCCGGGCGGGGAGGGCGGCCTGCTGGGGCTCGCGCTGTCCCCGGACTTCGCCTCGGACCGGATGGTCTACGCGTACTTCACGACCGAGTCCGACAACCGGATCGCCCGGATGCGGTACGACGAGCAGAGACCGGCGGGTCAGCAACTGGGCGCGCCCGACACGGTGTTGCGGGGGATCCCCAAGGGGCTCATCCACAACGGCGGCCGGATCGCCTTCGGCCCCGACCGGATGCTCTACGCCGGGACGGGAGAGACCGGGAACACGGGGCTGGCACAGGACAGGAAGTCGCTGGGCGGGAAGATCCTGCGGATGACGCCGGACGGGCGGCCGGCACCGGGCAATCCGGAGGCCGGTTCGGTCGTCTACTCCTTCGGGCACCGCAATGTGCAGGGGCTCGCCTGGGACGAGGACAAACGGCTCTGGGCTTCCGAGTTCGGCCAGCGCACCTGGGACGAGCTGAACCTCGTCGAGCCGGGGGGCAACTACGGCTGGCCGGAGGCGGAGGGGAAGGCCGGGAAGGCGGGACTGCGTGATCCGGTGGCGGTGTGGAAGACGGACGATGCCTCGCCCAGCGGGATCGCCTGGGCGGAGGGCTCGATCTGGATGGCCGGGCTGAAGGGCGAGCGGCTGTGGCGGATCCCGCTGAAGGGTGCCGCCGCCGCGGCGGAGCCGGAGGCGTTCCTCCAGGGGAAGTACGGCCGGCTGCGCACGGTGGTGCCCCTCGACGGGGACCAGTTGCTGCTGGTCACGAGCGAGACGGACGGGCGCGGGTCGCCGGAGCCCGGCGACGACAGGATCCTGAGACTGACGGTGCGGTGACCTGAGCGGCTCCGGAGGGGGCGGAAGGCAGGGCGAGCGCGGTGTTCAACATGATCGAAGAACTCTTCAACCCGGGACGCAAGCACGCGCACGACGAGAAGAAGCGGCTGGAGCTGTCCCGGACCGACGTCGCTGACGCCGACCCGGGACGGGGTCCCATAGACCTGGACTCCGGCAAGGTGCTCATACGCCCGGCCGACACCCCCGAGCCGGGCGGGGCCCCGGAGCCCGGCGGGGCGTCTGAGCCGGGCGGAGCCGACGGGGGCGAGGAACCCTAGGAACGGCCTCCCGGGGCCGCGGGGGACGCCGCCGCCGGGGCGAGCGGCGCGCGGAAGAGGTGCAGCCGGTGGGCGAGGGCCGCGGCCTCGCCCCGGCTCGCGACTCCCAGCTTGGCCAGGATGTTGGAGACGTGCACGCTGGCCGTCTTCGGGGAGATGAAGAGCTCCTCCGCGATCCGGCGGTTGGTGCTGCCGGCCGCGACGAGCCGCAGGACGTCCCGTTCACGGCTGGTCAGGCCCAGGGCCTCGATGGGGTCGGTGTCCGGGACCGGCGCGGCCGGGTGGGCCTCCTCGGCGGTGAGCGGGAGCCGGGCGCGCTGGGCGAGCAGGGCCAGGTCCTCCCGGAGCCGCCGGGAGCCGAGCCGGTCGGCGGCGGCGTGGGCGTCGCGGAGCAGGTCGGCGGCGGTCTCGCGGTCCCCTCCCGAGACGAGCAGCGCCTCGGCGAGCCGGTGGCGGGCGCGGGCGAGCAGGTACGGGCGCTGGAGGGGGCGTACGGCCGCCTCGACCGCTGTCCAGTCGGCGACGGTGTCCCGGGCCTCGGCGCGGAGCAGTTCGGCCCGCAGGTACTCGGCGTGCGCGACCCAGACGGGGACCGGGGTGGCCAGGGTCCGGGCGGCGGTGCGCAGCACCTCCAGGGCGGCGTCCCGTCCGGCGTCGGCCACGGGCAGGCCCCGGGCGTCCGCTTCGGCTGAGGCGGAGGCCAGCAGCAGTGGCCAGGCGTAGCGGTGCTGGCCGAGCGGGAAGCCGTGGGCCACGGCGTCGGCGGTCTCGGCGCGGACGTCGGCGATGCGGCCCTCGCCGTCGGCCAGGCCGATGGCCAGCCGGTAGAGCGGGAGCCGGTGCTGGGGCTGGCGGTCGTGGGTGCCGAAGTGGGCGTGGGCGGCGGCGAGCTGCTGGGCGGCCTCGGTGAGTTCGCCGCGGGCCAGGGCGAGGTAGGCCAGGCGGGCGGAGGCGGAGCCGCGCGGGGCCGCGCTCTGGCCGACGCGCAGGGTGCGGCGGGCGGCCTCGGCGGCCTCGTCCCAGCGGCCGAGGCTGTACAGGCTCTCCGCCATGTTCCCGCAGACCCAGGCCTCGGTGTCCAGGAGCCGGGACCTGCTGACGAGTTCGACCCCTTGTTCGGCCAGTTCCACGGCTTCGCGGGACCGGCCCATGGCTTCGAGTTGAGAGGTGATGTTGACGTGAGCGCGACCCGCGACCACGGTGAGTCCGAGTTCGGTGGCGCGGTCCTTGACCGCGTGCAGTTCGGCGAGGCCGGTGGTGCCGTCGCCGGCATCGGTGAGCAGACAGCCGTAGGTGATCCGGGCGTTGAGCTCGGTCTCCTCGGCTCCGATCATGCGGGCGTACTCCACGGCCCGTTCGGCGGCGGCGAGGTTGCCGGGGCCGGGGTTGTGGAGCATGCCCCAGCCCGCGGCCCGGACGAGGACGTCGGCGTGTACCTGGGACGGGGGCAGCCCCTTGACCAGTTCCTGGGCGGTGGCTATCTCGTGCCAGCCGTCGCCCCGGCCGAGGTTGGCGACGAGCCGGGAGCGCTCGGTCCAGAACCAGGCGGCGCGCAGCGGGTCTTCGCCGTCTTCGTCGAGGGTGCGCAGGGCGAGTTTGGTGAGTTTCAGGGCGCGTTCGCGTTCGCCGCCGAAGCGGGCGGCGACGGTGGCCTCGGCGAGCAGGTCGAGGCGCTGGAGCGGGGTGGTGGCGGGGTCGCAGCCGCAGGGCGGGTAGACCTCGGTGTAGTCGGCGGGGCGCAGGGCGGAGCGGACCTCGTCGGGGGTGCTGTCCCACAGGTCCATGGCCCGTTCCAGCAGGCTGAGCTGCTCGGAGTAGGCGTGCCGGCGGCGGGCGGTGACGGAGGCGGCGAGGACGGCGGGCAGGGCCTTGGCGGGGTCGTTGGCCGCGTACCAGTAGTTGGCCAGCCGGATGAGCCGCTCCTCGGCGCGGACCAGGGATTCGTCGTCCTCCACGGCCTCGGCGTAGCGGCGGTTGACGCGGGCGCGCTCGCCGGGCAGCAGGTCGTCGCTGACGGCCTCGCGGACCAGCGAGTGGCGGAAGCGGTAGCCGTCGCCGTCGGTGGTGGCGAGGAGGATGTTGGCGCCGACCGCGGCACGCAGGGCTTCGATGAGTTCGTCCTCGCCGAGCCTGACGACGGCGCGCAGCAGGGCGTACTCGACGGTGGAGCCGCCTTCGGCGACGATGCGCACCACGCGCTGGGCGGCGTCGGGCAGTACCTCGACGCGGACGAGCAGGAGGTCGCGCAGGGATTCGGTGAGGCCGGTGCGGCAGCCGCTCTCCCGGCAGGCGACGAGTTCCTCGACGAAGAAGGCGTTGCCGTCGGAGCGGTCGAAGACGGAGTCGACGAAGCTCTCCTCCGGCTGCGAGGCGAGGATCCCGGCGAGCTGGCGGCGCACCTCGGCCCGGTTGAAGCGGGACAGTTCGATGCGGTGGACGGTGCGGAGCCGGTCGAGTTCGGCGAGCAGCGGGCGCAGCGGGTGGCGGCGGTGGATGTCGTCGGCGCGGTAGGTCGCGACGAGGACGAGCCGGCCGCGGGCGAGGGTGCGGAAGAGGTAGGCGAGCAGGTGCCGGGTGGAGGTGTCCGCCCAGTGGAGGTCCTCCAGCACGAGCACGACGGTGCGGTCGGCGGCGAGGCGTTCCAGCATCCTGGCGGTCAGTTCGAAGAGCCGGGCCGTGCTCTCCTCGTCGTGGGGGCCGCGGGGGGTCTCGCCGAGTTCGGGGAGGATGCGGGCGAGTTCGTCCTCCTGGCCGGCGGCGGCTTCGGCCAGTTCGCCGGGGAGCAGGCGCAGCAGGGTGCGCAGGGCAGTGGAGAAGGGGGCGAAGGGAAGTCCCTCCGCCCCGATCTCCACGCAGCCTCCGACGGCCACCACGGCGCCGCGGCGGGCGGCCTCCGTGAGGAACTCCTCGGTCAGGCGGGTCTTGCCGACTCCGGCTTCTCCGCCGATGAGCAGGGCCTGCGGCTCCTGGGCGGCGGCGCGCCCCAAGGCGTCGACGAGGGCGGCCAGTTCGTCGGCTCGGCCGACGAACACCGGGCTGACAGATCTGGTCTCCACGCCGCCGAGCATCGCACACAGGTCCGGTCCGGCGGCAGTCGTTATCGCTGCGCTCGTCATCTCGCCTCGGCTCCCGTGGTCCGCGACGCGGGTTACGCGGCGCGGGTGAAGAGGCCGCGGTGGCGACTCACCGTCCTCTCGGATTCCTGGCTCCGAGAGGTGCGGGCGGCCTTCTTGGCCTCCCGGACGGCCCGGTACCGGTCGGCCTCGCGGATGAGGTCGGCGCGGCGGGCGGTGGCGATCTCGTACTCGAACATCTCGTTCTCCCTGGTTGCTCTCTCGGGCACCTCGTTCGGTGTGATCCAAGATTCGCGTCCCAGAGGGGTGCGGCACATGGGGCTCATGCCGCATCTCCGCGGTGCCGGGGTCCTTAGGCCGGGGTCCGGGGGGCCTGAGACGGCCTGGGGCGGCCTAAGGCGGGGCGGGAGATCGCGTAAGGCGGTGCCTACTGGGCGGCCGTGGGGAGCGGGAAGAGCAGGTCGAAGTACATGAGGCCGAAGAGCAGGACGCCGAGGAGGCCGAGGGCCACGGCGGCCCAGGAGACGGAGCGGACCCAGGCGGGGTGGATCCGGCCGGGGGCGCCGAAGGCGGGGCCGGCGAGGACGAGGACGGCGAGGAGGAGGGCGAGGGTGGACAGGACACCGTTGACGAGGGCGGTCATGTGCCAGGCGTCGCCGTACAGGGCGGCGATCTTCTCCTTGGCGGTGGTCGCGCTGACCGATTCGATCTGGCCTATGAGCGTCTGGCGTTCGGCGGCGACGCGCGAGACCCAGCTTCCGCTGAGGGCGACGAGGCCGAGGCCCGCGGCGACGACGGCGGACGCGGCGGCTCCGACGCCGGTGCTCCGCTCGGGGAGGTCCTGGGCGTCCGCGTCGCTCTCGTCGGCGTCGGCGGCCGCTTCGGCGGCGTCCTCGGTGGTGCCGGTCTGCTCGGCGTCGAGGCGGGCGGCGGGGTCGGCGGCTGCCGTCCCGGGAGCGGCCGGCTTGTCCTCGGGGGCGTCCGCGTCCGTGTCGGGGGCGGTGGGGACGGCGGTCTTCGTGGTGTCCATGCGGGGCACCGTAGGCGGCGTTTCTGAGAGGTTCCTGAGAGGTGTGTGCGGTCCCCCGCGCGGGTGGGCCGCGGGCCCCCGGCGGGGCCCGCGGTGGTGGCTACGCCTGGCGGGCGGCGGCCCGTTCGTGGGCGAGGACGGCCCAGATCTCGGTGTCCTGGCGGACGCCGCGGTGGAGGTGGTTCTGCCGCATGACGCCGTCGCGGGTCAGTCCGAGGCGCTCGGCGGCGGCGATGCTCTTCTCGTTGCCGGCGGCCACGTGCCACTCCACGCGGTGCATGCCGCGTACGTCGAAGGCCCAGTCGATCAGGATCCGGCAGGCCTTGGTGACCAGGCCCCGGCCGGCCGCGGCGGGCTCCAGCCAGCAGCCGACCTCGCAGTTGCCCGCCGCGGCGTCGAAGGTCCGGAAGAGGACCCCGCCGACGAGGGTGCCCTCGACGCGGATGCCGTAGAGCCGGGCGCCGTCCCTGGCGGCCTCTTCCGCCTTGGAGCCGAGCAGGTGCCGCGCCGACGCGAGGTCGGTGACGCGGTCCGGCAGGCCGATGAAGCGGCCGATGAACTCGCGGCCCCGGTCCATGTGCGCCAGGAACTCCTCGGCGTGCCACACCTCCAGCGGGAACAGCTGGGCGTCGTCGGCCAGGTCTATCGCGAACATCTGTGCTTCCTTACGGCTCGTGACCGGTCAGCGGGGCGTGCGGGCCGGCTCGGCGTGGTCCGCCTCCGGCCGCTGCGTCGGAAGTGTCGCACGGGGAACGGACCGTTCCGGCGGCTCGATGCTGATGCGGGGCAGCCGGCGGTCGAGCCAGGCGGGGATCCACCAGTTGGCGCCGCCGAGCAGGTGCATGAGGGCGGGGACGAGCAGGGTGCGCAGGACGAAGGCGTCGAGCGCGACGGCGGCGGCGAGCGCGATGCCGAACATCGCGATGAGCCGGTCGCCGCTGAGGACGAAGGCCAGGAAGACGGAGATCATGATGACGGCCGCCGAGTTGATCACCCGGCTGGTCTCGGCGAGACCGACGCGGACGGCCCGCCGGTTGTCGCCGGTCTCCAGCCATTCCTCGTACATCCGGCTGACCAGGAAGACCTGGTAGTCCATGGAGAGCCCGAAGAGCACCGACACCATGATCACCGGCAGGAAGGGCTCGATCGGTCCGGCGCTGCCCAGGCCCAGCGGTTCGCTCCCCCAGCCCCACTGGAAGATCGCGACGACGACGCCGAAGGAGGAGGCGACGGCGGCGACGTTCATGGCGGCGGCCTTGAGCGGTATGCCGATGGACCGGAAGGCGAGCAGCAGCAGGACGCAGCCGAGTGCGATGACCACCCCGACGAAGAGCGGCAGCTTGCCGACGATCACCTCGGCGAAGTCGTCGTAGCCGGCCGTCACCCCGCCGACGTGGACGTCCGCGGTGCTGCCGTGCGCGGCGCGGGGGACGACGTCCCGGCGCAGGGTGTCGACCAGTTCGCTGGTGGCCCTGGACTGGGGGGCGGAGTCGGGGACGACGGTGAGGACGGCGGTGTCCCCGCTGCGGTTGAAGACGGCCGGGCCGGCGGAGGCGACGCCCTCGGTGGTGCGCAGGGCGTCCGTCAGCCGCTCGAAGGCGAGGCGGTCGCCCGCGCCGTCGAGCCGGGCGACGACGCTGAGCGGGCCGTTCGTGCCGGGCCCGAAGCTGTCGGCCAGCAGGTCGTAGGCCTTGCGGGTGGTGGAGGCGGCCGGGTTGTTGCCCTGGTCGGAGGTGCCGAGGTGGAGCGAGAGGGTCGGCAGTGCGAGCACGGCCATCAGCAGCGCCGCGACCAGGCCGAGCGGCTTGGGGTGGCGCTCGACGAAGGCCGACCAGCGGGCGGCGAATCCGGTGGGCGGCTGGGGCCGGGGGCCCTCGGCGGCGAGCTTGCGCCGTTCGCGGCGCGTAAGGGCCCGTATGCCGATGTACGAGAGGAGGGCGGGCAGCAGGGTGACGGAGGCCGCCACGGTGAGCACCACGGTGAGGGAGGCGGCTATCGCGACGCCGTCGAGGAAGTCCAGCCGGAGCACCAGCATGCCGAGCAGGGCTATGCAGACGGTTGCCCCGGCGAACACGACGGCCCGGCCGGTGGTGGCGACGGCGTTCGCGGCGGCTTCCTCGACGGTGAGGCCGCGGCCCAGGCCCTTGCGGTGCCGGGTGACGATGAACAGGGCGTAGTCGATGCCGACGCCGAGGCCGACGAGGGTGCCGAGCATCGGGGCGAAGTCGGCGACGGGCATGGCGTGGCCGAGGAGGGTGATGCCGAAGTAGGCGCTGCCGACGCTGACGAGGGCGGTCGCGATGGGCAGCAGGCTCGCGGCGAGGGAGCCGAAGGCGAGGAAGAGGACCACGGCGGCGATGCCGACGCCGATGACCTCGGCGAGGTGGGCGCTGGGCGCCTCGGTCAGGCCGATGGCGCGGCCGCCGAGTTCGACCTGGAGGCCGTCGGCCTGGGTGGCGGGGTTCTTCGCGGTGTCGAGGACGGCCTTGGCCTGGGCCTTGGGGACGGAGTCGGCCGGCCGGCCGAAGGTGACCACCGCGTAGGCGGTGCGGCCGTCGGGGCTGATCTGCGCGGCGCCGGCGGGGCCGGGTGCGTAGGGACCGGCGACGGATGCCACGCCGGGCAGGGCCGCGACGGCGTCCAGGGCGCGGGTCATGCGCTGTTGGATCTCGGGGGTGCGTACCGTCCGGTGGTCCGGGGCCCGCCACACGATGGTGTCGGTGTCGCCGCCCTGGCCCGGGAAGCCTTCGCGCAGCAGGGCGTGGGCCTTGGCGGACTCGGTGCCGGGGACCTCGTAGTCGTTGGAGAACGCGGCGCCGGCCGCTCCGGCAGCCGCGGCGGTACCGCCGAGGGCCAGCAGCCAGATCAGGACGGTCACCAGGCGGTGCCGCAGGCACCACCGTGCGATTGCTGCCAACGGACGTGCTCCCTGGTGGTTCGGATCTTCACCGGGAGGTGGCCCGACGCAAAGAACTCATGAACGATTGACACGATTCCAGCCTTTCGTGATCGTTGGCTGGATTCGTGTGCATCATCACAGGCATGTGGCGGGATGCGGGACCTTGGTCACTGGTGCTCGGGGGCGGACGGCTCGTCGGCCCGGTAGCCGGGGAGCGAGGGCCAGCGCACGGTGAGGACCACCGAGTCCTCCTCCGCGTACCAGGAGTGGTCGACCCCGCGTCCCCAGACCACGTAGTCCCCCTGCTCGGCGAGGACCACGGTGCGGCCGGGGAACTCCAGCCGGAACCGGCCGCTGACGAGCACCTGGAGGGCGGTGCGGCGCTCGCCGGTCACCCACCGGTCGCGCTCCTCGCCCTTGGGGTGGACCCCCCACTTGATCTCGACGTCCTCGCTGTGGCGGGGATCGCCGGGGCTCTTGAAGTGGCCGAGGAGCCAGCCCCGGTCGGCGGCGGCGTCGGGAGTGGCCTTGCCCGTGTAGATGGCGGAGTCGTCAGTCACGGTGTGAGGCTAATGCAGTTGTCCGTACGGGCCCGCACCTGGTCAGCTGGCCGGCATGACGATGGATCAAGATGAACTGCTGAAGGTGCGCGACCGCTACGACGCCGAGATGAGACGCGACGCGCAGCCCGACGGCGCGCACGCGCGGGTGGAGCGGACGGGCCGGATCGTGCGCCAGACCGTGCCGGGGCTCGGCTGGAACGGCGTGCTCTGGTCGGACCTCGACGAGGACACCGCGGACGCGGAGATCGCGGCGCAGGTCGCGCACTTCGGGGCGCGCGGAGAGGAGGACGGCGGGCCGGAGTTCGAGTGGAAGCTGTACTCCCACGACCGCCCGGCGGACCTCGGGGACCGGCTGCGCGCGGCGGGGTTCGTGCCGGAGGCGCCGGAGACCCTGGTGGTGGCGCGCACGGCCGACCTGGCCGCGCTGCCGGTGGAGCCGCCGGAGGGGATCACGCTGCGGGTGGTGACGGACGAGGCGGGGGTGGACCTGATGATGGAGGTGCACCACCGCGCCTTCGGCACCGAGCGCCCCCGCATCCGGGAGCAGATGCTCACGCTGCTGCGGGACGAGCCGGACACCATCGAGGCCGTGCTGGCGATGGCCGGGGACGTCCCGGTCAGCGCGGCCCGGATGGAGATGCGGCCGGGCAGCGCCTTCGCCGGCCTGTGGGGCGGCGGCACCGCCCCGCAGTGGCGCGGCCGCGGCATCTACCGCCTGCTGGTGGCCCACCGCGCCCGCGTGGCGGCGGCCCGGAACATCCCGTACCTCCAGGTCGACGCCTCGGCCGACAGCCGCCCGATCCTCGAGCGCCTGGGCTTCGGCGTGCTCGGGGTGACGACCCCCTACATCTGGCGGGGCACCCGCCCCTGACCCGGGAGGATCTCGGCATGCAGAACACGGAACGCGTCGGCCCGCCCCTGACCGGCGGGGAACGCGAGACGCTCCGGGCCTACCTCGACTTCCACCGGGCCACCCTCGCCTGGAAGTGCGAGGGGCTCGGCGACGAGGAGCTGCGGCGGCAGGCGTCGCCGCCCTCGACCCTGTCCCTGCTGGGGCTGGTGCGGCACATGGCCGAGGTGGAGCGGCACTGGTTCCGGCGCACGGTCGGCGGCGCGGACGTACCGCACCTGTGGTCCGACGACCACGACTTCCAGGCCGCGTACGACGCCACGACCGCGACCCGCGCCGAGGCGTTCGCCGCGTGGGAGGCGGAGGTGGAGCACTCCCGCGCCGTCGAGGCGGCCGCCGAGTCCCTGGAGGTGACGGCGTACGTCGCCAAGTGGGAGCAGGAGGCCTCGCTGCGCCTGGTGATGCTCCACATGATCCACGAGTACGCCCGCCACAACGGCCACGCGGACTTCCTCCGCGAGGCCGTCGACGGCACGGTCGGTGCGTAGCCGGGCGGCGTGGGTGCCCCCTAAGCGGCGCGCCAGTAGCCCAGGCTGTTCACGCGCTGCTTCGGCAGGCCGAGTTCCTTCCTGAGGTATCCCGCCAGGTCCCGGGTGGTCGCCGTGTCGCAGGCCAGCCAGACGTACGCGTCGGCCGGGTCCGGGCCCAGCAGCTCCGGCAGTTCGGCCCGCACCCGCCGGGCCAGCGCCGACCCGCCGCGCGCCACCCGCCGGACGTCGTGCCGGTCCGGGTCGGCGCGCACGGGCAGGTCCGCGTCGGAGTCGTGCTGGGTCTCGAACCAGATGACGGCCGGGGTGCGCGGGTAGGCGTCCAGCAGGGAGTTGACGGCCGGCAGGGAGGCCGGGTCGCCGATCACCAGCAGCCGCTCCGGCTCCGGGTCCGGCGCCGTGAAGCCGGTGCCCTGGACGGTGGCTTCCAGGGTGTCCCCCGGCGCGGCCGTGCGCGCCCACCGGCTGGCGAGCCCGTCGTGCAGGGCGAACTCGAAGGCGAAGGTCCCGGCCGCCGGGTCGGGGTCGACGAGGGTGTAGGCCCGCTGGTGCGGACGGCTGCCGCCCGGGAACCAGACCCGGACCCACATGGTCGGATGCAGGGAGGCGCCGGCGGCGGCCAGCAGCCCGCCGTCGCTGAAGCGGACCCGGCGGAAGTGCTCGGTGACCTCCTCCACCGCGGTGACCGTGAACGTGAAGTCCTTGCCGCGCAGCAGCTTGAGGACCACGCCCTCCCAGCCCTTGCCGACCGCCATGTCCGCCCCTCCCCCTGACACCCTTATAGTAAGGCCAGCCTAACCTAAGACGCCCGGGGAGACGTGAGCAGTTGTGACTACAGAGCCCTACGAGGTCTACCGCGACAGCTGGGGCATCCCGCACCTGCGCGCAGCCGACCCCGCCCACCTCTCCTACGCCCAGGGCCGGGTCACCGCCCTCGACCGGGCCTGGCAGATCGAAGTGGAACGGCACCGCGCCCAGGGCTCCAGCGCCGCCTTCCTCGGCGCGGACTGCGTCCCCTGGGACCGCTTCGCCCGCCAGGCCCGCCTCGACGACACCGCCCGCCGCTGCCACGAGGCCCTCGACGAGGACACCGCCGCCTGGTTGCGCGCCTACGTCGACGGCGTCAACTCCGGCCTCGCCGAGGGGGCCGCCCGTGACGAGCGCTTCGCCCGCACCGGCCACACCCCCACCCCCTGGGAGCCCTGGGTCCCGCTGTCGGTCTGGATCGCCACCCACGTCCTCTTCGCCGGCTTCGCCACCAAGCTCTGGCGCGAGCGTGTCGCCCGCGTCCTCGGTGACGGCGCCGCCACCCTCTTCGCCACCGACGGCCCCGGCACCGCCGGGAGCAACGGCTGGCTGGTCCCGGGCGAACGGACCGCCACCGGCGCCGCGATCATCGCGGGCGACCCGCACCGGTTCATTGAAGACCCGGGCGTCTACCAGCAGATACGCCTCTCCTGCCCCGAGTACGACGTCCTCGGCCTGGCCGTCCCCGGCGTCCCCGGCCTCGCCCACTTCGGCCACACCGGCAGCACCGCCTGGGCCATCACCAACGCCATGGCCGACTACCAGGACCTCTACGCCGAGCGGCTGCGCCCCGCGGGCGACGGCCTGGAGGCGCTCGGGCCCGACGGCGCCTGGGAGCCCGTCACCCGGCACACCGAGACCATCGCCGTGGCCGGCGCCGCCGACGTGGAGGTGGAGGTCCTGGAGACCCCGCGCGGCCCGCTCGTCGTCCAGGGCGACGCCGACGGCCTCGTCCCCGACGGCGCCGACGCCCTCGCCCTGCGCTACCCGCCGCGCGTCCGCCGCGACCTGGGCTTCGCCGCCCTGCCCGCGCTGCTCCGCGCCCGTACCGTCGCCGACGTCGACCGCGCCCTCGACGGCTGGGCCGAGCCGGTCAACGTCGTCCACGCCGCCGACTCCGAGGGCGGCCTGCTGCACCGCGTCGCCGGGGCCGTCCCGCTGCGCGACGGCGCGAACCGGCTCCGGCCGGTGCCCGCCTGGGACGCCCGGCACGCCTGGCGGGGCTGGGCGGCCACCCCCGCCGAGCCGGTCCAGGGCTTCGCCGTCATGGCCAACGCGCGCGGGATCGCGTCCCCGCTCGGCGTGGAGTTCGCGCCCCCGCACCGCGCCGACCGGATCCGGGAGCTGCTCGGCGGCTCGTCCGACTGGTCCCCGAAGGCCATGGCCGACGTGCACGCCGACACCTACCTGGCCTCCGCCGGGCCGCTGCTCGCCCTGCTGCCCGCCCCCGACGGCCTCTCCCCCGCCGCCGCCCGGCTGCGCGATCGGCTCCTCGCCTGGGACCGGCACATGGCGGCCGACAGCACCGACGCCGCCGCCTTCGCCGCCTTCCGCAGCGCGACCGTACGCCGCCTCGCCGCCGACCCCGTCTTCGCCGGCCTGGCCCCGGCCCCCGCCGGCCCGGAGGTCTTCCACCCCTGGCTGTACCTCCTGCCCCGCGTCGGCTACGCCCTGGAGGGCCTGCTCACCACCGGCCTCCTCCCCGGCCTCGACCGCGCCGCGCACGTGCGCGCCGCCCTGGAGGAGACGGCCGGGGCCGGCGCCCACGACACCCCCTGGTCCGGCCTCCACCTCCTCGCCCCCTGGTCGGCACTGCCCGACCCGGACGCCGAGTGGCCGGGCCTGGGCGGCGACCACGACTGCGTCAACGCCACCTCCTCCGTCCCCGGGTTCACCGACCGCGCCGCCCGCGCCTCCGCGGCCCGCTACGTCTGGGACCTGGCCCGCCGCGAGGACAGCCTCTGGGCGGTCCCGCTGGGCGCGGACGGCGTCAGCGGCTCCCCCCACCACCGCGACCAGCTCCCCCTCTGGGCACGCTGCGAACTCGTCCCCGTCATCACCGACTGGGCCCGCCTCACCAAGGAATCCGTATGAGCACCGGCTCCGCCGCCGCCCCCGCGTCCACCCGTACGCCCGTCCACACCCAGCACGTCGAGGGCTTCGGGACGGTCACCATCACCCCCGTCGACCCCGCCGCCGACTCCGCGCTGATCCACTCCTGGGTCACCGAGGAGCGGGCCCGCTTCTGGGGCATGGCCGGGGCCAGCCGCGAACTGGTCCAGGAGATCTACGAGGACGTCGACCGCCGCACGACCCACCACGCGTTCATGGTCCACCGCGACGGCGAGCCGGTCGCGCTCTTCCAGACGTACGAGTGCGCCGAGGACCGGGTCAGCGAGTGCTACGACGTCCTGCCCGGGGACGTCGGCGTGCACCTGCTGATCGGTCCTGGCAAGGGCGGCGTCGAGCACGGCTTCACCGGGGCCCTGATGAGCGCCTTCATCACGTACGTGTTCTCCGACCCCGCCACCCGCCGCGTCGTCGGCGAGCCGGACGCCCGCAACGCCAAGGCCATCGCCCTGCTGGAGCGGACGGGCTTCGAGCTCGGCCCCGAGGTCGAGCTGCCGGAGATCGACCTGCCGGAGGTCTACCTCCCGGCGAAGCCGGCCCGCCTGGCCTTCCTCAGCGCGCCGGACGCCCGCTGAGGAACTCCGTGACCAGGGCGGCCCATTCCACGGGGCGCTCGGCGAACGGAAGGTGCCCGGTGGGCAGTTCCGCGCGCCGGGCGTCCGGCAGGGCCCGCGCCAGCTCCTGCTGGGCGGCCCGCGGCACGAGCCGGTCCCGGGTCGTCTCGACGACCAGGACCGGTACGCCGATCCCCGCGAGTTCCGCGCGCAGGTCCGTGCCCTTGATCAGGGCGGCGTGGTCCCCGCTCCCGGGCGGCACCGTGGACGCGGTCCCCCGCACCGCGTCCTCCAGCTGCCCGGGGCTCAGCGCCTCCAGCTGCTCCTCACTGAGCACGAGCGGTACGAGGAGCCGCGCGAGCAGCTCGTTCTCCCCGCGCCTGGCCAGCTCGGACCACAGCTCCCCCACCAGCCCGATGCCGTGCCCGGCCCGCGCGAAGCTGGCGGTGAGCACGAGCGCGGTGACCCGCTCGGGGTACCGGGTGGCGACCCGGACGGCCACGTTCCCGCCGAGCGAGTAGCCGAGCACCGCGAACCGCTCCAGCCCCTCGGCGTCCGCGGCGGCCACCAGCCGGTCGGCCAGCTCGTCGAGACTCAGCGGCTCCCCGGACTTCGGGGTGCCCCCGGCGCCGGGGTAGTCGACGCCGACGACGCTGTGCCGGGCGGCGAGCGCGTCCAGCAGCGGCCCGAAGTTGGCCTCCACCGACCCGCCCGCCCCGTGGGCCAGCAGCAGGCCGGGGCCGCCGCTCTCCGTACGGACGGTGCGGGCGTAGTGGGCCGGGTGGGCCGTGGACGTGGTCGCGGACATGCTGATCCCCCAGTTCTTTCCGTAGCGGTCGCTACAGAAAGAAACCTACCCCATTTGGCTAGCGATCACTACAGAAGCCCGTCCACCTCGGGGACCACCACGCCGAAGAGGTCGGCGACGGTGGTGAGGGCGGCGGCCTGGAGGGCCGCGGCGGGCAGGACCGTACCGTCCGGGGCGGCCAGGGCGCGGGTGGCGGTGGCCTCGGCGACCACGGTGGGCCGGTAGCCGCGGTAGAAGGCGCCCTCCGCGGTGAAGCTGACGCACATGTGCGTCATAAACCCGGCCAGCACCAGGTCCTTCCCGCTGCCCGTGCCGAAGCCCAGGCCGGCGAGGACCTTCTCCAGCTCGGTGGCGTGGAAGGCGTTCGGAGCCTGCTTGACCACCACCGGCTCCCCCTCGGCCGGGGCGACCTCGTCGCTGATGGCGCCGATCCGGGCGCGGACGTCGTACGGGCCGCCCTCGCCGCCGTCGTTGACGACGTGCACCACCGGCGCTCCGGCGGCGCGGGCGCGCTCCAGCAGCCGGGCGCCCGCCGCGAGCGCCTCCTCGACGCCGTCCAGGGCCATCACGCCGGTGCGGTAGGTGTTCTGGAAGTCGATCATCACCAGGACGGAGTCCGCCAGCCGGGCCGGACGCCCGTCCAGCCCGACCACCTCGCGCAGGGTCGCGGAGGCCGCGCCCGCGCTCGAGCCGGAGTTCGTGTTCGTGTTCGTGTTCGCGCTCATGAAAAACCCTCCAAAGGGGATGAATGACACGGAAGAAGGCATGGCGGAGCCGCCCCCGCTCCTCCCACGGGTGGTGGCCTCAGCCGGCCTGCGTACGGAACCGCCGGCGGTAGGCCGCCGGGGTCGTGGCGAGCTGCCGGCGGAAGGCCCGGTGCAGGGTCTCCGCCGAGCCGAGACCGGCCGCGGCCGCGACCTGGTCGAGCGGGCTGTCGGTGGTCTCCAGCACGCGCCGGGCCACCTCGATGCGGGCCGCTTCGACGTAGGCGGCGGGACTGGTGCCGGTCTCCTGGGTGAAGACGCGGGCGAAGTGCCGCTCGCTCAGGCACATCCGGGCCGCGAGGGCCGGTGCGGACAGGTCCGCGTCGAGGTGGTCGGCGATGTAGAGCCGCAGGTCGTCGATGTCCCGGCGGCCGGCGGCCGGCCGGCTGAGCGGCACCGAGAACTGGCTCTGGCCGCCCTGCCGCTTGAGGTACATCACCAGCTGCCGGGCCACCGCCAGCGCGGCCTGCTCGCCCAGGTCCTCGGCGACGAGGGCCAGCGCCAGGTCCAGACAGGCGCTGATCCCGGCCCCGGTCCACAGCCGGCCCCGGTCGGCGCGGACGAAGATCGGATCGGGGTCGACCGTGACCCGCGGGTACTCGGCCGCCAGTTGGACGGCGGTCGACCAGTGGGTGGTCGCCGTACGCCCGTCCAGCAGCCCGGCCGCCGCCAGCAGGTGCGCCCCCACGCACACCGACGCCACCCGCCGGGCGTGCGGGGCGGTCTCCCGCACCCAGGCCACGACGGCGTCGTCGGTCCGGGCGACCGGACCGTCCTCGGTCATGTCGACCGCGCCCGGCACCAGCAGGGTGTCCACCCGTCCGCCGACCTCGCCGAAGGCGGTGTCCGCGAGCAGCCGCACCCCGGCCGAGGTCCGCACCGGTCCGGCCGCGGGCCCCGCGAGGGTGACCTCGTAACCGGCCCGCCCGCCGGTCTCCCGGTTGGCCAGGGCGAAGACCTCGGCCGGGCCGGTGACGTCGAGGAGGTCGACGTCGGGGAAGACCGCGATGACGACCCGGTGGGGAGTGGGCATGACCCCATCCTCACGCGGCCCCGGCATGGCGGCAATGACGATTCCCCGTCACATCCGGACACGGCGCGGGGGCCGCGCCCGGGCACGGCGAAGGCCCCGCACCGGGGTCCGGTGCGGGGCCTTCGTCAGCGACTGCCCGGGGTCAGCCCTCGACGCCGAGGCGCTCCAGGATGAGCTCCTTGACGCGGGCCGCGTCGGCCTGGCCGCGGGTGGTCTTCATGACCGCGCCGACCAGCGCGCCGACGGCGGCGACCTTGCCGCCGCGGATCTTGTCGGCGATGGCCGCGTTGCCCGCGATGGCCTCGTCCACGGCCGCGCCGAGCGCGCCCTCGTCCGAGACGACCTTCAGGCCGCGCTTGTCGACGACCTCGTCCGGGGTGCCCTCGCCGCCGAGGACGCCCTCGATGACCTGGCGCGCCAGCTTGTCGTTCAGGTCGCCGGCCGCGACCAGGGCCGCGATCCGGGCCACCTGGGCCGGGGTGATCGGCAGTTCGTCGACCGAGACGCCCTGCTCGTTGGCGTTGCGCGCCAGCTCGCCCATCCACCACTTGCGGGCGGCGGTGGAGTCGGCGCCCTCCTCGATGGTGGCGACGATGGAGTCCACCGCACCCGCGTTGAGGATCGACTGCATGTCGTGCTCGCTGACGCCCCACTCCTCACGGAGGCGGTTGCGGCGCACGCGCGGCATCTCCGGCAGCCCGGCGCGCAGCTCCTCGACCCAGGCGCGGGCCGGGGCGACGGGGACCAGGTCCGGCTCGGGGAAGTAGCGGTAGTCCTCGGCGTTGTCCTTGATGCGGCCGGCCGTGGTGGAGCCGTCCTCCTCGTGGAAGTGCCGGGTCTCCTGGACGATCGAGCCGCCCGACGAGAGCACCGCCGCGTGGCGCTGGATCTCGAAGCGGGCCGCGCGCTCGACGGAGCGCAGCGAGTTGACGTTCTTCGTCTCCGAGCGGGTGCCGAATTCCTTCGTCCCGTTCGGGCGCAGCGACAGGTTCACGTCGCAGCGCATCTGGCCCTTGTCCATGCGGGCCTCGGAGACGCCGAGGGCCTTGATGACCTCGCGCAGCTCGGCCACGTACGCCTTGGCGACCTCGGGGGCCCGCTCGCCCGCGCCCTCGATGGGCTTGGTGACGATCTCGATGAGCGGGATGCCGGCGCGGTTGTAGTCCAGCAGGGAGTGGGACGCGCCGTGGATACGGCCGGTGGCGCCGCCGACGTGCAGCGACTTGCCGGTGTCCTCCTCCATGTGGGCGCGCTCGATCTCCACGCGGAAGATCTCGCCGTCCTCCAGCTGGACGTCCAGGTAGCCGTTGAAGGCGATGGGCTCGTCGTACTGGGAGGTCTGGAAGTTCTTCGGCATGTCCGGATAGAAGTAGTTCTTCCGGGCGAAGCGGCACCATTCGGCGATCTCGCAGTTCAGCGCGAGGCCGATCTTGACGGCGGACTCGACGCCGATCGCGTTGACGACCGGGAGCGAGCCGGGCAGACCGAGGCAGGTCGGGCAGGTCTGCGAGTTGGGCTCGGCGCCCAGCTCGGTGGAACAGCCGCAGAACATCTTGGTCTTGGTGCCGAGCTCGACATGGACCTCGAGGCCCATGACGGGGTCGTACGACGCGAGGGCGTCCTCGTACGACAGCAGTTCGGTGAAGGTGGTCACGGTGAAACTTTCCCTCTCAGCCCAGCAGGACGTCGTCGTCGCCGAGGCGCTTCAGCTCGCGGTACAGGATCGCGAGGCCGGTGGCGATGGCGGCGGCGGACACAACGGCGTCGATGAGCTTCAGCGTGTCGTGCTCGGTGCGGGCCTTGCGGGCCTGCTTGATCACGCTGATGGCACCGAAAGCGGTGGTGCCGATCGACAGGTAGGTGCCGGACTTGGACTTCTTGAAGCCCTTGGCCTTGGACAGTGCACTGGAACTCACAGCGACGGAGCCTCCTCGAGCAGCGGGTGGCCCCAGCGTTCGACGAAGGCGGCCTCGACGGCGGCACCGACCTTGTACAGGCGGTCGTCCTTCATCGCCGGGGCGATGATCTGCAGTCCGACCGGGAGACCGTCCTCCGGTGCCAGGCCGCAGGGCAGCGACATGGCGGAGTTGCCGGCCAGGTTGGTCGGGATGGTGCACAGGTCGGCGAGGTACATCGCCAGCGGGTCGTCGGTGCGCTCACCGATCGCGAAGGCGGTGGTCGGGGTCGTCGGGGAGACGATCACGTCGACCTGCTCGAAGGACTTCTCGAAGTCCTTGGTGATGAGCGTGCGGACCTTCTGGGCCGAGCCGTAGTACGCGTCGTAGTAGCCGGAGCTGAGCGCGTACGTACCGAGGATGATGCGGCGCTTGACCTCGTCGCCGAAGCCGGCCTCACGGGTCAGGGCGGTGACGTCCTCGGCGGACCTCGTGCCGTCGTCGCCGACGCGCAGGCCGTAGCGCATGGCGTCGAAGCGGGCCAGGTTGGAGGAGGCCTCGGACGGCGCGATCAGGTAGTACGCGGCCATGGCGAGGTCGAAGGACGGGCAGTCCAGCTCGACGATCTCGGCGCCGAGCTCCTTGAGGAGCTCCACCGACTCGTTGAAGCGCTGGACGACGCCGGCCTGGTAGCCCTCGCCGGCGAACTGCTTGACCACACCGACGCGCATGCCGGCGACGGAGCCGTTGCGGGCCGCCTCGACGACCGGCGGGACCGGGGCGTCGATGGAGGTGGAGTCCAGCGGGTCGTGGCCGGCGATGACCTCGTGCAGGAGGGCCGCGTCCAGGACCGTACGGGCGCACGGGCCGCCCTGGTCGAGGGAGGAGGAGAAGGCCACCATGCCGTAGCGGGAGACGCCGCCGTAGGTGGGCTTCACGCCGACGGTGCCGGTGACGGCGGCGGGCTGGCGGATGGAGCCGCCGGTGTCCGTGCCGATGGCGAGCGGGGCCTGGAAGGCGGCGAGCGCGGCCGCGGAACCGCCGCCGGAGCCGCCGGGGATCCGGGTGAGGTCCCAGGGGTTGCCGGTGGGGCCGTAGGCGCTGTTCTCGGTGGAGGACCCCATGGCGAACTCGTCCATGTTGGTCTTGCCGAGGATGACGACGCCGGCTTCCTTGAGCTTGCGCGTCAGGGTGGCGTCGTACGGCGGGATCCAGCCTTCGAGGATCTTCGAACCGACGGTGGTCGGGACCCCGACGGTGGTGAAGATGTCCTTGAGGGCGAGCGGGACGCCGGCCAGCGGGCCCAGCTCCTCGCCGGCCGCGCGCTTGGCGTCGACGGCCGCCGCCTGGGCGAGCGCGCCCTCGCGGTCGACGTGCAGGAAGGCGTTGACCTTCTCGTCCGTCGCCTCGATGCGGGCGAGGTGGGCCTCGGTGACCTCGACGGCCGTGAGCTCGCCGGAGGCGATCTTCTCGGCGGTCTGGGCGGCCGTGAGCTTGATGATGTGGGTGTCAGCCATGGTGATTAGTCCTCCCCCAGGATCTGCGGCACCTTGAAACGCTGCTGCTCCTGGGCGGGAGCGCCGGAAAGCGCCTGCTCGGGGGTGAGCGAGGGACGGACCTCGTCCGCGCGCATGACGTTCGTCAGCGGCAGCGGGTGGGAGGTCGGCGGGACGTCTTGGTCGGCGACCTCGGAAACGCGGGCGACCGCGCCGATGATGTCGTCGAGCTGTCCGGCGAAGTGGTCGAGCTCTTCGCTCTTCAGTTCCAGACGTGCCAGCCGAGCGAGGTGGGCGACCTCCTCGCGCGTGATGCCAGGCATGCAGCGATCCTCTGGGGGTGAGTGTGTAGGTTTCGGCCCCAATCCTATGGGGCCCGCCCCTGGACCTGCTAAACGGTTTGCGGCCGGCCTTCGGCCGCGGTGCGGGCGCGCCGCCGCGCGGGGCCGTCTCCCCGCGCGGCGGCGGCCCCGCCGGGGACCGCTACGGGGCCGGGGTCTCCGCGGCGGCGGCGAGCTCGGCGGTGATGTCGGCCGGGCGGCGCCAGCCGCGCTCGCCCCGGGCCAGCAGCCAGGCGGTGGCCTCCTGCGGCGGCATGGCGGCGGCGACCAGCCACCCCTGGACGGCGTCGCAGCCCAGGTCGCGCAGCCGCTCCCAGGTCTCGTCGTCCTCGACGCCCTCGGCGACCACGAGCAGGCCCAGGGAGTGGGCCAGGTCGACCGTGCAGCGGACGATCTCCGCGTCCTGCGCGTCCACCGCGAGGCGGGCGACGAAGGAGCGGTCGATCTTCAGCTCGCTCACCGGCAGCCGGCGCAGGTGCACCAGCGAGGAGTAGCCCGTGCCGAAGTCGTCCAGGGACATCTTCACCCCGTGGCCCGTGAGGCCCGCCATGGTGTCGGCGGCCCGCTGCGGGTCCTCCAGCAGGACGTGTTCCGTTATCTCCAGCTGGAGGCCGCTGGCCGGGACCCCGTGCCGGGCCAGCCGGGCGGCGACGGCTCCCGCGAAGCCGGGGGTGTGGACGTCGCGCGGCGAGACGTTGACGGCGACGGGGACCTTCAGGCCCTGCGCCCGCCAGCGGGCGACCTGGGCGAGGGCCGTCTCCAGGACGTACTCCGTCAGGTGCGGCATCAGCCCGGAGGTCTCGGCGATGGCGATGAACTCGTCGGGCGGGACCCGCCCGCGTTCGGGGTGCACCCAGCGGACCAGCGCCTCCAGGCCGGCCACCTGGCCGTCGAAGCGGACCTTGGGCTGGTAGTGGAGTTCCACCTCGCCGGCGTCGAGGGCCCGGCGCAGGTCGCCGAGGAGGCCGAGCCGGTCGGGCGTGTTGCTGTCGCGCTTGGACTCGTAGACCTCGACGCCCGTGCGGTCCCGCTTGGCCTGGTACATGGCCACGTCCGCCCGGCGCAGCAGGCCTTCCGCGTCCAGCGCGTGGTCGGGGAAGACGGCGAGGCCGGCGCTGGCCTCCAGCACCAGGGTGAGGCCGTCGAGGTCCAGCGGGGAGCTGAGCTCGGCGACCAGGTTGCGGGCGACGCGCTGGGCGCTGGTGGTGGAGTCGGTGGTGGGCAGGAGGACAGCGAACTCGTCGCCGCCGAGCCGGGCGGCCTCGGCGTCGGCCGGCAGCGCCTGCCGCAGCCGCTCGGCGATCTGGAGCAGCAGCCGGTCGCCCGCGAGGTGGCCGAGGGTGTCGTTGACGGCGCGGAAGCGGTCCAGGTCGATCAGCACGAGGGCCGACCGGGTGCCCTGGCGTTCGGCGTCGTCCAGCGCGGACCAGGCGCGCTCCAGCAGCCACTGCCGGTTCGGCAGCCCGGTCAGCGGGTCGCGCAGCTGTTCCTCGGCGCGGGCCCGGGCGATCCACAGGGTGGAGTCGAGGGCGATGAGGGGTACGGCGAACAGCGGCAGCAGGACCGGCTGGGTGCTGGCGACCACGCAGATCAGCGGGGCGATGCCGAGCAGGGCCGCGGCGACCAGGGCCTGGCGCAGGATGGTCGCGCGGGCCACGGTGGGCAGCCCGCCGCCGCGCGGGGTGAGCGCGAACCACAGCAGGATCCGGGTGACCAGCAGGTAGGAGAGGGCGACGAGGACCACCTCGGGGGCGGCGGCGAGGTCCCAGTCCAGGGGCAGCCACGGCCCCTCGACGCTCGGCGCGTCGCCGAAGGCCGCGAGGACGAGGGCCCCCGCGCCGATCCCGAGGATGTCGACGGAGCCGTGCAGCAGGCCCTGGCGCCAGCGCTGCCGGCGGGCGGCCCCGACGAGGGAGACCACGGCCAGGGAGACGAGTCCGGCGGGGATCCAGCCGTAGAGGATCAGGACGCCGAGGGTGAGCGCCGCACCGGATCCGGTGCCTCCCCACCAGCGGTCGCGGCCCAGGGCGACGAGGTGGCCGACGATGATGCCGGTGAGCAGGGCGAGTCCCCACCCCACGGAACCGCCGGGGAACAGCGCCTGACGGTTGGTCAGTGCGGAGGCGATGCCGGCGGCGAGCACCACGGCGGCGAGGCCGACGAGGGCGAGGGGCAGCGCGGTGCGCCGCCGCTCGTGTCCCGGTGTGCCCGCCGTGGTGTCCAGGGCGCGGGTCTCCGGTGTCCTGGCACCCAGGACACCGAGCCGGCCCGCCCGCACGGGCGGTGTCTCCCCGCCGGATTCAGGTGACGGGTCGGCGCTTTCGGTGGGTTTCATGCCCGTCCCTCTCACAGCCGGCGATGCCGATGCCACGCGATGGCCCCGATGTCATGCCATCACGGCTGAAAGCGCATCAGGCAGCCGCGCACGACAGGCGCACCCCACAACAGTAGGCCGCGAGAGGCTTCCAGGGGCAGCGGTCGGCGGTGGTTGCCCGAATGCGGCCCAGCCATCCTCATCAGTACGGTATCCGCCGAACGGGTGAGTTTGGACCAGGACCCCCCTGTCACCCGTCCGATGATCCGACAGCTCGCGGCCCCTCGACCAGCCGTCCACCGGCCGTTTTCCACCGGGAACCGCGCCGGGCGTGCGCCCGCCCGTACGGCCGGGCGCCATGCATCCGTTCGCCTCCGCCGCCCCTGGACGACTCCCGCGCGGTTACTGACCGCCCTCGGCTCCGGCGGCGCCCTCCAGCGGGAGCGCGGCCTCGCGCGCGGCGTCGGGACCCTGTTCGAGGAGCACCTCGAAGCCGGCGTCGTCGAGGATCGCGAGGCCCAGCTGGACGGCCTTGTCGTACTTCGAGCCGGGGTTGTCGCCGACGACGACGAAGGAGGTCTTCTTCGACACCGAGCCGGTGACCTTGGCCCCGCGGCTCTGCAGGGCCTCCTTGGCCCCGTCGCGGGTGTGGTTCTGCAGGGTGCCGGTGACGACGACGGTCAGGCCCTCCAGCGGGCGCGGCCCCTCCTCCTCGGCGGAACCTTCCTCCTCCATCCGTACGCCGGCCGCCCGCCACTTGCGCAGGATCTCCTGGTGCCAGTCGACGGCGAACCACTCCTTGAGGGAGGCGGCGATGATCGCCCCGACGCCCTCGGTGGCCGTCAGCTCCTCCTCGGTGGCCTGCTCGATGCGCTCGATCGAGCGGAACTCGCGGGCGAGCGCCTCCGCTGCGACCGGACCGACGTGCCGGATCGACAGGCCGTTGATGATCCGGGCGAGCGGGCGCTGCTTGGCCGCCGCGATGTTCTCCAGCATGGCCAGGGCGTTCTTCTTCGGCTCGCCCTTCTGGTTGGCGAAGACCGTGACGATCTTCTCCTCGCCGGTCTTCGGGTCCCGCTTGGGCAGTCCGCTGTCCGGGTCCCGGACGTACGCCTTGATGGGCAGCAGCTGCTCGATCGTGAGGTCGAAGAGGTCGCCCTCGTCCAGCAGCGGCGGCCGCGCCGGCTCCAGCGGGCCGGTCAGGGCGGCGGCCGCGACGATGCCGAAGTTCTCGATGTCCAGGCTCTGCCGGCCGGCGAGGTAGTAGATCCGCTCCCGCAGCTGCGCGGGGCAGGTCTGCCCGTTGGGGCACCGCACGTCGATGTCGCCCTCCTTCATCGGGCGCAGCTCCGTCCCGCACTCGGGGCACAGGGCCGGCATGACGAACTCGCGCTCGGTGCCGTCCCGCAGGTCCACGACCGGGCCGAGGATCTCCGGGATGACGTCGCCGGCCTTGCGCAGGACGACGGTGTCCCCGATGAGGACGCCCTTGGCCTTGACGACCTCCTGGTTGTGCAGGGTCGCGAACTCGACCTCGGAGCCGGCCACCGTCACCGGCTCCACCTGGGCGTACGGGGTGACGCGCCCGGTGCGCCCGACGCCGACCTTGATGTCGACGAGCTTGGTGTTGACCTCTTCGGGGGCGTACTTCCAGGCGATGGCCCAGCGGGGGGCGCGGGCGGTGGAGCCGAGGCGGCCCTGGAGGGCGATCTCGTCGAGCTTGACGACGACGCCGTCGATCTCGTGCTCCACCGAGTGCCGGTTCTCCCCGAAGAGGGCGATGAACTCGCGGACCTCGGCCAGGGAGGAGACGACCTTGTTGTGCCGGGCGGTGGGCAGGCCCCACTCGCGCAGCAGCTCGTACGCCTGCGACTGGCGCTCGATCTCGAAGCCCTCGCGGGCGCCGATCCCGTGGACCACCATGTGCAGCGGGCGGGACGCGGTGACCTTGGGGTCCTTCTGGCGCAGCGAACCGGCCGCCGCGTTGCGCGGGTTGGCGAAGGGCTTGCCCGAGGCCTCGACGAGCCGGGCGTTGAGCTCCTCGAACTTCTCCATCGGGAAGTACACCTCGCCGCGGATCTCGACGAGGGCCGGGACCCGGTCCCCCTTGAGGCGGTCCGGGATCTCGGCGATGGTGCGGACGTTGGGCGTGATGTCCTCGCCGGTGCGGCCGTCGCCGCGGGTGGCGGCGCGGGTGAGGCGGCCGTTCTCGTAGGTGAGGTTGACGGCGAGACCGTCCACCTTGAGCTCGCACAGGTAGTGGTAGTCCGGGGTGTTCACGTCCCGGGCCACCCGGTCGGCCCAGGCGGACAGCTCCTCGTCGTCGAAGGCGTTGTCGAGGGAGAGCATCCGCTCGCGGTGCTCCACGGAGGCGAAGTCCGTCTCGTACGCCCCGGCCACCTTCTGGGTGGGCGAGTCGGGCGTGCGCAGCTCGGGGTACTGCTCCTCCAGGGCCTCCAGGGAGCGCAGCAGCTGGTCGAACTCGGCGTCGCTGACGACCGGCTGGTCGTTCACGTAGTACCGGAAGCGGTGCTCCTCGACCTGCTCGGCGAGCAGCTGGTGCTGCTCGCGCACCGCCGTCGGTACTGCCGTGTCCTGCTGTTCGGCTGCCATGCCGTGTCCTCCCGTGGCCCGTCCTCGACCGTCACTCAGGGTTGTCGGCGAGCGACCTCGCCGCCCTGACGCAATGGGCCTGCGCCGCGCGGGCGTACGCGGGCGAGGCGCCCGCCAGACCGCACGACGGGGTGACCACGACGGACTCGGCGAGAGTCCCCGGGGCCAGTCCCAGCCTGCGCCAGAGCTTCCTGACACCCATGACGCTACCGCCCGGGTCCGACAACGGGGCATCGGTGCCCGGCACCACTCCGGTGAAGAGTTTCAGCCCGCCTTCGACGGCCTCGCCGATGGCGTCGTCCTCGCGCTCGGTGAGCAGTGAGAAATCGAACGAGACGCCCGTGGCGCCGGCCCTGTGCAGCAGCGCGAAGGGGACCTCGGGCGCGCAGGAGTGCACGACGACCTCCCCGTCGTGGACGGCGAAGAGGTCGCGCAGGGTGCTCTCGACCACCTGGCGGTCGACGGCCCGGTAGGTGCGGTAGCCGCTGGCGGAGCGCACCCGGCCGCGCAGGACGGCGGTGAGCGAGGGCTCGTCGTACTGGAGCACGATCTCGGCGCCGGGGACGCGCTTGCGCACGTCGGCGAGGTGGTCGCGCAGGCCCTCGGCGAGGGACGCGGCCAGGTCGCGGCAGGCTCCGGCGTCCTGGAGGACGGCCTCGCCGCCGTGCAGTTCGAGCGCGGTGGCCAGGGTCCACGGGCCGACGGCCTGGACCTTGAGCTTGCCGGTGTAGCCCTGGGTGAACTCCTCCAGGGCGTCGAGGTCCTCGCCCAGCCAGGAGCGGGCGCGGCGGGTGTCGCGGCCGGGGCGGTCGCTGATCCGCCAGCCGCTGGGTTCCACGTGCGCGTACATGTCGACGAGCAGCCCCAGGGAGCGGCCGATCATGTCGGCGCCGGGTCCGCGGGCGGGCAGCTCGGGCAGGTACGGGAACTCCTCGAAGGAGCCCGTCGCGGTCTTGGCGGCCTCGCGGGCGTCACCGCCGGGCAGGGAGCCGACGCCGGTGGCGCTCGCGGTCATCGGCCGGGCCTGACGGACAGGTCGTTGACCTCGGCGTCGCGCGGCAGGTCGACGGCCATGACGATGGTGGTCGCCACCGACTCGGGGTCGATCCAGCGCTCGGCGTCGTACTCCTTGCCCTCCTGGGAGTGCACCTTGGCCTGCATGGGGCTGGCGGTGCGGCCGGGGTAGACGGAGGTGACGCGGATGCCGTTGGCCTTCTCCTCGGCGCGCAGGGAGTCGGCGAGGGCCTTGAGGCCGTGCTTGGAGGCGGCGTAGGCGCTCCAGTCGGCGTGGGCGGTGAGGCCGGCGCCGGAGTTCACGAAGACGACGGTGGCCTTGGAGGCGCGCAGGGTGGGCAGCAGCAGCCGGGTGACCTCGGCGGGGGCGATCAGGTTGACGTTGAGCTGCTGGTGCCAGGTCTTGGGGCGGAGCTCCCCGACCGGTCCGAGGTCGACGATCCCGGCGATGTGCAGGAGGGAGTCGATGCGCTCGGGGACCGGCTGCTTGGAGAACGCCCATGACAGCCGGTCGGGATCCGCGAGGTCGCCCACGAGGGTCCGCGCGCCGGGGTAGCGCTCGACGAGCTGCCGGGCGCGGGCGGCGTCGCGGGCGAGCAGGACGAGGTCGTCGCCGCGGGCGTGCAGGCGGGCGGCGACGGCGGCGCCGATGCCGGAGCCGGCACCGGTGATCAGGTGAGTAGCCATACGGCCCATGCTCGCATCCGCCCGGGCCCCGCCGCCGCCTCGGTCCGCGGCCAGGCGCCGGGGGTCAGGATCCGGCGGCCTCGCGCAGGGCGCCCGCCCGCGCGGTGGCGTCGTAGTCGCCGGGTACGCCCTCGACCAGGAAGGCCGTGCCGGGGATGTGGTCGGTGCGCAGCGGGAGGATGGCCTGGTAGGCGTCGGAGGCGTACCAGGCGCGGGCGCTCTCGATGTCGGGGAAGCCGATGACGACGACGGTGCCGGGGAAGGGGCCTTCGAGGACCTCGACCTCCTTGCCGTGGACGAGGAAGCGGCCGCCGAAGGGGTCCATGGTCGCCTGGATCGCCTCGATGTAGCGCAGGACGTCCTCGTTGAGCGTCGGCCGGTGCAGGTGCGCGATGGCGTACGCGGTCATGTGGGCCTCCCCTGTCGGTGCGCCGGGCGGTCCCGGCCGTTGCTCCGATGCTGTCAGCGGGAGTCCGCGGTGGCGATTACCCCGGAGGTCATGCCCGGGCGGCGGGCTGGAAGGTGCGGCGGTAGGCGATCGGGGAGACGCCGATGGAGGCGCGCATGTGCTGGCGCAGGGAGTTGGCGGTGCCGAAGCCGGAGCGGTGCGCGACCAGGTCGACGGGGAGGTCGCTGGACTCCAGCAGGTGCCGGGCGATCTCCAGGCGCTGGGCGGTGAGCCACTGGACGGGGGTCATGCCGACCTCGTCGCGGAAGCGCCGGGTGAAGGTGCGCAGGCTCATCCGGGCGTGCTCGGCGAGTTCGGCGAGGGAGATCGGCTCGCCGAGCCGTTCCAGGGCCCAGGCGCGGGTGGCGGTGGTGGTGGCGACGGTGGGCTCGGGCACCGGCCGGTCGATGAACTGTGCCTGCCCGCCGTCGCGCCAGGGCGGTACGACGCACATGCGGGCGGCCCGGTTGGTGACGGCGGCGCCGTGGTCGCGGCGGATCAGGTGGAGGCACAGGTCGACGCCGGCGGAGACGCCGGCGGAGGTCAGGACGTCGCCGTCGTCGACGAAGAGGACCTCCTCGTCGACCCGGACCCGGGGGTAGGCCCGGCGGAACTCGGGGGCGAGGTTCCAGTGGGTGGTGGCGGGCCGGCCGTCGAGGAGTCCGGCGGCGGCGAGCACGTACGAGCCGGAGCAGATGGAGACCAGGCGGGTGCCGGGCCGGATGCCGGCGATGGCGGCGGCCACCGCGGGCGGCAGCGGGCCGCCGAGCGCCAGCTCGGGCATGGCGTGGGTGGGCGGGACGATCACCGTGTCGGCGGCGGCGAGGGCCTCGGGGCCGGCGGCGGGCTGGAGGCTGAAGCCGGAGTCGCTGGGGACGGGCTCGCCGTCGGCGGTGCAGACGACGACCTCGTACAGGGGTTCGCCTGCCGCGTCCACGGCCTGGCCGAAGACGCGCGAGGGGATGCCCAGCTCGAAGGGCGGGAAGCCGGGCAGGGCGAGGACGGCGATGAGGTGCCTGCCGCGGGGGCCGCTTCCGTCCGGGTACGTACTCATGGCCAGATCCTGTCACATGGTGGCCGGACGGCCAATACCACGGAGGTGCGCGAGGCCCGAATCTGGGTGATGTCGCCGGGCAGGGCCCGGAAAAATACGGAATCAGTCGGAAAGAGGCAGTAGAGATGCGTGCGATCGTCGTGAACGAGTGGGGCGGCCCCGAGAACCTCGTCGAGCGGGAGATCGAGCGGCCCGAGCCCGGGCTGGGCGAGGTCCTCGTCCGCGTCCACGCGGCGGGCGTCAACCCGGTCGACTGGAAGACGCGGGCGTCCGGCCACCTGATCGAGTGGGGCGAGACCCCGGTCGTCGGCTGGGACGTCTCGGGCACCGTCGAAGCCGTCGGCCCCGGCACGACCGTCTTCCGGCCGGGTGACGAGGTGTACGGCATGCCGCTCTTCCCGCGGCAGGCCGGCGGGTACGCCGAGTACGTGGTCGCCCCGGCCCGGCAGCTGGCGGCCAAGCCCGCCTCGCTGAGCCACGTGGAGGCCGCCGCGCTGCCGCTGGCCGCGCTGACGGCCTGGCAGGCGCTGGTGGACACCACGGACGTGCGTCCCGGCGAGCGGGTCCTCGTGCACGCCGCCGCCGGCGGGGTCGGGCACCTGGCGGTGCAGATCGCCAAGGCGCGCGGGGCGTACGTGATCGGCACGGCCAGCGCGGGCAAGCACGAGCTGCTGCGCTCGCTGGGCGCGGACGAGGTCGTCGACTACCGCGCCGTGGCGTTCGAGGACGTGGTGGCGGACGTGGACGTGGTCCTGGACGGCCTCGGCGGCGAGGTCGCCGAACGCTCCCTCTCGGTGCTCCGCGAGGGCGGCCGGCTGGTCACCCTCCCGGGCCCGGACGACGTCCCGGCCGACACCCGCGGCTTCCGCGCCGACTGGGTGCTGGTCGAGCCGGACCGGCTGGGGCTGCGCGAGATCGCCGCACTGGCCGACCGCGGCGCCCTGAAGCCCCTCGTGGACACGGTCCTGCCGCTGGAGCAGGCCGCGAAGGCCCACGGGATCGGCGAGCTCGGCCGCACCACCGGCAAGATCGTCCTGACGGTCGCCTAGGCGGTGGCGGCGGCCGCGGCCCGGGTCGTGGTCGCGATGGTGGCGGAGCCGACCACGCGGGTGTCGTCGTAGAGGACGATCGCCTGGCCGGGGGCCACGCCGCGGACCGGCTCGGTGAAGGTGACACGCAGCTCGCCGTCCACGACCTCGGCGAAGACCTCGGTCTCGCCGCCGTGGGCGCGCAGCTGCGCGGTGTAGGTGCCCGGGGCGGCGGGGGTGGAGCCGCACCAGCGGGGGCGGATCGCGGTGAGGGCGGTGACGTCGAGGGCCTCGACGGGGCCGACGGTGACGGTGTTGTTCACCGGGGAGATGTCGAGGACGTAGCGGGGCTTGCCGTCGGGGGCCGGGTGGCCGATGCGCAGGCCCTTGCGCTGGCCGATGGTGAAGCCGTAGGCGCCGTCGTGGGTGCCGACCTTCTCGCCGGTGGCGCCGTCGACGATGTCGCCCTCGGCCTTGCCCAGGCGCTTGGCGAGGAAGCCCTGGGTGTCGCCGTCGGCGATGAAGCAGATGTCGTGGCTGTCGGGCTTCTTCGCGACGGCCAGCCCCCGGCGCTCGGCCTCGGCGCGGATCTCGTCCTTGGTGGTGATCGTGTCGCCGAGCGGGAAGAGGGCGTGGGCCAGCTGCTTCTCGTCGAGGACGCCGAGGACGTAGGACTGATCCTTGGCCATGTCGGAGGCGCGGTGCAGCTCGCGGGAGCCGTCGGCGTTCTCGACGACGGTGGCGTAGTGGCCGGTGCAGACGGCGTCGAAGCCGAGGGCGAGGGCCTTGTCGAGCAGCGCCGCGAACTTGATCTTCTCGTTGCAGCGGAGGCAGGGATTCGGGGTGCGCCCGGCCTCGTACTCGGCGACGAAGTCCTCGACGACGTCCTCGCGGAAGCGCTCGGCGAGGTCCCAGCAGTAGAAGGGGATGCCGATGACGTCGGCCGCGCGGCGGGCGTCGCGGGAGTCCTCGATGGTGCAGCAGCCGCGGGCGCCGGTCCGGAAGGACTGGGGGTTCGCGGAGAGCGCCAGGTGGACCCCGGTGACGTCGTGCCCGGCTTCGACGGCGCGGGCGGCGGCGACGGCGGAGTCCACACCGCCGGACATGGCGGCCAGGACGCGGAGGGGGCGGGCGGTGCGCGGCAGGTTCTCAGTCATAGCACCGTCCAGGGTACGGGGAACCGGGCGGGGTCACGGCGCGTTGTCGGCTGTGGGGGGTGGATCACATGACCGAGCAGGTGGAGAAGGGGCCGAGGGGACCGCGCCGGACCCGGCGGGCGGTGCTGCTGGGCGGGCTGGGGGTCCTCACGGCGGCGGGGTTCGCGGCCCGGGACGAGATCGGGCGGGCCTGGTGGCTGCTGCCCGGGGTGTCCAAGCCGCGCAAGGAGGGCGAGCTCGACTACGCGGCCGCGAGCTGGACGGCGGCCTCGCCGGCGAACTGGCGGCTCGCGGACCGGCCCGACGACTACCGGGTGGACCGGATCGTCGTCCATGTCACACAGGGCGGCTTCGAGTCCTCGGTCGACGCCTTCAGGAACCCGTTCCACAAGGCGTCGGCGCACTACATAGTGCGCCAGGACGGCCATGTGGAGCAGATGGTGCGCGAGCTCGACGTGGCCTTCCACGCGGCGAACCGGGACATGAACGAGCGCAGCATCGGCATCGAGCACGTGGGCTTCGTCGACCGGCCCCAGGACTTCACCGACGCCCTGTACGCGGCCTCGGCGAGACTGGCCGCCGACGTCTGCCGGAGGTACGGCATACCGGCGGACCGCAGGCACGTCCTGGGCCACGACGAGGTGCCGGGCGCCGACCACACGGATCCCGGCCCTCACTGGGACTGGGACCGCTACCTGCGCCTGGTCCGCCAGGAGCTCGCGGCGGCGGCCGCTAGCTGAGGCCGGCGCTGCGGGCGCGCTCCACGGCGGGGCCGATCGCGGCGGCGACGGCGGCGACGTCCTCCTTGGTGGAGGTGTGCCCCAGGGAGAACCGCAGGGTGCCGCGGGCCAGCCGCGGGTCCGTCCCGGCCGCGAGCAGGACGTGGCTGGGCTGGGCCACCCCCGCGGTGCAGGCGGAGCCGGTGGAGCACTCGATGCCCTGCGCGTCCAGCAGCAGCAGGAGCGAGTCGCCCTCGCAGCCGGGGAAGCTGAAGTGGGCGTTGGCCGGCAGCCGGTCCACCGGGTCGCCGCCGAGGACGGCGTCGGGGACGGCGGCCAGCACGGCCGTGATCAGCTCGTCGCGCAGGGCGCCGACCTCGGCGGCGAACCGCTCGCGCCGCTCGGCGGCGAGTACGGCCGCCACCGCGAAGGCGGCGATGGCGGGCACGTCGAGGGTGCCGGAGCGGACGTGCCGCTCCTGGCCGCCGCCGTGCAGGACCGGGACGGGGCTCTGGTCGCGGCCGAGCAGCAGCGCGCCGATGCCGTAGGGGCCGCCGACCTTGTGGCCGCTGACGGTCATGGCGGCGAGGCCGCTGTCGCCGAAGCGGACGTCGAGCTGGCCGAAGGCCTGGACGGCGTCGGAGTGCAGGGGTACGGCGAACTCCCGCGCTACGGCGGCCAGTTCCGCGACCGGCATGACGGTGCCGATCTCGTTGTTGGCCCACATCACGGTGGCGAGGGCGACGTCGCCGGGGTTGCGCTCCAGGGCCGCCCGGAAGTCCTCGGGGTGCACGCGGCCGTAGCGGTCGACGGGCAGGTACTCGACCTCGGCCCCCTCGTGCTCGGCGAGCCAGTGCACGGCGTCGAGGACGGCGTGGTGCTCGACGGGGCTGGCGAGGACCCGCCTGCGGGCCGGGTCGGCGTCGCGCCGGGCCCAGTAGAGGCCCTTGACGGCGAGGTTGTCGGCCTCGGTGCCGCCGGCGGTGAAGACCACCTCGCTCGGGCGCGCGCCGAGCGCCTCGGCGAGGGACTCGCGGGCCTCCTCGACGGTACGGCGGGCCCGGCGGCCGGCGGCGTGCAGGGAGGACGCGTTGCCGGTGGCGGCGAACTGCGCGGTCATCGCCGCAGCGGCTTCCGGGAGCATCGGCGTGGTCGCGGCGTGGTCGAGGTAGGCCATGATTTTTTGATTCTACGAGTCCCCCGCCCCGCCGGGTCCCGCCCGGGTGCCCTTGGTCCGACCACCGGGCCGCCCCCTCCGCGGCCCGGTGCGGCTCTCGTCCCCTAGCGCGGGGCGCGGGCCAGCTGGCGGGACTGGGCGACCAGGCGGTCGGCGGAGTCCCAGACCTCGGCGTCCTCCTCCAGGAAGCCCCCGGCCAGGTTGCGGGTGACGATGCCCACCCGCAGCGGGCCCGGGGCCGGGCGGCAGCGGATGTGGGTGGTGAGTTCGACGGTCGGGGCCCAGCCGAGCAGGCCGAGGTCGAAGGCGGTCGGCGGCAGCGCGTCCACCGCGAGCAGCAGCGACAGCGGATCGGCGTCGCGGCCGTCGGCCAGCTCGAACCAGGCCCGCATCTCTCCCTTGCCGGAGGGCGCGCCGACCGCCCAGCCCGCGGTCGCCGGGTCCAGGCGGAGCCGGAGCCGGTCGACGATCGCGTTGCTGCCGGGGATCGGGGCCGGGCCGGCCTCGGGGCCGAGGCAG
Organism: Streptomyces racemochromogenes; assembly: GCF_039535215.1. Taxonomy (GTDB): domain Bacteria; phylum Actinomycetota; class Actinomycetes; order Streptomycetales; family Streptomycetaceae; genus Streptomyces; species Streptomyces racemochromogenes. The sequence continues at coordinate 1,984,718 of NZ_BAAAWT010000001.1, forward strand.
TCCTCGTACGCCGGGATGAGCGGCGGGCGCGCCACCGTGTGCACGGCGTCGGGGAGCGCGGCGAGGTCCCCGTACGAGGCGAGGACGCGGATGCGCTCGACCTCGGCGCCGTTCTCGTCGTACTGGAACAGCGAGGCCTGGCCGGTGGAGAGGGTGCGCCCGACGCGGACCACCTCGGTGCGGATCACGGCGGGGCCGGGCACGGAGGAGGTCAGGTAATGGGCGGAGACGGTGAAGGGGTCCGGGTGCGGCAGGGCCGACGCGAGGGCCCGGCCGACCAGGGCCAGCAGATAGCCGCCGTTGACGGCGGTGATGATCGTCCAGCCTGCGGACAGCTCCGCGTCGTACACCCCGGGCTCGCCCGCGCGGGCGGTGACGGTGGTGTCGCGGTCGAATTCGCTGTCGCCGATGGAGGCCTGGGCCGCTGCGTAAGACATGCCGACGACGGTACACCGGCAAGCTACTAAGCGGTAGCTTTCTCTTGCCTATACCTCTTCGGCCACCGAGGAACGTCGGTTCCAGGCCAGCGGGGCCCGCCAGTGGTAGCGCATCGCGAGCAGGCGCAGCACGAAGGTGGTGACGATGGCGATGCCGGTGGTCACCGGGTTGAGGACCTCGAAGCCGATGAACACGGCCACCATCGCGGCGCCGACGACGGCGGGCACGGCGTACATCTCGCGGTCGCGCAGCAGCGAGGGCACCTCGTTGGCGAGGACGTCGCGCAGCACGCCGCCGCCGACGGCGGTGGCCAGGCCCAGCGCCGCGGAGGCGGTCAGGCCGAGGCCGTACTCGTAGGCCTTGGTGGTGCCGGTGACGCAGAACAGCCCGAGGCCGGCCGCGTCGAAGACGTTGATGGCGCGGTTGATGCGCTGCACCTCGGGGTGGAGGAAGAAGACGAGCGCGGCGGCGATCAGGGGGGTCACGAAGAAGCTGAGTTCGCCGAAGGCCGCGGGCGGGACGGCACCGATGCACAGGTCCCGCAGGAGGCCGCCGCCGAGGGCGGTGACGAGGGCGAGGACGCAGATGCCGAAGACGTCGAAGTTCTTGCGGACCGCGAGGAGGGCGCCGGCGGTGGCGAAGACGAAGATGCCCGCGAGGTCCAGGGCGTGCTGGATGCCGGGCGGGAAGAGATCGTGGAGCACCCCGCCATTGTCGCCTGACGGCGGGGCGGGGACGTCCCCCGCCGCTGCGCTGCCGCGCGGGGGTCCGGGTGCCCGCTGCGCCGGGCGCGCGAGGAGTGCGGGCGCGGGCGGACCGCTGCGCGGGGCAGAGTCCCCTCCCCACCCTTCGCCCGTTCCCCGGGGCCGCGCCCCGGACCCCCGCGCCTCACACGCCGGCGGGGCTGTCTGTAGCCCCGCCGGCGTGCGAGGCGGCGGGCGTGCGGCGGCGCGTCAGGAAGGCTGGTTCTCCGGGTGGTGGCAGGCCGTCTGGTGGCCCGGCTTGATCGTCAGCAGCGGCGGGTCCTGCTTCGCGCAGACCTCCGTCGCCTTCCAGCACCGCGTGTGGAAGCGGCAGCCGGCCGGCGGGGAGATCGGCGAGGGGACGTCGCCCTTGAGCAGGATGCGGCCGCTCTTCGCCCCGCGCCGCCTCGGGTCCGGGACGGGGACCGCGGACAGCAGGGCGTTCGTGTAGGGGTGCATCGGGGACTCGTACAGCGACTTGCGGTCCGCCAGCTCCACGATCTTGCCGAGGTACATCACCGCGATGCGGTCCGAGACGTGCCGGATGACCGACAGGTCGTGCGCGATGATCACGTACGTCAGGCCGAGCTCCTGCTGGAGGTCGTCCAGCAGGTTCACCACCTGCGCCTGGATCGACACGTCCAGCGCCGACACCGGCTCGTCCGCGACGACGAGCTTCGGCTTCAGCGCCAGGGCGCGGGCGATGCCGATGCGCTGGCGCTGGCCGCCGGAGAACTCGTGCGGGTAGCGGTTGTAGTGCTCCGGGTTCAGGCCGACGAGCGAGAGGAGGCGCTGGACCTCCTTCTTGACGCCGCCCTCGGGGGTGACGCCCTGGAGCTTGAAGGGGGCCGAGACGATCGCACCGACCGTGTGGCGCGGGTTCAGGGAGCCGTACGGGTCCTGGAAGATCATCTGCACGTCGCGGCGCAGCGGGCGCATGCCGGCCACGCCGAGGTGGGTGATGTCCTTGCCCTCGAACTCGATGCGGCCGCCCGTCGGCTCCAGCAGACGCGTGATGAGGCGGCCCATCGTCGACTTGCCGCAGCCGGACTCGCCGACGACGCCGAGGGTCTCACCCCGCCGGACGTCGAAGTCGATCCCGTCGACGGCCTTGACGGCGGCGCTCTGGCGGCGCAGCAGCCCCTTGTTGATGGGGAAGTGCTTGACCAGGCCGGTGACCTTCAGCAGCGGCTCCGCCTCGGCGACGGCCGTCGCCGCCGCCGAGTCCTGGGCGGCGGTGTCCTTCTTCATGTCCGTCACAGCTTCGGCGCAATCTCTTCGGTCCAGATCCGGGTCCGCTCCTCCTGCGACATGTGGCAGGCGGACCAGTGCCGGCTGTCGTCCTGGGTCAGCTCGGGCCGCTGGGTGCGGGTGATGCCCCCCTTGGGCACGTCGGCGTAGGGGCACCGGGGGTTGAACGCGCAGCCGCTCGGGATGTTGATCAGGCTGGGCGGCGAGCCCTTGACCGGGATCAGACGCTCGGTCTGGTCGCGGTCGATGCGCGGCATGGAGCCGAGCAGTCCCCAGGTGTAGGGGTGGCGGGGCTCGTAGAACACCTTCTCGGCGGTGCCGCGCTCGACGCACCGGCCGCCGTACATCACGAGGATCTCGTCGGCCATCTCGGCGACCACGCCGAGGTCGTGCGTGATCATGATGACCGCGGAGCCGAACTCCTTCTGCAGGTCGCGGATCAGGTCGAGGATCTGCGCCTGGACGGTGACGTCGAGGGCGGTGGTCGGCTCGTCCGCGATGAGCAGTTCGGGGTTGTTGACGAGCGCCATGGCGATCATCGCGCGCTGGCGCATGCCGCCGGAGAACTCGTGGGGGTACGCGTCCACGCGCCGGTGGGGCTCCGGGATGCCGACGCGGTCGAGCATCTCGACGGCGCGGGCGCGGGCCTTCTTCTTGTCGACGTCGTGGTGGGTCCGGTACGCCTCGACGATCTGCTTGCCCACGGAGTAGTACGGGTGCATCGCGGACAGCGGGTCCTGGAAGACCATGGCCATCTTGCGGCCGCGGAGCCGGCGCACGCGGTCGGCGTCGGCGCTGACCAGGTCCTCGCCGTCGAGCACGACCTCGCCCGAGATGTCCGGGCGGCTGCGGGCGTTGCCGGTGCGGTGCAGGCCCATGATGGCCAGCGAGGTCACCGACTTGCCGGAGCCGGACTCGCCCACGATGCCGAGGGTCTTGCCGCGCTCCAGGTCGAAGCTGAGGCCGTCCACGGACTTGACCAGGCCGTCGTCGGTCGGGAAGTGGACCTTGAGGTCGCGCACGGAGAGGAAGGGGGCCGCGTCGGGCGCGCCGCCCTGCTCGGGCACGAAGGCCGGCTGGTCGGAATCGTTCTTGGTCACGTCAGCCTCACGCGCGGGTCGATGACGACGTACAGCAGGTCCACGATCAGGTTGGCGAGGACCACGAACAGGGCGGCGAGCAGGGTGACGCCCATGATCACGGGAAGGTCGCCGGCGCTGATGGCGGCCACCGCGGCCGTGCCCAGGCCCTGGAAGTTGAAGGTGGTCTCGGTGAGCACCGCGCCGCCGAGGAGGCCGCCGAGGTCCAGGCCGAACATGGTGACGACCGGGGTGAGCGTGGAGCGCAGGGCGTGCTTGCGGATGACCACGCCCTCCTTGAGGCCCTTGGCGCGGGCGGTGCGGATGTAGTCCTCGCCGAGGACCTCGAGCATGGTCGCCCGGGTGATGCGGGCGTAGGTGGCGGCGAAGAGGAAGGCCAGGGTGACCCAGGGCAGGATCATGCTGTTGAGCCAGGCCACCGGATCCTCGGTCAGGGGCTGGTAGTTGGAGACGTCCAGCCAGCCGAGGCTGTAGACGAAGATCGCGGGGGCCACCATGCCGGTGAAGAAGATCGGCAGGGAGACGCCGGCGAGCGCGCCGACCATGACGGTGCGGTCGATGGCGGTGCGGCGTTTGAGTGCGGAGATCACGCCCGTGGCCACACCGGCGATCACCCAGATCACGGCCGCGCCGAGGGCGAGCGAGAGGGTGACGGGGATGCGGTCCATCATGGTTTCCCAGACGGGCGCCTCGGTCTTGAAGGAGTAACCGAAGCAGGGTGCCGCACAGTGGGTGATCTCGGTGCCGCCGTCGTAGTCACGGCCGGCGAAGATGCCCTTGACGAAGAGCAGGTACTGCTCGGAGATGGGCTTGTCGAAGCCCATCTTCACGCGGATGCCCGCCAGGGCGGTCTCGTTGGTCTCCCGGCCTGCGTACATGAGCGCGGGATCGCTGCCGGTCAGCTTCGGGACCGCGAAGAAGATGCCGAAGGTGACCACGGAGACCACCAGCAGCGTGGCGGCGACGTTGAACAGCCGCCGTATGAGGTAGACGAGCACTGCAGTCGGCCGCCCGGGGCTGGTGGCCGCCGCCCCTCGTGGGGGCGGCGGCCAGCGCCTGCGGCCTTCACCTGCCCTTCGGACTAGCGCATGTGCGGTGAAGGCACTTACTTACGTGCTGAGTTGCGGGTTGCGTGCCCGGCGGTCGGCCGGGCCGCCTGCTGCTACTGCTTGATGCCCACGGTGGCGAGGTCGATCTTGCCGAAGGACTCGTTGAAGAAGACGTTCGTCAGGCGCGGGTTGTGGTAGACGAGCGCCTTGTCGAAGTTGATCGGCAGGTAGAGCGCCTTGTCCATGACCTTCTTGTTGATCTCCGTGTAGATCGGAGCGGCGGCCTCCGGGGTGGCGGCGGCAGCGGCCTTGTCGAACAGGCCGTTGATCTCGGAGTCGTTGACCTCGGTGTAGTTGTTGTTGCCGTTCGGCAGGATGAACGATCCGTCGACCAGCGGCTGCAGGAAGCCCGCGCCGGAGTTGTAGTCGGCGCCCCAGCCCATGACGATGATGCCGTAGCCCTTCTTCTTCACGTTCTCGGGCGAACCGATCGTGGAGGAGGAGAGCTTGCCGTCGAACTGGTCGATCGTCGCCTTGATGCCGACCTTGGCGAGCGAGGCCTGGAGGGACTCGGCCGTCTTCACCTCGGGGGCGCGGTTGTTGCGCACGGCGATGACGGTCTCGAAGCCGTCGGGCTTGCCACAGGCCTTGAGGGCCTCCTTGGCCTTGGACTCCTGCGGCTTGCCCTTGGTCAGGCCGAAGGGGTCGTAGCTCTTGTCCGAGCCGGGGACGCCGGCCGGCAGCATGTTCGCGCCGAGGTCACCGCTGGTCGGGCCGCCGCGGGCGGTCTGGAGGGACTTCGGGTCGGCCGCGTAGATGACGGCCTTGCGGCACTCGATGTTGTCGAACGGCGCGACCGTCTGCGGGAAGGCGAAGTAGCGGATGTAGCCCGTGAACGGGTTGTCCGAGTTGGCCTTGAGCTTCGCGTCCTTGAGGATCTTGTTCTTCGCGGCCTGCTGGACACCGGTGCCGTCGACGGCCATGTCGATGTCGCCCGAGAGCAGGCGCTGGTCCATGTCGTCCGGGTTGGTGGTGACCGTGAAGGAGACCTTGTCCGGCAGACCCTTGCGGATCGGGTCCGTCTTCGGGTCCCAGTTCTCGTTGCGGACGAAGGTCGCGCCCTTGCCGGCGGTGAAGCTCTCGACCTTGTAGGGGCCCGTGGACACCGGCTTGTTGGTGTACGTGGCACCCGTGTCCTTGCCCACCGGGACCGGCGAGGAGGACGGCATGGCCAGCAGGTAGCTGAAGTCGGAGTTGGCGCTCGCCAGGTTGAAGACGATCGTCTTGTCGTCCGGCGTCTCGACCGTCTTCAGACCCATCTTGTTCGGGTCGGTGTCCTTGTAGGGGCCGGGGTACTTCTGGCCCTGGTCCAGGAGGTCGATGAGGTAGGTCGGGCCGCCGGACAGCACGTCCTGCGCGAAGACGCGCTCGACGCCGTACTTGATGTCCTTCGAGGTGATCGGCGTGCCGTCCTCGAACTTCACCCCGTCCTTGAGCTTCAGGGTGTAGGTCTTGCCGTCGTTGCTGATGACCGGCAGGGCCTCGGCGAGGTCGGGGACGACCTTCGTGCCGTCCTTGCCCGGCTTGGCGTCGTAGGCCAGCAGGCTGCGGACGTAGAGGCGCTGCATGTTCCAGACGAAGCCGTAGTAGGCGCGCGCCGGGTCGAGGTAGTCGACGTCCTGCGGGGACCAGAGCTTGAGCTCGCCGCCCTTGGCGTCGGAGGGGTTGATCACGGCGGTGGCGGCGCCGCTGTAGCCCTTGCCGCTGTCGCCGTCGGCCTTGTCGTCCTTCTTCGCCCCGTTGTCACCGCACGCGGCGGTCATCGAGAGCGCGGCGATCACGGCGGTGATCGCAAGGGCCTGCTTTCTGCGGGTCACGTTGTCCAACCTCCATAGGTGGTGAATCGAAGAAGCGGTTCAGCTGCCCTTGGGGTCGAGTGCGTCACGCAGCCCGTCCCCGAAGAGGTTGAACGCCAGGACGGTGATGAAGATCGTCATACCGGGAACCACCATGTACATGGGGTCGTCCTGGTAGATGGGGACGGCGTCGGAGAGCATCTTTCCCCAGGAAGCGGTGGGCGGCTTGACGCCGGCACCGAGGAAGCTGAGGGCCGCTTCGGTCAGGATGTTGGTCGGGATGATCAGCGTGGCGTACACGAGGATCGGTGCGACCAGGTTGGGCAGCAGCTCCTTGAGGAGGATGTAGCCGCGCCCGGCTCCGAGGCTGCGTGCGGCCTCGACGTACTCGCGTTCCCGCAGGGAGATCGTCTGGCCCCGGACGATGCGGCCGATGTACGGCCAGCCGAAGAAGCCGATGACGAGGATGAGCACGCCCATCCGCACGCCGGAACCCTCGAACCCCCACAAGGAGTTGGGGACCACGGAGACCAGGGCGATGGTGAACAGCAGCTGGGGGAAGGCCAGCAGCAGGTCCATCAGGCGGCTGATGATGCCGTCCACCCAGCCGCCGAGGAAGCCGGCGAGGGCGCCCAGGAGGCTTCCCAGGACGACCGAGACGAAGGCCGCCAGGAAGGCGACGACCAGCGAGATGCGGGCGCCGTAGACGATCCGGCTGAACACGTCGCGCCCGTTGGTCGGTTCGACGCCCAGCAGGAAGTCGGAACTGATGCCGCCGAAGGAGCCGAGCGGCGTGCCCAGGTCCGGGTCGATCATGTCCTCGTGGAACTCGTTGGGGTCGTGGCCCAGCAGGTTCACGATCAGCGGCGCGAAGACCGCCACCAGGATCAGGAGGATCACGATCACGCCGCCGGTGAGCGCGACCTTGTCGCGCTTGAGCCGCATCCAGGCGATGCGGCCGGGCGAGCGGCCTTCGATGGCCTTGGCAGGGACTTCGGCTACGGACACGGGTGCGGGTGTTTCCGCGCTCGTGTCGTGCAGTGGTGCCGTCATCGTGGTGGGGACCCCTCTCGGCCGACGGGTGGGTCGGCCCATGCCCGCCGCTGTGGCGGCGTTGGTGCGGAGTGGCGCTCCAGTGCTCGGGGCACGTGAACGCGTACGAGGTGCGAGGTGCTGGCAGTGCGGCCGTGCTGTGGGTGGAGCAGGGTGCGGTGCGTGCGGTGCGGTGCGGCTGAGGTGCGGGAAGTGCGGAAGCGCCGCGTCGGGACGAGCGGCGAGGTCCACGTGCCGAACCGCGTCCTGGAGGACTGACCGGCTCTTGGGTGGGGAGTCTTCATCGGGCGCTCGACCAGCCGCCAGACCCGCAGATGAATGGATGCGCAACCGTGATCTGACGCCCTGATTCCCGTTATCCGGACTCCGCTCACGGCTCAGCGGAGCAAGACCGTCCGTTCGGTACGCAAACGGACATCACGGCCAACTCTGGGGACGAGTACGCCAATTGGGCGCCCACTTGCGGCGATATCCGGACAAGACGAAGGCCGCCGGGAACCGTGGTTCCCGGCGGCCCGTGGTCCGTCGGAGGGGGCTGTCCCAGACTGCGGGCGCACCCCGGAAATCCCTGTAGGAAGCTCGGGGAAAGCGTCCCCGGGGCGCCCGCGGGGGCTCAGTAGGCGGCCGCCTGCCCCTCGCGGTCGTAGAAGGGCCGGGTCTGCGCGCGCAGCCACATCGCCACCGGGTCGTGCTCGTCCGCGAGCGCGACCGTGCACACCGGGACCCCCTCGGGCACGGCGCCGACCGACTGGCGCATCATCTCGCGTACGGATTCCAGCGCGTGCGGCGAGGCGTCGTACAGGTCGAGCCCCACCGCCAGGTACGCGGACCCCAGCGAGGGCTGCACCCAGGCGCGGCGCAGCGACCTCACGGCCGGCGTGCGGTGCGCGTGCTGGGTCAGCAGCCCGTAGAACTGCGGGAGCTCCAGGGACGGCTCGGACAGCCGCAGCGGCCCCGCCGGCATCCGGTCCAGGCCGGTGGCGACCCGGCGCAGGTCGGCCCAGGGGATGCCGAGGCCGCCGCCCTGGGCGTGCGGGTTGACCCACAGCCCCCAGCGGTCCGGGTAGAGGGCGCGGGCGATGTCCCGGCCCGTGACCACCTCGTAGCCCCGGTTCCAGCCGCTCGCGGCCAGCTCCTGCGGGGAGGTCACGCAGGGGGCGTAGCCCAGCCCCTCGACCTCCATGCCGCCGTACTGGGCGTCCGGTGAGCCCGGCTGCCCCTGCCACAGGAGCATCCACAGCCTGCCCTCGGCGAGGGCGTGCAGGAATGACTCATAGCTCTCATAGCGCCCGGGAGTCACCTGGCGCAGCATGTGCTCGACCTGCCCGGCCGCGGCCGTGCCTGACGCACTCACCCGGTACCCCTCTTCGTCTTCGTCCGCCCGTCGTCCACACGTCCCGACCAGCTTAAGCGGCGCTACGGCAGGTAGAAGGGGCGTACGCGCTCACGAATCCACTCCGTGACCGGGTCCTCGGCGGCGTCCAGCAGGATCAACTGCACGGGCCAGGGCGCCGGTACGCGGCCCAGGGCGCGGCCGAGCGCCTCCAGCGGGGCGTCGCGCAGTGCGGGATCCCATCCCAGCAGGCGGACACCGATGTAGAGCTGGGGCTCGCCGCCCTCGACGCTGGCGAGGCAGCGGTGGGCGGACGCCACGGCGCCGGTGGCCCGGAACTCCTCGGCCGCGGCCGCGAGGAAGTCGACCGGGTCGTCCTGCCAGTCGGGCTCGAAGAGCCGGACGCGGGCGCCGCCCGCCGGACCGTCGAGCTCGGTGCGGCCGGCGCGGCAGAGCTCCGCGACGGCGGCCGGGGGGAGCGGGACCCCGACGGCACCCTCGGGGTTCACGGCGATGCCGAGCTGCGGGGGCAGGCCGCGGGCGAACTCGACGGCGGGGGCGACCGCGAAGTCCATGGCGGGGCCGGCGGCGATGCGGAACTGGGCCTCCGAGCTGTAGACGGGGACGTACGCGGCGCCGTCGATCAGCATCGTGGGGAGGTCGAGGGAGGCGCTGTCGGGGCCGCCGCCGTTCGGCAGCGGCACCCAGACCTGGCCGCGGCCGAGCGCGTCGATGATCCGCGGGCCGGCGTCCGCCTGGCCGAGCGCCGCCCCGAGCACCTGCTCCAACTCGTTCGCCGGCCAGCCGTTGCCTTGCGCCTGCATCTGCCTGTGCCTCCGTGTGGTCGCGCCCTGTGTGCCCCCGAGGCTATCGGGGCCGGGCGCGCGGTGGAGCGCCGGTCCGGTGTGCGGGCTCCCGCCGCGCGGGCGGCCGTCAGTCCCGCCGGCCGGGTCAGGGGCCGAAGGTGATCCGGGTGACGGCGGCGGCCGAGGGGCGGTCCAGGAGGGTGACCGAGGCGCAGCCCCGCGGGGTGCGGCCCGCTTCCGCGGAGCGCAGGAGGCGCGAGACCGCCCCCCGGTGCCGCGCGAAGGCGTACGCCGACACCCGCCGCCCCCGGACCGCCTGCCCGGACAGCGCCTCCTCGGCGGTGGTGTCCAGCAGCAGCAGGTGCAGCCCCCGCCCCCGCCGCCGGGCGAAGGCGGCCAGCAGGCCCCGCACCCACGGCTGGGTGCCGCAGTCGTGGACCACCACAGAGGCGCCGGAGCGCAGCTCGCGCCACAGCCCCCCGTAGTGGGCGGCGCGGACCAGCGGCCGGTACACCGCGTACGGCAGGCGGGACGGCATCCGGCGCTCCCACCGCTCGCGGGTGTCCTGCGAGTCGATGGCGGCTTCGGCGGCCCGCTTGATCAGGGTGCTCTTGCCGCCGCCGGGCAGCCCGGACACCACGACGATGTCCCCGGCGGCGTAGCTCAGCCGGTGCGGCCGCGCGGACCGTCCGCGCAGGTCGCGGACGGGGCCGCCGGCGGCCGGCGTGGACCGGGCGGTGCTCCGCCGCTGCGGGGCCGCCCCGACCGCGCCTGTAGTCGTCGCCACTCCGAGTCTCCGCACAGTGATCGTCTCCCCCGAATCGGGCCGCGGGGGCCCCATGCCCGCCCCGTGTAAAGAGACGGTAATCCGACGGCCACGGTTGCGGCCGGGCATTCCACGGCGCGGACGGCCGGCCCCGTCCGGACCGCACGTTCTTCCGGGCCCCACTGCCCTCCCCGGGCCGTCCCGTGCAATGATGTGCGCCATCTGGACACCAAACTGCATACCGGCCGCTTGAATCCGCGCGGGAGAGTCCCGGCAGGCCGCGAGGCCGTGCCCGGGCGCCGAAGGAGCAAGTACCTCCCTTGAATCTCTCAGGCCCCGTACCGCGTGGATGAGGCAGATCTGAAAAGCGAGCCCCGCCGCGTCCGTCCCCGACGGCCGCCCGGCGCGTGCTCCACCCAAGGTGCAAGTCGGCGTTCCCCCTGGCGGGAACTCTCGGCGAACCTCTCAGGTTCCGATGACAGATGGGGAGGAACCTCCTCGTCATGTCATGCCCTGGGACCCGGGAGCCACACCCATGAGCACTGCCCCCCGCCTGACCGCGCTCGACGCGCTGCACCGCTCGCTCGGTGCCACCATGACCGACTTCGCGGGCTGGGACATGCCGCTGCGCTACGCCAGTGAGCGCGACGAGCACAACGCCGTACGCACCAAGGCCGGCCTCTTCGACCTGTCGCACATGGGCGAGATCACCCTGACCGGCCCGGAGGCCGTGAAGGCGCTGGACTACGCGCTGGTCGGGAACATCTCCACCGTCGGTGTCGGCCGCGCCCGCTACACGCACATCTGCCAGGAGGACGGCGGGATCCTCGACGACCTGATCGTCTACCGCCTGGGCGAGACCGAGTACATGGTCGTCGCCAACGCCTCCAACGCCCAGGTCGTGCTGGACGCGCTCACCGAGCGCGCGGCCGGCTTCGACACCGAGGTCCGCGACGACCGTGACGCGTACGCGCTGATCGCCGTCCAGGGCCCGGAGTCCCCCGGCATCCTGAAGTCCCTCACGGACGCCGACCTGGACGGCCTGAAGTACTACGCCGGCCTGCCGGGCACTGTCGCGGGCGTGCCCGCGCTGATCGCCCGTACCGGCTACACCGGCGAGGACGGCTTCGAGCTGTTCGTCTCTCCCGCTCACGCCGTGGAGCTGTGGCAGGCGCTGACCGAGGCGGGCAAGGACGCCGGTCTGGTGCCGGCCGGCCTGTCCTGCCGCGACACGCTGCGCCTGGAGGCGGGCATGCCGCTGTACGGGCACGAGCTGACGACCGCGCTGACCCCCTTCGACGCCGGGCTGGGCCGGGTCGTGAAGTTCGAGAAGGAGGGCGACTTCGTCGGCCGCGCCGCCCTGGAGGCCGCCGCCGAGGTCGCCGCCACCAAGCCGCCGCGCAAGCTGGTCGGCCTGGTCGCCGAGGGCCGCCGCGTCCCGCGCGCCGGCTTCCCCGTGGTCGCGGGCGGCGAGGTCATCGGCGAGGTGACCTCGGGCGCCCCCTCCCCCACCCTGGGCAAGCCGATCGCGATGGCGTACGTCGACGCGGAGCACGCCGCGCCCGGCACCTCCGGCGTCGGCGTCGACATTCGCGGTACGCATGAGCCGTACGAGGTCGTGGCCCTGCCCTTCTACAAGCGGCAGAAGTAGCCCTCGTACCGGGTCCCCCCGTCTCAGCACGCAAGACCACCGTTCGTATCCACCTCCCCGCATCCAGGAGAATCAGGTCATGAGCAACCCCCAGCAGCTGCGTTACACCAAGGAGCACGAGTGGCTGTCGGCCGTCGAGGACGGCGTCGCGACGGTCGGCATCACGGAGTTCGCGGCCAACGCGCTCGGTGACGTCGTCTACGCCCAGCTCCCCGAGGTCGGCGAGACCGTCACCGAGGGCGAGACCTGTGGCGAGCTGGAGTCGACCAAGTCGGTCAGCGACCTGTACTCCCCCGTCTCCGGTGAGATCACGGAGTTCAACCAGGACGTCGTGGACGACCCGTCGCTGGTGAACTCCGCCCCGTTCGAGGGTGGCTGGCTGTTCAAGGTGCGCCTGTCGGAGGAGCCGAAGGACGCGCTCTCCGCCGACGAGTACGCCGCGCTCACCCACTCCGACAACTGACACCCCAGGGGCCCTGAATGTCCGTTCTGAACACCCCCCTCCACGAGCTCGACCCCGACGTCGCCGCCGCCGTCGACGCGGAGCTCGCGCGCCAGCAGTCGACCCTGGAAATGATCGCGTCGGAGAACTTCGCTCCGGTCGCCGTCATGGAGGCCCAGGGCTCGGTCCTGACCAACAAGTACGCCGAGGGCTACCCGGGCCGCCGCTACTACGGCGGCTGCGAGCACGTCGACGTGGTCGAGCAGATCGCGATCGACCGCATCAAGGCGCTGTTCGGCGCCGAGGCCGCGAACGTCCAGCCGCACTCGGGTGCGCAGGCCAACGCCGCCGCGATGTTCGCGCTGCTGAAGCCGGGCGACACGATCATGGGCCTGAACCTGGCCCACGGCGGTCACCTGACCCACGGCATGAAGATCAACTTCTCCGGCAAGCTCTACAACGTGGTCCCGTACCACGTCGGCGAGGACGGCCAGGTCGACATGGCCGAGGTCGAGCGCCTGGCCAAGGAGTCCAAGCCGCAGCTGATCGTCGCCGGCTGGTCCGCGTACCCGCGCCAGCTGGACTTCGCCGCGTTCCGCCGGATCGCGGACGAGGTCGGCGCGTACCTGATGGTCGACATGGCGCACTTCGCCGGCCTGGTCGCCGCGGGTCTGCACCCGAACCCGGTGCCGCACGCCCACGTCGTCACCACCACCACGCACAAGACCCTCGGCGGTCCGCGCGGCGGTGTCATCCTGTCGACGCAGGAGCTGGCCAAGAAGATCAACTCCGCGGTCTTCCCGGGCCAGCAGGGCGGTCCGCTGGAGCACGTGATCGCGGCCAAGGCCGTCTCCTTCAAGGTCGCGGCCTCGCCGGAGTTCAAGGAGCGCCAGGAGCGCACCCTGGAGGGCGCGAAGATCCTCGCCGCCCGCCTGGTCCAGGACGACGTCAAGGCCGTGGGCGTGGACGTCCTCACCGGCGGCACCGACGTGCACCTGGTCCTGGTCGACCTGCGCGACTCGGAGCTGGACGGCCAGCAGGCCGAGGACCGCCTCCACGAGGTCGGCATCACGGTCAACCGGAACGCCATCCCGAACGACCCGCGGCCGCCGATGGTCACCTCGGGCCTGCGGATCGGTACGCCGGCCCTCGCGACCCGCGGTTTCGACGCCGAGGCCTTCACCGAGGTCGCCGAGATCATCGCGCAGGCGCTGAAGCCGGAGTACGACGCCGCCGACCTCAAGGCGCGCGTCTCGGCCCTGGCCGCGAAGTTCCCGCTGTACCCGTCGCTCTAGGCGCGGTTTCCGGGGCCCGGCCTTGTTCTCCACAAGGCCGGGCCCTTTCCATGACCGCAACCCGGCACCGGAACGCGATCCGGCTCACGCCTGACGGCCCCGTCCGGGAGGCGAACCGTTCATCTCCACGCGTTACGCTCGTCTGCCGGACAAAATCCGCAGATCCCCCTTCTTGATCACCACACCCCTGCCCCCTCCCCACCCCACGAGCAGACAAGGGAGTCCGCCAGTGGCCATCTCCGTCTTCGACCTCTTCTCCATCGGCATCGGCCCGTCCTCCTCCCACACGGTCGGCCCGATGCGCGCGGCGCGCATGTTCGTGACGCGGCTGAAGAAGGACGGCGTCCTCGCCCAGACCGCCGCCGTGCGGGCGGAGCTCTTCGGCTCCCTCGGCGCGACCGGCCACGGCCACGGCACGCCCAAGGCGGTCCTGCTGGGCCTGGAGGGCCACTCCCCCCGCACCGTGGACGTCGAGTCCGCCGACGACGAGGTGGAGCGCATCCGCAAGAGCGGCAAGCTGCGGCTGCTGGGCGCGGAGATAGGCGGTGCCCACGAGATCGACTTCGACGAGCCGAGCCAGCTGATCCTGCACCGCCGCCGCTCGCTGCCCTACCACGCGAACGGCATGACCCTCTTCGCGTACGACGCCTCCGGCGCGCCGCTGCTGGAGAAGACGTACTACTCCGTGGGCGGCGGCTTCGTCGTGGACGAGGACGCGGTCGGCGAGGACCGGATCAAGCTCGACGACACCGTGCTGAAGTACCCCTTCCGCTCCGGTGACGAGATGCTGCGCCTGGCGAACGAGACGGGCCTGTCGATCTCCTCCCTGATGCTGGAGAACGAGAAGGCCTGGCGCACCGAGGAGGAGATCCGCGAGGGCCTGCTGGAGATCTGGCGCGTCATGCAGTCCTGCGTCTCGCGCGGCATGTCCCGCGAGGGCATCCTCCCGGGCGGCCTGCGCGTCAAGCGCCGCGCCGCGTCCACGGCGCGCCAGCTGCGCACCGAGGGCGACCCGATGATGCACCGCAGCGAGTGGACGACGATCTACGCGATGGCCGTCAACGAGGAGAACGCCGCGGGCGGCCGCGTCGTCACCGCGCCCACGAACGGCGCCGCGGGCGTCCTGCCGGCCGTCCTGCACTACTACGTGAACTTCGTGCCCGGCGCGGACGAGGACGGCGTGGTCCGCTTCCTGCTGGCCGCCGGGGCGATCGGCATGCTCTTCAAGGAGAACGCCTCGATCTCCGGCGCCGAGGTCGGCTGCCAGGGCGAGGTCGGCTCGGCCTGCTCGATGGCGGCCGGTGCCCTCGCCGAGGTGCTGGGCGGCACCCCCGAGCAGGTCGAGAACGCCGCCGAGATCGGCATGGAGCACAACCTCGGCCTGACCTGCGACCCGGTGGGCGGCCTGGTCCAGATCCCCTGCATCGAGCGCAACGGCATGGCCGCCGTCAAGGCCGTCACCGCCGCGAAGATGGCGATGCGCGGGGACGGCAGCCACAAGGTCTCCCTCGACAAGGTCATCAAGACCATGAAGGAGACCGGCGCCGACATGAAGATCAAGTACAAGGAGACGGCGCGCGGCGGCCTCGCGGTCAACGTCATCGAGTGCTGATCAGCGACGTGCGCGCATGATCACCGGGCCCGTCCTCCCTCCGGGAGGGCGGGCCCTTCGCACGCCCGCGCTCCGCGGGCGCGGTGGCCGAAAAGAGGCCCTGCGGCCCGGTGGCTCGGGACCTTCGGCCCCGCGCCGCTCCCCCGGGCCGGGGATAGCGTGCCGGGAGGGGCGCGGGAAGGACCCACGCGCGACGAGAGGCAGCCGCCGATGGCCACCACCACCGAACACAGACTCCTGCCGCTGCGGCTGGAAGCCGCCCCCCTGTCCGTGCCCCTGACCGGCCGGTTCGTCTACCGCACGGACCGCCCGTACGAGGTGGCCGTGGACTTCCGGGGCGCCGGGACGCACCTCGCCCGCTGGGTGTTCTCGCGGGAGCTGCTGCTCGACGGGCAGAACACCGCCACCGGCGAGGGCGACATACAGGTGTGGCCCCGCTGGAGCGGCTCGGAGCCGCGCGTCCTGCTCGGCTTCAGCAACGGCGAGCAGAGCTGCGTGGTCTCCGCCCGCGCCAAGGACGTGCGCGAGCTGTGCCGGCGGATGACGGAGCTGGTGCCGCGCGGGCAGGAGCGGCGCCACTACGACCTGGACGCCCAGCTGAGCGCGCTGCTGACGTTCTGACGCGGCGGGCGCACGCCTGCGGGAACCGGTCGCGGCCCGGCGCTGTCTTATGAGATGACAGGCAAGTCCCCGTCTCACGGAACCGGGGAGACATCATGCGTCACCCGCACCGCCGCCGGATCGTGGCCCTCGCCACGGGTGCCCTGCTCACCGCCGGGCTCGCGCTCTCCGCGTCGCCGGCCTCCGCAGCCACCGCGACCACCCGCACCCAGACGCCGCTCGTCGTCAATGCCCGCTGGGGCGGGCACTGCACGTACGACCGGTTCGTGATCGACCTCCAGGGCTACGTGCCCCCGGTCACCGTCACTCCCGTGTCCGAGCTCGTCTACGACGGCTCGGGCAAGCCCGTCCCGCTGGCCGGGAAGTACTTCCTGGAGATCCGCCTGCACCCGGCCGCCGGGCACGACGACGCGGGGCAGAACGTCTACCAGGGGCCCAGGCTCCAGAAGATCTACCTCAGCAAGCTCAAGGGCATGGCCATGACCGGCGACTACGAGGGGTACGTGACCTTCGGCGCCGCCTTCGACACCAAGCCGACCTGGAACACCTCCGTCCTGCACTCGCCCGAGCGGCTCGTGCTGGACTTCCCGCACCCCAACACCTGCTGACCCGCTCGGGGCCCCGGAGCCGCCCGGCTAGCGGTGTTCGGGGTTGGGGAAGTCGAAACGGCAGCCGGCGTCCCACAGGGACCGCTGGTTGCCGTGGGCCGGCATGCCCCCGGCGCGCTTGAGGAGCGCCGCCAGGTGCATCAGGTTCCACGACATGAACGTGGTGTTCCGGTTGGTGAAGTCGTTCTCCGGGCCGCCCGAGCCCGGGTCCAGGTAGGAGGGGCCGGGGCCGGCCTCGCCGATCCAGCCCGCGTCGGCCTGGGGCGGGATCGCGTAGCCGAGGTGCTGGAGGCTGTAGAGGATGTTCATGGCGCAGTGCTTGACGCCGTCCTCGTTCCCCGTGATCAGCGCTCCGCCGACCCGCCCGTAGTAGGCGTACTGCCCCGCCCCGTTCAGCAGGGAGGAGCAGGCGTAGAGACGCTCGATGACCTGCTTCATGACGGAGCTGTTGTCGCCGAGCCAGATGGGGCCGCACAGCACCAGGATGTCGGCCTCCATGATCTGGCTGTACAGGACCGGCCACTGGTCGCTCTCCCAGCCGTGGTCGGTCATGTCCGGCCAGACGCCGGTGGCGATGTCGTGGTCGACGGCGCGGATCAGCGAGGTACGGGCGCCCGCCGATTCCATGACGGCCCGGCTCCGCGCGATCAGGCCCTCGGTGTTGCTGGTCTCGGGAGAGCGTTTGAGGGTGCAGTTGACGTAGACGGCGGAGAGGTCCTCGTACCGGGGGCTGTCGTCGGCGGCCATGCCCTCCACCGTGCCGGGCGTCCGGTGGGCCGGCCAGCGGGCCTGGCCCGTACGGGTGTGCCGGGAGCGGGCGGCCGGCCGCCGGATCGGTCCGGGTTGTGACGGTCCGTGCGGGCGACTAGGGTCATCTGGCCTTGGTGTTCGGGAAACCGGTGCAAGACCGGTGCGGCCCTCGCCACTGTGATCGGGAAGTCCGGCTCCACTCCCCTGCGGGAAGCCACTGGGCCCGCGCGGGACACCGCACGGCCCCGGGAAGGCGGAGCCAGGGCATCAGTACCCGTGAGCCAGGAGACCGGCCGGGGCGCGTCGTCCATCCACGAGGTGCTGGAGAGGTCTCCCAACCCATGCATATAGCCGAGGGGTTCCTGCCCCCTTTGCACGCGGCCGCCTGGGGCGCCGCGTCCGCCCCCTTCGTCGTCCACGGGGTCCGCGCGCTGACCCGCGAGGTGAAGGCGAACCCGGAGAGCACGCTGCTGCTCGGGGCGTCCGGTGCGTTCACGTTCGTCCTGTCCGCCCTGAAGATCCCCTCCGTGACGGGCAGTTGTTCGCACCCGACGGGGACGGGGCTCGGGGCCATCCTCTTCCGGCCGCCGATCATGGCGGTGCTCGGCACCATCACGCTGCTCTTCCAGGCGCTGCTGCTGGCCCACGGCGGACTCACCACGCTGGGCGCCAACGTCTTCTCGATGGCCATCGCCGGGCCCTGGGCCGGCTACGGGGTCTACCGGCTGCTGCGGAAGGCCGGCGCGCCGCTGATGGTGACCGTCTTCTTCGGCGCGTTCTTCGCCGACCTGGTCACCTACTGCGTCACCTCCGTCCAGCTGGCGCTGGCCTTCCCCGACCCGGCGAGCGGCTTCCTGGGCTCACTGGAGAAGTTCGCGGGCATCTTCGCCCTCACCCAGATCCCGCTCGCCGTCAGCGAGGGACTGCTGACGGTCCTCGTGATGCGGCTGCTGATGCAGTCCAGCACGTCGGACCTGGTCCGGCTCGGGGTCGCGAAGCTGACCGGCGGCAAGCAGGCGAAGCCGGAGGCGGCCCTCTGATGAGCAGGAACGCGAAGATCAACACCCTGCTGCTGCTCCTGGTCGCGGCGCTGGCCGTGATCCCGCTCGCGCTGGGGCTCGGCGACGGCAAGGAGGAGCCGTTCACCGGCGCCGATGCGCAGGCGGAGGCGGCCATCACCGAGCTGAAGCCGGACTACGAGCCCTGGTTCGCCCCGCTGTACGAGCCCCCGTCGGGCGAGGTCGAGTCGGCGCTCTTCGCCCTCCAGGCGGCGCTCGGGGCGGGCGTGCTCGCCTACTACTTCGGCGTACGCAAGGGCCGCCGCCAGGGCGCGGCGCAGGCCCTCGCGCGGGCCGCGGCCGGGGCACCGGAAGCCGCCGGGGCACCGGAGGCCGAGGAGGCCGGGCGGACCGGCCCGGCCCGGGAGTCGTAGGCGGTGCTGCCGATCGACGTGGCGGCGCACTCCAGCCGCTGGCGGGGCCGCCACCCCCTGGAGAAGGCCCTGCTGGGGCTCGGGCTCACGGTCACCGCGGTGTGCCTGCCGCCCTGGCCGGGCGGCCCGCTGGTGGCCGCCGCGACCCTGGCCGTGCTGCTCGGGCCGGCCGGCGTGGCCGGGCGGCAGCTGTGGCGGGCCTTCCGGGTCCCGCTGGGCTTCTGCGTGACCGGGGCGCTGCCGCTGCTGGTGTCGGTGGGCGGCCCGGACGGGTTCCTCGCCCCGGCCCCGGACGGGCCCCGGCACGCGGCGGAACTGCTGCTGCGCACCTCGGCGGCCTCCCTCGGGGTGCTGCTGTTCGCCTTCACGACGCCGGTCTCGGACGTGCTGCCGCGGCTGGTGCGGGCCGGGGTGCCGGCGCCCGTGGTGGACGTGGCCCTGGTGATGTACCGGATCGGTTTCCTGCTGCTGGACTCGACGGCCCGGGTCCGGCGCGCCCAGGCGGCCCGGCTGGGGCAGGCGGGCCGGGCGGCGGTGTGGCGCTCGCTGGCCGGGCTCGCGGCGACCTCGTTCGTCCGGGCCTTCGACCGCGCGGCCCGGCTCCAGGAGGGGCTGGCGGGACGCGGTTACGACGGCGCGCTGCGGGTGCTGGTGCCCGAAGCGGCGCTGTCGTGGCGGTTCCTGACGGGGTCCGCCGCCCTGCTGACCGCCCTGGTCGCGGGGACCCTCGTACTGAAGGAGCTGTGGCTGTGACCCCGTTGGTGGAGCTGGTCGGCGCGGGATACGCGTACGAGGACGGCCCGGCCGTGCTGTCGGGGGTGGACTTCGCCATCGCCGAGGGCCGTGCGCTGGTGCTGCTCGGCCGCAACGGCAGCGGCAAGACCACGCTGATGCGGCTGCTGAGCGGAGGCCTGCGGCCCGGCTCGGGGACGCTGCGGCTCGGCGGCGCCGAGGTGGCGTACGACCGCAAGGGCCTGGTCCGGCTGCGCACCTCGGTGCAGCTGGTGGTGCAGGACCCGGACGACCAGCTCTTCGCGGCCTCCGTGGAGCAGGACGTGTCCTTCGGCCCGATGAACCTGGGGCTGCCGGCGGCGGAGGTCCGCGAGCGGGTGGACGGCGCGCTGGCCGCGCTGGACATCACCGCGCTGCGGGACCGCCCGACGCACCTGCTGTCGTACGGGCAGCGCAAGCGCGCGGCCATCGCGGGCGCGGTGGCCATGGCCCCGCGGGTGCTGATCCTGGACGAGCCCACGGCCGGGCTCGACCCGGACGGGCAGGAGCGCCTCCTGGACGTCCTCGCGGGGCTGCGCGCGGCCGGCACCACGGTGGTCATGGCCACCCACGACGTGGACCTCGCGGTGCGCTGGGCGGACGACGCGGCCGTGCTGACCCCGTCGGGGATCCGCACGGGCCCGGCGGCCGAGCTGCTCTCGGACCCGGAGCTGCTCGCGTCGGCGGGGCTGCGGTCGGCCTGGGCGCCGGTGGTCGCCGCGTTCCTGCGGGCGAAGGGGATGCTGGCGGACGGGGCGCCCGGGCCGCGGACCCCGCAGGAGCTCGCGGTGCTGGGCTCCTAGGATGGCCGCATGTCGCTGCCGCATGCCATTCTCACCGCGCTGATGGAGAAGCCCTCGTCGGGGCTGGAGCTGACCCGGCGGTTCGACAAGTCGATCGGCTACTTCTGGTCCTCGACGCACCAGCAGATCTACCGGGAGCTGGGGCGGCTGGAGGAGGCGGGGCTGATCCGGGCGCTGCCCAGCGAGGTGCCCGTGCGCGGGCAGAAGAAGGAGTACGAGGTGCTGCCCGACGGCCGCGCGGAGCTGACGCGGTGGGTGGACGAGAGCCAGGACCCGAAGCCGGTCAGGGACGCGCTGCTGCTGCGGATCCGCGCGGCGGCGGTGGTCGGGCCGCAGGGGCTGGGGCCGGAGCTGCGGCGCCATCTGGAGCTGCACCGGGCGCAGTTGGCCACGTACGAGGCCATCGAGGCGAAGGACTTCCCGGCGGGGCGGGACGCGGACGCGGACCGGCTGCGCCGGCTCGTGCTGCGCGGGGGCATCGCCCTGGAGGGTTTCTGGCTGAGCTGGCTGGAAGAGGCCCTGGCGGAGGTGGAGGCCCTGTCCGGGCCGGAGGGACCGGCGGCGGCGCCGGCGGGCGGTGCCTGACGCGCCCCCGCCCCGGCGGGCGGGGCGGAGGCGGACGCGCCGCGCCTACTTGTTCAGGGACGCCCAGAACTCGTCGAAGCTCATCAGCTTGTCGCCGTCGGTGTCCTTGGCGGCGATCACGGAGTCCGCGACCGCGGCGGTGACGTAGTGGTCACCCATCGCCTTCATGGCCGCGCTGTACTCGTCGGCCGTGACGAAGCCGTCACCGTTCACGTCGAACTTGTCGAACGTCGCCCGTGCGCTCTCGATGTCAGCCACTGGGTCCACCCCTTCTTGGTGCTTGTTGACCGGCTCAGGGTAGCGGCCCGGGGCGCGGGGGGCTCCTGCGGGTCCCGTTCCCCGGGGCACCGTCGCGCCGGCTACCGGAAGATGCCGGTGTGGCCGAGGGAGTAGCGGCCGGGCTGCGGGTACACGGCGAGGCCGTGGGGGCCGCCGCCGACCGGGATGCGGGCCAGCTGCTTGCCGGTGACGGTGTCGATCGCGTAGACCTCGGAGTTGTAGCGGCCTGAGAGCCACAGCACCTTGCCGTCGGCCGAGACCCCGCCCATGTCGGGGCTGCCGCCGTCGGGCAGCTGCCACTTCTTGGTGAGGCGGTTCTCCTTGAAGTCGAAGACGGAGACGCTGCCCTCGCCGCGGTTGGAGACGTACATCTCCCTGGAGTCGCGGCTGACGTAGAGGCCGTGGCAGCCCTTGCCGGTGGGCAGCAGCTTGGGGACGTCGAACTTCTCCCCGCTGAGCACCCACATGCCGTGCGCCATCATGTCCGCGACGTAGAAGGTCTTCCCGTCGGGGGAGATCTTGACGTCCTGCGGCATGGCGCCCTCGAAGGGAAGCTTCTGCTGGCCGATCACCTCCATCTTCTCGGTGTCGACCTTGAGCAGTTCGCCGGAGAACTCGCAGCTGACGATGAAGTAGCGGCCGTCCGCGGAGAAGTCGGCGTGGTTGACGCCGGCGCAGGTGACGGGGACGGTCTTCACCCGGTCCATGGTGTGCGGATCGCGGAAGGCCAGCTCGCGGTCCATGGAGGCCATCACGACGGCGTACTTGCCGTTGGGCGTGAAGTACAGGTTGTACGGGTCGTGCACCTCGACGGGCTTGCCGGCCTCGCCGGTGGCCGGGTTGATCGGGGTGAGGGTGTGGCCGCGGTTGTTGTTGACCCAGAGGGTCTTCATGTCCCAGGAGGGCACCACGTGCTGCGGCTGCACGCCGACGGGGATGGTGTCGATGACCTTGTACGTGGCCGGGTCGATGACGGACACCGTGTTGGAGTTGGTGTTCGGGACGTAGACCCGGGACGGGAAGTCCTTGACCGCCGGGGAGAGCCTGTTCGGCCGGTCGGCGGCGTACACGTCGTGGGGGTCGAGCAGCGGGGGCATCCCGGCCAGGCCCGGCGGCACGGCCGGGACGGCCTTGGCGGGCTGCCTGGCGGGGCCCTTGGTGCCGAGCGCCTCGGCGGGGGCCTTGTCTGCCGATCCGCAGCCGGCCAGGGCGGCGAGGACCAGACCGGCCAGCAGGACGGTGGCCTTCCGGGGAAGGCGGGTGGTCTTCATGAGGTCAGCAGCTCCGTGGTGGTCACCGCGCGCAGTTCGCGGCGCGCGAGTTCTTCGAGGAGGGGCGGCATCGCGTCGACCGTGTCCGCGTAGCCGAAGTGCAGGCTCACCACCGATCCGGGCCGGATCGTCCCGGTGACGTTGCGGATGACGGCCGCCGCGCCGGGCGAGGTGAAGTCGAGGGAGTCCACGTCGTACGAGAGGACGTGCGGGTAGCCCGCCCGCTGGGCGAGGGTCCGGACGAGGGGCGTGGCGTACTGGGTCTGCGAGGGGCGGAACCAGCTGCCGATGGAGCCGGTGAGCCGCTTGAGGCGCTGGGCGCAGCCGGTGATCTCGGCGTAGGCCTCGGCCTCGGACATGCCGTTGATGGCGAGGTGGCGCTGGGTGTGGTTGCCGAGTTCGTGGCCGCCGTCCAGGATCCGCCGGGCCATGTCGGGGTGTTCGTCGAGCCAGCTGCCGATGGCCAGTACGGTGACCCGCGCGCGGGCCTCCTCCGCCGCGGCGAGTACGGCGCGGGCGGTGGTGGGGTCGCCGTTGCCGTGGAAGGTGAGGGCGACCCGGGGCCGGTCGCGGGGGCCGTGCGCGATCTCCACGGGCTGTCCCGGGATGCGGCGGGGCGCCGGGGCCGCGGGCGCCCGCCCGGCCGGGCGGGCGGGCTGGGCCGCGGTGGCCCGGACGGGTCCCGGCGCCGCCCGGCCGCCGCCCGCGCCGCAGGCCGTGGTGAGGGCGCCGGCGGCGGCGGCCGCGGCGGCGCGCAGGGCGGTACGGCGGTCTGGATAACAGAGCACCCGCCCATTTAAGAGCCGGATCATCCTCAAGGTAATGATTGACCCAATTTGAGACTTCCGTCGAACGGGGGCCCAGAGCCGGGTGTCCGCTATGTGATCAACGATTTACACAGAGCGGTCGATATTTATTCGTTGATTGTGAGGCGAGTGGCCCATCTCACCTAGGATTTAGGTGGAAACTCTTGGGATATGCACACTTATGTCCGAGTCGGGACTTTTGGCATTTGGGCCCTCGTCTGCCATAGTCGGAACCACGGCTTCCCTTTGACCCGAGCGAAGTCACCCGCCGAGGATCACACACCCCACCGGTCCTCGGCGCACCCATGAAACCCCCGTAGCGCCCCACCTCGGCGACAGGGGGTTTCTGGCTTTTCGGGGCCGGTCAGCGGTCGGCGACCCGCATCTCGAACCAGGTGATCTTGCCGCGCGGCAGCAGGTCGGCGCCCCAGCGGTCGGAGAGCTTGTCGACGAGGAACAGCCCCCGGCCCGTCGTGTCCAGCTCGTGGACCGGCATCAGACAGGGCAGCCCGCGCGAGGGGTCGCGCACCTCCACCCGGATCCAGCCGCGCCGCCGCAGCATCCGTAAGCCGAAAGAGCGGGCGCCGGTGTGGCGCACGGCGTTGCCGACGAGCTCCGAGACCAGGAGCACGGCGTGCTCGGAGATCTGCGGCGACAGCCCCCAGAAGCGGATGACCACGCTCTGGGTGAGCCGGCGGGCCGTGCTCGCGGACTCCGGCATGGACGGCAGGGTCACTTCCGCCTCTGCCGGGTTGCCGTACAACTCCAGCGCTTTGAGCCCCTGTTCGTCCTCGACCGCCGCCGTGAGCCGTACGGCCGAAGCGCTGCTGCGCTGCCGCGGCTGTTCCACACCCTCCAGGCCCGCCATGCACCCATCATGGACGGCCCGCGCGCCCGTCCGGGCCGTTCCGCAGGAATACACCCCCCGGAACCATGGATTCCGAGGGGGTCTCCCGGCATATGCGAAAGGCAACCGAAGGCTGCATGAACCACCCTGACCTGGGGTGACGTTCCGCTGCGCGGCGATCACCGTCAGTGGATCACCAGGTCCCCTTAAGGCTGCTTTAAGGCTGGGCTAATCCACCCGCAGGGGTTCCGTGCGGCCGTCTTCGAGCGCCCCTCAGACGAACTTGGCCTTGCCCGGGCCCTCTTCGACGAAGCTGCGCATGCCGCGCTCGCGGTCCTCGGTGGCGAACAGGCCCGCGAACCAGTTGCGTTCGATGGTCAGGCCGGTGTCGATGTCCGCCTCCAGGCCGGCGTCCACGCACTCCTTCGCGGCGCGCAGCGCGATGGCCGGGCCCTGGGCCAGCTTGGCGGCCCAGGCGTGAGCCTGCTCGTACACCTCGGCGGCGGGCACGACACGGTCCACCAGGCCGAGGGCGAGGGCCTCTTCGGCCCTGACCATGCGGCCGGTGAAGATCAGGTCCTTGGCCTTGGACGGGCCGATCAGCCGGGAGAGCCGCTGGGTGCCGCCCGCGCCCGGGATCAGGCCGAGCAGGATCTCGGGCTGGCCGAGCTTGGCGTTGTCGGCGGCGATCCGGTAGTCGGCGCACAGGGCGAGCTCACAGCCGCCGCCGAGGGCGTAGCCGGTGACGGCGGCGACGACGGGCTTGGGGATCCGGGCCACGGCGGTGAAGGCGTCCTGGAGTGCGCGGGACCGGGCGATCATGGCCGCGTGGTCCATGTTCTGCATCTCCTTGATGTCCGCGCCGGCCGCGAACACCTTCTCCCCGCCGTAGAGGACGACCGTGCGCACGTCGGCGCGGTCGGTGGCCTCCACGGCGAGCTCGCGCAGCCGGTCCTGGGTGGCGATGTCCAGGGCGTTCATGGGCGGGCGGTCCAGCAGGATGGTGCCGACGCCTTCGGAGACTTCGAGAGAGATGGTCATACGGGGAAGGTTAGCCGCGGTTAACGCGCGGTGGCCCGGTGCTGTGGGTCACAGCACCGGGCCACCGGCTCACGTACGCGGATCGGTTACTTGATCCACTCCGCCCAGTCCATGTTCCAGCCGTTGAGGCCGTTGTCCGGGGCGATCTGCTTGTCCTTGGAGTTCTTCACGACGACCACGTCGCCGATCAGCGACTCGTTGAAGAACCACGCCGCGGGGGTGTTGGGGTCGCCGGCGCCGCGCTCGTCCTCCAGGCCGACGCAGCCGTGGCTGACGTTCTCCGAGCCGAACGTGCTGGAGGGGGCCCAGTAGTTGCCGTGGACGAAGGTGCCCGAGGTCGACAGGCGCATCGCGTGCGGGACGTCCGAGATGTCGTACTCGCCGCCGAAGCCGACGGTGGCGCCGTTCATCCGGGTGACCTTGTACTTCTCGCTGATGACCATCTGGCCGTTGTAGGTGGTCGTCGACGGGGCGCCCGCGGTGATCGGGATGGTCTTGAGGACCTGGCCGTCGCGGACGACCTCCATCTTCTTGGAGGTGGCGTCGACGGTGGTGACCTGGGAGCGGCCGACGGTGAAGGTGACCGTGCGGGTCTGCTTGCCGTAGACGCCGGGGCGGCCCTCGACGCCGTCGAGCGCCATCTTCACGGTGACCTTGGTGCCCGCCGCCCAGTACTTCTCGGGACGGAAGTCGAGCCGGTCGTTGCCGAACCAGTGGCCCTCGATCGGCACGGACGGCTCGGCCGTGACGGTGATGGCCTTCTCGACGGCCTCGGTGTTGGTGATGCCGCGGGTGAAGTTGATGGAGACGGGCATGCCCACGCCGACGGTCGAGCCGTCCTCGGGCGTGTAGTGGCCCACGAAGGTGTTCTGCGGGGTCAGGGTGCTGAAGGTGGTGTCCTTGGCGGACTCGCGGCCGGCCTCGTCCTTGGCCACCGCGTGCACCTTGTACTCGGTGGCGGCGGCCAGGTTGCGGGCGGGCTCCCAGGTCGCGCCGTCGGCGGCCAGCTTGCCCTCGACCGCGTTGCCCTTGGTGTCGGCCACCGTCACGGTGGTCAGCTTGCCCCCGCTGCTGGTGATCTTCAGGACGCCGCTGGTGGCGACCTCCTTCGACCCGTCGTCCGGCTTGACGTTGACCACGGCCTTGGACGCCTCGGTGCCGGTCTTCGCCGTACCGCCACCGGCCTTGCCGTTGTCCCCGCCGCTGCCCCCGCCGTCGCCACCGCCGCTACAGGCGCTGGTCAGCAGCAGGACCGCCCCCAGCAGAACGGCCGGCAGACCGGTGCGGACGCGGCCGCGTATCGGCTGCAGGTTCACTCGTGTTCTCCCCATGTCCCCCGCGCACGGACAGTCGCGCGCTTGTCGACAGGAAATCACATGGGGAGATTACGAATAGGCACAGTCGTGTCACCGTTCCGTCCCAAGTGCCGGGGCGGGCGGGGTGTCAGGCCTTGCGGTCACCGCCCAGCGGCCACTGGCCCGGGTTCCAGCCGGGGCCCTCGTGGTCGGGACGCCCGTGGCCGGGTCCGTCGTGGCCGGGGCCCTCGTGGTCGGGACGGCCGTGCTCCGGCTTCCCCTGCTCGGGCTTGCCGTGGTCCGGCTTGCCGTGGTCGGGCTCGTCCTTGCAGTGGCAGGTCTGGCCGTCGTGCACGCGCTTGTTGAGGAGGGTGACGGCGATCCGGTGGCCGGGTGTGCGCCCGTCCAGGGTCAGCGGGCCCGTCACCGGGTCGCGCGGCACCACGTAGCCGTCGGGGACGTCCACCTCGACCACGTAGTACGAGCCGTCCGGCAGCCCGTCGAAGGCGCAGACTCCGTCCCGGCCGGTGGTGCACTCGTCCCCGACCCGCTCGTCCGCGTCGTCCCCGGTGCGCTGAAGGCCCACGGCCCTGCCGGTCTCCCGCCAGAGCTCGAACTCCGCGCCGCGCAGCGGCCGCTTCGTCTTGGCGTCCTTCTTCAGCACCTTGATGACGCCGCCCGGGTCCTCGTCCGCCTTCCTGTTCGGGACGGTGACGATGACGTACTCCTCGGTCTCGCCCGGGTCCAGGTCGAAGGCGGTGACGGGGTCGCGGGGCCGTTCGTAGCCCGTCGGCAGGCCGACCTCCCGCCAGTAGTAGCGCTCGCCGACCGGCAGCTCGACCGTGCAGGTGCCCCGCTCGTCGGTCACGCAGGCGCCGTCGCCGAGGAGGGTGTCGGGGTTCGTCCCGGTCTGGAGGCCGGCGGTGCCGTTGCTCTCGCGCCACAGCTCGAAGCGGGCGCCCGGCAGCGGGTCGCCGGTGTCCTTGTCGATCTTGCGCAGCACGACCCGGGCGCTCTCGTCCGGCGGCACGGGGGTCCTGGTGTTCACGGCCGTCCAGCGCACCCCCTGGGTGGCGTTCTCGGCCGTCAGGACCAGCGTGTGGACGGGCTGCGCGGGGAGGTCGTAGCCGGTGGGCGGGGTGGTCTCGCGCCAGTGGTAGGTGCCGAGTTCCTCCTCGCGCGCGCAGATCCCGTCCGTGCCCGTGGTGCAGTCGGCGACCTTGGTGTCGGGGTTCGAGCCGGTGGCCTGGAGTCCGTCGACGCCGTTGGTCTCCTTCCACAGCTCGAACTTCGCCCCGGACAGGGCCCGGCCGTTCTCGTCGTGCTTGAGGACGGACACCGACCCCCGGGCCGGCGGTACGGGCGCGCAGTCGGGCAGGTCGCCGTTGAAGGGGTACGCGTGGAACTCCGCGCCCAGGCCGGTGGTCGCCGTGGGGCTGGTGTGGGTGACGCTGCCGGCGGTGAAGAAGCGGCCGTTCATGCCGATCACGGAGACGTCGGTGACCGACGCCTGCGGGCCGATCAGGACGCTGCCGCCGAGCTGCGCCGAGCCGGCGATGGTGGCGGTCTCCGCGTTGGGGAAGTTCCACAGCAGCCGCTCGCGCAGCCCGGCGGGCAGCAGGGCGTTGTTGACGCGCAGTGCGGGGCTCTCCCCGGTGACGTTGACCAGGACGGTGGCGTTCTCCGGGATCCCGGCGAAGCGCAGCGTCTGCTGCCGGCCGGAGGGGCCGGAGAGGTCGAAGTCCACGTTGAAGACCTGGAGGGGTGAGCGGCCGTCGCCGGTGAACACGGTTTCCTGGTCGCTGTACACGGCCCGGCCGGTGGCCGTGCGCGGGACTCCGGCGGGGAAGGCGTAGCAGGTGCTGGCGGTGGTGAGGGCGCCGCGCAGGCGGGTGTAGGGGTCGGCGGCGTTGGCGTCGTGGGTGCGGGTGCCGGTCACGTTGCCGGTGAGGGTGCCCGCGTAGCGGACGACGCCGCCGTCGGCGAGGAGGGTCTGGCCGGTGGCCACGGTGACGTCTCCGCCGGTGGTCAGGAAGTCCGATCCGTTCGGCGGGGGAACGCGGGAGCCGACGCCGGCGATGCCCACGTTGTAGACGCCGGCCGTCTTGTTCATGTCGAAGTCGCCGAGGACGACGACCTTGCCCTCGGCCTCGGCGGCGCCCCGCCGCACCAGCATGTCCCCGCCGACGAACACGTTGATGTTCTGGTCCCGGCCGGTGAAGTCGCGGTTGTTGGGGTCCGGCCAGGAGGACGGACAGGCCTCGCCCGGCTCCTTGCCCGGGATGCACGGCCCCAGGCCGCCCGGCAGCGGGGCCCTCAGCGTGCGTGCCGTGGCCGGCGGCTCGCCACCGGGGCCCGCCGCGAGGGCCGTGGGGGTCCCGGTGGCGAGTACGACGCCCACGGCCAGCCCGAGGGTCCAGTTCCTTGCTGACATGACACTCCGTCCGCTGTCTCGGCCACCTGCCCGCGCCGGTGGCCCTGACAGGCTGCGGGCGGGCTTCGGCGCGGCGTACGGAAGACACTCGGCGCGTACGGCATTCCGGTCTGACAATCACTCGATTGCACCGCTTCCCCGGGGTGCGGGGAGGGCCCGGGTGTGTCAGCCGATGGCGGAGCCCGCCACCCAGTCGGCCCAGGACATGTTCCAGCCGCCCAGTCCGTTGTTGGGGGCGACGGTCTTGTCCTGCGAGTTCACGACCTCCACCACGTCCCCGACCAGCGTCCGGTCGAAGAACCAGCCCGCCGGGGTGTCCGAGCCGCCGCCCTTGTCGTCGCGCAGGCCCACGCAGCCGTGGCTGGTGTTGGTGGAGCCGAAGGTGTCGGGGCTGGCCCAGTAGTTTCCGTGCAGGAAGGTGCCGGAGGCGGTGAGCCGCATGGCGTGCGGGACGTCCGGGATGTCGTACTCGCCCTTGCCGTCGTCGCTGGTGAAGCCGACGGTGGCGCCGTTCATCCGGGTCACGTCGAACATCTCCATCACCACCATCTTGCCGTTGTAGGTGGTGTTCTTCGGCGCTCCGGCGCTGATGGGGATGGTGGACAGCAGCTGCCCGTCCCGGCGGACCTCCATGGTGTGCGCCTCCGCGTCGACGGTGGAGACCTGCGAGCGGCCGACGGTGAAGCGGATGGTCTTGTCCTGGATGCCGTACGAGCCGGGTGCGCCCTCGATGTCGCGGAGCTTCATCTTCACGGTGACCTCGGTGCCGGCCTTCCAGTAGGTCTTGGGCCGGAAGTCGAGGCGGTCGGAGCCGAACCAGTGGCCGACGACCTCCACGGCCGGGTCGGCGGTGACGGTGATGGCCCGCTCCACGTCGGCGCGCTGCTTGATCGACCGGTTGAAGTTGAAGGAGACGATCATGCCGGTGCCGACGGTGGAGCGGTTCTCGGGCTTGAAGTAGCCGATGAACCGCTCCTCGGGGACGTAGGTGGTGAAGGTGGTGTGCCGGGCCTGGCGGCGGTTGTGCCCGTCGAGGGCGACCGCGTCGACGGTGTACTTGGCGGCGAGCGCGAGCCGTCCGGCGTCGGGGTCCGGGCTCCAGCTGAGGCCGTCGGCGGCGATCTCGCCCGGGACCTCCTCCTCCTGGGCGTCCTCGACCTTGGTGACCCTGACCCGTTCGAGGCGGCCCTCGGGGACGTTCACCCGCAGCGGGCCCTCGGCCGGTACGCCCTTGGCGTTGTCGTCGGGGGTGACCCGGATGGCCTCGTCCGGGGAGCGGGGTTTTCCGGGCAGCTGGATCTCGACGGGGGATCCGCCGTCCTCGGTGCAGCCGGCCAGACCGCCCAGCAGGCCCGCCCACGCCGCCACGGCGGCCAACCCCGCCCCTGCCCGCCTCGTCAGAAGAGTCACGTCCCGTCCAACGACCGGGGCCCTCCGGGGGAAACGTGAGGGCCGGGCACGTTCCGGGCAGAACAGTCCGGGCAGAACAGTGGGAAGGACCAGACGGGGCGGGCCCTGGCCGGGACGCCGGGGCGCACTCCCCCCGCCGGTACCCAGGAGCCGTGGAGGCGGGCAGTGTCGAGCGCAGCCGAGCAAGAGGCGGTGGATGCCGCCGGCAGTGATGCCGGCCGGACCGTCGAGGAGATGGACTTCGTACGGGAACGGGTCCAGGCGAAGGTGTTACGGGCCGCCGCGCACCCGGCGCCACCCGTGTGGCCGGGCTCCTCGCACCCGCTGGGGGCCCGGTACCACACGGGGCCGGCCGGGGTGGAGGGCACCAACTTCGCGCTCTGGGCGCAGGGCGCGGAGGCGGTGGAGCTGTGCCTGTTCGACGCCCTCGGGGCGGAGACGCGCTGCACCCTGAGCGAGCTGACGCACGGGATCTGGCACGGCTTCGTACCGGGCGTGCGGCCCGGGCAGCGGTACGGCTTCCGGGTGCACGGGCGCTGGGACCCCTGGACGGGTGCCCGGTACAACCCGGCGAAGCTGCTGCTGGACCCGTACGCGCGTGCGGTGGACGGGGACTTCTCGCTGCCTCCGGAGGTGTACGGGCACGTCCGGGACTGGCCGCAGCAGTACATCGCCGACACGGTGCGCGACGACCGGGACTCGGCCCCGTACGTCCCGAAGGGGGTGGTCGTCCATGACGACGACGACTGGTCGGACGACGTCCGGCCGAAGACCCCCTGGGCCGACACGGTGATCTACGAACTGCACGTGCGCGGGTTCACGATGCGCCATCCGGGTGTTCCCGAGGAGCTGCGCGGCACGTACGCGGGCCTGGCCCATCCGGCGGCGGTGGAGCACCTGAAGGCGCTGGGCGTGACGGCGGTGGAGCTGCTGCCGGTGCACCAGTTCGCGCACGAGGACCACCTGCTGCGGCGGGGCCTGCGCAACTACTGGGGGTACAACTCGGTGGGGTACTTCGCCCCGCACGCCGGCTACTCCGCCAGCGGGACGGCGGGGCAGCAGGTCGGCGAGTTCAAGCGGATGGTGAAGGCCCTGCACGCGGCGGGCATCGAGGTCATCCTCGACGTGGTCTACAACCACACGGCGGAGGCCGGGGAGCTGGGACCGACCCTGTCGCTGCGCGGGATCGACAACCGGGGCTACTACCGGCTCCAGTCCGACCAGCGCCGCTACGCCGACTACACGGGCTGCGGGAACACCCTGCACGCCGGGCGCCCGCACGTGCTGCGGCTGATCACGGACTCGCTGCGGTACTGGGTGACCGAGATGGGGGTGGACGGCTTCCGCTTCGACCTGGCCGCGGCGCTGGCCCGCTCCATGCACGACGTGGACATGCTGTCGCCGTTCCTCGCGGTGATCGCCCAGGACCCGGTGCTGCGGCGGGTCAAGCTGATCGCGGAGCCGTGGGACGTGGGCTCGGGCGGCTACCAGGTGGGGGCGTTCCCGCCGCTGTGGACGGAGTGGAACGACCGATACCGGGACGCCGTGCGGGACTTCTGGCGGGGCGCGCTGCCCGACGTACGGGACCTGGGGTACCGGCTGTCGGGCTCCAGCGACCTGTACGCGTGGGGCGGGCGGCGACCGTACGCCTCGGTGAACTTCGTGACCGCGCACGACGGGTTCACCCTGCGCGACCTGGTGTCGTACGAGCGCAAGCACAACGAGGCGAACGGGGAGGCCAACCGGGACGGCACCAACGACAACCGGTCCTGGAACTGCGGGGCCGAGGGCGAGAGCGGGGACCCGCGGATCGGGGCGCTGCGGCGGCGGCAGCTGCGCAACCTGCTGACGACGCTGCTGCTGTCGACGGGCGTGCCGATGCTGGTGGCGGGCGACGAGTTCGGGCGCACGCAGGGCGGCAACAACAACGCGTACTGCCAGGACAACGAGACGGGGTGGGTGGACTGGTCGCTGCTGTCCGACCCGCAGTGGAGCGGCCTGTTCGCGCTGACCCGGCGGCTGCTCTCGCTGCGCCGGGCGCATCCGGTGCTGCGCCGGCGGGCGTTCTTCTCGGGCCGGGCGCAGGGCGCGGACGGGCTGCGGGACCTGGCCTGGTTCACCCCGGCGGGGGCGGAGATGACGGAGCGGGACTGGTACGCGCCGGCCGCCGCGGTGGGCCTGTACCTGTCGGGGCGGGACATCCCGGGCCGGGACGAGCGGGGCCGCCAGGTGACGGACGACAGCTTCCTCGCGCTGCTGCACGCCGGGGACCGGCCGGTGGAGTGGGTGCTGCCGGGCGCGCCGTGGGCGGTGGAGTACGAGCTGGTGCTGGACACGGCGCGGGAGTCCCAGGAGGCTCCGCCGGGGACGCGGCACCGGGGCGGGGAGCCGCTGACGGTGCCCGCCCGGTCGGTGCTGCTGCTGCGGGTGGTGTCCTGAGGCGGCCGGGGGTGGGTGCTCGCTGCTCGCTGCTCGGGGGGAGCTGACCGATCCCGAGCGGAGCCTTTCGTTCCCCCTGCGATGATGTGCCCTTCCTGTGAACACACGATCACATGACCACATGGACAGGGCAGGGGCAGGCATGGCGAGATTCGGGACCGCGCTCCGGGAACTGCGGGGGGCGCAGAAGTCGGCCAAGGGGGTGTCGCTCTACTCCCGGTTCGTCAACCGGCCGGTCGGCCGGTACCTGGCCGCCGGGTCCTACGCGCTGGGCCTGACGCCCAACCAGGTCACCTTGGTCAGTGCCGCGTTCAGCTTCGCGGCGGTGGCGGCGGTGGCGCTGGCCGCGCCCTCGTGGGGGCTGGGGATCGCCGTCTGGGCGGCGCTCGCGGTCGGCTTCGCCTTCGACTCGGCCGACGGCCAGCTGGCCCGGCTGCGCGGCGGCGGGAGCGCGGCGGGCGAGTGGCTCGACCACGTGGTGGACGCCGCGAAGCTCACCGCGCTGCACGCCTGCGTGCTCATCGCCTTCCACCGCTTCCCCGAGGCGTTCGGGACCGGTTCGCAGGGGTGGCTCCTGGTGCCGCTGGGCTTCCAGTTCGCCGCCGTCGTCACCTTCTTCGGGGGCCTGCTGACCGAGAAGCTCAAGCCGAAGGCCGCCCCGGGCAGTCCGGCCGCGGCCCCCTCGACGCTGCGCGCGGTGGCCCTGCTCCCCGTGGACTACGGGGTGTTCTGCCTCGTCTTCCTGCTGCTGGGCGGCGGGACCTTGTTCCGCTGGGCGTACGCGGGCCTGGGCGCGGTCGCCGCCCTGTTCCTGGTGGCCTTCCTGGCGAAGTGGTACCGCGAGCTCAGCGCCGTTCGGCGGTGAACTGCTCCGGCAGCGGCGGGTGCGCCGGCTCGGCCAGGGCGTCCAGGGCGCGGCGCAGCTGGGTGCTGGAGGTGTGGACGGTGTACGGGAAGTAGACGACGTCGACCCCGTGGGCGGCGAAGTCCCGTTCCAACCTGTCCCCCTTGGGGGTGCCGCGCCAGTCGTCGCCCTTGAAGATGACGTCGAAGCGGACCTGCTTCCACGTCTCCACCTTGTCCGGGACCGTCTCCACGAAGGCGGCGTCGACGTACTTGACGCTGCGGACGATCTCCAGCCGCTCGACGAGCGGGATCATCGGGCGCCGCCCCTTGGCCAGTTCGGCCATCTCGTCCGAGACCACGCCGGCCACCAGGTAGTCGCACCGGCTGCGGGCGTGGCGCAGGATGTTGAGGTGGCCTATGTGGAACAGGTCGTAGGCACCGGGCGCGTAGCCCACGCGGTACGGCCTGCGCTCGGACGGCACAGGGTCGGTCATGTCGCGCTCCGTCATCGGATCGGTTCCCCCCAGCGGCCGCACCCCCCGGTGCGGCGGATCAGCCGACAATAGCGCGCGCGTTCCACACCCCGTCGGGTGAACGAATAGGGTGACGTCCGCATCATCCAGGGGAGAAGGGGACGTTCAGTGTCCACATCCGGTCACCGGCGCCTGCTGCTGGTTTCCACCAACTACGCCCCGGAGCATGCGGGCATCGGCCCGTACGCCACCCAGATCGCGGAGCACTGGGCGAGTACCGGCCACGACGCGCACGTTCTGGCGGGCATGCCGCACTACCCGGCCTGGTCGGTCGAACCGGAGTACAAGGGGGTGCTGCGGCGCACCGAGGAGCGCGCGGGGGTCACCGTGCACCGGCGCGCCCACACCGTGCCGCCCCGTCAGACCGCCGTTCGGCGCGCCCTGTTCGAAGGATCGATTCTGCTGCACGGTGCCGTGGCCCCGCCCCGGATGCCGAAGCCCGACCTGGTCATGGCGCAGATGCCGAGCCTCGCCGGCGGCGTGACGGCCGCACGGCTGGCGGCCCGCTGGAAGGTGCCGTTCGTACCCGTCGTCCAGGACCTGATGGGCGCCGCCGCCGCGCAGAGCGGCATCAGCGGCGGGGACAGGGCGGCCGCGTTCGCCGCGCGCGCGGAGGCGTACGCCCTCAAGCGGGCCACGCTGGTCGGCGTCATCCACGAGACCTTCGTGGACCGGGTCGTGGCGATGGGCGTGGACCCCCGGAAGATCCGCCTCGTCCCGAACTGGTCGCACGTGGCCAAGCCCACCAAGCCGCGCGGGGAGACCCGCCACCACCTGGGATGGGCGCCCGGCCAGACCGTCGTCCTGCACTCCGGGAACATGGGCCTCAAGCAGGGCCTCGAAGTCCTCGTCGGCGCCGCCCGGCTGGACCCGGAGGTCCGCTTCGTCCTCATGGGCGACGGGAGCCAGCGCGCGGCCCTCGCGAGCATGGCCGCCGACGTCCCGAACCTGGACATCATCCCGCCCGCCGCCGACAACGGGTTCCCGGACGTCCTCGCCGCGGCGGACGTCCTCGCGGTCACGCAGCACGCCGCGGTGCTGGACATGAGCGTGCCGTCCAAGCTGACCTCCTACTTCCAGGCCGGCCGGCCCGTCGTCGCCTCCGTCGCGGCGCAGGGCGGGACCGCGCAGGAGGTACGCCGTTCCGGCGCCGGGGTGCTCGTCCCCCCGGAGGACCCCGAGGCGCTGCTGAAGGCCGTCCGCTCCCTGGCCGAGGACCCCGAGGGCGCGGACGCCCTCGGGGCGGCCGGACCCGTCCACGTGGCGGCCCACCTGAGCCGTGAGGCGGGCCTGGCCCGCATCGACGCACTGATCGACGAAGCACTCGGGGGGAAGCGGCCGTGACCGAGACGAACCGCCCGGCGACGACCCCCGCCGAGGACGAACCCGATCTCCTACGGGACCAGTTCAAGCAGCTCCTGCGCTACCGCCGGCTCCTCGGCGCGGGCCTGGCCGTCGGCCTGCTGGGCGGCGTCTACCTCGGAATCTCCACGGCGGACACCTACGTGTCCGTCGCGGACGTGGTGCTGCGCGCGCCCGCCGACGACCCGTTCAACCCGAGCCTGGCCCCCGACAAGGCCATCAACATCGGCTCGGAGCGGCAGGTCGCGCTCTCCCGCTCCATAGCGGAGCAGGCCGCGAAGACCCTCGGTGTGGCGGCCGAGGACGTCCCGGCGTTCCGCGGCGGCCTCCAGGTGACCAACCCGCCGCAGACGATGGTGCTGCGCTTCACCTACACCGCCGCCTCCCCCAAGGAGGCCGCCAAGCGGGCCAACGGCATGGCGGCCGCCTACCTGCTCAAGCGGCAGGAGGCCCTCGACGCCACCCGCAACACGATGGTCAAGGGGTACGAGGCCCAGCGCGACCCGGTCGCCAGGCAGCTCGACGAGGTGGCCCGGCAGATCAACAGCATGCCGGCGGGCACCGCCCGGGACGCCTCCCTCTCCTCGCGGACCGACCTCCAGAACAAGGTCAACACCCTCAACGGCAACATCGCCAAGCTCCAGGCCCTGGACATGACCCCCGGCCGGGTCACCACCGCCGCCGCCCCGCCCGCCGCCCCCGACGGGCCCGGCCTGCCCATGTCCCTCGCGCTCGGCGCGGCCGTCGGCCTGGCGCTCGGCCTGCTCGCCGCCTGGGTCCGGCTGGTCTTCGACCCGGCGCCGCGCTCCGAGGGCGACGTGGCCCGGTCCCTGCGCGCACCCGTACTCGGCTACCTGCCCCGCGACCGGACCGGCGGCGGCCCGCTCCTCGCGGCCGGGGAGGCCGATCCGCGGCTCGCCGAGGAGTACCGCTCGGTGGCGTTCCGCCTCGCCTACGACGCCCGGTTCGCCGACCGGCGCCGGCTGCTGGTGGTCGCCCCGCGCGGCAGCAGCGAGACGGCCGCCGCCGTGGCCGTGAACCTGGCCGCCTCCTTCGCCGAGACCGGCAAGGACGTCCTGCTCATCGAGGCCGACCTGCGCACCCCGGTCCTGGCCAGCCAGCTGCCCACCGAGACCGGCGACCGGCCGCGCTGGAGCAGCCTTGCGGGCGGCTCCGCGAGCGCCGAGACCGAGTGGCCCGACGGGCGCCGGGTCGTCGTGGACGCCGCCGAGTCCGGCGACTTCGACCTGATCCCCGGCGACCGCGTGCGCAACGTGGCGAGGGCCCTGACCTCCCGGCGCACCGGCCAGCTGATCGCCGAGGCCGACACCCCCAACTCCACCGTCGTGGTGCTCGCGCCGCCCGTGCTCTCGTACGCCGACGCGCTCGCCCTGGTCGACCGCGTCGACGGCGTCCTCGTGGTCTGCGACCCGCGGGCCGTGCACCGCAGCGACCTGTCCCGGATCCGCGAGCTGATCA
The DNA here is from genome assembly GCF_039535215.1 of Streptomyces racemochromogenes. Classification (GTDB taxonomy): domain Bacteria; phylum Actinomycetota; class Actinomycetes; order Streptomycetales; family Streptomycetaceae; genus Streptomyces; species Streptomyces racemochromogenes. The sequence goes on from NZ_BAAAWT010000001.1 coordinate 2,021,725, forward strand.
GCGGCGCCGGCGGGACCGTGCTGGGCGCGGTGCTGCACGCCCCCCTGCCCTCCGGGAAGCGCGGGGCCGAGCGGGGGGCCAAGGACGTGGCCGAGGGCGGGGCCGAGGGCGGGGCCGGGGGCGCCGCCTCCGGGGACGGGGAGGCCGCCCCGGGCGACGGCGGCGACACCGTGGCGCTGCGCACCGTCCGCACGGGCCAGAGGTGAGCCGGCGGGGCCTCGCCGCGGTCTCCTCGGTCCTGGACCAGGCCGCCTCCAGTGCCACGAACATCCTGGTGCTGGTGCTGGCCGCCCGGCTGTCGTCGGCGTCCGGGTTCGCCGCCTTCTCGATGGTCTACGTGGCCTTCAGCGTGCTGCTCGGGCTCAACATGGCCTACGTCGGCCAGACCGTGGTGCTGGAGAAGGGCGAGGGGCTGGGGCGGGTGTGCCGCTCCTCCGTGCTGTTCACGGCCGCCGGGTCCGCCGCGGCCGGGCTCGTCGTGGCCGCGGCGGGCCTCGCGGTGCCCGGGGACACGGGGTGGGCGCTGCTCGCGCTGGGCCTCGTACTGCCGCCGGTCCTCGTACAGGACGGGCTGCGCTACTGCTTCTCCGCCCTGCGGGTGCCCGAGCGGGCGCTGGCCGCGGACGCGCTGCGGCTGGTGTGCGTGGTCGCGGCGCTGGCCGTACAGCCGCGGGGGGTCTCGGCGGGCCGGCTGGTCCTGGTGTGGGGGCTGTCCGCGCTGCCGGCGCTGGCGGTGGGGCTGTGGCTGCTGCGGCCGTTCGTCCGCGGGGTGCGCGCCGAACTGCGGCCCTATCTGCGGCGCGGGCACCTGGGGCGGCGCTTCGTGGTCGAGTTCGCCGTGGGCAACGGATCCAGCCAGCTCGCGGTCCTCGGGCTCGGGGCGTTCGCGACCCCGCTCGCCGTCGGTGCGCTGCGCGGCGCCACCACCCTCTTCGGCCCGCTGAACGTGCTGTTCAACTCGGCGAACGCCTTCGGGCCGCCGGTGGTCGGCCGGGCCCGCGGCAAGCGGGGCGTGGTCCGGCTGACCCTGCTGATGGGAGCCGTCCTCGCGGTACTGGGCGGGGGCTGGGCGGCGGTGCTGTACACGCTGCCGGACCGGCTGGGGCGGGAGCTGCTCGGCGACACCTGGCCTGCGGCCGCCGCGTTGCTGCCCGCCACGGGCGCGCAGTACGCGGTCATGGGCCTGGGCACCTGCGCCCTGCTCACGCTGCGCGTGCTCGCGCCGAAGGCCACCCTCTCGCTCCAGGTGGTGTTCTCGCTGCTGTCGGTGGCACTGCTGCTGGGCGGGTACACCGGGTGGGGCGTCGCGGGCGCCGCCTGGGGGCTGGCCCTCGGTTCGGCCGCGAAGGCCGCCGCCGGGTGGCTGCGGGTGGCCCGGCTGGAGGTTCCGGCGGAGGTCGCGGCCGCCGCCTGAGCCGCACGGGAGCGGGCCCGGGACGGTGGTCGTCCCGGGCCCGCGGTGTGCCGTGCGTCAGTTGTAGGTGCCGGTGATCGAGACGCCGGTGCGGGTGCCGGGGACGCCCGTCAGGTCGACCGGGGCGGCCGGGGACCAGGTGCCGTTGACGGCGCGGATCGTGTGCAGGACCCGCCCGTCGGTGGTCACGAAGGCCGCCTGGAGCTCGTTGTTCACCTGCGCCGCCGCCACGTCCGTGACCGTGACGCCCGAAGGGACCACCGCCGACAGGTCGTTCAGGACCCACTGGCCGCTCGCGAGGCGGGCGCCGTGGTAGCGCTTCGCGCCGCCCTCGGTCGTCACCACCAGCTGGAGGTCACCCCCGGTACCGGCCACCGCCACCTCGTCGATGCCGCTCACCCCGGTCTCTGCGGAGGCGTTGCCCCAGCTCGTCCACGTGCCGTCGGCGTGCCGCACCGTGTGGAAGAGGCTGCCGCCGGAAACGGCCACCACCTGCGTGTCGGTGCCGGTCTGGGAGACGGCGACCTTGGTCACCGGCGCCCCGCCCGGGTTGCCGACCGCGCCGAACGGCGCCCACGTCCCGTTGGCCCGGCGGACCGTGTGGTAGACCTTCCCGTCCGCCACCACCACGACCTGCACCTCGGTCCCCGAGGAGACCGCCGCCACGTGCGTGATGTTGGTCAGCTGGCCGGCCTGGCCGGCCACGTCGCCGAAGTCGGACCAGGAGCGGTCGGCGAAGCGGATGGAGTGGTAGAGCTTGCCCTCGTTGGTCACGGCGAGGACGTGCGTGTCGCCGTTGATGCCCGCCTCGGCGGTGGTGCGTACCCCGCCGGGAACCTCGCCCGTGACGCCCTGGACGTCGCCGAAGCCGGTCCAGGTCCGGTCGGCGTTGCGGACGGCGTGGTAGATGCCGCCGCCGGACTCGACCGCGACCTGCGCCCGCCACTGGCCGGTCGGGGCCGGCGGGGTCGTCGTGTCAGCGCAGTTGCGGCTGGTCAGCGTCGAGCCCATCTGGAAGGGGTCGCCGTCGAAGACGGACTGCTTGACGGTGCCGTTGTAGCGCTGCTCGTAGTGCAGGTGGGCGCCGGAGGAGTTGCCGGTGTTGCCGACGATGCCGATCTTCTGGCCGCGTACGACGCGGGTTCCCGCGCTGACGTCGTAGCCGTTGAGGTGGGCGTACAGGGTGGTCGAGCCGTTGCCGTGGTCGATGACCACGTACTTGCCGTAACTGCGGTACGAGCCGTCGGGGTTGGTGAGGGTGGTGGCGGTGCTGACGACGCCGTCGGCGCTGGCGAGCACGGGCTGGTTGGCGGTGGTGCTGCCGTGCGTCCAGTCGATGGACTGCATCGACGGGCTGTGGCCGCTGTACGTCTTGCCCAGCCAGGCCTGGTTGCAGCTGAAGGGCATCTGGTAGTCGGGCCCCGCGGCGTACGAGGGGGAGGCGGCGAAGGCGACCAGGCCGGAGGCGGCGAGGGCGATGCCGGTGGCGGAGGTCAGCGCACGACGGGTGAAGGTGGACATGACGGGGCTCCTGGGTTCTGTCGGGGGGTGTCGGGGGTGTCGTGCGCCGGTCAGTTGAAGGTGGCGGTGATGGACACGCCGGTGTGGGTGCCGCCGACGCCGGTCAGGTCCACGGGTGCGGCGCCCGTCCAGGTCCCCGTGGTGTGGCGGATCGTGTGCAGGACGCGGCCGTCGGTGGTGACGAAGGCGGCCTGGAGTTCGTTGTCGACGGCGGCGGCCGCGACGTCCGTGACGGTGACGCCGGCCGGGACGACGGCGGAGAGGTCGTTCAGGACCCACTGGCCGCTCGCGAGGCGGGCGCCGTGGTAGCGCTTCGCGCCGCCCTCGGTCGTCACCACCAACTGGAGATCGCCGCCCGTGCCGGCCACCGCCACCTCGTCGATGCCGCTCACCCCGGTCTCTGCGGAGGCGTTGCCCCAGCTCGTCCACGTGCCGTCGGCATGCCGCACCGTGTGGAAGAGGCTGCCGCCGGAAACGGCCACCACCTGCGTGTCGGTGCCGGTCTGGGACAGCGCCACCTTCGTCACCGGCGCCCCGCCCGGGTTGCCGACCGCGCCAAACGGCGCCCACGTCCCGTTGGCCCGGCGGACCGTGTGGTAGACCTTCCCGTCCGCCACCACCACGACCTGCACCTCGGTCCCCGAGGAAACCGCCGCCACCTGCGTCACGTTGGGCAGGGCGCCCGCGACCGCGTGGACGTCCCCGAAGGTTCCCCAGGTGCGGTCGGCGTTGCGGATGGTGTGGTAGAGCCTGCCCTCGTTGCTCACGGCCAGGACGTGCGTGTCGCCGTTGATGCCCGCCTCGGCCGTGGTGCGCACCCCGCCCGGGACGCCGGTCGCCTGGCTGTCGACGTTCCCGAAGCGGGTCCATGTGCCGTTGTCGAAGCGGGTGGCGTGGTAGATCCCGTTGCCGGAGCCGATCAGCACCTGCGCCTTCCAGGACTGTGCGGGGGCCGGCGGGGTCGGGGCGTCCGGGTACGGGTCGGCGTGGTCGCTGCCGAGTCCGGCGAGGCGGCCGCAGGTCGGCCACGCACCCGGGCCCTGGCCGGCGAGGACCTTCTCGCCTATCAGGATCTGCTGCTTCTTGGTGGCCTGGTGGGCGTAGGCCGCGTACGCCGTGCCCCCGTAGGCCCGCCAGGTCGATGCCGAGAACTGCAGGCCGCCGTAGTAGCCGTTGCCGGTGTTGATGCTCCAGTTGCCGGAGCTCTCGCACTCGGCGACCTTGTCCCAGGTGGCCACGCTGGCGGCCGAGGCCGGGACCGCGCCCAGGGCCAGGAGGAGGGACGAGCTGACGGCAGCGGTGGCGGTGACCGAAGCGAGCGTGGCGAGTCGACGGCGAGCAGACATGACAATCCCCCATATTTCGGACGCGGATGGGCCAGGTGTGCGCAATCGCGCGAACCTGTGGTGACGTGGCGTTCCAGGTGTGCGCCCCTCGGCGCCGGCCCGGTTTCCCCCCGGCGCCTCACTGCCGCGCCGTTGAGAGGATCATGTCTTCCGGGCCCGGGGGTGTTCCAGGGGTTCGGGGTGGCACGGAGGTGCCTGGCCCCATGCGGCCAGGCCGGCCGCGGACGTACGGCGCGTCAGCGCAGGGTGGCGGCCTTGTCCCGGCGGTACGTGGCCACGAGCGCGAGGCACAGCCCGGCGATGGCGACCCGGCCGGAGGCCTGGAGCAGCGGGCCGCGCAGCAGGATGAAGGAGTACCCGGCGACCAGCGGGACCACCACGGAGATCAGGCTGCCCGGGGCGGAGCGGCGCGTGGCCCGCTGCGCGTAGCGGCGGTCGACGCGCGCGGCCGCGTACCCGATGCCCAGCATTCCGGCGCCCATGCCCAGCGGGCCGAAGTCCAGCCAGAGTTCGGCCCAGACCGGGGAGGAGAGGTTGGTGTTGACCGTTCCCATCCACTGGCCGACCATCACGCCCGTGTCGCGCGGCTTGCCCGGCCACACCGAGCGGGGCACCGCGAAGAAGACGGAGCCGGCGAGCTGGCGTCCGTAGAAGTGGCCGGGGCCGGAGCCGGAGAAGGTGATGGTGTTGGCGAACATGCCGATCTGGTCGTAGTCCTTGAGCGCCATCGGCTCCAGGAACGAGGTCGTTTCGACGGGCTTGTAGTTCTTCTCGTCGTAGCGGAAGCGGTCCGCGAAGGGGAAGACGAGGAGGGCGACGACGACGGCCATCGACAGCGCCACCCGGTACATGGCGGCGCTCACCGGGAAGACGGTGAACAGCAGCGCGAACAGGACGGTCAGGAACCAGTAGCGCGGGTTCGAGACGGGGTTGTTGACGATCAGGTTCAGCACCGCCAGCGCCGCCCAGGTGGCGATGACCGACACCTTGCGGCGGGCGAACCTCGAAGTGATCAGCCACCGGGTGTACAGGAGCAGCGCGAGCAGCGCGGGCACCGTGCCGAAGCCGCGCAGCAGGGCCTGCCCGGCCTGGCCGTCGCCGTTGGAGACGCCGGCCTCCTGGATGCCGGCGATGATCTCCTGGCGGCTGGAGAAGAAGACCGCCGGGCCGCCGAGTTTGACGACGAAGGCCGCGCTGCCGAGGAAGGCGAGGGCGGCCAGCAGCTGGAGCCTGCGCCGGTGGGCCATGACCGGCCGGGGTTCCTTCGGGGAGCCGCCCGCGCGGCCGGCGGGCCGGTGGCGGGCGAGCAGCACGCCGACGTCGAAGGCGGTGCAGCCCAGCAGCACCAGCCCGATGGCGAGGGTGAGGTCGGAGCGGGGGCCGACGACGGGGGTGGGGACCCGGCCGAGGACGGCCTGGGCGAGCGGGGCCACGCCCATCGCCATGTAGACGAAGAGCCAGAAGGAGCCCTGGAGCAGTTTGCGGCGGCTCGTCAGGACCATCGCGGAGAGCCGGGCGCCCGCGTACATGGTGAGCAGCAGCTGGAGCCAGTAGGCGGCGTCGTGCTGGCCGTCGCCGGGCTGGGCGGCGACGAAGAGGGGGAAGAAGACGGTGAAGCCGAGCGCGAGCGGAACGGACAGGGCCCGCGAGAGGAGGGTGCGGGGGGTGGTGACCCTCCCCCACTGGGACTCGTCCTCGACGGGTCTCGGCACCGGCTCCACGGCGGGCTCGCGTATGTCCGTGGTCACTGTTGCCCCCACCCCCGTACGTGATCAGCGCGCAGTCTAGTCTGGGCGTTCGGCGCGCGGGGAGGCGCGCCCGGGGCGGACGACGAGGGGCTTCTGTTGCGCGATCTTCCTGCCTTCACGCAGGCCGGATACGACAAGGGGCGCGGGTTCCTGACGCAGGCTCTGTGGTTCGCCGTGATGAACACCCTGTTCGGGGCGTGGTTCTGCCCGGCCCGGTTGCGGGTGGCACTGCTGCGGGCCTTCGGCGCGAAGATCGGCGAGGGGGTGCTGATCCGGCACAGGGTGCGCGTGCTGTGGCCGTGGAAGCTGGAGGTCGGCGACCACACGTGGATCGGCGAGGGCGCGTGGCTGCTCAACCTGGAGCCGGTGACGATCGGTTCGCACGTGTGCCTGTCGCAGGAGTCGATGCTGTGCACGGGCTCGCACGACCACCGGGCCGCCGACTTCCGCTACCGCAACGCCCCGATCACCGTCGAGGACGGCGCGTGGGTGGCCGTACGGGCGACCGTGCTGGCGGGCGTGACCGTGGGCCGCTGCGCGGTGGCCGGCGCGGGCTCGGTGGTCCACCGGGACCTGCCCGAACTGACCCTGCAGACCCAGGACGGCCGCCGCCGCCCGGTGGAGGAGCCGAAGTGAAGGTCCTGCACGCCGTCACCCTGCACTCCCCCTCGCACGCCTTCGGCGGACCGGTGCGGGTGGCGCTGAACCTGGCGAAGGGCCTGCGGGCGCGCGGCCACGAGGCGCGGCTCCTGGCCCTCGGCGAGGGCTTCGACCCGTGGCCGACGTCGGTGGAGGGGGTCCCGGCGAAGCTGTTCCCGGCCCGGCGCCTGCTCCCGCTCGGCTTCAGCGGGATGACCTCGCCGGCCCTGCTGGCCTCGGCGTCCCGCCTGGTGCGGGAGGCGGACGTGGTCCACGTCCACCTGGCCCGGGACCTGGTCACCCTGCCCGTCGCCCTGGCGGCCCTGCGGGCGGGCAAGCCGCTCGTCCTCCAGACCCACGGCATGGTCGACCCGAGCGGGAGGCTCCTCGCGAAGCTCCTGGACGCGGTGGCCGTACGCCGGCTGCTGCGCGGCGCGGACGCGGTGCTGTACCTGACCCCGCACGAGCGGGCGGGCCTGGACGCGGTGGTGGGCTCCCCGCCGCTCGCGCAGGCGGTCCGCCTGGTCAACGGCACCCCGTCCCAGGAGGAGCGGCCGCCCCTTTCCGGCCCGCCCCGCATCCTCTACTCGGCCCGTCTCCAGGCCCGCAAGCGCCCGGTGGACTTCGTGGACGCCGCCCCGGCGGTGCTGGCGGCTCACCCGGACACGGAGTTCGTGGTGGCCGGCCCGGACGAGGGCGAGCTGGCGGCGGTCCGGGCCCGGATCGCGGAGCTGGGCCTCACCGGCCGCTTCACGGTCACCGGCGCCCTGTCCGCCGCCGAGGTCCTCACCGAGCTCCGCCGCGCGCACGTCTACGTACTGCCCTCGGTGGACGAGCCGTTCCCCATGTCGGTCCTGGAGGCCCTCGCGGTGGGCGTCCCACCGGTGGTCACCCACTCCAACGGCCTCGCCCGCGACATTGCGGCGGCCGGCGCGGGCCGGGCGGTGGAGCCGGGCCCGCAGGGCGTGGCGGAGGCGGTCCTGGCCCTCCTGGACCCCGCCGCCAACGCCGCCGCCTCCACGGCAGCCCGCGAACTGGCGGCGAGCTCCTTCGCGATGGACTCCGTACTGGACACCCTGCTGGGCGTGTACGAGGGGGCCGTCCGGCGCTGAGGTCAGGCCTTGCCCTGGAGGGACGCCGTCAGCTGCTTCGCCAGCTTCGTGCCGCCCGCGAGGCCGCTGTCCTTCGCGCTGCTGGCCAGGACGGTCACCACCGAGGTGCCGACGCGGGCGGCCACCAGGGTGGTGCCGCCCTGCCAGGCGGTGCTGGTCTGGGTGATGGCCCAGGCGCCGTCGCCCACCCCCGGCAGGGGCTTCTCGGTGACCGTCACCTTGGCGTGGGTGTCGCCGTCCGTGTAGCTGGGGCAGGCCATGGCGATCTTGCCCAGCGCGTCGAGCACGGTCGTGGCGGTCGTACCGCGGTAGACGTCGATCTCCTGGGCGAACTCCTCGGAGGAGTTCTTGTCCACGTACGCGTTCTGCGCGAAGGAGACCCCGGTGATGCCCGTGATCTCCGTCCAGGAGGTCGCGCCGAGCTTGGTGCAGTCGGGCGTGGGTACGTCGGCGGTGGCCGGCTCCTGGTAGGTGTTGCCGGTGTCGCGGGAGAGTTCGGGGTCGACGGCGAAGCCGGTCCTGAAGAAGGACGCGGGTGCGAGCGCCGCCTTGAGCTGGGTGCCGGTCAGCAGGCCCTTGTTGGGGTCGGCGGAGGGTGCCGCGGCCTTGGGGGCGGCGGCCGGCGCGGCCTTCGGCGCGGCCGCGGGGGCCTTCGTGCCGGGGAAGGAACAGGCGGTCAGCGCCAGCGGGAGTGCCGCGACGGTGAGCAGCCTCGCGGCGGTGGATATCTGACGCACGGTGTGACTCGACCTCGATGTTTCGCATGCAGGGCGGCGCACCGGATCGCCCGGTGCGCCGGAATGGGACTCGCGCATCCCATCGGGTCTCCCCCGGCACGGCAAGGGCCCAGCACAGGCTTTGCCAGAGAATGGCAAACGTTTACCGGAATGCTCCCGTCCGCACCTGGAACCTGCTAGGCCCTCAGATCCCGTCCCGGTGGTGGTGCTCCTCCACCACCGGGAGGGCGGCCATGCGGCGGCGCTTGAGGACGCTCGCGTAGACGGCGAGGCCTATGCCACCCGCCACCATCATGATCAGACCGACGAGGTCGAGGTCAACGCTCTCCATCTCCCAGTCGCTCGCGAAGGTGAGGACGGCCCCCACCACGATCAGGGTGATGCAACCACCGATGCCTCGCACGGGAATCCCCTCCGCTGTGTCGTGTGACCGCGCGGATACCCGGAAGGGGGCGGCACAAACGCGGCCGGGTCTACGCCGGCAGCCAGGCGTAGCAGCCCGTCGACGTGAACCGGTCGGTGCCGTCGGGGACGGTGGCCGTGATCCTGTCGCCCGCCTTGGGCGGGGTCTCGGGGCCGGAGGCGATGACGGAGCCGTCCTTGGACCTGGCCTCCCAGGTGCACGCGCCGCTCTGGGTGGCGGCCCGGTAGGTGCCCGGGGCCGGGGTGGAGCGGGGGCCGTCGGGGAAGCCCTTGCGTGCCGCGTCCAGGACCGGCTTCTGCTCCGGGCACAGGAAGGTGATCGCGTCCGCGGCGCCGGTGACCTCGCCGGCGACGATGGACGCGGCCGCCGCGTCCTTGTCCCGCTTGGCCGTGCGCTCCACCCGCTGGCAGGTCTCCTGCCCGGTCTGCAGGACGGCGGCCGGGTCCGTCTTCTCGGGGACGCGGCCGCTCAGGTACTTCTTCTCGTTCTCCTTGAAGCTGCCCGTCTTCGGGGTGAGCCTCGCGTCCGGCAGCACCGGCCCCGTCGGCTTCGCGTCCGGTGACGCGGCGGGGGTGGGCGCCGCCACGGCGTCCGCCGGGTCGGGCGCCGGGGACGCGGCCGGGGGCTTCGGCGTGGTGGCGGCCCGGGCGGTGCCGGCCTCGGCGCCGTCCGGGGAACCGCAGCCGGTCAGCGTCAGGGCGGCGGCGAGCAGGACGGCGGCCGCCGCGGGGCGTCGGTACATCAGGTGGCTCCCGTACGTGGGGAGGAGTGCGGGGCCCGGCACTCGGCGTGCCGGGCCCCGCATTCCGTCGGGCGGTTACTTCTGGCCGAAAGTGAGGACCAGCTGCGGAGCGGCGTCCGCGGCGGTCGACTCCGAGGACCAGATCCACAGCGGGTCGGTGCCCGCGCTGGTCAGGCCGAGGCTGTGGCTGCCGCCCAGCAGGGCGGAGACCGCGGCCGTGTCCAGTTCGACGTTCTGGACGGCCGAGCCGTCCGGCACGCCCGCGATGCTGCCGAGCGGGGTGGTGCCGAGGGCGGGCTTGGTGGTGTACGTCGTGGCGTCACCGCTCCAGGTGCCGGTGACCGGGACCACGGAGACGGTGTCGGCGGTGCCGGCGCCGGTCTGCGTGGAGGTCTTGAACTGGAGGGAGGCGGCCTTCAGGACCTGTCCGGCCGGGGCGGCCGGGAGGGTGAAGCGCAGGTACGACTCGTACGCCGAGGTGCCGCGCACCGCGAGCGAGGACGAGGCGCCGTAGACGGTGCCCGGGGCGCCCTGGTTGACGTAGGTGTCCTCGGACGCGACGACCTTGGAGACCGTGTCGGCCGGCGCCTTGGCCAGGTCGAAGTGGGCCTTGACCTGGGCCTGGGTGAGCGCCGTCGGGTAGACGGCGGTCTCGTCGATCTGCCCGGCGAAGAAGTTGCTCGTCGGACGGTTCGGCCAGCTGGTGAGGCTGTCGCCGCCGACGTGCCAGAAGCCGGCGTAGGGGGTGGAGTTGGTGGCGCTGTTGGTGCCCTTGTTCTGGCCGTCCACGTACAGGGTCATGCCGCCGGGGCCCTGCGTGCCGACGACGTGGTGCCACTTGTTGTCGTTGTACGTCTCGAAGAGGCCGGTGGTGATGGTGCGGGCGGTGCCGTTGTAGACACCGAAGGCGAGGCGGCCGGTGTTGGTCATGTACAGCTGCTTGTCGAACGTGCTGCTGCTGTTGGCCGTGTTGTTGCCGAAGCCGATGAGCTTGCCGCCGCGGGTGGTGTTGGTCTTGAACCACGTCTCGACGGTGAAGGAGGCGCCGACGCTCTGCCGGTGGTCGCTGTACACCTGCTGGCTGCTGCCGTTGAAGCCCATCGCCGTGCTGCTGCCGGTGACGGCGCCGGGGCTCTGGCGCAGGGCCGGGGCGCCCACCTGGACGCCGCCGGTGTTGCCGCCGTCGGAGGAGTCCGCGACGTACGGGCTGACGGTGTCGTCGTAGCGCCAGTACAGGTTGGCGCCGTCGGCGCGGACCCGGTCCGGGTAGGCCGCCGTGGTGGCCGGGACGGTGACGGAGGCGTTCGCCGACAGGGCGCTGGTGTTGCCCGCCCCGTCGGTGGCGGTCACCCGGTAGGAGTAGGACTGGCCGGCCTTGACGGTGGTGTCGTTCCACGAGGCCTGCGGCCGCTCGAACTCCAGGGAGTCCGCGGTCACGGTGGCGATCGGGGTCGCCGAGCCGTTGCGGTAGATCCGGTACGTCAGCCTGCTGTCGTCCTGGTCGTAGCTGGTGCGCCAGCGCACCTGCGCCTCGCCCGGCCTGACGCTGGCGGCGCTGGCGAGGGGGGTGGTCGGAGCGCCGACGTCACCGGTGTTGGCGAAGCGGGTCAGGCCCTGCTGGGGCTGGCCGTTGATGACGGTGAACTCGCCGCCCGCCCACAGGTACTTGACGCCGTTCTTCTCGGCGACGGACATGACGCGCGGGCCGATGCCCTCGCCGATGCCGTCGTTGGCGGTGGGGTGCCAGCCGAGCTTGCGCGGGCCGCGCACGAAGCCGTCCACGGGCGCGGGGGCGGCGCCGGTGTGGTCGGTGGGCTGGGCGAGGAAGAAGTTCCTCTTGCCGTCGGGGAACTCCAGCTCGGTGGAGCAGTCGTGCGCGTGCGAGGAGCTGTAGAGCACGCCGTCGTAAGGCAGCACGTACTGGGTCGCGCCGAGGCAGCGGTCGCGCCACTTCTCGCTGAAGTCCGTGCTCAGGCCCATGCGGCCGTCGAAGACGCCGCCGCCGGACCCCTCGTTGGCGGTGTAGTAGCCCGTGGCGTCGGCCGAGATGTGCTTGACGACCGAGTTGGAGGGGATGGTCGAGTACGTCTTGGCGACCGCGCCCGTGGTGGCGCTGACGACCGCGAGGGCGTGCGTGTTGGTGCCGTTCACGGTGAAGAAGTCCCCGCCGAGCAGGACGTTCTTGCCGTCGTTGCTGACCTTGACGGCCCGGCCGGGCTCGTCCGCGTTGGCGGTCCAGGGCTTGAGGGCGCCGGAGGCGGCGTCGACCGCGGCGAACCGCTCGCGGATCTGGCCCTCGACGGTGCCGAAGTCGCCCGCGACGTACAGGGTGTCGTCGCTGACGTCGAGCGCGCGCACGGTGGCGGGCACGCCGGGGTGGAAGGCGGCCTTGGGGGCGCAGGTCTCGATGTCGATCGCGGCCAGGCTGGAGACCGGGGTTCCGTTGACGGCGCCGAAGTAGCCGCCCGCGTACAGGGTCTTCTTGTCCTTGGAGACGGCCAGCGCCCGTACGGTCGCGGTGCCGTCGCCGACGGTGAAGGCCAGCTTGCAGGAGGTGGGGTTGCCCGTCGAGGCGTCCAGCGCCACGAAGTTGACCGCTTCCTGCTCGGCGCCGCCGACCGCGTCGGGCGGGCGGACCGCCGAGAAGGTGCCGCCGGCGAAGACGGTGCCGTTCGCCTGTTCCATGGCGAAGACGACGCCGTTCGGCTGCCAGGTGGGCAGCTCGTCGGCGGTGAACGCCACCGGCGGTGTGATGGCGGCCGCCTCGGGCGTCAGCACCAGGGCGAGGCCCGTGCCGGCACCGGCCAGTGACAGTGCGAGGGCAGCACTGAGCCCTCTGGATCTACGCATGAGCCCCCCAGGGCCGTTGGCCCGGCTTGATGGCTGGAAGTATCCGAAAAGCCGCAGGGACTGGGGCAGACCAGAACCCCGTGCGGCGGGTGCGCACCCCGGCCACAAAGTTGACCGGGACACGGCAAATCGTAGGCGAAGCCGGAGCCTGGGCCGTGTCTTTCTGATCTTGCCGGTCAAGCCCGCGTCTCCCCCAGCTACCGCTGGGAGGGGCCCCAGGTGCCGGACGACGCGGGTCTGGGGGTACCTCCCAGCGGTAGCTGGGGGAGCAAGATCCGCAAGACACGGCCTAGCGGTCGATCCGGACGGTGGCTCCTGCCAGTTGGTCCTCGACCTGGCGGACATCGGCGTCCACCATGATCTGCGCCAGCTCCGGCGCCAGGACCGTCGGCTTCCAGCCAAGGATCTCCCGCGCCTTGGAGGCGTCACCGATGAGGGCGTCGACCTCGCTGGGACGCTCGTACTTGGGGTCGTAGCGGACGTGGTCGGTCCAGTCGAGGCCCGCGCGGGTGAAGGAGGACTCCACGAAGTCCCTTACGGTGGCGGCGACTCCGGTGGCGACCACGTAGTCCGACGGCTCGTCCTGCTGGAGCATGCGCCACATCGCGTCGACGTACTCGGGGGCGTAGCCCCAGTCGCGGACGGCGTCGAGGTTGCCGAGGTAGAGGTGGTCCTGGAGGCCGGCCTTGATGCGGGCGACGGCGCGGGTGATCTTCCGGGTCACGAAGGTCTCGCCGCGGCGGGGCGACTCGTGGTTGAAGAGGATCCCGTTGACGGCGAACATGCCGTACGCCTCGCGGTAGTTGACCGTTGTCCAGTACGCGAAGACCTTGGCCCCGCCGTACGGGCTGCGCGGGTGGAAGGGGGTGTCCTCGTTCTGCGGCGGCGGGGTGGAGCCGTACATCTCGGAGGACGACGCCTGGTAGATCCGGGTGTCGACGCCACTGGCCCGGATGGCCTCCAGCAGCCGCAGCGCGCCGAGTCCGGTCACGTCGCCCGTGTAGAGGGGGGCGTCGAAGGAGACGCGGACGTGGGACTGGGCGCCGAGGTTGTAGACCTCGTCGGGACGTATGTCGCGCAGCAGGTTCACCAGGGCGACGCCGTCGGAGAGGTCGGCGTGGTGCAGGACGAAGGAACGATTCGCCGTCTGCGGGTCCTGGTAAATGTGGTCGATCCGCTCCGTGTTGAAGCTGGAGGACCGCCGCACGAGGCCGTGCACCGTGTAGCCCTTGGAGAGCAGGAGCTCTGCGAGGTACGAGCCGTCCTGTCCGGTGACGCCGGTGATCAGTGCGGTCTTTCCCATGTGGTGTCCCCCTGGGGTCCGTTGCTGTGCTGAGGTGCTCCGGCCTCTGGTCCGGCCGGCCTCTTCGTTTGCGCCCCCGGCCCCGCCCGCAAGGCCCCCCGACGGCCCTGCGGCATTCCGGCAGGCAGCGGGCCGAGCCCGCACGTCCCTGGTCCGGGACTGGATGCGTACCGTACACGCCCACTCCACATGAACCAGCCCCGCGGCCCAACCCGGACCGCCGCCCAACCCCTCCCGCAGGCCCAACCCGGACCGCCGCCCAACCCCTCCCGCAGGCCCGACCCGGCCCCGCCGGCGTTTGAGGCGCGGGGGTCCGGGGGCGGAGCCCCCGGCAACGGCGCGGCGGCCGAACGACGGCCCCAGGGCGGCAACCCGAGGCCCCGGACGCGCAGCCCGGCCCCACGAAATCCGCGGCCAGCGGACTGGCATCATCGGCGGTATGACAAGCACCCCGCCCCTCCTCCCCCCGCACGCCCGCGTCTTCGTCGCCGGACACCGCGGCCTCGTGGGGTCCGCGGTCGCGCGCCGCCTCACCGCCGACGGCCACGAGGTGCTCACGCGCGGCCGCGCCGACCTCGACCTGCGCGACGCCGCGGCGACGGAGGCGTACCTGCGCGACGTCCGCCCGGACGCGGTGGTGCTGGCCGCCGCGAAGGTCGGCGGGATCATGGCGAACAGCACGTACCCCGTGCAGTTCCTGGAGGACAACCTCAGGATCCAGCTCAGCGTCATCGCGGGCGCGCACGCGGCCGGCGTGGGCCGCCTGCTGTTCCTCGGCTCCTCCTGCATCTACCCGAAGCTGGCCCCGCAGCCGATCACCGAGGACGCCCTGCTGACGGGCCCCCTGGAGCCCACCAACGAGGCCTACGCCCTCGCGAAGATCGCCGGGATCGTGCAGGTCCAGTCGTACCGCAAGCAGTACGGGGCCTCGTTCGTCTCGGCCATGCCCACGAACCTCTACGGCCCGGGCGACAACTTCGACCTCCAGTCCTCGCACGTGCTGCCGGCGCTGATCCGCCGCTTCCACGAGGCGGCCGCTGAGGGGCGCGAGGAGGTCGTCCTCTGGGGCAGCGGCACCCCGCGCCGGGAGTTCCTGCACGTGGACGACCTGGCGGCCGCCTGCGCGGTGCTGCTGGAACGCTACGACGGCGACGAGCCCGTCAACATCGGCTGCGGCGAGGACCTCACCATCAGGGAGCTGGCCGAGACGGTCGCCGAGGTCACCGGCTTCCGGGGCCGGCTGGCCTGGGACACCTCCAAGCCGGACGGGACCCCGCGCAAGCTGCTCGACGTGTCCCGTCTGGCCTCGCTGGGCTGGAAGCCGGGCATCGCGCTGCGGGACGGGATCGACGCCACCTACCGCTGGTGGCTCGACCAGGACTGACGTCACCGCACGTCCCCTCAGTACGCTCCGCGGCCGTCGACCACGGCGCGGAGCGTACGGCCCATCACGTCGACATCGCTGGTGAAGGACCAGTTGTCCACGTACTGCAGGTCGAGCTGAATCGTTTCGTCCCAGGACAGGTCCGACCGCCCGCTGATCTGCCACAGGCCGGTCATCCCGGGCCGCACGGTGAGCCGGCGCAGCTCGACCTCGTCGTACTCCGCCACCTCCTCGGGCAGCGGCGGGCGGGGGCCGACCAGCGACATGCTGCCCGTCAGCACGTTGACCAGCTGGGGCAGTTCGTCGAGGGAGGTGCGGCGCAGCAGCCGGCCCACGCGGGTCACCCGGGGGTCGCGGCGCATCTTGAACATCGGGCCGTCGTTCTCGTTGGCCCCGGCCAGCCCGGCCTTGAGCCGGTCGGCGTCCGTCACCATCGTGCGGAACTTCCACATGACGAAGGGCACCCCGTCCCGGCCGACGCGGCGCTGGCTGTAGAAGGCGGGCCCCTTCGAGCCGAGGCGGATGGCCAGGACGAGCGCGAGGAACAGCGGCGACAGCAGCAGCAGCCCGACGGCCGCCCCCACCCGGTCGAGCACGGCCTTGAGCAGGGGCTGCACCCCCCGCCGTACGGGCGGCGCGACCCGCAGGACGGCGAGCCCGCCCGCCGACAGGGTCTCCAGCCGCTTGACGGACACCTCCACCAGGCCCGGGAAGACGGCCAGTTCGAGGCCCTCGTCGTGCAGGGCCCAGGCCACCCGCCGCAGCCGCTCCCCCGCGAACCGCGCCCCGGGCGCCACCAGCACCAGCTCGGCGTGGTGGCGCCGGACGGCGCGCAGCACGGCGGACGCGTCCCGGTTCGGCGCCTTGGGCATCGAGGCGTCCAGCCTGGCCGCGACGGGGATGCCGCCGGAGAGGGGGCCCCCGCCGACCGGGACGAGGCCGACGGCGACGTACGGGTGGTCGGTGCGCGTGGCGAGGTGCGCGATGACGTGCTCGGCGGCGGCGGGCTCGCCGACCACCAGCACCCGGCTGACGGCCTGCGCCTCACGACGGGCCGCGGACAGGTGGCGGTACGTCAGTTTGCGGCAGGCGACGGTGACGAGGAGTGCGGGCAGCAGGGCGCCGAGGGCTGCGAGGCGGGGGGTCTCCTCCGCGGTCACCACGCGGACCACGGCCAGGACGCCGATCAGAATCAGCCAGTCGTGCAGTACGGGGAGCACTCCGCGGGACTCTCCGAGCACCCGGTCCGCGTACCGCCGGCGCAGCGCCTGCACTCCGGTCCAGGCGAGGGCCGCGCCGAGGGCGCAGTGCAGGGGTCTGGCCTGCCCGGCGGCGTCGAAGACCAGGCCGACGGGCACGGCGGCGCCGACGAGGTCGGCCGTGACGGCCACGGGCAGGTACCACCGTGCCTTGTCCCCGAGCCGCCGCGGCGGGACCGCCGCCGGCCCCTGGGGCCCGGCCGCCCCGGAGGCCTCTCTTTGCTCAGGAAAACGGACATGCCTCATGGTCCCCCCTGGCACGTGGTCTGTTTCGATGCCTCCTGTCCACTGCTTCCCCTGACAGCGAACACGTGGAGCACCGGGAAACAGTACGACAAACACCCGTACGGTAAATGCCGTTCGGGTTAACGGGACCCCTTGTTGCCCAAGTGTTAACAGCCGGTAGCAACCGTTCCGGCCGTCGGCGGTTCCCCTCCCACACAAAGGTGAATGGTTCGGATACCGGATACGTATCTTCGGACAACGAACTGTTTCCGGCCAACCTTTTGATGTGGCCCTGACATCGGGGCAAACAGCTGGCACTCTTCGATCCGTTCATCGCACCAGCCCTGATCTGCCCGGAGGCCCACCCAGCCATCCGGAACCCCCCTTGCAGAAGGAGTCTGCGTTGAGTCCCACCCCCCAGCGGCGTGCCACTGCGGCCGGCGCCCTCATAGCCGCGGCCGCCCTGATCGCCGTAGGCATGCAGGCCGGTACCGCCACCGCCGCCGCCGACGCCAACGCGTCGCAGGCCCGCACCGCTGCCCAGCCCAACCCGGGCGCGGCGGCCGCCAAACTCAGCGCTTCGGAGCGTGCGACGCTCCTGGCCGAGGCCAACTCGACCACCGCCCAGGCCGCCAAGGCGCTCGGCCTCGGTGGCGGCGAGAAGCTGGTCGTCCGCGATGTGGTCAAGGACGCGGACGGCACCACGCACACCACGTACGAGCGGACCTACGACGGTCTGCCCGTGCTCGGCGGTGACCTCACCGTCCACGCCAAGGACGGCGTCACCAAGAGCGTGACCAAGGCGACCCAGCACGAGATCAAGGTCTCGGACACGAACGCCACCGTCACCCCGTCCGCCGCCGAGGGCCAGGCCGTTTCGGCTGCGAACGCCGAGGGCTCCAAGCAGACCAAGGCCGACAAGGGCGCCCGCAAGGTGATCTGGGCGGCCGAAGGCGTCCCGGTCCTCGCCTTCGAGACCGTCGTCGGCGGCCTCCAGGACGACGGCACCCCGAGCCAGCTGCACGTGATCACCAACGCCAAGACCGGCGCGAAGATCACCCAGTGGCAGGGCGTCCAGACCGGCACCGGCAACACGCAGTACAGCGGTCAGGTCACCCTCGGCACCTCGCAGTCGGGCAGCAACTGGACGCTCACCGACGCCGGCCGCGGCAGCCACAAGACCTACAACCTGAACCGGGGCACCTCCGGCACCGGCACCCTGTTCTCCGGCCCGGACGACATCTGGGGCAACGGTCTCGCCTCCAACGCGGAGACCGCCGGCGCGGACGCCCACTACGGCGCCCAGGTCACGTGGGACTACTACAAGAACGTCCACGGCCGCAACGGCCTGCGCAACGACGGCGTGGCCCCCTACACCCGGGTCCACTACGGCAACGCGTACGTCAACGCCTTCTGGGACGACTCCTGCTTCTGCATGACCTACGGCGACGGCGAGGGCAACAACAAGCCGCTCACCTCGACCGACGTGGCCGCGCACGAGATGACCCACGGCCTCACCTCGGTCACCGGCAACATGACCTACAGCGGTGAGTCCGGCGGTCTGAACGAGGCCACCTCCGACATCATGGCGGCGGCGGTCGAGTTCTACGCCAACAACCCCCAGGACGTCGGCGACTACCTGGTCGGCGAGAAGATCGACATCAACGGCAACGGCACCCCGCTGCGCTACATGGACAAGCCGAGCAAGGACGGCGGCTCCAAGGACGCGTGGTACTCGGGCATCGGCGGCATCGACGTCCACTACTCCTCGGGTCCGGCGAACCACTGGTTCTACCTGGCCTCCGAGGGCTCCGGCGCGAAGGTCATCAACGGCGTGAGCTACGACTCGCCGACCTCCGACGGCCTGCCCGTCACCGCGATCGGCCGTGACGCCGCCGCGAAGATCTGGTTCCGCGCGCTGACGGTGGGCTACTTCAAGTCCAACACCAACTACGCCGACGCCCGCGTCCAGACGCTGAAGGCCGCCGCCGACCTGTACGGCCAGGGTTCGGCCACGTACAACAACGTCGCCAACGCCTGGGCCGCCATCAACGTCGGCCCGCGCATCAACGACGGCGTGACGGTCACCGCGATCGCCAACCAGACCACCCAGATCAACACCGCGGTGAGCCTCCAGGTCCAGGCGACCAGCACCAACCCGGGCGCCCTGACCTACTCGGCCACCGGCCTGCCGGCCGGCCTGTCGATCAACTCCTCGACCGGTCTGATCTCCGGTACGGCGACCACCGCGGGCACGTCCAACGTGACCGTCACGGTGACCGACTCCGCGTCCAAGACAGGCACGGCGTCCTTCACCTGGACCGTCGGCACCGCGCAGCAGAACGTGTTCGAGAACACGAACGACTACGCGATCGCCGACAACGCGACCGTCGAGTCCCCGATCACGGTGACCCGCACCGGCAACGCGCCGAGCACCCTCAAGGTGGACGTCAACATCGTCCACACCTACATCGGTGACCTGAAGGTCGACCTGGTCGCGCCCGACGGCTCCGTCTACAACCTGCACAACCGTTCCGGCGGCAGTGCGGACAACATCGTCAAGAGCTACACGGTGAACGCCTCCTCCGAGGTCGCCCAGGGCGTCTGGAAGCTCCGGGTCAACGACAACGCGAGCCTGGACACCGGCAAGATCGACAGCTGGAAGCTCACCTTCTGACCCCCTCGGGGCAGGAAGTGAACCACCGCTGAAGCGCTGAAACCACGGGGCCGCCCGGGAGGAAACCTCCCCGGGCGGCCCTGTCCCATGCGGCGGGACGGTTGGTCAGCCGATCGAACGGAAGACGTCGTTCATGAAGTCGCCGGGGGTCATCGAGCGGCCCTGGCCGGGGCGGACCATGCTGCGGTCGTCGTCGTCCCAGTCGTCGTCGCCGTCGTGGCGGCCGTGGTGGTGCTCGTCCGGCTTGAGGAAGACCGAGCGGGCGTTCAGGTCGCGCGCGTGCTCGCCCGGGCGCAGCACCTCCTGGGCCTCGCCGCCGCAGCTGTCACCCCGGAAGACGAGGACCAGCGCGTCCGTGTCGTTCTGCACCGCGAAGGCGGGATGGTTGCGGCTGGTGCCCGTCAGCCGGTAGCAGGTGTCGAGGTCGGCCGGCTCGATCGTCCTGCGGCGCACGTCCCCGTCGTCGTCCGTGAAGCGGTAGTGGATCTCGCCGAGGTCGTGGCGGTCATGGGCCAGGGACTGGCCGGCGGCCGGGAGGACCAGCGCGAAGGAGGCGAGGAGCGCGGCCGCGGCGGTGGAGCGAAGACGCATGTGAGGGTCCATTCCTGGGGGCATGGGGGGCTCGGGGGGCGTGGGGACCGGGTCCGGTGGACGTCCGCGGGCAGCCTAGGAGCGGACCGCCCGCCGACGGCCCCGCCATGCACAGTGCGTTCGAAGGTTCACCCTCCCGGGGAGCCCCCCGGAACAGCCCGGCGCCCGTACGGCGGTAAGGCCGTACGGGCGCCGGGGCGGCTCAGGCGGAGGTCCGCCCGGACGCGGGAGCGGCGGCCGGAGCACCCGCCGGAGCACCACCCTGCGCCGGGACCGGGGTCCCGGCCGCGGCCGGGCGCCGGACCAGCAGCGCCACCGCCAGCGCGCCCGCCAGGCCCATCGCCCCCGAGACCAGGAAGGTGTCCCGCAGCCCGCTCGCGAAGGCCGCGTCGACCCACTCCCGCGCCCCCGGCGCCGCCAGCAGCCGCCCCGCCCCGCCGGAGGCCAGGGCGTCGGCGAGCTCCCGGGGCCGCCCGCCGAGCCCGTCCGCCAGCCCGGCGTGGAACACCGCGCCCAGCACCGCGATCCCCAGCGCGGTGCCCAGCTGCCGCGCGGTGTTCAGCACGCCGCCGGCCATGCCCGCCCGGGCCGGGGCCACCGCCCCCATCGCGGTGGCCGCCAGCGCCGGGGTCGCCATGCCCACCCCGACACCGCTGACCAGCAGCCCGGGAGCCAGCGCGGTCCAGCCGTCGCCCGCGTCCAGCATCCACGCCTGGAGCAGCGCGCCGGCCCCGATCAGCAGCAGCCCGCCGCCGATGGTCAGCCGGGGCGACGCCCCGTGCAGCAGCCGCCCGGCCAGCGCCGCGACGACGAAGCCGGCGAGGCTCATCGGCAGCAGCACCAGGCCGCCGCCCACCGGGCTCATCCCCTCGGCGGACTGCAGCCAGAGGGAGACGTACATCAGGTACGAGAACGCCGCGCCGGACAGCAGCAGTCCGGCGGCCATCACCGCCACGAAGACCGGGCTGCGGAAGAGCGACAGGTCCAGCATCGGGCGCGCGCCGCGCAGTTCGACGAGGACGAAGGCGGCGAAGGCGGCCGCCGCGAGGCCGAACAGCCCGAGGGTGGCGGCCGAGGTCCAGCCGTTCTCCCCGACCCGGATCAGGGCGTACGTCAGGGCCGCGGCCCCGACGGTGAAGGTGGCCATGCCGGGCAGGTCGAGCCCCCGTGCACGCGGGTCGCGGGACTCGGCCACCGCCTTCAGGGTCACCCAGACGGCCAGCGCGCAGACGGGGAGGTTGATGAAGAAGATCCAGCGCCAGCCGAAGTGCTCGGTCAGCAGCCCGCCGATGACCGGGCCGGCGGCGGCCGCGGCACCGTTGACCGCACCCCACACGCCGAAGGCGACGCCCCGGTCGCGGCCCTGGTAGGCGGCACTGAGCAGGGCCATGGTGGTGGCGAACATGGCCGCGCCGCCGACGCCCTGCACGGCGCGGAAGGTGATCAGGGCGGCCGGACCGTCCGCGATCCCGCAGGCGAGGGAGGAGGCGGCGAACAGCACCAGTCCGCCGAGGTAGACGCGGCGGCGGCCGATCCGGTCGGCGAGCGAGCCCGCGCCGAGCAGCAGGGCGGCCAGGGCGAGGGCGTAGACGTCCATCACCCACTGGAGGCCGGCGAAGTCGGTGCGCATGTCGGCGGCCATGTCCGGGAGGGCGACGGTCACGATGGTGACGTCGACCAGGAGCATGAAGGCCCCGAGGCACACCGCCGTCAGCGGCAGCCACTTACGCATGGGGGGTCTCCTCGTGTCGGGGGGGGTGGGGCGGGGAGCGCCCCCGCCTGCCACCACGCTCGCAGCGGCCGCCCCGGAACCCCACCCACAGACCTCTTCGTGCCGGATTTCCCTCATGGGCGGAGCCGTCATGATGGAAACCATGAATGACGAGCAGCTGGACGGTATCGACCGTTCCCTGATCCAGGCCCTGGTGATCGACGGCCGGGCCCCCTTCAGCCGGATCGCCGAGGTGCTGGACGTCTCCGACCAGACCGTCGTACGCCGCTACCGGCGGCTGCGGAGCGCCGGGCTGGTCCGCGTCGTCGGGCTGCCGGTGGGCAGCCGCGTCGGGCTGTTCGAGTCCTGGCTGCGGATCCAGTGCGCCCCCGACGCGGCGCTGCCGGTGGCCGAGGCGCTCGCCCGGCGCCCGGACATCGCCTGGGTGACCCTGAACTCCGGCGGCACGGAGATCCACTGCATGACCCGGGCCCGTACCCGCAGGGACCGCGACGCCCTGCTGCTGGACAAGCTGCCGCGCACCCGCCGGGTCACCGGGATCAGCGCCCACACCATCCTGCGCAAGTTCTTCGGCGGACCCGACGCGTGGGCGGGCGTCGACGAGCTGCGCCCCGACCAGATCGCGGCCCTCCACCGCCCCCGGGCCGAGCCCGGCCCGCAGCGGTACGTCCTCGACGCGGCGGAGTCGGCGCTGCTGGCGGTCCTGGGCCGGGACGGCCGCGCGGGGTATCCGGAGCTGGCGCGGGCCACCGGGCTGTCGGAGTCCACCGCCCGGCGGCGGCTGGAGCGGCTGCGGGACCTCGGGGCGCTCTTCTTCGACGTGGAGTTCGTGCCCGAACTGTTCGGCTACGAGGCGGAGGCGACGCTGGTGCTGACCGTGCCGCCGGCCCGGCTGGCGGAGGTGGGGAACGCGCTGGCCGACCACCGCGAGGTGCCCTTCGCGGCGGCCGTGACCGGGGCGGCCTCCCTGATGGCGGTGGTGGTGTGCCGGGACACCGACGCCCTCTACACCTACCTGACCGAGAAGATCGGCGCGGTGGACGGGGTGGGCCAGGTGGAGGTGATCCCGGCCCTGCGCAGCGTGAAGCGGGCCGGGATGCTGGTCGAGGACGGGCGGCTGGTGGATCCGCCGCCCGCCCCCTGAGGCCGCCCGGCCCCGCCCGCCGCCGCGGTCAGCGCAGCAGTACGCCGCCCGGCGCGTCGGTGTCCACCGGGGCCGCAACCAGACCCAGTTCGGCCGGGGTCGCCAGCAGCGGATGCGTCGGCAGGATCCGCACGGTGTAGCCGAAGGGCCCGGTCCGGTCGAGCGCGAGCGGGCCCTCGTACACCCAGCGCCCCTCCATGTCGGGCCCGGCGGCGGGCTTGAGCGGGAAGGCCCGCCCGTCCCGGATCACGTCCTGGGCGTCGACCCGCCCGGCGACGGCCTGCACCTCCACGTCCTCCGGCGCGAGGGCGTCCAGCGCGACCCGCACCCGCAGCGTGAGGGTGGCGCCCAGTTCGGCGGTGCCCCCGACGGGCGCGGCGGCGACGGCCTCCACGTGCTCGACGGCCACCCGCGGCCACGAGGCCCGGATCCTCCCCTTCCACCAGGCCAGCTCCTGCGCGGCGTCGGGGGTCAGGGCCCGGTGGGAGAGCGTGGCCGGGGCGTAGAGGCGTTCCACGTATTCCCGCACCATCCGCCCCGCGAGCACCTTCGGGCCCAGGGACACCAGGGTGCGCCGGACCATCTCGATCCACCGCACCGGCAGCCCGGCCCGCCCGTCCCGGTCGTAGAAGCGGGGAGCGACCCGCTCCTCGATCAGTTCGTAGAGGGCTCCGGCCTCCAGGTCGTCGCGGCGTTCCTCGTCCGTGCCGAGCCCGTCGGCGGTGGGGATGGCCCAGCCGAAGTCGGGCTCGAACCACTCGTCCCACCAGCCGTCCAGCACCGACAGGTTGAGGCAGCCGTTGAGGGCGGCCTTCATCCCGCTGGTGCCGCAGGCCTCCAGCGGGCGCAGCGGGTTGTTCAGCCAGACGTCGCAGCCCGGGTAGAGCTTCTGTGCCATGGCCATGCCGTAGTCGGGCAGGAACACGATGCGGTGGCGCACCCGCGGGTCGTCGGAGAAGCGGACCAGTTCCTGCACGAGCCGCTTGCCGCCGTCGTCGGCCGGGTGCGCCTTGCCGGCGACCACGATCTGCACCGGGCGGTCCGGGTGCAGCAGCAGCCGGCGCAGCCGCTCCGGGTCGCGCAGCATCAGCGTGAGCCGCTTGTACGAGGGCACGCGGCGGGCGAAGCCGATGGTCAGCACGTCCGGGTCGAGGACGCCGTCGACCCAGCCGAGTTCGGCGTCGGCGGCCCCACGCTGCTTCCAGGAGGCGCGCAGCCGGTCGCGGACCTCCTGGACGAGCTGCTCGCGCAGGGTCCGGCGTACGTCCCACACGTCCTGGTCGGCGATCTGCGCGACGGCGTCCCAGCGGGCGGAGGCGCCCACGGCGAGGGCGTCCTCGGTGCGTCCCGCCCCGATCTGGCGGGCGCCGAGCCGCATGACCTCGGGGGCGACCCAGGTCGGGGCGTGGACGCCGTTGGTCACGGAGGTGATGGGCACGTCGGCGGGGTCGAAGCCCGGCCAGAGCCCGGCGAACATGCCCCGGCTGACCGCGCCGTGGAGGGTGGAGACCCCGTTGGCGCGCTGGGCGAGCCGCAGGCCCATCACGGCCATGTTGAAGACCCCGGGGTCGCCGCCGGGGTAGGACTCGGCGCCCAGTTCCAGGATCCGTTCGACGGGTACGCCGGGCAGTTCGCCGCCGTCGCCGAAGTGGCGGGCGACGAGCGAGCGCTCGAAGCGGTCGATGCCGGCGGGCACGGGGGTGTGGGTGGTGAACACGGTCCCGGCCCGCACGGCTTCGACGGCGGCGTCGAAGCCGAGGCCCTGCTCGACGTCCAGTTCCCTTATGCGTTCCAGTCCGAGGAAGCCGGCGTGTCCCTCGTTGGTGTGAAACACCTCGGGTTCGGCGTGGCCGGTGATCCGGCAGTACGTCCGCACGGCGCGGACGCCGCCGATGCCGAGCAGCATCTCCTGGAGGAGGCGGTGGTCGCTGCCGCCGCCGTAGAGCCGGTCGGTCACCTCGCGGGCGCCGGCGTCGTTGTCCTCGACGTCGGAGTCGAGCAGGAGCAGCGGCACCCGGCCGACGCGGGCCTGCCAGATGTGCGCGTGCAACGACCTCCCGCCGGGCAGGGTGAGCGCCACCCGGGCGGGGACGCCGTCCTCGTGGCGCAGGAGGGACAGGGGCAGCTCGTGGGGGTCGAGCACCGGGTAGTGCTCCTGCTGCCAGCCGTCGCGGGAGAGGGACTGGCGGAAGTAGCCGTGCCGGTAGAGCAGGCCGACGCCGATGACGGGGACGCCGAGGTCGCTGGCGGCCTTGAGGTGGTCCCCGGCGAGGATCCCGAGGCCGCCGGAGTACTGGGGCAGGGCGGCGGTGATGCCGAACTCGGGGGAGAAGTAGGCGATGGCGGCGGGGAAATCGGCGGCGTTCTCGTTGGTCTGGTACCACCTGCCGCCGTGGAGGTAGTCGTCGAGGTCGGCGGCGGTCACGGCCAGCCGGCGCAGGAACCGCCGGTCGGCGGCGAGTTCCTCCAGCCGGGAGGCCGGTACGGCGCCGAGCAGCCGGACGGGGTCGCCGCCGGCGGCCTGCCAGCCCTCGGGGTCGACGGATTGGAAGAGTTCGCGGGTTTCCGTATGCCAAGACCAGCGCAGGTTGCGCGCGAGGTCGGCGAGCGGCATGAGGGGTTCGGGGAGGACGGGGCGCACGGTGAATCGACGGATAGCCTTCACACGTTCCACCTTCGCAGGGGATGACGGATCGGAGCGACCGCACCACGCTGTGCACCCGCGCGTCGCATCCCGGAAGGCTAGCCGCGGAACCGCGCGGCGGCCATGGCGCCTCCCGCACCGCGCCGTCCCGCGCCTTCGTGTCGCGTCCCGTCCCGCACCGCCGCGCCCGGGCCCGCCGCGCCCGGGCCCGCCGCGCCCGGTCCCGCCCCGCCGCGCCGCGCCCGGTCCCGCCGCGCCCGGTCCGTCAGGCGTCCGTCGCGAGGCGGGCGTGCAGGTGCTCGTCGTGCCAGCCGTCGGCGTGCCGCAGGGCGCCGCGCATGGTGCCCTCCAGCGGGAAGCCAGCCTTCAGCGCGACGGCGCAGGACGCCGGGTTGGCCACCGAGTGGCAGATCCGCTGCCGGTGCAGGCCCGCTTCGCGAAAGCCCCAGCCGGCCACCGCGGCCACCCCCTGCGGCATGACGCCCCGCCCGCGCCCGGCCGGCAGCAGCCAGTACAGGAACTCCGCGGCCGCGCCCTCCGGGTCGAAGTCGGCGAGCCCGATCAGGCCGACGGCCGGGGCGGCCGGCTCCGCCGACACGGCCCAGACCGCCGCCGCCCGCTCTTCCCACCGCCGGTTCCAGCGGGCTATGCGGGCCGCCGCCGACTCCCGGGTCTCGGGCGCGGGCCGGTTCCAGTGCCGGATGTCGGGGTCCTCGTACGCGGTGACGAGCACGGGGGCGTCGGCTTCGCGCCAGGGCCGCAGCACCATCCCGCAGGGGAGGCCGAACACCGGCTGAGGGGCCCCGCCCCATGGGGCGGGAGGGGCTGTGGGGGCCTGCGTGACGAGGGTGTTTTCGCTGTCCATCGGTCCATCCTCACCGACTTGACGGAGCCTCGGCGGATGCGGGGCCGGGCCGAGCCGTTCCCCCTCCGCCCGCGTCCCACTACGTACGAGTAGTTAACCGACGGTGCGGATTGGGCGGGGTGAGAGTGGGAAGGGCTGAGCGGGTACACGCGGTACACGCACGGCGCACCCGCCCACAACCTTTCCCCGCCACCCGAGTGAACGCGGACAGGAGCGGCCATGCCCGCAGCCCAGCCGTCTTCCGAGCGGCTAGAAACAGAGCGAACAGAGCGTGCACTACCAGCCGCGATTCCGGCTGGACCGTCACCGAGCCCTGCGAACTGCCCCCAGGTGATCCCATCATGATCGGTCGCATTCCCGTGCTGGACGTCCGCCCCGCCGTCGACTGCGGCGCCAGACCCGCCAAGGCGGTCGTGGACGAGGTCTTCGAGATCTCCGCCACCGTGTTCCGAGAGGGCCACGACGCCGTCGCCGCCCATGTCGTACTGCGCGACCCGAGCGGGCGGCTGCGTCCGCCGGTGCCGTTGCGGGAACTGGCCCCCGGCACCGACCGGTGGGGGGCGCGGGTCTCCGCCGAGGTCGAGGGGAGGTGGACGTACACCGTCGAGGCGTGGAGCGACCCGGTCGCCACCTGGCGGGCCCACGCCGCCATCAAGATCCCGGCCGGCCTCGACACCGGGCTGACGCTCCTCGAAGGAGCGGAGCTCTACGAGCGGGCCGCGGCGAAGATCCCCAAGCGGGACGGCCGCGAGGCCGTACTGGCCGCGGCCGACGCGATGCGCGACGAGGACCGGCCGGCCGCGCTGCGGTACGAGGCGGCGCTCGCACCCGCGGTCGACGCGGCGCTGGCCCGCCGCCCGTACCGGGAGCTGGTCACGGCCGCCAAGCCGCTGCCGCTGCTCGTCGAACGCAAGCGGGCCCTCTTCGGATCCTGGTACGAGATGTTCCCCCGCTCGGAGGGAGCGGTGGTCGAGCCGGGCAGGGCCCCGGTCCACGGCACCTTCCGCACCGCCGCCGAACGGCTGCCGGCCATTGCCGCGATGGGCTTCGACGTCGTCTACCTGCCGCCGATCCACCCCATCGGCTCCACCTACCGCAAGGGCCCCAACAACACGCTTTCCGCGGGGAGTTGGGATCCGGGTGTGCCATGGGCCATCGGCTCCCCGGAGGGCGGGCACGACGCGGTCCACCCCGAGCTCGGCACCCTGGAGGACTTCGACGCCTTCGTGGCGCGCGCCCGCGACCTCCGGATGGAGATCGCCCTCGACTTCGCCCTCCAGTGCTCCCCCGACCACCCGTGGGTGGAGAAGCACCCGGAGTGGTTCCGCCACCGCGCCGACGGGACGATCGCGTACGCCGAGAACCCGCCGAAGAAGTACCAGGACATCTACCCGGTCCACTTCGACGCGGACATGGCCGGCATCGTCGAGGAGACGGTCCGGATCCTGCGGCACTGGATGGAGCACGGGGTCCGCATCTTCCGGGTCGACAACCCGCACACCAAGCCGGTCGTGTTCTGGCAGAAGGTTATCGCGGAGATCAACAAGTCCGACCCCGACGTGATCTTCCTGGCGGAAGCCTTCACCCGGCCCGCGATGATGCGCGCGCTCGCCTCCGTCGGCTTCCAGCAGTCGTACACGTACTTCACCTGGCGCAACACCAAGGCGGAGCTGACCGAGTACCTGACCGAGCTGTCCGGCGACCGCTCGGCGTCCGTGATGCGGCCGAACTTCTTCGTGAACACGCCCGACATCCTCCACGAGTACCTCCAGAAGGGCGGCCGGCCCGCCTTCGAGGTCCGGGCGGTCCTCGCCGCCACCCTCTCCCCCACCTGGGGCGTCTACGCGGGCTACGAGCTCTGCGAGAACACCCCGGTCCGGGAGGGCAGCGAGGAGTACCTGAACTCCGAGAAGTACGAGCTGCGTCCGCGCGACTGGGCCGCCGCCGACCGCGAGGGCCGTACGATCGCCCCCCTGATCACGGCCCTGAACCGGCTGCGCCGGCGCAACCCCGCCCTCCAGCAGCTGCGCGACATCCACTTCCACCCGACCGACAACGAACAGGTGATCGCCTATTCGAAGCACTCCGGCGGCAATTGCGTACTGGTGGTCGTCAACCTCGATCCGCACCACACCCAGGAGGCGACGGTCTCGTTGGACATGCCGGTACTCGGCCTCGACTGGCACGGGTCCCTCGCGGTGCGCGACGAGCTCACCGGCGATACCTATCACTGGGGCAGGGCGAACTACGTGCGCCTGGAACCGGGCCGTACTCCCGCGCACGTCCTGGCCGCCCTGCGACCGTCCCCGCCCACCGGAGGGTCACCCACCACATGCTGATCAACGATCCCGTCCACGACACCTTCGAGGACACCCCCGCCAAGGACCGCGACCCCGACTGGTTCAAGCGGGCGGTCTTCTACGAGGTCCTGGTCCGCTCCTTCCACGACAGCAACGGCGACGGCGTCGGTGACCTCAAGGGGCTCACCGCCAAGCTGGACTACCTCCAGTGGCTCGGCGTCGACTGCCTGTGGCTTCCGCCGTTCTTCGCCTCACCGCTGCGCGACGGCGGCTACGACGTCTCCGACTACACCTCCGTGCTGCCCGAGTTCGGCGACCTCGCCGACTTCGTGGAGTTCGTGGACGCCGCGCACAGCCGCGGCATGCGGGTGATCATCGACTTCGTCATGAACCACACCAGCGACCAGCACGAGTGGTTCCAGCAGTCGCGCAAGGACCCCGACGGGCCCTACGGCGACTACTACATGTGGGCCGACAACGACAAGCAGTACCAGGACGCCCGCATCATCTTCATCGACACCGAGACCTCCAACTGGACCTACGACCCCGTCCGCAAGCAGTACTACTGGCACCGCTTCTTCTCGCACCAGCCGGACCTCAACTTCGAGAACCCGGCCGTGCAGGAGGAGATCATCTCGGCGCTGCGGTTCTGGCTCGACCTCGGCATCGACGGGTTCCGCCTCGACGCCGTGCCCTACCTCTACGCCGAGGAGGGCACCAACTGCGAGAACCTGCCGCGCACCCACGAGCTCCTCAAGCGGGTCCGCGCCGAGATCGACGCGCACTACCCGGACACCGTGCTGCTCGCCGAGGCCAACCAGTGGCCCGAGGACGTCGTCGACTACTTCGGCGACTTCGCCAAGGGCGGGGACGAGTGCCACATGGCGTTCCACTTCCCCGTCATGCCGCGCATCTTCATGGCCGTGCGAAGAGAGTCGCGCTACCCCGTCTCCGAGATCCTGGCCAAGACCCCGGCGATCCCGGACGGCTGCCAGTGGGGCATCTTCCTGCGCAACCACGACGAGCTCACCCTCGAAATGGTCACGGACGAAGAACGCGACTACATGTACGCCGAGTACGCCAAGGACCCGCGGATGCGGGCCAACATCGGCATCCGGCGCCGGCTCGCCCCGCTCCTGGACAACGACCGCAACCAGATGGAGCTGTTCACCGCCCTGCTGCTGTCGCTGCCCGGCTCGCCGGTGCTCTACTACGGCGACGAGATCGGCATGGGCGACAACATCTGGCTCGGCGACCGCGACGGCGTACGCACCCCCATGCAGTGGACCCCGGACCGCAACGCCGGTTTCTCCTCCTGCGATCCGGGCAGGCTGAACCTGCCGGTCATCATGGACCCGGTCCACGGGTACCAGGTCACCAATGTCGAGGCGGCCATGGCGTCGCCCTCGTCACTGCTGCACTGGACCCGCAGGCTGATCGAGATCCGCAAGGCCAACCCGGCCTTCGGCCTCGGCTCGTACACCGAACTGCCCTCGTCCAACCCGGCGGTGCTCGCGTTCCTGCGCGAGTTCGGGGACGACCTGGTGCTGTGCGTGCACAACTTCTCCCGCTTCGCGCAGCCCACCGAACTGGACCTGAGGTCGTTCAACGGGCGGGTCCCGGTGGAGCTCACGGGAGACGTGCGCTTCCCGCCGATCGGCGAGTGGCCGTACCTGCTGACCCTGGCGGGCCACGGCTTCTACTGGTTCCGGCTCCGCAGCGACCAGCGCGCCGACTGACGGACCCGCTACGGGGCGGGCACTCCTTTGGGTCAACGGCCCGCCCCTGTACGGATCATCCTGACCCGACACACGCACATACCGGAGAAGCAACTGCCGCGCATCCGGGACACTCTGCGCATTCTGTGACGGCCCGGGGAAAGGACGCGACGCCATGTCGGAGGCTGCATCCGCCCGGAGGCGGCTGACGCCCGCCCGGGCCGGCGGGACCGCCGGAGCCCCGGGGCCCGCCGGGCCCGCCGGGACCGCCGCGCTGGAACCGATGCTGAGGGACTGGCTGCCCGCCCAGCGCTGGTTCGCCGGCAAGGGGCGCCGCATCGCCCGCATCGAGGCCGTCTCGGCGGCCGAACTGCTGCCGCCGGGCTCCGCCCCCGGCCTGCTGCACCTGCTGCTCGACGTGGACGGGGACTGCTACCAGCTCCTGCTGGGCATCCGCCCCTCCCCGCTCCCGCCCGCCCTCGCGCCCGCCCTGATCGGGCACGCCGAGAACGGTCCCTACGCGGGCCGGGCCGTGTACGAGGCGCTGGGCGACCCCCGGCTCGCCTCCCTGCTGCTGGAACGGCTGCGCTCCCCCGGGACGCTGGGCCCGCTCCGCTTCGACCGGGACCCGGACACCCCGGTCCAGGCCGGGCTGCTGCCCCGGCCGCTGTCCGGGGAGCAGACCAACTCCTCCCTGATCTACGGGGATTCGTACATCCTCAAGGTGTTCCGCCGGGTCGGCCCCGGGATCAACCCGGACCTGGAGCTGCCCAGGGCCCTGGCCGCCGCCGGCTGCGCCCGCGTGCCCGCCCCGGTCGCCTGGTACGAGGCCGAGCTGCCCGGTGGAGAACCGTTGACCCTGGGCGTGCTCCAGCCCTACCTGCGCGGCTCCGACGACGGCTGGCAGCTGGCCCTGCGCAGACTCGGTGCCGGGGCCGACTTCACCGCCGAGGCGCACGCGCTGGGCCGGGCCACCGCCGAGGTGCACAGCGCCCTCGCGACCGCACTGCCCACCCTGGCCCTCGGTCCCGAGCAGACCGCCCGGCTCGC
Source organism: Streptomyces racemochromogenes (assembly GCF_039535215.1). Taxonomy (GTDB): domain Bacteria; phylum Actinomycetota; class Actinomycetes; order Streptomycetales; family Streptomycetaceae; genus Streptomyces; species Streptomyces racemochromogenes. The sequence goes on from NZ_BAAAWT010000001.1 coordinate 2,053,150, forward strand.
CGCCGGGATGACCGCCCGGCTCGCCGCCACCTGCCGCGAGGTGCCCGCGCTCCAGCCGTACGAGGCCGGGCTGCGCGGCGCCTTCGACGCGCTGGCCGCCTCCCGGGGCGCCGGGGTCCCCGCCCAGCGCATCCACGGGGACCTGCACCTGGGCCAGACCCTGCGCACCGCCGACGGCAGCTGGGCGCTGATCGACTTCGAGGGGGAGCCCGCCCGGCCGCTCGCCGACCGCCGCCGCCCCGAGCCGGCGGTCCGGGACATCGCCGGGATACTGCGCTCCTTCGACTACGCCGCCCGCTCGCACCGGCCCTTCGCCCCCGCCTGGGCGGACGCCTGCCGGGCCGCGTTCTGCGAGGGCTACGCCCGCACCACCGGCCGTGACCCGCGCGAGGACCCGGTGCTGCTGCGCGCGTACGAGACCGACAAGGCGGTGTACGAGGCCCGGTACGAGTCCCGGCACCGCCCCGACTGGCTGCACGTCCCGATGGCCGCGATCCGCCGGCTGTCGGAACCCCAGCGGCCGGCACACCGCATGCCCCCGCCGGCTCCCGGCACCACCCCGACCCCCCACCCGAAGCCCCCGAGGAGGCCGCTCGCGTGAGCGCCGCACGACAGCCGTCACCGACCGTCCGCGAGGAAGCCGCAGCCGTACCCGAACCCGCGAAGCGGACCCGCGCGCCACGCGCCCGCCGCGCCGCCCCGCCGCACGGCGTCCGGCCGGCGCCCGCGCTGGACGCGGGGGAACGGGCCCGGCTGCTGGAGGGCCGCCACCACGACCCGCACGCGCTGCTGGGCGCCCGCGCGCAGCGGGGCGGCGTGGCCTTCCGGGTGCTGCGCCCGTACGCGAAGGCCGTCACCATCGTGGCGAAGGGGCTGCGGGCCGAGCTGTTCGACGACGGGGACGGGCTGTTCTCCGGGCTGCTGCCGCTGACCGGGGTGCCGGACTACCGGCTGCTGGTGACGTACGACAGCGACGAGATCGAGGTCCACGACCCGTACCGGTTCCTGCCCGCCCTCGGGGACCTGGACCTGCACCTGATCGGCGAGGGCCGGCACGAGGAGCTGTGGACGGCGCTGGGCGCCCGGGCGATGGAGCACCAGGGCGTCGCCGGCACCCGATTCACGGTGTGGGCGCCGAACGCCCGGGGGGTGCGGGTCACCGGGGACTTCTCCTACTGGGACTCCGTGGCCTACCCGATGCGCTCGCTCGGGGCGAGCGGGGTGTGGGAGCTGTTCCTGCCCGGCGTGGGCGAGGGCACCCTGTACAAGTACGACATCACCCGTCCGGACGGCAGCCACACCCTGCGCGCCGACCCGATGGCGCAGTACGCGGAGGTCCCGCCGGCGAACGCCTCGGTGGTCACGGCCTCGCGGTTCGTGTGGCAGGACGCCGAGTGGATGGCCACGCGCGGCGCCCGCGCCCCGCACCAGGCGCCGCTGTCGGTGTACGAGCTGCACCTGGCGTCCTGGCGGCCGGGGCTCACGTACCGCCAGCTGGCCGACCAGCTGCCGGCGTACGTGAAGGAACTCGGCTTCACGCACGTGGAGTTCATGCCGGTCGCCGAGCACCCCTTCGGCGGCTCCTGGGGCTACCAGGTCACCGGCTTCTACGCGCCCACCTCGCGGATGGGCACCCCGGACGACTTCCGGCTGCTGGTGGACTCGCTGCACCGGGCCGGGATCGGGGTGATCGTCGACTGGGTGCCGGCGCACTTCCCGCGCGACGACTGGGCGCTCGCCGAGTTCGACGGGCGTCCGCTGTACGAGCACCAGGACCCGCGCCGGGCCGCGCACCCGGACTGGGGGACGCTGGAGTTCGACTACGGGCGCAAGGAGGTCCGCAACTTCCTGGTGGCCAACGCCGTCTACTGGTGCCAGGAGTTCCACGTCGACGGGCTGCGCGTGGACGCGGTGGCCTCGATGCTGTACCTGGACTACTCGCGCGACGAGGGCGACTGGTCGCCGAACGAGCACGGCGGCCGCGAGGACCTGGACGCCGTGGCGCTGCTCCAGGAGATGAACGCGGTGGTCTACCGGCGCTGCCCGGGGGTGGTGACGATCGCGGAGGAGTCGACGGCCTGGGACGGGGTCACGCGGCCGACGGACTCCGGCGGGCTGGGCTTCGGCCTGAAGTGGAACATGGGATGGATGCACGACACGCTGCGCTACGTGTCGAAGGAGCCGGTGCACCGCAAGTACCACCACCACGACATGACCTTCGGGATGGTGTACGCGTTCAGCGAGAACTACGTGCTGCCGATCTCGCACGACGAGGTGGTGCACGGGAAGCGCTCGCTGGTGTCGAAGATGCCGGGCGACTGGTGGCAGCAGCGGGCCACGCACCGCGCCTACCTGGGCTTCATGTGGGCCCACCCGGGCAAGCAGCTGCTGTTCATGGGGCAGGAGTTCGCGCAGGGTTCGGAGTGGTCGGAGGCGTACGGGCCGGACTGGTGGCTGCTGGACTCCTCCTATCCGGCGGCCGGCGACCACCGGGGGGTGCGGAACCTGGTGCGCGACCTGAACCGCGCGTACACGGCGGCTCCCGCGCTGTGGGAGCGGGACGCGGTGCCGGAGGGGTTCGCGTGGGTGGAGGCGGACGCCGCCGAGGACAACGTGTTCGCGTTCCTGCGGTACGCGCAGGACGGATCGCAGCTGCTGTGCGTGTCGAACTTCTCCCCCGTGGTCCGGCACGGCTACCGGATCGGGGTGCCGGAGGAGGTGCCGCTGTGGCGGGAGGTCCTCAACACCGACCTGGAGGAGTACGGCGGGAGCGGCGTCCACCACGCCCGGCCGCTGCGCCCGGAGCCGGTTCCGGCCCAGGGGCGTGCGGCGAGCCTGCGGATGACGCTCCCGCCGATGGCGACGGTCTGGCTCAGGCCGTGACGGGGGCGAGCGCCTCGTCGAGCTCCTGAAGCAGCCGGCGCCTGGGCCGGGCGCCGGTGATCTGCCGTACGGGTTCCCCGTCGCGGAAGAGGAGCATGGTCGGCATGGACAGCACCCCGTAGCGCGTGACGGTCGCGGGGTTGCTGTCCGCGTCGATCTGGACCACCGTGAGGCGGTCCGCCCGCTCGGCGGCCACGGCGGAGAGCACCGGGGCGAGCTGGCGGCAGGGGCCGCACCAGTCCGCGGTGAACTCCACCAGGACGGGCCGGCCCCGTTCGGCCAGCACCCGCGCCTCGAAGTCGGCGTCGGTGACTTCGGCCACACCCTTGGCGTGGATCATCTCGTTCCCCTCTCGTCAGCCGGTTCTCGTCAGCCGGTTCTCGTCAGCCGGTCATCTCGCAGCGCGGCGCGACCTGCCCGGCGGCCTCCTCGGCCGCCGCGAGCTGGCGGGCCACCTGGTCGCGGACGTCGGCCAGCTGGCCGATCAGGCCGTCCAGCTCGGCGAGCTTGCGGCGGTAGACCGCGAGCGAGGCCGGGCAGGCGTCCCCGGCCGGGTGGCCGGCGCGCAGGCACTCGACGAACGGCCGGGTCTCCTCCAGTTCGAAGCCGAAGTCCTGGAGGGTCCGGATCTGGCGCAGCAGGCGCAGGTCGTCCTCGTCGTAGTCGCGGTAGCCGTTGCCGGTCCGCCGGGCCGTGAGCAGGCCGCGTGACTCGTAGTACCTGAGCGTCCGGGTGCTGGTCCCGGCCCGCCTCGCCAGTTCGCCGATGCGCATGGCCCGACCGTATTCCTTGACGCCGACGTCAAGGGAAGGGCGGGGCCCTCGCCACCCCCGTATGCGAGGGCCCCCGACATGGATCACGGACGGCGGGCCGGACCGGTTCACGTCATGTGACCGGGATCACCCTCCGGGCTTCGCCGGTCACCTGAAATGGAGTGGCCTGATCCGTACGCTGGCCCTACGCCCATAAATGGATCTTCCTATGGCCCGATTACCGGACGGTCGCCGGGAAAACCGCCCAAAGTCATGAACTCCATAGGACTTTCCTACGAGTTATGGGCTTGTTTGAATAGTCTGTAGTCGTCGCAGGTCGGCCACTTCTACGGTGTGCCCTGTGCACTCCAGCCCACCTTTCAATGCCCCCGCCGCGCGTCGCCTGCGCGCGGCCCTGGGCATGGCGCCCGGTCACGTCGCCTACGGCCTGCGGGCCCAGTACGGACTGCTCGTCGCACCAGAGACCGTGATGGCCTGGGAGCGGGGCGAGCAGTCGCCCACCTCCGCCGAGCTCACGGCCCTGGCCGGCGTGCTCTGGTGCTCCCCCGGGGAGCTGCTGGCCGAGCCCGTCACCCTGCGGGAGCACCGCATCGCCCGGGGCCTGGACCCCGAGGACCTGGCCCGCCGGATCGGGGTCGAGGGGAACGCGTACCGGAAGATGGAGGAGAGCGGGCGCTGGAAGGGCAACGAACGCCAGTCCGCCGCCCTCGCCTCCGTGCTCGGCCTCAGCCTCGCGCAGTTCGTGACGGCCACCGGCAAGCACGAGGAGCTCGCCGACCTGCTGCGCAGCGCGGCGACCACCCGCTGGCAGGCCTACGTGAAACCGCTGGGCAAGCTGCTGCCGGTGCCCAAGGCCCACCTGGAGCGGGTCCTGGAGCACCTCTACAACGACTACCAGTCGCGGATGGTGGCCACCCTCGGCTGGGGCGGCGCCGAGGGCGCGGCCGGCACCGGCGACGCCGGGCGGGAGTTCCTCGCGGAGATCACGGACCGGTTCTGGTCCCTGGCCGGCGGCGCCTGAAACGCCGCACCGCACCGCGCCGGACGCACGACGGCCCCGGGCGCGCCGCCCGGGGGATGCGCGCCCCGGGCCGTTCGGCGGGAAACCGGGGACGTCCGGCCCGCCCGGGCGGGCCGTCCGGCCGGTCAGAAGACGGACTCGGCCTCGTACATCCGGTGCTCGGGGACGGTCTTGAGCTCGGTGACGGCCTCGGCCAGCGGGGCCATCACGATGTCGGTGCCGCGCAGGGCGGTCATCTTTCCGAACTCCCCGCGGTGCACGGCCTCGACGGCGTGCCAGCCGAAGCGGGTGGCGAGGACGCGGTCGTACGCGGTGGGGACGCCGCCGCGCTGGACGTGGCCCAGGATGACCGGGCGGGCCTCCTTGCCGAGGCGGTGCTCCAGCTCGATGGCCAGCCGGTTGCCGATGCCGGCGAAGCGCTCGTGGCCGTACTGGTCGATGGCGCCCTTCTCGTAGGGCATGGAGCCGGCGGCCGGGTGCGCGCCCTCGGCGACACAGACCACGGCGAACTTCTTCCCGCGGGCGAACCGCTCCTCCACCATCTTCACCAGGGCGTCCACCTCGAAGGGGCGCTCGGGCAGGCAGATGCCGTGGGCGCCGCCGGCCATGCCGGACTCCAGGGCGATCCAGCCCGCGTGACGGCCCATGACCTCGACCACCATCACGCGCTGGTGGGACTCGGCGGTGGTCTTGAGGCGGTCGATGGCCTCGGTGGCGACCGTGACGGCGGTGTCGAAGCCGAAGGTCCGGTCGGTGCAGGAGATGTCGTTGTCGATGGTCTTCGGTACGCCGACCACCGGCATCCCCGCGTCCGAGAGCATCCGGGCGGCCGTCAGCGTGCCCTCGCCGCCGATCGGGATCAGCGCGTCGACGCCGTAACGCCGGGCCAGCTCGTGGGCGTTCTCGGCGGCTTCGTGCAGCCGCGCGCGCTCCATGCGCGCCGAGCCGAGGATGGTGCCGCCGCGGGCCAGGATGCCGCTGACGGCGTTGATGTCGAGGGGACGGTAGTGGCCGTCGAGGAGGCCCTTGAAGCCGTCCTCGAAGCCGATGACCTCGTCCCCGTGTCCGACCAGGGCACGGTGTACGACCGACCGGATGACAGCGTTCAGGCCCGGGCAGTCGCCGCCTGCGGTGAGAACTCCGATACGCATCGTGCTGTGTCTCCTGCCGTACATATGAAGGGCGTATTTGATGACGCCTGTCCGATTGTTCCATGTTCCGGGAGGCGTGCGCGCTCGGCACCGCTCCACCCACCAGGCCTTTCGTCCCTCCGACCTGGACTTTTTCCCGGGGGCGCCCTATCCACTGGCGGAGGTATTGTCAAGGGGTCGAGGCACACCAATAAGAGATCCACTGCATGGGACGGAGAGCACGCGTGACGCGCAGCGTGTACGTGACCGGTATCGAGCGGGGAGACGGCCGGCAGGTCGTCGAGCTGGGCATCATGGAGCTCCTGACCCGCCAGACGGGCCGGGTCGGCGTGTACCGCCCCCTTCTGCACGACGCGCCGGACCGGCTCTTCGACCTGCTCAGGGCCCGCTACCGCCTCGACCAGGACGCCGCGACGGCGTACGGCATGGAGTACCACGAGGCCTCCGCGATCCTCGCCGAGAAGGGCACCGACGAGCTGGTCTCCCGGCTCGTCGACCGCTACCACCGGGTGGCCCGGGACTACGAGGTCATGCTGGTGCTCGGCACCGACTACGCCGAGACCAACCTGCCCGACGAGCTCGCGCTGAACGCCCGCCTCGCCAACGAGCTGGGCGCGGTCGTCGTCCCCGTCGTCGGCGGCACCAAGCAGCCCGCCGATGCCGTGCGCGCCGAGGCGCGCAACGCCCACCGGGCCTACGCGAGCCTGGGCTGCCACGTCGTGGCGATGGTCGTCAACCGGGTGGCCCCCGAGGACCGCGACGCGATAGCCGAGCGGCTGGCCGCCCGCCTCCCCGTGCCCTGCTACGTCCTGCCCGACGACAAGAACCTGTCCGCCCCCACCGTCGCCCAGATCACCCGGGCGCTCGGCGGCGAGGTGCTCCTCGGCGACGACGCCGGGCTCGCCCGCGACGCCGTGGACTTCGTCTTCGGCGGCGCCATGCTGCCCAACTTCCTGAACGCCCTGACCCCCGGCTGCCTCGTCGTCACCCCCGGGGACCGGGCCGACCTCGTGGTGGGGGCGCTCGCCGCGCACGCCTCGGGCACCCCGCCGATCGCGGGCGTGCTGCTGACCCTGAACGAGCGCCCGTCCCAGGAGGTCCTCACCCTCGCCTCGAAGCTCGCCCCCGGCACCCCGGTGGTCTCGGTGGCCGGCAACAGCTTCCCGACCGCCGCCGAACTCTTCTCGCTGCAGAGCCGGTTGAACTCCGCGACCCCGCGCAAGCTGGAGACCGCGCTCGGCCTCTTCGAGCGGCACGTGGACACCGCCGAACTGCGCGGACTGCTCTCGGTGGCCCGCTCGGAGCGCGTCACCCCGATGATGTTCGAGCACGAGCTGCTGGAGCGGGCCCGCTCCGAGCGGCGCCGCGTGGTGCTCCCCGAGGGCACCGAGGAGCGCGTGCTGCGCGCCGCGGACGTGGTGCTGCGCCGGGGGGTGTGCGACCTGACCCTGCTGGGCGAGGAGCAGGCCATCCTGAAGAAGGCCGGCGACCTGGGCGTCGACATCTCGGCCGCGCAGCTGATCGACCCGGCGACCTCCCCCCTGCGGGAACGGTTCGCCGAGTACTACGCCAAGGCCCGCGCGCACAAGGGCATGACCGTCGAGCTGGCCCACGACGTGGTCACCGACGTCAACTACTTCGGCACCCTGATGGTCCAGGAGGGCCTGGCCGACGGCATGGTCTCCGGCTCGGTGCACTCCACCGCCGCCACCATCCGACCCGCCTTCGAGATCATCAAGACCAAGCCCGAGGCCTCGATCGTCTCCTCCGTCTTCTTCATGTGCCTGGCCGACCAGGTCCTCGTCTACGGCGACTGCGCCGTCAACCCGGACCCCGACGCCGCCCAGCTGGCCGACATCGCCGTGCAGTCGGCGGCCACCGCCGCCGCCTTCGGCGTCGACCCCCGCATCGCGATGCTCTCGTACTCCACCGGCACCTCCGGCTCCGGCGCGGACGTGGAGAAGGTCCGCAAGGCCACCGAGGCCGTCCGCGCGCAGCGCCCGGACCTGCTCATCGAGGGCCCGATCCAGTACGACGCCGCCGTGGAGCCCTCGGTCGCCGCGACCAAGCTGCCCGGCTCCGAGGTGGCCGGCCGCGCGAGCGTGCTGATCTTCCCGGACCTGAACACGGGCAACAACACGTACAAGGCGGTGCAGCGTTCGGCCGGAGCCGTCGCGGTCGGCCCGGTGCTCCAGGGCCTGCGCAAGCCGGTCAACGACCTCTCGCGCGGCGCGCTGGTCCAGGACATCGTCACCACGGTGGCGATCACCGCGATCCAGGCGCAGTCGCAGTCCCGGCCCCAGTCACAGTCACAGTCCCAGTGATCCCCCCACGACACCCGAAGGAAAGACCCCCCACCGTGACCGCAACGCGCGTACTCGTCCTCAACTCCGGTTCCTCGTCCGTGAAGTACCAGCTGCTCGACATGGCCGACCGCTCCCGCCTCGCCGCCGGCCTGGTGGAGCGCATCGGCGAGGAGACGTCCCGCCTCGTGCACGAGCCGCTCACCGGGCCGGGCGCCGAGGGCGGCAAGCGCGAGCGGCTCGGCCCGATCGCCGACCACGGCGCGGCCCTGCGGGCGGTCGCGGCGGAGCTGGCGGCCGACGGGCTGGGCCTGGACTCCCCCGAACTCGTGGCCGTGGGCCACCGGGTGGTGCACGGCGGGACCCGCTTCACGCAGCCGACGGTCATCGACGACGAGGTGCTCGCGGAGATCCGCAGCCTGATTCCGCTGGCCCCGCTGCACAACCCGGCGAACGTGACCGGCATCGAGGTGGCGCGCGAGCTGCGCGGGGACCTGCCGCAGGTGGCCGTCTTCGACACCGCCTTCCACTCGACGATGCCGGAGCACGTGGCCCGGTACGCGATCGACGCGGCGACCGCCGAGAAGTACGCCATCCGGCGGTACGGCTTCCACGGCACCTCCCACGCCTACGTCTCGCGGACGGCGGCGGCGCTGCTCGGCAGGCCGGTGGAGGACGTGAACGTCATCGTCCTGCACCTGGGCAACGGCGCCTCCGCCTCGGCCGTGCGGGGCGGGGTCTGCGTGGAGACCTCCATGGGCCTGACCCCGCTGGAGGGCCTGGTCATGGGGACCCGCTCCGGCGACCTGGACCCGGCGGTGATCTTCCACCTGGCGCGGGTGGGCGGTCTCTCCGTCGACGAGATCGACTCGCTGCTCAACAAGAAGAGCGGTCTGCTGGGTCTGTGCGGCGACAACGACATGCGCGAGGTGACGCGGCGAGCGGGCGAGGGCGACGAGTCGGCCCGGCTCGCGCTGGCGGCGTACGTCCACCGCCTGAAGAAGTACATCGGCGCGTACACGGCGGTCCTGGGCCGGGTGGACGCGGTGGTGTTCACGGCGGGCGTCGGCGAGAACGCCTCCGCCGTGCGGGAGGCGGCGGTCGCCGGCCTGGAGGAGCTGGGCCTCGCGCTGGACCTGGAGGCGAACGCCGCGCGCTCCCCGGAGCCCCGGCTGATCTCCCCGGACTACGCGCGGGTGGCGGTGGCGGTGGTCCCGACCGATGAGGAGCTGGAGATCGCCTCCCAGGCGTACGCGCTGGTTACCCAGTAGTCACTTGGACTTTCCGCCAGACGGAATATTCCGCTACGAAACAAACGGATAGGATCCGCTTCATGCGCCGTTCCAAAATCGTCTGCACGCTGGGCCCCGCCGTCGACTCGTATGAGCAGCTGAAAGCACTCATCGAGGCAGGTATGAACGTGGCCCGATTCAACTTCAGCCACGGGTCCCAGGCAGAACACCAGGAGCGGTACGACCGCGTCCGGAAGGTCTCCGAGGACACCGGGCGCGCGGTCGGCGTCCTCGCCGACCTCCAGGGCCCCAAGATCCGTCTGGAGACCTTCGCCGAGGGTCCCGTCGAGCTGGTGCGCGGTGACGAGTTCACCATCACCACCGAGGACGTCCCGGGCGACAAGTCCATCTGCGGCACCACCTACAAGGGCCTCCCGGGCGACGTCGCCAAGGGTGACCAGGTCCTGATCAACGACGGCAACGTCGAGCTCCGGGTGACCGAGGTCGACGGCCCGCGGGTCAGGACCATCGTCATCGAGGGCGGTGTCATCTCGGACCACAAGGGCATCAACCTGCCGGGTGCCGCCGTGAACGTCCCCGCCCTGTCGGAGAAGGACATCGACGACCTGCGCTTCGCCCTCCGCATGGGCTGCGACATGGTCGCGCTGTCCTTCGTCCGCGACGCCAACGACGTCAAGGACGTCCACCGCGTCATGGACGAGGAGGGCCGCCGGGTCCCCGTCATCGCCAAGGTGGAGAAGCCCCAGGCCGTCGAGAACATGGAGGCCGTCGTCGCGGCCTTCGACGCGGTCATGGTGGCCCGCGGCGACCTGGCCGTCGAGTACCCGCTCGAAAAGGTCCCGATGGTCCAGAAGCGGCTCATCGAGATGTGCCGCCGCAACGCCAAGCCGGTGATCGTCGCGACCCAGATGATGGAGTCGATGATCACCAACTCCCGCCCGACCCGCGCGGAGGCGTCCGACGTCGCCAACGCCATCCTCGACGGCGCCGACGCGGTCATGCTGTCCGCCGAGTCCTCGGTGGGCGCCTACCCGATCGAGACCGTCAAGACGATGTCGAAGATCGTCACGGCGGCCGAGGAGGAGCTCCTCGCCAAGGGCCTCCAGCCGCTGGTCCCGGGCAAGAAGCCGCGCACCCAGGGCGGCTCCGTCGCCCGCGCGGCCTGCGAGATCGCGGACTTCCTGGACGGCAAGGCCCTGGTCGCCTTCACCCAGTCCGGCGACACCGCCCGCCGCCTGTCTCGCTACCGCGCCCAGCAGCCGATCCTGGCGTTCACGACGGACGTGAACACCCGCAACCAGCTCACCCTGAGCTGGGGCGTGGAGTCGGCCGTCGTCCCGCACGCCGACAGCACCGACGCGATGGTCGACCTGGTGGACGGCGAGGTCCTGAAGCTCCAGCGCTTCAACCCGGGCGACACCATGATCATCACGGCCGGCTCGCCCCCCGGCGTCCCGGGCACGACCAACATGGTCCGCGTCCACCACCTGGGCGGCACCCCCGCCTGAACCCGGACGGCCTGACGGCCCGACGGCCCGACTCTGCCGCACAGAGACCGAGGGCGGCACCCCGCAGACGCGGGGTGCCGCCCTCGGTGTTTTCCGTCGCCCGTGACTACCGGCCGGTAGTTTCGGCCGAAACCCAGGGGGTGTGGCCTAAAACGCACTACCGACGGTAACCCGATCGTGAAACGCTCGAACCGCCTTGGGGGGAAGGCGAACGGGGTTGTGCACCTGACCCGTGCACAGGGGGGAATCGACCATTTCTGCTCCACCGTGCCGCCGCCGCATGCCGCGTCGGCACGGCCTTACGTACGCGCGCCTTCCTTCGGGCTGACCAGAACCCCTGAAGACAGGCAACAAGCACGTGCAACGAACCACCCTCCTGCGGCGCAGGAGTGCCGGCGTCCGAGCAGCGGTCCGGCGAGGGCTGGCCGGTACCGCTCTCGCCACCAGCGCAGCCCTGCTGGCCGGCCTCATCAGTGCCGCTCCCGCGTCGGCCGTTGAGATTCCGCCGGACGACGAACCGCAGTACCGGCCCATCAGTCTCGGCTCGGACCCGCGCAGGGACCGGTGCGCGGCGGGCTTCGCCCTGCACATCGGCGGCCCGGAAATGAAGAAGGTCGCCTCCAAGGCCCTCGCGGGTACGACGGCGGAACTCAACGCCGCCACCGCCATGGACCCGCAGACGGGCCAGTACCCGCTGTACGAAGCGATGCTCAAGGACCGGGACTCCCGCGAGGGCTCACCCGTCGAGTCCGCCGAACGGCGGGAGCGCTGGGAGAAGGCGAACTACCCGTACTGGGAGTCCGGCACCAAGGCGGGGATCCCGCAGTACGCCCCGAAGTTCGACGAGGACATCGTCGCCTTCACCCTGGGCCCCCAGCGCGCCCTGTACTACCAGCTCGGCGGAGACGGCCACTCGACGCCTTCCAAGGCCGCCCTCGACAAGGCCAAGGCCCTCGCCGAAGAGCTGAAGGGCCAGGACCTCAACAACGACTTCGTCACCAAGGACCTGCTCGGTGACACGCTCGGCATCACCACGGGCAGCGACGTGGCCCGCTACCTGCGGCTCGGCGGCTACATGAAGCAGGCGCCCCCCGAGGGCTCCGTCGAGTTCCGCCTCGAGGTCGAAGCGCTGAAGGCCTCATGGGGCGCCTGCGACAGCCGCAACCCGGTGGACTTCTATCGCGTCATGTCGCCGATCGTCGTCACCGCGCACATGGAGTGGGAGCAGGAGTACGCCACTCAGGCCGCTCCGCGAAACGAGATCGTCAACGCCGAGGTCACCGCCGCCGGCGAAGCCCGCAAGGCCACCGAGGCCATGATCGAGTCGCTCGGGCAGGCATGGCTCGCCGACCAGATCCTGACCTGGCAGAAGTACTGGGCCGGCCAGCCGGCCAACGCCTCCGGCCGTCCCGCCGCGTCCGTCTTCACCCAGGCGAACAAGGACCTGGCCGCTGCCCGTACCAGGGCAGCCGACCAGGCGAAGGTCGCCGCGACCGCCTCGGCGGCCGCCAAGGCGGCGTCGGCCAAGGCCGGCACGGCACAGACCACGGCGTGGGCCCTCGCAGACGCGGCAAAGGCTCCGCGGGGCCGCGGACTGCTGTTCGCGCAGCAGTCCGTCCAGGTCACCAAGGCCTCGGCCGCGGCTGCCGAAGCCGCCGCGAAGGCCGCCGAGACCGCGTCGAACGCCGCCAAGGCGACCGTAGCGGACAGCAAGACCCTCTACGCCCTGGCGCAGACCCAGTCGCACGCCATGAACACCGAGTTCCGCCGCGTCGCGGCGCAGGAGGCCGCCGCCCAGGCGAAGGCCGCCGCCGAGTCCGCCGCCGCCCAGGCCAAGGAAGCCGCGGACAACGCCACCAAGGCGAAGGCGGCGCAGACCAAGGCCGAAACCGCCCGGGACGCGGCGAAGACGGCCGCGGACAACGCGAAGGCCCAGCGGATCAAGGCCGAGCAGGAACGTGACGTCGCCAAGGCCGAGCACGCCAAGGCCACGGCGGAGCGGAACAAGGCGCTGGCGGCCGAGAAGCGCGCCACCACCGAGCGCGAGGCGGCGGCCAAGGCCCGTACCGCTGCGGAGACCGCCGGCTCGACCGCCGCGGACAAGCTGGACGCCGCCGAAGCCGCCGAGCAACGGGCGGCCCTCGCCCGTGACGCGGCCGCGCAGGCGGAGCGCGACCTGCGGGCCAAGGACGCCCGCGCCGCGGCCCTGGAGTCGGCGGCTGCCGCCGCCGAGGGCACCGCCGCCGCCGGGGACAGCCGCAAGGCCGCGACGGAGGCCCGCACCGCGGCCAACACCGCCAAGGGCGCGGCGGACCGGGCCCGCACGGCCGCCGACGAGGCGGGATCCGCCGCCGTCGAGGCCCGTGCCGCCGCCACCCGGGCGGAGGGCGCCGCCGCCCGCTCGCAGGCCGCGTACGAGAACGCGAACGCGCAGTGGTGGACCAGCTACGCCGCCGCCCAGACGGCTCACGCCGCGGCCGCCGAGGCGATCGACGCCTCGGACGCCGCCTCCGCGAACGCCGTGAAGGCGGAGGCGGAGGCCAAGAAGGCCCAAGCCGCCTCGGCCCAGACCAAGAAGGAGGCGGCCGCGGCCCAGGACGAGGCCGAGAAGACCTCGGCCTGGTCGGCCGTCACCGCCGGACACGCCTACGCGACCGCCCAGGCGGCCGCGGCCGCCCGCGACTCGGCGGCGGAAGCCGTGAAGCCGGCCAATACCGCCATCGCGACCGGCACCCCGTACCGGGAGTCCGACTCCGCCGCCGCCTTCGCCGTCCTGGTGGGGCAGTCCGCCAAGTCGCTCGCCGAGCAGCAGGCGGCGGCGGCCACCGCGAAGTCCGACGAGGCCACCAAGGCAGCGGCCGCCGCCAAGGCGCTGGCCGACAAGGCCACCGGTGACGCCAAGCTCGCCGCCCAGGCTTCCGCCGCAGCGGCGGCCGACACCGCCGCGGCTCTGAAATCGGTCGCCGCCGCCCGTGCCTCCGCCGCCACGGCGGCCAAGGCAGCGGCGGCCGCCAAGGCCGCGGAGACCAAGGCCACGGAGTACAACTCCCAGGCCGGTGCCGAGGTCGTCCTCGCCGGCAACGCCTCGCGGGACGCGGCGAGCGAGGCCGCCGCCGCCAACAGCGAGGCCACCGAGGCGGAGAAGAGCGCCGCCAACGCGCGTACCGCCGCGAACGCGGCCAAGAAGGACTCCGACGCCGCGAACGGCGCGGCCACCAAGGCCGAGTCGGACGCGAAGGCCGCGGAAGGTGCCGCGGCTAACGCCCAGCAGTCCGCCAAGGACGCGGACGCGTCGGCGGACCGGGCCGAAGAGGCCCTCCGCAAGTGGCAGGAGGAGCAGCGCGCGGCCCAGCTCGCCGCCGCAAAGTCCAACGGCGGTCCGGGATACGGCGGTGCGGACCTGAACCTCACCCAGGAGGAGGCGCTGCGCAAGGCCTGTGGCCAGGCCTGCGTGGACGAGTACAAGGCCGCTCTGGAGGCGGCCAACAAGGACGTCATCGACTGGGTGATCGAGAACGGCGGCCAGATCCTCCTCGACGTCCTGGGAGTCACGGCCGCGAAGAAGTGCTTCTCCTCCGGGGACGTGGAGAGCTGCCTGTGGACGGCGCTGAACGTGGTCCTCGTCGGCGCCCTCGTACTGAAGATCCCCCAGGTCGCGGTGGCAGTGACCAAGGTGGCGATCGGCCTCGGCGGCTACTTCCGCGCGACGGCCGCTGCCGTCCAGACGCTGGCCCGGCTCAAGCCGATCGCCCAGGTGAGCGCGCACGTGGAGTTCGGCGCGTACACCACCACCACGGCGGCCACCGAAGCCGTCGTCAACATGAAGCGGGCGATGTCGGCCGGCGGCTGGCAGTGGACGATCAACACCGGTCACGGTTTCCACCGGGCCCACTCCTACCGCAAGGGCGAGCAGGCCTTCGAGGCGCTGAGCACCACGCACCTGACGGCCGACCAGATCGAGAAGGCCCTGATCCTCAAGACGCTGGAGCACATGGGCGCGGGCGGGAGCATGGAAGGCTTGCAGAAGCTGTACGTCACCATCGACGGGATCAAGATCAAGGGCCACATCATGAAGGTGGGTGAGAACCTCATCTCGATCTCGACGTACGTCCGGGTCGGCTAGCCGGCCGGGCGCTGCCGCGCCCCGTGCGCACAGCACCCCCTCAAGCCCACAGGAACGAGCAAGGAACCCCGATGAAGGATCTGATCACGCTGGGGCGTGCCGTCGTCCCCGAGAACAGGGTGGACACACCCCCGGAACGGTTCGGGGAGGCCGAGTTCGCCTACGTCGAGACGATCATCTACGCGGACCCGGACGAGATCCTCGCGATGCTCCGTACGCTGAAGGCCGAGAACTTCATCGGCCTTCCCTCCTGGGCCCGCAACCTGGCCTACCGGATCGTCTGCCTCCAGCGGCCGGACGACGCGGCCGTGTTGCGTGAGGCGGCCGAGGACCTGTTCGCCTTCGCGGACTGGGACGAGATCGCGGAGGAGCTGGTGGCCCGCGCCGACCGCCTGGACCCGCCAAGAGCGTCCTCGTAACCGGTGTCCCACCACGGCGAAGCGGCCCGCACCCCGAGAGGGGTGCGGGCCGCTTCCCGTGCCGGGAGTACTACTCCGCCGGGCCGATGTAGTTCTTCAGGCCCGGGACGGTGAGGTTGCCGCCGAACTGGCCGGCCTGGACGACCTTGACCTTCGTGAAGAACGCGAAGGGGACGTTCAGGGGCGGCGGGGTGTTCGGGGTGAACTCGATCGGGATGAGGCCGAAGAGGTTGCCCTTGAGGCTCTCCGTGTACATCGTGACCTTGCCGCCGCGGATCGTGGACGTGGAGCCCGGGCGCGACTTGAGGTGGGCGATGTTCGGGCCCTTTCCGACCGTCTGGTACAGGTCCTTGATGTCCAGCGAGTCCGCCGTGAACTTCAGGACCTTCTTGACCTTGCCGCCCGCCGTCTTCACCTCCACGATGCCCTCGTAGTCGAGGCCGTAGAGGGTCAGCAGCGAGCTGTCCAGGTACCAGGGCTCGTCCGGCAGGAGCGGGATGCCGGGCTCCAGCTTGGCGTTGGCGAAGGCCTCGGCGTCGAAGGTCGGGCAGGGGAAGGGCTGCTTCCCGTCCGGGCCCGTCGTCGCCGACGTGGACGGGGACGGGCTGGGGGACGCCCCGTCGGCGTCCTTCTCCGCGTCCTTGGCCGTCTTGCCGGTCTCGTCCTTCGGCTTGGTGGCCGTGTCCTTGACGCTCTGCGGGAGCTCCTCGACCTTGACCCCGGCCTTCTTCGCGGCGTCGCGGATCGCGTCGGCGGAGGGGTCCTTCGTCGGGGTGGTCGTGGTGGGCGCGGGTGCCGGGGTGGCCGGCTTCTTCGCGTCCTGGAGGGGCTTGCCGAGGCCGTCCACGAGGTCCTTGAGGGCGTCGCCGACGCCCAGCGGGTCCAGCGGGTTCGCCGGCTTGGCGGACGGGGCCGACGCCGACGGGGACGGGGAGGTGCCCGTCTTCGGGGTCTGGGGCGGCTTGGCGGACGTGGAGGCCGAGGCCGACGGGGACGCCGCCGGCTTCGGGGCCTTGCTCGCGCCCGGGGACGGGCTCGCGCCGGGTGAGGCGGAGGCCGAGGGCGACGGGGACGCGGACGCGGACGTCGACGGTGTCGGAGAGGGCGACTTCGTGGGCTCGTCGGAGCGGGTCACGCACGGGCCGGGCGCGAAGGGGATGTCCTTGTCGTCGGCCAGCGCCAGCTTCGGGGCGAGGCCCATCCCGACGAGGACGGCGGTCGGCATCGCGGCGAGCGCCATCGTCTTGCCGACGGGTATCTGGATCTTGTTCAGCAGCGACTTCCTGGGCGCCGCGTGGCGCGGGCCCCTTCTCTCACGGGACTCCGCTCCGGGGGTGACCCCCCGCTGCGTCTCGTCACCCCGCACTGTTCCTCCCGCCATCGGCGTGGGCAGTCGTCTCGGTCGCGTACGCCGTTTCCGTGTCCCGGGGGCCGGGGACGCCGTAGAACGGGTCCGCGGGCGGCACCTCGGTCGCCTTGGCCGGCTCCGGCTCGTCCTCCGCCGGCACGCCCGGCGCCCAGGCCAGCGCGAGGCATCCGCCGATCATGGCGGTGAGGAAGCCGATGAAGAAGCCGCCGAGGTTGGACTTCGGGATCGACACCAGGGCGAGGAGGATCGCCGCGACGCCCGCGAAGACCCGGATGCCCTGCTGGAACCAGAGGCCTATGCCCAGCGTGATCAGCAGGCCGCCGAGGATCAGCGAGACGGAGCCGGACGTCGTCGCCATCGCGAGGGAGACGTTGGCCAGTCGGATGTCCGCGAACGGGAAGTAGATGATCGGTACTCCGCCGAGGAGCGTGAACAGGCCCGCCCAGAAGGGACGGTTACCACGCCAGGCACGGAAGCGGAGGCGCATGACAGTGAGCCAGTGTTCGTCTGCGGCGTGAACCGGGGCCTCGGGGTTCATGGACAACAGCTCCCTGGAAACGGTGGTACGGAGAACTCTGTGGAGCCCGGACGGGCGTGCTTCGACGGCTGCCGTCGCCCGCCCGTCCGGTCACTTCACAGGACGGGACCGGCTTACTTCTCGTCCTGGTAGCACGGCTCGTTGCCGCTGATCAGGCGCAGCTTGAGGTCCGGCAGCGTGAAGGTACCCGCCGTCGTCGCCCACGCCTTCTGGCGCACCTTGGTCAGCGTCGCCGTCTTGGCGCGCTGCGAGAAGAGCGCGCCGTCCGCCACCGTGTTGGGGACGGGCTTGGTGGTGTGGCTCTCGTCGCCCACCGCGACACCGATGTCGAGCTTGTCGAACTTGGCGTCCGCGTCCAGCTCGGCCACGTCGAGGTAGAGGTTCTCCGCGACGGCCGGCCTGCCCTTGTTGCCCGTGCGCAGCTGCAGGGTGATGGCGCCGAGGCCCGGCACCGGGGTGACCAGCGACTGGCACATGTTGGTGATCTTGGCGGAGCTGAAGCCGGAGATCGTGACCGGGTGCTTGGTGGTCTTGTCACTGCCGATCGTCTTGCCCTCGGCGACGCTGCCGTACTGGATCAGGTCCTGACCGACGAGCTCGTCGGCCGACACCTTGAAGTCCTGGCCCGACACGCTGAAGGACGCCGCGAGGGCACCCTGCGCCAGACCCACACCGACCGCGGCGGTGGCCGCGATGCTCGGCACCATGACGAGCGCGAAGCGCTTCCATCTGGTCCCACCACGAACCTGGGAAATCATCTTGTTCCTCCTTCTCGGACGTACATCTCCGGTCCGGGCCGGGAGGCCCGTCCTGGGATGGGAGAAGTGCTACGTCCTCGGGAAGGAGCGCAGGCGGCCGAGCCGCGGCGCAGCCGCGTCCGATACACCGGCGTTCACCCCCGAGCGACAACCACTGGGCCACGCGTTCGCGCAACCTGGAGGACAGGCCCTGCCGGTGTGGCAGGGACCCCCCTGTCCACGGCCGGTGCCACTGTCACCGGCCGGCCCGGTGGGGACCCTCCGCCGCGGTTCCGGGTGAGCGGTTCTGCGGGAAGGACCGAGCGTCGCCGATCGTGGTCCATTCCAGGCCGGGGCACAAGGGGGTTCGTTACTGGCGGGTAACGGCTGGATAACCGGAGTCTTGCCCCGTGGCGTCGCACGGCCACACAGGGTGTCACCCTGGGCCACGACAGAAGGGGTGAAGAACGAACCAACCGGACAGTTCACGGGGTTAGATTTACTGCGAGTAACAGCGGCCGCGATTACCAAGTTTTGGCAAAGTGCGGCCGCTGTTTATCTCCGTGTCAACAAATCGCCGGTGACGGCACACGCCACCGGAGTACGGCTAGAACAGCACCCGCGCCAGCGCCGTACGGGCCTGCGTGACCCGCGGGTCGTCCGCGCCGATCACCTCGAACAGCTCCAGCAGCCGGACCCGTACCGCGTCCCGGTCGTCACCGAACGTGACCCGGACGGTGTCCACCAGACGCCCGAAGGCGTCCGCCACGTGACCGCCCGCCAGGTCCAGGTCGGCCGCGGCCATCTGCGCGGCCGGGTCCTTCGGGTTCGCGGCCGCCTCGGCGCGCACCGTCTGCGGGTCCATGTGCTGCACCCGGGACAGCAGCTCGGCCTGGGCCAGGCCCAGCTTCGCTTCGGTGTTCGCCGGGTCGTCGGACAGGACGTTCTTGTACGCCTGCACCGCACCGGCCAGGTCACCGGCGTCCAGCGCGACGACGGCCGCCTCCAGCAGCGCGTCGTACGGGCCGGCCGGGACCGCGGCGGGGGCCGCCGGGGCACCCTCGGCACCCGGGTCGACCTGGAGGCCGACGAGCCCGAAGCGCTCCTCGGCGACCTGCACCAGCTGGGCCAGGGTCTCGCGGATCTGCTGCTCGGGCGCCACGCCCTGGAACAGCGGCAGCACCTGGCCGGCGACCACGGCGAACACGGCCGGGATGCCCTGGATGCCGAACTGCTGCATCAGCATCTGGTTGGCGTCGACGTCGATCTTCGCCAGGACGAAACGGCCGCCGGCCTCGACGGCGAGGCGCTCCAGCAGCGGGCCGAGCTGCTTGCACGGCTCGCACCACTCGGCCCAGAAGTCGAGGACGACCGGGACCTCGTTGGAAAGCTGGAGCACGTCGCGCTCGAAGCCCGCCTCGGATACGTCGAAGACGAGGGCGGACGGCGGTACGGCGCCGCCGGGCGCGCTGCCCGCGCCGCCACCGCCATGCCGGGACGCCTCGTTGCGCGCCTGCTCGGCCTTGGCCTTGGCTTCGCCGGCCGCCTTCACAGCGGCGAGGTCGACCACGCCGCTCATGGACATGTTTCTGGGCTGCATGCGTACATCCTCCCCCTTGTGCGCGCGCCGACGAAAAGGATCCCGAAAGATCGTCCTGCGTTGTGCGATATTCCGTTGGTCGGCGCCGGGTCCCCACCTGGCGCCAGTAGCTTCGCGTGGTTGTCGCTCTTACGCTACGAGCCGTAGCGTAACTCCCCCGGGACCCGCGCGCCCCGTGATCTGAACCACAGCGAACAGCCCCCCGCCGGTTCCGCTACCGGCGGGTATGGTCTCGGCCATGCGCAACCCCAACCCGGGCGTCAGCTCCCCGCACGGCCGTACCGGCCGCCCCCGCAGCGCGGCCGCCGACACCGCGATCCTCGCGGCGACCCGGGACGCGCTGGTGGAGCTGGGCTGGTCGAAGCTGACGATGGGGGACGTCTCGGCCCGCGCCGGGGTCGCCAAGACCACCCTCTACCGGCGCTGGGCGGGCAAGAACGAGCTGGTCGTGGACGCCGTCGCGGAGCTGTTCGACGAGCTGGAGCTGCCGGACCGGGGCTCGCTCGAAGCCGACATCGAGGACGTGGTGCTCCAGTTCGCGCGGCTGTTGCGGCGCCCGGAGGCCCGTACGGCCCTGATGGCCGTGGTCGCGGAGTCCACCCGGGACGAGGCGCTGCGGGACCGGATCCGGTCGGCGATCGTGGACCGGCAGAAACGTCTCGTCGTACTGGGCCGCGAACGGGCGCAGGCCCGGGGCGAACTCCCGCCCGAGGAGGACGAGGCGCTGGCCCGCCACACCACGGACCTGATCTTCGACGTGATCGCGGGCACGGTGGTGCACCGGGCCCTGGTCAGCTGCGAGCCGGTGGACGAGATGTGGGCGGGGGCCTTCACCGCCCTCCTGATGCACGGCCTCCAGGGCGCGGCCCGGACCTGAGCGGGAAACGGGAGGCGGCGGACGGGAAACGGGAAGGCCGCGGACGGGAAACGGGAAGGCCGGTCGTGCCCGCCGCCTCGGGGGCGGGCACGACCGGCCTTCCGCCGGACCGCGGGAGCGGGGGCTAGAAGCCGGGCGGCTCGGTGTAGACGCCCCACTCGTCGCGCAGGACGTTGCAGATCTCGCCGAGCGTGGCCTCGGCGCGCACCGCGTCGAGCATGGCCGGGATCATGTTCGACCCGTCCCGGGCGGCGTCCAGCATCGCCTTCAGCGAGGCCGTCACCTTGGCGTCGTCGCGGCGCTCCTTGCGGGCGGCCAGGACGCGGACCTGCTCGCGCTCCACCTCGTGGCTGACGCGCAGGATCTCCAGGTCGCCGGTGACGGAGCCGTGGTGGACGTTGACGCCGACGACCCGCTTGTCGCCCTTCTCCAGGGAGCGCTGGTACTGGAAGGCCGACTCGGCGATCTCGCCGGTGAACCAGCCGTCCTCGATGCCGCGCAGGATGCCGGAGGTGATCGGCCCGATCGGGTGCCGGCCGTCCGGGTGGGCGCGCAGGCCGCGCTCCTTGATCTGCTCGAAGATCTTCTCGGCGTCGGCCTCGATGCGGTCGGTGAGCTGCTCGACGTACCAGGAACCGCCCAGCGGGTCGGCGACGTTGGCGACGCCGGTCTCCTCCATCAGCACCTGCTGCGTGCGCAGCGCGATCTCGGCCGCCTGCTCGCTGGGGAGGGCGAGGGTCTCGTCGAGGGCGTTGGTGTGCAGGGAGTTGGTGCCGCCGAGGACGGCCGCGAGGGCCTCGACCGCGGTGCGCACGACGTTGTTGTACGGCTGCTGCGCGGTGAGGGAGACACCGGCGGTCTGGGTGTGGAAGCGCAGCCACATGGCCTTGTCCGACTTCGCCCCGTAGACCTCCTTCATCCAGCGGGCCCAGATGCGGCGGGCGGCGCGGAACTTGGCGATCTCCTCGAAGAAGTCGAGGTGGGCGTCGAAGAAGAAGGAGAGGCCGGAGGCGAAGTGGTCGACGTCCAGGCCGCGGGAGAGGCCGAGTTCCACGTAGCCGAAGCCGTCGGCCAGGGTGTAGGCGAGCTCCTGCGCGGCCGTCGCCCCGGCCTCGCGGATGTGGTAGCCGGAGACGGAGAGCGGCTTGTAGGCGGGGATGCCGTTCGCGCAGTACTCCATGAGGTCGCCGATGAGGCGCAGGTGCGGCTCGGGTTCGAAGAGCCACTCCTTCTGGGCGATGTACTCCTTGAAGATGTCGGTCTGGAGCGTGCCGTTGAGCACGGCCGGGTCGACGCCCTGGCGCTCGGCGGCGACCAGGTACATGCAGAAGGCGGGCACGGCGGGGCCGCTGATGGTCATGGAGGTGGTGACGTCGCCGAGCGGGATGTCCTTGAAGAGGACCTCCATGTCGGCGGCGGAGTCTATGGCGACGCCGCAGTGGCCGACCTCCCCGAGCGAGCGCGGGTCGTCGGAGTCGCGCCCCATCAGGGTCGGCATGTCGAAGGCGACGGAGAGGCCGCCGCCGCCGGCGGCCAGGATCATCTTGTAGCGCTCGTTGGTCTGCTCGGCGTTGCCGAAGCCGGCGAACTGCCGGATGGTCCAGGTCCGGCCGCGGTAGCCGGTGGCGTGCAGACCCCGGGTGAAGGGGTACTCCCCCGGCCAGCCGATGCGCTCGAACCCCTCGTAGGAGTCGCCGGGGCGGGGCCCGTAGACGGGGTCGACGTCATCTCCGGAGAGCGTCGTGAAATCGGCCTCGCGCTTGCGGGCCTTGTCGTAACGGGCCTGCCAGCGGCGGCGGCCCTCCTCGATGGCGTCAGCGTCCATACCCACGAATTTACTAGGACGTCCTAGTAAATGTCGATGGCAAACCCCCGGAGAGTCTCCCCGGGGGTGTCCGGATCCGGTCGGACCCGAGGCCCGCTCAGGCCTCGGCGGTCGCCATGCCGTCGGTGACCAGCGGCTCGATCTCGGCACGGATGCCGCGCTCGACGAAGAAGGCGGCCAGCGGGATGGTCCCCGAGACCAGCACCCACAGCAGCTTGCCGAACGGCCACTTGGCCTTGGAGCCCAGGTCGAAGGCGAAGACCAGGTAGATCATGAAGAGCACGCCGTGGACCTGCGAGACCGCGAGGGTCAGGCCGGCGCCGGTGTCGAAGCCGTACTTCGCCACCATGCAGGCGCAGAGGATCAGGAGCATGACCGCGGTCACGTAGGCCATGACGCGGTAGCGGGTCAGCACGCTTCGTTTCATGCCGTCGAGCCTAACCGTCCGTTTTGCGGGATCTTGACGCGGCCCCGCCTGTGGGTGGGGGGGGTGGGCGTCGGGGCGGGCGCGGGGGCGGCGGTGGGGGGCCGTGGGGGCGGGTGTGGGGGCGGGTGTGTGAGCTACTTCTCCTCGAAGTCCGCGGCGGCCACCCGCAGCGGGCGCAGCAGCGCGAAGATCTCCGCGCACTCCTCCGAGTCGTACACCCCGAGGCCGAAGTCGATCGCCATCAGGTCCTTCGTCGCCGCCTCGACCACCTCGCGGCCCTTCGCCGTGATCGACGCGAGCGTGCCGCGGCCGTCCTGCGGGTTGGGCCGCTTGTCGACCAGGCCGGACCTCACGAGCCGGTCCACGGTGTTCGTCACCGAGGTCGGGTGGACCATCAGGCGCTCGCCGATCTTCGACATCGGCAGCTCGCCCGCCTGGGAGAAGGTGAGCAGCACGAGCGCCTCGTACCGGGCGAAGGTCAGCCCGTACGGCTTCACCACCGCGTCGACCTCGGCCAGCAGGATCTGGTGCGCGCGCATGATGGAGGTGATCGCCGCCATGGACGGCACGGGACCCCAGCGCTGACGCCAGAGCTCGTCGGCTCGGGCGATGGGGTCGAAGGGGAGGCTGAGCGGCTTGGGCATCCACCAGACCCTACCGGGCGGTCATTTCACCGCGAGCCCCGTCTCATTCCTCGACCGCCGCACCTCGGCCAGGAGCAGTACGACCACCCCGCTGCCGAGCGCACCCGAACCGGCGACCACGACGTGTGCCGGGAGGAACTCGGCGGCGGCACCGGCGAGGGCCATCCCGACGCCCTGGAGGGTCATCAGGCCGGTGCTCAGCAAGGTCATCGCCCGTCCGCGCAGCTCGTCGGGGACGGCGTCCACGTACATCCGGTCCAGCCCGAGGGTGTAGGCGTGCGCCAGCCCGGCGAGCAGCAGCGCCGCCAGGACCACGGCCGGGCCGGGGCGGGCGGCGAACAGCAGGAGCGGGAGCGGGGAGGCGGCGGCCAGCGGCGCCGTGATCCGCGTACGCGTTCGGGCGGTGAGCGCCGACCCCGCCCAGAGTTCACCCGCGACGGTGCCGACCGGCAGCGCGCACATCAGCACCCCCAGGGTGACGGTCCCGGCGCCCACGTCTTCGGTGTACGGGGCGAGCAGCGCCTCGGGCACGACGGCGAAGGCGGGCGGCAGCCAGCACAGCAGGGTGAGCGCCCGCAGCCGGCGCCCGCCGAGGACGGCCCGCAGCCCGCCGAGCGGGGACGCGGGCGCGGGGGTGGGGGTGATGGGGGTGATGGGGGTGGGGCCGGTGGTGGGGGTGGGGCCGGTGGTGGCGCGGGCGGGGCGGGCCCGGGTCCCCAGGCGCAGCAGCAGGGCGGAGGCCAGGAACCCGGCGGTGGTCAGCCCGATGGCCGCGCGCGGGGAGACGGCGGCCAGCAGCAGGCCGCCGAGGCCGAACCCGGCGAGCTGGGCGCTCTGCGCGACCATCCGCAGCAGCGAGCGGCCGAGCACGAAGGCCTCCCCGGTCCCGAGGAGGTCGGCGAGGGAGGCGCTGCGGGCGCCCTGGAAGAGGGGGGCCACGAAGGCCATGGCGCAGCGCAGTACGAGGATCCCCGCGACCGGCGTCCCCGGCCAGACCATGCCGGCCGCGCAGGTGGCGCACAGCAGGTCGCACCCGACGAGCACCCGCCGGGCGGGGTACCGGTCGGCGAGCGGGGCGAGCAGGATGCCGCCGAGGGCGTACGGCAGGAAGCCGAGGGCGAAGGTGAGCGCGCTCATCAGGGGCGAGCCGGTGGCGCGGTAGACGAGGACGGTGAGGGAGATCTCGGCGACCACGACACCGAGCAGGGACAGCAGGTGCGCGGCGAAGACGGCGCGGAACTCGCGGACGCGGAACAGGGGGCGGTAGCCGGTCGGGTCGTGGGTGGGGGTGGGAGGTGGGGCGTCGGGCGGGGTGTCGGGCGGGGCGTGGGTGGGGGTGGGGGTGGGGGGTGGGGTGTCGGCCTGGGCGTCGGGCGGGGTGTCGGTTGGCATGCTGCGTAGGTTTCCGGGGCTAGCCTGACGGGCCGAGGGATTCGTCCCTGGACGAATCCGCGGGCGGGCGCGGCTGGACCCCGCGGTGGGATCCGCGGTCGGATCCGCAGTCGGATCCGCAGTCGGCCCGCGGCTGGCTCGCAGCCTGCCTGCGGCCGGGCGCGGCCGGGCGCGGCCGGGCGCGGCCGGGCGCGGCCGGGCCGCGGCCGGGTCGGTAGTCCGCCGGGAGGTGACAGCGCATGGCGTACCAGTTCCGCTTCGGGGCGGCCGACCTGCTGCGGTGCCGGTTCGCGATCTCGCCCCGCTGGGAGACGCAGGAGGCCGTACGGGTCCTGGCGCGGCCGTACCGGCAGGCGTACCACCTGCCCTGGCTGAGCCGGATCCGCTCCGCCGCGGCCGGCCTGGACCTGCGTCCGCTGTGGCTGCTGATGCCGAGGAAGGGGCACAACCCGGACCTGCTGAGCCCGCCGCCCGCCGGACCGTCCGTCACCTTCGCGGAGGAGCTGGCCCGGGTGCGGGCGGCGGCCGGTGATCCGGAGGCCGCGCGCGAGGACCTGCGGCGGGCGCTGGTGTGCACGCCGGGGGCGGTGGACAGCGAGATCGGGCGGCGGATGCTGGCGGATCCCGCGCGGGCGGTCGAGGAGCTGGCCGATCTGTACGAGCGGGCCTGGGAGGCGCTGATCGCCCCGCACTGGCCCCGGCTGCGTGCCCTGCTGGAGGCCGATGTGCTGTTCCACTCGCGCCGGCTGGCGGCGGGCGGGCTGGAGGCGCTGTTCGACGGGCTCCACCCGGACCTGCGGTGGCACGGGCCGGGCCAGACCCTGAGCGTCGAGCGCCCCGCGCACCACCACCGCGAACTCGGCGGGCAGGGGCTGCTCCTGATGCCGAGCGCGTTCGTCTGGCCGGAGGTGGTCGGCGGCTACGACCCGCCGTGGCAGCCGACGCTGGTGTACCCGGCGCGGGGCATCGGCGCGCTGTGGACCGCCGCGGCCGGCCCGGCCCCGAGTGCCCTGGCGGGGCTGCTGGGGCGGGGCCGGGCGGAGGTGCTGTGCGCACTGCACGAGCCCGCCTCGACCACGGCGCTCGCGCACCGGCTGGGCCTGGCGCCCTCGACGGTGTCGGCGCACCTGAAGGCCCTGCGGGCGGCGGGACTCCTCCTCCCCTTCCGCCAGGGCCACCAGGTCCTCTACGAACGCACCCCGCTGGGCATCGCCCTGGCCTCGGGGGGCGCCGACTGAGCCCTCCGTTGCCTCGCGGTCCGAGCCCTCTATCTCCCCCTCGACCCCGTGGGGTCGGGCGGTGGTTGCCCACCCGCCTCCCTGTCTGCGGGGCGGTGCGCCAGGGAGCGGTATCCCCTCGCCCCGTCTCAGAGAAGTCTGGGGGCTTCCCGTCAGTCCCATCGTCCTTCCGTGTCGTGCCGGCCTGTCAAGGGCGCTCCTTCGTCGCGTCGCTACGCGATGGCCTTCGGCCACCCTTGACAGGCCGACCCGCCCCGGAAAGCCGAAAGACTGCCGGGAAACCCCCAAAGAAACGGCACGGTCCAAGGGCAAGGGACGGGTCCCTCAGGGATCAGTCGAGGGGCCGGGCGTCGGCCCGCCGGGCATCCGGGCCCCCAGATCCATGGTTCCGGGCCAGGGGCGCGACTACCCGCACGAGAGGTTGATCAGAGCCCCCGGGGGAAGCCGACAAGCGCGTCAGATCGCTACGCGCTCCTCCCGGCTTGGCGGCCGGCGGCCGTCCGTGGCTGATACCCGCACCAAAGAGGCGAATGGGGCGGCCCGGGAGGTGTCCAGGCGCGGTAGATCGCTACGCGCTCCCCCCGGCTTGGCGGCCGGCGGCCGTCCGGGGCTGATACCCGCACCCAAAGGCGAACAGGGCGGCCCAGGAGGCCCCCAGGCGCGGTAGATCGCTACGCGCTTCTCCCGGCTCGGCGGCCAGCCGCCGTCTTGGGCCGGTCGTAGGCCACACGGAAGACTCAAGCGCCCCTTTTGCCCCTGTATAGAGGGCTGGGGTGGGATCGAATGGTTGCCTGTCGGAGTCTGCGGGTGAAGAAGTCACCCGCAGACTCCGACAAGCCGCCAACGGCGCTGCGGGAGGGCCGATTCGCCCCTCGAAGGCCTTGATCCGCCCCTCTCTTGACCCCATCCCGGCCCCAGACGGCCGTCCGACGCCAAGCCGGGAGAAGCGCGTAGCGATCTACCGCGCCTGCGCGCCTCCTGGGCTGCTCTGATCGTCTTCTCGTGCGGGTATCAGCCCAGGACGGCCGTCGGACGCTGAGATTCGAGGAGCGCGTAGCGATCTGTCGCGCCTGGAGGCTCCGGAGGTCGCTCTGATCAAGCTCCCGTGCGGGTAGTCGCGCCCCTGGCCCGGAATCATGGATCTGGGGGCCCGGATGCTCGGAGGGCCGGCCCCAGGCCCCTCGTCTCGTCGCTGAGGGGACCCGTCCCTGCTCCTCTGGACCGTGCCGTTTCTTTGGGGGTTTCCCGGCAGTCTTTCGACTTTCCGGTTCGGGTCGGTCTGTCAAGGGTGGAGCGAAGCGACATCGCGTAGCGACGCGACGAAGGAGCGCCCTTGACAGGCCGGCACGAGCCGGAAGGACGATGGGACTGACGGGAAGCCCCCACGCTTCTCTGAGACCGCCCGAGGGGATCCCGCCCCTGGCACCCCGCCCGGCCCCCGCCCGGCGGTCAGCCCCGGGTCCCCCGCCGGAGGCCGTGGCGGACGGCACGCTGCGTGAGTGGGCCGAGGCCCTCCAGGACGGCGGCCAGCGCGGCCAGTTGCTCCAGGGCGTCCAGCGCCCGGCCGGCGCCCTCCGGGTCCACCCCCTCGTACAGCTCGATGCCGACGAACGACGCGGCCGTGGCCCGGGCCAGCCCCGCCGGGTCGGCGAAGTCCGCCAGCGGGGTCGCCGCCAGCAGGCGGCCCAGCACCGCCTCGAGCTCCTCGATCCACAGCCCCAGCCCGGCCGCGGTCGCCGCCGCCAGGGAGGGCGAGTTCTGTCCGGCGGCGAGGAGCTGCCCGAGCATGGCGACGTACCCGGCGGCCCGCTCCTCGGCGTGCATCTCGCGGGCGAACTCCAGCAGCTCGGGCAGGCTGCCCAGTGCGGCGAGCCGGTCGCGGTGGCGGTCGACCCGCTGTGCGGCCCCGTACCGGCAGGCGGCGGCGAGCAGCTCGTCCACGGAGCCGAAGTGGTAGAAGATCAGGCCCTGTCCCACGTCGGCGGTGGCCGCGATGGTCCGGGCCGAGGCCTTGGCGATGCCCTGTTCGACGAGGGTGCGCAGGGCGCCTTCGAGGAGCTTCTCCTTCGTGGCCGCACTGCTCGCGCTCACGCCCGGACCTCCTCGCGGACGGGCCGCAGGTCGCCGCGGACCCCGTACGCGCGGGCGTCGACGTACTCGGCGGTGAAGGAGCCCTCGTACCCGAAGAGCGGGCCGAAGCGGCGGTTGACGACCCGTACCCGGATCCGGAACCGGCCGGTGGCGTCGTCGAAGGACTCGCGCACCTCTGCGTCGCCGCCGATCAGCTCGGGCACGCGGACGTCGACGGGGCCCTCGCGGAAGCGGTGCTCGCCGGAGCGGATGAGCAGCGAGCCGTCGGGTTCGGCGCTCATGTGGAGGTCGCTGGCGAGGTGCTGGTGGGTGCCCAGGTAGTCGAGGACGCAGTCGCGTTCCGGGCTGTGGACCATCGTGGCGTCGAAGCGGCGCGGCCCGTCCGGGAGGTGGAAGGTGCGGACGAAGGTGACGGTCTCCCGTCCGAAGGAGTCGGTGTAGGGGAGGTTCTCGATGACGAAGGGGACGTTGCGTCCTTCGCGCGGGACCAGGATGTTGCGGGTCCCGCCGAGCCGGAGGAAGGGCTTCACGAAGCTGCGGCCGTGCCAGATCCGCTCCATGGTGCCCCGCCCGACGCAGCCCTCGCCGCTGTCCAGGCCGACGGAGAAGCGGCGTTGGATCTGCGGGTGCAGACGGTCGAAGCCGGCACCCATGTGGGCCCGGAAGATGGAGGTCACGACGGCTCCAGGGTGGTCAGCAGGCGGGGGGCGGTTGCGGTGGTGCGGCCGGGCGGCGTGCGCAGGCAGCGGCGGGCGGCCGGGGTGCCGGGCAGCGGCGGCAGCAGCAGTACGGCGGCGAGGACGGGCAGGGCGGCGGCGAGCGGGGCGTAGGCGAGGACGGCCGCGCAGAGCAGGGCCCGCAGGGCGGTCTCGGCGAGGGCCCGGGCGAGCGCGCGGCCGGGCGGGGTGCCGCGTTCGCACCACAGCCGCAGGCGGTCGAAGGACCAGGCGGTGCCCCAGCCCATGAGGGGGCGGAAGACCAGCCGGTCGGCGAGGGCGCCGAAGCGGCCCCAGCGCGGCCGGTAGTCGTAGCCGGTGAGGAAGCGGATCCCGTCGGGGCCGGGGACGTAGCGCCAGTAGCCGCTGCCCACGGCGAGCAGGGAGAGCGGATGCTCCGAGGCGAAGCGCAGGGCCGAGACACGGGTGCCGTCGGGGCGGTGGCGTTCGCCGGCGGAGATCCCGGTGCCGGAGACGGAGAGGAAGGGCAGGACGCGGGTCGCGTAGCGGAAGCGCCGGGGCTCGCCCTCGGCGCGCGGGAGGTAGTCGATGGAGGTGAACCTGAGGTCCCACCGCTGGTGTTGCGCCGGGTCCTGGCTGCGCTCCCAGAGCTCGTCCATCCCGGTGCGGATCACCGTCTCGACGTACAGGGCCATGCCGGTCTCCCCCAACCTGCTTTTTGAGCGGTCGCTCAAAAGGGAAGGTAGGGGGTTTTGAGCGGTCGCTCAACTGCTTGGGCGAGCCCTCGAGTGTGAGGCCCGCCACATCCGGTAGGGGTCCGGGCATGCGAAAGCGCCCCCCGCCGGGCGGGCGGGGGGCGCTTTGGGGAAACGGTCGGTGCGGGCGGGCCCGCGGCTCAGCCTTCGGCGAGGTGCCGTTCCACCGTCTCGACCTTCGAGGTGATGCCGTCGGTGACGCCGGGCCGGATGTCGGCCTTGAGGATGAAGGAGACCCTGGGCGCCCGCTCCTCGACGGCGGCCACGGCGCGCCGCACCACGTCCATGACCTGGTCCCACTCGCC
Source organism: Streptomyces racemochromogenes (assembly GCF_039535215.1). Classification (GTDB taxonomy): domain Bacteria; phylum Actinomycetota; class Actinomycetes; order Streptomycetales; family Streptomycetaceae; genus Streptomyces; species Streptomyces racemochromogenes. The sequence continues at coordinate 2,083,059 of NZ_BAAAWT010000001.1, forward strand.
CTCGACGGTGGTGAACATGGCGTCGGTGCGGTTCGGCAGCCCGGACTCGCGCACGACGCGGACCGCGTCGGCCACGTACTCGCCGACCTCTTCGCCGACCCCCAGCGGGGTCACCGAGAACGCGACGATCACGCGTCCGCCACCTGGCGCGCGCGGGCGGCGATGACGCTGTCGGCCTCGTCGCGCTTGAGCAGCTTGTCGCCGTACAGGCCGCCGAAGGGCAGCAGCGCGAGGACGAAGAACAGGGCGACCTTCTTGACCGGCCACTTCGCCTTGTTCCACACGTCCAGCAGGAAGACCGCGTAGATGACGAACAGGATCCCGTGCAGGATCCCCAGCGGCATCATGAGGTAGTCGATGTCCGATACCCGGCTCAGCACCGAGCCGAAGATCAGCAGGGCCGGGAACGACAGCGCCTCCGGAACGGAGATGAGGCGCAGCCGGTGCAGGGCGGAAGCGGTCTTGATGTCCACGTGGAGCCTTCGGGCCGGGTACCTGGGGTCCGTCCCAGTGTCTCAGCCGCCCTCCGCGATCTTCCCGCGGGGCCCCGGATGCCCCGAAGCCCGGCGATTGTGGCGGATATCGGCCCACCGGCCCCTGTTCGGTGCGCCTCCCTGCCGATACCTTCGTCCCCGTGGCTCAGTTCAGACTCCAAGGCAGCAAGGTGCTCGCCGTCGACCTGACCGGTGACGCCGTGAAAGCGAAGAACGGCGCCATGGTCGCGTACGACGGCCAGATGGCCTTCAAGAAGATGACCGGCGGCGGCGAAGGCCTCCGCGGAATGGTGACCCGCCGGCTGACCGGCGAACAGATGACCGTGATGGAGGTCCAGGGGCACGGCACCTGCTACTTCGCCGACCGGGCGAGCGAGATCAACCTCGTGAACCTGCGCGGCGAGAAGCTCTACGTCGAGTCGAGCAACCTGCTGTGCACCGACGCGGGCCTGCGTACGGGTACGACCTTCACCGGTCTGCGCGGCGCGACCACGGGCAACGGGCTCTTCACCACGACCGTGGAGGGCTCCGGCCAGGCGGCGATCATGTCCGACGGGCCGGCGGTGGTGCTGCGCGTCAGCGCCCAGTACCCGCTGTCGGTCGACCCGGGCGCGTACATCGCGCACACCGGCAACCTCCAGCAGTCCTTCCAGTCGGGGGTCACCTTCCGCACCCTGATCGGCGAGGGCTCGGGCGAGGCGTTCCAGATCCGCTTCGAGGGCGAGGGCCTGGTGTACGTCCAGCCGAGCGAGCGCAACACGATCGGGGGGGACGTCTGATGCCGTTCCGCGAGGTCAACTCGAAGATGGTCGAGGCCCAGGTGATCCCCGGGCAGAGGATGTACAGCCAGCGCGGGGCGATGCTCGCCTACCGGGGCGAGGTCTCCTTCACCCCGAGCGTCACCGGCGGCCAGGGCGGCGTCATGGGCATGATCGGGCGCCGGGTGGCGAACGAGCAGACCCCGCTGATGACGGTCGAGGGCAGCGGCACGGTGATGTTCGGCCACGGCGGCCACCACATCCAGGTGGTCAACCTCCAGGGCGAGACCCTGTACGTCGAGGCCGACCGGCTGCTCGCCTTCGACGGCACCCTCCAGCAGGGCACGATGTTCATGGGCTCGCAGGGCGGGGTCATGGGCATGGTGCGCGGCCAGGTGACCGGCCAGGGCCTGTTCACCACCACCCTCAAGGGCCACGGCGCGGTCGCCGTGATGGCCCACGGCGGAGTGATCGAGCTCCCCATCACCCCGAACCGGCCGGTCCACGTCGACCCGCAGGCGTACGTGGCCCACCACGGGGACGTCCGCAACAAGCTCTCCACCGCGCTCGGCTGGCGGGACATGGTGGGGCGCGGCTCGGGAGAGGCGTTCCAGCTGGAGCTGTCCGGCCAGGGCGCGGTCTACGTACAGGCCTCGGAGGAGAAGCTGTGAACTTTGGCCCCGTGAACCCGGGACCCGGCGGTCCGACCGTGTTCGACCCGCACAGCCTGCCCTCCGACGACAACGTGAACGCGTACACCTTCTGCGTGGAGCTCAAGGGGAGCCAGTGGTTCCTGCAGAAGGGCAAGATGATCGCCTACTACGGGCGGATCGAGTTCAACGGCATCGGCAACGGCCGCTTCGACCGGCTGCTGCGCACCAGCTTCCACTCGCCGCTGCACGCGAGCGACTGGGTGGTGGCCGAGGGGCAGGGCAAGATGCTGCTGGCCGACCGGGCCTTCGACGTGAACTCGTACGACCTGGACGACGGCAACCTGACCATCCGGTCGGGGAACCTGCTGGCGTACCAGCCCTCGCTGGCGCTGAAGCAGTCGATCGTCCCGGGTTTCCTGACGCTGATCGGAACCGGGAAGTTCGTCGCGGCGTCCAACGGACCGGTGGTCTTCATGGAGCCGCCGCTGCGTGTCGACCCGCAGGCGCTGGTGGGCTGGGCGGACTGCTCCTCCCCCTGCCACCACTACGACCACGGATACATGTCGGGCGTGATGGGCGGCCTGCGCTCGCTGACCGGCATCGGCGGCACCTCCGGCGAGGAGCACCAGTTCGAGTTCGTCGGCGCGGGTACGGTCCTGTTGCAGTCGACCGAGCTGCTGATGGCCGAGCAGTCGGTGGGTGCGGTGGGTGCCGGGGCCGCCACGGGCAACGCCCAGGGCGTTCCGGGGGCCGGCCAGGGGCCGCTGGGGCAGCTGGGCGTGCCCCGGATGCCGGGGCAGCTGGGTGATCTCCAGCGGCGTCTCGGGCTGTGAGGTCCGCGGGCCGCACTGCCCGAATCCGATCTTCCTATTTTTGTACGTAATTCAACTTCTTAGGTAGAGTTCTTTCATGGAGACGATGGAGACCGACACGGCCACCCGCTGGCTCACCGATGCGGAACAGTGCGCCTGGCGCACCCACCTGGACGTCAGCAGACTGCTGATGCACCAGCTGGAAAAGGATCTCCAGCCCTTCGGACTCACCAACAACGACTACGAGATCCTGGTGAACCTCTCGGAGTCGGAAGGCCTGCGGATGCGCATGAGCGACCTGGCCACCGCCACGCTCCAGTCCAAGAGCCGGCTCTCCCACCAGATCACCCGCATGGAGACCGCGGGCCTGGTCCGCCGGGTGAACTGCGAGTCCGACCGCCGCGGCCTGTACGCGGTCCTCACGGACGAGGGCATGGAGACCATGCGCAAGGTCGCCCCGCACCACGTGGCGTCCGTCCGCGAGCACTTCATCGACCTGCTGCCCCCGGAGGCCCTCCAGGCGCTGCGCGAGTCGCTGCGCCCGGTCGCGGAGCACCTGCGCGGCACCCGCGGCAAGATCTGAGCGCGCGCCGCACGCGCGTGAGAGGGCGGGGAGCCGAGGCTCCCCGCCCTCTCACGCGTTCCGCACCCCTCAGGCCTCGGTCAGGCTGTCCAGCAGCGCGTCCGCGGCCGCGTACGGGTCCAGCTCGCCGGCCGCCACCCGGGCCGCCAGCGCGTCCAGGTGCGCGTCCCCGCGCAGGTCGGCCAGGCGCCCCCGCAGCGCGGTGATCGCGATGGTCTCCACCTCACGGGCCGCCCGCGCGGCCCGGCGCTCGGCCAGCACCCCGCGCTCGTCCATCCACGCCCGATGCTTCTCCAGCGCCTCGACCAGCTCGTCGATGCCCTGGCCCTTGGCCGCCACCGTCTTGACGATCGGCGGCCGCCAGTCGCCGGGCCCCCGGGTCTCGCCCAGGCCCAGCATGTGGTTCAGCTCCCGGGCGGTCGCGTCCGCGCCGTCCCGGTCGGCCTTGTTCACCACGTACACGTCGCCGATCTCCAGGATCCCCGCCTTCGCGGCCTGGATCCCGTCGCCCATGCCCGGAGCGAGCAGCACCACCGAGGTGTCGGCCTGCGAGGCGATCTCCACCTCGGACTGCCCGACGCCGACCGTCTCGACGAGGATCACGTCGCAGCCGGCCGCGTCCAGCACCCGGATCGCCTGCGGAGCCGCCCAGGCGAGCCCGCCCAGGTGCCCGCGGGTGGCCATGGAGCGGATGTAGACCCCGGGGTCGGACGCGTGGTCCGACATCCGGACCCGGTCGCCGAGCAGGGCCCCGCCCGAGAAGGGCGAGGACGGGTCGACCGCGAGCACGCCGACCCGCTTGCCCGCCGCGCGGTACGCCGAGACCAGCGCCGACGTAGAGGTCGACTTGCCGACCCCCGGGGAGCCGGTCAGCCCGACCACGTACGCGCCGCCCGTCAGCGGTGCCAGGGCGGCCATCACCTCGCGCAGTTGCGGGGACGCCCCCTCGACCAGTGAGATCAGCCGGGCCACGGCCCGCGGCCGGCCCTCCCGGGCCTGCGCCACCAGCGTGGGGACGTCCACCGTCGCCATGCGCTCGCCCCTACGCCTTCGGGACGCTGAGCAGGAGGGCGTCGCCCTGGCCGCCGCCGCCGCACAGGGCCGCCGCGCCCAGGCCGCCGCCGCGGCGCTTGAGCTCCAGCGCCAGGTGCAGCACCACGCGGGCACCGGACATGCCGATCGGGTGGCCCAGGGCAATGGCGCCGCCGTTGACGTTCACCTTTTCCGGGGTCACGCCGAGGTCCTTCATTGACTGCACGGCCACCGCCGCGAAGGCCTCGTTGATCTCGATGAGGTCCAGGTCGGAGACCTCCTTGCCCTGCTTCTTCAGGGCGTGCAGGATCGCGTTCGACGGCTGCGACTGGAGGGAGTTGTCGGGGCCGGCCACGTTCCCGTGGGCACCGATCTCGGCCAGCCACTCCAGGCCCAGCTCCTCGGCCTTCGCCTTGCTCATCACGACCACCGCGGCGGCGCCGTCGGAGATCTGCGAGGAGGTGCCGGCGGTGATGGTGCCGTCCTTGGCGAACGCCGGGCGCAGCTTGCCCAGCGACTCCACCGTGGTCTCGGGGCGGATGCCCTCGTCGGCGGCGAAGATGACCGGGTCGCCCTTGCGCTGCGGGATCTCGACCGGGGTGATCTCGGCCTCGAACACCCCGTTCTTCTGCGCGGCCGCGGCCCGCTGGTGGGAGGCGGCGGCGAACTCGTCCTGCGGGGCGCGCTCGATGCCCAGGCGGGTGTTGTGCTTCTCGGTGGACTCGCCCATCGCGATGCCCTCGAAGGCGTCGGTCAGGCCGTCGTAGGCCATCGCGTCGAGCATCTCGATGGCGCCGTACTTGTAGCCCTCGCGGGACTTGGGCAGCAGGTGCGGGGCGTTGGTCATCGACTCCTGGCCGCCCGCGACCACGATGTCGAACTCCCCGGCGCGGATGAGCTGGTCGGCCAGCGCGATGGCGTCCAGACCCGACAGGCACACCTTGTTGACGGTGAGCGCGGGCACGTTCATGGGGATGCCCGCCTTCACGGCCGCCTGGCGGGCGGGGATCTGGCCCGCGCCGGCCTGGAGCACCTGGCCCATGATCACGTACTGGACCTGGTCGCCGGAGATCCCGGCCCGCTCCACCGCGGACTTGATGGCGAAGCCGCCGAGGTCGGCGCCCGAGAAGGACTTCAGCGAGCCGAGCAGCCGCCCCATGGGCGTGCGGGCCCCGGCGACGATCACTGAGGTGGTGTTGTTCGTTCCGGACATGAGGCACAGCCCCTTGAGGATGAGGAGTGAACGAGGGTTTACCCGAATGTACTGAGCGGTACCCGCGCAGTCACCGGGCAGTCGGTGTGATCGCTGGCACGTTGCGTGACGCCCCTCTTCGGCGGTGCACTGGTCCCATGCTGACAAGAATCGACCACATCGGGATCGCCTGCTTCGACCTGGACAAGACCGTCGAGTTCTACCGTGCCACGTACGGGTTCGAGGTGTTCCACACCGAGGTCAACGAGGAGCAGGGCGTCCGCGAGGCCATGCTCAAGATCAACGAGACCTCCGACGGCGGGGCCTCCTACCTCCAGCTCCTGGAGCCCACCCGCGAGGACTCCACGGTGGCCAAGTGGCTGGCCAAGAACGGCGAGGGCGTGCACCACATCGCCTTCGGCACCGCCGACGTCGACGGCGAGGCGCAGGCCATCCGCGGCAAGGGCGTCCGCGTCCTGTACGACGAGCCCCGCACCGGCTCCATGGGCTCCCGGATCACCTTCCTCCACCCCAAGGACTGCCACGGAGTCCTCACCGAACTGGTCACCTCCAACCCTGAGCACTGATGTCCCCATTCCCCGGCCGGTAGAGTGGCCATGGCTCGGCCGGGGTTCGGTGCGGAACGGGGTCGGGGCCGAGAGCCCTGCCCCGACATCTGACACCATTCCCCCGGGGGCGTCGTTCAGCGGGCGAGCGATGCTCATTTGGGAGTGAGCTTGCGACCAGGGGACGGATGGGACCGCGCTGTGCGGGGCTACGAAAGCCAGGAGAGCCATCAGGCCGAAGCCGACCATCTCACGCGCTTCGAAGCCGAGATGGAGCGGCTGAAGAAGGAGCGCGGGAAGGCCGTCCAGCACGCCGAGGACCTCGGGTACCAGGTCGAGGTGCTGCGCGCCAAGCTGCATGAGGTGCGGCGCGCGCTCGCGTCCCGTCCTGCCTACGACGGCGCGGACATGGGGTACCAGGCGGAGCAGCTGCTGCGCAACGCCCAGGTTCAGGCCGACCAGATGCGCTCCGACGCCGAGCGCGAGCTGCGCGACGCCCGGGCGCAGACCCAGCGGATCCTCCAGGAGCACGCCGAGCACCAGGCGCGCCTGCAGGCCGAGCTGCACGCCGAGGCCGTCAACCGGCGCCAGCGTCTGGACCAGGAGCTCAACGAGCGCCGCCAGACCGTCGAGGCGCACGTCAACGAGAACGTCGCCTGGGCCGAGCAGCTGCGCGCCCGGACCGAGGCCCAGGCCCGTCGGCTCATGGAGGAGTCCCGCGCCGAGGCCGAGCAGGCGCTGAACGCCGCCCGCGCCGAGGCCGCCCGGACCGCCGAGGAGGCCCGCCGCCGGCTCGCCGCCGACGCCGAGGCCGCGCGCGCCGAGGCCGAGTCGGCACTGCTGCGCGCCCGCAAGGAGGCCGAGCGGCTGCTGGCCGCCGCCTCCGCGCAGGCCCAGGAAGCCACCGAGCACGCGGAGCGGCTGCGCTCCACCACCACCGCCGAGGCCGAGCAGACCCGGCAGCAGACCATGGACCTCGGCCGGGTCGCCGAGGCCCGCGTCCAGGAGGCCGACACGGCGCTGCGCGCCGCCCGGGCCGAGGCCGAGAAGCTCCTCGCGGAGGCCAAGGAGAGCGCCGCCCGGCAGCTCGCCTCGGCGGAGTCCGTCAACGACCAGCGCACCCGCACCGCCAAGGAGCAGGTCGCCCGGCTGGTCGGCGAGGCCACGAAGGAGGCCGAGGCGCTCAAGGCCGAGGCCGAGCACGCGCTGGCCGACGCCCGCGCGGAGGCGGAGCGGCTGCGCACCGAGGCCGGCGAGCAGGCCCGTACGGCCGCCGCCGAGGACACGGCGGCTCAGCTGGCGAAGGCGGCCCGCACCGCCGAGGACGTACTGAACAAGGCCTCGGAGGACGCCCGGGCGACGACCCGCGCCGCGTCCGAGGAGGCCGAGCGGATCCGCCGCGAGGCGGAGGCCGAGGCGGACCGGCTGCGCGCCCAGGCGGCGGCCACGGCCGACGAGCTCAAGGGCGCCGCGAAGGACGACACCGAGGAGTACCGGGCCCGCACGGTCGAACTCCAGGCGGAGGCGAGGCGGCTGCGCGGCGAGGCCGAGCAGCTGCGCGCCGAAGCCGTCGCCGAGGGCGAGCGGATCCGGGGCGAGGCCCGCCGCGAGGCCGTCGGGCAGATCGAGGAGGCGGCCAAGACCGCCGAGGAGCTGCTGGGCAAGGCCAAGGCGGACGCCGACGAGCTGCGCTCCGGCGCGGCCGCCGAGAGCGAGCGGGTCCGTGCCGAGGCCGTGGAGCGGGCCACCACCCTGCGCCGGCAGGCCGAGGAGACCCTGGAGCGGACCCGCGCGGAGGCCGAGCGGCTGCGCGCGGAGGCCGCGGAGCGGGCCGAGGCCCTGACCGCCGAGACGGACGCCGCCGTACGGGCGCGCCGCGAGGAGACCGAGCAGGCCCTGGCGGCCAAGCGCGCCGAGGCGGACGCGGAGCTGGCCCGGCTGCAGTCGGACGCCGAGGCCCGGCTGGCGTCGGCGGAGCAGACGCTGCGCGAGTCCCGCCTGGCGGCGGAGAACATCCGCAAGGAGACCACGGAGGAGAACGACCGGCTGCGCGCCGAGTCGGCGGAGCGGATCCGCACCTTCCAGGCGCAGGCGGAGGCGGAGTCCGAGCAGCTGCGCGCCGAGGCCGCGCAGGACGCCGGCCGGGTCCGCGCGGAGGCCGAGCTGGTCTCCGTACGGCTGCGCGCCGAGGCGGAGGCCGAGTCCGAGCGGGTGCGCACCGAGGCGCAGGAGACCGCGGACCGGCTGCGCGCCGAGGCGAAGGCGGCGGCCGAGCGGGTCGCCGAGGAGGCCGCGGAGGCCCTCGCGGCCGCCCAGGAGGAGGCCGCGCGGCGCCGCCGGGAGGCCGAGGAGACCCTGTCGGCGGCCCGGACGGACGCGGGCAACGAGCGGGCGCAGGCCCGTGAGCAGAACGAGGAGCTGCTGGCGCAGGCCCGCAAGCGCTCGGAGGAGGCGCAGGCCGAGGCGGCGCGCCTGACCGAGGAGGCGGAGCGCCGCGCGGCGGAGCTGGTCGCGGCGGCCGAGGCCACCGCGCAGCAGGTGCGCGACTCCGTGGCCGGGCTGCACGAGCAGGCCGAGGAGGAGATCAGCGGGCTGCGCAGCGCGGCCGAGCACGCGGCGGCCCGTACCCGCACCGAGGCGGAGGAGGAGGCGGACCGGGTCCGCGCCGACGCCCACGCGGAGCGCGAGCGCGCGGCCGAGGACGCCGCGCGGGTGCGCAGCGAGGCCCGGGTGGAGACGGACGCGGCGAAGGAGCTGGCGGCGCGGACCGTCGGCGACGCGATCGCCGAGGCCGAGCAGCTGCGGGCCGACACGGCCGAGTACGCGCAGCGGGTGCGCACCGAGGCGACGGACGCCCTGGCGGCGTCCGAGCGGGACGCGGCGCGGACCCGGGCGGACGCCCGGGACGACGCGAACCGGATCCGGGGCGAGGCTGCGGAGTCCCTGGAGGCCTCGCGCGCCGAGGGCGCCCGGATCGTGGCCGAGGCCGAGGCGGAGGCGGAGCGCCTCACCGGGGAGACCCTCGCGGCGAACGAGCTCACGGTCGCCGACGCCCGGGCGGAGGCCGAGCGGCTCACCGCGGAGGCCGTCGAGGCGGCGGACGCCACCCGCGCCGAGGCCGCGGGCACCCTGGACGAGGCCCGCGCCGAGGCGAACCGGCTGCGGACCGAGGCCGCCGAGCAGGCGGACCGGCTCATCACCGAGGCGGCGTCCGAGGCGGACAGGCTCACCGAGCAGACCCGCGAGGACAGCGAGCGCACGATCGCCGAGGCGGCCGCGGAGGCCGAGCGGCTGCGCGCGCAGGCGGCACGCGTCCTGGAGGAGGGCGAGGCGCGGGCCGCCGCCCTCAAGACGCAGGCGGCCGACACCCTGGCCGCCGCCGAGCGCGATTCGGCGCGGATCCTGGTGGAGTCGCGCGCCGAGGGCGACCGGCTCGTCGAGGAGACCCGCGCGGCCAACGAGCGCACGGTCGCCGAGGCCGCCGCGGAGGCCGAGCGGCTCGTCGCGGAGGCGGCGCGGACGCTGGAGGAGGCCCGTACCGAGGGCGGCCGGATCATCGGCGAGGCCACGGCGGAGGCGGAGCGCGTCACGGCCGCGGCCAACGAGACGCTGGAGGCCGCCGAGCGGGACGCCGAGCAGACCCTGGACGAGGCGCGTGCCGAGGGCAACCGGCTGCGTACCGAGGCCGCGGAGCAGGCGGACCGGCTCATCACCGAGGCGGCGTCCGAGGCGGACAAGCTCACCGAGCAGACCCGCAAGGACAACGAGCGCACGGTCGGCGAGGCTGCCGCCGAGGCGGAGCGGCTGCGCGCGGAGGCGGCGGAGGCGCTGGCCTCGGCGCAGGAGCACGCGACCCGTACCCGGTCCGAGGCGGAGCGGGTGAAGGCGGAGGCGGCGGCCGACGCTGAGCGCACCCGTACCACGACGCGCGAGGAGTCCGAGCGGCTGCTGGACGAGGCCCGCGAGGAGGCCAACAAGCGGCGTACGGAGGCCGCGGAGCAGGTCGACCGGCTCATCACGGAGGCGGCCGCGGAGGCGGACAAGCTGACCTCGGAGGCGGCCCGGCAGGCCCTCGCCGCCACGACGGCGGCCGAGGAGCAGGCCGACGCGATGGTCGACGCCGCCCGCAAGGAGGCCGCGCGCATCACGTCGGAGGCGACCGTGGAGGGCAACTCCACGGTGGAGAAGGCCCGCACGGACGCGGACGAGCTGCTGGTCGGCGCGCGTACGGACGCGGCCGCCATAAGGGAGCGGGCGGAGGAGCTGCGTTCGCGCGTCGAGTCCGAGGTGGAGGAGCTGCACGAGCGTGCCCGCCGGGAGTCGGCGGAGCAGATGAAGTCGGCCGGCGAGCGCGTGGACAAGCTGGTCCGCGCGGCGACGGAGCAGAGTGCCGAGGCGGAGGCGAAGGCCAAGGAGCTGGTGTCGGACGCGAGCAGCGAGGCGAGCAAGGTCCGCATCGCGGCCGTGCGCAAGGCCGAGGCGCTGCTGAAGGAGGCCGAGACGAAGAAGGCGGAGCTGTCGCGGCAGGCCGAGAAGGTGCTCGCGGAGGCGACGGCGGAGGCGGAGCGGCTGGTCGACGAGGGCCGTCGCGAGCTGGAGGTCCTGGTGCGCAGGCGCGAGGACATTCAGGCGGAGATCTCCCGTGTCCAGGACGTTCTTGAGGCGTTGGAATCATTCGAGGCACCTTCGGGTGGCGGAAAGCCCGCATTGGGCGGCCAGGGCGCGGGGGGCGTGAAGGCCGGCGCATCAGCGGGGTCCACTCGTTCGGGTGGCAAGGTGTCAGAGGGGTAGTCAGAAGACAGGATGTGTGCTTCTGAGGGAGGTTCAGTCGAAGGAGTGACAATCATTCCGTCGCCTTGCCACTCAAAAGGGGTGTCATTGTCCAGGGCAAACCCGGATTGACTCGATGACACGCCGCCCTGGCGCCTAGGATTCCCCTTAACACCTCACGTAGCACCTCATCGGTCTCATTCGACAGGAACCCCATGAGCGACACTTCCTCCCCCTTCGGCTTCGAGCTCGTGCGGCGTGGTTACGACCGCGGTCAGGTGGACGACCGCATTACCAAGCTGGTCTCCGACCGCGACAGCGCCCTAGGACGTATCAACTCTCTGGAAAAGCGGATCGAGGAGCTGCACCTCGAAACGCAGAACGCCCAGGCCCAGGTGAGCGACGCCGAGCCGTCGTACGCCGGTCTCGGCGCCCGGGTCGAGAAGATCCTGCGGCTGGCCGAGGAGGAGGCGAAGGACCTGCGCGAGGAGGCCCGTCGCGCGGCCGAGCAGCACCGTGAGCTGGCCGAGTCGGCGGCCCAGCAGGTGCGCAACGACGCCGAGTCGTTCGCGGCGGACCGGAAGTCGAACGCGGAGGACGAGGGCGTCCGCATCGTCGAGAAGGCCAAGGGCGACGCGGCCGCCCTGCGCGCCGAGGCCCAGAAGGACGCGGCCTCCAAGCGCGAGGAGGCCGACGCCCTGTTCGAGGAGACCCGCGCCAAGGCCGCCCAGGCCGCCGCGGACTTCGAGACCAACCTGGCCAAGCGCCGCGAGCAGTCGGAGCGCGACCTGGCCTCGCGTCAGCAGAAGGCCGAGAAGCGGCTGGCGGAGATCGAGCACCGGGCCGAGCAGCTGCGGCTGGAGGCCGAGAAGCTGCGTACGGACGCCGAACGCCGGGCCCGCCAGACGGTGGAGACCGCGCAGCGCCAGGCCGAGGACATCGTGGCCGACGCCAACGCCAAGGCCGACCGCATCCGCAGCGAGTCCGAGCGCGAGCTGGCGGCGCTGACCAACCGCCGCGACTCCATCAACGCCCAGCTGACCAACGTCCGCGAGATGCTGGCGACGCTGACGGGCGCGGCCGTGGCCGCCGCCGGCTCCCCGATCGACGACGAGCCGGTCACCCGGGGCGTCCCGGCGCAGCAGAGCCGTTAGTACGCCCGTGCGTACGCCGCCGTCTACCCGCTGGTAGCGAAATCGGCACATCAGGGGCCGTATGTCACCTTTTTGAGGTGGCGTACGGCCCCTGGGCGTTCTAGCGTGGCCGCATGATCGAGCTCGAGGGCCTTACGAAACGATTCGGCGCGAAGACCGCCGTGGACAACCTCAGCTTCCAGGTCAGACCGGGGGTGGTGACCGGCTTCCTCGGCCCCAACGGGGCGGGGAAGTCCACGACCATGCGCATGATGCTCGACCTCGACCGCCCGACGGGCGGCACGGTCCGGATCGACGGGAAGCACTACCGGGACCTGCCGGAACCGCTGAAGCACATCGGTGCGCTGCTGGACGCGAAAGCCATGCACGGCGGTCGCAGCGCGTACAACAACCTGCTCTGCCTGGCCCAGTCGAACCGGATCCCGGAGCGACGGGTGGCCGAGGTGCTGGACCTGGTCGGCCTGACGGCCGTGGCCAAGAAGAAGTCGAAAGGATTTTCGCTCGGAATGGGCCAGCGGCTGGGAATCGCCGCTGCCCTGCTGGGAGATCCGGAGATCCTCATGTTCGACGAACCGGTCAATGGTCTGGACCCCGAGGGAATTCTCTGGATCCGCAATCTTATGAAGGGGCTGGCCTCGGAAGGGAGAACGATCTTCGTCTCCTCCCACTTGATGAGCGAAATGGCGTTGACCGCAGACCATTTGATCGTCATCGGACAGGGAAAGCTCCTTGCCGACATGTCCATGTCTGATTTCATCCGCCAGAACTCCCGCAGTTACGTACGGTTGCGCTCGCCGCAGCAGGAACGCCTCAAGGACGTGCTGCACGAGGCCGGCATCAACGCGGTGAGCGTGCCCGCCACCGGCACCCTGGAGATCGACGGCGTCGAAGCCGAGCGGCTCGGCGAACTCGCGGCCCAGCACCAGATCGTGCTGCACGAACTCAGCCCGCAACGGGCTTCACTCGAGGAAGCGTTCATGCGCATGACGGCGGATTCCGTCGAATACCACGCCCACGCGCCCGGCGCGGCCGTACCCCCGCCCGCGGGCCCCGCGTGGGGCGCCGGCTTCGAGGCGACCCGCAAGGGCGGTGAGTGAGGTGGCCTACTCCGCCGTCCTCCGGTCCGAGTGGACCAAGATCCGCACCGTCGCCTCGACCAGCTGGACCCTGGCCACCACGCTGCTGGTCACCGTCGCCATGGGCGCCGGGCTGTGCGCCGTGGTCAACGCGACCTTCGAGGACATGCCGAAGGCCTCGCAGATCACCTTCGACGCCACGCAGATGAGCTTCTCCGGGATGATGCTGGGCCAGCTGGCCATGCTGGTCTTCGGTGCGATGGTCGTCGGCAGCGAGTACGGGACGGGCATGGTCCGCACCTCGCTCGCGGCCGTGCCCCGGCGCGGCACCCTGCTGCTGGGCAAGGTCACCGTGGCCACCGGCCTCGCCCTGGTCGTGGGCCTGGCCACCGGCTTCCTGTCCTTCTTCCTGGGCCAGGCCCTCCTCGGCGACCACAAGACCGCGCTCGGCGAGGAGAACGTCCTGCGCGCCGTGATCGGCGTCGGCCTGTACCTGGCCCTGCTCGCCGCGTTCGCCATCGGGATCTCGATGGTCCTGCGGAACTCGGCCGCCGCGATCTCGCTCCTGATCACCTTCGTCCTGATCCTGCCGATCGTGCTCAGCCTGGTCGACGCCACCCGCAAGATCGCCGCGTACCTGCCCAACATGGCGGGCTCCGCGATCATGCAGACCGTCGCCTCGCCGGACTCCGACGCGCCCTACGGACCCTGGGGCGGGCTCGGGATCATGGCGCTGTGGTCGCTCGCCGCCATCGCCGCCGGCTACCTCACCCTCGCGAAGCGGGACGCCTGACCGCCACGCCGTGACACGGGGTGTCCGTCCCACGACGGACACCCCGAGTACTACGGGACATCCCCGGGTCGGATCTCAGGGGCACCTCAGGGATCCGGCCCGGAAGGGAACCGCACGGGCCCCGATATCCTCTTAAGGCGTACGCGGGCGAGAGCCGTCCCGGCTGGCAAGGGGCACGAGGATGATCGAGGCAGTCGGCCTGACCAAGCGCTTCGGCGCCAAGACCGCCGTCGACCAGCTGTCCTTCCAGGTCAAGCCGGGCCACGTGACGGGCTTCCTCGGACCCAACGGCTCCGGCAAGTCCACCACCATGCGCATGGTCCTCGGGCTGGACCGGCCCACCTCCGGCCGCGTCACGATCAACGGCCTCCCCTTCCGGGAGCTGCCGAACGCCCAGCGGCACGTCGGCGCCCTGCTCGACGCCAAGGCCGTGCACGGAGGCCGCCGGGCCCGCACGCACCTGCTGTCCATCGCCCAGCTCTCCGGGATCCCCGAGAAGCGCGTGGACGAGGTCCTCGGCGTGGTCGGCCTCCAGGACGCCGCCCGCCAACGCACCAAGGGCTTCTCCCTCGGCATGGGCCAGCGCCTGGGCATCGCGGCCGCCCTGCTCGGCGACCCGCAGGTGCTGCTCTTCGACGAGCCGGTCAACGGCCTCGACCCCGAGGGCATCCTCTGGGTCCGCAACCTCATGCGCAAGCTGGCCTCCGAGGGCCGGACCGTCTTCGTCTCCTCGCACCTGATGAGCGAGATGGCCCTCACCGCCGACCACCTGATCGTGATCGGCCGGGGCCGGCTGCTGGCCGACATGAGCACCCAGGACTTCATCACGCACAATTCGGCCGGATTCGCGCGGGTGCGTGCCGCCGCCGGCCCCGCCTCCGACGGCTCCGACGGCCGGACCTCCCTCGCCTCCGCCCTGACCCGGGCGGGCGGCCGGGTCCTCCAGGAGCCCGACGGGGCGCTGCGCGTCACCGGGCTGGAGCTGCCGCGCGTCAGCGACCTCGCGCACGAGGCCGGCGTACGGCTGTGGGAGCTCTCCCCGCACCGGGCCTCGCTGGAGGAGGCCTACATGCGGATGACGCAGTCCTCCGTCGAGTACACCTCCACCGAGGACCCCCGCGCCGAGCTCTGGGAGCCCGAGCCGCTGACCGTCCCGGAATGGGAGGAGGAGGCGGCCGTCCCCGTGGAGACCGCGGCGAGCTTCTTCGCTCCCCCGCCCCCCGGATCCGGGCGCCCCTTCCTGATGCCGGGCAGCGCCGCCGATCTGGCCCGCGATTCCGAGAACACCCCCGAGGAACACCGATGACCCCCACCCCCGCCGGGCCGCCCGCGGCGAGCGCGGAGCAGCCGCGGGCGTACAGCTCGCCCCTGCCCACGCCCCGGCCGCACCTGGGGCACGCCATCGCCTCGGAGTGGACGAAGCTGACCTCCGTGCGCTCCACCCTGTGGACGCTCGGCTCCCTCGTGGCGCTGGTCGTCGGCGTCGGCATGATCGCCGTGCTCCAGACCGGGGCCGCCGACTACCAGTACCTCCCCTTCACCGGTCCCGCCCTGTTCGGGCTGATGGCCGGCCAGGTGTCGGTGATCGTGCTGGGCGTGCTGACGATCTCCTCCGAGTTCGGCACCGGCCTCATCCGCACCACCTTCACCGCCGCCCCCGAGCGGCTGCGGGTGCTCACCGCCAAGTACCTGGTCTTCGGCACCTGCGCGTTCCTCGTCACCCTGGGCTCGGTGCTGTTCGTCGGCCTGTGGGCCGCGGTCCTGCACAACGGACCCGCCGCCGGGGTGCACGGCCTGAGCGACTGGACGGGCGCGGTCGCCGGCTCCTTCTACGTGACCCTGCTGGGCGTCCTCGCGCTCGCGGTCGGGGCGCTGGTACGGCACTCCGCGGGCGGGATCGCGGTCATGCTCGGCGTGGTCACGATGCCGCCGGTGCTCGGGGCGATACTGACCTCCTGGCCGGTCACCTCGTCGCTCGGGGGGCTGGTGCTCCGCTACAACGCCCCGGTGGGACTGGTGCAGCTCTTCGGGTTGCAGGGCGTCGACATGGAGGGCCGGTCGGCCCCCAGCAACGTGGTCCAGCTCGTCCTGCTGCTGGTGGTGACGGCCGGCGCGGTCGTCGCGTCCTACGTGGTGGTGCGCCGCCGGGACGTGTGACGGGCTTCCTCTAGTACCGGGGAGCGTTGCGGGACCGCTGCACCTTGGAGGTGCGGCGGTCCTTCGCGTTCCAGCAGGCCTTGTGCCAGTGCCGGCGGTCGTCGACGCCGCCGTACTCGGGCCACGCCACCAGGTGCGGGGTGCCCGCGGGGATCTCCTGGTCGCAGCCGGGGCAGCGGTAGCGCTTGCCCGCCGCACCGGCCCCCGCCACGTGCCGGACCTTCCAGTCCTCGCCCAGGTACTCCTCGGTGCGCTCCAGGCCGAACCGGTCGAGGCCGGTGCCGGGTCGTTCGTCCGGAGTCTCGCCGCCCCTGGGGCGGTTGTGGCGCGGTGACACGTATACCTCACGAAGGGGCGGGCGACAGTGACTTTCTCCCAGACTACGCGCAGCGAGCCGGGGTACCCGCAGGGTGGCTGGTGGACGCAGGCCCTCCGCGGGGAGCTGGCCCGACAATCTCAATAACTTTCCTGTCAGGCCGTGCCTTTGGCACGTGTCAGACGTTGTTGCCAGCAGACGTCGATGCCGTCGACGAGTCGGTCCGCCTGGGGGAGGCCGCGTCAGCCGCGAGGAGGCTAAGGGCGATGATGCGCGTAGGAGCGTTTGTACTGGCGGCCCAGTTCCCTGGTCAGGGACAGGGCGAGGCACTGCACCGGGCGGTGCGGACCGCCGAGGTGGCGGAGGAGTCCGGGCTGGACTCGGTCTGGGTCGCCGAGCACCACTTCGTGCCGTACGGGGTCTGCCCGTCGGCGGTGACCCTGGCGGCCCTGCTGCTGGGCCGGACCCGGCGGCTGCGGGTGGGCACGGCGGTGAGCGTGTTGCCGAACACGCATCCGGTGGCCCTGGGCGAGCAGGCGGCCCTGCTGCACGTCACCTCGGGGGGCCGGTTCACCCTGGGGGTGGGGCGCGGCGGGCCGTGGGTGGACCTGGAGGTGCTCGGAGCGGGCCTGGAGGCGTACGAGAGCGGTTTCCCGGAGGACCTCGACCTGCTGCGGCGCTGGCTGGCGGAGCCCAGGGTGGGGGCGGCCGGGCCGCGGCACTCCTTCCGCGAGGTGGCCGTCGTACCGCGCCCGTCCGAGGCGCTGGACGGTGACGGGACGGGGCCGGAAGTGATCGTCGCGTGCACCTCCCCGGCGTCGGTACGGCTGGCCGCGGAGCGCGGGCTGCCGATGCTGCTGGGCATGCACAGCGGGGACGAGGAGAAGGCCGAGCAGGTCGCGCTGTGGCGACGGACCGCGCTGGCGCACGGGCACCCGCCGGAGTCCGTGCGGGCCGCCGGGCACGTGTCGGCCGGGGTCTGCCAGCTGGCGGACCACTCGGCCGACGCGCGCGAGACCCTGCTGAAGTCGATGCCGGGCTGGTTGCGCCAGGGCCTGGGCGCCCACGTGACGGTGGACGGCCGGCAGCGCGCGATGCGGGACCCGCACGCGTACACGGAACTGCTGTGCTCACTGCACCCCGTCGGCAGCCCCGCCCTGGCGGCGGACCGGCTGGCGCAGACGTCGGAACGGACGGGCATCACCCGCTTCGCCCTGCTGACGGAGGGGTCGGGTGACCTCGCCGCCACGGAGGACAACGTCCGCCGCCTCGGCTCGGAGGTCCTCCCCCTGCTGGTGTGACCCCGTACGGGGCCTGGGGCTGCCGCTCCTGTGCCAGTCGCACCTCCCGCGACACGGAGCGGCAGCGGAGTACCGGTACCGCTAGCAGTCCCGAAGTTCCGGGGACTGGTTGAGCAGCTGGCCGCGGATCGAGGTGAACTTGGCCAGCCGGTCGTCCACCGAGGGATCCAGCGGGAACACGGCCACACGGTGGCAGTTCTGGAACGCCAGGCGCACCCCGAAGTGCCGCTGCAGCGCACCCCGTATCGCGTCACTCGCGAGCGCGCGCAGCAGCTGCCCGCGCGCCTGCTCGTCCGGCGGCGGCGTCTGGTTGTCGGCGAACTCTCCGCCCTCAACCTCCAGCTGGGCCACCAACGAGCTGATCATCTCCCATGCGTAAGGCAGGGAGGTCCGGACGCAGTCGACGAAGGCGGCTTCGTCGACCTCGCCTCGCTCGGCCTGTTCGAGTAGGGCCGGTGAGACGTCGAGCGACATGGGTTCTCCTCTCGTGACCCAGGCAGTTTGGGCTGCCTGGGTCCTACGGGCAGGGAGGGAGGCCGCGACGCAGTGTGCACGCTCGACAACCTCCCGCTCACCACGGTAGGCGCCCACAGGGTGACGCACCAGGAGAATGCGCATACAACGCGCCATCGGCGAACGGGGCTTTCAGGGGCGAATCGCGTGGAGGCCCGTCGGTCGAGTAGCGTTGCCGACCATGCGTCTCGTCATTGCCCGCTGCTCCGTCGACTACGCGGGCCGGCTCACCGCCCATCTGCCCTCGGCACCCCGTCTGATCCTCGTGAAGGCCGACGGCAGTGTCTCGATCCACGCGGACGACCGGGCGTACAAACCGCTCAACTGGATGTCGCCTCCGTGCACCCTCAAGGAGGGGACCGGGGACGACGCGAGCGTCTGGACCGTGGTCAACAAGGCGGGCGAGAAGCTCATCATCACCATGGAGGAAGTCCTCCACGACTCCTCCCACGAGCTGGGCACGGACCCCGGCCTCATCAAGGACGGCGTCGAGGCGCACCTCCAGGAGCTGCTGGCCGACCGCATCGACACGCTGGGCGAGGGCTACACCCTGATCCGGCGCGAGTACATGACGGCGATCGGCCCGGTCGACATCCTGTGCCGGGACGCCGCCGGCGCGACGGTGGCGGTGGAGATCAAGCGGCGCGGCGAGATCGACGGCGTCGAGCAGCTGACCCGCTACCTGGAGCTGCTGAACCGCGACCCGCACCTCGCGCCGGTGCGCGGCGTCTTCGCGGCGCAGGAGATCAAGCCGCAGGCCCGGGTCCTGGCCAACGACCGCGGGATGGACTGCGTGGTGCTCGACTACAACGCCCTCCGCGGCATCGAGGACGACAAGCTCCGCCTGTTCTGATCCTTTTGACGCGCCGCTCGCGCGGCTGGGCGCCTGGGCGCCTCACCGGCTTCGCGCCGCTGCGCCAGACTCCGTCCGGCGGCCGTCGGGCGGGGTCCGGGCTCTCTTCGCCGCCGTCTGCGGCCCGTCGTTCCCCTCGGCCCTCCGAGCCCCTGCGGCTCGGGGGGCCGTTGTCGCCTCAGGCGCCGGCGCGGCTGGGGGGCTGGCGCTGCGCGCGCCGGTGCGGGTCACTGCACGGCGCTACCGCGCCCGCGCCTCAAACGCCGGCGGGGCTGGAAGCGCGCCGCGTGCGCTCCAGGCCGCCCGGCGGCCTGCAGAATTCAGCCCCGCCGGCGTTTGAGGCGCGGGGTCTGGGGCGGAGCCCCAGGGAACGGTGGAAGGGCGGGTAGGGGACGGCCCCGCGCAGCGGCATCGGCCCCCGGGCGGTCAGATGGTCTTCGGGGACTCCGACGCCGGCGGGGACTGGGCCTCCGTCGAGCTCGTCGACGTCGTCGGGGTGGCCGGCCCCGTCGGCGTGACCGGGGGCGTCGTCGGCGGCGTCGGTGAGGGCGTCGTGGGCGGCGGAGTGGTCGCCGGGGGCGGCGTCGTCGCCGGCGGCGGCGTCGTGGCCGGCGGGGTCGGGTCCGGTCCCGGCTGCTGCGGACCCGGCGTCCCGGCCGGCGGCGGGGTCGTGGGCGCGGAGCCCCCGCCCCGGGTCGGGTCGCTCCCCGCCCCCGGCGGAACCACCGGCTCCGCCGGCGAATCGTTCCCGCTGTTCCCCGGAACCCGCGGCGGGGTCACCGCAGGCGCGTCCGGGGTCGAGGACACGGTCGGCTCCACCGGCTGCTCCGGGTCCTCCCCCGCCGTCAGCGACAGGCCGACGACCGTGCCGAGCGCCACCACCGTCAGCGCCCCGGCGGCGGCCAGCAGCACCGTCTTGCGCGGCCGGCCGGGTCCGGGCTCGGGGCGCCGCACGAACGGCGCCGGCGCCGGGGCCGGGCCCGGCTGCGGCGCCGCCGTGAACGCGTCCGCGTAGACCTGGGACAGGGTCGCGGGCGACCCGGCCGGCTTCCCGATCACCGGGGTCACCTGGGTGACCGCCTCGGAGCCGGCCTGCTTCGCCACGGCGCCCGCGCCCGTGCCCGCGCCCGTACCCGTACCCGTACCCGCGCCCGTGCCCGGCGGCAGCGCGGCCAGGACCGGCGGGGCCTCCAGCCGCAGCGGCGGCGAGGCCTGGGCCCCCCTCGCCTCCCGGTCCCGGTCGGTGACCAGCGCCAGCGCCCGCCGCCCGGCGACCGTGCCGCGCTTGTCGGCCAGCGCCCCGCGCAGCCCGATCGAGGCCTCCAGCTCCGCCCGCGCCCGGTCCAGACGCCCCTCGCACAGCGCGAGGACGCCGAGCTCGTGGTGGAAGTACGCCTGCTCCGCGACCTCCCCCGCCTTCCGCGCGGCCTCCGCGCCCGAGCGCAGCACCCGCCCCCAGGCCTCCCAGGACGGCGCCGCCGCCAGCGCAGGGGCGGCCGTGCGGGCCAGCAGCACGGCGGCCACCACATCGGCCCCGCCCAGCGCGGCGAGCACCGCGTCGGCCTCCGCCGCGACCCGCTCCGGGGTCACCGAGGCGTGCCCGGTCCACCAGGCGTAGTGCCGGGCGGCGGTACGCGCCTCCTCGGCGGCGCTCTCCCCGTACCCGGCCTCCTCCAGCTGCCGTGCGACCCCCTCCGCGAGCCGGTAGCGGGGCCCGACGGGGGTGATCAGGCCGCAGCCGAGGAGTTCCGCGACGGCGGCGTCGGCGTGCGTGTCGCCGACCAGCGCGGGCAGGTGGGCGTGGTGCGGGAGTTCCCCGCCCAGGGCGCAGGCGCTCCGCAGGGCGGCCCGGGCCGACTCGCTCACCCGGGACGCCAGCAGCTCGGCGGGCGCGGCGGCCTGGGCCAGGGTGGGCAGCGGCACGTGGGAGGGGTCGCGGGGGCGTTCCTCGAAGACCCCGGGCTCGTCGTCCTCGTCGTCGGCGGAGCCCCCGTTGAGCTCGTCGCGCTGCCGCAGCAGTGCGGCGGCCTGCACGAAGCGCAGCGGCAGCCCCTCGGAGGCGAACCGCAGGTCCTCCGCCCAGGCCGTCTCCTCGTCGGTGAG
Source organism: Streptomyces racemochromogenes (assembly GCF_039535215.1). Lineage (GTDB taxonomy): Bacteria > Actinomycetota > Actinomycetes > Streptomycetales > Streptomycetaceae > Streptomyces > Streptomyces racemochromogenes. The sequence goes on from NZ_BAAAWT010000001.1 coordinate 2,104,185, forward strand.
CGGCCTGCCGGTGGCGGCCTCCAGCAGCCGTGCGCAGTCGGCCCGGCCGAGCCCGCCGAGGAAGACCTCCTCCAGGTGCGCGTCGTCGGAGGGGGCCTTGGCGTCGGGGGCGGCGGCGAGCAGGTAGGCGCATTCGGGGGTGGCGCGCAGCAGCTCGTCGAGGGCGGCGCCGCCGAGCTCGAGGTCGTCGAGGAGCACGATCGCGCCGATCTCGGCGACGCCCGCGAGGAGTTGCGTACGGTCGGGGCGCTCGTCCCGGGTGTCGTACACGGTGGCGTACAGGGTGTGGAGCAGTTCGGCGGGCTGCTGCCTGCCGTGGCCGCTGAGGCGGACGACCCCGTCGGGCGCGAGGTCCGCGCAGTCGGCGGCGACCGCGTCGAGGAGGACGGTGCGGCCGGATCCGGCGGGCCCGGTCAGCCGTACGGAGCGGCCGCGCCCGAGGAGGCGTACGAGCCGCTCCCGCTCGTCCGCGCGCGCCAGGAGCGGCAGGGCGGGCACGGGCGGTCCGGGCAGTACGGGCGGGCGCGCGGCGGCGTCCCGGTCGGCGCGGGAGGCGGCGGAGCGCTTGGCGGGGCGGCGGCCGGCCGCCGGGCGGGCCTCGGGCCGCAGGGGCTCGATCTCGCTGCCGTCGACGGGGTTGACGGTGAGGGTGAACTCCCCGCTGGTCAGGGTCACGACGCGGGCGGGGGCCGGCGCCTGCGCGGCGGATCCCGACGCCGGGGTCCTGGCCGGCGCGGTCTTGGCCGGCGCGGTCCTGGCCGGCGCGGTCTTGGCCGGCGCGGTCTTGGCCGGCGCGGTCTTGGCCGGCGCGGTCGCCGGAGCCGCCGCCGGAGCCGCCGCCGGTGTCCCGGCCGGGCGGCCCGCCGCGGCCCGTTCGTCCTGGCCCGGCTGCCCCTGAGTACGCTCCATGCCCCTGTCCCCCCGATCGCGCCGCGCGCCCGCCGCCGTCTTCGTCGTGCCCGGCGCCCGCTCACGTCGTCGTCGCCACCGGTCCGGTTTCGCCCGACCCTAGACCGTGGACGGGGCCGCCGTCACCGCCGGGGTGCCTTCACCACCGGACCGCCACGCTTCCCGCCTGCGGTCCTCGCGGCCGGTCCTCGCGGTCAGTCCTTGCGGCCGGTCACGGCGACGGTGACGCCGAGGCCGATCATGGCGAGCCCGCCGGTGCCGCCGATCAGGGAGAGGCGGCGCGGGGATCCGGCGAACCAGTCGCGGGTGGTGGCGGCGGCCAGGCCCCAGAGGCTGTCGAAGACGATCGCGATCAGGTTGAAGACCAGGCCGAGCAGCAGCATCTGGAGCATCACGTGGCCCTGCTCGCGGTCGACGAACTGGGGCAGCACGGCGGCGAAGAAGACGATGGTCTTGGGGTTGGCGACGCCGACCGCGAAGCCCTCGCCGAGGGTGCGCAGGGTGCCGCGGGCCTCGGGGGCCGCCTCGGCGACCGCGGCCCGCAGCGATCCGCGGCCGCGGAAGGCCTTGACGCCCAGGTGGACGAGGTAGGCGGCGCCGGCCAGCTTCAGGACGGTGAAGACGAGGACGGAGCGTTCGACGACGGCTCCGACGCCGAGCGCCACGGCCACGACGAGCACGTACGCTCCGAGCGTGTTCCCGGCCACCGTGGTCAGCGCGGCCCGCCGGCCCTGGGCGAGCGCCCGTCCGACGACGAAGAGCACGCTGGGGCCGGGGATCACGATCAGCACGAGGGACATGGCCGCGAAGGCCAGCAGTCTGTCGGTGGACACCATGGACCCATGTAAACCGAGCCCGCCCCGGGGGCGCAGCCCCTTTTTCCCCGGGTCACACCCGGGGCAGGGACTCCGCTTCCAGCCCGCCCTCGATCGCGAGGATGCGGTGCAGCCGGGTCGCGACGAGCAGCCGCTGCATCCGGTCGGGCACCCCGCGCAGGACCAGGCGCCGCCCGGTCCGGCCGGCCCGCCGGTGCGCCCCCATGATCACGCCGAGTCCGGTCGCGTCCCAGGAGTCCAGGCCGGTGAGGTCGAGCACGAGGTCGCCGTGGCCGTCGTCGAGGGCGGTGTGGAGGACCGTACGGGCGTCAGCCGCGCTGCGCACGTCGAGGCGGCCCCCGACAGCGAGTTCGGCGTGGTCGCCCCTGATGTGCATGTGTGCTCCCCGGCTTTACTGCGTACGTGTGGTCCGACGGGTCCGTGGTCGGCAACTCTCACTGCAACTGACTGCCGTGCGGGCGGTGAAGTTGCCGACCGTGAGCGAACCGATACCTAATTCACCCCCTGGGGGGTGCCGGGATTCGAACGCTCGTGCTCAGTGCTTGTAGAAGCCCTGGCCGCTCTTGCGGCCGATGTCGCCCGCGTCGACCATGCGGCGCATCAGCTCCGGCGGCGCGAACTTCTCGTCCTGGCACTCGGTGTAGATGTTGCTGGTGGCGTGCAGCAGGATGTCGACGCCCGTGAGGTCGGCGGTGGCCAGCGGGCCCATGGCGTGCCCGAAGCCCAGCTTGCAGGCGATGTCGATGTCCTCGGCGGTGGCCACGCCCGATTCGTAGAGCTTGGCGGCCTCCACGACCAGCGCGGAGATCAGGCGGGTGGTCACGAAGCCGGCGACGTCGCGGTTGACGACGATGCAGGTCTTGCCGACCGACTCGGCGAACGCGCGGGTCGTGGCGAGGGTCTCGTCGCTGGTCTTGTAGCCGCGCACCAGCTCGCAGAGCTGCATCATCGGGACGGGCGAGAAGAAGTGCGCGCCGACGACCCGCTCCGGGCGCTCCGTCACGGCCGCGATCTTGGTGATCGGGATGGCGGAGGTGTTGGAGGCCAGGACGGCGTCCTCGCGCACGATCTTGTCGAGGGTGCGGAAGATGTCGTGCTTGACCTCGAGCTTCTCGAAGACGGCCTCGACGACGATGTCCACGTCGGCGACCGCGTCGAGGTCGGTGGTCGTGGTGATCCGCGCGAGGGCCGCCTCGGCGTCCTCGGCGGTCAGCTTGCCCTTGGAGACGAACTTGTCGTACGAGGCCTTGATGCCGTCCGTGCCCCGGGTCAGAGCGGCATCGGTGACGTCCCGCAGGACGACGTCCCAACCCGCCTGAGCGGAGACCTGAGCGATCCCGGAACCCATCAGTCCCGCGCCGATGACGGCGAGCTTCCCAGCCACTGCACACCCCTCGTTGTTCTCAGTACGACCCGGCCTCGTAGCCTCTCCGGCGGAGACTAGCGCCCGTGAGGGGCGCAGTGACCGCGAAGTAACACGCGTCACGTCTCAGATGACGGACATCACACTGGTACGGGCCAGGAGGCGTACGGGGCCCCACAGTTCGGATCCCGCCACCGTCGTGCCGGGCCGCCGGCTCCCGCCGGGCGGTACGCCCGCGGCGGGCGCGTCTACGCTGGCGCCATGGTGAACCTGACGCGCATCTACACCCGTACCGGCGACAAGGGCACGACCGCCCTGGGGGACATGAGCCGGACCCGGAAGACGGACCTGCGGATCTCCGCGTACGCCGACGCCAACGAGGCCAACGCCGCCATCGGGACGGCGATCGCGCTGGGTGCGCTGCCGCAGGAGGTGGTGAAGGTCCTGGTCCGCGTGCAGAACGACCTGTTCGACGTCGGCGCCGACCTGTGCACGCCGGTCGTGGAGGACCCGGAGTACCCGCCGCTGCGGGTGGAGCAGTTCTACGTGGACCGGCTGGAGGCCGACTGCGACGTCTTCAACGGGCGGCTGGAGAAGCTGCGCAGCTTCATCCTCCCCGGCGGCACCCCGGGCGCGGCCCTGCTGCACCAGGCCTGCACGGTGGTCCGCCGGGCGGAGCGCTCCACGTGGGCGGCGCTGGAGGAGCACGGCGAGGTGATGAACCCCCTGACGGCCACCTACCTCAACCGCCTCTCCGACCTCCTCTTCATCCTGGCGCGGACGGCCAACAAGGAAGCCGGCGACGTGCTCTGGGTCCCCGGCGGGGAACGCTGACCGCACCCCGGCCCCACCGGGGGTCCGGGGGTCGCCCCCCGGGCCGGCACAGCATCCTGGCGCGGACGGCCAACAAGGAAGCCGGTGACGTGCTCTGGGTCCCCGGCGGGGAACGCTGACCGCACCCCGGCCCCACCGGGGGTCCGGGGGTCGCCCCCCGGGCCGGCACAGCATCCTGGCGCGGACGGCCAACAAGGAAGCCGGCGACATGCTCTGGGTCCCCGGCGGGGAACGCTGACCGCACCCCGGCCCCACCGGGGGTCCGGGGGTCGCCCCCCGGGCCGGCACAGCATCCTGGCGCGGACGGCCAACAAGGAAGCCGGCGACGTGCTCTGGGTCCCCGGCGGGGAGCGCTAGCGCTTGGTTTCGGCCAGGGGGGCGTCCTGGTCCGCCGTGCCCGCCGGGGCCTTGCGGGGCCAGATCGTGTAGGTCGCGGCGATCAGGGCCTGGATGGCGACGACCTTCAGGGCGATGCCCTGACAGGCCTCCAGCTGGGCGGTGTCGGCGCCGGCGCCGATGTACCAGATCCCGGCCTGGAGCAGTCCGTACGCGACCGCGGCCGCGGCCAGGGTCCGCACCCACAGCTTCCACTCGTGGACCGCGCGGGCCTTGCCGTACGGGCTTCCGGGCGGCTTCGGGCCCCCGGCGAAGCGGTGGGCGGCGTGCCCGTCGAGCCACTTCACGGTGTAGTGCCCGTAGCCGACGGTGTAGCCGATGTAGAGCGCCGCGACGCCGTGCCGCCAGCTCGGTTCGCCGCCGTTCTTCAGGTCGACGAAGGACGCCACCAGCAGCACCAGCTCCAGCAGCGGCTCCACCAGCAGCAGCGCGGCCCCGAGCCGCGGCATTCCGGCCAGGTAGCGCAGCGCCAGGCCGCCCGCCAGCAGCACCCAGAAGCCGACCTCACAGGCGATGATCAGCCCGACGAGCATGACGGCCCTCCTTTCGTTCCCCGGTTCCTCCGCTTCTCCTCCAAGGGTTCCGGCCGCCGCGCCCCGCCGCGTCGTCGCCAGTGACGAAAGCCCACTGCATCCTTCGATGTAGCGCCTTCTCAGCCCGGGTACCGAGGCCCCGCCGCGGCGGACCGTGTTGGATGGGGGCGTGCCCCCGAAGATCCCCCGCCCGCACCGCGACGACGTACTGCTCGCCGCCGTCAGCGTGCTCGCCGGCCTGCTGCTGTGGGTGCTGGGCGTGCACAGTACGCCCAGCCGGCACTCCCTGCCCGACTGGGCGGTGCTGGTCCCGCTGCTGGTGCTCGGCGCCCTGGAGCTGCTGCGCCGCACCATGCCCCGCGTCACCCTGTCCGTCGGCACCCTCGCCGTCATCGCGGACCAGTTCACCCTCGGCAACATCGCCAGCGTCATCATCTTCACCGACCTGATGTACGCCGCGGTGGTCTACGGCAAGCCGTCCATGGCCCGCCGGCTCCCGGTCAGCACCGGCCTGATCACCGTGGCCGTCACCATCGGCTCCCTGGTCTGGCTGCGCACCCCCCAGGCCCTGCTCATCGGCGTGATCACCGGCATCGTCAGCTTCGCCCCGGCCCTGACCGGCGCGACCCTGCGCAACCACCGCGAGGCCGCCGAGGCCGCCCGGCTGCGCGCGGAGCAGACGGCGCTGCTGGCCGAGATGGACCGCAGCCAGGCCGTGGTGGCCGAGCGCGCCCGGATGGCGCGGGAGCTGCACGACATGGTGGCCAACCACCTCTCGGCGATCGCCATCCACTCCACCGCCGCCCTCTCCATCGACTCCCCCGCCACCAGCCGCGAGGCGCTCGGGGTGATCCGGGAGAACAGCGTGCAGGGGCTGGCGGAGATGCGGCGGCTGATCGGGCTGCTGCGGGACGCGGGGGCGGAGCAGGAAGCCGTCGCCGTGCCCTCCCTGGACGGCTTGGAGGCGCTGCTGGGGCAGGCCCGTACGAACGGGTCCGCGAGCGGGCTGGACTTCGTCCTGGCGGACGAGCGGCCCACCGGGGCGGCGCTGCCGGCGCCGGTGGAGCTGGCGGCGTACCGGATCGTGCAGGAGTCGCTGACCAACGCCCTCAAGCACGCCGCCCCCGGTACCGTCCGGGTCCGCGTGGCGCACGGCGCGGGGCTGCTGACGGTGGCGGTGGACTCCCCGTACGGGGACCGGCCGGACCCGCGCGCCCCGGGTTCCGGGGCCGGGCTGATCGGCATGCGGGAGCGTACGGAGCTGCTGGGCGGGACGTTCACGGCGGGCGCGGCGGACAGGGTGTGGCAGGTGCGGGCCGTGCTGCCCGCCGAGGAGAGGGCGGTGCAGTCATGACCATCAGGGTGCTCGTGGCCGAGGACCAGCGGGCCGTACGGGCCGGTCTGGTGCTGATCCTGCGCAGTGCGGGCGACGTCGAGGTGGTGGGAGAGGCCGCCGACGGTGAGGAGGCGGTGCGGCTGGCGGACGAGCTGCGGCCGGACCTGGTCCTCATGGACGTGCAGATGCCGAGGCTCGACGGGGTGTCGGCCACCCGGCAGGTGGTGGAGCGGGGGCTGGCGGACGTGCTGGTCCTGACCACCTTCGACCTGGACGAGTACGTCTTCGGCGCGCTGCGGGCGGGAGCCGCGGGTTTCCTGCTGAAGGACGCGGACGCGGCGGAGCTGATCGCGGCGGTGCGGACGGTGGCGCGCGGGGAGGGGCTGATCGCCCCGGCGGTGACCCGGCGGCTGATCGCCGAGTTCGCGGCGCCGAAGGCGGTACGCGCTCCCGTGCGGCCGGCGGCGGCCGCGGCGGTGGAGTCGCTGACGCGGCGCGAGCGGGAGGTGCTCGGGGCGCTGGGCGAGGGGCTGTCGAACGCGGAGATCGCCGTGCGGCTGGACATGGCGGAGGCCACGGTGAAGACCCACGTCAGCAGGTTGCTGGGGAAGCTGGAGCTGCGCAGCCGGGTCCAAGCGGCCGTACTGGCGCAGGAGTTGGGGATCTAGACGGCCTCTGGAGCTAAGGTCTGGACCTCTTGACGCTTGGTCCAGACCTTTCTAGTCTCACCGCATCACTGTGGTGAGCGTGCCATGACAAAGAGCGACACGAGGCGTGCTCACGGGCGGCGCAGGTCCCACCCCCATGTACCGGTCGGCCCCACGATCGGTACGGACCTACGGAGGAGCACCCTTGAGCACAGCACCCCCACGCAACCGTCTGTTCAGGAGGCTGGCCGCGACCGTGGCCGCCCTCGCCCTGCCCGTCGCCGGCCTCGTCGGCCTGGCCGGCCCGGCGCAGGCGGCCCCCTCCGCGACCGCGACCTACACCAAGGTCTCCGACTGGGGCTCCGGCTTCGAGGGCAAGTGGACGGTGAAGAACACCGGCACCACCACCCTCAGCAGCTGGACCGTGGAGTGGGACTACCCGGCCGGCACCCGGGTCACCTCCGCCTGGGACGCCACCGTCACCAGCTCGGGCAACCACTGGACCGCCAAGAACGTCGGCTGGAACGGCACCCTGGCCCCCGGCGCCACCGTCAGCTTCGGCTTCAACGGCACCGGCGCCGGCGCCCCCTCCGGCTGCAAGATCAACGGCGGCTCCTGCGACGGCGGCACCAACCCCACCGACAACCCGCCCTCCGCCCCCGGCACCCCCACCGCGACCGGCGTCACCGAGAACGCGCTGACCCTGTCCTGGACGGCGGCCACCGACGACAAGGGCGTCAAGAACTACGACGTCTACCGCAACGGCGGCAAGCTCACCACCGTCACCGGCACCACCTTCAACGACGGCGGCCTGACCAAGGGCACCACGTACACCTACGCGGTCACCGCCCGTGACACCGCCGACCAGACCGGCCCCTCCTCGGGCGAGCTCACGGTCACCACCCCGGGCGGCGGCGGCACCGATCCGGACCCCGGCGCCAAGGTCAAGCTCGGCTACTTCACCGACTGGGGCGTCTACCAGCGCAACTACCACGTGAAGAACCTCGTCACCTCGGGCAGCGCCGCGAAGATCACCCACATCAACTACGCCTTCGGCAACGTCCAGAACGGCAAGTGCACCATCGGCGACGCCTACGCCGACTACGACAAGGCCTACACCGCCGACCAGAGCGTCGACGGCGTCGCCGACACCTGGGACCAGCCCCTGCGCGGCAACTTCAACCAGCTGCGCAAGCTCAAGGCCAAGTACCCGAACATCAAGGTCCTCTACTCCTTCGGCGGCTGGACCTGGTCCGGCGGCTTCGGCCAGGCCGCCCAGAACCCGGCCGCCTTCGCCGACTCCTGCCACGCCCTGGTCGAGGACCCCCGCTGGGCGGACGTCTTCGACGGCATCGACATCGACTGGGAGTACCCCAACGCCTGCGGCCTGTCCTGCGACACCAGCGGGGCGGCCTCCTTCAAGAACCTGATGTCGGCCCTGCGCGCCAAGTTCGGCGGCTCCAGCCTGGTCACCGCCGCGATCTCCGCCGACGGCTCCAACGGCGGCAAGCTCGACCTCGCCGACTACGGCGGCGCCGCCCAGTACGTCGACTTCTACAACGTCATGACGTACGACTTCTTCGGCGCCTGGGACGCCAAGGGCCCCACCGCCCCGCACTCCCCGCTGACCTCCTACGCCGGCATCCCGATCGCCGGCTTCAACTCCGAGGCCGCCATCACCAAGCTCAAGGGCAAGGGCATCCCCGGCTCCAAGCTCAACCTCGGCATCGGCTTCTACGGCCGCGGCTGGACCGGAGTCACCCAGGACGCCCCCGGCGGCACCGCCACCGGTCCCGCCCCGGGCACCTACGAGCAGGGCATCGAGGACTACAAGATCCTCAAGACCAGCTGCCCCACCACCGGAACCGTCGCCGGCACCGCCTACGCCAAGTGCGGCAGCAACTGGTGGAGCTACGACACCCCCGCCACCATCGCCTCGAAGATGACCTGGCTGAAGAACCAGGGCCTCAAGGGCGCCTTCTTCTGGGAGTTCAGCGGGGACACCGCCAACGGCGAACTGGCGAACGCGATCCACACCGGGCTGAGCTGACCCCCACGCCCTGCACGGCCCGGTGTACGACGAAGCCGGGGAGGCGGGACCGTCCCCCGCCTCCCCGGCTTCCTCACGTACCGGTCGCCCGCGTCAGGCCACGTTCACCCTCTGACCGGGCGGCGCCGCCTCCAGCCACGCCAGGAAGCCGGTCAGCGCGTCCTCGCTCATCGCCAGCTCCAGGCGCGTCCCCTGGTGGGAACAGCCGAGCACGACGGCGTCGGACAGCAGGGCCAGCTCCTCCTCGCCCTCGGGCGCACGCCGCGCGAGCACCTCGATGGAGGAACGCTCCAGCAGCCGGCGCGGGCGGGGCGAGTACGAGAAGACGCGGAACCACTCGATCCGGTCACCGCTGTAGCGGGCGACCCCGTAGACCCAGCCCTTGCCGGAGGCGTCGGGCTCCTCGGCCACGCCCCAGCGCATGCTGCAGTCGAAGGTCCCGCCGGACCGCTGGATGAGTCTGCGGCGCAGCCCGAACACGAACAGCCCGATCACCACCAGGGCTACGACCAGGCCGCTCACAAGCAGAGCGAGGAGCATCTTCACCGACCTCCTCGCTCATCGAAAACCGCACAAACAAAAGTACGTACATCGCCTCAGCCGCGACCCGGTCCGGAAAATTCCGGACCTGACCGCGGCTGAGGTATCAAACTGTTCGGTACGGGGCTCAGTGCCCCGCGACCGCGCGCAGCCGGACATCGGCGCGACGTTCGGCGGCCGCGTCGGCCTCCGACTTCGCGCGCTCCAGTGCCCGCTCCGCCCGCTGGACGTCGATCTCGTCCGCGAGCTCGGCGATCTCGGCCAGCAGGGACAGCTTGTTGTCCGCGAACGAGATGAATCCGCCGTGCACCGCGGCGACGACAGTGCCGCCCTCGCTGGTACGGATGGTCACCGGGCCCGATTCCAGCACACCGAGAAGCGGCTGGTGACCGGGCATGACGCCGATGTCGCCGGACGTGGTGCGGGCGACGACCAGGGTGGCCTCGCCGGACCAGACATTGCGGTCCGCCGCGACCAGCTCGACGTGCAGCTCAGCAGCCAAGGTGGCTCCTCGGGTCACCACCCGGCGGGTCAGCCGGGTGTTGGGTCAAATTCTAATGGGCGTGTGGAGAGGGACGGGACACACCCGCCCCTCTCCGGTGCAGCTTGTGAGCCGGATGCGCTCCTCGCGGAGCGCGCCGGATCAGGAGACGCCCAGCTCCTTGGCGTTGGCCTTCAGGTCCTCGATGCCACCGCACATGAAGAACGCCTGCTCGGGGAAGTGGTCGTACTCACCGTCGCAGATCGCGTTGAACGCGGTGATCGACTCGTCGAGCGGAACGTCCGAACCGTCCACGCCGGTGAACTGCTTGGCGACGTGGGTGTTCTGCGACAGGAAGCGCTCGACGCGACGGGCACGGTGGACAACGAGCTTGTCCTCCTCGCCCAGCTCGTCGATACCGAGGATCGCGATGATGTCCTGGAGGTCCTTGTACTTCTGCAGGATCCCCTTGACACGCATGGCGGCCGCGTAGTGGTCCGCCGCGATGTACCGCGGGTCGAGGATGCGGGACGTCGAGTCCAGCGGGTCCACGGCCGGGTAGATGCCCTTCTCGGAGATCGGACGGGAGAGAACCGTCGTCGCGTCGAGGTGGGCGAAGGTGGTCGCCGGCGCCGGGTCGGTCAGGTCGTCCGCGGGGACGTAGATCGCCTGCATCGAGGTGATCGAGTGACCACGGGTCGAGGTGATGCGCTCCTGGAGGAGACCCATCTCGTCGGCCAGGTTCGGCTGGTAACCCACCGCGGAGGGCATGCGGCCGAGCAGGGTCGACACCTCGGAACCCGCCTGGGTGTACCGGAAGATGTTGTCGATGAAGAACAGCACGTCCTGCTTCTGAACATCGCGGAAGTACTCCGCCATGGTCAGACCGGCGAGCGCGACGCGCAGACGGGTGCCCGGGGGCTCGTCCATCTGGCCGAAGACGAGGGCCGTCTTGTCGATGACGCCCGAGTCGCCCATTTCCTCGATGAGGTCGTTGCCCTCACGGGTACGCTCACCGACGCCCGCGAAGACCGACACACCGTCGTGGTTGTTGGCGACGCGGTAGATCATTTCCTGGATCAGAACGGTCTTGCCGACACCGGCACCACCGAACAGACCGATCTTTCCACCCTTGACGTACGGGGTGAGAAGGTCGATGACCTTGACGCCGGTCTCGAACATCTCGGTCTTCGACTCGAGCTCGTCGAAGGAGGGCGCCTTGCGGTGGATGGGCCAGCGCTCGGTGACCTCGGCGTTCGCCTCCGGGTAGTTCAGCACCTCACCCAGGGTGTTGAACACCTTGCCCTTGGTGAAGTCACCGACGGGGACGGTGATGCCCTCGCCCGTGTCGGTCACCGGGGCCTGGCGGACCAGACCGTCGGTGGGCTGCATGGAGATCGTGCGGACCATGCCGTCACCCAGGTGCTGGGCGACCTCAAGGGTCAGCGTCTTGAGCGCGCCGTCCTCGGCCGGGTCGGCGACCTGGACCTTCAGCGCGTTGTAGATGTCGGGCATCGCGTCGACGGGGAACTCCACGTCGACGACCGGGCCGATGACCCGGGCGACGCGGCCCGTGGCGGCGGCCGTCTCAACAGAGGTCGTCATTACTTGTCACTCCCCGCGGTCGCGTCGGCCATGGCGCTCGCGCCACCGACGATCTCGCTGATTTCCTGGGTGATTTCGGCCTGGCGGGCCGCGTTGGCAAGCCGGGAGAGGCTCTTGATGAGGTCTCCGGCGTTGTCGGTCGCCGACTTCATCGCGCGGCGGCGGGCAGCGTGCTCGGAAGCGGCCGCCTGCAGCAGTGCGTTGTAGATCCGGCTCTCGACGTAGCGCGGCAGCAGGGCGTCGAGGACGTCCTCCGCCGACGGCTCGAACTCGAACAGCGGAAGGATCTCGCCCTTCGCGCCGTCCTCCTCCTGAGCCTGGTCGAGGCTGAGCGGCAGCATCCGGCCGTCCACGGCGTTCTGCGTCATCATCGACACGAATTCCGTGTAGACGATGTGCAGTTCGTCGACGCCGCCCTCGGCCGTCTCCGTCTGGATGGCCTCGATCAGCGGCGCCGCGACGCGCTTGGCGTCGGCGTAGGCCGGGCTGTCGGTGAAGCCGGTCCACGACTCCGTGACCTTGCGCTCACGGAAGCCGTAGTAGGCGACACCCTTGCGGCCGACGATGTAGCTGTCGACCTCCTTGCCCTCCGCGCGGAGCCGCTCGGTGAGCCGGTCGGCCTGCTTGATGGCGTTCGAGGAGTAGCCGCCGGCCAGACCGCGGTCGCTCGTGATGAGCACGATCGCGGCCCGGGTCGGCGTCTCGACCTCGGTGGTCAGGGCGTGCTTGGTGTTCGAGCCGGTCGCCACCGCGGTCACCGCACGGGTGAGCTCGGTCGCGTACGGCATCGACGCCGCCACCTTGCGCTGCGCCTTGACGATGCGCGAGGCGGCGATCATCTCCATCGCCTTGGTGATCTTCTTGGTCGCCGTGATGGCACGGATGCGACGCTTGTAGACCCGGAGCTGCGCTCCCATGAGTCAGGTCCCTTCCGTCGTCACTTGGAGACGTTGACGGCCGGGACGTCCTCGCCCAGGAGCTTTCCGTCGGAGGTCTCGAACTGGCGCTTGAAGGCGGCGATCGCGTCGGCGATCGAGCCCAGCGTGTCGTCCGACATCTTGCCGCCGTCGGCGATGGAGGTGAGGAGGTCCTTGCGCTCGCGGCGCAGGTGCTCCAGCAGCTCCGACTCGAAGCGGCGGATGTCCTCGACCGGGACGTCGTCCATCTTGCCGGTGGTGCCGGCCCAGACGGAGACGACCTGCTCCTCGACGGGCATCGGCTGGTACTGGCCCTGCTTCAGCAGCTCGACCATGCGCTTGCCGCGCTCCAGCGAGGCCTTCGACGCGGCGTCCAGGTCGGAACCGAAGGCGGCGAACGCCTCCAGCTCACGGTACTGGGCCAGGTCGACGCGGAGACGGCCGGAGACCTGCTTCATGGCCTTGTGCTGCGCGGAACCACCGACGCGGGAGACCGAGATACCGACGTTCAGCGCCGGGCGCTGGCCCGCGTTGAACAGGTCGGACTCCAGGAAGCACTGGCCGTCGGTGATGGAGATGACGTTGGTCGGGATGAACGCCGACACGTCGTTGGCCTTGGTCTCGACGATCGGAAGACCGGTCATCGAGCCGGCACCCATCTCGTCGGAGAGCTTCGCGCAGCGCTCCAGCAGACGGGAGTGCAGGTAGAAGACGTCGCCCGGGTAGGCCTCGCGGCCCGGCGGGCGGCGCAGCAGCAGCGACACGGCGCGGTAGGCGTCGGCCTGCTTCGACAGGTCGTCGAAGATGATCAGGACGTGCTTGCCGGCGTACATCCAGTGCTGACCGATGGCGGAACCGGTGTACGGCGCCAGGTACTTGAAGCCGGCCGGGTCGGACGCCGGGGCGGCGACGATCGTCGTGTACTCGAGCGCGCCGGCCTCTTCCAGGGCGCCGCGAACGGACGCGATGGTCGAGCCCTTCTGGCCGATGGCGACGTAGATGCAGCGGACCTGCTTGTTCACGTCACCGGAGCGCCAGTTGTCACGCTGGTTGATGATCGTGTCGACGGCCAGAGCGGTCTTGCCGGTCTGACGGTCGCCGATGATCAGCTGACGCTGGCCGCGGCCGATCGGCACCATGGCGTCGACGGCCTTGTAGCCGGTCTGCATGGGCTCGTGCACCGACTTGCGGACCATGACGCCCGGGGCCTGCAGCTCGAGGGCGCGGCGGCCCTCGGTCGCGATCTCGCCGAGGCCGTCGATCGGGTTGCCGAGCGGGTCGACGACGCGGCCGAGGTAGCCCTCGCCGACGCCTACGGAGAGGACCTCACCGGTGCGCTGCACCGGCTGACCCTCCTCGATACCGCTGAACTCGCCGAGGACGATCGCACCGATCTCGCGCTCCTCGAGGTTGAGGGCGAGACCGAGGGTGCCGTCCTCGAACTTCAGCAGCTCGTTCGCCATGGCGGAGGGCAGGCCCTCCACCTTCGCGATGCCGTCGCCGGCAACGCTGACCGTTCCGACCTCCTCGCGCGAGGCCGCGTCCGGCTGGTACGACTGGACAAAGGTCTCCAGTGCGTCCCGGATCTCCTCCGGCCGGATCGTGAGCTCCGCCATCTGGGTTCCCTGCTCTCCTTGTTGGGCCTGAAGCTTCTTAGGGGTCTGGGGGTGACCCCCAGGAATCTTCTGCAAGTTCTGCACGGCCCAACCGGGCCGCTAGGAATGCTTTGTATCTGTGTGGTGGCGGCTGGTCAGCCGGCCATGCGGCGCGACGCCTCGGCGAGGCGGTCCGCGATGGTGCCGTCGATGACCTCGTCGCCGACTCGCACCGAGATCCCGCCGAGGACCGCGGGGTCCACGTCGAGGTTCAGGTGCATCTGGCGGCCGTACAGCTTGGCCAGCACCGCTCCGAGACGCTGCTTCTGCACGTCGCTGAGCGGGATCGCGCTGGTCACGGTGGCGACCATGCGGCCCCGTCGCTCGGCGGCGAGCTTGGACAGGGACTCGAGTCCCGCTTCCAGGCTACGTCCACGCGGGTGCGTGACGAGACGGATCACCAGGCGCTCGGTGACGGCGTTCACCTTGCCGCCGAGCAGGCTGCGCAGCAGCTCGCTCTTGGCGGCGCCGGTGGCGGCGCGGTCGGTCAGCGCGGAACGCAGCTCGGTGCTGGAGGCGACGATCCGCCCGAAGCGGAAGAGCTCGTCCTCGACGTTGTCGAGGCCGCCTGCCTGCTGGGCCGCCGTGAGGTCGGCGGTGGCCGCCAGCTCCTCCAGCGCGTCCACCAGGTCGCGGGACTGCGACCAGCGGGAGCGCGCCATGCCGGACACCAGGTCCAGGGTCTCCCCGGAGACCTGGCCGGACAGCAGCCGGCCGACCAGCTCGGCCTTGGCCTCGCCGGACTGCGCCGGGTCCGTGATGACCCGACGCAGCGAGACCTCACGGTCGAGCAGCGCGGTGACGGCTGCCAGCTCGCCGGCGAGCTTCGCCGCGTCGACGGACGTGTTGTCCGTCAGCGCGTCGAGTCGCTCGCGCGCGGAGGCCAGCGCCTCGCGGCTCGCTCCGTTCATCGGGCCGCCTCGGCCTTCTCCTCAAGCTCGCTGAGGAAGCGGTCGATGGTGCGGCTCTGACGAGCGGCGTCCTCGAGGGATTCGCCGACGAGCTTGCCGGCCAGGTCGGTGGCGAGCTTGCCCACGTCCTGACGCAGCGCCTGAGCGGCGGCCTTGCGGTCTGCCGCGATCTGGGCGTGACCGGCAGCGATGATCTCCTCACGCTGCCGCTGGCCCTCTGCGCGCAGTTCTTCCTTCAGCGCAGTGCCCTGCTCCAGCGCGTCCTGGCGCAGGCGCGCGGCCTCGTGCCGGGCCTCGGCGAGCTGGGCCTTGTACTGCTCCAGCACGCTCTGAGCCTCGGTCTGAGCGGCTTCGGCCTTCTCGATACCGCCCTCGATCTGCTCGCGGCGCTCGTCCAGAACCTTGTTGATGTTCGGGAGGAGCTTCTTCGCGAGGAAGCCGAAGACGATGACGAAGGCGATCAGACCGATGACGAGCTCGGGGATCGGCGGGATGAGGGGGTTTTCCATCTCCTCGGCCGCCAGAACCATGAGGTTCACATCAGTGCCTTTCGTCTAGTGGACTGTTCGTCGAGACCGAGGATCAGGAGCTCGGGTAGACGAACGGCATGACCAGACCGATCAGGGCGAGCGCCTCACAGAAGGCGAAGCCGAGGATCTGGTTGGCGCGGATCAGGCCGGCAGCCTCGGGCTGGCGGGCGAGGGCCTGGGTGCCGTTACCGAAGATGATGCCGACGCCGACGCCGGGGCCGATGGCCGCGAGACCGTAACCAACGGAGCTGAGGGAGCCGGTGACGGCGGCAAGGGTCTGGGACATGCCAGTTCTTCCTTCTCTTTCACGGATCCGGTGGGGGTTGGCCACCGGACGAATACGGGGGGCTGAGCGGGGCGGGCCTGGCTCAGTGGTGCTCGGCGAGCGCGCCCTGGATGAAGCTGCAGGCCAGGAGGACGAAGACGTACGCCTGGACGGCCTGGATGAAGAGCTCGAAGGCGGTCATCACGATCACCATCACGAACGACACACCGGCGTAGGCGATGCCGATGCCGTTCAGCAGGTACCAGCTGGCGATCGTGAAGAGCAGCAGCAGGGTGTGACCGGCGAACATGTTCGCGAAGAGTCGGACCGCGTGCGTGAACGGGCGCACCAGGACGTTCGAGAAGAACTCGATGACCATGATGAGCGGCAGGACGCCGCCGAGGCTCTTGTCGTAGCCGGTGAGGTTCTTCAGGCCGCCGACGAAGCCGTGGCGCTTGAAGGTGACCGACATCCAGATCACGTAGACGATCAGGGCGAGCACGGCCGGGTACGCGATGATCGAGGTCACCGGGAACTGGGCCACCGGGACGATCGACCAGACGTTCAGGATCCAGACGAAGAAGAACAGCGAGACCATGAAGGGGACGTACTTCTCGCCCTCCTTCTTGCCGAGGGTCTCGTAGACGATGCCGCGGCGCACGAAGTCGTAGCCGGCCTCGCCGACCATCTGGAGCTTGCCGGGGACGATCTTCGCCTTGCCGAAGGCGGCCCAGAAGAAGGCCACGATGATGATCGAGCCCAGGAGGGCCAGCAGCATCGGCTTGTTGAAGTAGGCATTGCTGCCGGCTTCGCCCCAGAGCGGCTCGAAGAGGAACGAGTGCAGGCCCGGGCCGGGGAAGCCACATCCGTCGAAGATGTGACAGTCGGTCTCGAAGGCGAGGACCTGCGTCGGGTCAGCACTCACCGCGGGCTCCTTCAGCGTGGCGCATAGGTACGGCAACCTCGTTGTGTCGGCGCGGCGCGAGGCCGCGGTTCGGCACTGGACTGGTGTAACGGGTGTGGGGGCGGCAGTCAGGCATCGAGCCTCGCGATGGAACAGGCGTCAGCTCAGATGCCCGCGCCCGCAGAGCCGCAGTTGGAACCGGACGATAGCAGCATCTCGAACGCACACTTATCCCGGCCCTACCCCTCACGACTTCGACCCCGGGTTTTCGGGCTTTTCACCCTTGGCCGAGTCCGGCTCGACGTAAAGGATCTTCGTCTTCATGTGGGCACGCGTCTGTGCGCCGATCCACACGAGGGTGGTGGCGACGAGCGTGATGGCGAACGCCCGGGGGTGGAACAGTGTCGTGTTCTTGAACACGGCGAGAAAGACGAAGAGCAGCAGGATCTGCGCGGCGTAGAGCATGAGGCCCATGGCCTGGAACAGATGCGGCAGGGATTTCGCCGTGCGCTGCAGGACGACGAATCCGAGGCCCATGAACAGGATCACGACCACGGTCGCGACGACTGCTCCGACGGCACCCTTGCCTCCGACGACCAGACCGCTGATCACGGCGGCGACTGCGCCGGCGACAGCGGTGGGTACGGCGGTTTGCAGGAGGGATCGGACGTCATCTGACCGCATGGCGGTTTGCTCCGCGTGGTGGTGGGGGCACGGACTCGTACGGGAACTCGTACGGGGACGAGCGTAAGCCCGGTCCGAGTGAGAGCCTCGGGCCAATGGACCGTCGCACTACGGTCCTTCGGCTCTGTCACCGGGTTTAGTGAACGGTATCACAAACTATTTGATGAGAGCTTTACCTGTCAGGTGTGCTGACTGTCACACATGAGGGCTAACGCGCCCGTGTGTGCAAGACAAGCCGCCTCATTGTCTGGTAAAGGGCGCCCATGTCGGAAATGCGCCCAGCCCGTCAGCGTGCCGATCCGGCCTTACGCCGGTCGGGGAGGCGCGAACGGGGGCCTACGGCGGTCGCTCCGTTGACGCCCGACACACCTGCCACGACGGGCCGCGCCGGCGCCGGCTCCGTCCCCTCGTCGTTGCGCACCGCCGCCTCCGCCGCCCGGTCCGCGTGCCGGTAGCGCGGCGGCACCAGGCCCTCGGCCCAGCGCGGCGCCCGCGGGGTGAACCGCGGCATCAGGAGCAGTACGAGTCCGAGCGCGCTCAGCGCGGCCAGCGACAGCACGATCCACATCGAGGCCGAATGCACGGAATAGGCCACCGTGCCGAATGCGATCAGGCCCGACCAGAAATACATGATGAGTACGGCCCGGCTGTGGGAATGCCCGAGTTCCAGGAGCCGGTGGTGCAGGTGGCCGCGGTCCGCGGCGAAGGGCGACTGCCCGTTCCAGGTGCGCCGCACGATCGCCAGGACCAGGTCCGCCATCGGAATGGCGATGATGGTCAGGGGCAGCAGCAGCGGAATGAAGACCGGGAGCATCGCGTGGGTGGCGTTGCGCTCACCACCGACGAAAAGGGCCATCGTGTCGGGGTCCACCTGCCCCGTGATCGAGATGGCCGAGGCGGCCAGCACCAGGCCGATCAGCATCGACCCGGAATCCCCCATGAAGATCCGGGCGGGGTGCATGTTGTGCGGCAGGAAGCCCAGGCACATGCCCATCAGGATCGCCGCGAAGAGGGTCGCCGGGGCGGCGGACTCGATGCCGTAGCCGAACCAGATCCGGTAGGCGTAGAGGAAGAACGCGCACGTGGCGATGCAGACCATGCCCGCCGCCAGACCGTCGAGGCCGTCGACGAAGTTCACCGCGTTGATGGTGATCACCACCAGCGCCACCGTGAGCAGGGTGCCCTGCCACTGGGTGAGCGCCACCGTCCCGATGCCCGGAACCGGAATCCACAGGATGGTCAGGCCCTGCATGACCATCACACCCGCGGCGATCATCTGGGCGCCCAGCTTGATCAGCGCGTCGAGTTCGAACTTGTCGTCCAGGACGCCGATCAGCCAGATCAGCGCGGCACCCGAGAGCAGCGCTCTGGGCTCGTTGGACTGTTCGAAGACCTTGTTGAGGCTCTGCAGGTGGTCGGCGACCAGCAGCCCCGCGCACATGCCGCCGAACATGGCGATGCCGCCGAGCCGCGGGGTGGGCTCGCGGTGCACGTCGCGCGCGCGGATCTCCGGCATCGCGCCGGCCGCGATCGCGAACTTCCGCACGGGCCCGGTCAGCAGGTAGGTCACCGCGACCGTGACGCAAAGCGTCAGCAGATATTCACGCACTGGCTGCCCCAGATGTATCGCCGGCCATCTCAGCCCCACACATTAGCCGCGATGTCACCAGGGACGAGGACGCACGGAGGCCCCGTTCCGGTTCCACTACGCCATGCTCGTACCGGTTACGCCCCGTACGGGGGAAAACCACCCGTCAGAGCGGCTGCTTCGGCCCGCGTCCGGGCCGCTTCCCCGCCCAGGGCGGCGGCGAACAGCTCCGCGATCCGGGCCATCTCCGGCTCCCCCATCCCCTGCGTGGTCACCGCCGCGGTGCCCAGGCGGATGCCGCGCTGGTCCCCGTACGGCAGCGCGCAGGTGTCCAGGACGATCCCGGCGGCGGCCAGCCGGCCGCGCGCCGTCGGCCCGTCCACGCCGAGCGCCGCGGGGTCGGCGCTGATGAGGTGGGTGTCCGTCCCGCCGGTCGTCACGGCGAACCCGCGCTGCTCCAGGGCGGCGGCCAGGGCGCGGGCGTTGGCCACGACCCGGTGCGCGTACCGGGTGAAGGGCGGTGCGGCCGCCTCTCCGAAGGCCACCGCCTTCGCGGCGATGGAGTGCATCTGGGCGCCGCCCTGGGTGAAGGGGAACACCGCCCGGTCCACCCGCTCCGCGAACTCGGCTCCGCACAGCAGCATCCCGCCGCGGGGGCCGCGCAGCACCTTGTGGGTGGTCGCGCAGACGACGTCCGCGTACGGGACCGGACTGGGCGCGGCCCCGCCGGCCACGAGCCCGATCGGATGGGCGGCGTCGGCGATCAGGTAGGCCCCGACCTCGTCGGCGATCTCCCGGAAGGCCGAGTACTCCAGGTGCCGGGGGTAGGAGATGGACCCGCAGACGATGGCCTTGGGCCGGTGCGCCCGCGCCAGCCGCTGCACCTGCTCGTAGTCGACGAGCCCGCTCTCGGCGTCGACGCCGTAGCCGACGAAGTCGAACCAGCGGCCGGAGAAGTTGGCGGGCGAGCCGTGCGTGAGGTGCCCGCCGTGGGCCAGCCCCATGGCCAGGACGGTGTCCCCGGGCCGCAGCAGCGCCGCGTAGGCGGCCAGGACGGCCGCGGAACCGGAGTGCGGCTGCACGTTGGCGTGCTCGACCCCGAAGAGCGCCCTGGCCCGCTCCACCGCCGTCCGCTCGGCGAGGTCCACGTACTCGCAGCCGCCGTGGTAGCGGGCGCCGGGGTACCCCTCGGCGTACTTGTTGGAGAGCACGGACCCCAGCGCGGCGAGCACGGCGGGCGAGGCGAAGTTCTCGGCGGCGCTCATCTGCAGCGTCTGTTCCTGCCGGCGCCGCTCCCCTTCGAGGACGTCGGCCATCTGCGGGTCCTGCTGGCGCAGGGCGTCCGCGGGCTGGGTCATGACGCTCATGGCGCGACTCCCGCACAGTGGGGTAACCGGTACCAGCCACTGTAGGCCCGCCCGGCCCGCCCCGCCCGCGCGGGCGGCACGTGGTGGAGGCGGGCCTCAGCGGTGGGCGTCGAGGCCCGTCAGGGCCGTGACCACGGGGTCCAGGGCCTGGTTGATCTCGTCGCCGATCGACCGGAAGAACGTGATCGGCGCCCCGTACGGGTCGTACACCTCGTCCGCGTCGGCGGACGGCGCCAGCAGCCACCCGCGCAGCGCGGCGGCGGCCCGTACCAGGGCCCGCGCCCGTTCCGCCATGCCGTCGTCCAGCGGCGGCAGCGTGGCCGGGTCTATCGCCCGTACGAGCCGGGTGAACTCCTTCAGCGTGAAGGTCCGCAGCCCCGCCGAGTGGCCCATGGAGATGACCTGCGCCCGGTGGTCACGGGTGGCGGTGAGCACCAGGTCGGCGCGTATGACGTGCTCGTCGAGCAGCTCGCGCCCGGTGAACCCCGTCGCGTCCGCGCCGAAGTCCGCCAGCACGGCCGCCGCGTTGGCCTCCATCGGGGCGCCCTCGTGGCCCCAGGTGCCGGCGCTCTCCACGATGAGGTCCCCGGCCGGCAGGCCGAGGACGCCCAGGCGGTCGGCGAGCGCGTGCCGCGTCAGCCGCTCGGTGATGGGCGAGCGGCACACGTTCCCGGTGCTGACGTGGAGTATGCGGAAGGAGTCTTCCTTGGCTATGCCACGCCCCTGAGGGCTCACGGAGCCACCTCGAGGTCGGGTACGACCTCCCGCAGCTGTGCGGCGCTCAGCGCCCCCTCGCGCAGCAGGACGGGAACCTTCCCGGTGACGTCGACGATCGACGACGGCTCGGTGCTCGGCGTGGGGCCGCCGTCCAGGTACACGGAGACGGAGTCGCCCAGCATCTCGCGCGCCGCGTCGCAGTCGGCCGGCGCCGGGTGCCCGGACAGGTTGGCCGAGGAGACGGCCATCGGGCCGACCTCGGTCAGCAGCTCGATCGCGACGGGGTGCAGGGGCATGCGCACGGCGACGGTGCCGCGGGTCTCCCCCAGGTCCCAGGCCAGCGACGGCTGGTGCTTGGCGACCAGCGTGAGCCCGCCCGGCCAGAAGGCGTCGACGAGCTCCCACGCCTGCTCGGAGAAGTCCGTCACCAGGCCGTGGAGGGTGTTCGGGGAGCCGATGAGGACGGGGGTGGGCATGTTGCGGCCGCGGCCCTTGGCGGCGAGGAGGTCGCCGACGGCCTCCGCGCTGAAGGCGTCCGCGCCGATCCCGTACAGGGTGTCGGTGGGCAGCACGACGAGCTCTCCGCGGCGGACGGCGGAGGCCGCTTCGCGCAGACCCGTCTTGCGGTCCGTCGCGTCGTTGCAGTCGTATCGCCGGGCCATCAGCGGATCTCCTCGTGCAGCGTGGGGGTGGCGGGGGCGGCGGGCGCGCGGGTCACGGCATGGCCTTGCGGGCGGTCGCGAAGCGCGGACGGTTGTTCAGGTCGGGGTGGTCGGCGGCGTCGGCCCAGCCCCGCTCGTCGGCGAAGATCCACGGCACCTGGCCGCCCTGCGTGTCCGCGTGCTCGATCACGACGATGCCGCCGGGCCGCAGCAGGCGGTGGGCGGTGCGCTCGATGCCGCGGATGGTGTCGAGGCCGTCCTCGCCGGAGAACAGCGCCATCTCGGGGTCGTGGTCGCGGGCCTCCGGGGCGACGTACTCCCACTCGGTGAGCGGGATGTACGGCGGGTTGGAGATGACGAGGTCGACCTGTCCGTCCAGCTCGGGCAGCGCGGTGAGCGCGTCGCCCTGGTGGACGGTGACCCGGGAGCCCTCGGCGTTCTTGCGGGTCCAGCGCAGCGCGTCCTCGGAGAGCTCCACGGCGTGCACGCGCGAGCGCGGCACCTCCTGGGCCATGGCGAGCGCGATGGCGCCGGACCCGGTGCACAGGTCCACGATCAGCGGCTCGACCACGTCCATGGCGCGGACGGCGTGTATGGCCCAGTCCACGACCGACTCGGTCTCGGGCCGGGGCACGAACACCCCGGGGCCGACCTGGAGCTCCAGGTACCGGAAGAAGGCCCGGCCGGTGATGTGCTGGAGCGGCTCGCGCGCCTCGCGGCGGGCGATGGCCTCCCAGTAGCGGGCGTCGAAGTCCGCGTCCTTGACGTGGTGCAGTTCCCCCCGCTTGACGCCGTGCACGAAGGCCGCGAGCTCCTCCGCATCGAAACGCGGTGAGGGCACGCCGGCGGCGGCCAGCCGCTGGGTGGCCTGGGCCACCTCGGCAAGCAGCAAGTTCACGCTGGTCCTCCGGGCTGCTGTCATGGGGGGTGGGGCGAAGGTCAGTGCGCGGCCGCGAGCTTCGCCGCGGAGTCGGTGTCGACGCAGGCCTGGATGACCGAGTCGAGGTCGCCGTCGAGCACCTGGTCCAGGTTGTACGCCTTGAAACCGGTCCGGTGGTCCGAGATCCGGTTCTCCGGGAAGTTGTACGTACGGATCTTCTCGGAGCGGTCGACGCTGCGCACCTGGCTGCGGCGCTGGTCGGAGGCCTCCTGCTCGGCGGCTTCCTGGGCGGCGGCCAGGAGGCGCGAGCGCAGGATGCGCATGGCCTGCTCCTTGTTCTGGAGCTGGCTCTTCTCGTTCTGGCAGGAGGCGACCACGCCGGTCGGGAGGTGCGTGATGCGCACGGCCGAGTCGGTGGTGTTGACGGACTGGCCGCCGGGGCCCGAGGAGCGGTACACGTCGATGCGGAGGTCGTTCATGTTGATCTCGACCTCGACCTCCTCGGCCTCCGGGGTGACGAGCACGCCGGCGGCGGAGGTGTGGATGCGGCCCTGGGACTCGGTGGCCGGCACGCGCTGGACGCGGTGCACGCCGCCCTCGTACTTCATCCGGGCCCAGACGCCCTGGCCGGGCTCCGTGGCCCCGTTGCCGCCCTTGGTGCGGACGGAGACCTGGACGTCCTTGTAGCCGCCGAGCTCGGACTCGGTGGAGTCGATGATCTCGGTCTTCCAGCCGACGCGCTCGGCGTAGCGCAGGTACATGCGCAGCAGGTCGCCGGCGAACAGGGCGGACTCGTCGCCGCCGGCGCCCGCCTTGATCTCCAGGAGGACGTCCTTGTCGTCGCTGGGGTCGCGCGGGACGAGCAGCAGGCGGAGCTTCTCGGTGAGCTCTTCGCGCTGGGCGCTCAGTTCCTTGACCTCTGCGGCGAAGTCGGGGTCGTCGGCCGCCAGCTCCTTGGCCGTCTCGATGTCCTCGGCCGCCTGCTTCCAGGCGCGGAAGGTCGCGACGATCGGCGTCAGCTCCGCGTAGCGCTTGTTGAGCTTGCGGGCGTTCGCCTGATCGGAGTGGACCGAAGGGTCGGCGAGCTTCTTCTCGAGGTCGGCGTGCTCGCCTACCAGATCCTCGACCGCTTCGAACATCGGATGCTCCTGGGGTGAAAAAAGTCAAAAAGGGGCTGGGCTGTCGATACGACGACAAAGGCGCCGGTCCGGCCACCCCCGTGTGGTCAGGGGGCGGCCGGTGACCGGCGCCTGGGTCGCGCTACTTCTTGGCCGCACCCTTGCCGAAGCGGGCCTCGAAGCGGGCCACGCGGCCACCGGTGTCGAGGATCTTCTGCTTGCCCGTGTAGAACGGGTGGCACTCGGAGCAGACCTCGGCACGGATGGTGCCCTCGGTCAGGGTGCTGCGGGTGGTGAACGACGCGCCACAGGTGCAGCTGACCTGGGTCTCGACGTACTCGGGGTGAACATCGCGCTTCAAGGTGTCTCCTAGATTCGGGAGGGCGCCGGGTCGCAGGAGCCGAATTGCGCACTGCGTGAACCGGGGCCGACAGACCAGTCTGCCAGGACCGGGCCGCCTGTCAAAATTCCGGGAACGCTGCCTTCAACGGGAGGGGGCCGGCTTCTATTCCTGCCGCCTTCCGGCGGGGAGGGCTACCGGACGATCGAGCCCGCGGTGCTCTTGTCCCCGTTGGAGTGCTCGGTGGCCGCGGCGGGGATGGGCTGGTCGGCCAGCAGGGCGTCCCAGACCATCTTGGAGTCCTTGGGCAGGATCGCCACCCGGTCCCTGTCGAGCGGGTCCGGACCCACCGGCAGGGTGATCATGTGCATGTTCTCCGCGCTGATGCCCTGGAGCCCCTGGGCGAAGCTCGCGAGGGACTTCACGTCGCCGAGCGCCTTGTCGGTGGTGATCGCCTTGGTGGAGGCGTCCGCGAGGCCGTAGAGCTTCTTCGGGCTGTCGAACACGCCCACGCCCTTGACCTGCTTGATCAGCGCCTTGATGAAGGCCTGCTGGAGCTGTATTCGGCCCAGGTCGCCGCCGTCGCCGACGCTCTTGCGCGTGCGGACGAGGCCGAGGGACTGCTCGCCGTTGAGCTTGTGGGAGCCGGCCGGCAGGTCGAGGTGGCTGCCGTCGTCCTTGATCGGCTTGGTGGTCGTGAGCTCGACCCCGCCGAGGTTGTCGATGATCTTCTTGAAGCCGGTGAAGTCGACCTCGATGTAGTGGTCCATGCGGATCCCCGACATCGCCTCGACGGTCTTGACCGCGCAGGCCGCCCCGCCGATGGTGAAGGCCTCGTTGAACTGCGCGCGCTGCCTGGGGGCGCTGGTCTTCCCCTTGCCGGTGGGGCAGGCGGGCCGCGGGAGCATCGTGTCGCGCGGGATCGACACCACGCTGGCCTGCTTGTGGCCCTCGTAGAGGTGGATGATCATCGCGGTGTCGGAGCGGGCCGAGCCGCCGTCGTCCGCGCCGTACTCGCTGTTCGCCCCGTCGCGGGAGTCGGATCCGAGGACGAGGATGTCCATCGAGCCGTTGTCGACGTTCGGCGGGCGGTCCTTGCCGAGGGCCTGGTCGATGTCGACGCTGTGCAGGTTGCCGTTGAGCTTGAAGTAGAACCAGCCGAGGCTCCCCCCGCCCAGCAGGACCACCCCCGCGGCGGTCCAGGCGGCGACCCTGAGGCCCCTGCGGCGGCGCGGCTGCGCCCGGCGCCCGCGCCTGCGTGCCGCTCTGCGACCGCTGCCCCTGCTGTCCTCGCTCATGCTCTCCTCGGTCCTGGCTTCGTTGCCGACTGCTCTCTCACACAGACGGACTAGCGCATTCCAGGGTTCCACGGAGCGCGGACCGCTCCGCACCCCCCTCCCCCGTGAACACGGAGCGTCACCGGATGCCCTCGAGGAGCCCGATCCGGACACCAAGGGTTGCGTACGGGGCCCCGCGGGCGCAGGCGTGTGGCGAAGCTCGCACAAAGGGAACCGCCCCCGCCGCGGGTGCGGCGGGGGCGGTTCCGTGTTGCGGGCGACCCGGTCAGTCGTCGTTCTTGCCGGCCGGGGTCGTCTTGGCGATCTGCATCAGGAACTCGGCGTTCGACTTCGTCTGCTTCATCTTGTCGAGCAGCAGCTCGATCGCCTGCTGCGAGTCGAGCGCGTGCAGCACCCGGCGCAGCTTCCAGACGATGGCGAGCTCCTCGCTGTTGAGGAGGATCTCCTCCTTGCGCGTACCCGACGGGTCGACGTCGACGGCCGGGAAGATGCGCTTGTCGGCGAGCTTGCGGTCGAGCTTGAGCTCCATGTTGCCGGTGCCCTTGAACTCCTCGAAGATCACCTCGTCCATGCGCGAGCCCGTGTCGACGAGCGCGGTGGCCAGGATGGTCAGCGAGCCGCCGTCCTCGATGTTGCGCGCGGCACCGAAGAAGCGCTTCGGCGGGTACAGCGCGGTCGAGTCGACACCACCGGACAGGATGCGGCCGGAGGCGGGCGCCGCGAGGTTGTACGCGCGGCCCAGACGGGTGATGGAGTCCAGCAGGACCACCACGTCGTGACCCAGCTCGACGAGGCGCTTGGCGCGCTCGATGGCCAGCTCGGCGACGGTGGTGTGGTCCTCGGCCGGGCGGTCGAAGGTCGAGGAGATGACCTCGCCCTTGACCGACCGCTGCATGTCGGTGACCTCTTCCGGACGCTCGTCGACCAGGACGACCATCAGGTGGCACTCGGGGTTGTTGGTGGTGATCGCGTTGGCGATCGCCTGCATGATCATGGTCTTGCCGGTCTTCGGCGGGGCCACGATCAGACCGCGCTGGCCCTTGCCGATCGGCGACACGAGGTCGATGATGCGGGTCGTCAGCACGCCCGGGTCGGTCTCCAGGCGGAGCCGGTCCTGCGGGTAGAGCGGGGTCAGCTTCTGGAACTCCGGTCGGCCGCGGCCGGATTCGGGCGCCATGCCGTTGACGGAGTCCAGGCGCACGAGGGCGTTGAACTTCTCGCGGCGCTCGCCGTCCTTGGGCTGGCGGACCGCACCGGTGGTGTGGTCGCCCTTGCGCAGGCCGGCCTTGCGGACCTGGGCGAGGGAGACGTACACGTCGTTCGGGCCGGGCAGGTAGCCCGAGGTCCGGATGAACGCGTAGTTGTCGAGGATGTCGAGGATGCCCGCGACGGGGATCAGCACGTCGTCGTCGGCGACCTGCGGCTCGTTCGGCGCGAACTCGTCGCGGCCGCGACGGCCACGGCGGTCGCGGTAGCGGCCGCGGCGGCCGCGACGGCCGTCCTCGCCGTCGAAGTCGTCCTGCGGGCCGTTGTCCTGACGGTCCTGCCGGCCCTGGCCGCGGCCGCCCTGCTGCTGACGGTCGGCGCGGTCGGCGCGGTCCTGGCGGCCGCCGCCCTGCTGCTGGCCCTGGCCGCCCTGCTGCTGGCCCTGCTCGTCGGCCTTGGCACCGCGCTCACGGCGGCCCTGCTGACGCTCGCCGCGCTCGCCGCGCTCACCACGGTCGCCGCGGTCACGGCGGTCGCGGCGGGTGCGGCCCTCGGCGGTCTCCTGCGCCTGGCCCTGGGCCTGCGCGGAGACGGCGACGGCGGCCTCGGCCTTGGCCTCGGGCTGCGCGGCCGGGGCGGCGGCCTCGGTCTTCTGCTCGACCTGCACGGCCGCGGGGGCCGAGGACTCGGGGCTGCCGGAGGGTGCGGTGGCCCGGCGGCGGCGGCGCTCGCCGATCGGGGCGTCGTCGCTGGCCGGCTGGCCCGGGATCTCGATCTGGGCCTGGGCGGCGGGCTTCTCGGCGGGGGCCGCGGCGGCGGCCTCGCCCGTACGGGCCTTGCTGGTGGCGCGGCGCTTCGGCTTGGCCTCGGCGGCGTCGGCGGCGGGGGCCGCGGCGGCGGCCTTGGGGGCGCTGCCGCCCTGCGCCTCCTTGATGACCTCGATCAGCTGGCTCTTGCGCATCCGCGCGGTGCCCCTGATACCGAGGCCCGACGCGACCTGCTGCAGCTCGGCCAGGACCATGCCCTCAAGGCCGGTGCCGGAGCGGCGGCGCTTCGGGGCCGCGCCCGCGGCGGGGGCACTGGTGTCGACGTTGGTGTCGGCAGCGCCCATCAGATCGGTGGTGTCGCTCACGAAGGGTCCTTCCCTGGAGCGGACGTCGGCCTGTCTGGCTCGGCGACCGGTTGTGCTGTCCGACAACGGTCCGGGTGTGTGGACCGTGCCGGGGCGGTGGTCCGCCGGTAAGAGTTACGGCGGAGAGAAACGTGCATGGTGGTTCCGGCGAGAAGCCCCCGAGCTGGAAAGCGTGGGAATGTCACGCCGATTTCCGGAGCGTGCTCGAAACTGCTGGCAGCGATCAAAGCAGTCGGGGAGGCTCCCGGAAGAAATGTGGTCCCGGATGGGGACACTGAGCACCGAGCCATGGCGGCTTCGGATGCGCACTTGAGATTAACACTACCGGATCCAACAGACATTCCCCCTCTCAATCACCGGCAATCGCCCGTCGCGGGCGGGCGGCCTGCCCGGCCGTCCGCCCCGACGGGCCGTGTCGTCACGACACGGGCTGACCGCCCTGGGCGCCCAGCGGCAGGACGCTCGCGCCCGCGGCGTCGAGCGCGAGCCGGTTGGCGGCCCACCCCTCGCCCGCGAGCAGCGCGACCTTGTCGGCCGCGCCGTTGTCGACCAGCGCGAGGACCGTGGGGCCCGCGCCGGAGATGACCGCGGGGATGCCGTCCGCCCGCAGCCGGTTGACGAGTGCCACGCTCTCCGGCATCGCCGGGGCCCGGTACTCCTGGTGCAGCCGGTCCTCGGTGGCGGGCAGCAGGAACTCGGGACGCCTGGTCATGGCCTCCACGAGCAGGCCCGCGCGGCCCGCGTTGACGGCCGCGTCCACGTGCGGGACGCTGCGCGGCAGCAGGCCGCGGGCGGTCTCGGTCAGGACCGGCTTCGACGGGACGAAGACCACCGGAACGATGGAATCCGCAGGGTCCATCCGGATCGCCTTGGCGCTGCCGCCTTCCATCCACGCCAGGGTGAAACCGCCGAGCAGACAGGCGGCGACGTTGTCGGGGTGGCCCTCGATCTCGGTGGCGAGCTCCAGCAGCGCCGCGTCGTCGAGCTTGGCCTCCCCGCCTATGGTCACGGCGCGGGCGGCGACGATGCCGGCGCAGATCGCGGCGGAGGAGGAGCCGAGGCCCCGGCCGTGCGGGATGCGGTTGGCGCAGACGACCTCCAGGCCGCGCGGCTGCCCGCCCAGCAGGTCGAAGGCGGTGCGCATGGAGCGTACGAGGAGGTGGCTCTCGTCCCTCGGGAGGGTGTCGGCGCCCTCACCCGCGATGTCGATGTCCAGGCCGGAGTCGGCTACCCGGACGACGACGTCGTCGTAGAGCCCCAGGGCCAGGCCGAGGGCGTCGAAGCCGGGGCCGAGGTTGGCGCTGCTGGCGGGGACGCGCACCCGTACGGCGGCGGCGCGGAACGCTGGACCTGCCATCGGTCGATGACACTCCTTGTGACTGTGCGGGATCCGGCGGCTGCGCGGGATCTTCGCTGCGAATGTACTGGAGAACGTACGACACCCGAAGGCCCTCGGGGCAGCACCGCGGTCATATGCGCGGTGGCGGATGTAAGTACAGCGTATCGAAGGAAGGTTCTCCCGCGACATAGGGCGCACAGGAGGCGCACGATGCGTGTCGGGGTCTTCCGCCGGATCCGGGGGGATCGCCGTGGGCTCTTCGGTGCCGTACCGCCCGGGTTGCCGGATCCCGGAGACTTCCGGGATCCGGCAACGGGGCTCGGGGCCCCCTCAGGGGCCGGGGAGCGGGGTCAGACCAGGCCGAGGCGGACGGCCGCGGCCTCGGCGTCCACCGGGACGGTGACCGGCTGCGGAGCGCCGGCGACCGCCCAGTCGGGGTCCTTGAGGCCGTTGCCCGTGACGGTGCACACGATCTTCTGGCCGGGGTCGACGAGGCCGGCCTCGGCGGCCTTCAGCAGGCCGGCGACCGACGCGGCCGAGGCGGGCTCGACGAAGACGCCCTCCTGCGCGGCCAACAGACGGTAGGCCGCCAGGATCTGGCGGTCCGTCACCTCGTCGATGAAGCCGCCCGACTCCTCGCGCGCGGCGAGCGCGTAGTCCCAGGAGGCCGGGTTGCCGATGCGGATCGCGGTGGCGATGGTGTGGGGCTCCTTGACGACCTCGCCGCGCACGATCGGCGCGGAGCCGGAGGCCTGGAAACCCCAGACGCGGGGCGTACGGGAGGCCAGGCCGTCGGCCTTGTACTCCTTGAAGCCCTTCCAGTACGCGGTGATGTTGCCCGCGTTGCCGACGGGCAGCACGTGGATGTCGGGGGCGTCGCCGAGCGCGTCGACGATCTCGAACGCGGCCGTCTTCTGGCCCTCGATGCGCACCGGGTTGACGGAATTGACCAGCGCCACCGGGTAGTTGTCGGACAGCGCGCGGGCCAGGGCCAGGCAGTCGTCGAAGTTGCCGTCAACCTGCAGGATCTTGGCGCCGTGCACCAGGGCCTGGCCCATCTTGCCGAGCGCGATCTTGCCGCGGGGCACGAGGACCGCGGACACCATGCCGGCGCGCACCGCGTAGGCGGCGGCGGAGGCCGAGGTGTTGCCCGTGGAGGCGCAGATGACGGCCTTGGCGCCGTCCTCCTTGGCCTTGGTGATGGCCATGGTCATGCCGCGGTCCTTGAAGGACCCGGTCGGGTTCGCGCCCTCGACCTTGAGGTGCACCTCACAGCCCGTGCGCTCGGAGAGCACCTGGGCGGGGACGAGGGGAGTACCGCCCTCGCGGAGCGTGACCACGGGAGTCGTGTCCGTCACCGGCAGCCGGTCGCGGTACTCCTCGATGATGCCGCGCCACTGGTGGGTGCGATTGCTGCTCATGGGTCCTTACTCCCCTTCAACACGCATGATGCTGGCGACACCGCGCACGGTGTCCAGCTTCCGCAGCGCCTCGACGGTCCCGGAGAGGGCGGCGTCGGGTGCGCGGTGGGTGACGACGACGAGGGAGGCCTCGCCGTCCTTGCCCTGCTGCCGGACCGTGTCGATCGACACGCCGTGCTCCGCGAAGGTGGTCGCCACCTGGGCGAGGACGCCCGGCTTGTCCGCCACATCGAGGCTGATGTGGTAGCGGGTGACGACGTCCCCCATGGGGCTGACCGGCAGCTGGGTGTACGCCGACTCGCCGGGCCCCGTTGCCTCGGCGAGCTTGTTGCGGCAGACGGCGACGAGGTCGCCGAGGACCGCGGACGCGGTCGGCGAGCCGCCCGCGCCGGGCCCGTAGAACATCAGCCGTCCGGCGGCCTCGGCCTCGACGAAGACGGCGTTGTACGCCTCGCGGACGGAGGCCAGCGGGTGGCTGAGCGGGATCATCGCCGGGTGGACGCGGGCGGTGACGGACTCGCCGTCGGCCGCGCGCTCCAGGATGGCGAGGAGCTTGATGGTGCATCCCATGCGCTTGGCGGAGGCGAAGTCCGCGGCGCTGACCTCGGTCATGCCCTCGCGGTACACGTCGTCGAGGCGGACGCGGGTGTGGAAGGCGATGCCGGCCAGGATCGCGGCCTTGGCGGCGGCGTCGTAGCCCTCGACGTCGGCGGTGGGGTCGGCCTCGGCGTAGCCGAGGGCGGTGGCCTCGTCGAGCGCCTCCTGGTAGCCGGCGCCCGTCGAGTCCATCTTGTCGAGGATGAAGTTCGTCGTGCCGTTGACGATGCCCATGACCCGGTTGATCTTGTCGCCGGCGAGGGACTCTCGCATGGGGCGGACCAGCGGGATGGCGCCGGCGACGGCGGCCTCGTAGTAGAGGTCCAGCCCGGCCTGCTCGGCGGCGGCGTGCAGGGACGCGCCGTCCTGGGCGAGCAGCGCCTTGTTCGCGGAGACGACGGAGATGCCGTGCTCGAAGGCGGTGGTGATCAGGGTGCGGGCGGGCTCGATGCCGCCGATGACCTCGATGGCCACGTCGATGTCACCGCGTTTGAGGAGGGCGGTGGCGTCGGTGGTGACGAGGGCGGGGTCGATGCCCTCGCGCACCTTGGAGGGACGGCGCACAGCCACGCCGGCGAGTTCGACGGGCGCGCCGATCCTGGCTGTCAGGTCGTCGGCGTGCGTCGTCATGATGCGCGCCACCTCTGAGCCGACCACTCCACAGCCCAGCAGCGCCACCTTCAGCGGACGCGTACGCATCATTGACCTACGCCTTTCGATCTTCCATCGCTCCCGGCGGGCGGTTTTGCGCGCCAGGTATGAACCAGTCTCACGCAATGGACAGGAGTTTCCATCTCCGGTCCATTGAGTGAGACGTGTACTGAACGTCTATTTTGGGGGTCCGGATGCTTCCCCCCGAAATATGGGGGTCACCCGAGGTCGAGGGACAGGAGATCTTCTTCCGTCTCGCGGCGGACGATGACCCGCGCCGCGCCGTCGCGCACGGCGACGACGGGCGGCCGCAGCGCGTGGTTGTAGTTGCTGGCCATGGAGCGGCAGTACGCCCCGGTGGCGGGCACGGCGAGCAGGTCGCCGGGGGCCAGGTCGGCCGGCAGGAAGGCGTCCTTCACGACGATGTCACCGCTCTCGCAGTGCTTGCCGACGACGCGGACGAGCATCGGCTCGGCGTCGGAGACGCGGGAGACCAGCGTGACCGCGTATTCGGCGTCGTACAGGGCCGTGCGGATGTTGTCGGACATGCCGCCGTCGACGGAGACGTACGTGCGCAGGCCCTCCAGCGGCTTGATGGTGCCGACCTCGTAGAGGGTGAAGGCGGTGGGCCCGACGATGGCGCGGCCGGGCTCGACGGAGATGCGGGGGGCCTTGAGGCCGGCGCTCTCGCACTCCCGCGCGACGATCTCGGTGAGGGCCTTGGCGATCTCGTGCGGCTCGCGCGGGTCGTCGGCGGAGGTGTAGGCGATGCCGAGGCCGCCGCCGAGGTCGATCTCGGGGAGCTCGACGCCGTGCTCGTCGCGGACGGCGGCCAGCAGCCGCACGACCCTCTTCGCGGAGACCTCGAAGCCGGCCATGTCGAAGATCTGCGAACCGATGTGGGAGTGGACGCCGAGCAGCTCCAGGGAGTCGTGCCCGAGCGCCCGCCGTACGGCCTCGGCGGCGGAGCCGTCGGCGACGGCGATCCCGAACTTCTGGTCCTCGTGCGCGGTCGCGATGAACTCGTGGGTGTGCGCTTCAACGCCCACGGTCACCCGGATCTGCACGGGCTGGCGCACCCCCAGCTCACGGGCGACGTGCGCGACGCGGGCGATCTCCTGGAAGGAGTCGAGGACGATCCGCCCGACGCCGGCGGTGACCGCGCGCCGGATCTCGCTCTCGGACTTGTTGTTGCCGTGGAAGGCGATCCGCTCGGCGGGCATCCCGGCGGCGAGGGCGGTGGCCAGCTCCCCCCCGGAGCAGACGTCGAGGTTCAGCCCCTCCTCCTTGAGCCACTTCACGACGGCCTTCGACAGGAACGCCTTTCCGGCGTAGAACACGTCGGCGTCCTTGCCGAAGGCGTGCGCCCAGGCGCGGCAGCGGGCCCGGAAGTCCTCCTCGTCGAGGAAGTAGGCGGGGGTGCCGAACTCCTCGGCGAGCCGGGTCACTTCGAGCCCGCCGACGGTCACGACGCCGTCGTCGTCGCGCGTGACGGTACGGGACCACACCTTCTCGTCGAGCGCGTTCAGGTCGGCCGGCGGCGGGGCGTAGTGGCCCTCGGGCAGGACGTCGGCGTGGCGGGGCCCGGCGGGGTGGGCGGAACGGCTCATCGGAATCTCTCTTCGCGGGTCACAGGCAGTCTGGGGCGTCGATGCCGAGCAGGGCGAGGCCGCCGGCCAGCACCGTCCCGGCGGCTTCGGCGAGTGCCAGCCGGGCGCGGTGGGCGGCCGAGGGTTTCTCGTCGCCCTTGGGCAGGACCTGGTGCTGGAAGTCGAGGAGCGCGTCGGCGACGGCCACGAGGTGCCGGGTGAGCCGCTCGGGGGCCTGGTGGTGGGCTGCGGCCTCCAGCACGAGCGGGTACTCGCCGAGCAACCGCAGCAGCTCGCGGCCGTCCGCGTCGTCGCCGGGCTCGCCACGGAACCCCAGGTCACCGGCATTGATCCCCAGCGCCCGCACCCGGGCATGGGCGTACCGCACGCGGAAGAACTCACTGGACTCGTCCTGGACGAGCAGGGCGGGGGTGAAGGAGGGGGTCTCGCGGGCCGGTACGCAGAGCATGGCCCAGGCGGCGGCGTCCGCCCCGTACGCGGCGACGACGTCCCCGTCCCGCCGGGCGACGGGCGCGACGCGCGGCACGGGCCCGTCCGGGACGCCCTGGCTCTCCTGGATCCGCCGCACGGCGGCCCGTACCGCACTCCCCCGAGGCTCCGCACCGGGCACGTACCCGTACCGGGCCCCCCGCGCCCTCACCTCGCGCACGAGCGCGGCGGCGGACGGGGGCGCGAGGCTGAAGTTCAGGAATCCGGGGCCGGTGATCTCCACGCCCAGGATCCCGGGCTCGTCGGCGAGGAGCCGGCCCGCGAGCACCCGGGCGACCTCACGGGGCTCCAGCCGGGCGCTCTTCGCCACCTGGAGCGCGACGGGGGAGGCGTACTCCCCCACTCCCCCGGGCCGGGTCCGCTCGACGACCACCCGCCCGGGCACGCCGGCGGCGAGCTCACCGCCCTCGACGGCACGGCGTACGGCTTGTACGACGGCACGAGAGAGGTCGGCGGGGATCACGGAACCCAGCCTAGGCGAGAAGCCCCTGTGCCCCGCATCGGGTTTCGCCATGTGAACAGGCGACCGCCCTCAGGCCCCCCGACCGGCCCTCCCGGCCCTCCCCGCAGGGGCACCCTTCCGCTCGACGAGCCGCCGTACGACCCGCACCAGCTCCGCGGGCTCGAAGGGCTTGGCGACGAACGCGTCCACGCCGGCGGCGATCCCGGCCTCGACCTCGAGCTGGGTACAGGCGCTGACGATGGCGACGGGCACATGCCTCGTCCGCGGATCGGCCCGCAACTGCGCGGCGGCCCCGAACCCGTCCAGCCGGGGCATGACCACATCAAGGGTGATCGCGTCGGGACACACCCGGTGCACCACGTCCAGACACTCGGCACCATCGTTCGCGGTCACTACCTCGAAGCCCTCCAGCTCGAGATTGACCTTGATCAGCTGCCGGATGACCTTGTTGTCGTCGACAACAAGCACCCGGCCCGAGGCGCCTGGCACAACTCGAGAGTAGGTCGCCCTAAGCCCCCGCGTCCGGGTTTTTGCCACTTCCACCCCCTCCGGGCGACCGACCTCCCCCGGCCGCCCAAATCGGTTCCTGATCACCCCGCGGAAGCTGGTAGTGTTCAACCCGTCGCCGCACAGCGAACGACACGCCCCCGTAGCTCAGGGGATAGAGCAACGGCCTCCGG
This sequence comes from Streptomyces racemochromogenes, assembly GCF_039535215.1. Taxonomy (GTDB): domain Bacteria; phylum Actinomycetota; class Actinomycetes; order Streptomycetales; family Streptomycetaceae; genus Streptomyces; species Streptomyces racemochromogenes. The sequence continues at coordinate 2,139,139 of NZ_BAAAWT010000001.1, forward strand.
AGCCGTGTGCGCAGGTTCGAATCCTGCCGGGGGCACTTCGCAGGAAGTGCCCAAAGACCCCGCCATCAGCGGTAACGCTGAGACGGGGTCTTCGCGTATGTGCGGTCGGCCGTTCCGCTGCCGGCCCCAACTCGGTGCACGGAATGGGCACATGAGCCGCCGGCCGGCTGGGGAACCCGGCGCGCGTCGGTCAGGTGCGGGAGTCGTCCAGCTCGCGGGCGGGTTCCCGGGTCAGGGGCAGCGTCAGGGCCAGGGCCGCGGCCGTCAGGGAGATGAGGCCGCCCGTCGAGAGGGACCAGCGGGGGCCCCAGTGGTCGGAGAGCCAGCCCGTCAGGAGGGCGCCCAGGGGGGTGGTGCCCATGAAGATCAGGGTGAAGAGGGCCATCACGCGGCCGCGGTAGGCGGGGTCCGAGCCGAGTTGGACGCGGTGGTTGGCCGCCTGGGCGAAGTACATCATCGCGAAGCCCGTGAGGGCGAGGCAGAAGGCCGCCGTCGGGAGGGTGGGGGCCAGGCCCGTGAGGGCTTCCGCGGCGCCGAAGGCCAGGGCCGAGCCGGTGACCACGGCCGCCGTGGGGCGTTCGCGGCGGGCCGTCGTCGCGAAGGCGGCCAGGAGGGAGCCCGCCGCGAGGGAGCTGCTCAGCAGTCCGAAGGCCGCCGAGCCGGTGCGGAACTCGGTCTTGGCCAGCAGCGGGAGCGTCAGCTGGAAGTTGAAGCCGGCCAGGCCCAGTACGCCGACCAGGGAGAGGGGCAGGATCAGGTCGGCGCGCCGGGAGACGTAGCGGAGGCCGTCCACGACGCTGGCGCCCGCGGGGCGGGAGGGCGGGCCGTGGAGTTCCGCGGGGCGCATCAGGGCGAGGCCCGCCACGGCGGCCAGGTAGCTGCACGCGTTGAGCAGGATGACCGGGCCGACGCCGAGGCGGGCGATGAGCAGGCCCGCGGCCGCGGGGCCGGCCACCCGGGCGGCGTTGAAGTACGCGCCGCTCAGCGCCGACGCGTTGGGGAGCAGTTCGTTGCCGACCATCTCGCCGACGAAGGCGATGCGGGTGGGCGCCTCGACCGAGTTGACCGCGCCGAGGAGGAGGGCGAAGAGCCAGATGTGCCACAGCCGGACGTCGCCCCGGACCACCCACAGCCCCAGGGCGAGCGCGAGGGTGCCGGACGTGAGGTTCGCCAGGATCAGGATGCGGCGTTTGCTGTGGCGGTCGGCGAGCCGGCCGCCGTAGAGGGTGAGGAGGAGGACCGGCGTGAACTGGAGGGCGGTGACCACGCCCAGTGCCGTGCCCGAGTCGCCCGACAGCTCCAGCACCAGCCAGTCCTGCGCGATCACCATCATCCAGGTGCACGTCACCGAGAGGAGCTGGCCGAGGAAGAAGAGCCGGAAGTTGCGTACGGAGAGGGAGCCGAAGGCGCGTTTCAGGATGAGCACGGGCTGAGTGTCCCTTCGCTCCCTCGATTCTCCGTGGTGGCGGCGGAGCGGCCACTCGTGGACGGTTCCGGTGGTCCGTACGAGGGCGACGGGCCGGGGTTGGTGGGTTCGGGGGATGGGTGGCGGCCGGGGGCGTGCGTAGGGTGGTTCCCGAGGCCGCTTCGTGCCCGTTGACCAGGTGCTTTGCGGCGAGGGAGCGCACAGAGGATGGGGCGACGAGGATGCGTGGGCTTGCGGAGACGGCGCGGCAGTGGGCGGCGGAGGGGCGGGTGGCGTTCCTGGCCCGGCCGGTGACCGAGCAGGGGTTCGGACCCCGGGACCCGGCCGGGGCCGTGCTCGTGGACCCCCGCGGGGAGTGCGTCGGGGCCCTGTACCGCGGGGTGTTCGACGCCGAGCTGGTCGCGGAGGCCGGGGCCCTGGGCGGCGCCGGGGAGACCGCGCGGGTGTGCGAGGTGTCGGTGGGGGCCGACGAGGCCGCGGAGGCGAAGCTGACCTGTGGCGGGCGGGCGGAGGTGCTGCTGCAGCCGCTGTCCGCGATCCCCGCCGAATGGTGGGAACTGCTGGGCACCGGGGCCGGGGTGGCGCTGGTGACCCGGCTCAGCGAGGGCGCGGACGGCGCCGTCAGCGAGGTCGTACGGGCCGGCGACGAGCCGGCCGACGACGCCGGGCGGCGGGCCGGGGAGCTGCTGGGGACCCGGCGGCCCGGGCGGGACGCCCTGTACGGGGGGTCCGGGCTGGTGCTGGTGGAGGCGTACCCGTCGGCCCCGTACGTGGTGGTCGGCGGGACCGGGGAGCTGGCCGAGGTCATCGGGGCGCAGGCGGCGCTGCTGGGCTGGGAGTCCGTGGTGGTGGAGAACGCGGCGGACGCGCAGAAGGCGCTGACCGCGCACCGGGACGCCGCCTGCCTGGTGCTGCTCAGCCACGATCCGGACTTCGACGTGCCGGTCCTGCGGAACGCGCTCGCGCTGGGGGTCCCGTACGTCGGCGCGCTGGGGTCGCGGCGGACCACCGCGCGGCGCCGGGAGGGCCTGCTGGCCGCCGGGGTGGGCGAGGACGGGCTGGCGCGGGTGCACGGGCCGATCGGGCTGGACCTGGGGGCCAGGACCCCGGCTGAGACGGCGCTGGCCATCTGCGCCGAGATCCTCGGGGTGCTCGGGGGGCGGGACGCGCGGGGGCTGCGGGATTCGGACGGGCCGCTGCGCTGAGGGGCCGGGGGCCCTCCCGTCATCATCCGCCCCGCCGTCCGTCCCCGTCATCCGTTCGGAGTAGGGGGCGGGCGCGGCCCGGCGCGGTGGGGGGTCGGGCCGGGGCGGGTTTCCGGGGGCATTCTTTGCGCTGCTCCCACGTGCAAAAGTAGCAAAAGCGGGAAAATGGGCCCTATGGACACGATCCTCAGCGTGGACGAGATCCTGACCGACATCGCGTGGTTCTTCGTCGTCGGCATCGTCATCGCCGGCGTCCTGCTCGCCGGGTTCAAGCTGGGCCAGCGGGTCCGGGAGAAGGAGCCGCCGCCGCCCACCCCGGAGAGCCAGCCGCACCTGCCCGACGGCGGGCCGGTCCACGAGGTCCGCGAGGAGCGTGACCCGGTGGAGATCCCCGAGGGCGGCCTGCGGCCGCACGAGATGCAGGGCTACGGGAACTTCGGCTCCACCACCTCCGACCACGCCGACCAGGTACGGGCCGAGCGCGAGTCCGGCTACGAGAAGCCCGAGGGCCCCGGACCGCACCCGCAGCCGGGGGCGCCGCCCGACGCGGGACGCGGCGCGCACGCCTGAACATCCCGCCCGGACCTCTGGGCCGCGCCTGCCGCGCGGCTCAGAGGTCCGTCCGCAGCCGCAGCACCTCCGGCGGGGGGTGGCGCAGCGCGGTGTGCCGGACCTCGGCCGCCAGCGGCGGGTCCAGCAGGGTGAACGGCACCTCGCCGAGCCCGATCGCCGTGACCACGCCCCCGCCGGTACCCGCGCCCCCGCGTTCCGCGACGACCGCCGCCAGCTCGGCGCGCAGCACCGCCGAGAGCGGGCTCGACACCAGCGGCGCCTGGTCCTCCTCCCCCGGCAGGACCAGGACGAGCGCCAGCGGGCGGCGCGGGGTGCCGGTGTAGCCGATCACCGCCGCGTCCCGCACGTCGGTGTGCCGGAGCTTGCGCCAGGCGCGCCGCCCGGCCGGGTAGGGCTGGTCCAGCCGCTTGACGACCAGGCCCTCGATGCCGCTGGCGGGCAGGGTCTCGTACCAGGTCTCGGCCAGCTCGGGGTCCGTCGTCATCGGCACCGGCTGGAGCGGCGGGCCCAGCGGCAGCAGCAGGTCGACCAGCAGGGCCCGGCGCCGCTCGTAGGGGCGGCCGCGTACGTCCACCCCGGCCAGCTCCAGCACGTCGAACGCCGCGTACGAGGCCGGCAGGCTCTGCGCGAGCACCGCGGCCCGGGCCGCGTTGGCCGCCGCCGCGCGCCGCTGGACCAGCGCGAAGTCCGTGCGGCCCGCGTGCCAGACGACCACCTCCCCGTCCAGCACGGTCCCGGCGGGCAACTGCCGGGCGGCCGCCGCCAGGTCGGGGAAGGCGCCGGTGACGATCCGCCCGGAGCGGGCCTGGAGCACCACGTCCTCCTCGGTGCGCAGCACGACCATGCGGTGGCCGTCGAACTTCGGCTCGTACGCCAGGCCCGCCCCCCGCGGCAGGGTCCGTACGGCGGAGGCGAGCGCGACCCTGACGGCCTGCGGGGTCACGGCAGGCTCCCGGCCCGTCCGGAGTCGGTGAGCGGGGCGAGGAGGTCGCCGTCGCGGGCCAGCCGGGGCGGGATGTCGTCGGCGAGGAACACCAGGTCGTGGGGGTCGCGGCAGGCTTCGACCTCCGCCCAGGAGACGGGCGCGGAGACGGTCGGCAGGCGCCGCGCGCGCAGCGTGTAGGGAGCCGCGGTGGTCTTGGCGGCGGCGTTCTGGCTGTGGTCGACGAAGACCTTGCCGGGGCGCAGCGCCTTGGCCATGCGGTGCACGACCAGGTCGGGGAACTCGGCCTCGGCCTCCTGGGCGAGGGCCTTGGCGTACGCGGAGGCGCGCGCGGAGGGGACCGGTTCGAGCGCCACGGCCAGGTGGAGGCCCTTGGAGCCGGAGGTCTTGGCGTACGCGGTCAGGCCGTCGGCGGCGAGGCGCTCGCGCAGCCACAGGGCGGCGGCGCAGCATTCGACGACGGTGGCGGGCGGGCCGGGGTCGAGGTCGAGCACGAGCCGGTCGGCGACGGCGGGGGCGCCGGCCCGCCACTGGGGGGTGTGGAACTCGACGACGAGGTTGGCCGCCCACATCAGGGACGCCAGGCCGGACACGACCACCTGTTCGGCCCGTTCGTCCTCGGAGCGCGGCACGGGGGTGGTCCTCACCCAGGCGGGCGTACCGGGCGGCGGGTTCTTGGTGAAGAAGAGCTGGCCGTCCGGGCCGTCCGGGTAGCGCAGGAAGGACAGCGGGCGGTCCTTGATGTGCGCGAGGAGGGCGTCCGCGACGGTGGCGTAGTAGTGCAGCACCTCGCCCTTGGTGAAGCCGGTCTCCGGGTAGAGGACCTTCTCCAGGTTGCTGAGCGCGATGCGACGCCCCTCCACCATCGTGATCGGCGTCATACGATGAGATTGCCACGAATCAGGAGGAACCGTGCGATCCATTTGGAACGGGGCGATCTCCTTCGGCCTGGTCAGCATCCCGATCAAGCTCGTGAACGCCACCGAGAGCCACTCGATCTCCTTCCGTCAGATCCACGTGACCGACGGCGGCCGCGTCCGCTACCGCAAGGTGTGCGAACTGGACGGGGAGGAGGTGCCCTCCGCCGAGATCGGCAAGGGGTACGAGGAGGCGGACGGGTCGATCATCCCGATCACGGAGGAGGACCTGGCCCGGCTGCCGATCGCCACGGCGAAGACGATCGAGATCGTGTCGTTCGTGCCGGCCGACGAGATCGATCCGCTCCAGCTGGACGCCGCGTACTACCTCGCCGCGAACGGGGCCACGGCGGCCAAGCCGTACACGCTGCTGCGGGAGGCGCTCAAGCGCAGCCGGCGGGTGGCTATCGCCAAGTACGCGCTGCGGGGGCGGGAGCGGCTGGGCATGCTGCGGGTCGTCGACGACGTGATCGCGATGCACGGGCTGCTGTGGCCGGACGAGATCAGGGCGCCGGAGGGGGTGGCCCCGGAGGCCTCGGTGTCCGTGCGGGAAGCCGAACTGAACCTGGCCGACGCGCTGATGGCGACGCTGGGCGAGGTGGAGATGACCTCCCTGCACGACGACTACCGCGAGGCCGTGGAGGCGATGATCGCGGCGAAGGCGGGCGGGGCGTTCGAGCCCGCGGAGGCCGTGGTGGAGCCGGCCGGCGGGCAGGTGATCGACCTGATGGCGGCGCTGGAGAACAGCGTGCGGGCCGCCAGGGCCTCGCGGGGCACGGACGAGGGCGGGGAGGGCGGCACGGAGGCGGAGGTGACCCCGATCCGGCGCGGCGCGGCGGCCGCCGCGCCGAAGGCGGTGGGCGGGAAGAAGTCGACGGCCGGGGCCGCCGGACGGAGGACGGCCCCGGCGGCGAAGAAGACCACGGCGAAGTCCACGGCGAAGACGACGGCGAAGCCGGCCTCGACGGCCTCGTCCGCCAAGTCGGGCGGCAAGAAGTCGACTTCGGCCGCCACGAAGTCCGCCGCCACCGCCAGGAAGAGCACCTCCACGGCCACGAAGTCCGCCTCCACGGCCCGGAAGTCCACCTCGACCGCCGCCAAGTCCGCCTCCGCCGCCGCGAAGAAGACGGCCGCCGCGAAGAAGGCCGCGCCGCGCAAGCGGACTTCGGCCTGACCCGGAAGGCAGACCCTAGGTCCACGCCGGGCGGGCGCGGGCCACGGCGAAGAGGGCTTCGATCTCCGGGGGTTTGAGGGTCGCCGGCGTGCCCCGCAGCAGGGTCGTCAGGGTCGGGGGCTGGAGGACCAGGACGTCGCGCTGCGTCGGCGCCACCTCCACCCGGGCGGCGTCGGCCAGGACCAGGGCCGGGGTGACCGGCGCGGCCAGCACGCGGGCGGCGCAGGCGGCCGCCCGCCGGATCCAGCGCGGGTCCGGACGGGGCTCGGCGCGGCCCACCGTCAGCAGCAGGTCCCCGACCTGGGCGCGCTGGCGGCGGCCCGGGACCGTACGCACGGCCAGGACGCCCGGCGGGCCGATGAGCAGGTGGTCCAGCAGCCCCAGACCGGGCAGCGGCACGTCGTGCAGCGCCCGCCAGTCCGAGGCCTCCAGCAGATCGACCTCCGCACCCGTGCGCTGCCGCGCCTGGAGCTCCTGCCGCATCCGGTGCCGGGCCCGGCTGCCCGGGGACCCGTACGCCAGCTCCCCCAGCAGGGTCTCGCCGGGCCGGTTCGGGGCCAGGTCCCCGTCGGGCGGCAGGCTCAGGCCGCGCAGCTCGGCGGGGGTGGGCACCGGCGGCGGGCCGATGCTCCAGCCGCGGGTCAGGTACGGGCGCAGGACCGCCAGTACCGCCTCGCGCTGGTCGTCCGCCAGGACGCTGATCCGGTTGGCCTGCCGGTCGTACCAGGCAACGGCCTGGCCGTCGGGCCGGTTGACGTAGAGCCGGCCGCGGCCGGGCCGGCCGCTCGGAAGGACCTTGAGTCCGCGCATCGGCCTCACCCCCGCCGTCCATGGGAGCAGGCGCCGCTCCCCCGGGCAATCCCTCGGTTGTGTAACAGCTCCGTCGGCTCCCTGCTGCCTTCCTGTTACAAGGTCATCGCCCTACCGCAACGGCCGGGCCCTAGTTTTGTGGCGTCTGGAAGCGCCAGGCCCTGACCGTTGCCGAGGGAATCCCGTGGAAACCGCCCGCCGCCGCACCATCGTTCGCGCCACCGCCGTGACCGCATGCGCCGGCGCACTCCTGGCACTGCCGACCGCCGCCGCGCTCGCCGACGGGGCGCCGGCCGCCTCCGGCGCGCAGCGGACCCTCGTCAGCAGCATCTCCCTCGCCGACGGCCGGTCGACCGCGAAGGTGTACCGCCTCGCGAAGGACGCGTACCAGGCCGAGATCCTGCGTGCCGGCGCCAAGGTCGCCACCCTGACCAGCCGCGACGGGTCCACCGGGGTCGGCGCCGCCGGTGAACTGCACGCCGCACTGCGGCCCGACGGGCGGCTGTCCTCCTGGGTCGGCGACACCGTGCCCGGGGACGGCGCCCACGCCGTCGCCGGCGACGGCCACAAGACCGGGACCCGGCACGGCGCGGGCGGCTCCGGCCAGGTCGTGCCCGCGTCGCTGGACATCCCGGCGGGCGGCCCGGCGGCCGGCAGCCCGGCCAAGGGCGGCACCGGCGCCCCCGGCACCGCCGAGGCGCTGCGGCTGAACACGCTGGCCGACGGGCCCGGCGACGGCGTACTGCTGCTCGCGGCGGGCGGTGGCATCGCGGCCGTCGGCGCCGCCGGGCTGGGCTTCGCGATGCTGCGGCGGGGGCGCACGGACGGCTGACCGCCGCCTCCGGGCGACAAATGCGGTCGAGCTGCGCATAGGGTTGGCTGGATATCGACCATCGCCGACCGGCCGCGTCAGAGGAGGGCCCGCACGTGCGCACGTCCTCCCCCGCGGCGCTGCTGGCGGCCGCCCTGCTGCTGCCGCTGGCCGCCGGCTGCGGGGACACCGGCGGGCTCGCCTCCGCGGGGCCGACCCCGACCGCCAGCGGCCCCGTACACCTGTGGCCCGAGCGCCGGGGTGCCGAGGTACCGCCCGCCGATCCGGGGGGCGCGCCGCCGGAGTACGTACGGGGGCTGCCGAAGGTCACCGACCAGAACGTCCACGAGGTCGACCCGGTCGCCCTGGTGCAGGCGGAGCTGCGCGCCCATCCGGACATCAGCGTCGGCCCGGACGGCATGCCCGGGGAGACCGCCGCCGCGATCCGCGCCTGCGGGAAGATCGGACAGGACCCGGCCGCGTGCCCGGTGCGGCAGCCCTACTACCGGGACCTGACCGGGAACGGCAAGGACGAGCTGGTGATCGGCATCGAGCTCCCCGACAGGATGATGTCCGTACGGGTGTACACGGTGGACGCCGGCGGCCGGCTCAACCGCATCATGGCCACCACCGAGACCGTGATCGGCGTGGAGCTGGCGGGGCGGGACGTCATCCTGCGCGTGCCGAGCGGCAACCCCGGCTACGAGCTGATCACCGCCTGGTCCTGGGACGCGAAGCAGCGGACGATGCTGCCGGAGCGCGAGCAGATCGTACGGGTGCCGGCCGGGGCGGCGGCGTCGCAGTCGCCCTCCGTGGGGTCGTCGCCGTCGCCGTCGAGCAGTCTTCCGGGTGCGCGGTGAGGGCGTGGCTGCCGGCGTGGACGGCCACGCTGACCTGGAAGTCCGCCTGCTTCATCGTGGTGATGTGCTGTGCGCTGGCGGCGGTGCTGGGCGTACTGGTGCACGTCGAGGTGACCCGGCAGACGGTGGCGGCGGCCCGGGACAAGGCGCTGGACAAGCTCGACGAGGCCTCGTACGCCTACGAGGCGGGCGAGACCCTGCCGCCGCAGTCCGGACTCGACCCGGCGGGGCTCCCCCCTGAGCTGCGGGAGCTCGCGCTGAGCGGCCGGCGCGGAACGGTCGTCGGCGACGCCGGCGGGCGGCCGGTGATGTGGGCGGCAGCCCCGGCCGACGGGAAGGCGCTGGCCACCCTCATCGACTACGGGCAGAGCGCGGGAACCATCCGGGGTCTCGACAACGCGATCATCGGCTCCTCCGTCCTGGCCCTCGGCGGCACCCTGCTGATCGGCGCCTTCGCGGTGACCCGGGTGACGCGGCGGCTGCACCAGACGGCGACGGTCGCGCGCCGCATCACCCAGGGCGACCTGGACGCGCGGGTCGGCGACCCCCGGACGCAGGACCCCTCTCGGCACCAGGACGAGGTGTCGACGGTGGCGGCCGCGCTGGACACCATGGCCGGGACCCTCCAGCGGAAGCTGCAGAGCGAGCAGCGCTTCACGGCGGACGTCGCGCACGAGCTGCGCACGCCCCTGACGGGTCTGCAGGCGGCTTCGGAACTGCTGCCGGAGGGACGGCCGACGGAGCTGGTCCGGGAGCGGGTGCGCACGATGCGGCAGCTGACGGAGGACCTGCTGGAGATCTCACGGCTGGACTCGGGGAGCGAGCGGGTCGACACCGACCTGCACCAGCTGGAGCGGCTGGCCCGGCGGGTGGTGCGGGCGTCGGGGCTGGAGACCGAGGTGGTCGTGGTCCGGGACGCCCACGTCGAGACGGACCGGCGGCGCCTCGAACGGGTGCTCGGGAACCTCCTCGCCAACGCCCACAAGCACGGGCGGGGCCCGGTGGTGCTCACGGTGGACGGCCCGGTGGTGACGGTACGGGACCACGGCGACGGGTACCCCGAGTACCTCCTCACGGACGGACCGCAGCGCTTCCGCAGCGGGGGCAAGGGACACGGCCTCGGCCTGACGATCGCGGCGGGCCAGGCGGAGGCCATCGGCGCCCGCCTGGAGTTCCGCCGGGCCCGGGGCGGCGGCGCGGAGGCGGTACTGACCCTGCCGGCGCCTTAGGCCGCGGCTCCGTCGCGCGAGCGGGCTTCCGGGGGCCCGGCCGGCGCCCCGTGCCCCGGTCCCCCGTGCCCCCGTGCCCCCGTGCCCCCGTGCCCCCGCGCCCCGGCCCGGCTCAGCGGCCGCCGCGCGGCTTCGTCCAGGGCCAGCGGAGCTTCGGCTTCTCGCCCGTCGGGGAGTAGGCGTACTTCCACCCCTTCTGGAGCCCCAGCCGCTTCGTGTACCCCGACGGCACGCGCTCGTACAGCAGTACCGTCGGGGGGCCGCCGTCCGCTGCCGGGACCGGGATCTCGTACCACTTCGGCGGGTGGCCCGTCGGGCCCACGAGGATCGGGAGGACGCGGCCGTCCATCGGCCCGCCCTCGAAGGGGGTCGGTTCGCTTCTCACCCCACCAGTGTCACAGCAGGTGGGCGGCCTCGGACACCACCGGGATGACGCGGCGGGCCAGGACCCCGGCCGGACCGTCCGGGCGTTCCAGGGCGAGGGCCGCGCGGGCCGCCGTGGCCGTTTCGGGGTCGGTGGCGGCAGTGGCGGTGAGCAGGGCGATGAACTGGTCCACCAGCCAGTCGCGCAGCGTGGCGGCCTCGGGCTGCTTGCCCTCGTCGATCCAGATGAGCGAGGCGGCCTCCACGGCCGTGATCCAGGTGCGGACCATCATCCGCAGCCGCGCGCCGGGGGCGGAGACGCCGAGGTGGAGGAGGATCTGTTCGGCGGCGGCGCGGCGGATGCCGTCCACCGTGGCCGTGGTGCGGGAGGTCTCCACGACGCTGCCGCCCTGGAGCAGCGCGGCGAAGCCGGCGTCGTGTTCGTCGACGAAGGCCAGGTAGCGGTCCAGGGCACGGGAGAGCCGCTGGGTGAGCGGGCCGGTCTGCGGTTCGGCGAAACACAGTTCGAGGACGTCCGCCGCCGAGCGCAGCGCGGCTTCGTACAACTGCTGCTTGCCGCCCGGGAAGTAGCGGTAGACCAGCGGGCGCGAGACGCCGGCGGCCTCGGCGACGTCGTCGAGGGAGATCTCCTCCGGGGCGCGGTGCGCGAACAACGACAGTGCGGCGTCGAGGAGCTGGGCGCGCCGCTCCTCGACGCTCAGTCTGCGGTACGCCCGTACGGTCATGCCCGCAGCGTAGACGACCCCTCTACGCGAGGAGGCCGGAGCTGCGCCAGAGCCTGCGGCCGACGCCGCGCAGGACGCCGATGTCGTCGAGGAAGTCGGTGAGGCGTTTGGCGCCGCTCTGCATGACCTCGCGGCGGTGGCCGCTGGCCTTGACCTGGGCGACGGCTTCGCGCCGGTCGAGGCCGACGTTGTCGTAGACGGCGGGGTTGACGAAGGCGACGGAGAAGACGCGGGCGGCCTCGCCGCAGCTGATGCGGGTGAGTTCCTGCTCCCAGCGCGGGGCGGTCAGCATCTGGCGGCGCAGTTCCTCGCGGGCGTAGCGGACGTGCCGTGCCTCTTCGACGACGTGGATGCGGGTGACGCCGCGGACGAGGGGCTGGATGCGCTCGTCCGGGAAGGTGAGGCGCTGCATCCAGTCCAGGATCTCCTCGCCGAGGAGGGTGCAGGCGAAGGAGCCGGGGGTGGTGGAGACGGCCTTGAGGACGCGGGCGAGGTTGTGGTTGAGGCGGGTGACCGGGTACTCGGGGGCTCCGCCCTTCTGGATCATGCGGGCGAACATCATGGAGTGCCGGCATTCGTCGGCGATCTCGGTGAGCGCGTAGCGGACGTGGTTGCTGGTCAGCGACTTGTCGTAGATGTGCCGGACCAGGAGCTGCATGAGGATGATCTCGAACCAGATGCCGAGGGAGGCGAGGGAGGCGGCCTCGTGGCGGGAGAGGTCGATGCGCTGCTCCTCGCCCATCTTCTTCCACATCGGGGTGTCGTAGAGGGAGAGCAGCTCGGGCGGCCAGTAGTACTTGCCGTCGATCGGCGGGGCGTCCCAGTCGAGTTCCCGGTCGGGGTCGAAGGAGTGCTTGGCGGAGGATTCGAGGAGTCGTTCGGCGATCTGCTCGCGGTCCTTGAGGAGGCCGAGGGCGTCCCTCAGCGCGGCTCGTTCCGTCACTGTCGTCATGGCTTCGGGCACCTCGCGGTCGGGTTGCCTGTGGGGGTCACCTGTCGGGTTACCTGCGGTCACCTCTTATGAGACTCCCTGTCAGCAAGGCCGTCAATCCCCCACGCACGACTTGTTGACCCCACGTCTACCAACGTGTGACGCTGCCAACTGTCCACTCCCGCACGGCAGTACGCGAGACGCAGTACGCGAGACGAGGAGGCGTCAGTGTCGACGCACGAGCTCTACACCCAGGCCCCGGACGAGACCGTGTGGCCGGTCCCCGCCTCCGGCGCGGCCCGCTTCAGCTGGGAGTACGACGGGGGACGCGACCGCCTCCTCGCGCTCTACCAGAAGGGCAAGGACAAGCAGTGGGACGGCGCCAAGCGCATCGACTGGGACATCGAGGTCGACCCGTACGACCCCCTCGGCACCCCCGACGAGACGCTGACCCTCCACGGCACCCGGCACTGGGCGAAGATGACCGAACGGGACAAGGGCGAGCTGCGCCGCCACTACAGCGCCTGGAACTTCAGCCAGTTCCTGCACGGCGAGCAGGGCGCGATGGTCTGCGCGGCGCGCATCGTGGAGTCCGTGCCCGACCTGGACGCGAAGTTCTACTCCGCAACCCAGACCATGGACGAGGCCCGGCACGCCGAGATCTTCGGGCGCTTCCTGCACGAGAAGGTCGGGATGCTCTACCCGATCAACGACAGCCTCCAGGGGCTCCTCGGCGACACCCTGCGCGACTCCCGCTGGGACATGCCCTACCTCGGCATGCAGGTGCTCATCGAGGGGCTGGCGCTGGCCGCCTTCGGGATGATCCGCGACACGACGGACAAGCCGCTGCCCAAGCAGATCCTCGCGTACGTGATGCAGGACGAGGCCCGCCACGTGGCCTTCGGGCGGATGGCGCTGCGCGACTACTACAAGCAGCTGACGGACGCCGAACTGCGCGAGCGCGAGGAGTTCGTCATCGAGGGCTGCTACCTGATGCGCGACCGGCTGCGCGGGGTGGAGGTCTTGGAGAACTTCGGCATCCCGAAGCGGGAGGCGGTGGAGTACACCGAGCAGTCCGAGTTCCTGCACCTGTTCCGCAAGCTGCTGTTCAGCCGGATCGTGCCGTGCGTCAAGGACATCGGACTGTGGGGGGACCGGCTGCAGAAGGCGTACCTGGAGATGGGCGTCTTCGAGATGGGCGACTCCAACCTCGACCTGCTGATGGCCCAGGACGAGGAGATCGCCGAGTCGCTGGACCGGGAGCGTTTCGCCACCGAGGAGCGGGAACGGGTGGCGGAGGTGCAGGCCGCCATCCAGGAGGGCGCGCAGGCCTGACGGCGGGGCGGGCGGGCCTGACGGCGGGGACGCGCAGGCCTGGCGGTGACAGCGGGCGGGCACCCCGCTAAGGGGTGTGCGTCCGCAGTGCCGCCTCCATCACCGCCCGTGCGATCGGGGCCGCCGCGCCGTTGCCGCTGATGTCCCCGCGCACCGCCGAGGCGTCCTCCACCACCACCGCCACCGCCACCGCCGGCTGCGGCGCGTCCTGCCCCCGGGCCCAGGCGATGAACCAGGCGTACGGGGTGCCCGCGTTGCCGACGCCGTGCTGCGCCGTGCCGGTCTTGCCGCCGACCAGCGCGCCCGGGATCGCCGCGTTGCGCCCGGTGCCGTCCTCCACCACCTTCACCATCAGCTCCTGCACGCGCAGCGCCGTGGCCGGGCTCATCGCCCGGCCGAGGGTGCGCTGGCCGGTACGCCGCACCAGGGAGCCGTCGTCCTGGGTCGTGCGGTCCACCAGGTAGGGGGTGCGGATCTCGCCCCCGTTGGCCACGGCCGCCGCGACCATGGCCATCTGCAGCGGGGTGGCCTTGGTGTTGAACTGCCCGATCGAGGACAGCGCCAGCTGGTCGGGGCTCATGTCGGTGTCGAAGTCCGACCGCGACACCCACGTCGGGATCCGCAGCCCCTCGTCGTTGAACCCGAAGCGCTCCGCCGCCTCCACCATCCCGCGCAGCCCGACCCGTACCCCGATGTCGGCCATCACCGTGTTGCAGGACCACTGCACCGCCTCCGCCATCGAGGCCTCCGCGCAGCCCTCGGCCGCGTTGGGCAGCAGGGTGCTGGTGCCGGGCAGCCGGTACGGGTCCGGGGTCCGGGTCGGGGCGTCGACGTCGGTGACCACGCCCGCGTCGAGGGCTGCGGCCGCCGTCACGATCTTGAAGGTGGAGCCCGGCGGATAGGTCTCGCGCAGCGCCCGGTTGAGCATCGGCCGGGTGGGGTCCGCGTTCAGCCGCTCCCAGGCCGCCTTGACCCGCGTACCGGTGCCGGAGAGCAGCCCCGGGTCGTACGAGGGGCTGCTGACCAGGGCGAGGATCCTGCCCGTGGCCGGCTCGACGGCGGCGACGGCGCCGCGCTTGCCGCCGAGCCCCCGGTACGCGGCCTGCTGCACGGCGGCGCGCAGGGTGGTCACGGCGTTGCCGCCGCCGGGGCGGCCGCGCGAGAGGTCGTACCAGAGCGGGAAGGCGGACAGTCCCGGATCGGTGCCGGAGAGGACGGCGTCCTCGGCGCGCTCGACGAAGCTGGTCCCGTACGTCTGGGAGGAGAAGCCGGTGACGGGCGCGTAGAGCGGGCCGTCGGTGTAGGTCCGCTCGTAGCGCAGCAGCTGGCGGCTGTCGCGGGAGCCGGTGACGGGCCTGCCGTCGACCAGGATGTCGCCGCGCGGTTCGGCGTAGCGGTCGATGGCGGGGCGCTTGTTGGCGGGGTTCGCGCCGTAGGCGGCGGACTCCCACACCTGCACCCGGGCGACGTTGGCCAGCAGGGCGGCGAGCAGCAGGGCGCAGAAGTACGCGCACCAGCGGATGTAGCGGATCACGCGGACCCCTCCCGCGCGGGGGCGGGGGCGGGGCCGTCTCCGGAGCCGTCTCCGGGGCCCGGTCTGGGCCTGCGGGCGCTGTCGCTGAGCCGGACGAGGAGGGCGACGATGATCCAGTTGGTGACCACGGAGGAGCCGCCCTGCGCGAGGAAGGGCATGGCCATGCCCGTGAGCGGGATCAGGCCGGTGACGCCGCCCGCGATGACGAACACCTGGAGGGCGACGATCGAGGCGAGCCCGGTGGCCAGCAGCCGCCCGAAGGGGTCGCGCAGCGCGAGTCCGGCTCGGAAGCCCCGGGACACGAGGAGCCCGTAGAGGAGCAGGATGGCGGTGAGGCCGACGAGGCCGAGCTCCTCTCCGGCGGTGGCGAGGACGAAGTCCGACTTGGCGGCGAAGCCGATGAGGAAGGACTGGCCGTGGCCGAGGCCGGCGCCGAGCAGGCCGCCGGCGGCGAAGGCGAAGAGGGACTGGGCCAGCTGGCCGGGGCCGTCGCCGCGCTCGATGGAGGCGAAAGGATTCATCCAGTCCTGGACGCGGCTGTGGACGTGCGGTTCGAGGGTCCCGACGGCGTAGGCCCCGAGGGCGGCGAGCAGCAGCCCGATGGCGATCCAGCCGATCCGCCCCGTCGCGGTGA
Organism: Streptomyces racemochromogenes; assembly: GCF_039535215.1. GTDB lineage: Bacteria > Actinomycetota > Actinomycetes > Streptomycetales > Streptomycetaceae > Streptomyces > Streptomyces racemochromogenes. The sequence goes on from NZ_BAAAWT010000001.1 coordinate 2,154,630, forward strand.
ACAGCATGATCACGAAGAGGCCGAAGAAGAGGAGGGAGGTGCCGAGGTCCCGTTCGAGCACGAGCACCCCGACGCTGAGCAGCCAGATCGCGAGGATCGGCCCGAGCACCCGGCCGGGCAGGAGGCGCAGCTTCCAGAAGAGCCGGCGTCCGGTGAGGGCGAGGGCGGTGCGGTTCGCGGCGAGGTAGGCGGCGAAGAACAGGGCGAGCAGGATCTTGGCGAACTCCCCCGGCTGGAAGGACAGCCCGGCGAAGCGGATCCAGATGTGGGCGCCGTTGACGGCCGGGAAGAAGACGGGCAGCAGCATGAGGGTGAGGGCGGCGGTGACGGACAGGTACGCGTACCGCTGGAGCGTCCGGTGGTCGCGCAGGAGGACCAGGACGAGCACGAAGAGGACCACCCCGAGCGCCGACCACCGCAACTGGTCCCCCGCCCCGGGCGCCCCCGGGGTGGCCAGGTCGAGGCGCTGGATGAGCACCAGCCCGAGCCCGTTGAGCAGGACGGCGATCGGCAGCAGGAGCGGATCGGCGTACGGGGCCCTGAGTCGCACCGCCAGGTGCGCGATCAGCGCGGCCCCGCCGAGCCCGGCGGCGTAGGGGGCCGCGGGGGCCCGGGTGCTCTTGCCGTCCGCGGCGAGGCCCACGTAGAGGTGACCCAGCACGGAGATCAGGACCGCGCCCGCCAGGAGCGTCAGCTCGATGCCGCGGCGCTTGGCGGCCCGTGCGTCGGGGGGCGGCGGCGGAGCGGGCTCCGTCACCTTCGCCGTCAGAGCGGTCATACGGGGAAACGTAGCAAGGTCGCGGCTGGTATGTCCGCTTATGTCATAGGGTGCCGAAGAGTCGTCAGAAACGGTCGGACGGGAACGGTCCAGCAGGAACGGTCCAGCAGGAACGGTCAGGAGTGAGGAGCCCGGCTCATGGGACCTGTGGAATTCATCGTCCTCGCCTTCCCGGAGGAACAGCTCCGGGTCCCGGCGGTCGAGGCCGTGATGGGGCTGCGCAAGACCGGGGTGGTCCGGCTCATCGACGGCCTCGTCGCGACGAAGACGGCCTCCGGGGAGGTGTTCGCGGCGGAGTTCGACGAGTTCGTGGAGCTACAGGGCATCCTGGCCGGCCGGGACGTGGCCCGGCTGATCGGCCCCGAGGACGTCCGCGAGGCGGCGGAGCTCCTGGACCGGGGCAGCTGCGCGCTGCTGCTGGTGGTCGAACACGTCTGGGCCCAGGACGCGGCCGTAGCGGTACGGGCTGCGGGCGGCCGGATCGTCGGCTCGGTCAGGATCCCGGCGGAGCGGGTGGGGGTGGCGTGATGTTCATCCGGCCGGTGGGCGTGACGGTCAAGGCGGCGAACCGCCCGGCGGGCCGGCCCCTCCTGCGCGGCCTGCTGCGCCGGGCGGCGGGCGCGGCGGAGTGGGCGCAGGCGGAGGACACCGGGGAGGCGGTGGTGGAGGGGTTCGGGGAGGAGTACGAGGACGAGCACGGGGACCGGATGGGGGACGCGGAGTCCCTGGAGGGGGCACCCTGGGCGGAGGCGCCCGGTCCGGCCCCCACCTCCGAGGAGGAACCGCAGCCGGCCCCGGCCCAAGCCCCCTCCGCCCCCGGCCCGGGAGCCCCGGCGGCTCCACCGCTGCCCGGCAGCCTGGTGGCGGAGCTGACGCAGCTGGCGGACCTGACCCGGGAGGGGCTGCTGACCCCGGAGGAGTTCACGCGGGCCAAGGCGCGGTTGCTGGGGGGCGGGGTCACGGGGGCGGCGTCGTAGCGGGGCGGCCTCAGGGAGGGTTGGGGGCTTCCCGTCAGTCCCATCGTCCTTCCGGTTCGGGCCGGTCCCTCAAGGGCGCTCCTTCGTCGCGTCGCTACGCGATGGCCTTCGGCCACCCTTGACCGACCGACCCGAACCGGAAAGCCGAAAGACTGCCGGGAAACCCCCAAAGAAACGGCACGGTCCATGGTGGAGGGACGGGCATCTCAGGGACCAGGCGCGGTGCCGGGGGCGGCCCGCCAGGCATCCGGGCCCTCAGCAGTCTCATTCCGCGCCAGGGGCTCGACTACCTGCACGGGAGGTTGATCAGAGCACCCTGACGTGCACCCAGACGCGACAGATCGCTACGCGCTCCCCACTCCTCAGCGTCCGGCGACCGTCTTGGGCTGATACCTACACCAGAGGGTGATCATGACGGGCGGGAAGCGCATGGGCGCGACAGATCGCTACTCGCTTCTCCCGTCTCGGCGGCTGACGGCCGTATGGGGTTGATGGCCCGATCAGCGAGAGGTCACAGGGACTTCTGGAACCAGGCCACGTCCCAGAAGCGGTCGAACTTCCGGCCGACCTGTTCGAGGAGGCCGACCTGCCGGAAGCCGAAGCGCTCGTGGAGGCGTTGGGACGCCTGGTTGGGCATGGCGATCCCCGCGAGCGCCGTGTGGACGTCCTCCTGCGCCAGGACCTCGAAGAGCGAGGTGTAGAGCAGGCCGCCGATGCCACGGCCGACGTGCTCGGGTGCCAGGTAGACGCTGGTCTCCACGGAGGTGGCGTAGGCCGGCTTGGGGCGGAAGGCACTGCTCGTCGCGTAGCCGAGGAGCTTTCCGCCCTCCTCGGCCACGAGCAGGCGGTGCGGGCCGGATGTGGGGTGGGCCAGCAGCCACGGCCGCCGCTGATCGGGGGTGAAGGGCTCGACGTCGAAGGTGATCGGCGTCTCGATGACGTAGTGGTTGTAGATGCGGGTCAGCTCGTCGAGGTCGTCCTCGACACCGGGCCGGATTTCCATGGTCATCCAGCCGACGGTAGGCGGGGCTCGTTACGCCGCCGTTTCAGTGGCCCTGTGCGGTCTTGCGGGGATCGGTGGCCGTGATCTCCTCGACGAACCGTCGAACCTGGTCCTGGACGGGCTCGTGCGCGGACACCTGCATCGTGTACCCGCGAGAACCGCTGTCGGGACCCGTCAGGAAGTACATCGACACGCACGAGGACTCCCCCCGGCCGCTGACGTTGATGCCCTGCCGCAGCGGCAGACAGTTCCAGCGCTCGTACCAGCCGGAGTCCGTGATCCCTTGGGCGAGCAGGCGGGCGGCCGCGTCCACGGGTTCTTCCCAGCTGTGGTCCGCGACGACGCGGGCGAGCTCGGCGTCGTACTGGACAGCGTCGAACTCGGCCTCGGCTGGAAGGGGAACCCGAATGTCATCGGTGTTCTCCCAGCCACTCCACACCACCCGGTCCCCCTGGCGCCGGATGGTGACGAACACCCCTCCGCAGCAGTCGGTCACGCAGTCGTTGTTCGACAGCTCGACCCGGGCCGGCTCCTCGGCCGCCCACAACGGCCACGTCTCAGGAGGTCCGAACCACATCCCCTGGCGGCAGCTCGCATCGCCGCCGGGGTGGATCTCTTCCAGAACGTCCCACCCGTCGATGAAGGGCCGTATGCCCACCGAGTAGAACACTGCTTGGGGATGCGGACGGTCGGCGCGAAGGGTGAGGACGTTCACCGACGGGAGGTGCTCCATCTCCCCATCATCGCCCAGGGCAGTTTCGCCCTCAGGCGGGTTCCACGTTGGTGACGGCCGTGGTGAATTCGCGACCGGAGGCACCACGGATGTAGGCGAGCTCCATCCAGCGTTCGATACCCGTATCGGACACGTTCTCGTTGATCACCGCCATCAGCACACCCTCGACACCCGAAGCGATGTCGCGGACACGTCGGCGGAGGAGGCGGTGCGGGACGTACTCGTAGCACTCACTCATCGGACGCCTCCTCGAACGTGCCGAGGAAGCGCTCCCACCCGGCCAGCGCCCGGTCGAACAGATCCGTACTGGGCTCGCCGCCGCTGTCCGCTGTCTCGCTGCAAGTACACGTGCACACAGGCCACTCCCTAGGTCGCCAGGTCGATCAGGTACGACGTTAGAGAGGGATTCCGGCAGGAAGGGGCCCGAATCGGGCCCCTTTCTTCTACGCGGCGAGCAGGCCGATGTCCACGGCCAGTCGGCTGGCCCGCTGCCGCCGCTCGGGCAGCCGTGATGCCGATTCCTCCAGCACGATGGCCCGTGCGTAGCCGTTGTAGCGGGTCGTCTCCGGCGCCACCGCATGTGCCTGTTCCAGCGTCGCCAGCGCCACGTCCGGCTGCCCGTCCAGCTGGTATGCCCGAGCCTGCTCGATCCTGTGTCGGGCCCGGCGGGGCAGTGACGGGATGATCACCGTCTCCGAACCGGCCGCCTGCCGAACGGCCTCCCCGCCGGCCCTCAGCTCCACCGCGACGGTGACCCCGTGCGCTCCCATCACCGGTCGCCCGAAGCTCGTCACCCGGTGGAAATAGCCGTCGGGAAGCTCCTCGGCCACACGTTCCGCGCGCTCCCACCACCCCCACGCAGCACCCGTCTCACGGCGCTTCGCAGCAGTCAGCGCAGCTTCCGCCCGCAAAGCGCCAACAATCGCCCGCACCTCCACCTCAGCATCCGACAACCTGGGCTCCAGCAGTCTCAGGGCCTGCTGGACCACGTCGTCCGCCTCGTCGTACTGCCCGGAATCCCGGTGCGCCTGAGCGGACAGCCAAGCAGCGACACCCACCGCGTGCGGGTCCTCGGACTCCTGCGCGGCATTCATTCCGCGATCGGCGACCCTCCACAACAGCGCGGGGTCCGGCTGGTAGGCGACGAAGAACTGGGCGAGGAAGTAGGTCTCCGCCTTGAGCCGCAGGGCGTTCCGCCGCTCGGCGGCAGTCTCGGCCTGCCTGACCCCGAGCTGCGTGTCCCGGATCAGACCTGGCAGCAAGGCGCCGATGACCGCCCGGTGGTTCGGCGCCTTGTGCCTCGCGTCCCATGCGGCATCCAAAGCCGCCCGCAGGAACGCCTGGGAGGGGGCCTGACGGTCTCCACCGGCCGGAAAGGCGGTGAGTGCAGCACGCACTGCCGGCAACTGGTCGTGGCCAGGGCCGAGGAACAGCTCGGTGTTCTGCGCCGTACCGAGATCTCCCACGAGGTCGTTCAGCCGACGGACACGCAGGGCTTGGGCAATGCCGAGAATCTCCGGCAGTCTCGGCATTCTCATGGCCCCGGTCTCTACCTTCTTGACCCACGACGGATGATGGCCGAGCAGCCCGGCCAACTGCTCACGGGTCATGCCTCGACGGGTGCGGTAGATCTGAACACGTTGCCCGAATGCGACAGGGTTGTCGTACGGGTCGGGGGGTGTATCGGATGACACGGCCTTGCCCCTTCTCTGTGCAGCTCGACACCGAACAGCCTATGGCTCAGGGCCATTTGTGAAAGCCCGAAAGCATCGCCCCAGACGGCCGTCGGCCGCCAAGATCTGAGAAGCGCGTAGCGATCCGAGGCGCCCGTCCGCCTCCTCGGCTGCTCTGTTCGCCCTCTGGTGCGGGTAGCAGCCCCAGGCGGTCGCCGGACGCTGAGAAATGAGGAGCGCGTAGCGATCTGTCGCGTCTGGGGGCTTCCTGGGCTGCTCTCTTCGCCTTCTCGTGCGGGTAGTCGCGCCCCGGCTCCGAATCTCGGCTCTTGGGGGCCCGGATGCCCGGCGGGCCGGCCCTCGACCGCTCGCCTCATCGCTGAGTGACCCGTCCCTCCTCCTCTGGACCGTGCCGTTTCTTTGGGGGTTTCCCGGCAGTCTTTCGGCTTTCCGGGGCGGGTCGGTCTGTCAAGGGTCGCCGAAGGCGATCACGAAGTGACGCGACGAAGGAGCGCCCTTGACAGGCCGGCCCGAACCGGAAGGACGATGGGACTGACGGGAAGCCCCCAACCCGCTCTGATCCGGTCCAGGGGGATGCCGCTGACCCGGCCCCCGGCCCGCAGACAAGGGGGCGGGTGGCAGCCTCCCCGCACCGGCCCCTCGAGGGGAGATGGCCGGCCCCCACCGCAGCCCCCCGTCCGCCCCCAACCGGGTGACGCCCCCCGACCCACCCCCCGCCCTCGCCGCCACTCCCCCCTCCCCGTGGCAGCATCGGGCGGCGGAGGTGATTACATGACAAAACGACTGCTGCGGATCGCCTGTCTCGCCGCCGTCTTCGTCGCCGCCGGCCCGCCGGCCGGTGTTCACGCCGAGCCGGGCCCCGGCCACAGCCCCGGGCCCGCCGTCGCCGAAGGCCCCCTCCCCGAAGCCCGGGCCGTCCCCGCCGCCGCCCCCGCCCGCGGTGTCGGCGAGCTGCTCACCCGCCTCCAAGGCCTCTACCAGCAGGCCGAGGAGGCCAGTGAGGCCTACAACGCCGCCGAAGTCGCCCTCAAGGCCCGCCAGGCGGAGGAGGAGCGGCTGGCCACCAAGCTCGGGCGGGCCCGTTCCGCGCTCGACTCCGAGCGGGCCACCGCCGGGCGGCTCGCCCGGGAGCAGTACCAGGGGACCCGCGGCGGCAGCCTCTCCCCCTACCTGCGGTTGCTGCTCTCCGGCGACCCGCAGCAGGCCGTCGACCAGCGTCGGCTCGCCGCCCGTGAGGGTGCCCGGCGGGCCGGGGTCGTGGCGCGGCTGGAGCGGGACCGGAAGCAGGCGGGGGCGCTCGCGGGGGCGGCCCGCAAGGCGCGGGACGAGCAGGAGGCCCTCGCCGCGCGGCAGAAGCAGGCCCAGACGGAGGTGACGGGCCGGCTCAAGGAGGTCGAGCGGCTGCTGGCGGCGCTCACCCCCGAGGAGCTCGCCGGGCTCGGGGCGCACGAGGCGGCCGTGACCGCCGGGGCGCAGCGGAGCCTGGTGGACTCGGGCCGGCTGCCCGCCCGTACGACCACGCCGACGGCGGCGGGCGGGGCCGCGCTGCGGTACGCGGCGGCGCAGATCGGCAAGCCGTACGTGTGGGGGGCCGAGGGGCCGGGTTCGTTCGACTGCTCGGGGCTGACCTCGCGGGCCTGGGAGCACGCCGGGCGGTCCATCCCCCGCACCAGCCAGGAGCAGTGGGAGCGGCTGACCCGGGTGCCGCTGGACCGGCTGCGGCCGGGGGACCTGGTGGTCTACTTCCCGAAGGCTACGCACGTGGCCCTGTACGTCGGGGACGGCAAGGTGATCCAGGCTCCCCGTCCGGGGGCGACGGTGAAGGTGTCGCCGATCGCGGCGAACCCGCTGCTCGGGGCGGTCCGGCCGGATCCGGAGGGGACGCCGCTGGCGGAGTTCACCCCGCCGCCGCTGCCCGGGGCCGCGGCGGCGGGGGACGACGCGGGCTACGCGTCGGAGGAGGCGCCCGACGAGGAGCCGGACGACGCGGCGACCGACGCCGCGGCCTCCGCCAGGTAGTCGGCCGTGTCCTCGGGGTCGTAGAAGTACGAGTCGAAGTCGGCCGGGTTGTCGAAGCCGTTGGCGAAGCGATTCGCCACCGGCTGGAGCTGCCCGGCCGCGCCGATCAGGTTCAGCACGTGCTCCGGCGGGACGCCCAGCATGGCGTTGGTCCACTGGGTCACCGGCTTGCCGGTGGTGAACCAGTACTTGTCGAAGGTGGCCTTCATCCACGCCTCGTCGAACGGCTTGTCGCCGTGCATGAGGATCGAGGACAGGTACGAGGCCGCGCACTTGGCCGCCGAGTTCGAGCCCTGTCCCGTGATGGGGTCGTTGGCCACGACCACGTCCGCGACGCCCAGGACGAGGCCGCCGCCGGGGAGGCGCCCGACGGGGTTGCGGACGACCGGCGCGTAGCGGCCGGAGAGGGTGCCGCCCGCGTCCGTCAGTTCGACCTTCGTCGCCCGCGCGTACTCCCACGGGGTGTACTTCTCCATGAGCTCCAGCGTCAGCGCCAGGTGCTCGGAGGGGTCGTTGATGCCCGTGAAGACGTCCAGCGGGCCGCCCGGCAGGCCCTCCCAGAAGAGGATGTCGGCGCGCCCCGAGGTGGTCAGGGTCGGCATGACGAACAGCTCGCCGACGCCGGGGACCAGGTTGCAGCGCACGGCCTCGGTGTCCGGGTGCTCGCGGCGCGGCCCGAGGCCGTGGACGTAGGAGACGGCCAGCGCGCGCTGGGGGGTGTCGTACGGGGAGCGTGCCGCGTCCCGCCCGAACATCGACACGAGCTCGCCCTTGCCGGCGGCGACGAGCACGAGGTCGTACGTGCGGGAGAAGAAGTCCAGGTCGGCGACGGACGCGCCGTGCACGACGAGCTGTCCGCCGCGCTGGGTGAAGGTGTCGAGCCAGCCGGCCATCTTCACGCGCTGGTCCACGGACTGCGCGTAGCCCTTGAGGCGGCCGAGCCAGTCGATGGGGCGGGAGCCGTCGGGGGCGGCGACGGAGACGCCCAGGCCCTGGATCTTCGGGGCCTGCTTCTCCCAGAAGTTCAGCTGGAGGTCCCGCTCGTGCTGGAGCGCCGTGTCGAACATGCACTGGGTGGACATGACCCGTCCGGTGCGGATCTCGTCCGCGGTCCGGTTGGACATGAGGGTGATCTCGTAGCCCTTGGCCTGGAGGCCGAGGGCGAGCTGGAGGCCGGACTGGCCGGCCCCGACGACGAGTATCTTGCGCATCACGTTCTCGATTCGGGGGGAGGGGGAACGGACCTACTCGGGGGTGGCGTCCAGTGCGTGGCCCACCAGGGTGAGCAGGGACTCCACGACCGTGGTCCGGCGCCGCGCGTCCATGATCACGACGGGGACGCTCGGCGGGATGGTCAGTGCCTCCCGCACGTCCTCCACGTCGTAGGAGCGCGAGCCCTCGAAGTGGTTCACGGCGACCGCGTACGGCAGCCCGCAGGTCTCGAAGTAGTCGAGGGCGGGGAAGCAGTCGCGCAGCCGGCGCGTGTCGGCGAGCACCAGGCCGCCGATGGCCCCGCGGACGAGGTCGTCCCACATGAACCAGAACCGCTCCTGGCCGGGGGTCCCGTACACGTAGAGCACGAGGTCGTCGTCGAGGGTGATGCGCCCGAAGTCCATGGCGACGGTGGTCGTGCTCTTGTCCGGGGTCCCGCTCAGGTCGTCGGTGGGGACGCTGGCCTGGGTCATCACCGCTTCGGTGCGCAGCGGGGTGATCTCGGAGACGGAGGACACGAAGGTGGTCTTGCCGACGCCGAAGCCGCCGGCGACGAGCACCTTGACGGCGACGGGGGCGCGCGAGCGGTCGTACTGCCAGGGCTGGACGGGCTCGTCGTCGACGAGGCCCGTCACGCCGGCGGGGGCGACGGCGGCGGTTTCAGAGACGGCGGAGGCCACTGAGCACCCTTTCCAGCAGCGCGCGGTCGGGCCGGCCGGTGCCGTGGCCCGTGCCGTAGACGCGTATCCGGCCCTGGTCGGCGAGGTCGCTGACGAGGACCCGGACCACGCCGAGCGGCAGCTTCAGCAGTGCGGATATCTCGGCGATGGTGCGCATCCGGCGGCACACCTCGACGATGGCGCGCATCTCGGGCATGCGGTCGGGCGTCTTGGCCGGGCTGCCGTCGAGCGTGGCGACGAAGGTCTCCACCAGCAGCACCTGCGGGAAGCGGGTGCGGCCGCCCGTGAGGGAGTACGGGCGGACGCGGGCGGGGCGGCGGTCGGCGCCGCGTATCGGCAGCCGGTCGGAGGCCGTACTCCTCACGGGTTTTTCTCCATCGACTGGCGCAGCTCGCTGCGGACTTCGGGGGTCAGGACGTGGCCGGCGCGGCCGACGAAGAGGGCCATGTGGTAGGCGACGACGCTCATGTCGCAGTCGGGCGTGGCGTGCACGCCGAGCAGGGAGCCGTCGCTGATGGACATGACGAAGACGGAGCCGTTCTCCATGGCGACCATCGTCTGCTTGACCGTGCCGAACTCCATGAGGGCGGCCGCACCGGTGGTGAGGCTGCCGAGTCCGGACACGATGGTGGCGAGGTCGGCCGAGGCGCCGCGGGGGCCCTTGGGGCGGTCGCCCCGGGCGGATTCCGCGGCGGGCTCGGAGGAGAGCAGCAGCAGCCCGTCCGAGGACACGACGGCCACGGAGTTGACCCCGGGCACCTCCTCGACCAGGTCGGTCAGCAGCCACTGCAGGTTGCGGGCCTGGGTGCTCAGTCCGTACGTACTGGGCGCGGTCATGTGCGTGCCTCCTGTGCGGTGTCCCCCTGGTCGGTGTGCCCCTGCCCCCGGTCCTGCGCGAGTTCTTCCGCTGCGACCCGGCGCCCGTCCTGGGCGCCCTGGTAGAACCCGCCGAGCCGACGGCGCAGTTCCTCGGCGTCGACGCGGCGCGGCTCGGGGCGGGCCGCGGCGGGGTTTCCGATGCCGGGGGCCGCCACGGAGCGCGGGGTCCGCTTGGGCAGGCCCTTGGCGGTGACGGGCTGGGGGGCGGGCTCGGCCATGGGCTCGGGGTGGCTGCCCTGGCGGGGGACGAAGCCGTCCTCCGCGTCGGCGGCCCGCCGGTGGCTGGACTGTTCGGCGTCGTGCGCCGGTTCGGGGTGTCCTTCTTCCTGTACGGGTGCACCGGGCGCGGTGCCGGCTTCCTCGGCGGCGTCCGCCGGGGCGGGGTCGGCCACCGTGAAGGCGTCCGCGTCCGCTTCGGCCACGACCCGCGCGAGGAGCTCCTGCTCGGGAGCGGCCCCGCCCGGGGCTCCGGCGGCGGGGGCCGTCTCGGGGGCGGCGGTGAAGACCTGGTCGGCGGGGGGCGGCGGGGCGTCCTCGAAGGCCTCGGCGAGGGTGACGACCTTGGCGGGCTCCGCCTCGGGCGTCACCGGGCCGGCTTCGTCCCGCGCGGCCTCGGGGGCGGCGGCGGTGTCGTCGGTGCGGGCGAAGGCCCCGGCTCCGAAGGCCTCGGCGACCAGGGACCCGGCGTCGAAGGTGTCGGACTCGTAGACCTCGGCATCGGCGTCGGCGTCCTGCTCGACGGCGTCCGCGTCGGCGGAGGCGTCCGCATCGGCGTCGGCGGGGGCGTCCACGGCGGCGGCCTCGCCCGCGCCCGCGTCCTCGCCGGCATCCACGCCCGCGTCCGCGTCCGCGTCCGCGTCGAAGGCCTCGGCGAGCGTGACCACCTTGGCGGGCTCCGCGTCGGCGGCCGCCGGCTGCGCGTACGTGGCGGTCTGCTCCTCCGCGGGCGGGCGCAGCCGGGGCGGCAGGGTGTTCTCGTTGGCCTCGGCGATCACGCCGGGCAGCTGGAACCCGGGGCCGCCGGGCGTGGCCAGGGTGTGCACCGGGGAGCTGGGCGGGGCGTCCGGCAGGAGCGCCTCGGGGACGACGACCAGGGCCTCCAGGCCGCCGTGCCGGCCGGCGCGGAGCTCGGCGGTGACGCCGTGGCGCGCGGCGAGGCGGCCGGCGACGTACAGGCCGAGGCCCAGGCCGTGTTCGGCCTCGGGTTCCTCGTCGTAGGCGTCGGGGGTGGCCAGGCGGGTGTTGAGGGAGGCCAGGCGGTCCTCGGTGACGCCGATGCCCTCGTCCACGACGGACAGGACCACGTCGCCGGCGTCGTTGAGCCAGCCGGACACCTTCACCTTGGCTTCGGGCGGGGAGAAGGTGGTGGCGTTCTCGAGGAGTTCCGCGAGGACGTGGGAGATGTCGTCGGCGGCGTGCCCGGCGACCTGGGTGTAGGAGGGCATGGCCGCGAGTTCGACGCGCTCGTAGCGCTCGATCTCGCTGACGGCGGCCCGCATGACGTCGACCAGGGGCACGGGCAGGCTCTGGCCGTGGCCGTGCTCCTGTCCGGCGAGGACGAGGAGGTTCTCGTTGTGGCGGCGCATGACGGTCGCCAGGTGGTCCAGCTTGAAGAGGGTGGCGAGCCGGTCCGGGTCGCCCTCCTTGGACTCCAGCTCCTCGATGACGGCGAGCTGGCGCTCGACGAGGCCGAGGGTGCGCAGGGAGAGCGAGACGGAGGTCGTCGACATGATGCGGCGGTGCTCTTCGAGTCCCGCGCGCAGCTTGGCGAGCTCCTCCTCCAGGACCTCGCGGCCGCCGGTGAGGGCTTCGTTGCGGCCGATGAGGCGGCGGCGGTCCACGTCGAGCCCGGCGACCTTGGTGTGCAGGGCGACGGTCTGGTCGCGGACCGCGTTGAGGTGGCGTACGACCTCGGCGAACTCGTCGTTGCGGCCGGTGAAGCGGACGGGCTCCTGGGAGCCTTCGGGGGTCGCGAGCCGTTCCGCGCCGCGCCGCAGCACCGACAGGGGTCTGGTGAGGGAGCGGGCGACGGCGGTGGAGAAGCCGATGACGAAGAGGAAGAGGACGCCGAGTCCGGCGGCCATCAGCTCCAGCCGGGTGACGTCGTCGTCGCGCAGCTTGGTGAAGGCGGTGGCGCGGTCCCCGGCCAGGGTGGACTCCACCGAGCGCATCCGGTCGATGCGGGCGGTGAGGGTGGTGGCGAGGGCGGCGGCGTCGGTGGCCTTGCGTTCGGCCGGGGTCAGGGTGGACCGCTCGGTGAGGCGCTTGAGCTGGTCGTCGGCGGCCTTGACCTCGGGGCCGGTGACGGTGGCGGCGAGGGTCTGGCGTACGGCGGGCCGGGCGGCGCGCGCGAAGTCGTCGAGGGCGGCCTGTTCGCGGACGCGGGAGCGCTGGGCGGCGCCGGTGAGCTCGTCGGCGACGGCGGAGTTCGGGGTCTGCTCGGCGCGCGGGACGGCCAGGGCGGCGAGCAGCAGGCCGCGGGTGGCGGACGCCTGGTCCACGGCCTGGCCCAGGGGGGCCATGGGCCGGGTGACGGCGAGGGCGTCCTCGGCGCGCGGCGGGGTGAGTTCGGCGAGGCGGTCGCCGGGTGCGAGGAGTTCGGTGAGGAGTCCGGCGTAGGCCTGGTGGGCGGCGAGGGCGGTGCCCTTGCCGTCGACGGCTTCGGCGCGGACGGCCTTGACCTTGCCGAGGGCGCGGGCGAGTTCCGCGTCGGCCTCGGGGCGGAGTTCGGCGATCTGCCGGTCGGTGCGCGCGGTGCGCTCGTCGACGGGTGCCTTGGCGTTGCCGGGCCGGCCCTTGGCGGCGTACTCGACGACCGCGTCGCGCTCGTCGCCGAGGAGGTGGGCGAGGGTGAGGGCGTGCTGCGTCTGTTCCGCGAGGGTGACCAGGCGCTGGGAGTCGTTCAGTTCCCTCGTGGCGGAAACGACGGCGGGGGTGCCTGCCGCGAGGACGGTGAGTCCGGCGACTGCTACTCCGACCACCAGCCTGCTGCGGACGCGTACGCGTCGTCCTGCGTTGGCGGGTCCGTCGGCGCTGGCGGTGCCGTTCTTCCGAGACCGCTTCTTAGACACCGGTGCTCGCAATCCTGTACGTGTGCTCGTGCTCGTCTACTCGTGTGGCCGAGGTAACGGCCGGTCAACAAGTAAACGCCCCCTGCCCCCTCGTACCGCCTCAGACCTTCGCAGTGTGTTGGGAGGAGAGCCGCACATCGCCCACCCGGCCACTCGAAGGAGTGAACATCACGGAGGAGTGGCCGACCAACTCGGACACTGCGTGTCAGTGGCCCGGCATGGACGGGCGGTTGAAAGAACGCGGCGGGCTTTGGCAGTATGCCCGCCCACATTTCACGGTGGGGGGCGGGCGGGGCTTCCGGGCGGCCGGGCCGACCCTTTCCGGCATTGGTATGGACCTTCCGGCCCTCCGGAGGCCCCTGCGGGCAGAATGTCCGCATGCGCATCGACCTGGCCTCCGAACCCGGCAACCCGGAACACCCCAACCAGGACTGGGTGTCGGCGTCGGCACCTGCGTCGGGAGGCGGCGTGGTGGTCGTCCTGGACGGGGTGACCCCGCCGCGCGGGGACGACGGGTGCGTGCACGGAGTGCCCTGGTTCTCCACCCGGCTCGGCGGCCGATTGACCGAACTGTCCGGATCGCGGCGGGACATGCCCCTGGAGGGGGTCCTGGCCCGGGCGATCACCGACACCGCCGACGCCCACCGGGACACCTGTGACCTTTCTCACGTCCGGACCCCGCAGGCGACGGTGGTCCTGGTCCGCTGGGACGAGTCGTACGTGGAGCACCTCGTGCTCTCCGATTCCGTGCTCCTGCTCCGCGGACCCGGCGGTGCGGTCACGCCGGTGCTGGACGACCGGCTGGACCGGGTGCCGGACGGGGTGCGCGGCTCGGTGGCGGCGACCGACGCGCTGCGCAATGCCGAGGGGGGCTTCTTCACGGCGGCCGCGGACCCGGCGGTGGCGGCCCGGGCCGTCACCGGGCGCACCCCGCGCGCGGAGGTGCTGGCGGTGGCCGCGCTCACGGACGGGGCGAGCCGCTGGACGGACACGTTCGGGGAGGGCGACTGGGCGGCCTGCCTGGACGTGCTGCGCAAGGAGGGGGCGCGGGGGCTGATCGGGCGGGTCCGGACCGTGGAGTCGGACCCACTGCGCCCGCCGGCCCGGCACAAGCGGCACGACGACGCCTCCGCGGTCTACGCGGAGCTCTGATCCCCGCGGCCGCCGGGCCGCTCGCCGGTCCTCTGCTCCCCTGTTCCCTACTCCTCGCCGGAGTTCAGCTGGTTGAGCAGCCGGGCCAGCTCCGCGACCTCGCCGCGGTCCCAGTCGGCCAGCTTGCGCATGTACTGCTCGCGCCGGGCCCCCCGGACGCGCAGGAAGCGTTCCCGGCCCTCTTCGGTGAGGCCGACGAGGAAGGCGCGGCCGTCGGCGGGGTCCGGCTCGCGGGCCACGAGGCCGAGCACCTCCAGGGCGCGCAGCTGCCGGCTCATGGTGGCCTTGCCGACGCCGAAGTAGGCGGCCAGCTCGGTGGCCCGCTGGCGGCCGGCGGCCTCCAGGCGGACCAGCAGCCCGTACGCGGCCGGTTCCAGCTCGGGGTGCAGGGCGCGGGCCATCTCGCCGGAGGAGGCCCGGGCGCGCCGCAGGAAGACGGACAGCTCCCGCTCCAGGGCGAGGAACTCCTGGTCTTCGCTGCCGTGCACGTGCCGCTCCCCTCGGTGGCGGGGCGCGCCGTGGCACCCCTGTTCGGCACCAGTATTTCGCAGCGGGTGCGCCGGGGGCCCGGGGCCCCGCCGATGGGGGTTCCCGGGCCCTGCGGGCCGTGCGCGGCTTCCGGTCGGGCGGCCTTGGGGTCAGGCGGCCTTGGTGAAGGAGACCACCGCCGGGGCGAGGGCCAGCTCCAGCACCTGGCGCACGTCCGTCACGGGGTGCACCTCCAGTCCCTCCAGCACCTCGCTCGGGACGTCGTCCAGGTCGGCCTCGTTCCGCTTGGGGATGATCACGGTGGTGAGCCCGGCCCGGTGCGCGGCCAGCAGCTTCTGCTTGACCCCGCCGATCGGGAGCACCCGTCCGGTCAGCGAGACCTCGCCGGTCATGGCCACGTCCGTGCGGACCTGGCGGCCGGAGAGCAGGGACGCCAGCGCGGTGGTCATGGTGATGCCCGCGCTCGGGCCGTCCTTGGGGACGGCGCCCGCCGGGAAGTGGATGTGCACGCCCCGGTCCTTCAGGTCGGCGACCGGCAGCTCCAGCTCCGCGCCGTGCGAGCGCAGGAAGCTGAGGGCGATCTGTGCCGACTCCTTCATGACGTCGCCCAGCTGGCCCGTGAGGGTGAGCCCGGCGGCGCCGGTCTCCGGGTCGGCGAGGGAGGCCTCGACGAACAGGACGTCCCCGCCCGCGCCGGTGACGGCGAGGCCGGTGGCCACGCCCGGGACGGCCGTCCGCCGCTCCGCCGGGTCCTGGGCGGACTCGGGCACGTGGTGCGGGCGGCCGATCAGGCCGCGCAGCTCGCCCGCGCCGATGGCGAAGGGGAACTCCCGCTCGCCCAGTTCGTGCTGGGAGGCCACCTTGCGCAGGAGCCGGGCGATGGAGCGCTCCAGGGTGCGCACGCCGGCCTCGCGGGTGTACTCGCCGGCCAGCTTGCGCAGCGCGTCCTCCCCGAGGGCCACCTCCTCCGCGGTGAGTCCGGCGCGCTCCAGCTGGCGGGGCAGCAGGTGGTCGCGGGCGATGACGACCTTCTCGTCCTCGGTGTAGCCGTCGAGGCGCACCAGCTCCATGCGGTCGGCGAGGGCTTCGGGGATGGCCTCCAGGACGTTGGCCGTCGCAAGGAAGACGACGTCGCTGAGGTCCAGCTCCACCTCCAGGTAGTGGTCCCGGAAGGTGTGGTTCTGTGCGGGGTCCAGGACCTCCAGGAGGGCGGCCGCCGGGTCGCCGCGGAAGTCCGATCCGACCTTGTCGATCTCGTCGAGGAGCACGACCGGGTTCATCGACCCGGCCTCCTTGATCGCCCGCACGATGCGGCCGGGCAGGGCGCCGACGTAGGTGCGGCGGTGGCCGCGGACCTCGGCCTCGTCCCGTACGCCGCCGAGGGCGACGCGGACGAACTTGCGCCCCATGGCGTGGGCGACGCTCTCGCCCAGCGAGGTCTTGCCGACGCCGGGGGGCCCGACGAGCGCGAGGACCGCTCCGCCGCGCCGTCCGCCGACGACGCCCATGCCGCGTTCGCCGCGCCGCTTGCGCACGGCGAGGTACTCGGTGATGCGGTCCTTCACGTCGTTCAGCCCGGCGTGCTCGGCGTCGAGCACGGCGCGGGCGCCCTGGATGTCGTACGCGTCCTCGGTGCGCTCGTTCCAGGGCAGTTCCAGGACGGTGTCCAGCCAGGTGCGGATCCAGGAGCCCTCGGGGCTCTGGTCGCTGGACCGCTCCAGCTTGTCGACCTCCTTGAGGGCGGCCTCGCGCACCTTCTCGGGCAGGTCGGCGGCCTCGACGCGGGCGCGGTAGTCGTCGGACTCCTCGCCCTCCTTCTCCCCGCCCAGCTCGCGCAGCTCCTTGCGGACGGCCTCCAGCTGACGGCGGAGCAGGAACTCGCGCTGCTGCTTGTCCACGCCGTCCTGGACGTCCTTGGCGATGGACTCGGCCACGTCCTGTTCGGCGAGGTGGTCGGAGAGCGCCTTGACGGCGAGGCGCAGGCGGGCGACCGGATCGATGGTCTCCAGCAGCTCGACCTTCTGGGCCACGCTCAGGAACGGCGAGTACCCGGAGTTGTCGGCGAGCGCCGACACCCCCTCGATCTGCTGCACCCGGTCCACGACCTGCCAGGCACCGCGCTTCTTCAGCCAGCTGGTGGCGAGGGCCTTGTACTCCTTGACGAGCTCGGCGACCGCCCCGGGCAGGGGGTCGGGCACCTTCTCGTCGACGGTCTCCCCCTCGACCCAGAGCGCCGCCCCGGGCCCGGTGGTCCCGGCGCCGATCCGGACGCGGCCGCGCCCGCGGATCAGCGCCCCGGGATCCCCGTCGGAGAGCCGGCCGACCTGTTCGACGGTCCCCAGCACACCGATGCCGGCGTACTTCCCGTCGACCCGCGGCACGAGCAGCACCCGGGGCTTCCCGCTGCCCGCCGCCGCCTGCGCGGCCTCCACGGCTGCGCGCACCTCGGCGTCGGACAGGTCCAGGGGAACGACCATCCCGGGCAGCACGACCTCGTCGTCGAGCGGCAGTACGGGCAGGGTGAGCGTTACGGACGTCGAAGCCATGATCTTCCCTCCGGCAGTGAAGTTGAGCTATGCCGACTCAATGCTTCTGCGCCGGGCAATGTTCCCCAACACCCGTTCGCCCGGGGCGAACACATTCGGCGGGCCCGTCGTAGCACCATGACGGCATGGCAGACACACGACGGACCGTCAGCTCCGGCTCCCCGCTGGAACCCCGGATCGGCTTCTCGCGCGCGGTGCGCACGGGGCCGTACGTGGCCATCGCCGGCACGGCCCCGATCGGGGACGACGGCTCCACGGTCGGCCCGGGCGACGTCCACGCCCAGACGGTCCGCTGCCTCGACATCGCGCAGCGCGCCCTGGAGGAGGCCGGCGCCTCGCTCGCCGACGTCGTGCGGACCCGGATCATGCTCACCGACATCACCGCCTGGGAGGCGGCCGCGCGGGCCCACGGCGAGCGCTTCGCCGCGGTCCGCCCGGCGACGACGTTCGTCGAGGTGGCCCGCTTCATCGACCCGGCCTGGCTGGTCGAGGTGGAGGTCGACGCGGTGGCGGTCGCCTAGAGGGCGCGGAGGCGGACGTCGCCCGAGGTGGTGCGCACCGCGATCCGGGACGGGGCTGCCGGGGTGTCGCCGAGGGCGTTCTCCCGGTCGCCCGAGGCGGTGTCCACGGACACCCGGTACGGGGCCCGCGGCGCCCGCAGGGTCACGTCGCCCGAGCTGCTGGTGACGGAGACCGAGGCCGGTGCCTTCGCGAAGCCGGCGTCCACGTCCCCGGAGGCGGCCCGGAACTCGGCGTCGGCCCCCTCCAGACCGGTGGCCGTGATCCGCCCCGAAGCGGTACGCACCTTCAGCGGGCCGGTGATCCCCTCGGCCCGGACGTCGCCGGACGCCGCGGTCAGCTCGGCCCGGGCGACGCCCCGCACCGTGATGTCCCCGCTGCTGCTCTCGACCTTCACCCGGACCGCGGCCGGGACCTCCAGGCGGTAGTCGATCCAGCAGTCGTCCCCGCAGCCGTCGCTGAAGGTCAGCACCCCGCCCGACACCCGCTGTCCGGGCCGGGGCTCCGCGCTCCCCCGGTAGTGGACCACCCGGCGGACGGTGACCCCGGGGCCGGAGCCGGGGGCCACCTCGACGTCGCCGCTGCGGACGCCGGTCAGCTCCACCGCCGTGACCGCCTCGGGGACGGTGGCGTCGGCATCGAGGGTCCTGGCCGGGCCGGCGCCCGTCAGCGCGCAGCCGCCGAGGAGGAGGGCGGCCCCGGCGGCGGTGGCGGCGAGGCGGAGCGAGGTGGTGTGAGGTGCCATGGGGCGAGTCTGTCCAACGGCACGCGGAACCGCGCTGGTGCGGGCATCCCGGACCGGGGTGGTGCTGGCCCCACCCTCAGGGCCCCGTCACCACCGGCCGCCGCTGCGAGGGCAGGCCCCACTCGCTCCACGACCCGTCGTACACCGCGGTCCGCCCGTACCCCGCCAGGGTCGCCCCCAGCGCGAGCACGCAGGCCGTGACGCCGGAACCGCAGCTGAAGAGGAGCCGCTCCCTGTCCCCGGCCAACGCCCCGAACGCCGCGCGCAGTTCCCCGGCGGGCCGCATCAGGCCGTCCGGCCCCTGGAGTTCGCCGAACGGCAGGTTCACCGCGCCCGGCATGTGCCCGCCCCGCAACCCCGGCCGCGGCTCGGGGGCGGTCCCGGCGAACCGCTCCCGGCTCCGGGCGTCGAACACGGCTGCGGCGGGGTCGCTGAGCGCGTCGGCGACGGTGCCGGCGTCCACCAGCAGCCCGGACCTGGGCCGGGCGGTGAAGGAGCCGCGCGGCCCCTCGTACGCCGCCGCCCCGGCCTCGACGTCCAGCCCGGCGGCCACCCACGCGGGCAGGCCCCCGTCCAGCACGGCCACCCGGTCGAAGCCCATGGCGCGCAGCATCCACCAGGCGCGGGCGCTGGAGTAGATCCCGGCACCGTCGTACACGACCACGGTGTCGGTGTCGTGCACCCCGAGCCCGCAGAGGGCCTCGGCGAAGTCCGCCGGGGAGGGCATGGTGTGCGGGACCGCGGCCGCGTGGTCGCTGAGGGCGCCGTCGAGGTCGAAGGGCCGCGCTCCGGGAATCCGCACGGGAGCCCCCCGGTGCGCCCCGACGGAGGCGTCGAACACCACGACCCGGCCGAGCCGCTCCGCGAGCCAGCCGCTGCCGACGAGGGGGCCGGGCAACCCGGGTGCGGGCATCTCGGGTACGGGCATCTCGGGTACGGGCATGCGGAAACCTCCGGGCGCGGCGTCGAACACGGTCCGCACCCATCCTGGGCCATCCCCGGCCCGGGGAGGCGGCGTTGGGGCCGGGGCCGCGGAAGGCGGTGTCCCCCCGGCCGGCTTCAGACGCCGGCCCCCGCGCCCCCGCGCCCCCGCGCCGCGCCCCCTCACCCGCACGTCCCCCGCCAGGCGTACACCGCCACCCTGGCCCCGCGGACCGGGGTCACCGAGCAGCGGTCGAACGACCGCGCCAGGGCCTCGCGCTTCGCCGCCTCCGCGGGGTCGCGGTCCAGCGGCTGGTCCGGCGGGTCCAGCAGGGCTATCACCCTCGGGGAGGCCAGGACCGCCGCCCGGACGGCGTCCGCCGGGAGTTCCGTGCCGTGCAGGGTGCGGGACTGCGCCGGGGTGCGGGACAGGGCGACGTCCCGCAGGGAGCCGTACGCCCCGGGTGACGACAGCAGCCACTCCCGCCGCCGGGACGGCATGAACAGCACCGCGTCCCCCGGCCGGGCCCGCTCCCGCACCGCCGCCGCGACGGCGAGGGCGTCGTCCTTGCGCGCCTGGGGGGTGCGCAGCCACACCGACCACCCCGCGAGGGGCACCAGCAGCACCCCGGCCAGCAGCCACGGCACCCACCGCGTCCGCGTCCCGCTCCCCCGCGCCCCGGCCAGCACGGCGAGGCCGGCCAGCGCGTACAGGACGTACCGGTCGACGTACCAGGGGTGCGCGAGCGAGACCGCCATCAGCAGCCCGGGGGGCAGCAGCGCCAGCGGCACGGCCACCCGTACGAGGTCCCGGTCCCCGGCCCCCCGCGCCAGCAGGGCCACCGCCGCCGCCAGGACCGCGTACGCCGTCCAGTCCTGCCACGACGGCCGCCCCAGCCAGCCCAGCTGCGCCGGCGCCTGCCGCGCGCTCACCAGGGCCAGCGGGAGCAGCCCGGCGAGGACGGCCCCCGCCGCCCGGCGCCAGCCCGGCGCCCGCCCCGCGGCGAAGGCGTGCGCCGGCAGGGCCAGTACGGCGAACTCGTGCAGCCAGCAGCCCAGCAGGAGCACCACCGCGTAGGCCGCCCACCGCTCGCGCAGCATCAGGTACGTCGCCCAGGCCACGGCCGCCGCGACCAGGGCGTACGAGCGCCCCTCCTGCGCGTACGCCTGCACCGGCGGCAGCACGGCGTACGCGGTGCCGGCGAGCAGTGCGGCCCGCTCGCCCGCCAGCCGGTGGGCCACGGCGGCCACTCCGGCGGCGGCGAGGGCCGTGCCGGCCACGGACGGCAGCCGCAGGGCCCAGGGGCCGCCGTCCCAGAGGGCGAAGACTCCGTGCATCAGCAGGTAGTAGAGGCCGTGCACCGCGTCGACCTGCCCGAGCAGTTCCCACAGTCCGCGCAGGGGGCGGTGGGCGACCTGCCAGGTGGTGGACTCGTCGCGCCACATGCTCCCGCCGCCGGGGCCGCGCGGCAGGCCCCACAGCCCGAGGAGCACGGCGGTCAGCGGGGGCAGCGCGCGCCAGGGGGTGATGCGGCGGATGGCGGCCTCCGGGTGCTTTCGGTCGGGGGGCGGGGGCTCCATACTCGGTGTTCGGTCGGAGTACCTGCGGAGGTGGGTGTGCGAGCGATCCGGGCGGCCTGGGCCGCGACGGTGGTGCTGCTGGGCGCGGTGCTGGTGCTGGCGGGCTGCGGCGGCGGGTCCGGGGGGCCTCCGGACGCGACGGCGGCCCCGACGGCGACGGGGCCGGCGACGCCCCCGCCCACGACGTCACCGCCCGCGACGCCTGCGCCCGCGACACCCTCGCCCGCCCCCACGTCCCCCGCGGCGACCGGGACGACCGCCGGGACCCTCGTGCGCGTGACCCGCAGCGGCGGTTTCGCGGGCCAGACGCGGACCGTCCTGGTCAAGGGCGACGGCTCCTGGACCCTCCTCGACGGCAAGGCCCGTGACCTGCGCTCCGGGAAGCTGGAGCCGGCCCGGCTGGAGGCGCTGCGCACCGCGCTGCGGGAGGCGGACCTCGCGCACCTGCCCCGGGTGGCGACGGCCGATCCGCCGGTCTACGACGGGTTCACGTACGCCTTCGTGCACGGCGGTTCCGAGGTCACGGCGGACCAGACGGAGCTGGCTCCGGGCCTCCGGAAGGTGCTGGACGCGCTGCCCGGATTCGACCCGACGGGATGAATCTCTGATTCCGGATGACCCCGGCTCCTGTCGGAACCCCGCATGGCCGCAGGCCGGTGCCTCCTCTACGCTGCACCCCATCACGCGGGATCTTCAGGGGCGGGACATGGAACAGACACACACCACCCACAGCGTCGCCGCGGCCACTCCAGGTGCCCAGCGGCGCGTGCTCGTGGTCGAGGACGACCGCACCATCGCCGACGCCATCGCGGCGCGGCTGCGGGCCGAGGGCTTCCAGGTGCAGACGGCCTACGACGGCCCGGCCGCCGTCGCGGCCGCGGAGAGCTGGCAGCCCGAGCTGCTGGTGCTGGACGTCATGCTGCCCGGCTTCGACGGGCTGGAGGTCTGCCGCCGGGTCCAGGCGCAGCGGCCGGTCCCGGTGCTGATGCTCACGGCCCGGGACGACGAGACCGACATGCTGGTCGGGCTCGGGGTCGGAGCGGACGACTACATGACGAAGCCGTTCTCGATGCGCGAGCTGGCCGCGCGGGTCCACGTGCTGCTGCGCCGGGTGGAGCGGGCCACGCTGGCCGCGACGGCTCCGCGCGGGGCGACGCTGCGGCTGGGCGACCTGGAGATCGACCACGCGCAGCGCAGGGTGCGGGTGCAGGCGGAGGACGTGCACCTGACGCCGACGGAGTTCGACCTGCTGGTGTGCCTGGCGGGGACGCCGCGTGCGGTGCTCTCGCGGGAGCAGCTGCTGGCGGAGGTGTGGGACTGGGCGGACGCGTCGGGGACCCGTACGGTCGACAGCCACATCAAGGCGCTGCGGCGGAAGATCGGTGCGGACCGGATCCGTACGGTCCACGGCGTCGGGTACGCCCTGGAGACCCCGGCGCAGTCGTGAGCGGCCCGCCGCGGGGGCCGGGTCTGCGGCCCTACTCGCCGTTCTCGATCAAGACGAAGCTGGGCGTGCTCGTCGTGGTGTCGGTGTTCATCACGACGGGGCTGCTGATGGTGGCCCTGCGCACGGCCACGGAGCTGCGGTTCATCACGGTCTTCTCGGTGATCGCGTCGATGCTGATCACCCAGTTCGTGGCGCACGGTCTGACGGCGCCGCTGGACGAGATGACGACGGTGGCCCGGGCGATCTCGCACGGGGACTACACGCGCCGGGTGCGGGGTGCCGGGCGCCGTGACGAGCTGGGTGACCTGGCGTCGACGATCAACCGGATGGCCGATGACCTGGAGGCCGAGGACAGGCACCGTCGAGAGCTGGTGGCGAACGTCTCGCACGAGCTGCGGACTCCGATCGCCGCGTTGCGGGCGGTGCTGGAGAACGTGGTGGACGGGGTCTCGGAGGCCGATCCGGAGACCATGCGGACGATGCTGAAGCAGGCGGAGCGGCTGGGCCGGCTGGTGGACACGCTGCTGGACCTGTCGCGGGTGGACAACGGTGTGGTGCCGTTGAAGGCGCGCCGGTTCGAGGTGTGGCCGTACCTGTCGGGGGTGCTGAAGGAGTCGGGGCTGGCGGCCGCGGGGCGGCCGGGGCTGTCGTCCGGTTCGGGTGGGCATACCCGTAATGACGTGCATCTTCATCTGGATGTGCACCCTCCGGAGCTGACCGCGTACGCGGACGCGGAACGGCTGCACCAGGTGGTGGCGAACCTGATCGACAACGCGGTGAAGCACAGTCCGGCGCACGGCCGGGTCACGGTCCGGGCGCGGGCCGGGGCGGCCCCGGGGAGCCTGGCGCTGGAGGTCGTGGACGAGGGTCCCGGGATTCCGGAGGCGGAACGGCACCGGGTCTTCGAGCGCTTCAACCGGGGTTCCGGCGGGGGCGGGGACGCGGGCGGCGACGGGGGCACCGGTCTGGGGCTGGCCATCGCGCGCTGGGCGGTGGGCCTGCACGGCGGGCACATCGGCGTGGCCGAATCGTCACGGGGTTGCCGGATCCTTGTCACCCTTCCGGGCAGCTCACAGGTCCCTTCTTGACGTAGGGTTCGAGTGGGAAGGACATGATCTCGGCCACACGTGCCCGGGGTCGTCAGGGGTGCGAGGCCTAGGGGGTCGCAACCTGGCTGTCCCCTACCCGAACCACGCTTGTTTCCCGCCATTCCGATGGGTGAAACCCGCCGTTCGGTGTGACCTGCACGACGGAAGTCCCGCCCGGCCTGCATCACACGCCCTGGGAGGCGTAGCCTTTATCCCCGCTGTCCATACCTTGTGAAGCGGAAGAGGGCGGTTGCCGCCGTGTCGCCACAGTCCCCCAGTAACCCGAGCACCACGACCGAAGCAGCAGAGGGCGGGAAGAACCCCGCCTCAGGCTTCGGCGCGAATGAGTGGCTCGTCGACGAGATCTATCAGCAGTACCTCCAGGACCCGAGTTCGGTCGACCGGGCCTGGTGGGACTTCTTCGCCGACTACAAGCCGGGGGGCGCTGCCGCCCCGGTGAAGGCGGCCGAACCCACCAAGACCCCGACGACGGACGGCGCCTCCGCACAGGCCGCCACCGCCACCGCCGGGGTTCCCCAGGCCGTCGACGCCGCCACGGGGGCGGCGCCGGCCGCGCCCGCAGCCGCGCCCACACCTGTGTCAGCTCCTGCCCCTGCTCCTGCCACCCCCTCTGGTGCCCCTGCTGTGACTGTCACCTCCCAGGCCCCGGCCGCCGCACCGGCCGCGCCCGCCCCTCAGGCCCAGGCTCCGGCCGCCGCCACCACTCCGGCTCAGAAGGCCGCGCCCGCCACCGAGGCCCCCGCCGGCCCCGAACTGGTGACGCTCCGCGGCCCGGCCGCCGCCGTGGCCAAGAACATGAACGCCTCCCTCGACGTCCCGACGGCCACGTCCGTCCGCGCCGTCCCGGTGAAGCTGCTGTTCGACAACCGCATCGTCATCAACAACCACCTCAAGCGCGCCCGCGGTGGGAAGATCTCCTTCACCCACCTCATCGGCTACGCGATGGTGCAGGCCATCAAGGCCATGCCGTCGATGAACCACTCCTTCGCGGAGAAGGACGGCAAGCCGACCCTGGTCAAGCCGGAGCACGTGAACTTCGGCCTCGCGATCGACCTCGTGAAGCCGAACGGCGACCGTCAGCTCGTCGTCGCCGGCATCAAGAAGGCCGAGACCCTCAACTTCTTCGAGTTCTGGCAGGCCTACGAGGACATCGTGCGCCGCGCCCGCGTCGGCAAGCTGACGATGGACGACTTCACCGGCGTCACCGTCTCGCTGACCAACCCCGGCGGCCTGGGCACCGTCCACTCGGTGCCCCGCCTGATGCCCGGACAGTCGGTCATCATGGGCGTCGGCTCCATGGACTACCCCGCCGAGTTCCAGGGCACCTCGCAGGACACCCTGAACAAGCTGGGCATCTCCAAGGTCATGACCCTGACCTCGACCTACGACCACCGGGTCATCCAGGGCGCGGCCTCCGGCGAGTTCCTGCGCATCGTCGCGAACCTGCTCCTCGGCGAGGACGGCTTCTACGACCAGGTCTTCGAGTCCCTGCGGATCCCGTACGAGCCGGTCCGCTGGAACCGCGACATCGACGCCTCGCACGACGACGACGTCACGAAGGCCGCCCGCGTCTTCGAGCTGATCCACTCCTACCGGGTCCGCGGCCACGTCATGGCCGACACCGACCCGCTGGAGTACAAGCAGCGCAAGCACCCCGACCTGGACATCACCGAGCACGGCCTCACCCTGTGGGACCTGGAGCGCGAGTTCGCGGTCGGCGGCTTCTCCGGCAAGTCGATGATGAAGCTCCGCGACATCCTCGGCGTGCTGCGCGACTCGTACTGCCGCACCACCGGCGTCGAGTTCATGCACATCCAGGACCCGAAGCAGCGCCGCTGGATCCAGGACCGCATCGAGCGCCCGCACACCAAGCCGGAGCGCGAGGAGCAGCTGCGCATCCTGCGCCGCCTGAACGCGGCCGAGGCCTTCGAGACCTTCCTGCAGACGAAGTACGTCGGCCAGAAGCGCTTCTCCCTGGAGGGCGGCGAGTCCGTCATCCCGCTGCTCGACGCCGTCATCGACTCGGCCGCCGAGGCCCGCCTCGAAGAGGTCGTCATCGGCATGGCCCACCGCGGCCGCCTGAACGTCCTGGCGAACATCGTCGGCAAGTCGTACGCGCAGATCTTCCGCGAGTTCGAGGGCAACCTCGACCCGAAGTCCATGCACGGCTCCGGCGACGTCAAGTACCACCTGGGCGCCGAGGGCACCTTCACCGGCCTGGACGGCGAGCAGATCAAGGTCTCGCTCGTCGCCAACCCCTCCCACCTGGAGGCGGTGGACCCGGTCCTGGAGGGTGTCGCCCGCGCCAAGCAGGACGTCATCAACAAGGGCGGCACGGACTTCACCGTCCTGCCGCTGGCGCTGCACGGCGACGCCGCGTTCGCCGGCCAGGGCGTGGTCGCCGAGACGCTGAACATGTCGCAGCTGCGCGGCTACCGCACCGGCGGCACCGTTCACGTCGTGATCAACAACCAGGTCGGCTTCACCGCCGCCCCGGAGTCCTCGCGTTCCTCGATGTACGCGACCGACGTGGCCCGCATGATCGAGGCGCCGATCTTCCACGTGAACGGCGACGACCCGGAAGCGGTCGTGCGCGTTGCCCGTCTGGCCTTCGAGTTCCGCCAGGCGTTCAACAAGGACGTGGTCATCGACCTCATCTGCTACCGCCGCCGCGGCCACAACGAGTCCGACAACCCGGCGTTCACGCAGCCGCTGATGTACGACCTGATCGACAAGAAGCGCTCGGTGCGCAAGCTGTACACCGAGTCCCTCATCGGTCGCGGCGACATCACGCTGGAAGAGGCCGAGCAGGCGCTCCAGGACTTCCAGGGCCAGCTGGAGAAGGTCTTCGCGGAGGTCCGCGAGGCCGCCACGCAGCCCGCGGTCGCCGCTCCGGTCCCGGCCCCGCAGCCCGACTTCCCGGTCGCCGTGAACACGGCGATCTCGCAGGACGTCGTCAAGCGGATCGCCGAGGCCCAGGTCAACATCCCCGACGGCGTCACGGTCCACCCGCGTCTGCTGCCGCAGCTGCAGCGCCGCGCGGCGATGATCGACGACGGCACCATCGACTGGGGCATGGGCGAGACCCTGGCCTTCGGTTCGCTGCTGATGGAGGGCACCCCGGTCCGGCTGTCCGGCCAGGACTCCCGCCGCGGCACGTTCGGCCAGCGCCACGCGGTCCTCATCGACCGGGAGACCGGCGAGGACTACACGCCGCTGCTGTACCTGTCGGACGACCAGGCCCGCTACAACGTCTACGACTCGCTGCTCTCCGAGTACGCGGCCATGGGCTTCGAGTACGGCTACTCGCTGGCCCGTCCGGACGCGCTGGTCCTGTGGGAGGCCCAGTTCGGTGACTTCGTCAACGGTGCGCAGACCATCGTCGACGAGTTCATCTCCTCGGCCGAGCAGAAGTGGGGCCAGACCTCCGGCGTCACGCTGCTGCTGCCGCACGGCTACGAGGGCCAGGGCCCGGACCACTCGTCCGCCCGCCCGGAGCGCTTCCTCCAGATGTGCGCGCAGGACAACATGACGGTCGCGATGCCGACCCTGCCGTCGAACTACTTCCACCTGCTGCGCTGGCAGGTCCACAACCCGCACCACAAGCCGCTGATCGTCTTCACCCCGAAGTCGATGCTGCGTCTGAAGGCGGCGGCGTCGAAGGCGGAGGAGTTCACGAGCGGTTCCTTCCGTCCGGTCATCGGCGACTCGACGGTGGACCCGAACGCGGTCCGCAAGGTCGTCTTCTGCGCGGGCAAGGTCTACTACGACCTGGAGGCCGAGCGGGAGAAGCGCGGCATCACGGACACCGCGATCATCCGCATCGAGCGCCTGTACCCGCTGCCGGGTGCGGAGCTCCAGGCGGAGATCGCCAAGTTCCCGAACGCGGCGAAGTACATCTGGGCGCAGGAGGAGCCGGCGAACCAGGGTGCGTGGCCGTTCATCGCGCTGAACCTGATCGACCACCTCGACCTGGCGGTCGGCGCGGACATCCCGGCGGGCGAGCGCCTGCGGCGCGTCTCGCGTCCGCACGGCTCGTCGCCGGCGGTGGGTTCCGCCAAGCGCCACCAGGCGGAGCAGCAGCTGCTGATCAACGAGGTCTTCGAGGCCTAGTCGCTGACGCGACCTGCACATGACGGAAGGCCCGGCCCCCCACCTGGGGGCCGGGCCTTCCGGCTCTGCCGCCACTGCCGGGGCTCCGCCCCTGACCCCGCGCCTCAAACGCCGGCGAGGCTGGAATGTCGCGGGGCTGAACCACCCGGCCGGGGCTACGGCTGGGGCTCGAAGTCCCAGTAGGGGCGGGTCTGCTGGCGGGCCGAGACCGTGTGGACGTGTTGGGGGCCCAGGGTGCGGGTGAGCGCCTTGAGGCCGGCTTCCTCGTGCTTCGAGGCCTCCGCGTCCTCGCGGACCGCGCGGAGGTCCGCCGCGAGGGCGATCTGCGCGCTGAGGGCCATCGGATGGTCGGGGCCCAGGACCCGTTCGGCTCCGCGCAGGGTCTCCCGGCTGAGTTCCAGGGCGGCGTCCAGGCGGCCGGTGATGTTGCGGTGGCCGGTGGCGTTGAGGGCGCAGCCCAGGGTCCAGGGGTGGTGGTCGCCGAGGGCGCCGCGCATGCCGACCAGGGCCTGTTCCGCGAGGTTCAGGGCCGCGCTGCGCTCGCCCTGGGCGCGCAGCACGAGGGCGAGGTTGCCGACGGTGCCGATGCTGTAGGGGTGGGCGAGGCCGAGCTGTGACTGGTAGCCGCGTACGACTTCCTCGGAGATCCGGCGGGCTTCCTCGATGTCCCCGTACTCGCGCAGGTAGGTGGCGTAGTCGGAGGCGACCATCAGGGTCCAGGGGAACTCGGCGCCGAAGACCCGGGTGGAGCGTTCCAGGACGCTGCGCAGCCGGGAGCCGGCGCCGGGGATGTCGCCGGTGCGGCGCAGGCACTGGCCGAGGTTGTGTTCGGCGCGCAGGGTCTGGGGGTGGTTGGCGCCGAGGACCTGGACGTGGAGTTTGAGGCCCTGTTCCTGGCGGGCGAGGGCTTCGCGGTAGCGGCCCATGAGGCGCAGGCCCATGGCGCAGCCGATGCCGGAGGAGAGGGTGGCGATGTGCCGGACGCGCAGGACGCGTTCGCGGCGGCGCAGTGTGTCGAGGTCGGTGTCGTAGGCCTCCTGGTAGCGGCCGAGGAGGCGCAGGGCGACGGCGACGTTGTTCTGGGCGTTCAGGGTGGTGGCGTCGTCCTCGCCGAGGAGTTCGCGGTAGGTGGCGAAGGCGTGTTCCAGGAGTTCGCGGGCTTCGTCGAACTTGGCGGTGCTGAGGAGGACTCCGGCGTAGGTGCTGGTGGCGCGGAGGGTTTCCAGGTCGCGGTCGCCGCGTTCGGCGAGGAGCCGGTCGGCGACGGAGCGGGCGAGGGTCTCGGCCTGCCGGAAGCGGCCGAGCATGCGCAGGGCGCCGCCGTAGTGGTAGCTGAGCTCGCGGACCTGGTCGTGGTCGTCGCCGAGCATGGCGCGCCAGACGGCGTCGGTCTGTTCGGACAGGCGCAGGCAGGTGCGGTACTCGCCGGCGAGCATCAGGTAGCGCAGGCAGTGCAGCAGGAAGTTCTGGATGCGGGGGTTGCTGCTGGTGAGGACGCCGGCGTGGTCGAGGTGGGGGATGAGTTCGGCGTAGCGGGGCCAGAGCCGGGAGTCGGTGGGGCGGCCGGGGTCGGCGGCGGCGAGGACCTGGCGGACGGCGCGGGAGAGCTGGTCGGACTCGTCCTCGGCGAGGTTCTCGCGGACGATGTTGTGGACCATGCGGTGGAGCTGGACGGTTTCCAGACCGCCGCCCTCCTCGACGGAGAGGTCGGAGTACTCCAGGCGGACGACGGAGAACTGGACGAGTTTGTTGAGGGCGGCGTTCCAGCGGATCTGGTCGTTGAGGATGCCGGCGAGGTGTTCGGGGACGCCGTCGGCGGGGAACTCGCGCAGCAGGCGCAGCGGGACGCGGCCGGGGGCGAAGAAGACGAAGAGCCGCAGCAGGGCGAGGGCGTCGGGGAAGTTCTCGCGGACGTTGTTGAGGAGTATGGCCAGGGCGGTCGGGAAGGGCAGCGGGTAGTCGTCGGAGAGGGTGACGGCCTCGTGGGAGTCGAGGCGGTGCTGGAGGAGGGTGAGGTACTCGCCGACGCCGAGCGGGGAGTCGGCGAGCCAGCCGGCGGTCTGGTCGAGGGCGAGGGGGTAGTCCTCCAGGGCTTCGGCGAGCTGGTCGGCCTCCTCGCCGGTGAGGCGGCGGGCGCGGCGGCGGATGAAGGTGACGGACTCGGGGCGGGCGTAGAGGGGGACTTCGACGAGGCTGGTGTGCCGGGCGGCCCATTCGCGGTTGCGGGAGGTGATGATGACGTCGCCGGCGCCGGAGGGCAGGAGGTCGGTGAGGTCGTCGGGGTTGTCGCAGCCGTCGAAGACCATGAGCCAGCGGTGGTAGGGGGTTCCGCGCCGCAGGGCCTCCAGTACGGCCCGGATCTGCTCGCCGTAGCTGCCGGCGCCGCGGGGCAGGCCGAGCGCGGGGGCGAGGTCGGCGAGGCGTTCGCGCAGGGTGGGCCGGTCCTCGGCGGGGACCCACCAGACGACGTCGTACTCGGAGGCGAAGCGGTAGGCGTACTCGGTGGCGACCTGGGTCTTGCCGACGCCGGAGAGGCCGAGCAGGGTGACGGTGGAGGCGCCGGGCGGGGCCTCGGTGAGGGCGTCGCGCAGGCGGCCGATGACGTCGTTGCGGCCGGTGAAGCGGGGGTTGCGGCGCGGGACGCGGCCCCAGATCTCGGGCGGGTCGTTGGGGAAGCGGGGGCCGCGGCGGCCGCTCTCGGTGCCGATGCGGTCGGTCGGGAGGTCCAGGCGGCGCAGTACGCGGTATTCGGCCTCGTAGGCGTCCAGGCCCCACAGGTCGGTCTTCTCCAGGGCGGCGACGGCGCTGGGCAGCGGGGCGTCGGTGAGGCAGACGGCGGCGAACCGGTCGGGGTGGGAGGCGGTGACGGTGCGCAGGGCGGTGTTCCACTCCTCGTCGGTGTGGGTGCCGGCGGAGAAGTAGCGCTCGCTGAGGACGACGAGGATCCGGCCGCCGGCGCGGGCCAGGTCGTCGAGGGCCTCGGTGAGTCCGCCGGGACTGCTCTGCGGGTCCCAGCGCTGGAGGACGACGCGG
The DNA here is from genome assembly GCF_039535215.1 of Streptomyces racemochromogenes. Taxonomy (GTDB): domain Bacteria; phylum Actinomycetota; class Actinomycetes; order Streptomycetales; family Streptomycetaceae; genus Streptomyces; species Streptomyces racemochromogenes. Next base: position 2,185,331 of record NZ_BAAAWT010000001.1, read on the forward strand.
TGGCCGTGTTCCTCCAGACGGTGGGCGATCCACACCGCCCAGGGGCGGTTGAAGCCCGCGAAGCTGATGACGAAGCGCTGCGCGGGGGCGGCTCCGTCGCGGTCCTGACGCATGGCGGTACCGGTCATGCGGCCGTCTCCCTGGGGTCCGTTCGTTGGACGGGGTGCGGGGCGGTGCGGCTTGAAAGGTACCGCAGGGGACGGGGCGTCATACCCGTACGAACGGGGCGAGTTCGGGGTGTGCCGCGCACCAGGCGCGGCGTTCGCGTTCCAGGGTGCGGCGGGCCGCGGCGTGCTGGTCGCCGGGCGGCGGGGTGGCGTCCATGGCGCGTTCGGCGGCGGCCATGCCGTCGACGAACTCCCGTCCGGTGACGGTCAGCGCGGGGTGGGCGCGCAGGGCGGGCAGGACGGCGGCGACCTGGGCGCGGATGCGGGCGTGCTGGGCCCAGGCGCCGCGGGCTCCGTAGAGGGCGGCGTGCTGCCAGTACCCGGCGAGGGCGAGGTGGGCGTACGTGCCGTGCAGGAGGCCTTCCAGGGGGCGCGGGTCGGCGCGCCAGGGGGCCCAGTGGCGGGGGGTGCGGTCGGCGGTGTGCAGGGTGAGGACGTCGGCGAGGGCGGCGAGTTTGCCGTGCTGCACCTCGTGGACCAGGGTCGCGGCGAGGGCGGGCGGGGCCTGGGCGCGGGCCAGGACGGAGCCGGCGGCGGCGGGGAGGGTGGCGCCGCTGGAGCGGGAGCCGCCGGCGAGGGGGACGACGGAGCGCAGCAGCAGGCCGATCTCCTCGGCGCGGGCGCAGTCGTAGCGGCCCAGCAGGGTGTGCGCGCCGGACCACTGGATGTCCCAGCGCTTGTGGCCCTTGGGGGTGAGCCGGCGGGCCGGGCGGACGGCGGCCGGGCCGGTGGCGGTGCCGGAGGGCGGGACCCGGTAGGGGTCGAGGTCGTCGAGGGAGGTCGTGGCAGCGCCGGGCAGGGTGTGCAGGGGGAGGGCGTCGGCGGTGTCCCAGGAGCGTTCGGTGAGGGCGAGGCGGCCGGGGCCGTGGGGGCGGAGCAGGCCGAGGGTGGGCAGGACGAGGCGGCCGTTGACGGGGCGCAGGGTGGTCTTGAAGCCGATTCCGGCGCGGAGCGCGGCGGCGGCGGCGAGTGCCCCGAGGTGGCCGAGGTCGGGCGGGGGTCCCTGGGGGGCGTGCAGGCGGCGCAGGGTCTCCTCGGCCCAGACGCCGGTGGCCGGGTAGTGCAGGACGTCGTGCACGGCCGCGGGGTCCTGGCGTTCGGCCTCCTCCAGCAGGGCCCAGTGCTCGGCGGTCTCCGGGCCGGGGGCGGCGTCGAGTACGGCGCGCAGCAGGAGCAGCCGCTTGGAGCGGCGCACGTCCTGGACGAGGCGGGTGCCCTCTTCGGAGGGTTCGGTGGAGGCGAGGGCGCGCAGGGTGTGGGAGCTGACGGCGAACCGGGCGAGGTCGGGCCGGGGCGTTCCGGGGGGTGCGGCGGCGGTCCGCTGGCCGGGGAGGCCGGTGCCGGCGTCGGTGCCGGCGTCGGTGTCGGTGCCGTGGGTCATGAGACGGCCCGCCCGGTGGTGGTGGCGGCCCGGTGCAGGGCGTGGGCGACGTGCCGGATGACGGCCTGGAGGTCGGCGCAGTACACGGACGGCTGGCGGAAGCCGTCGCCGGCGCGGTAGCGGTGCGGGTAGTGTCCGCCGCCGCACACTTCGACGAGTTCGCAGGCGCGGCAGCCGGCGGCGAGGGCGTCCCGGCCGAGCTGGCGGGCGGCGAAGCCGGGGTGGTCGAGGAGGTCGTCGAAGCTGTGGTGGTCCAGGGTCATGCCGGTCGCGGCGGCCCCTTCGTAGGCGGACTTCAGCGAATCGGCCTGTTCGATGCTGCCGTCGGTCTCGACCACGGCGGTGGTGACGGGTGCCAGGCCCAGGGTCTCGGTGGCGGCGGGCAGGCCGAGGAGCAGGGCGATGACCTCCTCGAAGATCCGGATCCTGGTGCGCCGGGCCCCGTCGTGCCACCAGCGTTCGAAGACGGCGAGGAGCCAGTCGCCGTACGGGGTCCCGTGCCCGGTCCGGCCGGGCGGCGGGGTGCTCCAGTTGGCCAGGGGCAGCAGCAGGCCGATGCTGGGCGGGGCGAAGGCGAGCAGGGACTCGTACGTCTCCACCGGGTCCTGGGCGATGTCGACCACGCAGAGCACCCCGGCGTAGCTGTCGGGGTGGCGGGCGAGGAGGCGCAGGCCGCGCGCGGCGGCGTGGAAGCCGGGCCGGCCGGTGTGGTCGAGGCGGCGCCGGTTGTGGGCGGGCAGGCCGCCGTCGAGGCTGACGCCGACCCGGATCCCGGCGGCGGCGAGGGCGGCGATCCGGCCGGCGGTGAGCAGGGTGCCGTTGGTCTGGACGGCGGCGGTGACGCGGGTGCGGGGCGCGTGCCGGGCGACGGCGGCGCGGACGGCCTCCACGGGGGCGGCGAGGTCGGCGGGCGGGGCGAGGAGGGGTTCGCCGCCGTGCAGGACGAGATCCACGCGGGGCAGTCGGTGGGCGGCGGCGTGCTCGGCGATCCGTTCGGCGGCGCGCCGGGCGGTGGCGGGGGCCATGGTGGCGGGTCGGGTGCGCCAGCTGTGGTCGGCCATCTCGTAGACGTAGCAGTAGGTGCAGGCGAGGTTGCAGCGGCTGTGGGTCTTGAGGACGAACTGCCGGACGGGGTACGGGCGGTGGCCGGCGGCGCGCAGGCCCGGGACGTCGAGCCGGGCGTAGGGCCAGCGGGCGTGGCGGGCGTGACCTGCGAGGGTCCGGTGCACGGGCGGCACGGGACCGCTCGTGATCGCTTGGCTCATCGCCTGTACCTCTCCCCTGCGGACGGTCCATCCCTGCCCTCCGCGGGGGCCCGGCTAACGGCGGAAAGTGGTCAACTCCGGCGCGGGTCGGGGGACGTCAGGCGACGCCGGAGTCGAACGCGTTGAGGATCTCGGCCGGGTGCGTGACCCGGTCGACGAGGCCGTCGATGATCTCGGCGAGCACGGGGTGGTCGATCCCGCGCAGTGCGGCCAGGTCGATGCCGGTGAGGTCCGGGAGCCCGGGCCGCGGCCCGGGACACGGACGGGCCGGTGATGGTGCTGCCGCTTCCTGACGTCCGGTCCCCATGGGCTGCCCGTCCCCTTGTCGTGTGTGGTCCACTGCCCTTTCCCTGCGCCCGGCGCGGGGAAACGGTTCAGGGGCCCGCCTCCAGGGCCCGTACGCGGGCCCGGACGGCCCGGGCCGGGACGCCGTCTCCCTCGCCCAGGCGCTGTAGGAGGTCCAGGGCGGCCCGGTAGGCGTCCAGGGCGGCGCGGGGGCGGGCGAGGCGTTCCAGGACCTCGCCGCGCAGTTCCTGGACCCGGGCGGCGAGCGGCAGTGCCGCTGCGGCGTCGCCGTCGCGGTCGGCTTCCAGCGCGGCGCGCCAGGCCCGCCGGTAGGAGTCGGCCGCGCGGTCGAGGCGGTCGGCGGTGCGGGTGTGGGCGTGGATCTCCTGCTGGACGTCGCCGTGTTCCCGCCAGGCGCGGGCCCGGTCCAGGGGGCCTTGGCCCTGCCGGACGGCCAGCTCCAGCAGGTACTCGGCCTCCCGCAGGTCGACCAGGTCCCCTTCGTAGGCGTGCCTCAGCCGCAGCCCGGCGGCCAGCCGCCGCAGCCGGTACGCCGCCCCGGGGTCGGACTGGGGCACGGCGGCGCGGCTCTCGCGCAGCACGCGGACGGCGGTGGAGGCGAAGCGCCGTCCGTCGGCGGCGCGGGCCCGGTCCAGGAGTGCGTCGCCCCACTCGGGCAGCAGCTCCCCGAAGGCCTCGCCGTCCCGGGGGATCAGCCGCCGGGCCCGGCCGTACGCCTCGGCGGCGTCCTCCAGCGCCGTCGGGTCGGCGTCGCGCCGGTACCGGGCCCGGTGCACGCGGGCCAGGCCCAGCAGGGCGGCGAGCCGCAGCGCGGAGTCCGCGGCCGGGTCCTCCAGGGCGGGTGCCAGCCGGGCGGCGGCCTCCTCCAGCCGGGCGGGCAGGTACCGCAGGGCCGCGCCCAGCTCGACGCGCACCCGCGCGGCGAGCCCGGGGGCGTCGGCGGGGGCCGGAGCGGGGCCCGGGCCGGGGGCCGGGGCGGGGGCGGGGGTGAGGAGGGTCGTCAGGGCGGTGGTCAGGGTGTCGGCGGCCCGCTCGGCCAGGGCGGTGCGCTGCGCCGGGTCCGGGGTGCGCGGGAGGAGGGCGACCAGGACGCGGCCCAGGGTCAGGAGGAGTTCGGGGTCCGGGGGCCCCTCCGCGGCGGCGACCGGCTCCAGGGTGGCCCGTGCCTCGTGCAGCGGCCCGGCGTCGTCGCGCAGCGCGGCCAGCCGGAGCAGGGTGCGGGCCCGCAGGACGGCGCAGTCCCGGTGCAGGGCGGGGTCGGCGGCGGCGGCGGCGAACTCCCGGTCGGCGGCGGTCAGCAGGTCGGGGGCCGCGCCCGCCGCGACGGCCCGCTCGTACAGCACCCGGCCCAGCGCCGCCCGGCCGGCGGGGGTGCGCAGGCCCGTGGCGGCCCGTTCGGCCTCGTCGAGGTGCTCGGGGTCGTGCTGGACGGCCCACAGGCGCAGCAGTACCCCGGCGAGTTCGGTCTCGGCCTCCTCCGGGGGGTCGTCCGGGCCGGGCGGGACGGCCACGGCCCGGCGCAGCAGGGCGGCGGACTCGTACAGGGGCCGCGCGTCGGCGTCGGGCGGGCCCGCCGCGAGGCGGTCGCGGGCGGCGCGGACGGCCCGGGCGCGGCCGGGCGTCGGCGGGTCGGCGACGGGGGGCGGGGCGGGCGGTGCGGGGGATTCCGGGGCCTCTTCGGGCGGGCCCGGCAGGTAGCGGCGTACGACCTTGGCGGAGACCTGCGCGAAGGCCTGCGGGAGCTGCCCGGGCGGCACCCGGCCGCCGTCCCACCCGGCGTCCGGTCCGGGGGCGGGCGTGGTGTCCGGTTCGGCCGCGGGCTCTCCGGTGAGCTGGGCGACGGCCAGCGCGGGGAAGTTGCGCACGCCGCGCCCGAAGTGGGCGAGGACGTACTCGGAGCAGTGCTTGAGCACCAGTGCGGCCTCGTCCCGGCCCAGCGGCCCGAGCAGCACCTCCTGGACGCCGGGTACGAACTCGTACCACTGCCCGGCCGGTTCGCCGCTGCGCCGCAGCAGGCCGCCGAGCAGGACCTCCGCCAGGTCGGAGGGCTCCGAGTCGGGCAGCATGGTGCGCTGGACGAGCCGCATGACGGGCAGGGTCAGCGGCGCCGCCGCGAGGTACACGGCGAGCTGGACGGCGCCGGGCGCGGCGGAGGAACGGAACCGGCGGACGAGTTCGCGGGGCGGCCGGGCGGTGGGGGGCGGCGGCACGGGGGCGGCGGGGTGGTGGGCGAGGACGCGGCCGACCTCGGCGGGGACGGGGCCGGTGCCGAGTCCGGCGACGAGCCGGGCCCACGCGCCGAGGGCGCCGGCGTTGGGCGGCAGCACGGGCACGGTGAGGCCGCCGGTGGGGCGGCCGGGCCGGGGCGGCCGGTCGGGCCGGAACCGCAGCGCGGGTCCGCCGCCCGCGCCCCCGCTCCCGCCGGCCCGTTCCAGCAGTCCGCGCTCGGTGGGCAGCCAGCTGCGGGCCCACAGCCGTTGCGGGAGGGGCTGCACGACGGCGCAGGGCGCGCATTCGGCCCAGCGGTGCAGCAGCCGCTGCGCCCGGCCCTCGCGCCACAGCGGGCCGGCGCAGTCGGAGACGACGATGGTCAGGGCCCGGCCGGTGGGGTCGCGGAGCTGGTCGCCGGAGCGGAGGCCGGGGCCGGGTGCGGGGCCGCGGCCGACGGCGGCGGTTCCGTCAGGGAGCCGGTGGAGGTGGTGGGCCTGGACGTCGCGGAAGGCGCCGAGGCGCTCGCACACGGAGCGGAGTTCCTCGAACATCTCCCGCCAGACGGCCATGGAGGGCGAGGCGTCCATGACGAGCCGTACGGTCGCCTCGCGGCGGGTCTCCGGCCGGAAGACGGGGATGACCAGGCCGAGGGCGCGGGCGCTGGCCTCGGCGGTGCCGGCTTCGTCGAGGACGGTGCGGGTGGGGCGGCCGGGGGGCCGGTGCCGCTGGAGGGCGCGCAGGGCCCGCTGGATCTCCAGGATCCGGGGCAGTGCGGCCGCCCCGGGCACGCGTACGGGGACCCCTGCGGCGACGGGGATCTCGGCGGCGGCGCCGGTGTCGGGGGCGGGGGGGTTCCCGGCGGGGTAGAGGCTGACCGGGTCCTCGGGCTCCGGTTCCTCCGGTGCCGGCTCGGGGGGTCCGGCGGTGTCGGCGGGTCCGGGCGGGCGGGCCGGTTCCCCGGGGTGGGCGGAGCCGGGTTCGGGGGCGGTGCCGGCGGGCCGGGCGGCACCGCTGCCGGCCCGGGCGGCGAGCCAGAGCGCGTCGGCGAGTTCCTCGGCGGACGGGTCGAGGCCGGCGGCGCGCAGCAGGGCGGCGAGGGTGCGGATGTCCGCGGCCGCGGCCCCGTCGGGGCGGGCGGGTTCCTGGGGCACCGCGGCTCACCTCGGGCGGTCGAGGCGCTGGATGAGCAGGTCGGCGAGGTCGTCCCGGCTGGGCGGGGCGGCGTAGTGGGTGAGGTAGATGGCGTTGAGCAGCTGGTCGGCGGCGACGAGTTCGGTGCGGGAGCGGGTGAGGAACTCCCGGATCAGGTCGGCGCCGAGCTGGGCGGCCTCCTCGCCGAGGTGGGCGCGGACCATGGTGGCGAGGCGTTTCTCGCCGGGCTGGCCGAGCTTGAGCTGGATGCAGCGGCGCAGCAGGGCGGCGGGGAAGTCCCGTTCGCCGTTGCTGGTGAGGATGATGAAGGGGAAGGCGCGGCAGCGGACGCGGCCGTCGCGGACGGTGACCTTGGCGCCGTCGTCGGTGAGGACCTGCACCTCGGGTTCGGAGTCGGCGACGCGTTCGAGTTCGGGGAGGGTGAACTCGCCTTCCTCCAGGACGTTCAGCAGGTCGTTGGGCAGGTCGATGTCGCTCTTGTCGAGTTCGTCGACGAGCAGGACGCGGGGGCGGTCGGTGGGCAGCAGGGCGGTGCCGAGGGGGCCGAGCCGGATGTACCTGCCGATGCCGGGCGGGGTGCCGGGGGAACGGGTTCCGGCGGCGATCTGGACGTCCTGGAGGCGGGCGAGGGCGTCGTAGCGGTAGAGGCCCTCCTGGAGGACGGTGCGGGACACGACGGGCCAGCGCAGCACGCGGCCGAGTTTCAGCTCGTGGGCGACGGCGTGGGCGAGGGTGGACTTGCCGGTGCCGGGGTGGCCGGTGACGAGGAGGGGCCGGCGCAGGTAGAGGGCGGCGTTGACGGCCTCCAGTTCCTCCGGTTCGGGCCGGTGCAGTTCGGCGGCCTGCCGGTGGGCGCCGAGGCGGCGGGCGACGTTCCCGTCGGGGGCGGCGGCGGGGCCGCCCGGTTCGACGGCGGGTCCGCCGTCGAAGTCCCGCCAGGGCGGCGGTTCGGGCAGGGCCTCGATCCCGTCGTGGGGTTCGCCCACGCCCCGGTAGATGAGCCATTCCTCGTTCACGCCCGCTCCCTCCCACACGTCCCGCACCACCCGTACGCCGCTCCGTCCCCCGGGCCGGCTCTGCCTCCCCGTGCCGCTCCGCCGGCCCGCGCGGGGGCCGTCACAGGTCGCCCCGCAGCGGCTCTTCCTCGGGCAGCGCGCGGGCCGGGTCGTCCCAGACGAGGGCCAGCCCGGCCGCCCAGTAGGCGTCGGGGTCCGCCCCGTACGCCCGTTGCCGCAGGGCCTGGAGGCGCTGCGGCAGTACCGCGCCCCGGCCCGCCTCGGCCAGTTCCTCCCGCAGCCCCCGGTGGAAGGGGGCGCAGGAGGCCCCCGGGTCGGCGGGGGGCCTGCGGCAGACCACCACCCCGTAGCCGGCCTCGCGTACGGAGTGCAGCGCGCCCAGGGTCGGTTCGGTGTCCGGCGCCCGGCAGAGCACCGGGACGGTGTTGTCGAGCAGCCCGGCGAGCCAGCCCGGGGAGGGGCTGCGGGGCCGCCCGCGCAGGCAGTCGGCCCGCTGGCCCAGGAGCGGGCCGGCCTGTACCCGTGCCCACCGGCCGGAGGGGACGGCCCCGCCGCCGGAGCGGAACACCACCGGCCGCTGCACGCCGACCGGCGTCCCGCCCGAGACGGTCCACTCGTCGACGCGGAGGCCGAACAGTTCGGGGGCGACGGCGACTTCGAGGAGCGCGGCCGCCTCGTGGGTGTCGCACCGGCGGAACCCCTCGGCGAGCGGGGCGCGCAGTGCGTCGGGCAGGGCGGCCAGGGTGGCGCGTACGCCGGCGGCGACGGGGGTGACCCGGTCGGGGCGGGCCGGGCCGGCCAGGACGGACACCCGCCAGTCGTAGACGTCCTCCCAGCCGTGCGCCCAGGCCTCCAGCAGCACGGAGGGGCCCGGCGGCAGCCCGGCGCGGTGCCGGGCGGGGCCGTACGCCTCCCGGCCGGCGGCGGCGCGGCGGCGGCGTTCCCGCTCGGCGAGGCCGCGTTCGTGCCGTTCGCCCAGTTCCCGGCGCAGGGGGCGCCACAGCCGCTCGGCGGTGGCGCGTACCCAGTCCCACAGTTCCTCGTCGGCGCCGGGGGAGGGCGGCTCGCGGTGGTCGGCGACGCTCACGGCGGTGGCGTAGCGGAGCATGGCGGCGGCCTCGCCGCCGGCGCCGGGCGGGTCGTGGAGCAGGCCGAGGCCGTCGCGCCAGCTGAGCGGGGCGGGCAGGGTGGTGTCGGGCTCCTCGCCGCGGGCCTGCTCGGCGAGCTCCCGTACGGCCTCGGACGAGCCGGGTGGCGGCAGTTCCGCGAGGAGTCCGCACAGGGTGGTGCGCTCGCCGGGGGTGAGGCGGCCGCGGCCGCCGTAGGGGCCGCCGTCGCCGTCGGGGAGTTCGTCGTGGACGTCGGTCCAGGTCCTGCGGCTGTCGAGGTCGCTCAGGTGCCGGTCGTAGTGGTACAGGTCGTGGGCCTGCATGACCCTGCGGTAGAGGCCGGTCTGGCCGGTGGGGGCCATGGGCAGGGTGCGCAGCTGGGCGACGGACACGGCGAGGCCGCCGCCGGCGCCGCTGCGGCGGGCCTTGACGACGCCGACGACCTCTCCGCGTGCGAGGTCGACGACGGGTCCGCCGGACATGCCGGCTTCGATCTCGTCGTCGTCGCCCAGGCGGATCGCGGCGCCGCCGGCGGCGATGCCGCGCAGCCGGGTGGTGCGGCCGGTGATCTCGCGGAAGCCGAGTTCCTCGGTGCAGCCGAAGTAGGCGGCGTCGTCGAGGCGGGGTCTGGCCCTGTCGGTGAGCCAGACGCAGGCGTGGGTGACGGGGGCGAGGACGCGGACGAGTGCCAGGTCGGGCAGGTCCCACAGGGCGCGGCGGCCGGGCCGCCGCTCGTCGAGCCGTTCGGGCAGGACGCATTCCACCCGGCCCGTGACCGTGCCGGTGGCGCCGTCGCCGCCGAAGCCGGCGAAGCCCGCGGAACCTCCGGTGCCGCCGGTGCCGCCGGTGCCGCCGGAGAAGAAGGTGATGCCGACCTCACGCCCGGCCAGCCGCACGGCAGCACCCCCTTCGCCGACCACGTGCGCGCACGTCAGGACCCAGCCCGGGGCGATGAAGAACCCGCTCCCCCACGTCGGCCCGGTCCCGGGGGTCTCATACCCGTCCGGGGGCGCGTGGACGCGTACGGTGGCGGCCCGGACGAGGGGTTCGAGGAGCTCGAAGGCGCGCGCGGATCCTGCCGTGCGCCCGTCCGGCATCTCCGGTCCCCCGTTCCCCGCTCGCCCCGTGAAGGGCGTCCAAGGTAGCGCCGGGTGACGGACGGGCGGGAGGGTCTCGGGGGTAAGCGGATTATCCTGGCGGGAAACGCCCCCATCACCACCACACGGCACGGAGCCCGACTTGTACTTCACCGATCGCGGCATCGAGGAGCTGGAGAAGCGGCGCGGCGAGGAGGAGGTCACCTTCGAGTGGCTCGCCGAGCAGCTCCGCACGTTCGTCGACCTCAACCCGGACTTCGAGGTCCCGGTGGAACGCCTGGCGACCTGGCTGGCCCGGCTGGACGACGAGGACGAGGACGACGAGTAGTCCGAGCAGCCCGTACGCACGACTGAGGGGCCCGACCGCGTGCGGTCGGGCCCCTCAGTCGTGTGCCGCGGGGGCGGGGCCGGATCAGGCGGCCTTCGTCTCCCAGAAGATGCGGTCGATTTCGGCGATGAGCTCCAGGGCCTTGGCACCGGTCGCCGGGTCGTTCGACGCCTTGGCGGCCGAGAGGGCCTTCAGGGTGTCGTTGACCAGGGTGTGGAGCTGGGGGTACTTCTCGAAGTGCGGGGGCTTGAAGTAGTCGCTCCACAGCACCGAGACGTGGTGCTTCGCGAGCTCGGCGCGCTGCTCCTTGATGGTGATGGCGCGCGCGCGGAAGTCCGCGTCCTCGTTGGCCTGGTACTTCTCCTGGACGGCCTTGACGGACTCGGCCTCGATGCGGGCCTGGGCCGGGTCGTACACGCCGCAGGGCAGGTCGCAGTGGGCGGAGACCTTCACCTTGGGGGCGAAGAAGCGGGAAAGCATTGGAGTGGGTCCTCCTCGTGATCGTCTTCTCAAGGGTGGAGATTACTCGCTGAGAATCCGGAAATCGCGGGCGCCCCCATGGGCTTAGGACAAAAGTCCAGCCCCGGCCGAGCGGGGGTGAGCGAACGTACGGGGCCGTGCGGCAGCATGCGGGGAGCGATGAGGAGGCCGGAGATGGTGCGGAGCGGGCAGGCGCGGACGCGCGTGGGGATCACGGAGGTGACGGGGCCGTCGATGGTGCCGACGCTGGTGCACGGGGACCGGCTGGCGGTCCGGTACGGGGCGTTGGTCCGGCCGGGTGACGTGGTGGTGTTCCGGCACCCGCTGCAGCAGGACCTGCTGGTGGTGAAGCGGGCGGCGGAGCGCCGGCCGGGCGGCTGGTGGATGCTCGGGGACAACCCGTTCAACGAGACCGGGGACAGCACCGACTACGGCGCGGTCCCCGAGGAACTGGTGCTGGCGGTGGCGTTCCTGCGGCTGCGGCCGCGTCCGGCGGGTCAGCGTTCGCTGAGGGCGCGGCTGTCCTGGGCGTGGTCGGCGGTACGGCCGCTGCGGGCGGACGCCTCGGCCTCCAGCCGCTTGCGGGCGCGGTAGGCCGCGACGTTGGCGCGGGTGGCGCAGCGGTCGGAGCAGTAGCGGCGGGAGCGGTTGGTGGAGGTGTCGAGGTAGGCGTTGCGGCAGGGCGGCGCCTGGCAGAGGCCGAGCCGGTCGGGGCCGTGTTCGGTGACGGCGAAGGCGAGTCCCATGGCGGCCATGGCGGCGTAGCCGGCGGAGGCGTTGGAGGGGTGTTCGGCGAGGTGGAGGTGCCAGTCGGGGCTGCCGTCGTCGCGGGGGGTGTCGTGGCCGGTGACCTGGGGGCTGACGGGGAACTCCATGAGGAGGGAGTTGAGGAGGTCGACGGCGAGGGCGTGGTCGCCGCCGTCGGCGGCCTCGAAGACGGCGCGGAGCCGGCCGCGGACGTTGCGGAAGCGGGTGACGTCGGTGTCGGTGACCCGGCGGGCCATCTGGACGCTGGCGCCGAAGAGGGCGCGGACGTCGTCGACGGAGGTGAGGGCGTCCTTGCCGCGGGCCGGCTCCTCGGTGTTGACCAGGCGCACGGCGAAGTCCGAGTAATGGGCCAGTTCCACTTGTAGTCCTTACGGCTGCGGGTTAGTGTCGGCATCAGCCGAGTAACGGCTGCTTAGGCTTCGAGGGTATTACGTGTGGAGGGGTTCGGGATGGCGGACGCTGTGACTGGCTCGTTCGGTACGGACTGGCGGGCCTGGCAGGAGAGCTGGGACCGCCAGCAGGAGTGGTACATGCCCGACCGCGAGGAACGGTTCCGGGTGATGCTCGACATGGTCGAGGCCTTCGTCGGCCCCTCCCCCCGGGTGCTGGACCTCGCGTGCGGTACGGGAAGTATCACGGACCGGCTGCTGCGGCGGTTCCCGGGGGCGACGAGCACCGGGCTGGATCTCGACCCCGCGCTGCTGACGATCGCCCGGGGCCACTTCGCCGGCGACGACCGAGTCACCTTCGTGACCGCCGACCTCAAGGACCCCGACTGGCGCGCGGCCCTCCCGTACGAGTCGTACGACGCCGTGCTGACGGCGACCGCCCTGCACTGGCTGCCCAGCGCGGAGCTGGCGGTCCTGTACGGGCGGATCGCGCCACTGGTGCGCCCCGGCGGGGTCTTCATGAACGCCGACCACATGCCCGACCCCGCCACCCCGCGGATCGGCGCCGCCGAGCACGCCCACCGGCACGCCGGGATGGACCGGGCCCGGGCGGCGGGGGTCCTGGACTGGCGGGAGTGGTGGGCCCTGGCCGGCTCCGACCCGGTGCTGGCCGAGGCGGTGAAGGCCAGGTTCGAGATCTACGGGGAGCACGCCGACGGCGACACCCCCGACGAGGCCTGGCACGCCCGCACCCTGCGGGAGGCGGGCTTCGCCGAGGCCCGCTCGGTCTGGCGCTCCCCCTCGGACGCGCTGGTCCTAGGTCTCAAGTAGGAATTCCGGGCGGCAGCCCGAAGGGGCGGTACGGATGTCCGTACCGCCCCTTCCGCACCCCGCCGGGGGGCGGGGAACCGCGCACGCGTTCCCGCGGAGCGCTACAGCACCTTGGAGAGGAACGCCTTCGTCCGCTCGTGCTGCGGGTTGCCCAGCACGTCGCGCGGGTTGCCGGACTCGACCACGACGCCGCCGTCCATGAAGACGAGGTTGTCGCCGACCTCGCGGGCGAAGCCCATCTCGTGGGTCACCACGATCATGGTCATGCCCGACTCGGCCAGGTCCCGCATGACGTCGAGGACGTCGCCGACGAGCTCCGGGTCCAGGGCCGAGGTGGGCTCGTCGAAGAGCATCAGCTTCGGCTCCATGGCCAGCGCCCGGGCGATCGCCACGCGCTGCTGCTGGCCGCCGGAGAGCTGGGACGGGTAGTTCCCGCCCTTGGTGCCGAGGCCGACGCGGTCCAGGAGCTTGGCGGCGCGCTCGCGCGCCACGGCCCTGCTCTCGCCCTTGACCATGACCGGGGCTTCCATGACGTTCTCCATGGCCGTCATGTGCGGGAAGAGGTTGAAGCGCTGGAAGACCATGCCGATGTCCCGGCGCTGGGCCGCGACCTCGCTGTCCTTCAGCTCGTAGAGCTTGTCGCCCTTCTGCTTGTAGCCCACCAGCTGGCCGTCGACCGAGAGCCGGCCGGCGTTGATGCGCTCCAGGTGGTTGATGCAGCGCAGGAAGGTGGACTTGCCGGAGCCGGACGGGCCGACCAGGCAGAAGACCTCGCGGGGGGCGACCTCGAGGTCGATGCCGCGCAGGATGTGGGCGGCGCCGTAGGACTTGTGAACCCCTTCGGCCTTGACCATCGGCTGGGCGGTCACTTCGCCACCTCCGTACGGCGGAACATGTTCAGGTTGGCCTTGAGCCGCTCGAACGGGGTGGGCGGGAGGCTGCGCAGCGAGCCGCGGGCGTAGCGGCGCTCCAGGTAGTACTGGCCGACGCTGAAGACGCTGGTCAGCGCGAGGTACCAGATGGAGGCCACGAAGTACATCTCGATGACGGCGCCGGCGGTGCTGCCGATGTTGGAGCTGGCGCGCAGGAGTTCGGTGTACTGCACCGCCGAGACCAGGGAGGAGGTCTTCAGCATGTTGATGAACTCGTTGCCGGTCGGCGGGATGATCACGCGCATCGCCTGCGGCAGCACGACGCGGCGCATGGTCTGCGTCTGGGTCATGCCGAGCGCGTGCGAGGCCTCGGTCTGGCCCTCGTCGACGGACTGGATGCCCGCACGGACGATCTCCGCCATGTAGGCGCCCTCGTTCAGGCCGAGGCCCAGGAGGGCGACCATGAACGGCGTCATGACGTCGACGGTCTCGTTCTTGTAGATCGGGCCCAGGTTGATGTACTGGAAGATCAGCGGGAGGCTGAACCAGACCAGCAGCTGCACGTAGACCGGGGTGCCGCGGAAGAACCAGATGTAGAGCCAGGAGACGAAGCTCGTGACCGGGTTCTTCGACAGCCGCATCACGGCGAAGAGGATGCCGAGCGCCAGGCCGAGCGCCATGGCCGAGATGCTGATGATGATGGTGTTGCCGAGGCCGCTGAGGACCGCGGGGTCGAACAGCTTGTCGCCGACCGTGCCCCAGATGATCTTGCCCTGGGAGAAGGCGTAGACGAGCCACGCCAGGATGACGGCGACCACGACGGCGCTGATCCAGCGACCGTAGTGCCGTACGGGGATGGCCTTGATCGCCTCGTAGGGGTTGCCCGAGGCGCCGGGTCCGGCCGGAGTGGCGGCCGGACCCTTGTCGATCTTGTCAGTCACAATGACTGCCCTTCAGTGGAGCTCTCGGATCACTTGCCGGCGTTGATCGTGGCGGACTGCACGGCGCTGTCCTTCACGTTCCACTTCTCCAGGACCTTGGCGTAGGAGCCGTCCTTGATGATGGCGTCGAGGGCTTCCTTGAGCGCGTCGCGCAGCTGGGTGTTCTCCTTGGAGACCGCGATGCCGAAGAGGCCGACGTCGGCCTGCGCGCCGCCGACCTCGAAGTCGTTGCCGCCGCCGGAGGTCTTCGCCGTGTAGGCGGTGACCGGGAAGTCGTTGAGGTCGGCGACGGCGCCGCCGGCCTTGACGCGGGTCTGGGCCTCGGCGTCGGTGTCGAACGCCTCGATGGTGAGCTTCTTGTCGCCGCACTTCTCGGCCTGGGCCTTGAAGGTGTCCTCGTACGTGGTGCCGCGCTGGACGGCGACGGTCTTGCCGCAGAGGTCGTCGAGGGACTTGATGCCCTGCGGGTTGCCCTTCTTGACCAGGAGCGAGACGCCGGAGGAGAAGTAGTCGACGAAGTCGACGCCCTTGCCGATCTTCTGGCCCTTGTCGTCGAGGCCTTCCTGGCGCTTCTTGTTGTCCGTGATGGAGGACATCGCGATGTCCTGGCGCCCGGTCTCCAGGGAGGTGATCAGGCCGTCGAAGGTGCCGGAGGTGAACTGGAACTTCACGCCGAGCTGCTTGCCGAGGGCCTCGGCGATGTCGGGGTCCACACCGACGATCTTGCCGCCGTCGACGAACTCCATCGGCGCGTAGGCCGTGTCGGAGCCGACCTTGACGACACCCGCGTCCTGGATCTTCTTCGGGAGCTTCGAGAACAGCGGGGCGCTGTTGTCGGTCTTGCCCGAGTCCGAGGAGCCGTTGCCCTCGGTCTGGTCGCCACATCCCGTGAGGATCAGGGCGCCGGCGACCGCGATCGCGCCGACCGCGGCGATCCGGGACCGGGCGGCGGTCGTACGACGGGTGGTGCTTGCGGTCATGAGCGGTTCCTCCGACAGGGGTGGAAAAGCATCCGAGAGAGGGCGGGCACGCACCATCGAGTGCCGCGACCTTGTGTGATTACGGCATCTTGCCATTCGGACTGACGCATTCAGGGTGCCCGTGAGGTCAAAATCAGATAACGGGCGCCCCCGACTACCCAACAGGACTGCGGGCAAGGCCCATCGGAGCCGCACAAACCCCCGTGACCTGGCGTTTTCACCTCACTATTTACGGTGCGTCTCGCCTGCTGGACAGAGAGATTTGGACTTTTAGCCAAAACCGGGGCAAGGACCCTACGATCAGTCCGGAATCGACTCGTCTGGGCGAGTGTTCTTCGGGTAGAACAGATCCTTACACCCCTCATCCGGGGCTCAGGGCGCGCGTGCGGCGCGCCCGCGCGTACGAACCTCCCCTCCGCGGAGGCGGTCCAACCGTCGATGCGGAGTACGAACGCGGTGCCCGCCCACCCCTTAACCAGGAGTGGCCACCCTCAACGATTCAAAGGACTTAAGGGGTCACACGAAGTGGCAGCGGAGATCGTCAACCCTCGCAGCGACAGTGCGACGGACAACAACCCCGATGCGGTGTTCGCGCTGCACCGGGGCGGCAAGATGGCCATCCAGGCCACGGTGCCGGTGAACGACAAGGACGACCTGTCCCTGGCGTACACCCCCGGCGTGGCGAAAGTGTGCACCGCCATCGCCGAGCAGCCGGAGCTGGTGAACGAGTACACCTGGAAGTCGAACGTGGTCGCCGTCGTCACCGACGGTACGGCCGTGCTCGGACTCGGTGACATCGGCCCCGAGGCCTCCCTCCCCGTGATGGAGGGCAAGGCCATTCTCTTCAAGCAGTTCGGCGGCGTGGACGCGGTTCCGATCGCGCTCGCGACCAAGGACACGGACGAGATCGTCGAGACGGTCATCCGTCTGGCGCCGTCCTTCGGCGGGGTCAACCTGGAGGACATCTCCGCCCCCCGCTGCTTCGAGATCGAGCGCCGCCTCCAGGAGGCGCTGGACATCCCGATCTTCCACGACGACCAGCACGGCACGGCCATCGTGACGCTGGCCGCCCTGCGCAACGCGGCCAAGCTCACCGGCCGCACCCTCGGCGACCTGCGCGCCGTGATCGCGGGCGCCGGCGCGGCGGGCATCGCCATCGCCAAGATCCTGGTCGACGCGGGCATCGGCGACGTCTGCGTCACCGACCGCAAGGGCGTGGTCTCCTCGGAGCGCTCCGACCTGACGGACGTCAAGGCGGAGATCGCGGGCCTGACCAACAAGACCGGTCTGAACGGCACGCTGGAGGAGGCCCTCGCGGGCGCGGACGTCTTCATCGGCGTCTCCGGCGGCACGGTCGGCGAGGAGGCCGTGGCCACGATGGCGCGGAACTCCTTCGTCTTCGCCATGGCCAACCCGAACCCGGAGGTCCACCCCGACGTCGCGCACAAGTACGCGGCCGTCGTGGCGACCGGCCGTTCGGACTTCCCGAACCAGATCAACAACGTGCTGGCGTTCCCGGGCATCTTCGCGGGTGCCCTGAAGGTCCGCGCGACCCGGATCACCGAGGGCATGAAGATCGCCGCCGCCGACGCCATCGCCGGCGTCGTGGGTGACGAGCTCGCCGCCGACTACGTGATCCCCTCGCCGTTCGACGAGCGCGTCGCCGAGGCCGTCACGGCCGCGGTCGCCGCCGCGGCGAAGGCCGACGGGGTGGCCCGCCTGGCCTGAGCGCCACGCCGAGTCACAGTGCGACGGGTGGGGCCCGGCCGGATCGATCCGGCCGGGCCCCTTCGCGTGCGCGTCGTTCCCCCGCAGGAACGCACCCTCCCCGCCCCCGAACCGGGAGGGGTCGTTCCGCCCTCCTTGCCGGGCGCGCGGAAGAACGCGGGAACGCAAAGCGAGAACGCGACGGGAATGACAGGCTCATGTCGAGCGCGCCGCATGGCTTGAATCCTACCCCTCTCCAGGCGCCTTCTTGACGTTCCGGTTAGTCCTATGCACGGCACAAACCGCCTGGTACGCCTGGTAGTTGAGCGCCGAACCAGTACTTCCACTCCAGCCGGCCCACACCCACCCGCCCCTGGTCAGAACGGCCTACCGACCGGTAGCGTCTGGCGCCATGTTCGCTGCCTACGCCGCCCGAATCGACCGAGACCAGCCGCTGAACGGCCTTGAGCTGGGCGAGCGCCCGGCTCCGGGGGCCCGCCCCGGCTGGGTGACCGTCAACGTCAAGGCCGCCTCCCTCAACCACCACGACCTGTGGTCGCTGCGCGGGGTCGGCCTCGGCGAGGACAAACTGCCCATGATCCTCGGCTGTGACGCCGCCGGGACCGACCAGGACGGCAACGAGGTCGTCCTGCACTCCGTGATCGGCCAGAGCGGCCACGGGGTCGGCCCCGACGAGCCCCGCTCGATCCTCACCGAGCGCTACCAGGGCACCTTCGCCGAGCAGGTGACCGTCCCCGCCTGGAACGTGCTGCGCAAGCCCGCCGAGCTGTCCTTCGAGGAGGCCGCCTGCCTCCCGACGGCCTGGCTGACGGCGTACCGGATGCTCTTCACCAACGCCGGGGTCCGCCCCGGGGACTCCGTGCTCGTCCAGGGCGCGGGCGGCGGCGTCGCGACCGCCGCGATCGTCCTGGGCAAGGCCGCCGGCCTGCGCGTCTTCGCCACCAGCCGTGACGGGGCCAAGCGCAAGCGGGCCGTGGAGCTGGGCGCGGTGGAGGCGTACGAGCCGGGCGCGCGGCTCCCGCACCGGGTGGACGCGGTCATCGAGACGGTGGGCGCCGCCACCTGGTCGCACTCGGTCAAGAGCCTGCGCCCCGGCGGCACCCTGGTGATCTCGGGCGCGACCAGCGGCGGCACCCCGCCGGCGGGCGAGCTGCACCGGATCTTCTTCCTGGAGCTGAAGGTGGTCGGCTCGACCATGGGGACCAAGGACGAGCTGGAGGACCTGCTGTCCTTCTGCGCGGCCACCGGCATCCGGCCCGTCATCGACCAGGTCCTCCCACTGGACCGGGCTCGCGAGGGCTTCGAGAAGCTCGAAGCGGGAGACCTCTTCGGAAAGATCGTCCTCACCGTCTGATCCCCCCTTCCCCTCCGTCAACCGGGGTTGACACCCCTCCCGCGTCAACCTACCTTGACGGCATGAGCGAAGCGACCGACCTCGCCGCACGCGCCGGCGACCAGGATCCGCGCGTGGGCCTGCGCGCCGTGGCCGCCCTCCGCAGGCTGCTGGAGCAGCTGGAGGCCGTACAGGTGCGCAGCGCCCGCGCGCAGGGCTGGTCCTGGCAGGAGATCGCGTCCGAACTGGGCGTCAGCCGGCAGGCCGTCCACAAGAAGCACGGGAGGCTGTGATGTTCGAACGCTTCACCCGGGAGGCGCGGGACGCGGTGACGGGCGCGGTGGCCCAGGCCCGCGCGGCGGGAGCCGGGGCGGTCACTGAGGAGCACCTGCTCCTCTCCCTGCTGGAGGGCGGGGCGATGGCCCCGCTGGGCCTGGACCGCACGGCCGTGGCCGCCGGCCTGGAAGCGGCCCGCCGCCGGGGCGGGATGTCCAAGGCGGACGAGGAGGCCCTCGCGGGCCTCGGCATCGACCTCTCGGAGATCGTCTCCCGGATCGAGGAGACCCACGGCGAGGGCGCCCTCGCGGCCCCGGCCCCCCGCAGGCGGGGCGTGGCGGCCTCACTCCGGGAGGCCCTGGGCCGCCCCGAACCCGAGAACCGGCACATCCGCTTCACCCAGGGCGCGAAGAAGGCCCTCGAGCAGTCCCTGCGCGTCGCCCTGGGCCGCAAGGACCGCCACATCGGCACCCTCCACCTGCTCCTGGCCCTGATCTCCCGCCCCGGCCCGGTCTCCGAGGTCCTCGCGGACCACGGGGTCACCTACACCACGGCGGAGACGGGTCTCGCGGCCTAGGCCGTGCCTTTCGGATCTTGCCGGTTCCGCCCGCGTTGTCCGGTGCCGTGCATCGGCGCGTTGGCGGGGCGCCCTTGTACTGGACGTACTCGGGTGCTCCGCCAACGCGGCGAGGTGCGGTGCCGGGCGGCGCGGGTCTGGGGGTACCTCCCAGCGGTAGCTGGGGGAGCCAGATCCGGAAGACACGGCCTGGGCCCGGTCAGCTCTTGAGGCCCGTTGCGATGCGGGCGGCGGCGGCCGCCAGGTGGGCGCGGGCCTCGGCGAGCTGGGCCGGGGTCACGCCGTGGTCGCGGGCCGCGTCGCGGACGTCGTCGCGGAAGCGGTCCAGCAGCCGGTCCAGGTCCCGGGCCGGTTCCGCGGTGGGCGTCAGGTCCTCGGCCCAGCCCGAGCCCGCGGGCCCGGGGGCGGCCGCCCACTCGGGGGCGGGGGCGGGGTGGCCGTTCCCCAGCCAGGCGCCGGCCAGGCTGCCCAGGACGCCGCCGGACTTGGCGAACTGCTCCTGGAGCTGCGCGGCGATCCGCTGTACCTCCTCGCGGGCCCGCTCCTGGGCCTCCTTGGCCTGGCGGCGGGCCTGCTGGGCCTCCTCGCGGGCCCGGCGGCTCTCGTCCTTGGCCCGGCGGGCCTGCTCCTTCCACTCCTGCTTCGCCTTGCGGAACTCCTCCTTGGCCGCCTTCCAGGACTCGTCCTCGAAGTGCGTCGCCGTCGCGGAGGCCGCGGCCCGCATCTCGCGGCGCAGGTCGCCGGCGGCGCCGCGCACGTCGTCCCGGATCTCCGCGGCCAGTTCGGAGACGGAGTCCCGGATCTCCACCTCCAGGTCCGCCAGCTCCCCGACCCGGTCCGCCAGCTCGGCGCGGCCCGCTTCGGTGATGGAGTACACCTTGCGCCCGCCCTCGGTGGCGTGCGTGACCAGCCCCTCGGCCTCCAGCTTGGCCAGCCGCGGGTACACGGTGCCCGCGGAGGGCGCGTACAGCCCCTGGAAGCGCTCCTCCAGCAGCCGGATCACCTCGTACCCGTGGCGGGGCGCCTCGTCCAGCAGTTTGAGGAGGTAGAGGCGGAGACGGCCGTGGGCGAAGACGGGCGGCATGTCAGAGCACCTTCTTGTCGAGCTGGAGGGGAGCGGCGGGGGCCTCCTGCGGGCGGCTCAGCAGGGCGATCGCCCCGGAGACGGTGGTGGCGCGCAGGGTGCCGCTGCCGGCGCCGAGGGTGCCGGTGATCCGCTTGGCGCCGAACTGGCCGGTGACGCGGAGGTCCGCGAAGCCGTTGGAGACGCTGCCGGTGGCGGTGTTGGCCTCGACCTTGGCGTCGGCGGGGTGCGGGAGGCGGATGGCCACCTGGCCGGACACGGAGTTCAGGAAGACGTCCACCGGCTCGGCGGCGTCCGGGTCGGGGACGAGGTCGATGAGCATGTCGCCGCTGACCGAGTCGGCCCGTACGCTGCCGGCCGCGCCGTCGACCACCGTCAGGCCGCCGGAGACGGAGTGGAAGGCGAACTCACCGGCGACGGACTGCGCCTCGACACCGCCGGACACCGTCCGCGCCTCCACCCTCCCGGAGAGCCCGACCAGTGTCGCGTCGCCCGAGACCCCGTTGACCTCGGTGCCGCCGGAGATGCCGGACACGAAGGCGGCGGCGCTGACGGTGGCCAGCTGGACGCGGGTGCCGGCGGGGACGGTCAGCGTCACGGTGACGCTGCGCTCCCAGGCCTTGCGGCCGTCCGGGGAGGAGCCGGTCCAGGCCTTCCAGGGCTTGCCCTCGATCCACTTCCGGAATCCCTGGGTGCCGTTCCAGGGGAGGTCCTCGTAGGACAGCGTGAGGGTGCCGCCGTCCTGGACGACGTGCAGCGGCGGCCCGTCGACGGCGGCGACCTCCAGCCGGGCCGGTCCCTCCTCGGCGGCGACCACGTTGACGGTGCCGCCGACGACGCGTACGCGGAGGTCGTGGACCGGCTGCTCGAAGGTGAGCTTCTGCGGTGCGGCGACGGACCACGTCATCTGCTCTGTCATGTGCTGCTCCTCCTCAGGCTGACGCACGCAACATATCGCGTCTTCTGTAGACACGATATATCGCGGCATCCCGAAGTCAAGCACCCCCTTCCTGACGCGCCGGAGGGGCCGAGAACGCCGAACGCCGGCGGGGCTGGATCTCTCCAGCCCCGCCGGCGTTCGGGGTACAGACCCTAGGCCGCCAGCAGCGGGCTTCCGCTGCGGCGGAGCCAGGCCCGGTACGGCGGGGTGCGGAGGGCGGCTTCGCGGTAGGCGGCGCGGAGGTCCTCGAAGACCTCCGCGTGCTCCCCCGGCCGCGTCGCGAGGAGCAGCCGCACCGCCAGCGGGTCCCCCGACAGCGGCCGGATGGCCATGTCGTCCCGCGGTCCGGACGTCGGCTGGCACGGCGCCACCGCCTCGCCGGAGACGATCAGGGAGGTCGCCGTGTGGTAGTCGGCGTGCAGCACGGGCGGGTCGACCCCGGCCCCCGCGAACACCCGCCGCAGGCCGTCCCACTCGCCGTCGACCGAGGGGTCCACCGTCCAGCGGTCCCCGGCCAGGTCCTCTAACGCCACCACCGGCGACCGCGCGGCGGGATGGTCCCGGCTCATGGACACGAACTGCGGCTCCCGTTCCATCAGCACCCGCAGTTCCAGCCCGTCCGGCACCCGCAGCGGGCTGCCCTCGACCTCGTGCACGAAGGCCACGTCCAGCTGGCCGCCCGCCGTCATCCGCAGCAGCGCGTTCGCCGAGACGTCCACCACCAGCGACGTCTCCGTCTCCGGTGCGCGCCGGTGCAGCCGCCGCAGCCAGCCCGGCAGGGCCCGGCTCGCGGTCGAACCGATGCGCAGCCGGGGTCCGCTCGCCGCCGCCCGGGCCTCGGCGACCAGGGCGGCCATGTCCGCGAGCAGCGGGCGCGCCCGCCCCAGGACGGTGCGTCCGAAGGGCGTGGGCCGGCAGCCGGTCCGCTCGCGCAGGAACAGCTCGCCGTCCAGGGCGCGTTCGATCCGGCGCAATTGCGTCGTCAGGGAGGGCTGGCTCACGCCGAGTTGCCGGGCGGCCTTGTGCAGACTGCCGGCGTCCTCGATGGCGCACAGTGCGCGCAGGTGCCTCACCTCGAGCTCCATGACCCGAGGGTAGGCGGGCCCCGCGTGCCGCACCAGCCGCCGATAGCCCCCCGAATCCCGCCATTCTCACGCCAGTTGACCACGGTGCATCTTGCCGAAACCCGGCCGATAGTTCCGCGCTATCGGGCTCTGACATCATCCCCAGGCCCCATCGGCTCCCGCAGACTCCGGTACCGGATGACCCATCCACCCCCCACCGCACCGGCTGAGTAGGAGCCCCCCACATGCGCCACTCCCGCAGGAACATGCTGTCCGCCGCCGCCGTCGGCCTCGGTGTCGCCGCCGCCATCGGCGGTGTCGTCCCCACGGCCGGGGCCGCGACCGCCGCCCCCGCCGGCAGCCCGGCGAGCTACGCCGCGTACGAGCGTTCGGCGGAGAACGAGGCCGCCAACCGGGCCTTCTTCGAGGCCGTGAAGCGTTCGGTCGCCGAGCAGCGGGCCGCGAACCCGGGCGCGCTGGCCGTCACCGTCACCTACAACACCCGCAACGCACCGAGCTTCCGAACCCAGATAGCCAACTCCACCCGCATCTGGAACGGCTCGGTCGCCAACGTGAAGCTCCAGGAGGTGTCCTCGGGCGGGAACTTCTCCTACTACGAGGGCAACGACTCCCGCGGCTCGTACGCGAGCACGGACGGTCACGGCCGGGGCTACATCTTCCTGGACTACCGGCAGAACCAGCAGTACAACTCGACCCGCGTGACGGCGCACGAGACCGGTCACGTGCTGGGCCTGCCGGACCACTACTCGGGTCCGTGCAGCGAGCTGATGTCGGGTGGCGGCCCGGGCACCTCGTGCACGAACGCCACCCCGAACAGCGCGGAGCGCTCGCGCGTCAACCAGCTGTGGGCCAACGGCCTGGTCGCCTCGGGCCTGGACGCCAAGGGCTAGGGGACCGCCCCCACGGGGACGTAGAGGGCGCAGTCCGGGTTCCGGCAGGGACCCGGACTCCACTCGGGAACGAAGATCCCCAGGGACTTGCGCCGTCGGAGCACCGTCTCCACGGCACGCCCGCAGGCCGGACACGACCGCTGCTCGTGTCCGGCCCGCGGGGCGACCGTCCCGCGCTCGTGCTGCTGCTGTTCACCGGCCATACCTCCACGGTAGGCCGGTTTCGCGCTTCGTGGCGTGCGCGGCCGTCAGCGCTTGACGTCGTACGAGGTGACGACCTGGCCGCCGCCGAGGGCGGTGCACCCGGTGAGCTCCAGGGGGCGCACGCCGAACCCGGCACGGGACATCGGCATGCCGGTCCCGACGACGACGGGGTAGGTCTTGACGATGTACTCGTCGATCTCGTCCATCAGCTGGGCCGCGAGGTCGGCTCCGCCGCACAGCCAGATGCCGAGCCCGTCCCGCGCCTTCATCTCCCGCACCCGGGCGACGAGGTCGCCGCTGATGAGCCGGACGGCGGGGTCCGGCGGGGTGGTGAGGCCGCGGGAGACGACGTACTGCTCGCGCATGTGGTCGTAGGGGCTGGAGACGCCCGCCTTGAGGCCGGTCTCGTAGGTGTTGCGGCCCATGACCACCGTGTCGAAGCGCTTGGGCGCGGCGTCCTTGATGCCGAGCTGCTCGCGTCCGGCGCTGGAGATCGTCTCCGGGTACTCGGCCGTCAGGAGGCCGATGAACTCCGGGTCCACGTAGCGGTAGATGAAATCGGCATCGCCGTCCGGGGCTCCGATGAAGCCGTCGACGGTGGTGGCGATGAAGTACGTCAGCTTGCGCAAGCGATTCTCTTCCGTCAGGGGATGCCGCCGCTCCGGGGCACGTCAACGAAAGTACTTCACTTGAAGTACTTTGCCAAGACCTTTTCCGGGGACGCCCCGTCGCCCGCCCGCTATCCCCGCGGCTTGCGCCACATCGGCCACATCAGCGGCCCCTGGGGCAGCCGCACGGCCTGACCGGTGAACTCCCACCCGAGCCGCTCGTACAACCCCTTGCTGCGCTCGCTGCTCGCCTCCAGGTAGGCCGGTATCCCCTCCCGGTCGCAGCGCTCCAGTACCGGCCGCATCAGCTCGGTGCCCAGCCCCTCGCCCTGCCGGCCGGGCGCGACCGCGATCATCAGCAGGTACTCGTGCTCCTCGGAGGTGGGGTGCACCTCCCCCGTGAGCCGGCCGACCAGCTCGCACCGCTCGTTGTCCGGGTCGGCGACGGCCCGCATCTTCGCCGGCACCTCGTCCTCGCCCTCCGGCTCGCCCGCCGGGATCCGCAGCCACAGCGCCGCCGCCGAGCCGTCCGCCGCGTAGTCGACGCGGCCCTCGGCCAGCGCGACGTCCACGAAGACCCCGAGGAACCTGCCGTGCACGGCGGCCCGGTGCTCGGGGTCCGGGAAGACCCAGCTGCTCACCGGGTCGTCGCGGAAGGCCTCGTCCAGCAGGCGCGCGACCGCGTCCCGGTCCGACCGGTCCGCCTGACGTATCTCCAGCACCACGGGTGACACCCTTCACTCACAGGTCAACTGCCGCGAGTGATACTAGAGTTGCCGTGCCCGCCTGCCGCCTCCCACCCGGGAAAAGGCCTGTTCCGGCGCCCCGCAGCGCCGGAACAGACCGCTCCGCGGCACCGGACCGGGCCGGCGGGCCGCTACTTGGTGCGCCGCGTCACGAACTCCGCGAGCGCCAGCAGCCCGCCCGCCGCCGCGAGGTCGGGCACCGCCCGGGACAGCTCCCGCACCGCCCGGCCCATCCGGTCGGCGGCATGGGCCTGCGCCCAGTCGCGGCCGCCGGCCCGCTCCACCGCCCGGGCCGCGCGGGAGACGTCGTCCTCCTCCAGCGGGCCCGCGTACAGGAGCGCCAGCTCCTCCCCGGCCTCGGTGCCCGAGGTGAGGGCGGCCACGACCGGGAGGGACTTCTTGCGGGCGAGGAGATCGGCCCCGGCGGGCTTGCCGGTGTGCCCGGGGTCGCCCCAGATGCCGATCAGGTCGTCGATCAGCTGGAAGGCCAGCCCCGCCTCCCGCCCGAAGGCGTCCATGGCCTCGACCTCCTCCGGCCCGGCCCCCGCGTACAGGGCGCCCATCGCGCACGCGCAGCCCAGGAGGGCCCCGGTCTTGGCCGTCGCCATGGTCAGGCACTCGTCGAGCGAGACGTGCGCGCGCTCCTCGAAGGCGCAGTCCGCCTGCTGCCCCTCGCACAGCTCGACCACGCAGCCCGCGAGCCGGGCCGAGGCCCGCGCCGAGGCCGGGTGCGGGTCCTCGGCGAGCAGCCGCAGCGCGAGCGCCATCATGGCGTCGCCCGCGAGGATCGCGGGCGGGGTGCCGAAGACGGTCCAGGCGGTCGGCCGCCCGCGGCGGCGGAGGTCCCGGTCGATGATGTCGTCGTGCAGCAGCGTGAAGTTGTGCGCGAGTTCCACGGCCGCCGCGGCCCGTACGGCGCCCCGGACGGCCTGCGCGGGCGCGCCCAGGGCCTGTGCCGAGGCGAGCACGAGCGCGGGCCGGATGGCCTTGCCCGCGCCGCCGGCGCCGGGGCCGCCGTCCTCGCCTTCCCAGCCGAAGTGGTACATCGCCACCCGGCGCATGGCCGCGGGCAGGCCCTCGACGGCCCGCCGGAGTTCCGGGTCGACCGTCTCCCTCGCCGCTTCCAGCAGGGCCGCCGCTTCCTGCCCCTCGCCCGCGACGACGGTGCCGGCGGTGTCCGCGGTCACCGGTCCCAGCGGCCGATCTCGACGTTCTCCAGGACGCCGAGCGCGTCCGGCACCAGGACGGCGGCGGAGAAGTAGGCGGTGACCAGGTAGGAGATGATCGCCTGGTCGTTGATCCCCATGAAGCGCACGGACATGCTCGGCTCGATCTCGTCGGGCAGGCCCGGCTGGTGGAGGCCGATGACGCCCTGCTCCTCCTCGCCGGTGCGCATGCACAGGATGGAGGTCGTACGGGCCGCGGTGACCGGGATCTTGGTGGAGGGGAAGATCGGCACACCCCGCCAGGCCGTCACCCGGGTGCCGGCGACGTCGACCGTCTCGGGGTAGAGCCCGCGCTTGTTGCACTCGCGGCCGAAGGCGGCGATGGCCTCGGGGTGCGCGAGGAACAGCTTGGAGTCGCGCCGCATGCCGAGCAGGGCGTCGAAGTCGTCCGGAGTGGGCGCGCCGTCGTGAGGCTGGATGCGCTGGTCGTAGTCGGCGTTGTGGAGCAGGCCGAACTCCGGGTTGTTGAGCATCTCGTGCTCCTGGCGCTCGCGCAGCGCCTCGACCGTGAGCCGCAGCTGCTGCTCGGTCTGGTTCATCGGGTGGTTGTAGAGGTCGGCGACGCGGGTGTGGACGCGCAGGACCGTTTGTGCAATGGAGAGTTCGTACTCGCGCGGACGGGGTTCGTAGTCGGCGAAGGCGCGGGGGAGGACGGCCTCGCCGACGTGGCCGGCGGAGAGCTCGATCGCGGCCTCGCCGTACGGGTTGGTGGGCCGGGCCGGCCGGGTGCGTACGCGGTCCACGTGTGCCCGCAGCGAGTCGGCGCGGTCGGCGAGGAGCTGGAAGTCCTCGCGGGCCAGCACGAGGGCCGTACCGGGGGTGGCCGCGCGGGCGGTGTACTCCCAGATGGCCGCCCCGTCGGTGAGGGAGGCCTCGCCGAAGTAGGCGCCGTCGGCGACGGTCCGCAGGACGGCGTCCTCGCCGTAGGGGCCGGGGCCGATCTGTTCGACGCGGCCGTGGGCGAGCAGGAAGACCTGGTCGGAGGGGCTGCCGAAGGAGGTGAGCTCCTGTCCGGCCTCGAAGTCGACCTGCCGGCAGCGGGCTGCGAGTTCGGTGAGGACCTCCGCGTCGTCGTAGTCGCGCAGCAGCGGCAGCTCGCCGAGTTCGGCCGGGATGACCTGCACGCGGGAGCCGGTCTTGACGAACTCGACGACGCCGTTGCCGACGGTGTGGCTGAGGCGGCGGTTGACCCGGTAGGTGCCGCCCTGCACCGGGACCCACGGGAGGGTCTTCAGCAGCCAGCGGGAGGTGATCTCCTGCATCTGCGGCGCGGACTTGGTCGTGGTTGCCAAGTTCCGCGCGGCCGCGGTCCCCAGACTGCTCTGCGGCGTCCGGGATTCGGCTTCGGAACCTGCCTGGACCGACATGTATTTCCTTCCGATCACTCCATGATGTGCGGGACGGAAGCCTTCCAGTGCGCTGTGTGGCCGGGCCACTACACAAACGGGTGGGACTGGCGCCGGCGGACCGGGGCATGCTCAAAGGTTCAACTGCTTCACGTTTCCTCCTCGGGACCCGACCCCTTCCGGCCATCCCGCGCGCCCGGCCGCTCCGCGTCGCACGCCGCCCGTTCTTAATTTGTATCTGCGATGCCAGTTTTCTACGCTGGGCCCATGCGGCTGACGCGATTCACGGACCTGGCGCTGCGCGTGCTCATGCGCCTGGCCGTCGAGGACACGGACCTCCCCACCACCCGCGAGGTGGCGGCGACCATGGAGGTCCCGTACACCCACACCGCCAAGGTGGTCGCCAGGCTGCAGCATCTCGGACTGGTCGAGGCCCGGCGCGGCCGCGGCGGCGGGCTCGCGCTCACCGCCGCCGGGCGCACCGCGTCGGTGGGCGGGGTGGTGCGGGAGCTGGAGGGCGCCGGCGACGTCGTGGACTGCGACGGGGCCACCCCGTGCCCGCTGCGCGGGGCCTGCGTCCTGCGCGGGGCGCTGCGCCGGGCCCAGGAGGCGTTCTTCGCCGCGCTGGACCCGCTCACGGTGGACGAGCTGGTGGCGGCCCCCACGGGGCCCCTGCTGCTGGGCATTTCGAGCGGTGGCGGCCGAGTGGCCGATTGACCACGCCCGCCGGCCCGCCTTCGAACGGATCTCCGTATGGCGACGGGCCGCCCCGAGCCCTTTAATACGAATCTACGATACCAATTAAGCGAGGAGCCGCCATGCTGTCGGAGAAGTCGACCGCGACCGTACGCGCCACCCTGCCCGCCGTCGGGGCCGCCATCACGGACATCACGGAGCTGTTCTACGCGAAGCTCTTCGCGGCACACCCGGCCCTGCTCCGGGACCTGTTCAACCGGGGCAACCAGAACGCCGGGCTCCAGAAGCAGGCCCTCGCCGGCTCCATCGCCGCCTTCGCCACCCACCTCGTGGACCACCCGGACACCCGCCCCGACGTGATGCTGAACCGCATCGCCCACAAGCACGCCTCGCTCGGCGTCACCCGCGAGCAGTACCCGGTGGTCCACCGGCACCTGTTCGAGGCCATCACCGAGGTCCTCGGCGAGGCCCTCACCCCCGAGGTCGCCGAGGCCTGGGACGAGGTGTACTGGCTGATGGCGAACGCCCTGATCGCCGCCGAGGAGCGGCTCTACGCCGAACGGCAGGTGCTCGCCGGGGACGTCTGGCGGCAGTGGACGGTGGCCGCGCGGGTCGAGGAGACGGCGGACTGCACCACCTTCCACCTGGTCCCCGCCGACGGCGCCCCGGCCCCCGGCTTCAAGCCCGGACAGTACGTCTCCGTCCAGGTCGGCCTCCCCGACGGCGCCCGCCAGATACGCCAGTACAGCCTCTCCAGCTCCCCCGGCTCCCCGGTCCGCGCGATCACCGTCAAGCGGGTCCACGGCCCGGCCGCCGGCGGCGGCCCCGACGGCGAGGTCTCCCACCACCTCCACGCCCGGGTCCGCCCCGGCGACACCCTGCGCGTCTCCGCCCCGTACGGGGACCTGGTGCTCCAGGACACGGACGCGCCGGTCCTGCTCGCCTCGGCGGGCATCGGCTGCACGCCCATGCTGTCGATGCTGGAACACCTGGCCGAAACCGGGCACACCGGCCGGGTCACCGTGGTGCACGCCGACCGCAGCCCCGCCGACCACGCCCTGCGCTCGGACCACCGCGCCCTGACCCACAAGCTCACCGACGCCACGGCCCGCTTCTGGTACGAATCCGGCGCCGAGGCGGGCGACTCCACCGGCCTCGTCGACCTCGCCGCCGTCCCGGTCACCCCCGGCACCAGGGCGTATCTGTGCGGGCCGCTCCCCTTCATGCGGTCGGTGCGCGCCCAGCTGATCGCCAAGGGCGTCCGGGCCCGCGACGTCCACTACGAGGTGTTCGGACCGGACCTGTGGCTGGCCCAGGCCTGACGGCCGGCCCGCACCGGCGTGGCACGCGGTCCCGCGCGACGACTGGCCGAAATACGCCCTATCCCCGGAAGACCCGCCTCCACTACACCGTTAAGTAACCGGACGAACACATACGGTGAAAGGAGGCGGCCATGTCCGCACCCATGTCCGCTGACCGGTTCATCCAGGCGCTGCGCGCCGAAGGCCTGACCGTCGTGGAGGTAGGCGCCTGGCGCACCCGCAACCGCAACCACAAGGGCCCCTGGGGGCCGGTACACGGGGTGATGATCCACCACACCGTCACGCACGGCACCGCGTACACCGTCCAGCTCTGCCGCGACGGCGACTCCGCCCTGCCCGGCCCCCTCTGCCACGGCGTCATCGCCAAGGACGGCCGGGTCCACCTCGTCGGCTACGGCCGCACCAACCACGCCGGCGCGGGCGACTCCGACGTCCTGGCGGCCGTGATCGCCGAGAAGCGGCTGCCGCCCGACCACCACGCCGACACCGACGGAAACCGGTACTTCTACGGCTTCGAGTGCGAGAACCTCGGCGACGGCGAGGACCCCTGGCCGCCCGCCCAGCTCGACGCCATCGCCCGCGCGGCCGCCGCCGTCTGCCGGGTCCACGGCTGGGGCGCCCGCTCGGTCATCGGCCACCGCGAATGGCAGCCCGGCAAGGTCGACCCCAGGGGCTTCACCATGGACTGGCTGCGCGACCGCGTCGCCGACCGCCTCAAGTGACCGCGGCCCCACCACCCCTGCCCCGCCCCGCACCCGGCCCGACAATGGACGGGTGACCCACCCCGAACTGCGCCCCCGCCCGCCGTCCCCCCTCGTCGAGGCGGCCGACGAACGCTTCGCCGCGTACGGGGTACGGCTCCTGCTCAAGCGGGACGACCTGGTCCACCCGGAGCTGCCCGGCAACAAATGGCGCAAGCTCGCGCCGAACCTCCGGGCAGCGCTGGAAACGGGCCACGACCGGCTCGCCACCTTCGGCGGCGCCTACTCCAACCACCTCCGGGCCACCGCGGCCGCCGGCCGGCTGCTCGGCCTGGAGACGGTCGGCATCGTCCGGGGCGACGAGCTGGCCGGGCGCCCCCTCAACGACTCCCTGGCCCGCTGCGCCGCCGACGGCATGCGGCTGCACTTCGCCACCCGCTCCGAGTACCGCCGCAAGGCCGACCCGGACACCCGGGACCGCCTGCTGGCCGCCGCCGGGGCCGCGGGGGCGTACGTGGTCCCCGAGGGCGGCAGCAACGCCCTCGCCCTCCTGGGCTGCGCGGAACTGGGCCGCGAGCTGCGCGGGGCGTCCGACGTGGTGGCGGTGGCCTGCGGTACGGGCGGCACCCTGGCCGGACTCGCGGCCGGACTCGCCCCCGGCCAGCGGGCCCTGGGCGTACCGGTCCTGGCCGGGGGCTTCCTCGGCGCGGAGATACGTTCCCTCCAGGCGGCCGCCTTCGGCGGCCCGGCCGGCGACTGGACCCTGGCGGAGGGCTTCGACCACGGGGGCTACGCCCGCGTCCCGGCCGCCCTCGACGCGTTCGCGGCCGACTTCGGGGCCCGGCACGGGCTCCCGGTGGAGCGGATCTACGTCGCGAAGCTCCTCTGGGCCCTGCACGCCCTCACCGCCGCCGGCTCCTTCCCCCGGGGCACGACCCTGACCGCCGTCATCACGGGCCACCCGTAGCCCCCGCCGGGGCGGGAATCAGCCCGACTCCTCCCGGTAGGCCGCGGCCTCCTCCAGGTCCAGGCGGCGCAGCAGCGCGCGGAGCATCTCGTCGTCGATGCGGCGGCGGTCGCGCAGGGAGACGAAGACCTCCCGCTCGGCCGCGATCATCTCCCGGGCCAGCCGCCGGTACACGTCGTCCGCCGACTCCCCCGTCACCGGGTTGACCTCGCCCAGCCGCTCCCAGACCGCGTTGCGGCGCCGCTCCAGGACCGTCCGCAGCCGGTCCGCCAGCGGCGGCGGCAGGGTGTCGTTCTCCGGCCGCTCCAGCAGCTCCGTCAGCCGCTCCTCCGCCGCCCGCGAGGCCTCGCTCTGCGCCTGCGCCTCCGCGAGGGTCTCCGCCTGCACGTCCCGCGGCGGCAGCTTCAGCACCCTGATCAGGGGCGGCAGGGTCAGGCCCTGGACGACCAGGGTGCCGATGACGGTCGTGAAGGTGAGGAACAGGATCAGGTTGCGGTGCGGCACCTCCATCGGCACGGAGAACGCGATGGCCAGCGAGACGACACCGCGCATCCCGGCCCATCCGACGACCGTCGGGGACTTCCAGTCCGTCTCCGGCTCCCGGTGCCGGATCCGCTCCGACACCCACCTCGGCACGAAGGTCGCCGGGAACACCCACACGAAGCGCGCCGCCACCACCGCGAGGAACACCGCGACGGCGTACCAGGCCGCGACCACCCCCTCGTACTCCCCCAGCCCCTTGAGGACCACCGGCAGCTGGAGCCCGATCAGCGCGAAGACCACCGACTCCAGCACGAAGGCGACCACCTTCCACACGGCCTCCTCCTGGAGCCGCGTCGCGAAGTCGACCTGCCAGTTGCGGTGGCCCAGGTACAGCCCGACGACCACCACGGCCAGCACCCCCGACGCGTGCACCCGCTCCGCCGCCGCGTACGCCACGAACGGGATCAGCAGCGACAGGGTGTTCTGCAGTAGCGGCTCCCGCAGCCGCTTGCGCAGCCAGTGGATGGGGACCATCAGCAGCAGGCCCACCCCGACCCCGCCGACCGACGCCAGCAGGAACTCCGCGACCCCGCCCGCCCAGCCGGCGCTGACGCCGATCGCCGCGGCCAGCGCCACGTTGTAGGCGGTGATGGCGGTGGCGTCGTTCACCAGGGACTCGCCCTGCAGGATCGTCGTGATCCGGTTCGGCAGCCCCAGCCGCCGCGCGATGGCCGTCGCCGCCACCGCGTCCGGCGGCGCGACGACCGCGCCCAGCACCAGTGCCACGGGCAGCGACAGGCCCGGCACCAGCAGGTAGGCCACGTAGCCGACGGCGAGCGTGGCGAAGAGCACGTAGCCCACCGACAGCAGCGCGATCGGCCGTACGTTGGCCCGCAGGTCCAGGTACGAGCTGTCCACCGCCGCCGTGTGCAGCAGCGGCGGGAGCAGCAGCGGCAGCACGATGTGCGGGTCGAGGGCGTACGAGGGCACCCCCGGCACGTAGGCTGCGATCAGGCCCGCGGCGACCAGCAGCAGCGGGGCCGGTACGGGCGTGCGCCGGGCGACACCCGCCACGGCGGCGCTCCCGGCGATCAGCGCCACCAGCGGCAATACCTCCATCGAAGATCCATCCCCATCCGTCGTCACCGTCGTCGCGCCCGCACCCCGGCCGTAACCTGGCCATCATGAGCGAGTGCACCCACGTTGCCGAACTGCCGCGCCCCGAGCCGGTCCCGCATGCGTTGACCTGCCCCGAATGTGAAGTCCTCGGCAGCCATCCGGTACAGCTGCGCATGTGCCTCGGCTGCGGGTTCGTGGGGTGCTGCGACTCCTCCCCGCACCGGCACGCCACCGCGCACCACCGGGAGAGCGGCCACCCGGTGATGCGGAGCTTCGAACCGGGCGAAACTTGGCGCTGGTGTTTCGTCGACGGTTCCATCGTCTGAGGACCGGCCTTCGACCGGGAAAGGCCGAAGGTTCGATCCGCGGCAGCGGGGTAGGTCAAACCTCCGCCGGTTCCCCCGAATTGGGCCCGCAGACCCCTAGCCACTGTGCGTACTCGTGGATTTACCATCAGTCACCGCACATGGCGGGGTCGGCCCGGTCGCTCCCAGCGGGCGCCATGAGGGGTGCCGCGACACGATCGCCCGGATCGCGATAGCGTCACCGGCGAACAGAGCTCGTACCACCTTGGAGGTGAGGGTGTCCCAGATCGCAGGCGAACCCGGGACCCAGGACTTCGTGGAAGTCCGGCTGCCGGCTGCGGGTGCCTACCTGTCGGTGCTGCGCACGGCCACGGCCGGTCTCGCGGCACGTTTGGACTTCACCCTCGACGAGATCGAGGACCTCCGCATCGCGGTGGACGAGGCCTGCGCGATCCTGCTCCAGCAGGCCGTGCCGGGCTCCGTCCTCAGCTGCGTCTTCCGGCTGATCGACGATTCGCTGGAAGTGACCGTCTCCGCCCCGACCACGGACGGGCGGGCGCCGGAGCGCGACACGTTCGCGTGGACGGTCCTGTCGGCCCTGGCCGGCAAGGTCGAGGCGACGGTCGAGGACAACAAGACAGTGAGCATCAGCCTCTACAAACAGCGCGGCGCGGGGCCAGGCCCGGCGTGAGCGGCGGGGAGATCCCGGTGCGGGGCGGGGATCGGCCCCGGGTGAGGCACGAGGTCGACGGCGGCATCCCGGAGCAGCAGCACGCCCGGCCGCACCCGGCTGACGCGGATGCGGAAGACGGCTTTTTGGACTCGGCGGAGCGACGGGCGGGCCCTATGAGCGAGAACCAGCACGACCAACCACAGCCCCCGGAGGCAGCGGCCCCGGAGGTACCGGAGGCGCCTGTGGCGCTGCCGGATCCGCGGGACCGCAGCGGCGCGCGGGCCCTGTTCTTCGAGCTGCGCCGGCTGCCCGAGGGATCACCCGAGCGGGCGGAGCTGCGCAACCGGCTGGTGCGGATGCACCTGCCGCTGGTCGAGCACCTGGCGCGGCGGTTCCGCAACCGCGGCGAGCCGCTGGACGACCTGACCCAGGTCGCCACCATCGGCCTGATCAAGTCGGTGGACCGGTTCGACCCCGACCGCGGGGTCGAGTTCTCCACGTACGCCACCCCCACCGTGGTGGGCGAGATCAAGCGGCACTTCCGCGACAAGGGCTGGGCGGTACGCGTGCCCCGGCGGCTGCAGGAGCTGCGGCTCTCGCTGACCACGGCCACGGCGGAGCTGTCCCAGCAGCACGGCCGGTCCCCGACGGTGCACGAGCTGGCCGAGCGGCTGGGGATCTCCGAGGAGGAGGTGCTGGAGGGGCTGGAGTCGGCCAATGCCTACAGCACGCTCTCCCTGGACGTGCCGGACACCGACGACGAGTCGCCGGCGGTCGCGGACACCCTCGGCTCTGAGGACGAGGCGCTGGAGGGCGTCGAGTACCGGGAGTCCCTCAAACCACTGCTGGAGGGACTGCCGCCGCGGGAGAAGCGGATCCTGCTGCTGCGCTTCTTCGGCAACATGACCCAGTCGCAGATCGCGCAGGAGGTCGGCATCTCGCAGATGCACGTGTCCCGGCTGCTGGCCCGCACCCTGGCCCAGCTCCGGGAGAAGCTCCTGGTCGAGGAGTAGGCGCAGACGGAAGAGGGCCCGGCGGCCGCCGGGCCCGCTAGCGGGCCCGGCCGCCCGGGCCGATGCCCAGGGCCTCGGTCGCCGTCGGGTTCACCAGCAGCGCGGCGACGGCCACCGCGGCCAGGGCCAGGGCCACGGCGGCCGCGGTCATCGCCCCGCCGGTGGTCCACAGGGTCCAGGCCACCGGCAGTGCCATCAGCTGGGTGATCAGCGCGGGCCCGCGGCTCCAGCGGCGGCCCAGGCGCAGCCCGCGCGCCGCGACCAGCGGGAGCGCGGCGAGGGCGAGCAGGGTGATTCCGCCGGTCTCGGCCTGCTGCGGGGAGTCGGGGTCCCCGGCGATGCCGACGAACAGCATGTAGACGCCGAGCCCGGCCAGGGCCAGGCCCTCCAGCGCGGTCAGCGCGGCGGCGGCGGTCAGCCGGCCCGGCAGCGCTGCGGGCTCGGGGGCGGCGGGGGCTTGGGGGGTCGGCTTCTTGCTCACCCCAGCAGGGTAGCCGCGCGCCTGGGCACCCGGACGGTACGGCCGGTATGGGCCGCATATGGAGGGGTGGGTACTCTGGCGACCATGCGTGCTCTTCTCGTGGCCAACCCTGCAGCGACGACCACCAGTGCGCGCACGCGCGACGTCCTGACCCACGCCCTGGCCAGCGAGATGAAGCTGGAGGCGGTGACCACCGAGTACCGGGGGCACGCCCGCGACCTGGGGCGCAGGGCCGCGCGGGAGGGTGTCGACCTGGTGGTGGCGCTCGGCGGCGACGGCACCGTCAACGAGGTGGTCAACGGA
The DNA here is from genome assembly GCF_039535215.1 of Streptomyces racemochromogenes. Lineage (GTDB taxonomy): Bacteria > Actinomycetota > Actinomycetes > Streptomycetales > Streptomycetaceae > Streptomyces > Streptomyces racemochromogenes. Next base: position 2,220,730 of record NZ_BAAAWT010000001.1, read on the forward strand.
CTGCTGCACGAGGGGCCCGACCCGGAGGGGCTGCCGGGGCTGGCCGTGGTCCCGGGCGGTTCCACGAACGTGTTCGCCCGCGCGCTCGGGCTGCCGAACGACTCGGTCGAGGCCACGGGCGCCCTGCTGGACGCGCTGCGGGAGAAACGCCGGCGGACGGTCGGGCTGGGACTGGCGTCCGGCGTCCCGGGGACCGAGGACGAGTCGGTGCCGGAGCGCTGGTTCACGTTCTGCGCCGGCTTCGGATTCGACGCCGGCGTGGTGGGACGGGTCGAGCAGCAGCGCGAGCGCGGCAAGCGGTCCACCCACGCGCTGTACGTGCGGCAGCTGATGCGCCAGTTCTGGGAGGAGCCCAACCGGCGGCACGGCACGATCACGCTGGAGCAGCCCGGCGCGGATCCGGTGACGGACCTGGTGCTGTCGATAGTCTGCAACACCTCGCCCTGGACGTATCTGGGGAACAAGCCCCTTTACGCCTCTCCGGAGGCGTCCTTCGATACCGCACTTGACGTACTGGCGCTCGACCGTTTGTCAACTCCGGCCGTGGCCCGGTACGCGACACAGCTCCTGACCTCGACTCCTGAGCGGGGCCCGCACGGCAAGCACGCGGTGTCTCTGCACGATCTGACGGACTTCACCTTGCATTCGAAGGTTCCGCTCCCATTCCAGATGGACGGAGATCACCTCGGACTGCGCACCAGCGTTCGGTTCACAGGCGTACGCCGTGCACTGCGTGTGATTGTGTGAGTGGAAGGGCCCAAAGTCCTTTCAGTCGAACGTTTACACGCCAGTCCACCCCCAGGAACTAGGGCTGTGACCTAGTAGACACCGACGAATCCAAAAAAACTTTCCGGAAGGGGTTGTATCCCCGTCCGAGGTTTGCGAATCTCTACATGGCGATCGGGACAGCCCGCAGAACCCGGCACCCACACAGAGCGCCAGAACCCCACCACGAATCTTCGGACCGCACCAGGCAACTGGGCGTCGGCCCTTCCCTCACGGGGGGATTCGTGAAAGCGTTCACATTCACAAGCAACCTGCCCGCAATACAAGGAGATGGAGCAGCCATGGACTGGCGTCACAACGCCGTTTGCCGCGAGGAAGACCCGGAACTCTTCTTCCCCATCGGCAACACCGGTCCTGCGCTGCTGCAGATCGAGGAAGCCAAGGCCGTCTGCCGCCGCTGCCCCGTGATGGAGCAGTGCCTGCAGTGGGCGCTCGAGTCCGGCCAGGACTCCGGCGTCTGGGGCGGTCTCAGCGAGGACGAGCGCCGCGCCATGAAGCGCCGCGCCGCTCGCAATCGGGCGCGTAACGCCACCGCCTGACATCGACTTTCGAGCCTCGAGCCGCAGCGCGTAGTACCTCACAAAGCGCTCAGCAACGTGCTCTTGAGCCCCGGACCGGGAACCACCGGTCCGGGGCTCAGTGCTGTGCGGGCACGGTACGGCCGGACGGCCCGTCACTCTCGGTGACGGGCCGTCCGGCCGTCCGTCCTACTTCTGCGGGCTGGCGGGTACGTCGAGGACGACCCGGGTGCCGCGCGGCTCGGCCCGGACCATGTCGAAGGTGCCGCCGAGTTCGCCCTCCACGAGGGTCCGGACGATCTGCAGCCCGAGGTTGCCGGCCCGCTGGGGGTCGAAGCCCTCGGGCAGGCCGCAGCCGTCGTCGACGACGGTGATCAGCAGCCGGGAGTCGGTGCGGCCGCTGCCGGAGCGACTGGCCGACACCTCCACGGTGCCGCCCTCCCCGTGCGTGAAGGCGTGTTCCAGGGCGTTCTGGAGGATCTCGGTCAGCACCATCGACAGCGGAGTGGCGACCTCGGCGTCCAGGATCCCGAACCGGCCGAGGCGCCGGCACTCCACCCGGCCGGGCGAGATCTCGGCGACCATCGCGATCACCCGGTCGGCGATCTCGTCGAACTCGACCCGCTCGTCGAGGTTCTGGGAAAGGGTCTCGTGCACGATCGCGATCGAACCGACGCGGCGCACCGCCTCGTTGAGCGCCTCGCGCGCCTGGGGCGAATCCATGCGCCGGCCCTGGAGCCGCAAGAGGGCGGCCACGGTCTGGAGGTTGTTCTTCACCCGGTGGTGGATCTCCCGGATGGTGGCGTCCTTGGTGATCAGTTCACGTTCGCGACGGCGCAGTTCGGTGACGTCGCGGCACAGGACGAGGGAGCCGATGCGGGTCCCCTTGGGCTTGAGCGGGATGGCGCGCAGCTGGATGACGCCGCCGTTGCCCTCGACCTCGGTCTCGCGCGGCGCCCAGCCGCTGGCGAGCTTGACGAGGGCCTCGTCCACCGGGCCCCGGGAGGGGGCGAGTTCGGCGGTGGTGGTGCCCAGGTGCTGGCCGACGAGGTCGGCTGCGAGGCCGAGGCGGTGGTAGGCGGAGAGCGCGTTCGGGGACGCGTACGTCACCACGCCGTCGGCGTCGAGGCGGATCAGACCGTCGCCGACGCGCGGGGAGGCGTCCATGTCGACCTGCTGCCCCGGAAAGGGGAAGGCGCCGGCGGCGATCATCTGGGCGAGGTCGGAGGCGGACTGGAGGTAGGTCAGCTCCAGCCGGCTCGGTGTACGCACAGTGAGCAGGTTGGTGTTGCGCGCGATCACGCCGAGGACGCGCCCCTCTCGGCGGACGGGGATCGACTCGACGCGGACCGGCACCTCCTCGCGCCACTCCGGGTCGCCCTCGCGCACGATGCGGCCCTCGTCGAGGGCGGCGTCGAGCAGCGGGCGGCGGCCGCGCGGGACCAGGTGGCCGACCATGTCGTCCTGGTAGGAGGTGGGGCCGGTGTTGGGCCGCATCTGCGCCACGGAGACGTAGCGGGTGCCGTCGAGGGTGGGGACCCAGAGCACGAGGTCGGCGAAGGAGAGGTCGGAGAGCAGCTGCCACTCCGAGACCAGCAGGTGCAGCCACTCCAGCTCGGTTTCACTGAGAGCGGTGTGCTGGCGTACGAGGTCGTTCATGGAGGGCACCTTGCGAGCGTACCCCGGGTACGAGGATGACTTTCCCCACCACGAATACTCAGGAGTATCCAGGAGGGGCAGACTCCGCGTACTGTTGGAGGAAGTGACGGGTCAGTAGTCCCCGCACTTGGATGGACAGGACAGATTGGTCTAGTCCACAATTGGGTTTCACGCTTCCGCCCTCCCCGCACAGGAGGACGGATCGAGGTGGCCGCGCGTTCTGCCCTGACCGCGCGGGTTCACCTCCCCAACGGCCGCCGGGCACCGCACACCCTACGGCCGTGAGTACTCCGGGCTACGGTGCCGGGTGGGTTGAGGGTCCCGCCCTGCACCGTGGCCCAGAGGAAATCGCCTCTCGTGCGGATTTCCCCCGGCGGAATTCCCCGCGCGGATTCCGGTTTCCGGTTACCGGACGCCCATTACCCGTTACCCGCCACCCGGCTCCTCGCCCGTCGCCTGGCGCGGCCAGGCCAGCAGCGCCCGCTCCGCGACGGCCTCCAGCTCCTCCCGGCTCGCCCCGTCGCGCGACTGCTGCGACATCCCCTGGAGCACCGCCCCGGCGAAGCGGGCCAGCGCCCGCGCGTCCGTACCGGGCGGCAGCTCGCCGCTCGCGATGTCGGCCCTGATGCGGCTCTCGAACAGGTCCAGGTTGGCGTTGCGGCGCTCGCGCAGGGCCTCGGCCACCTCCTCCGAGGTGGTGTTGGCGGCCGCGCTGATCACCATGCAGCCCGGCGGGTGGGCGGGGTCGGTGTAGATCTCGGCGGCCTCGCGCAGGATGCGGCCGATGGCCGCGGCGGCGGTGGGCTCCTCGGCGAGCGCCACGCTCGCGAAGTCCCCGTACCGGCTGCCGTAGACCACCACGACCTCGTCGAAGAGCTTGCGCTTGTCGCCGAAGGCGGCGTAGAGGCTGGGCGCGCCGATGCCCAGGTTGCGGGTCAGGTCCGCGATGGACGTGGTCTCGTAGCCCTGCTCCCAGAAGGTGAGCATCGCCTTGTCGAGGGCGGCGGCCCGGTCGAAGGAGCGGGGCCTGCCGCGCTGTCCTGTCACCATGGGCGTCATTCTATAGCGGCCGCTATGGAATCTGGTACGGTCCCTTTCTGTAGCGACCGTTAGCGAATCAGGGAGGGGGCGCGTCATGGGCGTGCTCAAGGGGAAGACGGCACTGGTCACGGGCGGCGGCCGGGGCATCGGCAGGGCCGTCGCCGAACGGCTGGCGCGGGACGGGGCGCTGGTCGCGGTGCACTACGGGCACAACGAGGCGGCCGCGAAGGAGACCGTCGCGGCGATCGAGGCGGCCGGGGGCCGCGCCTTCGCCCTCGGGGCGGAGCTGGGGGTGCCGGGCGACGCGCAGGCGCTGTGGGCCGCGTACGAGGCCCACCCCGCGCACACCGCGCGGGTGGACGTCCTGGTGAACAACGCCGGGGCGGCGGCCTTCGCGGGCATCGGGGACACGGACGAGGAGACCTACGAGCGGGTGCAGGCCCTCAACGCACGGGCCCCGTTCTTCGTGATCAAGCACGGGCTGGAGCGGCTGGCGGACGGGGGCCGGATCGTGAACGTGACCGGCACCCCGGACATCGCCCTGCCGGCGATCCTGGCCACGGTCATGGCCAAGGGCGCGGTGAACGCGCTGACGGTGTCCCTGGCCGCCGCGCTCGCGCCGCGCGGTATCACGGTGAACTCGGTGGGCCCCGGCATCACGGAGACCGACCTCAACGCGGCCTGGCTGGCCGACCCGGCGGCCCGGGCGCACGCCGCGTCCCGGTCGGTCTTCAACCGGGTGGGCACGCCGGAGGAGGTCGCGGACGTGGTGGCCTTCCTGGCCTCCCCCGACTCCCGCTGGGTCACCGGCCAGCACCTCTCCGCCACGGGCGGCCTGCAACTGGCCCTGCTGTAGCCCCCGGGGGCGGGGCGGGGGTGCCTGCGGCGCCACTCCCCGCCCCACCCTTCGCCCGTTCCCGCCGGCGGGGCTGTATGCAGCCCCGCCTGGGGGCACCTCCCAGCGGTAGCTGGGGGAGTTCGAGCCGCGGGTCCGGGCGGAGCCCCGGTTCTTCAGCCCCGCCTGGGGGCACCTCCCAGCGGTAGCTGGGGGAGTTCGAGCCGCGGGTCCGGGCGGAGCCCCGGTTCTTCAGCCCCGCCTGGGGGCACCTCCCAGCGGTAGCTGGGGGAGTTCGAGCCGCGGGTCCGGGCGGAGCCCCGGTTCTTCAGCCCCGCCTGGGGGCACCTCCCAGCGGTAGCTGGGGGAGTTTGAGGCGCGGGTCCGGGCGGAGCCCGGGGAACGGGCGAAGGGCGGGTAGGGGACCAGCCCCGCGCAGCGGCACCGCAGGCCGGGCGGGAGGCCGGGGATGGCGGGACGATGGATGTGCCGGAGGTCCGCCGCGGGCGGGCCCGCTCTGCTAGATTGGTCTATACCACAACCCCGCACACCACTCAGATCGGCAGGCCCAGCGTGGAAGTTGTCATCGTCCCGGACGCCACGGCAGGCGGCGAGCTCATCGCGGAGGCCATGGCCGCCCTGCTCCGCCGCAAGCCCGACGCCCTGCTCGGCGTGGCGACCGGCTCTACCCCGCTGCCCATCTACGAAGCCCTCGCGGCGAAGGTCCGGGCCGGCGAGGCCGACGCCTCCGCGGCCCGGATCTGCCAGCTCGACGAGTACGTCGGCCTGCCGGCCGGGCACCCGGAGTCCTACCGCGCCGTGGTGCTCCGCGAGGTCGTCGAGCCCCTCGGCCTGACCGAGGCCTCCTTCATGGGCCCCGACGGCTCCGCCGAGGACGTCCAGGCCGCCTGCGAGGCGTACGACGCGGCCCTCGCCGCCGCCGGCGGGGTGGACCTCCAGCTGCTGGGCATCGGCACCGACGGGCACATCGGCTTCAACGAGCCCTGCTCCTCGCTGGCCTCCCGCACCCGCATCAAGACGCTGACGGAGCAGACCCGCGTGGACAACGCGCGCTTCTTCGACGACGACATCGACCAGGTGCCGCACCACGTCATCACCCAGGGCATAGGCACCATCCTCGACGCCCGCCACCTGGTCCTGCTGGCCACCGGCGAGGGCAAGGCCGAGGCCGTCGCGCAGACCGTCGAGGGCCCGCTGTCCGCGCTGGTGCCGGCCTCTGCGCTGCAGCTGCACCGGCACGCGACCGTCGTCGTGGACGAGGCGGCCGCCTCCAAGCTGAAGCTGGCCGACTACTTCCGCCAGACCTACGCCGCCAAGCCGTCCTGGCAGGGTCTGTAACCCCGGACACCGGGCGAACGAGAAGGCCGGGCCCCCCTCCACGGGGGCCCGGCCTTCTCGTGTCCCGGGCGCGGCCGGTCCCGCGCGCGGTCTCAGGCGCGGCCGGCGATGACCTCGGCCGCGGCCCGCCCGCAGACGCGGGAGGCGCCGTGCGTGGCGACGTACAGCGCCCCCCGCGGCTCGGCGCGCGGCAGGCCCATCTCCACGACCACGGTGTCCGGCCTGGCCGCGACCAGGGCGTCCAGGATCGCGGTCATCCACGGGTGGCGGTGCGCGTCGCGGACCACCGCCACGACGGTGCGCTCCCCCGCGTCCGCCAGCACGTCGGCGGCGGCACAGCCCTCGGGGTAGACCCCCGAGCCGGTCCCCGGGAGCAGCTCGGCCAGCTCCGCGGCCACCCCCCACGGGGTCTCGTCGCCGACCGCGATGTTCGCGACGGGCGCGAGGGTGGCGACGTACGGGGCGGTGACCGGGGCGGCCTTCCCCGAGACGGCCACCGCGCGGCGGGCCGCCGTCAGGCCGATGCCGGACGCGCCGCTCCCCTCCCGCGGCGCGTCCGGGCGGGACCGGAGGGTCCAGTCGGCGAGGGCGCGGACCCGGGCGGCGGCGTCGGCGAGCCGCTCCTCCGGGAGGACGCCCTCGCGTACGGCGGCGACCAGCGCGTCGCGCAGGCGCAGCACGGTCGCCTCGTCGGCGAGGCCCCCGCCGACGCAGATGGCGTCGGCGCCGGCCGCGATGGCGAGCACCGAGCCGCGTTCGATGCCGTACGTCCCGGCGATGGCGTTCATCTCCATGCCGTCGGTGACGATGAGGCCCTCGTAGCGCAGTTCCTTGCGCAGCAGGCCGGTGAGGATCTGCGGGCTGAGGGTGGCGGGCCGGGTCGGGTCGAGTGCGGGCACCAGGATGTGGGCGCTCATCACGGCCTTGGTGCCGGCCTCGATGGCCGCCTTGAACGGGACCAGCTCGCGGGCCTGGAGGGTCTCCAGGCCGACGTCGATGCGGGGCAGGGCGTGGTGCGAGTCGACGTTGGTGTCGCCGTGGCCCGGGAAGTGCTTGGTGCAGGCCGCGACGCCGGCGGCCTGGAGGCCCTCGACGTAGGCGGCGGTGTGCCGGGCGGCGAGCGCGGTGTCGGCGCCGAAGGAGCGGACGCCGATGACCGGGTTGTCGGGGTTGGAGTTGACGTCCGCGGACGGCGCCCAGTTGAGGTTGACCCCGCACTCGGCGAGGCGGCGGCCCAGCTCGCGGGCGACCCCGCGGGTCAGGGCGGTGTCGTCGACGGCGCCGAGGGCGAGGTTGCCGGGGAAGGACGAGCCGCCGCGGACCTCCAGGCGGGTGACGTCGCCGCCCTCCTCGTCGATGGCGACGAGCACGTCCTGGCGGACCTCCCGCAGCTGGGCGGTGAGCGCGGCGAGCTGCTCGGGCGAGGCGATGTTGCGGCCGAACAGGCCGACGGCGGTGAGGCCTTCGGCGACCTGGCGCAGCAGCCAGGCGGGGGCGGTGGTGCCCTCGAAGCCGGGCTGGAGGACCGCGAGGGCGTCGCGGGTGAGGCTGTCGACGCGGTGCGCAAGGATCGTCATGGTCCGTTATCCCTTCACGGCGCCGGAGGTCATGCCGCCGACGGCCTTGCGCTGGAGGAAGATGAAGATCACCAGGACGGGGATCGCGAAGATCGAGGACGCGGCCATGGTGGCGCCCCAGTCGTTGCCGAAGGCGGTCTTGAACTGGGTCAGCCACAGGGGCAGGGTCTGGGCGGTCTTGTCCTTGTTGAGGATCAGGACCATCGCGAACTCGTTCCAGGCGGTGATGAAGCCGAAGAGCGAGGTGGACATCAGGCCGGGGGCCAGCAGCGGGAAGATCACCTTGCGGAAGGCCTGGCCGCGGGTGCAGCCGTCGATCTGGGCGGCCTCCTCCAGGGTCACCGGGACGGCGGCGATGAAGCCGCGCAGGGTCCAGATGGTGAAGGGGAGGACCATCACGAAGTAGATCGCGGTGAGCAGGCCGATGCTGTTCAGCATCTCGGCGTCGCGGGCGATCATGTACATCGCGATGACCATGACCTCCCAGGGGGCCATCTGCGCCATCATCACGCCGAGGACGAGGCCCTTGCGGCCCTTGAACTTCATGCGGGCGATCGCGAAGCTCGCGGCGAGGGCGACCAGCAGGGCCAGCAGGACGGCGCCCACGGTGACGACGAGGCTGTTGGTGACGTACGTCCAGAAGTTCGTGACACCGGTGGCCTTGGAGAAGTTGTCCAGGGTCGGGGTGAAGACGAAGACCGGGTCCTTGGTGAGGATCTCGCTGTTCGGCTTGAGGGCCGAGGAGAACATCCAGTAGACGGGGAAGACGAAGACCAGGGCCAGGAGCACCGCGCCGGCGTTCTTGGCGACGGTGGCGGGGCGCAGCGGCTTGCGGGTGCGCAGCTGCTGTGCGGGCTTGTCCGGGGCGGTGGTGGTGCTCACTGCTCCTCCTCCTGCTTCAGGATCAGGCGGAAGTAGAAGGACATGACGACCAGCAGGATCACGATCGTCAGGACGGAGATCGCGGCGGCGAGGCCGTAGTGGGCCTGGCTCTGGCCCTCGACGTAGGCGAAGACCGGGAGGATCTCGGAGGCGCGGTCCGGGCCGCCCTTGTTCATCGCGTAGACCTGGGTGAAGGCCTTGAAGACCCAGATCACCTCGAGGAACGTGGTGACCAGGAAGAAGGGCTTCAGGTTGGGGAAGACGACCTTCCAGAAGGTCTGCCAGCCGTTGGCGCCGTCCATGCGGGCGGCCTCGTACAGCTCGGCGCCGACCGTGGTGAGGCCGGCGTACATGTTGAGGGCGACGAAGGGGATGGAGCCCCAGACGACCAGGATCGTGACGATGGTGAGGGTGGAGAAGCCGGTCTCGAACCAGTTGTGCTGCTCGTAGCCGGAGAAGCCGAGGGTGCGCATCACCCAGTTCATGACGCCGAACTGCTCGTCGAACAGCCAGTAGAAGACCTGGACGGAGGCGACGATCGGCATGGCCCAGGCCATCACCAGGGCCATGGACAGGACCAGGCGCATCCACTTGCCGAGGCGGTTGAGCAGGATGCCGATGAGGCTGCCGATCACCATGATCAGCACGACGTTGGCGAAGGTGAAGGCGAAGCTGCGGACGACGACGGTCCAGAAGTTCGAGTCGCCGAGCAGCTGGGTGTAGTTGGCGAACCCCGCGAAGGGGTACTTCCGCTGGATGAACTCGATCTTGTTGATGTCCTGGAAGGACAGGATCACGTTCTTGATCAGCGGGTACAGCAGCAGGAGCGCGAGGCTGGCCACGGCGGGCAGGACCAGCAGGTAGGGCAGCCACCCGGTGGGGAGCGGCCTTCTGCCCCCGCGAGGAGACGTATCACTGGGGCCGGCCTCGGCGGTGGGTGCCTGCGGCGGCCGTCCGGCGGACTTGCGTGGTGCGTCCTGTGGAGCGCTGGTCGTCGCTCCCTGGGAGTGCACGGTCATGGCTTGGCTTCCTCGCGGTTGACTGTGGAGTCAAATGCGCGACCGGGGGCGCGGCGGGCGGCTGGCCGCCCGCCGCACTCCCCGGTGCGTTCACACTGCTGGGCTGTGCGGGTACTGCCGGGTGGGGCCGTTACTTGTTGATGCGGTTCGCGATTTCCTTGTCCGCTTCCGCGCCCGCCTTGGCGGCGTCCTCACCCTTCAGGACCTTGGTCATGAACTCCTTGATCGGGTTCGGCTCGGTCTCGACGTTCGCCCAGCCGGCGGTCACCGGGGTGATCTTGCCGTTGGCGCCGGCCTTGGCCATGGCCTCGGCGAAGGAGCCGGCGGCCGGGGCGAAGTTCGCGGCGGTCTGGTTCGGCAGCAGCGCGCCCTTGACCTCGGCGGCGTACTTGGTCATCTGGTCCTTGCCGGTGGCGAGGGCCAGCCACTCCTTGGCGAGCTCCTTGTTCTTGGAGCGCTCGGCCACGGCGAGGTTGGAGCCGCCGAGGAAGACGGTGCCGGACTTGTCGGCCGTCTTGCCCGGGATCGGGAAGTAGCCGAAGTCGGCCTCCTTGCCCGCGTCCTTCAGGGCCTTCTCGGCACCGCCGGCCTCCCAGCCGAGACCGATCCAGGAGGAGACGCCGCCCTTGGGGACGATGTCGGTGGACTGCTGCGGGGTGGCCTCGTCCTTGTCCTTGGGGGCGGTGGAGAAGGACTGGAGCTTCTTGTAGAAGTCCATGGCGGAGGCCGCCTGCGGGGTGGCCAGCTGGCCCTTCCACTTGCCGCCGTCCTTGACCGCGAGGTCGCCGCCCTCGTCCCAGACGAAGCCGGCGAGGATGTACCAGCTCTGGCCGGGCAGGTAGATCGGCTGGGCGGACGGGTCGGACGCCTTCAGCTTCTCCAGGCCCGCGATCCACTCGTCGCGGGTCTTCGGCGGGGTGACGCCGGCCTTCTCGTAGGCCTTCTTGTCGTAGACGACGACGCGGTTGGCGGCGTACCAGGGGGCGGAGTAGAGCTTGCCCTCGACCTCGGCGGAGGCGAGCATGCTCTTCTGCCAGGCGTCGGCACCGAGCTTGGCCTTGTCCTTGGTCAGGTCGGCGAGGCCGCCGGTGACCGCGTAGCCGGCGGTCTGCGTGTTGCCGAGCTCAAGGACGTCCGGCGGGGTGTTCTCGGAGAGGGCGGTGGTGACCTTCTCCTGGATGCCCGTCCACTTCTGCTCCTCGACCTTGACCGTGACACCGGGGTGCTTGGCCGAGAACTCCTTGTTGACCTGCTCGATCCAGGCCTTGGGAGCGGAACCGTCCATGACCCAGACGGTGATCTCCTTGGCGCCACCCGACGCGTCGGACTCCGGCTTGTCGTCGCCGCCGTTGCCGCACGCCGCGACACCGACCATCATGCCCACGACACCGACCGCCGCAATGAGCTTGCGCTTCACGCCACCCTCCTCAGGGATGCTGCTGCTTTGCACCTTCCCTCGCCCGCCGCGGTGACGTACGTACCAAGTACTGCCGTGGGGCCGGGATCTGATCCACATTGGTTTAGACCAGTACCGGGAGCTTGGCCTAGACCTTTAGGGGTGTCAAGGGTCTAATGAGCGGGTGCTCGGTCCGTTATCGGACCGACACCTGGGGGAGGGGAGGAGGCCTGCCCTCCCGCCCGTGTCACCATGTGACCGCACATATCGGAGGAGCCGGTGACGGCAGCGAAACTGGAGTCGGGAAGGCGGGCGGCGATGGCCACCGAAGGGGCGACCACGGAGCCGGAAGGCGGGCCGGCCACTCGCACGGCGCGCGTGCCCAAGTACTACCGACTCAAGCGCCACTTGCTCGACATGACCGAAACGCTCCCCCCCGGCACGCCCGTGCCGCCCGAGCGTACTCTCGCGGCCGAGTTCGACACCTCCCGGACCACCGTCCGGCAGGCCCTGCAGGAACTCGTCGTCGAGGGCCGGCTGGAGCGCATCCAGGGCAAGGGCACCTTCGTCGCCAAGCCCAAGGTCTCCCAGCCGCTGCAACTCTCCTCCTACACCGAGGACATGCGCGCCCAGGGCCTGGAGCCCACGTCCCAGCTCCTGGACATCGGGTACGTCACCGCCGACGACACCCTCGCGGGCCTGCTGAAGATCGCCACGGGCGGACGGGTCCTGCGCATCGAGCGGCTGCGCCTGGCCAGCGGCGAACCGATGGCCATCGAGACCACCCACCTCTCGGCCAAGCGCTTCCCGGCGCTGCGCCGCTCCCTCGTCAAGTACACCTCGCTCTACACCGCCCTCGCCGAGGTGTACGACGTCCGGCTGGCCGAGGCCGAGGAGACCATCGAGACCTCCCTGGCCACCCCGCGCGAGGCCGGACTGCTCGGGACCGACGTGGGCCTGCCGATGCTGATGCTCTCCCGGCACTCCCTGGACGCCGACGGAGAACCGGTCGAATGGGTGCGATCGGTATATCGCGGCGACCGTTACAAATTCGTGGCCCGCCTCCAGCGACCCGCTACGTGATCAGCTGTTGACTGCCCACGGCCCTCGGTAGACGCTCGTACCGCTATGCGGACGGGGGCTTACTTCCACCGGTCAAGCCCCCGTAGATTCCGTGCGTTTACGCAAATGATCAACGAGGGGACGAGGGTCATGCCGGAACCGGGAGCAACAGGGACAGAAGCGGCGGGTCAAGGCGGCGGGCCGGGCTCGCCCTCCTCTTCGGGGAAGGCCTCCCCGCAGTCGATCGCCGTCTGGGTGGGCGTGGCCCTCGTCGGGGCCCTCGGCTGGGGCGTGCTCGCACTGTCCCGCGGTGAGGAGATCTCGGCCGCCTGGCTGCTCGCCGCCGCGCTGGGCTCGTACGCCATCGGCTACCGCTTCTACTCCCGCTTCATCGCCACCCGCGTCCTGCGGCTCGACAAGACGCGGGCCACCCCCGCCGAACGCCTCGACAACGGTGTCGACTTCCATCCCACCGACCGGCGCGTGCTCTTCGGCCACCACTTCGCCGCCGTCGCCGGCGCCGGCCCCCTGGTCGGCCCGGTGCTGGCCGCGCAGATGGGCTACCTGCCGGGCACCATCTGGATCGTCGCCGGCGTCATCTTCGCCGGCGCCGTCCAGGACATGGTGACCCTGTTCTTCTCCACCCGGCGCGACGGCCGCTCCCTCGGCCAGATGGCCCGCGACGAGATCGGCCCCGTCGGCGGCGCCGCCGCCCTCGTCGCCGTGTTCGTCATCATGGTCATCCTGCTGGCGGTCCTCGCACTGGTCATCGTCAACGCCCTGGCGCACTCCCCCTGGGGCGTCTTCTCCATCGGCATGACCATCCCGATCGCCCTGTTCATGGGCGTCTACCTGCGCGTCCTGCGGCCGGGCCGGGTCACCGAGGTCTCCGTCATAGGCGTCGCGCTGCTGCTCCTCGCCATCGTCGCCGGCGGCTGGGTCGCCGACTCCTCCTGGGCGGGCACCTTCACCCTGGAGAAGGAGACGCTGGTCATCTGGATGGTCGTGTACGGCTTCGTCGCCTCGGTGCTGCCGGTGTGGCTGCTGCTCGCGCCCCGCGACTACCTGTCCACCTTCATGAAGGTCGGCACGATCGCCCTGATGGCGGTCGGTGTCGTGATCGCGATGCCGACGCTGAAGATGCCCGCGGTCACCGACTTCGCCACCCGCGGCGACGGTCCGGTCTTCGCCGGCTCGATGTTCCCCTTCGTCTTCATCACCATCGCCTGCGGCGCCCTGTCCGGCTTCCACTCGCTCGTCGCCTCGGGCACCACCCCGAAGATGATCCAGAAGGAGACCCAGGTCCGGGTCATCGGCTACGGCGCCATGCTCACCGAGTCGTTCGTCGCCGTCATGGCGGTGATCGCGGCGAGCATCATCGAGCCCGGCCTCTTCTTCGCGGTGAACTCCCCCGGCGGCGTCATCGGCGCCACCGTCCAGACTGCCTCGAAGGCCGTCACCGACTTCGGCTTCGCCATCACCCCGGAGGCCCTCGCGCAGGCCGCGAAGGACGTCGAGGAGGCCAGCCTGCTGTCCCGTACGGGCGGCGCGCCGACCTTCGCACTCGGGATGTCGGAGATCTTCTCGTCGGTCATCGGCGGCGCCGGGATGAAGGCCTTCTGGTACCACTTCGCCATCATGTTCGAGGCCCTGTTCATCCTGACCACCGTCGACGCCGGCACCCGCGTCGGCCGGTTCATGCTCCAGGACACCCTCGGCAACGTGCACAAGTCCTTCAAGGACGTCAGCTGGAAGCCGGGCGTCTGGCTCGCCAGCGCCGTCGTCGTCGGCGGCTGGGGCTACTTCCTGTGGGTCGGCGTCAAGGACCCGCTGGGCGGCATCAACCAGCTCTTCCCGCTGTTCGGCATCGCGAACCAGCTGCTCGCGGCGGTCGCCCTGGCCGTCTGCACCACCCTGCTGGTCAAGTCCGGGCGGCTCAAGTGGGCCTGGGTCACCGGCGTTCCGCTGGCCTGGGACGTGGCCGTCACCCTCACCGCGAGCTACCAGAAGGTCTTCTCCGACGACGTGAAGGTCGGCTTCTTCGCGCAGCGCGACAAGTACCAGACCGGCATCGACGCCGGGAAGGTGCTGCCGCCCGCCAAGAACATGGACGACATGCACACCGTGGTCACCAACGCCACGGTCGACGGGGTCCTGTCGGCGCTGTTCGCGCTCCTGATCGTCGTCGTGCTGGTGGACGCGGCCCGGGTCTGCCTCAAGGCCGCCCGGAACCCGCAGTCGGTCCGCCTCTCCGAGGTGCCGTGGACCGAGTCGAGGATCATCGCCCCGGCCGGGCTCATCGCCACCGCCGAGGAGAAGGCCGAGCTCGCGGCCGCCGGCCTCGACGGGAGCGGGGGCAAGGCGGCCAAGGAGCCCGTCGCGTGAGCGGGGTGCGGGGGGCGCTGGCGAAGGCCCGGTTCTACGTACGGGAGTTCTCCGGTGAGGCCGCGTACGACCGCTACGTGGCGCACGCCCGCTCCCACGACCCGGACGCCGAGGTCCTGACCCGGCGCGCCTTCGAACGGGCCCGCACCGACGCCCGCGAGGCGGACCCCCGCGAGGGCTTCCGCTGCTGCTGAGGCCGTCCTTCGCGTACGAAGGGCCCCGCCACCTCACATCGAGACGGCGGGGCCCTTCGGCTTGGCCGGGGTCAGCGCACCCAGTCCTTGAGGGGCTCAGTCGGGAGAGCGATGCCGACGGGGTCGGGGAGCTCGATCTCCTTGCCGAAGGGGACGGTCAGCACGCGCTCGTACCGCTGCCCGTCAGGCTCACTGTGGACGCTCACCAGGCACTTGTCGCGGTCGATCAGCAGATAAACGGGGATCCCCGTTTGCGCGTAGGCGCGAGGCTTCTCGTGGCGGTCCCGACGGTCGGTGTCCGAGTCGTACGAGGTCACTTCCACGACCATGAGCACAGGCTCCGGCTCGACCCAGTCGCCCTGCCCGCCGATGGAGCCGCTGGGCGCCAGGACGCCGTCCGGCCTCGCGCGGCCTTGGCGATATTGCTGGACTTTCAGCCCCAGCTCACCGTAGAGCCAAAGTTCGGGCCGGTGCTGCATACAGACCCGCGTCAGCCACTCAATGATGAGCGCGTGGTCACTGTCCGGCACGGCCCTACTCCTCAGCGTCCCGTCGATGAATTCCAGCCGCAGCCCTTCCTCCACTCTGGCGCCTATGCGGGCGATCTCCTCGAAGTTCTCGGTCAGCATGTGGGGACGGTGGTCGGTCATCACGGTCATGCCTCGCTCGCCTTCCAAGGACGGTGCTGTCTCCGACGATAGCGCCGACCACCGGCACCCGTCCGGCACACTCGGCGGCATGGACTTCGAGATCAGAACGGCGCGGGCCGACGAGTACGGGCGGCTCGGGGAGATCACCGGAGCCGCCTACAGCGGGGACGGGCTGCTGGACCTGAACGACGACGACACCTACCTGAACGTCCTGCGCGACGTCGCCGGGCGGGCCGGGGACGGGGAGGTGCTCGTCGCCGTGGAGGACGGCCGGGTGCTCGGCGGAGTGACGTTCGCCGCACCCGGCAGCCGGCTCGCCGACGTGGCCGGACCGGCCGAGGCGGAATTCCGGATGCTGGCGGTGGCCCCCGAGGCGCGCGGCAAGGGCGTCGGGGAGGCCCTCGTGCGGGCCTGTGCCGAACGGGCCCGCGCCCTGGGGGTGGCGGCCCTGCTGCTGTCCACCCAGCCCGCCATGCTGGGCGCCCAGCGGATCTACGAGCGGCTGGGCTTCGTCCGCACTCCGGAACTCGACTGGTCGCCCCTCCCGGCCCTGAAACTGCTGACCTACCGTCTGGAGCTGTAGCCGCGCCGACACAACATGTGGTGGGTCGCGCACGGGCGGCCCCCCACATGTATGCTCATCCTCGCTGTCGCCGCAGGGGAATCCGGTGCGAATCCGGAACTGTCCCGCAACGGTATGAAAAGTCCGAGGACCTGCCGACAGTGCGCCCGGGTCGACCGAACCGGGTGCCGACACGTCCGGGCCTCGCGGTTGGGCCGGTGGACGCCATGTGGTGAGTACGCGATCCCGTCGCGCCCGCATGCGCCTCCGCGCCCCGCTCCGCCGACGGCCGGGCCGAGCGAGGGAGAGCTCCCGCCGTGACCATCGCGCCTTCCGCACCGCGCGCCGAGTCCGTTTCTGGCGACACCACCGAAGGCCCGGGGGCCGCGCTGCTGCGTACTCTCACCGAGCTGACCGCCGACCTCCCCGACACCGACCCCGGCCGGGTCGCCGCCGCCGCCCTGCGCGGCCGCAGCGCCTCCGCCGACGAGGCCGAGCTGCGCGGACTGGCCACCGAGGCCGCTGCGGGCCTGATCTCCGAGGACCCCGCCTACTCCCGGCTCGCCGCCCGCCTGCTGACGCTGGCCGTGGCCGACGAGGCCGCCGGCCAGGGCGCGACCTCCTTCGCCGAGTCCGTCGCCGTCGGCCACCGCGAGGGCCTGATCGCCGACCGCACCGCCGAGTTCGTCGCCGCCCACGCCGCCCGCCTGGACGCGCTGGTCGAGCACGCGCTCGCCGAGGGCGCGGACGACCGCTTCGGCTTCTTCGGCCTGCGCACCCTGCACAGCCGCTACCTGCTGCGCCACCCGATCACCCGCCAGGTGATCGAGACCCCGCAGTACTTCATGCTGCGCGTGGCCTGCGGCCTCGCCGAGGACGAGTCGGTCCAGGCCGTCGAGGAAGTCGCCTCGCTCTACACCCTGATGAGCCGGCTCGACTACCTGCCGTCCTCCCCCACGCTCTTCAACTCCGGCACCCGCCACCCGCAGATGTCCTCCTGCTACCTGCTGGACTCCCCGCTGGACGAGCTGGACTCGATCTACGACCGCTACCACCAGGTGGCGCGCCTGTCCAAGCACGCCGGCGGCATCGGTCTCTCGTACTCCCGCATCCGCGCCCGCGGTTCGCTGATCCGCGGCACCAACGGCCACTCCAACGGCATCGTGCCGTTCCTGAAGACCCTCGACGCCTCCGTCGCCGCCGTGAACCAGGGCGGCCGCCGCAAGGGCGCCGCCGCCGTCTACCTGGAGACCTGGCACGCGGACATCGAGGAGTTCCTGGAGCTCCGCGACAACACCGGCGAGGACCAGCGCCGTACGCACAACCTCAACCTCGCCCACTGGATCCCGGACGAGTTCATGCGCCGCGTGAACGCCGACGCCGACTGGTCGCTGTTCTCCCCGGCCGACGTCCCCGAGCTGGTGGACCTGTACGGCGACGAGTTCGACGCCGCCTACGTCAAGGCGGAGGCGGCCGGCCTCGCCAAGAAGACCATGCCGGCCCGCGACCTGTACGGCCGCATGATGCGCACCCTCGCGCAGACCGGCCAGGGCTGGATGACCTTCAAGGACGCCTCCAACCGGACCGCGAACCAGACCGCGCTGCCCGGCACCGTCGTCCACTCCTCCAACCTCTGCACCGAGATCATCGAGGTCACCAACGACGGCGAGACCGCCGTCTGCAACCTCGGCTCGGTCAACCTCGGCGCGTTCGTCGCCGACGGCGAGATGGACTGGGCGCGCCTGGACGAGACCGTCCGCACCGCCGTGACCTTCCTCGACCGCGTGGTGGACATCAACTTCTACCCGACCGAGCAGGCCGGCCGTTCCAACGCCAAGTGGCGTCCGGTGGGCCTGGGCGCGATGGGTCTCCAGGACGTCTTCTTCAAGCTGCGCCTGCCCTTCGACTCGGCCGCGGCGAAGGCCCTGTCCACGAAGATCGCCGAGCGGATCATGCTGGCCGCGTACGAGGCCTCCTGCGACCTCGCCGAGCGCTCCGGCCCGCTCCCGGCCTGGGCCGAGACCCGCACCGCCCAGGGCGTCCTGCACCCGGACCACTACGAGACCGAGCGCCACTGGCCCGAGCGCTGGGAGGCCCTGCGCGCCCGCGTCGCGAAGACCGGCATGCGCAACTCCCTGCTGCTGGCCATCGCCCCGACGGCGACGATCGCCTCGATCGCGGGCGTGTACGAGTGCATCGAGCCGCAGGTCTCCAACCTCTTCAAGCGCGAGACCCTCAGCGGCGAGTTCCTCCAGGTCAACGGCTACCTGGTGGAGGACCTCAAGAAGCTCGGCGTGTGGGACGCGCAGACCCGCGAGGCGCTGCGCGACTCCTCGGGCTCCGTCCAGGGCCTCGGCTGGATCCCGGCCGAGATCCGCGAGCTGTACCGCACGGCGTGGGAGATCCCGCAGCGCGGCCTGATCGACATGGCGGCGGCCCGTACGCCGTACCTGGACCAGAGCCAGTCGCTGAACCTGTTCCTGGAGACGCCCACCATCGGCAAGCTCAGCTCGATGTACGCGTACGCCTGGAAGCAGGGCCTGAAGACCACCTACTACCTGCGCTCGCGCCCGGCGACGAAGATCGCCCGCGCGGCCTCCGGCGCCGCCGCCGTCCCGGCCGCCGCCACCCCCACCCAGCTGCCCCAGGCCCTCGACGCCGAGGCGCTGGCCTGCTCCCTTGAGAACCCCGAGTCCTGCGAGGCCTGCCAGTAATGAGCTCCACCGAGAAGAAGAACCTCCTCGACCCGGGCTTCGAGCTCACGCTCCGCCCGATGCGCTACCCGGACTTCTACGAGCGCTACCGGGACGCGATCAAGAACACCTGGACGGTGGAGGAGGTCGACCTCCACTCCGACGTCGCCGACCTGGCGAAGCTGACGCCGGCCGAGCAGCACATGATCGGCCGCCTGGTCGCGTTCTTCGCGACGGGCGACTCGATCGTGGCGAACAACCTGGTCCTGACGCTGTACAAGCACATCAACTCCCCGGAGGCGCGCCTGTACCTGTCGCGCCAGCTGTTCGAGGAGGCCGTGCACGTCCAGTTCTACCTGACGCTGCTGGACACCTACCTGCCCGACCCGGACGACCGCGCGGCGGCCTTCGACGCGGTCGAGAACATCCCGTCGATCCGCGAGAAGGCGCAGTTCTGCTTCAAGTGGATGGACTCGGTCGAGAAGATCGACCAGCTGGAGACGGCCTCCGACCGGCGCCGCTTCCTGCTGAACCTGATCTGCTTCGCCGCGTGCATCGAGGGCCTGTTCTTCTACGGCGCCTTCGCGTACGTGTACTGGTTCCGCTCGCGCGGCCTGCTGCACGGCCTGGCGACCGGCACCAACTGGGTGTTCCGGGACGAAAGCGCCCACATGAGCTTCGCCTTCGAGGTCATCGACACGGTCCGCAAGGAGGAGCCGGAGCTCTTCGACGACGCGCTCCAGCAGCAGGTCACCGACATGCTGAAGGAGGCCGTCGAGGCGGAGCTCCAGTTCGGCCGCGACCTGTGCGGTGACGGCCTGCCGGGCATGAACACCGACTCGATGCGCGAGTACCTGGAGTGCGTCGCCGACCAGCGCCTGGTGCGCCTCGGCTTCCCGCCGGTGTACGGCTCGCAGAACCCGTTCTCCTTCATGGAGCTGCAGGGCGTCCAGGAGCTGACGAACTTCTTCGAGCGCCGCCCGTCGGCCTACCAGGTCGCCGTGGAGGGCACGGTCGACCTGGACGAGGACTTCTAGACCCGGCAGGGTGGCCCGCCCCGACCCAACGGCCGGTAATCGACCGTGACTTGACATTCGGGGCGGGCGGGTCTGGCCGGGCCCCGGCGACGGTGATGTCATCCGGGTGCGCCCGACCGCGCCCCGCACCTCGCGCGCCGGCCGCTCCCCCCACAGACGAAGGCCCCGCTCCGGAACCGGAGCGGGGCCTTCGTACGCGTGCGGCGCGCGGCCGGGATCAGTCGTTCGGGACGACCTCGTAGCGCGGGGTGTTCTCCGCCATCTGGCGCAGCGCGTCCTTGCGGTCGCGCTTCGAGAGGCGGTCGATGTACAGGTAGCCGTACAGGTGGTCCGTCTCGTGCTGGAGGCAGCGGGCGAAGTAGCCGGTGCCGCGGACCTTGATCGGGTTGCCCTGGGCGTCCTGGCCGGTGACCTCGGCGTAGTCCGGGCGGGCCAGCGAGGCGTACGCGGTCGGGACCGACAGGCAGCCCTCGTTCGAGTCGTCCAGCACGCGGTTCGCGGCGGGCAGCTCCACGAGCCTGGGGTTGACCACGACGCCGGTGTGGCGCACGCCGTCGTCGTCCGGGCAGTCGTAGACGAAGACCTTGGCGTCCACGCCGATCTGGTTGGCGGCCAGGCCCACGCCCTCGGCGGTCTTCTGGCTGGCGAACATGTCGTCGATCAGCCGGGCCAGCTCGTCGCCGAACTCGGTGACGTCCTTGCACTCGCGGTGCAGCACCGGGTTGCCGACCACCGTGATCGGGCGGGAGGTGCCGCGCTCGCGGTAGGCCAGCTCGCGCGCCTCACAGTCCTCGGTGTCCACGACGTAGCCCTCGTCGTCGATCGGGGTCACCTGGTTCTCCTGCTGCGCCATGTCCGCCGTACGCCTTCCCTCAAGTCCGTGGTGTGCCCGTACAGCCTACGGCCCGGGGTCAGCAGACTTCCTCCAGATCCCGCCACTCGCGGCTGTCGGGGCCGTCGGCGACCCAGCTGTCCAGCAGTCCGCGCACCAGGCCGGCCGGGGCCGCGATGCCGCACTCGCGTTCGGGCACCCACAGGGAGCCGGATCCGGCCGTGCGGTGGCCCAGCGGGCCGGGGTGGCCCGGTTCGCTGTGGTCGTGCGGGTCCAGGTGGTCGCCGTTGTCCTCGCCGCTGGGCATCGCGCTCTCCGAACAGGTCCGGCACAGCAGCCGCACCGAGGACGACCAGTCCTCGGCGGCGAAGCCGGCGTCCGAGGCCAGCTGCTCCAGGGCGTCGCGGTCGGCCTCGGTGGCCGCCTCCAGCAGCACCACCCAGGTCGGCACCGGCGAGGGCGCCCACAGCTCGATCTCGTCGAAGACCGGGTACGAGGGGCCGGCCGCGGTGATCCGCTCGCCGTGCGGCACCCCGTCGTGCAGGACGACCTCGCCCCAGCGCCGTCCCGAGGAGGGCAGCGGGATGGACAGGACCTCCATCCGGGCCGGATCGAGCCTGCGGCCCCACACGACCTCGGCCTCGCCCTCGGGCGACAGCCGTACGGCCGCGCTGCCCAGTTCCATGCCCACCGGCTCGCCCGTGCCGGCCGTGCTGTGCGGGTCGCCGGGCACCTTCAGCCCGTACGCCTGCCAGGCCCGGCGGGCCAGCGGCCAGTCCTGCAGCGCGGTCGCGGCGATGCCCACGTTCCACCAGTCCGGGGCGCCGGTCTCCCGGTCGAGCAGGGCCACGGCGCGCAGTCCGGCGGCCCTGGCCTGCTCCCAGTCGTGCCGGAACTTGTGCAGGAGTGCCAGGTTGAACCAGGACTCGGACAGCCAGGGCTCCAGGTCGGCAGCCCTGGTCAGCAGCGCGCCGGCGTCCTCGTACCGGCCGTCGCCGATCAGGGTGAACGCGCGGTCGGTGGCCTGCCGCCACGAGGCGGAGGGCCGATGCCGTACCTTCCCGAAGATCCTCACGATTCCCGCCTGGTTGGGGGCACCCCCAGCGGTGGCTGGGGGCCGGGTGCAGCTCTGCGCACACCCTCACGGACACTCCTACTGCATCCAACCATGCCCGCTCGGACGGCCGCTCATTACCCATGGGTTACCCCGGCGGAACGGGTACGACTCTGCCGCGTCCGCCCCTGGCCAGAACCCTCGCCAGGGACTCCACGACCTCCGGCTGGTAGTCGCGCCCGGTACCCAGGCGCAGCTGTTCGAGGGCGGCCAGTGAGCCGCCCGGGTGACGGCCGCCGCCCGCCAGGTCGTCGTACGCGTTGGCCGCGCGCACGATCCGGGCGGCGACGGGCTGCTCGCGGTACGGGTCCGCCTGGCGTTCCACGATCACCGCGACCTCCGCCGGCACCCCGGTCTGGCGGGCCACCTCGCCGCCCAGCTCCGCGATCCGGCGGGCCTCGGCGGCGGGCAGCCCGGCGGTGGCCCCGGCGGGGACGGGGTCGACGAGCGAGAGCTGGCCGATGTCGTGCATCAGCGCGGCGTACTCCAGGACCGTGAGCTCCCGCTCCGACAGGCCCAGCTCGCGGCCGACGGCGCAGCTGAGGGCGGCGACCCGGCGGGCGTGCCCGGGGGCGGTGTACCCGGCGATCTCGGTGGCCCGGGCGAGGGAGGTGATGGTCTGGCGGTAGGTGGTGCGGACGGCGGTGATCCGGTGGAAGGACATCTGGGTCAGCAGCAGCGGCACGCAGAACACCGGAAGGGCCCACAGGCCGGCCACCGCCACCCCCAGGGCCATCACGACGCCGGTGGCGCAGATCGCCGAGCCGGCGCCGGGCAGGGCGCGCAGCTCGTCGCGGAGCAGGGGCGCGTACGGCCAGCCCGTGCGGGCCACGGCGGTGGCAGCGGCGAGGGCGGCGTCGCACAGGGCGGTGAGGCCGAGCAGGAGCAGCAGGAACAGGACGAGGTACGGGCCCTGCCCGAGCCGTTCGCCGAGCCGCCCGGAGTTGTACAGGGGCTGGAAGCAGGCGGCGGCGAAGGCCACCGTGAGGACCCGGCGGGCCACGTGGTCCAGGGCCGGGCCGTGGCCGCGGGCGATGTGCGGGACGGTGCCGGCGAGCGCGGCCGCGACGACGACGGCGACGGTCTGGAGCACCCCGTGGTGGGTGGGGTGCCCGGCGTTGTGGCCGAGCAGGGCGTACGCGAGGGCCCCGGCGGAGCCGAGCGGTGCGGGCCGGCCGTACCCGGCGGCCCCGGCGCCCCCGCCGGCGCGGGCCGTGCGGTGGTCGCGGCGGGCGAGTTCACCGAGGGCGACCAGGGTGCCGAAGGCGAGGGCGGTGCCGGGCTCGACGACGCCGGTCCACAGGGTGTGGCCCAGCGCGGCGGCGGTGAGCACCCCCGCGGCGGCGCGGACGGCCCAGCCGGCGAGGGCCCTCACCGGCCACCGCCGGCCCGCCCGGCCGGATCACGCCCGGCGGGACGGGCGGCCCGCGCCCCGGCGGCTCCGTCCCCGGGGCCGGTGCCGGCGCCGTCCCCGACCGCGTCCTCGGGGCCCGCCGCGGCCTCCTGCCGCGGCGGGCCCGGGGCGGCCGGGGCGGCCGGGGCCGCCGGGACCGCCGGGGCAGCCGGGGCCGCCGGGGCAGCCGGGGCAGCCGGCGCGGCCGGGGTGGCCGGGATGACCTGGAGGTCCTCGTCCGAGGTGACCACGGGGTGCCAGCCGTGCCGGCCGATGGCGGCGACCAGGGCCCGCACCATCGCCGGGTCGAACTGCGCCCCCGCGCAGCGCTCCAGCTCCGCGAGGGCGGTGGCCACCGGCCGGGCCCGGCTGTAGGAGCGCGTGGAGGTCATGGCGTCGAAGGAGTCGGCCACCGCCACCACCCGGGCCAGGACCGGGATCTGCTCGCCGCTGAGCCCGTACGGGTAGCCGGAGCCGTCGACCCGCTCGTGATGGTGCAGGATCGCGGACCGGGCCTCCCCGAGGAAGCCGATGCCGCGCACCATCTCGTGCCCGTACTCGGGGTGCAGTTCGATGGTCCGGCGCTCCTCCGGGGTGAGCGGGCCGTCCTTGCGCAGCAGCCGGGTCGGCACGCCGAGCTTGCCGACGTCGTGCAGGATCCCGGCGATCCGGACCACTTCGAGGCGGTCGTCGCGCATGCCCAGCTCGCGGGCGATCATGGCGGAGGCCTGGCCCACCCGTTCGCTGTGTCCGCGCGTGTAGCGGTCCTTGATGTCGACGGCCTGGACGAGGGCGCGGATCGTGGCCCGGTGCGCGGCGCGCTCGCGGTGGTACTGGGCGAAGACCCAGCAGGAGATGTACACCGGCAGCAGGACGAGCAGCGCGGCCGGGACCCCGTAGGGGCTGCGCCACATGACGGCCATCATCAGGCCGGCGAGCCCGTGCACGCAGTGCGGGGCGAGGGAACCGGTGGCGAGTCCGCGCCAGGCGGTGGCGGCGGGCCGGCCCTCGGCGGCGGCGAGGACGGCACCGTCGAGGGCGGTGAGCACCAGGCAGAAGACGCCGGCCGCGACGGCGGCGGGGAGCATCACGTACGGGAAGTCGGCCACCCAGTCGACGGGGCCGGCGCCGGGCGGTGCCGCGGGGGCGCCGCCCCGGCCGGTGAGGGCCTCGCGGCCGCCGAGGAGTCCGTAGGCCCGCCCGGCCGCCCACGCGGCGGTCGCCTGCTGGGCGGCGTGCCAGATCCGGCGGACCCCGGCGGGCCGCCGCACGACGCGCTGCGCGAGTCCGCCCGGCACGGCCACGAGCGCGGCGGCCGACGGCGGCAGCAGGAAGACGGCGGCCATCACCACCGGGAAGAAGGAGCCGATGCCCTCGGGGACCCGACGGCCCAGGACGGGGAGGTTCCGTGCCGACTCGCAGCCCAGGTAGAGGAGGGCCAGCAGGGTGACGGCGGGCCAGGGCGTCGCGGAGCCCGCGAGGAGGGCCGGGGCCGCGCAGGCCGCGGCCGCGAGGACGGCGGCGAGGACGCAGGCGCGCGCCATCGGCGGAAGTACCCGCATGGCGCTCTCCTCCCCCAGGGGCCGGGAAAACCGGGTACCGGAAGTGAGCGGTACCGCGAGGGGAGAATAGGTCGGCCCCCGAACGGAGCGGGGCACATTTTCGCATTGCGCCGTACGGGCGCCCCCGGATTAGCACCTTCGAGTGAACGAAGTGGCTTTCCGGGGGCGGTGGTTCAGCCGGTCGCGGGCCCGGCGGTGATGTCACCTTCGGGCACGGCCTGGCCCGAACGGATGAGTTCGATCCGTCCCATGACCTTCGAGCGGAGATCGCTCGGTACGTCGTCCGATCCGCAGCAGCGCTTGACCAGCTTCTTCACGGCCTGTTCCAGGCCGTACTTCTCCAGACAGGGATTGCATTCGCCGAAGTGCGTCTCGAACTTCGTGCAGTCACTGTCGGGCATCTCGTGGTCCAGGAACTCGTACAGATGATCCAGGACCTCGGCGCACTCCGTCTCGTGCGGCTCTCCGCAGCTCATGAGCCCGAGCCTTTCAGGTCGTTCGACTCTCCCGCGCCGGCGGGGACCAGCCCGCGCTCGCGGGCATAGTCCTCCAGCATTCCGCGGAGTTGACGGCGCCCACGGTGCAGCCGCGACATGACCGTACCGATGGGTGTACCCATGATGTCCGCGATCTCCTTGTACGCAAAGCCCTCTACGTCGGCAAGATAGACCGCGATGCGGAACTCCTCCGGAATGGCCTGGAGCGCTTCCTTCACGTCCGAATCGGGCAGGTGGTCGAGCGCCTGCGATTCGGCGGAACGCAGACCGGTCGACATGTGCGACTCGGCGCGCGCCAGCTGCCAGTCCTCGATCTCCTCGGCCGCGCTGCGCTGCGGCTCGCGCTGCTTCTTGCGGTAGGAGTTGATGAACGTGTTGGTCAGAATGCGGTAGAGCCACGCCTTGAGGTTGGTGCCCTCGCGGAACTGGTGGAAGGACGCGTACGCCTTCGCGTAGGTCTCCTGGACCAGGTCCTCGGCATCGGCCGGGTTACGCGTCATGCGCAGCGCGGCGGAGTACATCTGGTCGAGGTAGCCGAGGGCGTCCCGCTCGAAACGCGCGTTGCGCTCCGCGGTCGTCTCCTGTGCCTGGCCTTCGTCGGTCCCAGCGACAGGACCCACCTCCTCCGACAGCGTGGCGGCTCCGAAAGCGGATCCGCTCGAATCGGAGAATAGTCGACCTTCCCGGCCCTCCGCCGCCCGAAGCGACTCGCGCTTGGGGGCGGGCAGCACCGTCCATTCCAGGTCAGCGGCCTGCGGGCGGTTCTGGCTGATGACCTGGGTCATGCGCTCCCTCTCCTCCGACGTCTTTCCCCTGCGTTCCGACATTCCCCACAACAGGCGGCCGGGGCAGCGCATTCCCCGGCGCGCCAAGGGTTTTCGCCGGATTCCGCGGCCGGGCGGGACCGGGTGAGCGGGGTCACGCCGGAATCTGTCAGGTCCGGCCCCCGGCCCCGTCCGGGGCTGCTCTGCCCGGGCGCCCGTCGCGGGTCCGGCCGGGGTGCCGGTCAGCCCGTGAGGCGGGCGAGCCAGGGGGCCGCGGCGTCCGTGATGACCGCCAGGGCCTCTTCCTGCGTCAGGGCCGCCTTCTTCGGCACGGCGAAGCCGTGGTCCCCGGAGGGGACCTCCACCAGCTCGTACTCCCCCGCCGGGAACTCCTCCGGCCGCCCGAACGGGTCCCGGCCGCCCTGCACCACCAGGGCGGGCCGCCCCGCGCCCAGCAGCTCCTCGGCGCGGGACTTCTCCGGCCTGCCCGGCGGGTGCAGCGGGAACGACAGCGCGAGCACCCCGGCCGCGCCCAGCTCGGCCGCGGTCCGGCAGGCCACCCGGGCCCCGGCGCTGCGCCCGCCGGCCACCACGGGCAGGCCGGGCCGCTCCAGCGCGGGCCACACGGCCCGCCAGCCCTCGTCCAGCACCTTGGGCGCGGCGGCGACCTTCTTCCCGGCGACCCGCCAGGGCTGCTCGACCAGGGCGACGGTGACGCCCCGGGCGGGCAGTGCCGCGGCCAGCGCCTGGAGGTCGCGGGCCTCGATGCCGCCGCCGGCGCCGTGGCCCAGCGCCAGCACCAGCTTCGCGGCGCGGGCGGTGTGCCAGGTGATCCGGGCCTCGCCGACGGGGGCGTCCACGCTCTCGGTACGGGTGCTCATGGGCCCATCCTGCCGGGCCGCCCCGCCCGAGTCCGGCAAGGGCACCCCCGGGGGGGGCTAGGCCGTGTCTTTCGGATCAGGCCGGATCAGCCGGCGGCGGCTGGTGCCGTGCATCGCAAGGCCGAGGAGGGAGGCGACGCGGAGCGTCGTCGACCGACGAGAACGCGGCGAGGCGCGGTGCCAGGCGCCGCCGGCCCGGCCTGATCCGAAAGACACGGCCTAGAAGAGGGTCGCCTCCTCGGGGCCCTCCAGCTCCCTGAGCAGCTCCGGGCCGTTGTTGCGGACGCTGCTCACGGCCGTGGCGACCGGGTAGGCCCGCATCAGCCCGCCCGGCGGGGGCGCCAGCAGGTCCCGCAGCCCGTCCTCGTCGGTCCGGGCGGGGTCCAGCCAGGCGTCCCAGCGGTCCGGGGTCAGCATCAGCGGCATCCGGGGGTGGATCTCGGAGAGCGAGCGCGGCCCCTCGGCGGGCGCCACCCCGAGCGGGGTGGTCTCCGCCTCGGCGGTGATCACCGAGCAGGTGGCCCACCAGGCGCGGGGGTGGTCGGCGGGCAGGGTCCCGTCGCGCCAGAACTCGTAGATCCCGGCCATCGCGAAGACGGAGCCGTCGGCGGGGAGCACGAAGTAGGGCTGCTTGCGGGCCCGCTTGCGCTTCCCCTCGACCTCCAGCTCCCGCTCCTCGTGCGCGGTGACCCATTCGTAGTACCCGTCGGCGGGGACGATGCAGCGCCGCTGTGCGAAGGGGCGGCGGAAGGACGGCTTCTCGTGCAGGGTCTCCGACCGGGCGTTGATCATCCGGGCCGCGCCCTCGGGGTTCTGCGCCCAGGAGGGGACCAGGCCCCACTTCAGGACCCGCAGCTGGCGAACCGGACGGGGGTCCCGCGCGTCTTTCAGGGGGCGGTCGAGGACGACGTGGACCTCCTTGGTCGGCGCCACGTTCCAGTCGGGGGCCAGGGTCTCGCCCGGCTCCCACCTCTCGATCCCGAATATCCCCGCCAGCTCCTGGGGCGTCCGACTCGCCGCAAACCTTCCGCACATGGCTGACACACTGCCATGGACCCGACACCCGACCGCAAGGAGTCCGCCACTCCATGGACAGCAGCACGACGGCCGGCCTCTGGGACCGGCTCACCGGAATACAGGCCGAGCCCGCCTTCTGGCTGGTGGTGGCGACGGGACTGGCCGCGCTCGCGGTCGTGGCGCCCCGCCCGGTGTGGCTGGTGGCCCGCAACGCGATCACCATCGCGCACGAGGGCGGCCACGGGCTGCTCGCCCTGCTGACCGGGCGCCGGCTCACCGGGATCCGGCTGCACTCCGACACCAGCGGGGTCACCCTCAGCTGGGGCAAGCCGACCGGGATCGGCATGGTCCTGATGCTCGCCGCCGGCTACACGGCGCCCGCGCTGCTGGGCCTGGGCGGGGCGGCCCTGCTGGCGGCGCACCGGATCACCCTGCTGCTGTGGGCGGCGACCGCCCTGCTGCTGGTGATGCTGGTGATGGTCCGGAACGCGTACGGGCTGCTGACGGTGGTGCTCACCGGCGGGACCTTCCTGCTGGTGTCCTGGAAGGCGCCGGAGGCGGTGCAGGCGGCCTTCGCGTACGCGGTGGTGTGGTTCCTGCTGCTGGGCTCGGTGCGGCCGGTGTTCGAGCTCCAGGCGCAGCGCCGCGGCGGGGCGGCGCCGGAGTCCGACGCGGACCAGCTGGGCCGGCTCACGCACGTGCATCCCATCGCCTGGCTGCTCCTGTTCCACACGGTCACCCTGTGCTGCCTCATCGGCGGAGGACGCTGGCTGCTCGCCCTCTGAGACGGGGCCGCCGTCCAGATCCGGGGCCGTGGGAAGCCACTAAAGTAAGGGCCATGACCGAGACCCCCGCGCTCCACGACCTCTGGCCCGCTCCGTTCGCGGAGGCGGCCGTCCACGCCACCGTCACCGTGCCGGGGTCCAAATCGGTCACCAACCGCGCCCTCGTGCTCGCCGCCCTCGCCGCCGAGCCGGGCTGGGTGCGCCGCCCGCTGCGCTCGCGCGACTCCCAGCTGATGTCGGACGCCCTGCGGGCGCTCGGCGTCGGCATCGAGGAGACCGTCTCCTCCAGCTCCGCCGACGGCGACAGCGGCGAGGCCTGGCGGATCATCCCGGCGGCCCTGCACGGCCCCGCCACCGTCGACGTCGGCAACGCGGGCACGGTCATGCGCTTCCTGCCGCCCGTGGCCACCCTGGCCGACGGCGACATCCGCTTCGACGGCGACCCGCGCTCCTACGAGCGCCCCCTCGGCCAGGTCATCACCGCGCTGCGCGCGCTCGGTGCCCGGATCGACGACGACGGCCGGGGCGCGCTGCCCATGACCGTCCAGGGCGGCGGGGCCCTGGAGGGCGGAACGGTCGAGATCGACGCCTCCAACTCCTCCCAGTTCGTCTCGGCGCTGCTGCTGTCCGCGCCGCGCTTCAACCAGGGCGTCGAGGTCCGGCACGTGGGCGGCAGGCTGCCGTCGATGCCGCACATCCGGATGACCGTGGACATGCTGCGCGCGGCGGGCGCCCAGGTCGACACCCCCGAGGCCGGCGGCGAGAAGGACGTGTGGCGGGTGACGCCGGGCGCGCTCCTCGGCCGGGACCTGGTCGTCGAACCGGACCTGTCCAACGCCCAGCCCTTCATGGCCGCGGCGCTGATCACCGGCGGCACGGTCACCATCCCGGACTGGCCGCTGCGCACCACGCAGCCCGGTGACGCGCTGCGCGAGATCTTCACCGCGATGGGCGGCTCCTGCGAGCTGACCGAGGCGGGCCTGGTGTTCACCGGCACCGGCAAGATCCACGGCATCGACGTGGACCTGGGCGAGGTCGGCGAGCTGACCCCGGGCATCGCGGCCGTCGCCGCGCTCGCGGACTCGGAGTCGGTCCTGCGGGGCGTCGCGCACCTGCGGCTGCACGAGACGGACCGGCTGGCGGCGCTGACCGCGGAGATCAACGGTCTCGGCGGTGACGTCACCGAGACCGAGGACGGCCTGCGCATCCGCCCGCGCAAGCTGCACGGCGGCGTGTTCCACACCTACGACGACCACCGCATGGCCACGGCCGGCGCGGTGATCGGCCTGGCGGTGCCGGGTGTGGAGATCGAGAACGTGGCGACGACCGCGAAGACCCTGCCGGACTTCCCCGGGATGTGGGCCGGCATGCTCGGTCGAGCTCCGCGAGGCACGACGGGAGCGGGAGCGTAGGGGCCCGGTCATGCGCAGGTACGGCAAGCACACCGACGAGGACGACATCCGCCAGCGCCCGAACCCCAAGGGCAACCGGGCGCGGACGAACATCCGGCCCAAGCACGAGGACGCCGCGGACGGCTTCGTCCTCACCGTGGACCGCGGCAGGCTGACCTGCCTGGTCGAGGACCGCAAGATCACCGCCATGAAGGCGCGCGAGCTGGGCCGCAAGGCGGCGGTGGTCGGCGACCACGTGTCGCTCGTCGGCGACCTGTCCGGCAAGAAGGACACCCTGGCGCGGATCGTGCGGATCCAGGAGCGCAAGTCCGTGCTGCGGCGCACCGCGGACGACGACGACCCGTACGAGCGGGTGGTCGTCGCCAACGCCGACCAGCTGGCCATCGTCACGGCGCTGGCCGACCCGGAGCCGCGGCCCCGGATGATCGACCGCTGTCTGGTGGCGGCGTACGACGCGGGGCTGGAGCCCCTGCTGGTCCTGACCAAGTCCGACCTGACCTCCGCGGACAAGATCCTGGAGGTGTACTCGACCTTCGGCCTGGACTACGTGGTCACCAACCGCGAGGAGCTGGAGACGGGCGACGCGGCCGAGCGGGTGCGCGAGCGCCTGGAGGGCCGGATCACCGCGTTCGTCGGCCACTCCGGGGTCGGCAAGACGACCCTGGTGAACTCGCTCGTCGCCGAGGGCCGCCAGCGGGCCACCGGCCACGTCAACGCCGTGACCGGCCGCGGCCGGCACACCACCACCTCGGCGCTCGCGCTGCCGCTGCCCTCCGGGGACGGCTGGGTCATCGACACCCCGGGCGTGCGCTCCTTCGGGCTGCACCACGTGGACCCGTCCCGGGTGGTCCTGGCCTTCCCGGATCTGGTGCCGGGCACGGAGGAGTGCCCGCGCGCGTGCAGCCACGACGAGCAGGACTGCGCGCTGGACCGGTGGGTGGAGGAGGGCCACGCGGACCCCGCGCGGCTGTACTCGCTGCGGCGGCTGCTGCGGACCCGCGAGCGCCGCGAGGGCGACTGACCGCGGTCCGGCGCCGTGCCGTCCGGCGCCGGGCTGACCGTCCGGCGGGGTTTGCCGCCGGCCGCGTCTGGTAAATGCATAATCGCACCAAGTGGCGCCGAGTCACCTGACGCGGGGAGGCGTACGCCATGGCGTGGCTGCTGGTCGTGGTCGCCGGGATCCTGGAGACGGGCTTCGCGGTCTGCCTCAAGCTCTCCCACGGGTTCACCCGGCTGTGGCCGACGATCGCCTTCGCGTGCTTCGCCCTCGGCAGCTTCGGGCTGCTGACCCTGGCGCTGAAGAAGCTGGACGTGGGTCCGGCGTACGCGGTGTGGACGGGCATCGGGGCGGCCGGGACGGCGATCTACGGCATGGTCTTCCTGGGCGACCTGGTCTCCACCCTCAAACTCGTCTCGATCACCCTGGTGATCCTCGGGGTCATCGGCCTCCAGCTCTCCGGTTCGGCACACTGAGCAGCCGCAGCAGTTCCACCGCCGCCGGCTCCTGGCCCGGCTCCCCCGGCGCGACCACGTAGGACAGCGCGAGCCGTACCGCGAGCTCGCAGCGGCGGGCCGGCTCCTGCGGCAGCGCGGCGGCGGCCCGGTCGCGGGCCGCACGGGTCAGCTCCCCCGGCCCGAGCGCCTGCCGTCCCCCGGCCGGGGGCGGCGAGGGCAGGCCCGGCCCCCAGGAGCCCGTCAGCAGGGCCCGTACGAGGACCCGGGCGCGGGCCGCCCGTACGGTCCACTCGGCGACGGCGGCGAGCCGCTCGGCGGAACCGCGCGCGGCGGGGGCGGCCAGCGCCCGCTCCACCCCGTCGAGGTACCACTCGGCGGCGCGGCGTACCAGGGCCCGGCCCAGGCCCGCCTTGCCGCCGAACTCGTTGTAGAGGGTCTGTCGCGACACCCCGGCGGCGGCCGCGACCTCGACCATCCGCACGGCCGGCCAGGGCCGTGCGGCCAGTGCGGCCTCGGCCGCCTGCAGCAGGGACTCACGGGCCGTCGGCATCGCCACCTCCCCGCTGGGTTCGCCCGCCGCACATCCCCACCAGGGTTGACGGACCGCCAGATCCCGTCAAGGGCGCATCCCGGCCGCACTGTGGACTGCGCCCACCGGGCCCGGCGACTCTCGGTACTGTTCGGTCATGTCCACATATGCCGATGACCTGCGCCTCGCCCTCGAACTCGCCGACGCGGCGGACGCCACCACGATGCAGCGCTTCCGCGCCCTCGACCTCCAGGTCGAGACGAAGCCGGACATGACGCCGGTGACCGAGGCCGACCGGGCCGCCGAGGAGGTCGTCCGGGCCGGGATCGAGGCCGCGCGCCCCGACGACGCGATCCTCGGCGAGGAGTACGGGCTGAAGGGCGGCGGGCCGCGCCGGTGGGTCGTGGACCCGATCGACGGCACGAAGAACTACGTGCGCGGGGTCCCGGTCTGGGCGACGCTGATCTCCCTGATGGAGGAGGGCGCGGACGGGGTGTTCCGCCCGGTCGTCGGCGTGGTGTCGGCCCCGGCGCTGGGCCGCCGCTGGTGGGCCTCGGAGGGCGGCGGCGCCTTCGCGGGCGGCGCGCTGGGTGAGCCGGCCGGGCCGGTGTCGGTGTCGAAGGTGGCCTCCCTGGGCGACGCCTCGTTCGCGTACTCCTCGCTGGGCGGCTGGGAGGAGCAGGGCCGGCTCGCGGGCTTCCTGGACCTGACGCGCGCGTGCTGGCGTACGCGGGCGTACGGCGATTTCTGGCCGTACATGATGGTCGCGGAGGGCTCGCTCGACCTGTGCGCCGAGCCGGAGCTGAACCTGTGGGACATGGCCGCCGTCGCGGTCGTGGTCCAGGAGGCGGGCGGCCGGTTCACCAGCCTGGACGGGGTGGACGGGGTGGACGGCGGCAACGCGGTGGCCTCGAACGGCCTGCTGCACGACGAGATGCTCGGGTACCTGAACCGCGGGGCCTGACGCCACCGCGGGACCGAGGCCGCAGACCGGGGGCACGCCCGGCGCCCTCGCGCGCCGAGCGTGCCCTCTTGATGACTTTCCGTGTCCGTGGGAATCTGAGCATCCCCCCGCTTGTGCGCTTGTGAACGTCTTCTCTAAGTGGAGGACCTTCGCGCGCCGCACCCCACCCAGGCGGGGGCTCACCCCAGGAGGTGGCTCTCCCCATGCTCGTCCGCGACGCCATGAGCACCGTGATCCTCACCCTCGGACCCGCGCACTCCCTCCGTCAGGCGGCCTGCCTGATGTCCGGCCGGCGCGTCGGCGCGGCCGTCGTCCTCGACCCCGACCACAGCGGCATCGGCATCCTGACCGAGCGCGACATCCTGAACTCGATCGGCGCCGGCCACGACCCCGACCGGGAGTCCGTGGGCGCCCACACCACGAACAACGTCGTCTTCTGCACCCCCGACGCGACCGTGCAGGAGGCCGCGGAGGCCATGGTCCACGGCGGTTTCCGGCACCTGATCGTGCTGGAGGAGGGCGGCCCGGTCGGCATCGTCTCCGTCCGCGACGTCATCCGCTGCTGGGTACCGGCCCGCCGGGCCGTGCCCGCGTAGCCGGCCCCGGTACGGGAACGGCAGCGGGCCGGAACCCCACGAGGGGTTCCGGCCCGCTGTCCCGCCACGGCGGGCGGCCCGCGTCAGCCGCGGAGGGCCTGGACCGCGGCTTCGAGCCGCTTGCCGAAGTCGGCGTCCGCGCGGCGGAAGTTGTCGACGGCGCGCTCGACGATCTCGTCGCGGGAGACCTTGGCGATGAAGCCCGACAGGTTCTCGATCAGACGGGACTTCTCGTCCTCCGAGAAGAGCCGGTAGAGGTCGCCCGCCTGGACGAAGTCGTCGTCCTCGGAGTGCGAGGGGGTGGCGTGGTTGCCGGTGCCGCCGGTGACGGGGGTGGGCTCCCACAGCGGGCGGCCGGTCTGGGCGGGGCCGCCGAAGCTGTTGGGCTCGTAGTTCTTGGAGCCCTTGTGGCGGCCGTCGTACAGGGAGCCGTCACGGGAGTTGGTGCGCGCCTCGGTGGCGTGCGGGCGGTTCACCGGGAGGTGGTCGGCGTTGATGCCGACGCGGTAGCGGTGGGCGTCGCCGTACGCGAAGAGGCGGCCCTGGAGCATCTTGTCCGGGGACGGACCGATGCCGGGGACGAAGTGCGCCGGGGAGAAGATGGACTGCTCGACCTCGGCGAAGACGTTCTCCGGGTTGCGGTTGAGCTCCAGCTTGCCGATCTCGATCGGCGGGTAGTCCTCGTGCGGCCACACCTTGGTGAGGTCGAACGGGTTGAAGCGGTAGTGCGCCGCCTCGGCCGCGGGCATGATCTGGACCTGCACGGTCCAGGTCGGGAAGTCGCCGCGCTCGATGGACTCGCGCAGGTCGCGCTGGTGGGAGTCCGGGTCCTCGCCGGCCAGCCGGTTGGCCTCGGCCTGGGTGAGGTTCTTGATGCCCTGGTCGGTCTTGAAGTGGTACTTGACCCAGAAGACCTCGCCGGCCTCGTTGTTCCACTGGAACGTGTGCGAGCCGTAGCCGTTCATGTGGCGGTAGGACGCCGGTATGCCGCGGTCGCCGAACAGCCAGGTCACCTGGTGGGTGGACTCGGGCGACAGGCCCCAGAAGTCCCAGACGTTGTCCGCCTCCTGGGAGCCCGTGTACGGGTCGCGCTTCTGGGTGTGGATGAAGTCGGGGAACTTGATGGCGTCCCGGATGAAGAAGACCGGGGTGTTGTTGCCGACGAGGTCGTAGTTGCCCTCTTCGGTGTAGAACTTCAGCGCCCAGCCGCGCGGGTCACGGCGCGCGTCGGCGCCGCCGAGGCTGTCCGCGACGGTGGAGAAGCGCAGGAACGTTTCGGTCTGCTTGCCGACCTCGGAGAGGAACTTCGCACGCGTGTAGCGCGTGACGTCCGCCGTCACGGTGAAGGTGCCGTAGGCGCCTGCGCCGCGGGCGTGCACCACGCGCTCCGGGATGCGCTCGCGGTTGAAGTGGGCGAGCTTCTCCAGCAGGAGCTGGTCCTGGACCAGGACCGGACCGCCGACACCGGCCGTCTCGCTGTTCTGGTTGTCGGCGACCGGAGCCCCGGCCTCCGTGGTGAGCGGTCCCTGCGTCACGTGCGCCTCCTGCGTCATTCGCGCCTGTCCTGTCCTCGGCGTTTGTCGTACTCGATCCTACGATGGACTTTGTCTAAGTCAAGCTGATGTCCAAGTCCACACGAGTTCGGGATCTGAACTGATTCCCCACTGTTAGGCTGGCCTGTATGAGTGACCTGCTGGAACGACTCCGCGGACGCGGCTGGCGCATGACCGCCCAGCGCCGCGTCGTGGCCGAGGTGCTCGACGGTGACCACGTTCACCTGACGGCAGACGAGGTGCACGCACGCGCTGTGACCAAACTGCCCGAGATCTCGCGCGCGACGGTCTACAACACCCTGGGCGAGCTCGTGTCGATCGGCGAGGTCCTCGAGGTCTCGACGGACCGGCGGGCCAAGCGGTACGACCCGAACGCCCACCGCCCCCACCACCACCTGGTCTGCGCCCAGTGCGGCGCCATCCGGGACGTCCACCCGGCGGGCGACCCGCTGGCCGACCTGCCCGACGGCGAGCGCTTCGGCTTCGTGGTCTCGGCGGTCGAGGTGACGTACCGCGGGGTGTGCCCGACCTGCGCGGGCGCCTGACACTTCACGGCAGAAGGCCGGGAGCCCCGGGCTCCCGGCCTTCTGCGCGTTCCCGCGCGTCGTTCCCGTACTTCGCGTTCATGAACGACCCGGAAAACGACTCGAGGCCCGGATCCATGGGATCCGGGCCTCGGGCCTTCAGTAGCGGGGACAGGATTTGAACCTGCGACCTCTGGGTTATGAGCCCAGCGAGCTACCGAGCTGCTCCACCCCGCGTCGGTGAACACGACTCTACGGGAGCACACCCGGCAGATGCAAATCAGTTGTCGGGCGCCCCGGCGGGCGGCCGTCCTACGCCGACAGTTCCTCCGCCAGGGCGTCGCGCAGCCGGGCGGCGCGCTCGGCCACCTCGGCCGGGCCCAGCTCCATGGCCCGGACGCACCACTTCTGCCCCTCGGCGAGATCCCCGTGCCGGGCGGCGAGGAGCCCGAGCCGGAGCGCGGCCCTGCCGTGCCCGGCCACCGCCGCGCGGGTCCACCACAGGGCCGCCTCGGGTTCGTTGCCCTCGCGGGCCAGCAGCAGCCCGAGGTTGAAGGCGCCGTTGCGCGAGCCGGCCTCGGCCGCCTCCCGGTACCACCGGGCGGCCACCGCGAGGTCGCCCCGGGCGGCGGCGAGCATCCCGACCCGCACCTGGGCCCGGCGGTGGCCCTGCTCGGCAGCGCGGGCGTACCACTCCTCGCTCTCGCTGCGGGCGGCCCCGCCGACGGGCTCGCCCAGGGCCACCGGCTCCGGCGGAGGGGCCAGCGACTCCAGCAGGGCGGCCAGCCGGAAGGCCGCCTCCGCGCTGCCGCCGCCCGCCGCGCAGCGCAGGTGCCGCTCGGCGGCGCGCTCCTCGCCGTCGCGCACGAGGGCGATCCCGACCTGGAGCGCCGCGTCGGTGTGGCCGGCGGCGGCGGCCCGCTCGTACCACTTCAGGGCGGAGCGGTCCTCGTCCCGGCTGGCGAAGAGGATCCCGAGGTTGAAGGCGGCGTCGACGCTGCCGGCCTCCGCCGCCTTGGAGAACCAGGGCTCGGCGCCGGCCGCGTCCCCGGCCTGGAGCAGCATGATCGCCAGCGCGTTGGCGGCCTCGCGGTGGCCGGCGTACGCGGCGCGGCGGTACCACTGCTCGGCCTGCGCGGTCCGCTCCTGGGCGGCGCAGAGCAGGGCGAGGTTGTAGGCGCCGTTGTGGTCGCCGGCGTCCATGGCGACCCGGTACCACTTCTCGGCCGTCTGGGTCTCGCCACGGGCGGCGTGCAGCGCGCCGAGGGCGTTGGCCGCGTTGCCGTCGCCGTCCTGGGCCGCGCGGTGCCACCAGGCGGCCGCGCTGTCCTCGTCACCGGCGTCGCGCAGCAGGAAGCCGAGGGCGCAGGCGGCCCGGGCCTCCCCCTGCTTGGCGGAGCTCAGGTACCAGCGGCCGGCCTCCTTCAGCTCGCCGCGCGCCTCCAGCAGGGCGCCCAGGTGCAGGCCGGCGCGGCGGTGTCCGCGCGCGGCGGCCTGGCGGTACCACTGCTCGGCCTCGGCGGGGTCGCCCTTGCGCAGGTGGCGGGCGAGCCGGTACGCGGCCTCGCGGTGCCCCTGCTCGGCGGCGGCCCGGAACCAGCGCTCGACGCCCTTGTCCCCGCGGTGTTCCAGCAGGTCGGCCAGCCCGTACGCGCCCAGGGCGTGCCCGGACTCGGCCGCCTGGCGCAGCCAGTACTCGGCGGCGGGCTCGTCCCCGCGCTCGCGGTAGTGGCGGCCCAGGGCGTGCGCTGCGGGGGCGGATCCGGCGACGGCGGCGACCCGCCACCAGCCGGCGGCCTCGTCGGGGTAGCCGCGCTGGAGGAGCAGGACCCCGAGGTTGTTGGCGGCGGCACGGTCGCCGGCGCCGGTGGCGCCGCGCAGGTAGGGCTCGGCCCCCGCCAGGTCGCCACGGCGCAGCAGCAGCGCGCCGAGCACGCTCATGGCGCCGGGGTCGCCCTTGTCGGCGGCCACACGGTGGCGGGCCTCCAGCTCGGCGTCGGTGGCGCCCTCGGCGTCCCCGAAGGCTTCTGCCGCGCTGTGCTTGTCCAAGAAATCCGCATCGGTCAGTGCGGTCTGCGCGTTAACAGTCGGAGCGGCCTCGCCCGTTCCCACGCCCGACTCGGCCTCCGCCCTCACAAACCGCCCTGTCTCCAGCAGAGTTGACCTGTCCCCCATAAATCCCATCGTCGCATCACCTGCTACCCGCGTACACCTGGTATGTCGCAGCCAGTGAGGTCACTACAGCGTTTTGTCGACATGCCCACAGAGAGACAAGTCAAACACGCTCGCCCCCCAACTCACCCGCCCCAGTGACCCCGTGTCTCCCCCCAGCACCTTTTCGGTGCTCCGGACATGACGAAGGCCCGGATCCCATTGGATCCGGGCCTTCGTCTTCAGTAGCGGGGACAGGATTTGAACCTGCGACCTCTGGGTTATGAGCCCAGCGAGCTACCGAGCTGCTCCACCCCGCGTCGGTGAAACCACAGTATCACGACGCGGGACGGAACCATTACGCGGTTTCCGCGCCGCCTAGCCGCCCGGCTTGGGCGCCGTCAGCTTCGCCTCCGCGTCGATCGCCCGCTTCAGCGCCGCCTGGAGGTCGTTCTGCGCCTTGCCGTACGCGGCCCAGTCGCCCGCCTTCATCGCCTTGTCGGCCTCCTCGACCGCCTTCTGGGCGTCGGCGAGGGCCGCCTTGACCGTCGGGTCCTGCGCGGTCGGCGGGGTGTTCGGGTTCGTCGGCGTGGTCGGGTTCGTCGGCGTGGTCGGCGGCACCGGCGTGGTCGGGGCCTCGGCTCCGAAGACCACGTTCAGCGCCTTCTCCAGGGTGTCCTCGAAAGCCGTCTGGCCGCCGTAGGTCACCAGCACCTTGCGCAGCAGCGGGTACTTCAGCCCGGAGCTGCGCACGTACACCGGCTCCACGTAGAGCATTCCGCCGTCCATCGGGACCGCGAGCAGGTTGCCGTACTCGATCTCCGAGTCGCCGCCGCGCAGCAGCCGGATCGACTCGGCGATCTTCGGCTCCGACTGGAACTTGCTCTGGACCTGGCCGGGGCCGTCCGGGGGCTTGCTCGTCGGCATCTTCAGGATGCGGATCTTGCCGTAGTCCGGGGTCCCGGGGTCGGCGTTCACCGCCATGAAGGCGCTCAGGTTGGGCCGCTCGTTCGGCGTGAAGGTCGTCGTGAGCGAGAAGACCTGGTCCTTCTCCGTCTGGCCCGGCATCTTCATCGACAGGTAGTACGGCGGGACCGCCGTGCCGGCCTTGGTCGTCGGGTCGTCCGGGACGGCCCAGGCCTCACTGCCGCTGAGGAAGGTCTGCGGGTCCGTGACGTGGTACCGGGTCAGCAGCTCGCGCTGGACCTTGAAGAGGTCCTGCGGGTAGCGCATGTGGTCCATGAGCGGCTTGGAGATCTCGCTCTTGGGCTTCACCGTGCCCGGGAACGCCTTCATCCAGGTCTTCAGGACCGGGTCCTTGGTGTCCCACTGGTACAGGTCGACCGTGCCGTCGTACGCGTCGACGGTGGCCTTCACCGAGTTGCGGATGTAGTTGACCTGGTTCTCCTGGGCGACCACCGCGCGCTGGCTGTTGGTCAGCGAGTCCGCGGTGCTCTGTCCCAGCGTGGTGCGGGAGGCGTACGGGTAGCCGTTGGTCGTCGTGTAGGCGTCGACGATCCACTTGATCCGGCCGTCGACGACGGCCGGGTACGGGGCCCCGTCGATGGTCAGCCAGGGCGCGACGGCCTCGACGCGGTCCTTGGGGGTGCGGTTGTACAGGATCCGCGAGCCGTCGCCGATGGCGCCGGAGTAGAGGATCTGCGGCTCGCTGAAGGCGAGCGCGTACGCGGCGCGGTTGACCGGGTTGTCCAGGTTGACCCCGGAGTTGCCCTTGTAGCTGGTCTCCTTCTCGCCCTTGTCGTCCGAGTAGTCGAGCTCCTTCTGCGGACCGCCGACGATCGAGTACTGCTTCGTCTGCTCGCCGTAGTAGACGCGCTGCTCGAAGTCCGTGCCGAACATGCCCTTGGAGGGCAGGTCCGACTGCGTGAAGTCCGGGGCGCCGTCCTTGACGGTGGTGCCCTTGGCCGCGACCACCCCGTAGCCGTGGGTGTACTTGAAGTGGTCGTTGATCCAGTTGTTCTTCGGGATGCCGCCGATGTTCAGCTCGCGCAGCCCGATGACCGTGTCCTGGCCGGCGTACCGGTCGACCGCCAGCGTGGACGGGAAGCCGTAGTAGCCCTTGACCTGCTGGAGCTGCTGGAAGGCGGGCGAGACGATGTTCGGGTCGAGCAGGCGCAGGCTGGCCGTGGTGTCGGCCACCGACCGCAGCTTGGTGCGGTCATCGGTCTGCGGGACGCCCGGGTAGTCCTTCACGTCGGCCCCGTCGATGCCGTAGGCGTCGCGCGTGGCCTTGATGTTCTTCTCGACGTACGGCGATTCCTTGGCCTGCTCGTTCGGCTGGACCTGGAACTTCTGGACGATCGCCGGGTACAGCCCGCCGATCAGGATCGCCGAGAGGACCATCAGGCCGAAGCCGATGACCGGCAGCTGCCAGGTGCGCCGCCACAGGGTGGCGAAGAACAGCACCGCGCAGATCGCCGCGATGGCGACGAGGATCGTCTTCGCCGGCAGGTAGGCGTTGGCGTCGACGTAGCGCAGGCCGGTCCAGTTGTCGGCGGCCTTGAAGTCGCTGGACTTCACGGCGAGGCCGTAGCGGTCCAGCCAGTACGC
Organism: Streptomyces racemochromogenes; assembly: GCF_039535215.1. GTDB lineage: Bacteria > Actinomycetota > Actinomycetes > Streptomycetales > Streptomycetaceae > Streptomyces > Streptomyces racemochromogenes. Next base: position 2,260,985 of record NZ_BAAAWT010000001.1, read on the forward strand.
GACGGCCTTCAGGGTGACGAACAGGCCGAGCAGCACCGACAGGTGGCCGGTCGCCGCGGCGGTGGCCCGGGCACCCGGGCTGGTCACGCGCAGGCCGCCGTACAGGTAGTGCACGACGACGGCGGCGATCACGGAGAGCACGACGGCCGCGAAGCCGAAGCCGAGGAGGAAGCGGTACCAGGGCAGGTCGAAGGTGTAGAACGACACGTCCAGGTGGAACTGGGGGTCCTTCGTGCCGAAGGGCACCCCGTTCACGTACATCAGCCAGGTCTTCCACTGGCCGGCCGCCGAGGCGCCCGCGATCAGACCGACGATCGCCGCGATGGCCAGGAGCAGCCACTTCTTGTACGGGGCGACGCTCATCCGGTAGCGGTCGAGGCTCTGCTGCTCCATCGACATCGCGCTGAGCGGCGGCCGCAGCCGGTACGCCAGCCAGATGTTCAGCCCGACCGCACCGGCCATCAGCAGGCCGAAGACGGCGAAGAGGCCGATCTTGGTCCACAGGGTGGTGGTGAAGACGGAGGAGTACTTGACGGAGCGGAACCAGAGCCAGTCCGTCCAGAACCCGGCGAACATGATGAACGCCATGGCCAGGACGGCAAGGACGCCCAGTGTCGTCAGAAGAGTCCGGGCGCGCCGGGAGGGGCGGCCGACTCTCATCCGTGGCCCGGAGGGGCCTCCGCCGCGGTCCGGCATCTGGAAAGCCAAGGTGCGCACCTCGAAAGTCGCTGTGTCTGGTCCTGGGCCCACGATCGTAGGGCCCACTCATGCAACTTACTGAGGCTTTAGTCAGTTCCCGGTATCGGGGGGAAAGGAGGCAGGATGTTGTCCATGTCCAACCTTTCGCCCTCCCCCGGCACCCCCATGGCGGCCAGTCCGCTGACCCGCGCCGTCCTCGAGATCGACGAGTACGCCTCCACCCTCGGCTGGGACAAGCCGGCCCGCCTCTTCGCCCTGGTCGACACGGCCCGCCTGCGCCGGCAGGAGCCCCGGCTCGCCGGGCAGCTCGGCCTGGACCAGGACGACGCCGGCAAGAGCCAGCTCACCCCGATCGAGCAGGACGAGGTGCCGGCCGGGACCCCGCTGGACAAGTTCCTGGGCACCATCGCCTGGCCCGACGCGGTCGTCGGCTGCGCCCTGACGGTGGAGCGGCTGATGCTGCCGCCGTCCGCGGAGGCCTCCGTGCCGGTCGGGCTGAACGACAAGCAGCTGACCAAGTGGGTCGCCGCCCACCCCGAGCGGCAGGAGGTGCGCCTCACGGTGGGCGTCCTGCGCGACGGCTCGCGCGAGTCGGCCGTGCGGCTGCGGGACAAGGACTCCTCCACCGAGGTGCTGACCGGCGCGGGCCTGGTGCCGGGCCTGGCCGACGCGCTGGCGGCGACCCTGGCCTAGTTCCGCCGCGGGTGGGGCGCGGTCAGGACGCGGTGCACTTCGGCAGTCCGGCCGTGTCCCCCTTGCCGATCTTCTCCAGGGCCTTGGTGGCGTCCCCGATGGTGGAGACCTTCACGAGGGTCAGGCCCTCGGGGGTGTGCCGGGCCGCCGAGGCGCAGTTCTCGGCCGGGGTCAGGAAGTACTCGGCCCCGGCGTTGCGGGCGCCGATGGTCTTCATCTGGATGCCGCCGATGGGGCCGACCTTGCCCTCGTCGTCGATGGTGCCGGTGCCCGCGATGAACTTGCCGCCCGTGAGGTTCTCGGGGGTGAGCTTGTCGACGATGCCGAGGGCGAACATCAGGCCGGCGCTCGGGCCGCCGACGTCGGCGAGCTTGATGTCGATCGGGAACGGGAAGGTGTGGTCGGTCCCGGCCCGGATGCCGACGATGGCGTGGCCGTCGCCCTCCGCCTTGCCCGCGGTGACGGTGACCTTCGCGCTGCCGGTGGGCTCGCGGTTCGCCTTCTCGGCCTCGGCCGCCTCGGCGGCGGGCACGATGGTGAACTCGACGGGCTCGCCGGGCTTGTGCTTGGTCACGAGCTTGGCGACGTCCCCGGGCACGGTGACGGGGGTGCCGTCCACCGCCTTGACCACGTCCCCGGCGTGCAGCCGGCCCTCGGAGGGGCTGCCCTTGACGACGGTGGAGACGACGACGCGGGCGGTGACCGGGATGCCGAGCTGCTTGAGGGCGGCCACCTTGGCGCTCTCCTGCGACTGGCTGAACTCCTCGGCGTTCTCCTGGGTCGATTCCTTGTCCGTCTTGCCGTTCGGGTAGAGGTTCTCGTGCGGGACGACGATGTTGTCGCCGGCCACCCAGCCGTAGACCGCTTCCAGCAGGTTCATGTCGTAGTCGGCGCCGGTGACGCGGACGGTGGTCATGTTGAGGTGGCCGCTGGTGGGGTACGTCTGGTGCCCCGAGATGCTCAGCACCGGCTCGCCGCGCGAGTCGCCCAGCGTGTTCACGGTCGGGCCCGGGCTCATCTCGGAGTACGGGACCTTGATGAAGACGCCCGCGCAGAGCAGCGCGAACAGCACGAGGAAGGAAGCGAGCATCGTCGCGGTGCGGCGTGGCATGGATCGACAGTACGGGACGGCCCGGCCGGGCGGCCCGTGGGGCCGGTCCGTACGGGGCCCGCGGGCGGAACTCTCAGCGGATTCTCAGCCGGGGCCTGGTCGGAGCCCGGTCGGAGCCGGTCGGGCACGGTCCCGAGGGGGCCCGCGGGGGGACGGGGAGGGCGGGGTCCGGGACGCGTCAGACGGCGTCGGAACCGGAGTGCGCCTTTTCGTTCGTCCTCGCCCGGTCGGCCCGGTCCATGGCCTCGCGGAACCTGGCGTAGCCGGCCAGTTCGGATATGTCGCCCTGGGTGCGGTCGCGGGCCGCCCAGCTGCCCCATATCGCCGCTCCGATCGCGGCGAACAGCGGAATCAGCAGCCACACCAGTGATGCCATGAACGTGCCTCCCTGCCCCGAAAGTGCGTGTCGTTGGTGGCTTCAACGCTCGTGCCCGGAGGGGGGTTACGCAAATCGAGGGCGTGTTGCGCGGCCGAACGGGGGTGAGGCTACCGCCCGCCCGTGAGGACCCCGCGCCCGGCCCCCGCCCACCGGCCTCAGCAGGCGCCGACCCACTCCTCGGTGCCGTCGGAGAAGGTCTGGTGCTTCCAGATCGGGACCTCGTGCTTGAGGTCGTCGATCAGCATCCGGCAGGCCTCGAAGGCCTCGCCGCGGTGCGGGCAGGAGACGGCGACGATCACGGCCAGGTCGCCCACGGCGAGGTCGCCGACGCGGTGTACGGCGGCCAGCGCGCGGACCGGGTACTTCGCCACGACGCGGTCCGCGACGCGGCGCATCTCGGCCTCCGCCGTCGGGTGGCAGGAGTAGCCGAGCGAGTCGACGTCCGCTCCGCCGTCGTGGTTGCGCACCGTCCCGACGAAGAGGGTGGTGCCTCCGGTGGCGTCGTCGCCGACGGCCTTGAAGACCTCGTCGATGGAGAGCGGGGTCTCACGGATCTCGAGCAGCCGGATGGGGTCCTGGGCGGCCTGCTCGCCGGGGTGGTCGAAGTGCGGTGCCATGTTCCCCATCGTGCCCTAGCCGCCGACCCGGTGGAATAGCCGTTTCGCCCGGGGCGCGGCGCGTCGGTTGGGATCCTCCTACAGGAGACCGGCGCCGCCCCGGACCGGGCCGGTCCGGGGCCGTGTCCCGCAGGTCAGAGCCCGCGGCGGCGGCGGGCGCGGCGTACGGCGGCGGCCGCGCCGAGCAGGGCGACCGTGGCGCCGGCGGCGCCGGCGGCCGTGGCGGCGTCCTTGCGGCCGAGGCGGCGCCCGGCGACGGTGTGCCGGCCCGCGACCTCCTGGAGCAGCTCGGCCAGCACCTCCTCGTTGGTCCAGCGGGGCCGCCAGCCGGCCGCGTGCAGCCCGCTGACGCTGACCACCCACGGGTGCATGGTGTACGCGAGGTCCCCGGCCGGGGACGGGGTCAGGCCGATCCGGTGGAGCCGGGCCGCGGCGCCGAGCGCGACGGCGGAGGGCAGCTCCATGCGGCGGATGCCGCTGAGCTCCTCGACCTCCTCCTGCTCCAGCCAGCCCTCGCAGCCGACGGCGAGCTCGCCCTCGGCCTTCTCCAGGGCGGCGTACTCCAGGGCGCTGACCAGGTCCTCGACGTGGCAGAACTGCCAGGTGGGCCGGGATCCGGCGACGACGAGCAGGCGCGGGGACTCGAAGTACCGGGTGAGGGCGGTGTCCGTGCCGCCGACCAGGATGGCGGGGCGGACGACGGTCACGTTCAGGCCGGGGTGGGCACGGGGGGCGCGGCGGCCCAGGCGCTCGATCTCCAGCAGGTCGCCGACGCCGGTGGCCTCGGCGGTGGCGCGCAGCTCGGAGTCCTCCGAGAGCGGGATGTCGTTGTCCGGCAGGGCCCCGTAGACCATCGCCGAGGTGCACAGCACGACCCGGTGCACGCCGGCCGCGGCGGCGGCCGTGAGCACGGTCTGGGTGCCGCGCACGTTGTAGGCGGTGCGGGCGGCCGGGTCCGTCTCCAGGTCGAGGTCGAGCGCGAGGTGGACGACGACGTCCGCGCCGCGCAGCTTCTCGGCGATGGCGGGGTCCCGGACGTCCAGGACGTGCCACTGGGCGGCGGCGCAGTCCCCGCGCCGCTCGTCGATGGCCACGACCTGCTTGACCTCGTCGGATTCGACGAGGCGGCTCACCAGGGCGGCGCCGACCCCCGACGCGGCGCCGGTCACCGCGATCACGGGGCTCGGCCGGCGCGGGCCGGCCGGGTTTCGCGGCTGGCGAACGCCGGGGGCGCGGTCGTCGTGCTCAGGGCGGTTTTCGGCGTCGTGCGGCGCGCGAGCCTGCGGATCTGGGGAACTCACCGGGCGTCTCCAGCGGTTGTCTTCAGTGGGGACGAGCTGTGACGCGTACCCACCAGGTGATGTCCATCCTGCCGCAGCCCAGGACCCGGCGGAGCACCGAGCCCGGAAGCGGGAGTGGTGTCTAGGCTGGGTGGTGTTGTCGGACCATCGCCCGTCGGCACCCGCCGGCGGCCCTACGAGCCGAGGAAACCCGTGAGCGACACCCCATTCGGATTCGGCCTTCCGCCGGAGGAGCCGGAGGACGGCGACAATGGCAAGAAGGGCGGCCAGGGAGGTCCCGCCAATCCCTTCGGGTTCGGCCCGGGCGGCCTTCCCGGCGGCTTCCCCGGCGGTGCGGAGAATCCGTTCGCCGCGATGTTCGGCTCGATGAACCCGAACGACCTCGGTGCCGCCTTCCAGCAGCTCGGGCAGATGCTGAGCTACGAGGGCGGTCCCGTGAACTGGGACATGGCCAAGGACATCGCCCGCCAGACCGTCGCGCAGGGCACCGCGGACGGGGTCAAGGACGCGAGCGTCGGCGTCGCGGAGAAGTCCGCGGTCGAGGAGGCCGTGCGCCTGGCCGACCTGTGGCTCGACGGCGTGACCTCCCTGCCGTCGGGTGCCAACGCGGCCGTCGCGTGGAGCCGTGCCGAGTGGGTCGAGGCGACCCTCCCGGTGTGGAAGGAGCTGGTGGACCCGGTCGCCGAGCGCGTCGGCGCGGCCATGGGCAGCGTCCTGCCCGAGGAGATGCAGGCCATGGCGGGCCCGCTGCTCGGGATGATGCGTTCCATGGGCGGGGCCATGTTCGGTCAGCAGATCGGGCAGGCGGTGGGCACGCTCGCGGGCGAGGTCGTCGGCTCGACGGACATCGGGCTGCCGCTGGGCCCGGCCGGGCGGGCGGCGCTGCTGCCGCTGAACATCGAGGCCTTCGGCAAGGACCTGAGCGTCCCCTCGGACGAGGTGCGGCTGTACCTGGCGCTGCGCGAGGCGGCGCACGCCCGCCTCTTCGCGCACGTGCCGTGGCTGCGCTCGCACCTTTTCGGCGCGGTCGAGGGCTACGCGCGGGGCATCAAGGTGGACACGTCGAAGCTGGAGGACGTGGTCGGCCAGCTCGACCCGTCGAACCCGGAGCAGCTCCAGGAGGCGCTCCAGGGCGGTATGTTCCAGCCGCAGGACACCCCGGAGCAGAAGGCCGCCCTGGCCCGTCTGGAGACGGCGCTCGCGCTGGTCGAGGGCTGGGTGGACGCGGTCGTGCACGAGGCGGCGAAGCCCCGTCTGACCTCGGCGGACGCGATGCGCGAGACCATGCGCCGGCGGCGTGCCTCGGGCGGTCCGGCGGAGCAGACCTTCGCGACGCTGATCGGGCTGGAGCTGCGTCCGCGGCGGCTGCGGGACGCCTCGCGGCTGTGGGCCTCGCTCACGGACGCGCGCGGCGTGGACGGCCGCGACGGGCTGTGGGAGCACCCGGACATGCTGCCGACGGCTTCCGACCTGGACGACCCGGACGGGTTCGTGCACCGCGAGCAGCTGGACTTCTCGGAGATCGACAAGATGCTCGGCGAGGCCGCCCGGCGGCGTGACGAAGAGGGCGACGACAAGAAGTGAACCTGTACGACGACGCGGTCCGGGTCCTGAAGGAGTACGAGGGCCCGGACGCCCAGCAGGAAGAGCTGCGCGGGGTCTACCTGGACCACCTGGCCGCCCACCCGGAGGGGATGTACAAGCCGTGCACGGCCGGGCACGTCACGGGCAGCGCGCTGGTGATCGACCCGGCCGGCGGCCGGGTGCTGCTGACCCTGCACAAGAAGCTCGGCATGTGGCTGCAGATGGGCGGGCACTGCGAGCCCGGTGACGCCACCCTCGCCGGGGCGGCGATGCGCGAGGCCGTGGAGGAGTCGGGCATCGGCTCGGGTCTGACGCTGGTGGCGGGCGGGCCGGTGCGCCTGGACCGGCATCCGATCCCCGCGCCGTGCAACTGGCACCTGGACGTGCAGTACGCGGTGCTGGCCCCGGCCGGTGTGGAGGCGGAGATCAGCGACGAGTCGCTGGACCTGCGCTGGTTCCCGTACGCGGAGGTGGCGGCGGTCGCCGACACCTCGGTGGTGCGGCTGCTGGAGGCCACCCGGGCGCGGCTGGGCACGTGAGGTGACGGGGAAGGGGCGGGCCCGTGCGGGTCCGCCCCTTCCCGGTGCGCCGGTCAGTTCCAGGCGTTGTTCTGGTTCTGGGCGTGCGCGCCGTGCTGGCCCATGCCGTACTGGGCGGCGAGGCCCTGGCCGAGCTGGGCGCTCTGCGGGGGCAGCACCTCGCTGGGCTGCACCAGGGCGAAGCCGGTGCCGAGGAAGCTGAGCTCCCACCCCTCGCCGGTGTTGCCGCGGCGCCGCCACACGCCGGTGGAGTGCGTCTGGGCCTGCATCTGAACGCGCAGCGAGGTGGACCAGGCGACGATGGCGTCGGCGTCGGCGTTGACGTACTTGTCGGGGGTGACCTGCATCATCAGCGGCTGGCCGGAGGTCATGAGGGCGACCTTGCCGCGGCCGGAGATGTTGAGCTGGTACTTGCCGGAGCCGGAGATCCCGTACTGGCTGTCGACGGCGATGACCTCGGTGTGCAGGGTGGAGTCCATGGCGAGGACGTAGCCGCTGTCGACGGTGAGGCCGTCGTGGTCCACGTCGACGACGTGGACGTACTGCGCGAGGTTGGCGAAGTAGACGGTGCCCTGGCCGGAGCAGCGCATCAGGTCGAGGCCCTCGCCGGTGCGGCGGCGGGCGCCCCGCTGGTTGCTGCTCTGGTACTCGCCGTCGAAGTCGACGATGCCCTGGTAGGCGACCATCGATCCCTTGCGGGCCAGGACGTCGTCGGAGCCGTTCAGGGTGACCCGCAGGAGCTGGGGGTTCTGGATGGCGTAGCGGTCCTGGGACTGCTGCTCGGCATGGCCGAAAAGTGAGCTCTGCATGATGTCCGCTCCCCCTCAGCCCCGGGTCCGGAGCCGGTCGGTGCTGTCCTCGCTGGGCTGTACGACGACGATGCCCTGGCCGGAGAAGGCCATCTGGTAGGCCTCCCCGCTGCCCCGGCCGATCATCGACGAGGCCTTGAAGCTGCGCTTCCCCTTGACCTTGAGGTTCGGGGACCAGGCGACGAGCGCGTCCGGGTCGACGTACGTCTCGTCGTCTCCGCGGCCGCAGTCGACCACGATCGGGGTGCCGCGCGAGGTGATGGCGACCCAGCCGGTGCCGGCGACCTGGACGTTGAACAGGCCCTGGCCGGCGAACTTCGCCATGCCCTTGACCCGCTCGACACCCCACTGGAGGTGGGCGTCGAAGGCGAGGAGGTTGGTGCCGTTGACGGAGAGGGCGTCGTTGGCGAGGTTGATACAGACGACGTCGGCGCCGTAGTCGGCGAGGTAGAGCAGGCCGTCGCCGGTGCACTTCATCAGGGGCGCGCCCTCGCCGGTCAGCCACTGGGAGGCCATCTGGCGGACGGCGGGCGGGTTGGGCTCGTACTGGACGAAGCCCTCGTAGGCGACCATCGAGCCGGTGCGGGCGAAGAGGTCCTGGCCGCTCTGCATGGCGACCTTGAGCATGGCGCGGCCGTGGTTCTCCATGCGGGCCGTGACGGGGGTCGGGGCGTAGCCCGCGAGCTGCTGGTTCATGGCGTTCATGGCGTTCATGTGGGGCTCCCTCAGACCTCGTACGGCTGGACGACGATGAAGTTGCCGGGCGCGCCGCGGAACTGGAGGTTCACGGTCTCCCCGCTGTGGCCCGGGTAGGCGTTGCGGCGCAGCCGGACCTGGCTGGAAATGATCACCTGTGAGGCGGCGGACCAGGCGACGATGGCGTTGCTGTCGGCGAAGGTCGTGGGGGTGACCGGCAGGACGACGGGCACGCCGTGCGTCTTGACGATGACCGTGCCGCTGCCCTGGAACAGCATGGTGAACAGGGCGCCGCCGGGGATGCCGTGGCCTTCGATGCGGCGGACCTCGTGCTGGAGGGACTCGTCGAAGGCGAGGACGCTCTCGGCGGAGACGCAGATGCCGTCGCCCTGGAGCTCGATGGCGTGCAGGTGGGCGCCGTTCTCGGCGAGGAAGACCTGCCCGCGGCCGGTGCAGCGCATCAGCTGCATCTCCTGGCCGGTGGCGTTGCCGACGATGCGGCCGGCGAAGCCCGCGCCCTTGTAGCTGAAGTCGACCTTGCCCTGGTAGAGGACCATGCTGCCCTGGCGGGCGAGGACGGCCTGGCCGCCCATCGACAGGTCGACCCGCATGAGCTGCTGGTTCTGCGGGGTCCAGCGGGCGCCGGTGGGGGCCTCCTTGTACGGCTGGAGGGCGAGGGCGAGGCCGGCGCCGGGCGCGGCGGCCTGCGGGGCCTGGCCGTAGGGGGCCGGGGGCTGCTGGCCGTAGGGGGCCTGCGGGGCGGGCGGCTGGCCGGGGACCTGGCCGTACGAGGGCTGCGGCTGCTGGCCGTAGGGCGCGGGGGCGGGGGCCGGCGGCGGGACCTGGGCGCCGTAGGACTGCTGGGGCTGCCGGCCGTACGAGGGCGGGCCGGGCTGCTGCGGCGGGTGGGGCGGCTGGCCGTACGGGGCCGGGGGCGTGCCGATCGGGCCGACCATGGTCGGCGCGGAGTGCACGGGGGCGGGCGCCGGGGGCTGCGGGGCCGGGGGCTGCTGCTGCGGCGGCGGGGCGTACGGGGCGGAGGCGGGCGGTTGCTGCTGCTGGACCGGGGCGCCGAAGGACGGGGCCGGGGCGGCGGCCTGCGGGGGCGGCGCGAACGCGGGGGCGGCGGCCTGCGGCTGGGCCGGGGCCGGCGGGTGGGCCGGGGCCTGGGGCTCGGGCTGCGGCTCGTCCTCGGCGACCTCTCCGCCGAAGTGCTCCAGCAGCGCGGCGAGGCCGCCGTCGAAGCCCTGGCCGACGGCGGCGAAGCGCCAGACGTCCTTGCGGTAGAAGTCGCCGATCATCAGGGCGCGTTCGGTGCTGAACTCGGAGCCGTTGAAGGAGTACCGGACGACTTCCTCGCCGCCGGCCACGATCCGGATGTAGCCGGGGCCGATCTGCGACATCTGGCCGGCGCCGTCGAGGGTGGCGCTGAAGGACAGCTTGTGGATGGAGGCGGGCACGTGGTCGAGGGTCACCCGGAAGGACTCGGTGTCCCCGGCCTGGGGGCCGAGCTGCTGGATGGACTCCTCGGGCGACTTCGGCTGGTTGTAGAAGACGAAGTAACGGTCGTCCGACAGGCGCTCGTCGGCGTCGAGGCCGAAGCAGCTGATGTCGAAGGTGAGCCCGGGCCCGGCGATCTGGACGCCCACGTACAGATCGGTGCCCGCCGTCAGGTCACTGATCCTGGCCTTGTGGCCGCGTTGGAATTCCCTGGCCATCTGTCCGACCGTCCCCCATCCCGACTTCGACTGCTCGATGTGTGCCGCTCAGGCTAACGGCTCCTGACGACATCCGGCCAAGCCGGTGCCGACCTGGTTCCGACCCGTTTCCGGCCCGGCCGCGGCCCGGCGCGCGTCCGCCTCGCGTGACGCGGGGTCACTCCCCGCGGGGGGCCGGGACCCGGGGCATGCGCTCCGCCGCGGCCACTCCCTCCAGGAACCCGCGGGCCCGCTCGGTCTTCGGGTAGGCCTCCAGCAGCTCCCAGAAACGGGGGCCGTGGCCGGGCACCAGGAGGTGCGCCAGCTCGTGGAGCAGCACGTAGTCGACGACGTACTCCGGCATCCCCTGGATGCGGTGGGACAGCCGGATGCTGCCTTCCGCGGGGGTGCAGGAGCCCCACCGGGTGTTCTGGTTGGTGACCCAGCGGACCGAGAGCGGACGCGCGCGGCCGCCGAAGTACTGCTCGGACAGACGCTCGGCGCGCGCGATCAGTTCCGCGTCGCCGAGGGTGCGCTTGCCCTCCTGGGCGGCGAGCTTGTCGAGCATGACGCCCACCCAGCGCCGCTCCTCGGCCTCGGACATCTGGGCGGGGATCAGGACGACGGTCCGCTCGCCCTCGCGGTAGGCGGACACGGTCCTGCGGCGGCGCGCGCTCCGGCGTACTTCGACGGCGCGCTGTGGCGGGTCGGCGGCTGGCACGCCTCGACGGTACCCGGTCGCCGTGGGGGAAATCCCGCGCGTCCGCGGTTCGGAACGTGATCGATTCCCCGGAAGGTCACAAACACGGCTATTCCTCATCCGATATGACCAATACCCCTTGCCTGTGGACGAATCTCCGCGCCCGGTCCGGCGGCCGGGCATGGTGGCGAAGACGGGGAATGCGTCGGGACGGGTCGGGATGGCTCGGGACGGCACGAGGTGGCAGTGATGTATCCGAAGGTGAAGCCCGCGCTGGCGCGGGCGTGGCGGGACCTGCAGACGGTCCAGTTCGGGGTGACGCCCGCCCACGCGGTGGTGCTCGGGCCGCTGGACACGGCGACGGGGTCGCTGATCGACCGGATCGACGGCACGCGGGGCATGGAGCTGCTGCGGGCCGAGGGCGCCGGGATGGGGCTGCCCGAGGGGCAGGTGGACGGACTGGTCCGGCACCTCGCCGGGGCCGGGCTGCTCGACGACCTCACCGCAGGGGGGCCGCGGGCGCAGGCCGTGCGCGGGAGGCCGGAGGTGCTGGAGCGGCTGGGGCCCGACCTGGGCTCGCTCTCGCTGGTGCACCGGGAGCCGGGCGGTGACCTGCGGGGGGTGGCGGCGCGCAGGGCGTTACGGGTCCAGGTGCGCGGGAGCGGCCGGGTGGGGGCGGTGATCGCCGCCGTGCTGGCGGGGGCCGGGGTGGGGCGGGTCGACGTGCTCGACGGGGGCCGGGTGGAGGCCGCCGACGTGGCTCCGGGCGGGCTGGATCCGGGGAGCGTGGGCCGGCCGCGGGCCGAGGCGGCGGCGGCGCTGGTGCGGGCGGCGGCGCCGGGGCGGGCTCCGGGTGCGGGCGATCCCGGGGGCCCGGGGCCGGAGCCGGCACTGGTGGTCCTCGCGCCCCGGGACGGCCTCCAGGCGTGGGCACCCGATCCGGCGACGGCCGCCGACTGGGTGGCGACGGGCACCCCGCACCTGTACGCGGGGGTGCTGGAGGGGACGGGGCTGGTCGGGCCCCTGGTGCTGCCCGGGTCCACGGCCTGCGCGGGGTGCATGGAGCGCGACCGCGTCGACGGTGACCCGGCCTGGCCCCGGATGCTGGTCCAGTGGCGCTCGGCGCACCGCCGGCGCGGGGCGGGGGCCTGCGACCTGGGGCTGTCCACGGCGGTGGCCGGCCTTGCCGCGGCGCACGCCCTGGCCTTCCTCGACGGGCAGCTGCCCGCTTCGACGGCCGCCCGGTGGGAGGCCGCCCTGCCCGGGCTGCACTGGCAGCGCACCGCGCTGCGCCCGCACCCGGACTGCCCCTGCGCGGCCGCGGCCCCGGGGGCGGCGGCCGGATCGGGGGCGGACGCGGCGGTGCGGTCGTGAGCCGCCGGACTCCCGGCGGAGCCGGGGCGGGTGCCCCGGTCCGGGGGGCCGGGGGGCCATGGCAGGATGCGACGGGGGCCGAGCCGCGCCCCGAACCGCCGCTCGCGGCGCAGCAGTCCGGAAACTGGAGGGGCTCATGTCCGATCTTCCCCGGAAGGCGGTCACGCGCACCGTCAAGCTGGCCGCGCTCCCGCTCGGCATCGCGGGCCGGGCCACCTGGGGGCTGGGCAAGCGGATCGGCGGGAAGTCGGCCGAGATCGTGGCCCGCGAGCTCCAGCAGCGCACCGCCGAGCAGCTGTTCCGCACGCTCGGGGAGCTGAAGGGCGGCGCGATGAAGTTCGGGCAGGCCCTCTCGGTGTTCGAGTCGGCGCTTCCCGAGGAGGTCGCGGGGCCCTACCGGGCGGCGCTGACGAAGCTTCAGGAGGCGGCCCCGCCGCTGCCGGCGGCACGGGTGCACGAGGTGCTGGCGGAGCGGCTCGGCGAAGACTGGCGGGAGCTGTTCGAGGAGTTCGAGGACAAGCCGGCCGCGGCCGCCTCGATCGGGCAGGTGCACCGGGCGGTGTGGCACGACGGGCGGCAGGTGGCGGTCAAGGTCCAGTACCCGGGGGCCGGGGAGGCGCTGCTGTCCGACCTCAAGCAGCTGGGCCGGTTCGCGGGCCTGCTGGGGCCGCTGGTCCCGGGCATGGACCTCAAGCCGCTGATCACCGAACTGCGCGACCGGGTCGCGGAGGAGCTGGACTACGAGCTGGAGGCCGAGGCGCAGCGCACCCACGCCGACGCCTTCGCCGCCGACGAGGACGTGGTCGTCCCGGACGTCGTGTACCAGGGTGACCAGGTGCTGGTGACGGAGTGGCTGGAGGGCACCCCGCTCTCCGAGGTGATCGCCGACGGGACGCGGGAGGAGCGCGACCGTGCCGGGCAGCTGCTGGCCGGGTTCCTCTTCTCGGGGCCCGCGCGCACGGGGCTGCTGCACGCCGATCCGCATCCGGGCAACTTCCGGCTGGTGTCGGGGGCGGACGGCCGGATGCGGCTGGGCGTCCTGGACTTCGGCACGGTGGACCGGCTGCCGGGGGGCTGGCCCAAGCCCATCGGCCGCTCCCTGCGGATGACCCTGGAGGGGGACGCCGAGGGGGTCTACGGGCACCTGTGCGCCGAGGGGTTCGTCAGGAAGAGCATCGAGCTCGACCCGGACGCGGTGCTGGACTACCTCAAGCCCATCATCGAGCCCGCCGAGGCCGAGGAGTTCACCTTCACCCGGCCGTGGCTGCGCGGGCAGGCGGCGCGGATCGCCGATCCCCGCTCGCCCGCCCACCAGTTGGGGCGGCAGATCAACCTGCCGCCGTCCTACCTGCTGATCCACCGGGTGACGCTGAGCACCATCGGGGTGCTGTGCCAGCTGGGCGCGACGGTGCGGCTGCGGGACGAACTGGAGTCCTGGCTGCCGGGGTTCCTGCCCGAGGACTGATCCGGGCGGGGATCACCACCAGGAGGAGTCGAGCCTGCCCTCGATCGCCCGGAGGTTGGCGCGCGCGCAGTCGACGCAGAAGTACTGTCTGGTCCCGTTCTCCACCGAGCACGTCCAGGTGGGCGGCGGGCCGCCTTCCGGGGAGCGGGCTCCGCAGCGCGCGCAGACGACGGTCGGGGCCTCGGGCCCCGGCGGGGTGGGGTGGGGGGTCGGCTGGTCCACCACCAGACGATATCCCCGTCGGCCCGCGCGGGGCCCCGCAACGCACCGGGGGGACCGGTCCGTTCGGACCGGTCCCCCCGGGGTCTGCCGTCGCCCGCTGTGTTCAGCGGGCTCCGGCGCCTTTCACGTGGCTTTCACGTCGCTTTCGAGCGGCTTGCGGCCCGGTCGGGCCGGTCGCCCGCTCAGTGCATGACGGCCATGGCCAGCGCGCGCCGGGCGCGCATGGAGACGCGCTCGGCCCTTCGCTGCATGCGCCGCGCGGCGACCAGGCGCAGGGCGTGACGCTCGGCGTCCGCCTCGCGCATGCGGTCGTCCATATGGGCACGGGCCAGGGCTTCTGGGATGAGTTGCATTTCGCGGGTCCTGTTCTGACGCGAGGTGGTCGCGCCTGCGGTGATGAAGTCTGCGGTGGCGGAGCCGTGCGGCTGCTCGCTCGTGGTGGCGTGGGGGGACATGGGGGCCTGCTTCAAGGGGTCGTGCGTGAGGGGGCGGTCGATGGTTCCGATGGCGGTCATGCCGCTGCAACCGGGTTCTTGCGCGGGCGGCCACGCGGCCGCTTGCGGGCCACGACCACGCCCTGGACGAAGAGCTCTCCGCCCCAGACGCCCCAGGGCTCGCGGCGCTCCTTGGCGCCGGCGAGGCAGGCCTCGACCAGCGGGCAGGTGCCGCAGAGGGACTTGGCGTACTCGACGTCCGCCGGGGACTCGGCGAAGAAGACCTCGGGGTCGAAGGTGCGGCACGGTACGGGGACGCCGAGGTTCTCGATGGCGTCGTCGAGCGCGGTGAGCGCGGTGAGGGGGGTCAAGGCGTGGTCCTCCGGGACTGCGGGCGGGGAGATCGTTTGGGTCTGCGGTACGGACGGGGCGTGCGCTTCGAGTTGCACGGTGTTTTCTTCCTCGTCTTGTTCGGCTAGTCGTTCCGGCCGGTCGGCCGGGTGGCGGCTGTGGTACCTGGTCTTGCCAGTCCCGAGGCCCCTTCGCTCCGTCGTCCCCGTTCGGGGACAAACAGAAGGGCCGCGGATCCCGGGTGGGGTTCCGCGGCCCTGAAGGCGCCGGCCTGATCATGCGATCAGGCTGGATCACTCCAGGGTTCGAGCCCGCGGAAGGCCCACATCAGGTGGTGCTGCTTGTTCTGCGTCTGCTGCGTCTTGGATCCGGCACCGGCCGCGGCCGCGAAGCCATAGGCGCCATGCGCCTTCTGGGCTCCCGCTACTGCCACCAGTGCCTGGGTCGGTCGCTCGTTGCGCTCGCTGACCGGAAGGGTCGCCAGCAGGGCGGGGCCGTCAGCGGCAATCGCGGACAGACCGGTGCCCCGGAGGGAGACGGAACCGAGCAGGCAGGAAGCGGCGACCGAGCGATCGGTCATTTTGGTGAAGGTCATGAAGCTGGTCACTGGTCTCGCCTCCTCTCGGCGTCTCGGGGACTCGGCCCGGGGGCCTGTCCCATGTATTCGGATAAGTACAGCACGGATCCGGAGCTTCGGAGAAGCCACCGTTTCCGTTGCTAAGAACCTATGGGGCTTCGCCGGGCATGTGCAAACTATTTTTCCGACGAGTTTCTACGCGTCGTCAGAATCCTCACCGTCAGTCTCCTGACCAGCACAGATGGCCAGGACGTCGGTCCCGTAGCGGTCGAGCTTGCGGCCCCCCACGCCGGAGATCATCGCGAGCTCTCCGGGCTCGGAGGGCGCGGCCTCCGCGATGGCCATGAGGGTTTTGTCCGTGAACACACAATATGCGGGCATTCCCTGGAGCTTCGACTGAGTGGCCCGCCACTCCCGCAGCCGCTCGTAGAGCCCCTCGTCCATGTCCGAGGGGCAGTCCCCGCAGCGCATCAGCTTGATGTCCCCGGCCTCGGTCAGGGTCCGGCCGCAGACCCGGCACAGCACCGGCCCGCGGCGGCCCCGCTTGCGCGGCGCGCCCTCGGCCGCGGCGCCCGCCCGGCCGGCGGGGGCCGCGGAGCCCGGCCGCAGCCCGTTCAGGAAGCGGCTGGGGCGGCGGGAGGCCCGGCCGCCCGGGGCCCGGGAGAGCGCCCAGGAGAGGGTCAGGTGCAGCCGCGCCCGGGTGACGCCGACGTAGAGCAGCCGGCGTTCCTCCTCGACCTGCTCGTCGGTCTTGGCGTACGTGATCGGCACCATGCCGTCGGTGAGGCCGACCAGGAAGACGGCGTCCCACTCCAGGCCCTTCGCGGCGTGCAGCGAGGCGAGGGTGACGCCCTGGACGGTCGGCGCGTGCTGCGCGGCCCTGCGCTCGTCCAGTTCGACGGTGAGCTCGGCCAGCCCTGCGCCGGGGCGGGAGCGGGCGAAGTCCTCGGCGAGGCGGACCAGCGCGGCCAGCGATTCCCACTGGTCGCGCACGGCGCCGGAGCCGGCCGGCGGCTCGGCGGTCCAGCCGGTGGAGCTGAGCACGGCCCGGACCTGGGCGCCGAGCTCGACGACGTCGTCGAGCAGCGGGTCGTTGCCGGCGGAGCGGGCGGCTCCGCGCAGCGCGAGGACCGCCTTCTGCACCTCGGCGCGCTCGAAGAAGCGCTCGGCGCCGCGCAGCTGGTACGGGACGCCGGCGTCGGCGAGGGCCTGCTCGTAGACCTCGGACTGGGCGTTGATGCGGTAGAGCACGGCGATCTCGCCGGCCGGGACCCCGGCCGCGATCAGGTCGCGGACCCGGCGGGCCACGCCCTCGGCCTCGGCGGGCTCGTCGGGGTACTCGGCGTAGACCGGGTCGGGGCCGGGCTCGCGCTGGGAGACCAGCTCCAGCCGGTGTTCGGCGGCCCGGCCGCGGGCCTGGTTCAGCAGGCCGTTGGCGAGGTGGACCACCTGGGGGGTGGAGCGGTAGTCGCGGACCAGCTTGACCACGGTGGCCTGCGGGTAGCGGGTGCGGAAGTTCAGCAGGTGGTCGGGGGTGGCGCCGGTGAAGGAGTAGATCGTCTGGCTGGCGTCCCCGACGACGCAGAGGCTGTCGCGGTCACCGAGCCACAGCTCCAGCAGGCGCTGCTGGAGCGGGCTGACGTCCTGGTACTCGTCCACCACGAAGTGCTGGTACTGGGTGCGGATCTGCTCGGCGATGTCGTGGCGGTCCTGGAGGATGCCGACGGTCAGGAGCAGCACGTCCTCGAAGTCGATCATGCCGCGGTCGCGCTTGAGCTGCTCGTACGTGCCGTAGATCTGGGCGATCTCGGCCATGTCGCGGGGGGCCTCGCGGCCGGCCTTGAGGGCGGCCGCCGGGTAGTCGGCGGGGACGGTCTGGGTGACCTTGGCCCACTCGATCTCGCCGGTGACGTCGCGCAGCTCGTTGCGGTCGAGGCGGACGCGGCAGCGCGCGCCGGCCTCGGCCACGAACTGGATCTTGCGCTCCAGGAGCCGGGGCACCTCCCCGCCGATCGCCCGGGGCCAGAAGTACTGGAGCTGGCGCAGGGCCGCGGAGTGGAAGGTGCGGGCCTGGACACCGCCCGCGCCCAGGGAGCGCAGCCGGCCGCGCATCTCGCCGGCGGCCCGGTTGGTGAAGGTGACGGCGAGCACGCTGGCCGGCATCAGCTGGCCCGAGCGGACGCCGTAGGCGATGCGGTGGGTGATCGCGCGGGTCTTGCCGGTACCGGCACCCGCCAGCACGCACACCGGGCCGCGCAGGGTCGTGGCGACCTCGCGCTGCTCAGGGTCCAGGCCCTGGAGCACGGCGTCGGCGTCGACGTCGGGCGCGCCGCCGCCGGCCGGTACGGATGAGGAGTGCGTTGCTGCTGTCACCCCGCCATGCTGCCAGGTCCGGTGGGCCGGACGGGAAACCCGTCCACAGGCCCGCGGGATCCGTCGTACCGGCCGGACCGGTGGATCAGCAGGTGCCGCAAGGCCCGGCCACGGCCGGGCCGGGAACGGGCCGGCCGGCAGTCGGATCGGTCACACCGGGCGGCGCGGCGGGAATGGCACGGCGGGGCGGGACGTTCGACTCCTCGGATCACCACCGGCCCCGCGATCCACCGACATCCCACAGAGGAGCGAGCATGCAGGACACCGGCACCGTCACGATGTACAGCACCACCTGGTGCGGCTACTGCCGTCGGCTGAAGACCCAGCTGGACCGCGAAGGCATCGCGTACAACGAGATCAACATCGAGCTCGACCCGGAGTCCGCGGCGTTCGTGGAGAAGGCCAACAACGGCAACCAGACGGTCCCCACCGTGCTCGTGAAGTCCGCCGCCGGCAGCGAGTCCGTGATGACGAACCCGAGCCTGGCCCAGGTCAAGCAGGCCCTCGCCGTCTGACCGTCCGCGACGCGCGCTTCCGGAACGGCCCCCGCCGCGGCGGGGGCCGTTCCGCGTCCGCGGCGATGCCCGCCGTGGACGCGGCCGGGCGCCGGCGGCTCAGACCGCCGAGGGCCCCTTGGGCAGCGGCTGCCCGTACCAGAGCTCGACCAGGCGGGCCGCGATGGAGATGCCCGACGGGGGCAGCACCTCGCCGGCCTCGATCGCCGCGCGGTAGTCCTCGCGGGAGAACCAGCGGGCCTCCTGGATCTCCTCGCCGTCGACCGTGATCTCCGAGCTGACCGCGCGGGCGTTGAAGCCCAGCATCAGGCTGTACGGGAACGGCCAGGGCTGGCTGGCGACGTACTCGACCTCGCCGATGCGCACCCCCGCCTCCTCCCACACCTCGCGGACCACGGACTGCTCTATCGACTCGCCCGGCTCCACGAAGCCCGCCAGCGTCGAGAAGCGGCCCTCCGGCCAATGCACCTGGCGGCCCAGCAGCGCCCGGTCCCGCTCGTCGGTGACCAGCATGATCACCGCCGGGTCGGTGCGCGGGTAGTGCTCGGCCCCGCAGCCCGGGCAGCGGCGGATGTGGCCGGCCGCCGCCACGACGGTGCGCTCGCCGCAGCGGGAGCAGAAGCGGTGCATGCGCTGCCAGTTCTCCAGCGCCACCGCGTGCACCATCAGGCCCGCGTCGCGCGGGTTCAGCAGCAGCCCGGCCTCGCGGAGCCCGGCCGGGCGGGCCGACTGGTCCATGCGGCCCGGCAGGGAGTCCTTCTGCAGCGCGAAGTACCGTATGCCGTCCTCGTCCGTGCCCAGGAAGTACCGGTGCGTCTCGGTGACCGGGGCCTCGAAGGCGGGGGTCATCACGATGCCCGTGCCGCCGTCGGGGGTGTCGTCGATCAGCACCTGGCCGCCGGAGACGACGAAGACGCGGGTCGTCGGGTGGCTCCAGGCGGCGGCGAGCCACGCCTCGTCGAGGCGGTGGTGCGCGGCGCGGTCGATGCCGCTGGGCGCGGTGAGCGACAGAGGACGCTCGGTGTGGGTGCTCACTGGTACTTCCAACTCCCCCGGTGGTGGGACAAGGCAGGCGTACGGGACGTGCTTCGGGCTCTTCAGGCCGTGGCGGCGGTGGCCGCCGCGGGCCGCGGCGGCGACCAGTTCGCGGCGAGGTCGCCCCACAGGTAGGCGGTGGTCTCCACGCCCTTGAGGAGCAGGTCGAGCTCGACCTTCTCGTTCGGCGAGTGCCAGCCGTCGGACGGGACGGAGATCCCGAGGAACAGGACGGGCGCGTCCAGCACGTCCTGGAGGTCGGCCGCCGGGCCCGAGCCGCCCTCGCGGGTGAAGCGGACCTGCCGGCCGAAGGCGCGGCCCATGGCGCGGACGACGGACCGCAGCGCCGGGTGGTCCAGCGGGGTCAGGCAGGGGCGGGTGGGCGCGCCGAAGGTGACGGAGTACCGGATCCCGGCGGGGACGCGGGCCGCGAGCCAGTCCCGGAAGGCCGCCTCGACCTCGTACGGGTCCTGCCCCGAGACCAGGCGGAACGACAGCTTCAGGTGGGCGGAGGCGGGCACGATGGTCTTGCCGCCGGGGCCCTGGTAGCCGCCGCCGATGCCGTTGACCTCGGCGGTCGGGCGGGCCCAGACGCGCTCGAGGGTGGAGTACCCGGCCTCGCCGGCGGCCGCGTACGACTTGGCCGTGCGCAGCCACTCGGCCTCGTCGAAGGGCAGTTCGGAGATCAGCCGGCGCTCGGCGTCGGTGAGCTCGGCGATGCCGTCGTAGAAGCCGGGGAGCGTGACCCGGCCGTCCTCGTCGTGCAGCGCCGCGACGACGCGGGCGGCGACGGTGGCCGGGTTGGGCACGGCACCGCCGAAGGCGCCCGAGTGGATGTCCTGGTCGGGGCCGTGGAAGTCGATCTCGCAGTCGGCGACGCCGCGCATGCCGGTGCAGACGGTGGGGGTGGTCTCGGACCACATGCCGGTGTCGGAGACGATCACGACGTCGGCCGCGAGTGCGGCGGCGCGGGCCTCGACGAGGTCGCGGAAGTGCGGGGAGCCGGACTCCTCCTCGCCCTCGATGAGGAGCTTGAGGTGCACGGCGGGGGCCTCGGCCCCGGTCGCGGCGAGGTGGGCGCGCAGGCCGAGGGTGTGGAAGAAGACCTGGCCCTTGTCGTCGGCGGCGCCGCGCCCGTACATCCGGCCGTCCTTGACGACCGGCTCGAACGGCTCGGTGTGCCAGCCGTCGGCGAGGGCGGCGGGCTGGACGTCGTGGTGCCCGTAGACGAGGACGGTGGGGGCGGCCGGGTCGGCGGCCGGCCAGTGCGCGAACACGGCGGGGGCGCCCGGGGTGTCCCACACCTCGGTGACCGGGAAGCCGGTCTCCTTGAGCTTCGCGGCGAGCCAGTCGGCGCTGCGGCGTACGTCGTCCGCGTGCTCGGGCTGCGCCGAGACGGAGGGGATGCGCAGCCACTCGGCGAGGTCGTCGAGGAAGGCGGCGCGGTGGGTGTCGATGTACGTGCGGACGACGCTGTCCGGGGTTTCGCTCATGGCCACGAGCCTAGCCGTCCGCCCGGGGGGCGCCGTCCGGGCCCGATTCGCCTTGGAGGATCCGCTCAAGACGCTCGCGTCCCGGCAGGTCACGGGGGCGGATCACGCGGCCGCTGCGGACGTGCAGGAAGGCCGCCGAGACCCGGTCGAGGGGGGTGCCGGTGGCTTCCGCCCAGGCGAGGCGGTAGACGGCGAGCTGGAGGGGGTCGGCCTGGGTGGTGCGGCCGGTCTTCCAGTCGACCACCTCGTACGAGCCGTCCGCGTCGCGGTACACGGCGTCGATCCGGCCGCGGATCACCCGGCCGGCGAGGGTCAGCTGGACCGGGGCCTCCATCCGGTACGGGGTGCGCTCGGCGTACTCGCTGCGCTCGAAGGCGGCCTTGAGGGCGGCGAGGTCGGCCTCGTCGGCGACCTCCTGGTCGGAGCCGGGGAGGTCGGCGGCGGGATCGAGGAGGTCGTCGAGGAGCGGCAGGGGCAGCTCGTCGAAGCGGGACTCCACCCAGGCGTGGAAACGGGTGCCCTGGCGGGCCGCGGGCTGCGGGGGCTTGGGCATGGGGCGGGCGAGATCGCGTACGAAGGCCTGCTCGTCGGCGGCCAGTCGCAGGAGCTGGCTCGCGGACAGGGCGGAGGGCAACTCGACGTCCCGCACGGCTGCGCGGGCACGGCGGAGCTCGCCCTCGAGGGCGTCGAGGTCCCGGTCCCAGGAGGCCACCGCGCGGGCCTCCTCGGGGGTGAGGTCACCCGTACCGCCGCGCGGCGGGCCCTGCGGGCGGGGGGCGCCGGGCCGCTGCGGGCGTCGCGGCCCGGTGGCGTGCGGGTACGGCCGCGCCGGGCCCCCGGCCTCGCCGGCCCAGAGGTCCTCGTCCCGGTCGCCGGTGCCGCTCCGCGGTGCGGCCTCGCCGGCCCAGGGGTCGTCGGCGGGGGCGTCGCCGCGGGCCGGGCCGGGGTCCGAGGCCACGGCCTCGCCGGCCCAGAGGTCGTCCTCGTCCGGGGACACCGCGGGCACGGCAGTCCCCGCCCCAGGGGACGGGCCCGGCGCGCCGGGCCGGGCGGGCACGGCCTCGCCGGCCCACAGGTCGTCCTCGTCCGGGGACAGCGCGGGCACGGTGGACCCCGCCCACAGGTCGTCCGCCGGGGGGACCGGTTCGTCTTCGTACGACGGGTCCTCGCAGTCGGGGGGCCAGAGGTAGGGGGGCTCATCGGACGGGGGCCGGGTGAGGTGGGCTTCGACCAGGGCGGCCGCCTCGCGGCGGAGGGCCAGGGAGGCCGGGTCCAGGGGCAGGGGCCAGGAGTGGTCCTGGGCGGCGTCGCCGGCCAGGGCCGGGTTCTCGGCGTCCGGGGCCGGCTCCTCCGCCCAGGCCTCGATCTCGCCGTAGCCCGCCTCGCAGTGGGCGTACAGGGCCTGCAGGAACGCCGAGGGGCCCCGGCGGCGCTTCTGGGTCGGCCCCCACCAGTGGCCCGAGGCGAGGAGGAGGGAGCGGGGGCGGGTGAAGGTGACGTAGCCGAGGCGGAGCTCTTCCGTCTCCTTGTGGGACTTGAGGGCGGCCTTGAAGGACTTCAGGCCCGCCGAGGTCCACGCCGGGGCGGCCGGGAGGGTGCCGGCGTCGCCGCGCAGGGCGTACGGCAGGACCTTCGGGTGCGCGGTCCAGGCCTCGGGGGCCTTCTCCTTCGGGAAGGAGCCCGCGCACAGGTCGGGGACGACCACCACGTCCCACTCCAGGCCCTTGGACTTGTGGGCCGTGAGGACCTTCACCGTGTTCTCCCCGCCCGGCAGGGCGTGGTCGAGGCCCTTCTCGTACTGGGCGGCGGTGCGCAGGAAGCCGAGGAAGGCCGGCAGGGTGGCCTCGCCGTCCAGGGCGGCGAAGCCGGCCGCGACGTCCAGGAAGTTGGAGAGGGTCTCGCGGCGGCGGGCCGCGAGGGCGTGGGGGGAGGCGGAGAGCTCCACGTCCAGGCCCGTCGTGGCCAGGACGCGGTGCAGGACGTCCATCAGCGGGTCGGAGAGCGAGCGGCGCAGGTCGCGCAGCTCCTGGGCGAGGTGCGCGAAGCGGACCCGGGCTGCCGCCGAGAAGGGCAGGTCCCCGGGGGCCGAGCCGTCCAGGAAGGTGTCCAGCGCGTCGGCCAGGGAGACGACCTCGGCGGGGTCGACGCCCTCGACCGCCGCCGCGAGCCGGCCGTCGGGGCCGTCGGCGGCGTCGGGGCGGGTGACCAGCTGCCGGGCGAGGCGCCCGAGGAGGGCCAGGTCGCGGGCGCCGATCCGCCAGCGGGGGCCGACGAGGAGGCGTACCAGGGCGGCGTTGGCCCCGGGGTCCTGGAGCACCTCGCAGACGGAGACCAGGTCGGCCACCTCAGGGAGGTGGAGCAGCCCGGACAGGCCGACGACCTCGACCGGGACGTCACGGGCGACCAGGACCGCCTGGATCCGCGCGAAGTCGGCGGCGGAGCGGCACAGCACCGCGATCTCGCCGGGCTCCCGGCCCGTGCGCACCAGGTGGGCGACGGAGTCGCCGAGCCACTCCAGTTCCTCGGCGTGGGTGTTCAGCAGGGCGCAGCGGACCGTGCCGTCGCGTTCGGCGCCCGGGGCGGGGCGCAGCGCCTCGACGCCCTCGTGCATGGCGCGCAGCGGGGCGGCGAGGCCGTTGGCGAGGTCGAGGAGGCGGCCCCCGCTGCGCCGGTTCTCGCTGAGGGAGAGGCGGGTCGCGGGGCGGCCGTCGGCGTGCGGGAAGTGCTCGGGGAAGTCGTCGAGGTTGGCGACGGACGCGCCGCGCCAGCCGTAGATGGCCTGGCAGGGGTCGCCGACGGCGGTCACCGCGTGCCCGGTGCCCGCGCCGAAGAGGCCGGACAGCAGAAGCCGCTGGGCGACGGAGGTGTCCTGGTACTCGTCGAGGAGGACCACCCGGAACTCCTCGCGGAGCAGGGCGCCGACCTCGGGGCGGGTGGTGGCGAGCCGGGCGGAGAGGGCGATCTGGTCGCCGAAGTCGAAGAGGTCGCGGGAGCGCTTGGCGGCGCGGTAGCGGGAGACCAGTTCCAGCAGCTCCAGGCGGCCGCGTACCGCCTCGGGGACCTTGCGCAGGTCGTCGTTGGTGAGCTTGGTGTCCG
This sequence comes from Streptomyces racemochromogenes, assembly GCF_039535215.1. Taxonomy (GTDB): domain Bacteria; phylum Actinomycetota; class Actinomycetes; order Streptomycetales; family Streptomycetaceae; genus Streptomyces; species Streptomyces racemochromogenes. Next base: position 2,284,745 of record NZ_BAAAWT010000001.1, read on the forward strand.
CGAGGACGTCGAGGAGCCCGGTGTCGTACGCGCGCAGCGCGTCGGGGTCGACGAGGTGCTCGGAGAGTTCCCCGTCGAGCGCGAGGAGGTCGCTGACCAGGTCGGGAACGGACTTGGTGAGGGAGGGGTAGGGGCCGGGGGCCTCGCGGAGCACCTTCGCGGCGAGCTGGAAGCGGGTGGCGTCGGCGAGGAGGCGGGCGCTGGGCTCCAGGCCGATGCGCAGGCCGTGGTCCTTGAGGAGCTGCCCGGCGAAGGCGTGGTAGGTGGAGATGCGGGGCTCGCCGCCGGCCGTCCCCGCCTCGACGTCGGCCGGGGACGGGTCGGGGTCGGTGACGCCCGCCCGGGCCAGGGCCTTGCGGACGCGCTCGGCGAGCTCGCCGGCGGCCTTGTTGGTGAAGGTCAGGCCGAGGACCTGTTCGGGGGCGACGGTGCCGGTGCCGACGAGCCAGACGACGCGGGCGGCCATCACGGTGGTCTTGCCGGAGCCGGCGCCCGCGACGATGACCTGGGGGGCGGCGGGGGCGGTGACGCAGGCCAGCTGTTCGGGCGTGAACGGGATCCCGAGGAGCTCCTTGAGCTGCTCGGGATCGTCGAGGGCGGGGGCCCGCCCGGACACGTACGCGGTCACCTCAGAAGGCTAGCCGGAGCCGCCGACACTCCCGGCCGGCGTCTCATTCCACGGTCTGGCGGCCCTCGGGGCGGGCGCTGCACGCGCTGCGGAAGCTGCAGCGGGCGCAGTGTTCGCCGGTGGCGGGGGCGAAGCGTTCGTCGAGGACCCGGCCCGCGGCGGTGGCGAGCAGGTCGCCGACCCATTCGCCGTCGCCGGAGCCGGTGCCGTCGCCGGGGCCGGCGGCTGACCCGGACAGGGGTTCCTGCGCCTGGATCTTCGGGACCTCGTCGCCGCCGTCGCGCTTGGCGGCGCCCTGGCGCAGCTGCACGAGTTCGGCGCCGCCGGGTTCGGGGCGGCGGCCGTCGAAGACCTCGTCGACGGCGCCCTCGCGGACGGCGAGCTGGTAGACGGCGAGCTGCGGGTGGCGGGCGACCTGGTCCTTGGTCGGGGCGCCCTTGCCGGTCTTGAAGTCGACGACGTACGCGCGGCCCTGCGGGTCGGCCTCGACGCGGTCCATGGAGCCGCGGATCCGTACGGCGTACTCGCCGGCGTCGAGGGTGACGTCGAAGTCGTGCTCGGTGGCGACGGCGGAGCGGCCGCCGCGGTCGGTGGTGTGCCAGCGCAGGAAGCGTTCCAGGGCGGCGCGGGCGTTGTCCTTCTCCTGGCGGGACTTCCAGGGGGCGTCGAAGGCGAGGGCGTCCCAGACGGAGTCGAGGCGCTCCATGAGGACGGCCAGGTCGGCGGGGGTGCGGCCGGATGCGACCTCGTCGGCGAGGACGTGGACGACGTTGCCGAAGCCCTGGGCGGCGGTGGAGGGGGCGTCGGCCTTGACCTCGCGGCCGAGGAACCACTGGAGGGAGCAGGTGTTGGCGAGCTGGTCCAGGGCGCTGCCGGAGAGGGTGACGGGCCGGTCGGGGTCGCGCAGCGGCGCGGCGGAGGCGGTGGGCTCGTACAGGCCCCACCAGCGCTGCGGGTGCGCGGCGGGGACCAGGGGGCGGTCCTCGTCGTCGGTGAGCGCGGCGAGGCGGGCCAGGCGGCGGGCGGCGGCGTCGCGCAGCGCGGGCGAGGCGTCGGGGTCGACGGTGGTGGCGCGGAGCTCGGCGACGAGCGCGGGCACGGCGAGGGGGCGGCGGGGGCGGCCGGTGACGTCCTTGGGGGTGACGCCGAGTTCGGTGAGGAAGCGGGAGGGCTGGTCGCCGTCCTCGGCGGGGGCCTTGACGGCGGTGACGACGAGGCGGTCGCGGGCGCGGGTGGCGGCGACGTAGAACAGCCGGCGCTCCTCGGCGAGGAGCGCGCCGGGGGTGAGGGGTTCGGCGAGGCCGTCGCGGCCGATGCGGTCGGCTTCGAGGAGGGAGCCGCGGCGGCGCAGGTCGGGCCAGAGCCCTTCCTGGACCCCGGCGACGACGACGAGGCCCCACTCCAGGCCCTTGGAGCGGTGGGCGGTCATCAGGCGTACGGCGTCGGTGCGGACCGCCCTGCCGGTGAGGGTGTCGGCGGCGATGTCCTCGGCCTCCAGCTGTTCGAGGAAGTTGAGCGCGCCGCGGCCGCCGGTACGTTCTTCCGCGCGGGCGGCGTTGTCGAAGAGGGCGCAGACCGCGTCGAGGTCCCGGTCGGCGTTGCGGCCGCCGGTGCCGCCGCGGCGGGCCTGGCGTTCGAGGCGCTGCGGCCAGGGGGTGCCGTCCCAGAGGGTCCAGAGGGCCTCCTCGGCGGTGCCGCCGCCCTGGAGCAGCTCGCGGGTCTTGCGCAGCAGCAGGCCGAGGCGCTGCGCGCCGCGGGCGTAGGCGGGGTCGTGGGCGGTGAGCCGCTCGGGCTCGGCGAGGGCGCGGGCCAGCAGCACGTCGGAGGGCGCGGGCACGGCGACGCCGGCGGCCCGCTCCTCGTCCCGCAGCGCCCGCCCGAGCCGCCGCAGATCGGCGGCGTCCATCCCGCCGAGCGGCGAGGCCAGCAGGGCCAGGGCCCCTTCGACCCCGACCCACCCTTCGCCTCCGGCGGTCACGGTGCTCCCGTCGGGGCCGCCCCCGTCCGCGCCGGATCCCGCCCCGGCGGCTACGGAGCCGGACCCGTCCGCGCCGGGCACGACGGCGGTGCCGCCGGCACCCGGCGCCCCGCCCTCGCCGGGCAGCGGCTCCGCACCCGCCTCGGCGCCGAAGCCCGGGGGAAGGTCCCGCCCACTCGCCCCGAAGTCACGAGCGGGCAAGCCCGTCTCGGCCCCTGCGGCGCCCGGTCCCGTACCGACGGCGTCGGCGTCGGCGTCGGCGTCGGCATCGGCGTCGGCATCGGCATCGGCATCGGCATCGGCATCGGCATCGGCATCGGCGTCGGCATCGGCATCGGCGTCGGCATCGGCATCGGCGTCGGCATCGGCGTCGGCGTCGGCATCGGCGTCATCCTGCGGGACGGCCGCGTCCGGCAGGGCGGTTGCCCCAGCCGACGGATCGGGCACGCCGGGGCGGGCGGGCTCGTCCGGGACCGCGTCCGGCAGGGCGGCACCGGGCCCATCGGAGCCTGCCGCCTCGGCGGCCTCCGGCAGCACGGCCCCCAGGGCGGTGGCACCCGTCTCCGTGTCCGGCCGGGCCCCGACCGCCGCCTCGTCGGCGCCCGGCAGGGCGTCGGCCTGGGGCGCCGCGTCGTCCGCGCCCGGCAGGGCAACGGCTTCGGCGGCCGCCGGGCCGGTCCCACCCGGGTGGGCGGGGCCCTCCGGGGTTCCGCCCGGCAGGGCAGCGATCTCCGCCGCGTCGTCCGTGCCCGGCAGGGCTTCGGCGTCGGCCGGCGGGGGCGTTCCCTCCCCCTCCTCGCCCGGCAGGGCAACGGCGGCGGTGGCCGTGAGGCGGAGGGCTGTCAGGAGGGGGGCGACGGCGGGTTCGTGGCGGAGGGGGGTGGAGGCGGCGTCCGTTTCCGCCGGGACTCCCGCCGCGATCAGGGCGCGCCGCATCGCCGGGAGGGTGCGGCCGCCCGCGCGGACCAGGACGGCCATGTCCCGCCAGGGGACGCCGTCCTCCAGGTGGGCGCGGCGCAGCACGTCGGCGATGTTGTCCAGCTCGGCGCCGGCTGTCGGGTACGTGTACACCTCCACGCTGCCGCCCTCCCGGGCCGCGGCGAGGTCCCGGTGGGCGCGGACGGCGGCCGCGGGCAGCCGCGGCAGGGGCATGCGGGTGGTGAGGAGGCGGGTGGCGGCCAGCAGGTTCGCTCCCGAGCGGCGGCCCGTCGTCAGGGCGCGGACCGACGCGCCGGGGAAGGCCGACTCGAAGTCGAGGACGTTGTTGATGTCGGCGCCGCGGAAGGCGTAGATGGACTGGTCGGGGTCGCCGAAGGCCACCAGCGTCCCGGCCGGGCCGTTCAGGGCGCGCAGCAGCCGCAGCTGGGAGGCGTCGGTGTCCTGGTACTCGTCCACCAGGATCACGTCGTACGAGGCGGGCAGGGCCGGGGTGGTCTCCGCCAGGAGTACGGCGCGGTGCAGGAGCTCCGCGTAGTCGAGGGAGCCCTGGAGGTCGAGGACGTCGAGGTACTCGGAGAGGAAGGCCGCGGCCGCCTTCCAGTCGGGGCGGCCGATGCGGTCGGCGAAGCCGGCGAGGGCTTCGGGGCCCAGGCCCAGTTCGCGGGCGCGGGCCAAGACGGCGCGGACCTCGTCGGCGAACCCGCGCGTGGTCAGCGCGGCCCGCAGGTCGTCCGGCCAGCGGATGGACCGCAGCCGCCGCTGGCCCTCCAGCAGGGTGCGGACCATCACGTCCTGCTCCGGACCGGACAGCAGCCGCAGCGGGTCCGCGAACAGTTCGTGGTCCTGGTGGGCGCGGACCAGGCCGTAGCAGAAGGAGTGGAAGGTGGTGGCCTGCGGGGCGCGGGCGCCGCCGAGCCGCAGGGCGGCGCGGTCGCGCAGCTCGACGGCCGCCTTCCGGCTGAAGGTGAGGATCAGGATCCGGGCGGGGTCGGTGCCGGCCTCGACCCGGGCGGCGGCGGCCTCCACGAGGGTGGTCGTCTTGCCGGTGCCGGGCCCGGCCAGGACCAGCAGGGGTCCGCGGGTGTGATCAACCACCGCCCGCTGGGCTGCGTCCAGAACAGGGGGAGCCACCTGGACCGGCCCGGTGCGCACCAGGCGGTACGCGTCAGGCGTGCGCGTACGCCGCTCCGAGCGGCCGGGGGGAGAGGTGATCACGTGGGGTGCCGGTCCTGGTGGGTCTGCGGTTGCTGCGGTCTGCCCGGCGGCCGCGGCGGTCGGGGGGACCTCGGCCGCGTACGCCGAAGAGGCAACGCTACGCCAACCGCGCCGGCCGCCGCAGTCCGTCCCGCGGGGTGCGGAAGTCGCCCGGGAGGGCCGCGGTGCCGTCCTCCGTACGGGCCTTCGACCCTCCGCCCGCGTCTCGGATGCCGGAAGCTGTCAGGTGTGAGCCTCGTCGCCTCCGGCCCCCTCCTCGCGCCCGTCCCAGCGCGCCCTGCGCATGGCCAGCCGGGGTTCGCCGGAGGGGGTCTCGCGCAGCGGGGTGCCCTCGGTCCGGTAGTGCTCCAGGGCGCGCCGTTCGCTGCCGGGCAGGGGTACGCCGTCCGCCCGCACCACGCGCCACCAGGGCACGGCTCCTCCGTACAGGGCCATGACACGCCCGACTTGGCGCGGGCCGCCCTCGCCGAGCCACTCGGCGACGTCCCCGTACGTCATCACCCGGCCGGGCGGAATCCGCTCGGCCGCCTCCAGTACCCGCTCCGCGTAGGCGGGCAGCTCATCGCTCATTCGGCACATGGTGCCGGATGCTCCGCGCGGTCCGGTGGAAGCCTTCCTTCCGTACCGGCGCGCACCCTGCTGCCCCGCGCGGCCGCCCGTCCGTGCCACCATCGTCCGGGCGGTGACTGGTGATACGTGATCAAGAAGAGACGGATGTGACGGCGAAGGAGCGGGTTGTGAGCCCTCCGGACGGCGCGGCGAGGGGCGATGACGCGCGCCCGGACGAGGCGCACCCCGACGACCCGTCGCGCCCGGACGAGGCGCACCCCGACGACCCGCCCGGCCACACGCCGACGGAGGCCGACCGCGTCGAGGTGGACGAGCCGCTGCTCGCCGCCCGCGTGCACCGGCCCTCCGACCTGGTACGACTCCTCGCCGGCGTCCTCGGCATCGCCGTCGTGCTCGGCATCGCCGCGTTCGCCCACGGCACCACCGCGGGCCTGGAGCAGGACATCACGCAGGGCACCGGCCAGGCGCCCGCCCTGCTGATCAAGGTCGCGGGGCTGGTGTCCAGCATCGCCGTGCTCCTCGTACCGGTGGCCTTCGCCATCGAGCGGCTGATCAAGCGCGACGGGCTGCGCATCGCCGACGGCGTCCTCGCGGCCGTCCTCGCGCACGGGGTGACCCTGGCCACCGACCTGTGGGTGTCCCAGGGCGCCCCCGAGACCATCCAGGACGCCCTGACGCGGGCCACGGCCACGTCGGGCTCCACCGACCCGGTGCACGGGTACCTCGCGCCGGTGATCGCGTACATGACGGCCGTCGGGATGACCCGGCGGCCCCGCTGGCGGGTCGCGCTGTGGGTGGTGCTGTTGTTGGACGCCTTCGCCATGCTGGTCAGCGGCTACACCACGCCGTTCTCGATCATCCTGACGGTGCTCATCGGCTGGAGCGTGGCCTACGGGACCCTGTACGCCGTCGGCTCGCCGAACGTCCGGCCCACCGGGCAGAACCTCCTCGCCGGGCTGCGCCGCGTCGGCTTCCAGCCGGTCAGCGCGATGCGCGCGGAGGCCGCGGACGGGGACAGCACCGAGACCGGCGACCGCGGCCGCCGGTACCACGTCACGCTGGAGGACGGGCCGCCGCTGGACGTCACCGTCGTGGACCGGGAACAGCAGGCGCAGGGCTTCTTCTACCGGGTCTGGCGGCGGATGACCCTGCGCGGGATCACCACCCGGCGCAGCATCCAGTCGCTGCGCCAGGCCCTGGAGCAGGAGGCCCTGCTCGCGTACGCGGCCATCGCGGCGGGGGCGAACGCGCCGAAGCTGATCGCCACCTCCGAGCTGGGCCCGGACGCCGTGATGCTCGTCTACGAGCACCTGGGCGGCCGGAACCTGGACGCCCTCGCCGACGAGGAGATCACCGACGAGCTGACCCGCAACGCCTGGGAGCAGGTACGGGCCCTGCAGTCGCGCCGGATCGCGCACCGGCGGCTCACGGGCGACGCGTTGGTGGTGGATCGTTCCGGCAAGGTGATCCTCACGGACCTGCGGGGCGGTGAGATCGCGGCCGGCGACCTGGTGCTGCGGATGGACGTCGCGCAGCTGCTGACCACGCTCGGCCTGCGGGTCGGCGCCGAGCGGTCGGTGGCCTCGGCGGTGTCGGTGCTCGGCCCGGACACGGTGGCGGACTGCCTGCCGCTGCTCCAGCCGATCGCGCTGAGCCGCTCCACCCGGGCGACCCTGCGCAGGCTGGCCCGGGAGCGGGCCGACCGGCAGCGGGAAGCCGTACTGGAGTCCTCGCGGGCGGCGAAGGCGGCGCGGGAGGCGGGCTCCGAGGCCGGGTCGGCCACGGCGGCCACCTCCGCCGCGGCCGACCGCAAGGCCGAGAAGAGGGCGCTGGACGACGCCCTGGAGGGGGCGCGGGAGGAGGACCTGCTGAGCCAGATCCGCCAGCAGGTGCTGCTGATCCGCCCGCAGGCGCCGGTGGAGCCGGCCCGGCTGGAACGGATCCGGCCGCGCACGCTGGTGTCCTTCATCGCAGGTGCCTTCGGTGCGTACTTCCTGCTCACGCAGCTGGCCCACGTGGACTTCGCGACGATCATCACCGAGGCGCAGTGGGGCTGGGTCGGGGCGGCGCTGGCCTTCTCGGTGCTGACGTACTTCGCGGCGGCGATGAGCCTGCTGGGCTTCGTCCCGGAGCGGGTCCCCTTCCTGCGGACGGTGGTCGCGCAGGTCGCGGGGTCGTTCGTGAAGCTGGTGGCTCCGGCGGCGGTCGGCGGTGTCGCGCTGAACACCCGGTTCCTGCAGCGGGCGGGGGTCCGGCCGGGGCTGGCCGTGGCGAGCGTCGGAGCGTCGCAGCTGTTCGGCCTGGCCAGTCACATCTTGCTGCTGCTGGCCTTCGGCTACCTGACGGGTACCGAGAAGACCCCGGAGATGGCCCCGTCGAGGACGGTGATCGCGGGTCTGCTGACGGTGGCGGTGCTGGTGCTGGTCGTCACGGCGGTGCCGCTCCTGCGGAAGTTCGTGGTGACGCGGGTGCGGGCGCTGTTCGCGGGCGTGGTGCCGCGCATGCTGGACGTCCTCCAGCGGCCGCAGAAGCTGGTGACGGGCATCGGCGGGATGCTGCTGCTGACCGGCTGCTTCGTGATGTGCCTGGACGCCTCGATCCGCGCGTTCGGGGGCGGCGAGGCCATCAGCTACGCGAGCATCGCGGTGGTGTTCCTGGCGGGCAACGCGCTGGGCTCGGCGGCGCCGACGCCGGGCGGCATGGGCGCGGTGGAGACCACCCTGACGCTGGGTCTGATCGCGGCGGGGCTGGAGAAGGAGGTCGCGATCTCGGCGGTGCTGCTGTTCCGGCTGATGACCTTCTGGCTGCCGGTGCTGCCGGGGTGGGTGTCGTTCAACTTCTTGACGCGCAAGGAAGCCATCTAGCTCCGCAGGTTCGGCCGTCTGTGTGGGTGGGTGGCCGCTGCGCGGGGCTGGTTCCCTACCCGCCCTTCCACCGTTCCCAGGGGCGGAGCCCCTGACCCCGTCGCGCTCAAACGCCGCGCGGGCTGGATGTATCCAGCCCGCGCGGCGTTTGAGCGCGGGGGTCTGGGGCGGAGCCCCCAGACCCCCGCGCACAGCCCGGGGAACGGGCGAAGGGCGGGTAGGGGACCAGCCCCGCGCAGCGGCACACCAGCCGCACACGCCCCACCGGCACCAGCCACCCGGGCCGACCCCGCCCCGGGTCCGACCGCAGGAGGCCGGCGCAGCGACGCGAAGCCGGGGAGGCCGCCCGCGGCCGAGCCGCGCGAGCGGCGCGTCAGGAAAGGGCCAACGCCGCCAGCAGGGCGCCCGCGCAGGCGAGTTCCGTCGCGCCGACGGCGGCCGGGCGCAGGCCCCGCCCGGGGAGGGCGGCCGCGCGGGCGAGGTACGCGGCGAAGGGGAGGGCCAGCCACGGGGAGAGGAGCGCGGCCAGCGCGAGCGCCGCGGCGTGGTACGCCACCGAGCCCCGCCGGTACGCCCGCGAACCCCGCTCGCGGATCATCGTCTTGACGTACGGCACCGTCCCCGCGAAGTACAGCAGGCACGCCACCGCCGCCGGCCACGCCCGCTCCGGGCCGAGCCCGCCGAGCCGGGCCGCGACCAAGGCCATGCCGCACGCCGGGACCACCGCCGCGAGGCCGTTGGCCAGGGCCCGTTCGCGGCCCCGCCGGGCGTACCAGGTGGTGACCGCCAGGAAGGGGGCGGCCGCCGCGGCCGCGAGCAGCAGCCAGGGGTGGAGCACCGCCAGGGGTACGGCGGCGAGCGCGCAGGCACCGCCGAGGACCAGCGCCGGCAGGGTGTGCCGCCGCGCCGAGCGCAGCCCGCGCGCGTGCAGCCGCAGCCACTGCTGGCCGTGGAAGACCGCCGCGTACCCGAGCAGCCAGGCGGCCAGCAGGAGCAGGTGCCGCCACCCGGGGTGCGGGGCCAGGACGGTGCCCGCGAGGAAGGGCACGGCGAGCATCGCCCACGCCCCGTGCTGGTCCGGGATCCACATCCGATTCCGTTTCCGAGCCATGAATTCATCGTTCCACGCTTTCAAAGTGGAGTTTTCCCGCGCTATTTGATTCCGCCCGCGTCCGGACGACAGGCCTGCGGAAAAGCGGAAGTTGGTCACCCGCCGCCGGGACCTTTGCCGCCCGCCGCCCCTTGGTGACCGGCGTAGCGTCGACGAGTGGTCCGCTTTCCCGTGGCCGCCCCGCCCACTCCGTTTCCGGTCGCCTGGAGGGTCACCTTGAACGCGCGTGATTCCGTCGATTCAGCCGTGGATTCAGCCGTCGGCTCAGCCGTCGATTCCCTCGTCCGCGCGGGGAGTTTCTTCACCCGCGCCGACGTCTCCGACGACCTGCGCACGGTGCACCGGACCGGCGGCCGGGCCGCCGAGGCCTTCTACCGGGACCGGTGGAGCCACGACAAGGTGGTCCACTCCACCCACGGCGTGAACTGCACCGGTTCCTGCCGGTGGAAGGTGTTCGTCAAGGACGGCATCATCACCTGGGAGACGCAGGCCACCGACTACCCCTCGGTCGGCCCCGACCGCCCCGAGTACGAGCCCCGCGGCTGCCCGCGCGGCGCCTCGTTCTCCTGGTACTCCTACTCCCCCACCCGGGTGCGCTACCCGTACGTGCGCGGCGTGCTGCTGGAGATGTACCGCGAGGCCAAGGCGCGCCTGGGCGATCCCGTCCTGGCCTGGGCCGACGTCCAGGGCGACCCGGAGCGCCGCCGCCGCTACCAGCGGGCGCGCGGCAAGGGCGGGCTGGTGCGGGCCACGTGGGAGGAGGCGCTGGAGATCACCGCCGCCGCGCACGTGCACACCATCAGGGAGCACGGCCCGGACCGGGTGGCCGGCTTCTCTCCGATCCCGGCGATGTCGATGGCCTCGCACGCCGCCGGGGCCCGTTTCCACTCCCTCATCGGCGCGCCGATGCTGAGCTTCTACGACTGGTACGCCGACCTGCCGGTGGCCTCGCCGCAGGTGTTCGGCGACCAGACGGACGTGCCCGAGTCCGGGGACTGGTGGGACGCCGCCTACCTGATGATGTGGGGGTCGAACGTCCCCGTCACCCGCACTCCCGACGCGCACTGGATGGCCGAGGCACGCTACCGCGGGCAGAAGGTCGTGACGGTCTCCCCGGATTTCGCGGACAACACGAAATTCGCCGACGAGTGGATGCACCCGCACCCGGGTACGGACGGCGCGCTGGCCTTCGCGATGGGGCACGTCATCCTGAAGGAATTCTTCGTGGAGAAGGAGACCCCTTTCTTCACGGATTACGTCCGCCGGTACACGGACCTGCCGTTCCTGGTCTCGCTTCGGGAAACGGAGCACGGGCTGGTCCCGGGCAAGTTCGTCACCGCCGCCGATCTCGGACAGGACACCGAGAACGCCGAGTGGAAGACGGTCCTGGTCGACGACGCCACCGGCGAGCCCGTCGTACCGAACGGCACCCTCGGGCACCGCTGGGGCGCGAACGAGACCCCTGAATGGAACCTGGACCTCGGCACCACCGTGCCCCGGCTGACCCTGCTGGGGGAGGGCGAGAGCGCCGAGATCGTGCTCCCCCGCTTCGAGGACGACGAACGGGCCGGCGGCCGGGGCGGCACCGTCCGCCGCGGGGTGCCCGTGCGCCGCATCGGCGGGAAGGCCGTGACCACCGTCTTCGACCTGATGCTCGCCCAGTACGGGGTGGCCCGCGCGGGCCTGCCCGGCGAGTGGCCCACCGGCTACGAGGACGCCTCCCAGCCCGGCACCCCCGGTTGGCAGGAGTCGCTGACCTCGGTGCCCGCCGCGCAGGCGGCCCGGGTGGCACGGGAGTTCGCCTCGACGGCCGAGGCCTCGCAGGGCCGCTGCATGATCCTGATGGGAGCCGGCACCAACCACTGGTTCCACTCGGAGACCATCTACCGCTGCTTCCTCGCCCTGCTCACCCTCACCGGCTGCCAGGGCCGCAACGGAGGCGGCTGGGGCCACTACGTCGGCCAGGAGAAGTGCCGCCCGGTCACCGGCTGGGCCACCCTGGCCGCGGCCTCCGACTGGTCGCGCCCGCCGCGCCAGATGATCGGCGCCGCCTGGTTCTACCTGCACACCGGCCAGTGGCGCTACGACACCCTCCCGGCGCGGGCCCTGGCCTCCCCGCTCGCCGAGGGCGCCTTCGAGGGCATGAGCGGCGCCGACTGCCTGGCCGCGAGCGCCCGGATGGGCTGGATGCCCTCGTACCCGACCTTCGACCGCAACCCCCTGGAGCTGGGCGAGAGCGCCGACCCGGTGGCGGACGCGGTGCGCGCGCTGGAGGAGGGCACGCTCGGCTTCGCCGGCGAGGACCCCGACGACCCGCGCAACTGGCCGCGCGTGCTGAACGTGTGGCGGGCCAACCTCCTCGGCTCCAGTTCCAAGGGCAACGAGTACTTCCTCAAGCACCTGCTCGGCACGCACTCCAACCTCCCCGACGACGGGCCGCGCTGCACGCCCAGGGACGTCGCGTACCGGGAGGAGGACGTGGAGGGGAAGCTCGACCTGCTGATGTCGATGGACTTCCGGATGACGTCCACGACGCTGCTGTCGGACGTGGTCCTGCCGGCCGCCACCTGGTACGAGAAGCACGACCTGTCCTCCACGGACATGCACCCCTTCCTGCACGCCTTCACCCCGGCCGTGGACCCGCCCTGGCAGGCGCGCTCCGACTACGACGCCTTCCGCGGCCTCGCCGAGCGCTTCGGCGAGCTCGCCGCCACCCACCTCGGCGTGCGCCGGGACCTGGTGGCGACCGCCCTCCAGCACGACACGCCGGGCGGGGAGATGGCCCAGCCGGGCGGGGTCGCGCTGGACTGGTCGAAGGGCGAGTGCGAGCCCGTACCGGGCCGGACGATGTACGACCTGAAGGTGGTCGAGCGGGACTACGGGGCGGTCGGCGAGAAGTTCTCCGCGCTCGGCCCGCTGATCGACCGGCTCGGCGTCACCACGAAGGCGATCACCTTCGACGTGGCCGAGGAGGTCGCCCACCTCGGCGAGAAGAACGGCCTGGTCCGGGGCGGGGCCGGCGACGGCCGCCCCCGGCTGGACACCGCGCGGCGGGCCTGCGAGGCGATCCTCGCGCTGTCCGGGACGAGCAACGGCCGGCTCGCCACCCGGGGATTCGAGACCCTGGAGAAGAAGGTCGGCACGCACATGGCCCACCTGGCCGCCGAGGCGGAGGGCAAGCGGATCTCCTTCGCCGACACCCAGGCCCGCCCGGTCCCGGTGATCACCTCGCCCGAGTGGTCGGGATCGGAGTCGGGCGGGCGCCGCTACACCGCCTTCACCGTCAACACCGAGCACCTGAAGCCCTGGCACACCCTCACGGGCCGCCAGCACTTCTTCATCGACCACGACTGGCTGCACGAGGTCGGCGAGTCGCTGCCCGTCTACAAGCCGCCGCTGAACATGCACGCCCTGTACGGGGAACCCGAACTGGGCGTCGTCGACCAGAAGTCGGTGGCCGTCCGCTACCTCACCCCGCACAACAAGTGGGCGATCCACAGCCAGTACCAGGACAACCTCTACATGATGACCCTGGGCCGCGGCGGGCAGACGGTGTGGATGTCCCCGCAGGACGCCGAGGCGATCGGGGTCGCCGACAACGACTGGATCGAGGCGGTCAACCGCAACGGCGTGGTCACCGCCCGCGCGATCGTCTCCCACAAGATGCCGCCCGGCACCGTCTACATGAACCACGCGCAGGAACGCACGGTCGGCGTGCCCAGGACCGAGAAGACGGGCCGCCGAGGCGGCATCCACAACTCGCTGACCCGGGTGATGCTCAAGCCCACCCACCTCATCGGCGGCTACGCCCAGCTGACCTGGGCCTTCAACTACCTGGGCCCGACCGGCAACCAGCGCGACGAGGTGACGGTCATCCGCCGCCGCGACCAGAAGGTGGAGTTCTAGCAGTGAAGGTCATGGCACAGGTCGCGATGGTCATGAACCTCGACAAGTGCATCGGCTGCCACACCTGTTCGGTCACCTGCAAGCAGGCGTGGACCAACCGGCAGGGCACCGAGTACGTCTGGTTCAACAACGTCGAGACCCTCCCCGGGCAGGGCTACCCGCGCCGCTGGGAGGACCAGGAGAAGTGGAAGGGCGGCTGGGAGCGCACCCGCTCCGGCCGGCTGCGGCTGCGGGCCGGCGGGCGCCTCGCGAAGCTCGGCAAGATCTTCGCGAACCCGCAGATGCCGGAGATCGACGACTACTACCAGCCGTGGAGCTACGAGTACAAGAACCTCACCGACGCCCCGGCGGGCGACGACCTCCCCACCGCCCGGCCCGTCTCCCAGCTCACCGGCGAGCCCCTGGACACCATCCGGTGGGGCCCCAACTGGGACGACAACCTCGGCGGCGCCCCCGCCCACGCGCCGAAGGACCCGGTCGTGGAGAAGATCCGCGAGGAGGTCGGGGAGAGGATCCGCTTCGAGTTCGAGCAGAGCTTCATGTTCTACCTCCCCCGGATCTGCGAGCACTGCCTCAATCCGGCGTGCGTCTCCTCCTGCCCCTCGGGCGCCATGTACAAGCGGGAGGAGGACGGCATCGTCCTCGTCGACCAGGACCGCTGCCGCGGCTGGCGCATGTGCGTGACCGGCTGCCCGTACAAGAAGGTGTACTTCAACCACCGCACCGGCAAGGCCGAGAAGTGCACCTTCTGCTTCCCGCGCGTCGAGGTCGGCATGCCCACCGTCTGCTCCGAGACCTGCGTGGGCCGGATGCGCTACCTCGGCGTCATGCTCTACGACGCCGACAAGGTCGCCGCGGCCGCCGCCGTCGAGGACGAGCACGACCTCTACCGGGCCCAGCTGGAGTGCTTCCTCGACCCGCACGACCCGGCCGTGGTCGCCGCCGCCCGCGCGGCCGGCCTGACCCGGGAGTGGATCGAGGCCGCGCAGCGCTCCCCGGTCTACGACCTGATCGCCACCTACCAGGTCGCCCTGCCCCTCCACCCGGAGTACCGGACGATGCCGATGGTCTGGTACGTGCCCCCGCTCTCCCCCGTCGTCGAGGCGGTCGCCGCCACCGGCAGCGACGGCGAGGACGCCGGCAACCTCTTCGGCGCCATCGACGCCCTGCGCATCCCCGTGGAGTACCTCGCGGAGGTCCTCACGGCCGGCGACACCCACGTCGTGGAGGCCGTGCTGCACCGGATGGCCGCGATGCGCGCCTACATGCGGAGGATCAACCTGGGCGAGGAGCGCGACGAGTCGGTCGCCGCCGCCGTCGGCCTGACCGGCGTCGAGATGGAGGACATGTTCCGGCTCCTGGCCATCGCCAAGCCGGAGGACCGCTTCGTCATCCCGACGGCGGCCCGCGCCGACGCCGACGCCCTCGCCGCCTCGCACCCGCTCGACGCGGGGTGCCCCGTCGGCGAGCAGGCCGGGAAACCCCGCGTGATGCTCAACCTCAGCCCCGCCAGGAGGAGCTCGTGACCCCCGACGCCCTCGTACGCCTCGTCGCGGGCCGCGTCCTGCAGTACCCCGGCGACCGCTTCCACGACGAACTCCCCCGGCTGCGCGCCGCCCTCACCGCGGCGCCCGCCGAACCGGCCGCGCTGCTCGGCGCGTTCCTCGACGAGGCCGAGGGGATGACCCCGATCGGCCTGTGCGAGCGGTACACCTCCACCTTCGACACCCGCAACCGGCGCTGCCTCTATCTGACCTGGTGGACGGACGGCGACACGCGCCGGCGCGGGCTGTCCCTCGTACGGCTCAAGCGGATCTACCGGGACTTCGGGCTGGAGTACGCGGGCGAGGAGCTGCCCGACTTCCTGCCCGCCGCACTGGAGTTCGCCGCGCTGCGCGAGGAGGCCGGCACCGAGCTGCTCCAGGAGCACCGGGCCGGGCTGGAGCTGCTGCGGCTCGCGCTCACCGAGTCCGCCAGCCCGTACGCCCGGGTGCTGGAGGCGGTCTGCACGACGCTGCCGGGCCCCTCCCCCGCGACGAAGGCCGAGGCGAAGGCGCTCGCGCGGGGCGGGCCGCCGCAGGAGCTGGTGGGCGCGGGCTCCCCGCTCGAACCGTCCGGACCCGGCATCGACCGGCCGGCGGACCTGCCGTGGCCCACCTCACCGGAAAGGAAGACGGCCTGATGGACCTCATCCTGTGGGGCGTGCTGCCGTACGTCTCGATCACCCTGCTCGTGGCCGGCACGGTCTGGCGGGCCCGCTACGACGCCTTCGGCTGGACCACCCGCTCCTCCCAGCTGTACGAGTCGCGGCTGCTGCGGATCGGCTCCCCCCTCTTCCACTTCGGCATGCTCTTCGTGGTCCTGGGCCACGTGGTCGGCCTGCTGGTCCCGATGCGGTGGACCGACGCGCTCGGGCTGAGCGACCACGCCTACCACCTGCTGGCCGTCTCCACCGGCGCCGTCGCGGGCGTCGCGGCCGCCGCCGGCATCGGGATCCTCGTGTACCGGCGCCTGCGGGTGCCCGCCGTACGCCGGGCCACCCTGCGGAGCGACCACCTGATGTACGCGGTCCTGCTGGGGGCGATGCTGCTGGGCCTGACGGCCACCGTCCTGAACTCCACCGGGCGGACCGGGGACTACAACTACCGCGAGGGCGTCTCGGTCTGGTTCCGGAGCCTGTTCACCCTCTCCCCCGACCACCACCTGATGGCGGGCGCCCCGCTCGCGTTCAAACTGCACGTCCTGTTCGGCTTCGCCCTCTTCGCGCTGATCCCCTACTCGCGGCTGGTCCACATGTTCTCCGCGCCGCTGAAGTACCTCTTCCGCCCCTTCGTCGTCTACCGCAGGCGGGACCCGCGGCTGACCTCCAACCGTCCGGACCGGCGCGGCTGGGAGCGGGTGTCATGACGGCCCGCGCCCCCCGCGCGGTCGTCCGCACCCTGCGCCACGACGTCGCCGAACGCCCCTTCCTCGTCATCTGGGAGGCCACCCGGGCCTGCGAACTGGCCTGCCGGCACTGCCGCGCCGAGGCGCGGACCGCCCGCGACCCGCGCGAGCTGGACGGGGCCGACGCCCGCCGGGTGATGGACCAGACCGCCGCCTTCGGCAGGCCCGCCCCCCTCTTCGTGATCACCGGCGGCGACCCCTTCCAGCGCCCCGACCTCACAGGCCTCATCGCGTACGGCACCTCGCTGGGGCTGCGCGTCGCCGTCTCCCCCTCCGGCACGCCCACCCTCACCCGGGAGAACCTCCGGGCCGTGCGCGACGCCGGGGCGGTGGCCCTCTCCCTCTCCCTGGACGGCTCCACCCCCGAACGGCACGACGCCTTCCGGGGCGTCCCCGGCGTCTGGGAGCGGACCCTGGAGGGCTGGCGGGCCGCCCGCGACCTCGGCCTCAAGGTGCAGGTCAACACCACCGTCAGCCGCGGCAGCCTGGACGACCTCGCCGACATCGCGGCGCTGGTCCGCCGCAAGGGCGCGATGCTCTGGTCCGGCTTCCTCCTCGTCCCGGCCGGGCGCGCGCAGCAGCTCCGGTCGCTGACCGCCGCGGAGACCGAGGACGTCCTGCACTTCCTCTACGACTGCGGGGCGGTCCTCGCCGCCAAGACCACCGAGGGCCACCACTTCCGCCGCGTCGTGCTCCAGCGGACCGTCCTCGAGGCACGCGGCGAACGGCCCGCGCTCGGACCCCTCTACGAGCGGCTGCACGCCCGCGCCGGCCGGCTCGGGCTCTTCGACGGGGCGCGGCGCGCGGCACGCCGGCCTCCGCTGGACGTCTCGGCCGGGCGCGGCTTCGTCTTCGTCTCGCACACCGGCGAGGTGCACCCCAGCGGCTTCCTGCCGCTGTCGGCGGGCAGCGTGAAGGACCGCCCGCTGCCGGAGATCTACCGCCGGGCGCCGCTGTTCACCTCGCTGCGCGACCCGGCACTGCTGCGCGGCCGCTGCGGGGCCTGCGAGTTCAAGGCGGTGTGCGGGGGCTCGCGCTCGCGGGCGTACGGCGCCACCCGGGACGTGCTGGCCGAGGACCCGTACTGCGCGTACGAGCCCGGCAGCTTCCCGTACCAGGAGGAACTGCGGCACCTGACCCGGGGCGCCGCCGGAAGGAGCACCCCGTGCGTTCGGTGATCATCGTGGGCGGCGGCATCAGCGGTCTGGCAGCTGCCTGGGAACTGCGGGGCACGGCCGACGTCACCGTCCTGGAGGCCGGCCCCCGCCTCGGCGGGAAGCTGCGCACGGGCACCGTCGCCGGCATCCGCGTCGACGAGGGCGCCGAGTCCCTGATGGCGCTGCGGCCGGAGGCGGTGGAGCTGGCCGCGGCCGTCGGGCTCGGCGACGCCCTGTGCGACCCGGCCCCCGCGGCCACCACCCTCTGGACGGGCGGCGCGCTGCGCCCGCTGCCGCCGGGCCACGTCATGGGCATCCCCGCCGATCCGGCGGCGCTGGCCGGCACCGGGCTGCTCTCGGCGCAGGGCCAGGGCCGGATCGAGCGGGAGGAGAGCGTGCCCGCGGCGCCCGTCACCGGGGACTGCTCGGTGGCGGAGTACCTGGCGGCCCGCCTCGGCCCGGAGGCGGTGGACCGGCTGGTCGAGCCCCTGCTCGGCGGGGTGTACGCGGGCCGCGCCGACCGGCTCTCGCTGCGCGCGGCGATGCCCCGGATCGCCGCCCTGGCGGAGCGGGGCGAGCCGCTGCTGCCGGCGCTGCGCCGCATGCGGTCGGCCGCCGCGGCCCGGGCGGCGGGCCCGGCGCCCGCGGCCGTCCGGGGCGTGAACGGCGGCACGGGCCTCTTGCCGCAGGCGGTGGCGCGGGCGTCCGGGGCGCGGATCCTCACCGGGACGGCGGCCCGCTCGCTGGAGCGGCTGCCGCAAGACCGCTGGCGGGTGGCGGCGGTGACGGCCGACGGCCCGCTGACCCTGCGGGCGGACGCCGTCATCCTGGCGGTACCGGCCTTCGCGGCGGCGGAACTGCTGCGGCCGCACGCGCCGCACGCGCGGGAGGAGCTCGCGGCGGTCCCGTACGCCTCGACGGCGGTCGTCACCCTGGTCTACTCCCGCAGGCGGGCCCGGGCCCTCCCGGAGGGCAACGGCTTCCTGGTCCCGCCGGCGGACGGGCACGCGCTGAAGGCGGCGTCGTTCCTGTCCAACAAGTGGGCCTGGCTGCGGGACGCGGCACCCGCACAGTTCGTGGTGCGCGCCTCCGTCGGCCGGTTCGGCGAGGAGGACCTGCCGGCCCGCCCCGACCGCCACCTGATCCGGACGGTGACCGCCGAACTCCGCCGGGCGGTCGGCCCGATGGGCGACCCGCACGCCGCCCGGGTGACCCGCTGGGACCGGGGCCTGCCCCAGTACGGCGTCGGCCACCTCGAGCGGGTGGCCCGGATACGCGAGGCCGCCGGGAAGCTCCCGGGCCTGGCCCTGTGCGGCGCGGCGTACGAGGGCGTGGGCGTGGCCGCCTGCGTCGCCACCGGCCGCGCCGCCGCCCGGCGGGCCGCCGCCGGGAGCTGAGCCCGCGCCGCCCCCCGAACGGGTCAGCGCGGGGGCGGGGCCGGGGGCGGGCCCACAGGATGGGGGCATGCCGAGAAACGTCCTGCGGGCCACCACCGCCGCCGCGCTCGCCGCCACGCTGCTCACCACCGGCGCCTGCTCCGACGGCGGCGGCAGCGGGGGCGGGCAGAGAACCGGTACCGGGTCCGCCGAACCGGTCAAGCCGCTGTCGTGGGGCGACTGCGGCGCCCCCACGGCCGCCGAGGGCGGCGGGCAGGCACCCGGCCAGGACTGGCAGTGCGCCACCCTCGAGGTACCGCTCGACTACGCCGAACCGGGGGGCGAGACCATCCCCCTCGCCCTGATCCGCGCGAAGGCCCGCGACAAGTCCAAGCGGCTCGGCTCGCTGGTGTTCAACTTCGGCGGGCCCGGCGGTTCCGGGATCTCCACCCTGCCCGGTGCCGCCAAGGAGTACGAGGCCCTGCGCGCCCGGTACGACCTGGTGAGCTTCGACCCGCGCGGGGTCGGCCGCAGCGCCCCCGTCCGCTGCGAGGACGACAAGCAGCTCGACGCCTACTACGCGCAGGACTCCTCCCCCGCCACCCCGGAGCAGGAGAAGGCCTTCGTCGACGGCATCCGGAAGTACCAGCAGGCCTGCAAGGCCAACTCCGGCAAGGTGCTCCCGTACGTGGGGACCGAGAACGCGGCCCGTGACCTGGACCGGATCCGCCAGGCCCTCGGCGACGAGAAGCTGAACTACTTCGGGATCTCCTACGGCACCGAACTCGGCGGGGTCTACGCCCACCTGTTCCCGAAGAACGTGGGCCGGGCGGTCTTCGACGCCGTGGTGGACCCCACCAAGGACGCCGAAGAGGGCGCGCTGGGGCAGGCGAAGGGCTTCCAGCTGGCCCTCGGCAACTTCGCCCAGGACTGCGTCAACCGCGGCGACCAGTGCCGGATCCAGGGCAGCACCGCCAAGGAGATCGAGGCCAACATCATCAAGCTGCAGAAGGAGCTGGCCGCCAAGCCCATCGCCGGGATCGGCGACCGGAAGCTCACCGAGTCCCAGGCGACGAACGGCATCGCGCAGGCGCTCTACTCCAAGGAGCTGTGGCCGCTGCTGGAACAGGGCCTGGACGAGGCCGAGGGCGGTCAGGGTCAGCTGCTGATGGCCCTGTCCGACGCCCTCAACGGCCGTGACCAGAACGGCCGGTACAGCAACATCGGCGCGGCCAACACCGCCATCAACTGCGCCGACTCCAAGGAGCGCTACACCCTGGAGGAGACCAAGGCCCGGCTGCCGGAGTTCCGCAAGGCCTCGCCCGTCTTCGGGGACTTCCTCGGCTGGGCGATGCTGAGCTGCACCGACTGGCCGGTCGCCGGCGCCTGGCAGACCCCGGACGTGTCCGCGCCGGGCGCCGCGCCGATCCTGGTGATCGGCAACACCGGTGACCCGGCGACCCCGTACGAGGGTGCCCGCGCGATGGCCGAGCGGCTCGGCAAGGGCGTGGGCGTGGAGCTGACGTACAAGGGCGAGGGGCACGGCGCGTACAACAGCGGCGACAAGTGCGTGCAGGGAGCGGTCAACGCGTACATGCTGGACGGGAAGGTGCCGGGCGCGGGAACCGTCTGCACGGCGGCCTGACCCCGCCCGGACGTGCGGAAGGGGCCGTACCCGCCGGGCGGGTGCGGCCCCTTCGGAGCAGGACTGGCAGAGGGACTAGTAGACCGGCTTCCCGGGCTCGATCTGGTGGACCCAGCCGATGACGCCGCCGCCGACGTGCACCGCGTCGGCGAAGCCGGCGGACTTCAGGACCGCGAGGACTTCCGCACTGCGGACACCCGTCTTGCAGTGCAGGACGATCTTCTTGTCCTGCGGCAGGTCCTGGAGGGCGGTGCCCATCAGGAACTCGCCCTTGGGGATCAGCTTCGCGCCGGGGATCGAGACGATCTCGTACTCGTTCTTCTCGCGGACGTCGATGATCTCGATGTTCTCGCCTTCGTCGATCCACTCCTTGAGCTGCTTGGGAGTGATCGTGGAGCCGGCGGCGGCCTCCTGGGCCTCCTCCGACACGACGCCGCAGAAGGCCTCGTAGTCGATGAGCTCGGTGACGGTCGCGTTCGGACCGCAGACCGCGCAGTCGGGGTCCTTGCGGACCTTGACCTGGCGGTACTGCATCTCCAGGGCGTCGTAGATCATCAGGCGGCCGACGAGCGGCTCGCCGACGCCGGTGAGGACCTTGATGGCCTCGGTGACCTGGATCGAGCCGATGGACGCGCAGAGCACGCCCAGCACGCCGCCCTCGGCGCAGCTCGGGACCATGCCCGGCGGCGGGGGCTCCGGGTAGAGGCAGCGGTAGCAGGGACCGTGCTCGGACCAGAAGACGGAGGCCTGGCCGTCGAAGCGGTAGATCGAACCCCACACGTACGGCTTGTTCAGCAGCACGCAGGCGTCGTTGACCAGGTAACGGGTGGCGAAGTTGTCCGTGCCGTCGACGATGAGGTCGTACTGGCTGAAGATCTCCATCACGTTCTCGGCTTCGAGCCGCTCTTCGTGCAGCACCACGTTGACGTACGGGTTGATGCCCAGCACGCTGTCGCGGGCGGACTCGGCCTTGGAACGGCCGATGTCCGACTGGCTGTGGATGATCTGGCGCTGCAGGTTCGACTCGTCGACCTCGTCGAACTCCACGATGCCCAGGGTGCCGACGCCGGCCGCGGCCAGGTACATGAGGGCGGGCGAGCCGAGGCCGCCCGCGCCCACGGCCAGCACCTTGGCGTTCTTCAGGCGCTTCTGGCCGTCCATCCCGACGTCCGGGATGATCAGGTGGCGGGAGTACCGACGGACCTCGTCAACGGTGAGCTCAGCAGCTGGCTCTACCAGGGGTGGCAGCGACACGGGGACTCCGTAGATGGGTAAGTCTGAACGTTGGTTCTCCCCGTAACACTGCCACGCCCTTCTTCATTCCGAGACACCCGGTCCGATACGTGAGACGATTTCGTCCCAGTACGCGGGCATCGACGCCCAGGGGTCCCGGTCCGGGGCGCCCCGGCGGTCGGTGAACCAGATGGTTCCCGCGCCCTGCCAGCGGGCGATGCGGACGGCCTCCTCCAGGTGGGTTCGGGGCACCCCGTGGACCAGGTGGCAGAACCGCTCCGGCGGGTGGTCCGCCGTCCATTCGGCCACCTGCGACCAGCGGTAGTCGGCCCAGGCCCCGGAGAAGGTGACCAGCTGGTCGGCGGCCTCCACGTAGCCCTCGTAGGGGTGCGTGCCGTGTCCCAGCACGATCCGCAGCCCCTCGCCGAGCCCGCGCAGGGCGTCGGTCACCCGGTGCACGGAGGGCAGGTCCGCCCGGCCGGCGGGGGCGCCGGCCAGGTAGAAGCCGCCGATCCCGTACCAGTCGCGGAAGCGGTGCGCGTCGGAGAGCAGCTCCCCGAAGCACCGGGAGCCGTCCCGCATCGCGAGATGCCCGAGGACCGTCCCGCCGGCGTCCCGCAGCTTCGCGGCCGCCTCGGTGCAGTGCGGGTCGGGACGCCCGCCGGGCCCGTCGGCGACGTTGAGCACCGCCCAGTGCAGCGGGGTCCCGGGGCGGGTCAGCTCGGCCCACTCCACCGGGGCGACCAGCGGGTGCGCGTAGCCGGGGATGCCCAGGCCGAGCCGGCCGGCCTCGGTCGCGGCCGCCGCCGTGGCACCCGGCGGGGTGGTCAGATACGGCACGCCGCCTCCATCCAGATGTCCGCGAGGGACTCCTCCAGGTTGATCCGGGGCCGCCAGCCGAGCCGGTCCCGGGCGGTGCGCACGTCGGCCTGCTGCCAGGCGCCGCAGCCGTCGGGGTAGGGGTACGGCTGGGGGGCCGCGGCGAGCTGCTCCGCGGTGGCCTCGGAGCGGGGCGAGCCGATGGCGGAGAGGCCCTGCGGCCGGCCGGCGTGCCCGAGGCCGTGCCGGTCGGTGCCGTGCGGGACGTCCAGCTCGTTGAGGGCGCCGCCGTAGCCGGCGACGCGGGCGAGGACGGCCGCCGCGTCGCGCAGCCGGACGGCGCGGCCGGTGCCGATGTTCACGACCCCCTGGGCGGCGGACAGGGAGGCCGCGTGCACGGCCCGCGCGACGTCCCGTACGTCGACGAAGTCGCGCTGCACCCCGAGGCCGCTGAGCTTGAGCTCGCCGTCCCCGGACTGCATGGCCCGCCGCATGGCCTCGGCGAGCCGGCCCAGGGGGGAGCCGGCCGGGGTGCCGGGCCCGACGGGCGAGAAGACGCGGAGCACGACGGCGTCCAGCCCGGAGCCGAGGACCAGCTCGGTGGCGGCGAGTTTGCTGACGCCGTACGGTCCGCCGGGTCTCGGGACTGCGTCCTCGGCCGTGGAGGAGCCGGGCTGGCTGGGCCCGTACTCGGCGGCGCAGCCGAGCTGGACGAGCCGGGCCCCGCAGCCGCTGCGGCGCAGGGACTCGCAGATGGTGGCGACGGCGACGGTGTTGTGCCGGGTCAGTTCGCGGGCGCCGCCGCGGGTGGCGCCCGCGCAGTTGATGACGACGCCCGGGTGGACGGCGTCCAGGAAGCGGGTGAGCGCGCCGGGGCTGCCGGTGGCGAGGTCGAAGCGGACGTCGGCGTCGTCGCCGCGGCCGAGCGCGGTGAGCTGCACGGCGGGGTCGGCGAGCAGCCGGTCGGCCACGTAGCGGCCGAGGTATCCGTTGGCTCCGATCAGCAGCACCCTCATCGCGCAACCCCTTGGTCGATTGGCTGGCCGGTCATGCTGTTTCTCCTTGGTGTCGGTGGGGCCGGTGACGCGCGTGTGCGGAGGCACGGGACAGCGCGAGGAAGGCGTGTACGAGGAGTCCCGCCGCGGCGGCGGGGACCGCCGCCGGGTCCGGGACCAGGGCGAGCGCGAGGGCCGCGGCGACGGGCGTGCGGTGCGCGCCGTGCCGCAGCAGCAGCCGGGCGAGGAACAGCAGCACCGCGAACGGCACCGCCGTCCCCGGGGCGGCCGCCGTGACCGCGGCCGCCCCCGTGGCGGCCGCGGTGAACAGCAGGAGGATCCCGGCGAGCAGCGGTCGTGCCCCGGCGGAGAAGTCGTCCAGGGCCCGGCTGCCGGCGAGCCGGCGGCGCGCCCGGGCGGCGTAGAGGACCCCGACGAGGTGTCCGGGGGCGACGGCCAGGGCGAGGGCGGCGCCGAGGGCCGGGCCGTGCCGGTGGACGGCCCAGCCGACGGCGGCCGCCGAGAGCAGGTGGGCGGCGTAGGGGAAGCGCCCCCCGGCGCTCCGCCCGGGCCAGACCAGCGCGGCGGCGGTGAGGAGCGCCGCGAGGGGTCCCGCCCCCGGCATCCCGGCGGCGGCCGCCCCGAGGGCGAGCGCACCGGGCAGCAGGGCGTACCCGAACCCCCGCACCGCCCGCGTCCCGGCCGGGGGCCGCACGGGCGCGGCGTCGGGGGCCTCGCCGCGCGGGGTCCGCGCGTACAGCTCCTCGGCGAGGGTGAACACGTCCCGGTGCCGGAACCGCGCGGCGGTCCGGTCGGTGATCCCGTGCGCCTCCAGCCCGGCGGCGATCTCCAGCGGGTCGACGGCCCGCTCGCAGAGCTCCCGATGCCGGTGCAACAACGCCTTGACGGGATCCCCGCCCCGCGGTGCACGCGGCTTCGCCGCGGGGGCCGCGGCGCCGTCGGCCGCCGCGCCCCGCCGCGCACGCGCCTGCGGCGCGGTCACGGCGCTGACGTCCGAGACGCCGGGTCCGCCAAATCCACCCCCGCCGGCGCCCGAGACGCCGGGTCCGCCAAATCCAGCCCCGCCGACGTCCGAGACGCCGGATCCGCCAAATCCAGCCCCGCCGGCGCCCGAGACGCCGGGTCCGCCAAATCCACCCCCGCCGAGGCCCGAGACGCCGGGTCCGGAAAATCCAGCCCCGCCGGCGTTTGAGGCGCGGGGGTCCGGGGGCAGAGCCCCCGGCAGCGGCGCCGCACCCGCGATGTCCGAGGTGGTCATACCGCCTCCTCCGTTCCTGCCGGCCAGGCGAGGGGCAGCGGCGCCGCACCCGCGATGTCCGAGGTCGTCACGCCCGCACCTCCGCAGCCGGCACCGGCTCGGCCGCCCGGGCCACCCACGGCCCCGCCACCCTCGCCTCCGCCGGCACGGAGAACGGCACTTCCCCCTCCACCCGTGAGGAACCGACGGCCAGCAGCCGCAGGTAGCTCTCCCCGAAGGCCTCCACGTTCCGCTCGACGGTGAACAGTTCGAGCGCCCGCGCACGGGCGGCGGCGCCCAGCCGCTGGGCCCGCTCGGGGTCCTCCAGCAGCGCGAGGCAGGCCTCGGCCAGCGCCCGCGGGTTGCGCGGCGGGACGACGAGCCCGGTGCCGCCGATGACCTCGCGGACGGCCCCGACGTCGGTGGAGACGGTGGCCCGGCCGCAGAACATGGCCTCGGCCAGGGTGATGGGGAAGCCCTCGATCACCGAGGACAGCAGTACGATCCGCCCGGCCCCGTACGCCTCGGCCGGCGAGGCCGCCTCCGGTCCGCCGATCTCCTCGAAGGTGACGGGGCTCTCCCCCACGGTCCGCGCGTCGGCGGCCTCGTCGGGGAAGAGCTGCGCGGCCAGCGAGCGGCAGTCGGACAGGTAGCCCGGGGCGGCGGCCGAGGCGAAGATCCGCAGCCGGGTGTGCGGGGCGGCCCGGCGGACCTCCGCGAAGGCGTGCAGGAGGGCGATCAGGTCCTTGGCCGGCTCGATCCGTCCGACCCACACCAGGGTGTCGGGGTCCCCCCGGTCGGGGTCCTCTCCGACGGCGGCGAATCGGTCCGCCTCCATGCCGGGGTAGACCGTCCGCAGCCGTTCCCGCGGGGCCCCGCAGCGCTCCTGCCAGCGGCGGGCGTGCGCGTTGCCGGGGGTGAGGAGGTCGGCGCGGGCGTAGATCTCCCCGGCGAGGCGGATGTGGAAGGCGGCCAGCAGGGCGCGTACGGCGGGCCGGGTGTCCTCGCGCTGTTCCAGATAGTGGGCGCGGAGCTGGACGCCGTACTCGGTGACCAGTAACGGGACCCCGAAGAAGCGTTTGGCCAGCAGGCCGGGGACGGCCGCGGCCCCGCCGGCGGCGGCGTGGCAGACGTCGGCCCGGCCGAGGCCCTCGTCCTCGTACCAGTCGAGGGACAGCGGCCGCAGCGCGCGCTCCAGTTCGTCCACGAACTCCAGCAGGTCGGGAACGCGCGCGGCCTGGAGGGCGCGGCCCGCGCCGGGGGCGCGGCAGCCGGACTCGACCGCCCGCACGGCCGTCTCGGAGCGCAGGGCCGCGTACATCCCGCCCTGGTCGCGGGCGAGTTCGGCGAGCCCGTACAGTCCGGTGGCGAAGGCGTCGGCGTCCCCGGCGCAGATCCCCCGGACCAGCTCGGCGAAGCAGGCGGCGAAGTGCCGGCGCTCGCGGCGGGAGTAGGTGCGCCCGTCGTCCGCGGGGGCCCACAGCGGGGCGGTGCGCACGCGGGTGACGTGCGGCGGGAGGGTGACCCGGCCGCTCTCCTCCTGCCCGGCGGTGCGGCTCAGCGCGTAGAGCTCGAACTCGTGCTGGGGCAGCCCGCGCACGAGCCGGTCGCACCAGAGCCTCGCCTCGCCCGACGCATACGGATAACCACCTTCCGTGACCAGTCCGATCCGCACGCGTGGCACCCCCGATCTCCCGTTCCAGGCGGCCGCCGTCGGTCCGGCGACCCGCCGCGGGAGAACTCAAGCGGATGCGCCGGTGGCGCGGCGGACGGTTGTCCGTCGCGCCACCGGAAGGGGTGAAGAGTCGTAACTTTCCCGTACGGTTCGCGTTCGAGCACGCTAAGAAGGGCGTTACGCGAAGGCCTCCTGGCGTTCGGTGCGGCGCGCGGAGCGGCGTTCGGCGGCGAGCGCGGGATCGAGCGCCGGGACGGCGTCGAGGAGTTGCCGCGTGTACGCGTGGGCCGGCCGGCCGTAGACCTCCTCCACCGGGCCCTCCTCGACGACGACGCCTCCGCGCATGACGGCGACCCGGTCGCTGACCTGGCGGACCACCGCGAGGTCGTGCGCGATGAAGACGAGCGCGATGCCGAGTTCCCGCTGGAGTTCCGCGAGCAGTTCGGTGACCTGTGCCTGGGTGGTGACGTCGAGGGCGGAGACCGGCTCGTCGCAGACGATCAGCCGGGGGCGCGGGGCGAGGGCGCGGGCGATGCCGACGCGCTGGCGCTGTCCGCCGCTGAACTCGTGGGGGTAGCGGTCGTAGTGGGCGGGTTCCAGGCCGACGCGGGTCAGGAGCCCGTCGACGCGGGCGCGGATCGCGGCTTCGTCGCGTTCTCCGGCGGCGCGCAGCGGGTCGGCGATGGACTCGCCGACGGAGCGGCGCGGGTTGAGGGAGGAGACGGGGTCCTGGAAGACCATCTGGGCGCCGGAGGCGGTGCCGGAGCCTTCGGTGCCGGCGTGCCGGACCTGTCCGGAGGTGGGCTCCAGCAGTCCGACGAGCATCCGTCCGAGGGTGCTCTTGCCGCTGCCGGACTCGCCGACGACGCCGAGGGTCTCGCCGGCGCGTACGGCGAGGGAGACCCCGGCGACGGCGCTGACCCTGCTCCGGCCGCGGCCGAAGTCCCGGCGCAGGCAGATGGCTTCCACGACGGGGGGCTCCGGCTGCGAGCCGGGTGCGTCCGGCCCGGCGACCGCCCTGAGCCGGGGGCTGCGCGGGGCGTCCAGGCGGGGGACGGCGGCCAGCAGGTCCCGGGTGTAGGGGGCCCGGGGGTCGGCGAGGACCCGGCGGACCGGGCCCCGTTCGACGGCGGCGCCGTCCCGCATGACCAGCAGCTCGTCCACGCTCTCCGCCGCGACGCCGACGTCGTGGGTGACCAGCAGCAGCCCGAGGCCGTGTTCCTGGCGCAGCCCGTGGAGCAGGTCCAGGATCTGGGCCTGGACGGTGACGTCGAGGGCGGTGGTCGGCTCGTCGGCGATCAGCAGCCGGGGTTCGCAGGCCAGGGCCATCGCGATGAGGGCGCGCTGGCGCATGCCGCCGCTGAACTCGTGGGGCCGGGCGCGGGAGCGGCGGGCCGCGTCGGGGATGCCGACGCGGTCCAGGACCTCGACGGCGCGGGCGCGGGCGGCCCGGCGGGAGGCGGTGGTGTGGACGCGGTACACCTCGGCGATCTGGTCGCCGACGGCGTGGTAGGGGTCGAGGGAGCTGAGGGGGTCCTGGAAGACCATGGCGGCGGTCCCGCCGCGCAGGGCGCGCAGTTGTGCCGGGCCGGCGTCGGCCAGGTCGGTGCCGTCGACGCGGACGGTGCCGGTCAGGCGGGCGCCGGTGCCGTGGTGCAGGCCGAGGAGCGCGGCGGCGACGGTGGACTTGCCGCTGCCGGATTCGCCGACGATGCCCAGGGCGCGGCCCGCTTCCAGGGTGAAGGAGATCCCGTCGACGGCGCGTACGTACTGGCCGGGGCCGCCGACCGGGAAGTCGACGACGAGGCCGGTGACGTCCACGAGCGGGCCGGTCATACGAGGGCCACCCTTCGGTCGGAGAGGGCGTGGAGCAGGTCGGCGAGGACGCCGGCGATGACGACGGCGGCGCCGATGGCGAGGACGACGCCGACGACGACGGGCAGGTCGACGACCCGGACGGCGTCGATGAGGGTCTTGCCGAGGCCGGGGATCCCGAAGAGGGACTCGGTGAGCACGGCGCCTCCGATCAGGGTGCCGAAGTCCACGGCGCTGAGGGCGATCACGG
Source organism: Streptomyces racemochromogenes (assembly GCF_039535215.1). Lineage (GTDB taxonomy): Bacteria > Actinomycetota > Actinomycetes > Streptomycetales > Streptomycetaceae > Streptomyces > Streptomyces racemochromogenes. Next base: position 2,313,125 of record NZ_BAAAWT010000001.1, read on the forward strand.
GTCCGAGGGCGCCGCGCACGGCGTGCCGGGTGACGATGGCCCGTTCCCCGACGCCGTAGGCGCGGAAGGTGCGGATGTGGTCCTCGGCGAGGGTCTCCAGGGTGGAGCTGCGGGTGAGGCGCGCGTACTTGGCGCTTTCGAAGAGGCCGAGCGTCACCCAGGGCAGCAGCAGGTTCCACGCCCACTGTTCGGGGTCCGCGCCGAAGGGCACGTACGTCGGGAAGGGCAGCCAGCGCAGGTAGGCGCAGACGGTCATGAGCAGCAGCAGCCCGAGGATGAAGACGGGGGTGCCGGTGCCGGCGAGGGTGAGCACGGTGAGCGCCCGCTCGGTGACCCCGCCGCGCCGCAGCGCGGAGAGCAGGCCGGTGCCGACTCCGACGACGAGCCAGATGGCGAGGGCTCCGAGGGCGAGCGAGAAGGTGGCGGGCAGCCGCTCCAGGAGCAGCTGGGTGACCTCGCGGTCGGTCTGGTAGGAGAAGCCGAGGCAGGGGGCGTCGCAGTGCAGGGCGATCCCGGCGCCGGCGGAGTAGTCCCGGCCCGCCAGGACTCCTTCCAGGAAGCGCAGGTACTGGGTGACGACGGGGTCGTTCAGCCCGAGCTGTTCGCGCACCTGGGCGATCTGCTGGGGGTTGCAGCGTTCTCCGCAGGCGAGGCGGGCGGGGTCGCCGGGGGCCAGGTAGAAGAGGGCGTAGACGACGACGGACAGGGCGAGCAGCACGAACAGTGCGCCGCCTGCCCGTTTGAGCACGAACCGGGTCACGGCTTGCGCTCCTTTCCGGTACCGACCCGCAGGCGCGAGGTCTCGCGCGGGTCGAGGGCCGAGCGGACGGCGTCGCCGAGGACGGTGAAGGCGAGCACGGTGACGAAGAGCAGCCCGGCGGGGAGCAGGACGTAGGCGGGGTCGGCGCGGAACCAGGTCTGTGCGCTGGAGAGCATCTGGCCCCAGGAGGGGGTGGGCGGTTTGACCCCGACGCCGAGGAAGGACAGGGAGGCCTCGGCCACGATGGCGGTGGGGACCTTGATCGCGGCGAGGGTGATGACGGGCGCGGCCAGGGAGGGCAGCAGTTCCCGGCGGGCGACGCGCAGGGGGCCCCAGCCGGAGAGCCGGGCGGCCTCGACGAAGTCGAGGCTGTTGAGGGCGAGGGTCTGGGAGCGGACCATGCGGGCGGTGCCGCCCCAGTCGAAGAGGCCGATGACGAGGACCAGGAGCAGCGGCCGGGGGAAGCCGGGCGGGACGACGGCGGTGAGGGCGATGGCGATCACCAGCATGGGCAGGGCGATCATCACGTCGGTGAAGCGGCCGATGAGCTGTCCGACGTGGCGGTTGCCGAGGGCGGCGGCGATCCCGACGCTCACGCCGACGGCGGTCTGGACGGCGACCGCGCCGAGGGCGACGAGCAGGGAGACGCGGGCGCCGTAGAGGAGGCGGGTGAACAGGTCGCGGCCGGTGCCCGGTTCGACGCCGAGCCAGTGGTCGGCGGAGATCCCGCCGAAGGAGCCGAGGGGGACGCCGCCGCGCGCCGAGTCGACGAGGTCGTCGTGGTAGGCGTTCGGGTCCTGTCCGGTGAGCTGGGCGAAGAGGGGCGCGGCGAGGGCGAGGAGGACGAGGAGGGCCAGGACGGCGGCGGCCGCGAGCGCGGAGGGGCGCCGGCGCAGCCGCCGCCAGACCTGGCGGCCGGCGCCGCCGGCCGGGGCGGGATCCCCGGCCGGCGACGGCGCCGACTGTTCGAGGAGCATGGTCACTTGATTTCTCCCAGGATGCCCCGGCCTTCGGGCCGGGGTGGGGGCACCTCCCGCTTGCGGAAGAGGATGGGTCCCCGGACTGGAGGCGTTGAACGCCGGAGTCCTGTGCGCATGTGTTCTGACCTGCGCTCTCTTTCGTTGTCAGTGGGGGCTGTCAGGTTCCGGAGCGTGACGGCGACCGCGATGGCCGAGCAGGGGTCCGGGCACGCCCGGTACACCTTCCGGCTGCGCGTGTCGTCCACGGCGCTCGCCCGGCTGGACGCGGAGTGGGCGCGGTGCCGGTGGGTGTGGAACGAGTGCGTGGCGATGTCCCGCAAGGTCCACGAGCACAACCGGGCCACGGGTGAGACCACGACGTGTGGTCCGGCGCAGCTCGACAGGCTGCTGACCGGGGCGCGGCAGTCGATGGCGTGGCTGCGGGAAGGCAGCTCGGTTCCACAGCAGCAGGTCATCCGGGACTTCGCCAAGTCCCGCGCCAAAGCGCTGAAGGACGCCAAGGCGAAGCTGCCGGTGCGGCAGCGGGCCGGGATGCCGCGTATCAAGCGCAAGCGCGAGGCCGCGCCGTCGCTGAACTACACCCAGCGCGGTTTCCGGATCAAGGACGGCCGTCTGCACTTGGCCGGCGGGATCGCACTGACGGTGGTGTGGTCCCGCGGACTGCCTTCGGCTCCCTCGTCGGTGCGGGTGTACCAGGACGGCCTCGGCCACTGGTACGCGAGCTTCGTCGCGGTGGTTCCGGTCGAGCCGCTGCCCGCCACGGGCCGGGCCATCGGGATCGACTGGGGCGTGAAGGAGACCGCCACCACCACCTCCGATGCCCACGACCTGCCGCACGCACAGCACGGCAGGACTGCCGCGCAGAGGCTTGGCCGCTACCAGCGGATGATGGCGCGCCGAGCCACACCGAGGAACCGGCCCGACAGTGCCGGGTACCGCAAGGCACGCAAGGCGGCCGCGAAGGTGTCGAAGAAGGTCGCCCGTCAGCGGACCGACACCGGCCGCAAGTGGGCCAAGGCCGTCGTCCGCGACTTCGACCACATCGCCGTGGAGGACTTCCGGCCGAAGTTCCTGGCGAAGACCAGCATGGCCCGCAAGGCGGCCGACGCCGCGATCGGCACGGTCAAGACGGCGCTGGTCGAAATGGGCCGCAAGCACGGGCGTACGGTGCATCTGGTCCACCCCGCGCACACCACCATGGACTGCGCGCAGTGCGGAGCGAGAGCCAAGCACGCACTACCTCTTTCCGAGAGAACCTATACGTGCACCGCGTGCGGAGCCGTGTCCCCCAGGGACGAGAACTCCGCCCGCGTGATGCTCGTCCGGGCTGGTCTCAACCCGGCTGGTGCCGATCTTGTAAGACCCGCCACCTGCTAGGTGCCAGGCGAAGTGAGCCAGGAATCCCCTCCCTCCAGGGAGGGGAGGTTTCAATTGACCGCGACCTGCGAGATGTCGAGGACGCCGGTCCAGTCGCTGATGACGACGTTCTTGACGTCCTTGCCGACGAGCCGCTTGTAGACGGGGTGGAAGAGGGGGACGGCGAGGGCCTGCTCGCCGATCTTCTTGTCGAGGGCGCCCCAGCGCTTGCCGGCGGCGGCGAGGTCGGTGAGCTTGGCGATCTCGTCGATCTCGGTGTTCACGGCCGGGTCGTTGAGCTGGGCGTGGTTGTAGTTGGAGCCGTTGGTGACGATCTGGCGGCCGTCGTAGATCGGCGCGAGGAAGGGGCCGCCGGAGGGCCAGTCGGCGCCCCAGCGGGAGAGGAAGAAGCCGGGGGTGTTCTTGGCGTCCCAGCGGCGCTCGTTGAAGGCGTTGTTCTCCAGGCCTTCGAGCTTGACGGTGATCCCGGCGGCGGCGAGGCCCTGCTGGACGGCGGTGGCGACCTCGGGGCTGGTCTGGCGGTTCTGCGCGTTGGAGTGGGTGAGGGTGATGGTGAGCCCGTCGGGGTGACCGGCCTCCTTCAGCAGCTCCTTGGCCTTGGCCGGGTCGCCGGTCTTGCCGGCGGGGAAGTGGTCGTAGGGGGTGAAGCCGAAGGCCTCGCGCTCGGGCAGAAAGGTGGTGGCCGGCTCGGCCAGCGCGGAGCCGCCGGCGGCGTTGATCACGCTGGTGCGGTTGATCGCGTAGGCGATGGCCTGGCGGACCTTCGGGTTGTCGAAGGGGGCGACCTTCGGGTTGAAGGCGAGGTAGTTGACGTAGCCGAAGTGGCCGGTGCCGACGCGGCCCGCGAGTTCCTTGTTGTCGCCGATCTGGGCGAGTTCGGCGGGGCCGAGGTTGGTGTCGGTGGTGACGGCGGCGGCGTCGGGGCCGGAGCTGGTGGACAGCCGCTGGTTGACGACGGCGGCGTCGAGGCCGGAGCGGACGTCGATTTTGTCCGGGTAGGCCTTGCGCTCCTCGTCGGTCTTGGGGTCCCAGTGCTCGTTGCGTTCCAGCAGCAGGGTCTCGCCGTCGCCGCCGTTCTTGACGACCTTGTAGGGGCCGGAGGAGACGGGGTGCTCCTCGTACTTGGTGCCGGTGTCCTTGGCCTTGGGGACGGGGGCGAACTGCGTCTGGGTGGCGAGGAAGGGGAACTCGCCCTCGGGCTTGCGGAGTTTGAAGACGATGGTCTTGGCGTCGGGGACCACGATGGAGTCGAGGCCCTTGCCGCCGTCCTTGTAGGGGCCCTCGTAGGTCTCCCCGCCGACCAGCCAGTCGCGCAGGTAGGGGGCGCCGCCGGAGAGTTCTGCGGCGAAGGAGCGCTCGATGCCGTACTTGATGTCGGCGGTGGTGATGGGGCTGCCGTCCTCGTACTTCAGCCCGTCCTTGAGGGTGTACGTCCACTCGGTGGCGTCGGCGTTGGGCCGGCCGGTGTCGGTGGCCAGGTCGGGCACGACCTTGGCGCCGGCCGGGCCGTCCTCGCGGTTGCGGGTCGTCAGGGTGCGGAAGACCAGCGAAGGAACGTTTCCGCCGCCGGAGGTGTAGAGCCGGGCCGGGTCGAAGTCGTTCTGCGGCTCGGTGTTGAGGACGGTGAGGGTGCCGCCCTTCTGCGGGGTCCCGGCGGCGCCGGGCTTGCCGGAGTCGCCGCCGGCCTTGCCCGCCGCGTCCTCGGGCCCGCACGCCGCGGCGCCCCCGGCCAGGACGAGGCTGACGGTGACCGCGGCGATGCGGCGCGATATGCGGGACTGACGGGATGAACCGGCGGGAAGCATGGGGAAACGGACCTCTCGGCGTGGAAGGAGATGTGTCGGGAGCCACGCGGGGACGGCGTCCGGCATCACCACGGCGGACGGCGCACGGAGCGCCACAGGACCGGGAGGGAGAAGAAGGAGCCGCGCCCGCGGGCAGGGGAAGTGCCCGGGCGCGGCGGAGCCTGTGAAAGGGAAAGGGTGGTCGCGCGCTCAGGACAGGGCGTCAGCGACAGAAGATGTCGGCCACGCTGTGCGCGGCCACACCGAGGAGCGCCAGCTCGATGGCGGCGCTCGCGGCGGAGGTGTGGCGGTGCGACATGCGGAGAACAATGACCGACGATCGGACGGCTTGTCAACGAAGCGACCGCCCGCCCGCCCGCACCCTTGGGTCAACTCCCCGGGAACACCCAGGGGTTGGGCTTGCAGTGAATGTTGTCGATGTCGAGGGACTTCGTCTGCTGCTGCATGATCGGCGCGAGCGCGCCCGGGGTCTGGCAGCTGACGTGCCCGTGTCCGAGGCGGTGTCCGACCTCGTGGTTGATGAGCATCTGCCGGTAGGCGAGCATCTGGTCGGCGCCGTAGGTCTGCGAACCCTGGCCCCACCGGAACGCGTTGATCATCACGCGCTCCGTGGACGCGGAGTCGCAGGAGACGTTGTCGATCGTGGTGTCGAGTCCGGACTTGGCGCACCAGACGCCGGTGGTCCCGGGGCTGGCCAGGGTGATCACGAACTCGGCCTCGCCGCCCGGCACCCGCTCGAAGGTCATCGCGTCGCCGTGGGCCCAGCTGCGCGGGTCGTTGAGGGTGCGCTGCACGGCGTCGGCGAACAACTGCGCGTCCATGCCGAGGCCCTGCTCCACGTCGACCCGGTAGCGGACCTTCTTCCCCCGGCCCGGGGCCTTGGCGACTCCGGGCACGGTGTCGAAGGCGCCCGGGCCGGTGAGCTTCGCGTCGATGGGCAGCTGCTGCGCCATCCGCTGCTCGTACGTCGCCGGCTCCGCGGCCGCGGCCGGCGGGACGGAGGGGGTGGCGCGGCCGTCGGAGCGGGAGGCCGGGGAGCTGTCGGTCTGGGTGCGCTGGGGGGCGTCGTCCCCGGCGGCCCGGGCGGCCGTGTCGGAGTCGCCGTCGGCGGCGACCTGTCCGGCGACGACGACCGCGAGCACGGTGGTGACGGCCGCCGCGGCCATCCCGGTGTACGTACGGATCTTCGCGCCGCGGCCGCTCGCGGGCGCGGCGGGCTCCGCCTCGGGCCGGCGGGGGCCGGGCACCCGGCGGTGCGAGCCGGTGGAGGTGAAGGGGTCGCGCGGGGCGGGCTCCGCGGCCGGCGCGGGCCCGGTGGCCGGCGCGGCTGCGGGCGGGGCCGCGGTGGCGGCTCGGGGGGTGCCTCGCCAGTCCCCGTAGACGCCGGCGGGAGCGGGGGCGCTACCCCGGGTGCCGCCGCCCTCCCGGTGCTCGGGGTGGCCGACGGGGCGGGGGCCGCGCGGAGAGGCGTACCCCTCGTGGACGACGGTCGGCTCGGCGGACGGGCGCGTACCGCCCTGCGGCGGCCGGGGGTGCCGCGCGGGCGCCGGCTCGTACGGGCCGGGGGCGTACAGCCCGTCCCCGTAGGGGTCGGCCGCGTACCCCTGCGGCTCGTACGGCGGCAGCGGCGCCTCGGGCTCCGGCAGCGGACGGACGGGGGCCGGCGCCTTGCGACTATGTCGTCCCACGTCCTCAGCCCTTGCCGTCTTCGGTACTTCGGTCGGTTTCCCGCCCGGCGGTGTCGCGCAGCAGCTCCTGGAAGGCCGCGGCCACCACCTCGGGGTACTCCATCATCGCGACGTGCCCGGCCTCGGGCAGGCACAGCAGCCGCGAGCCGCGGAAGTGCGCGGCGGCCTTGCGCGCCATACGGTACGAGACCAGTTGGTCGCGCCCACCGTAGACGAGGAGGGTCGGCGCGAGCACGCGCTGCGCCTGGCGCCACAGTCCGTGTTGCCCGCCGAGGGTGTACGCGTCGACGATCCCCCGGGAGGAACGGGTCATCGCGTCCCAGAAGTACGGCAGCGCCATGCGCCGTTCCATCTCCTCGACGGCGGCGCTGAAGCCCTCCGCCGTCACCCGTGAGGGGTCCCCGTAACAGAGGTCCGTCACTCCCCTGGTGCGTTGTTCGGCCGTCAGCCCGACCGCGAGCCGCCCGAGCAGGGCGGCCACGCCCGGCAGCGCCAGCAGCGCGGTGGGCACGGCCGACCTCTGCACGCGCAGTTCGGGCAGCGCGGGCGAGACGAGCGTCAGCGTCCGCACCAAATCGGGCCGGACGGCGGCGACGCGGGTGGAGACGGCCCCGCCGAGGGAGTTGCCGAAGAGGTGCACCGGGCCGCGCCCCGCGGCGTCGAGGTGGCGGATGACGGCGCGGGAGAGCGCGGTCACCGAGTAGTCCCGGTCGGCGGGCGGCGGGGACCAGCCGAAGCCGGGCAGGTCCAGGGCCTCCCCGTCGACGGTGCCGGCGAGCCGCAGCATGAGCTCCGACCAGTTCTGCGAGGAACCGCCGAGTCCGTGCACGAACAGCGCGGGCGGCAGACCCTCCCGCAGCGGTGGCCGGAAACGTACGTTCATTTCCAGGCCCGGCAGCGCGACGGTGCGCAGCTGCTCCCCCTCGGCCACCCGCACGGCACCCGGCTGGGAGGCCGCTTCGGCGGTGGACCGTACGCCCGGCGGCTCGGTCGAAGACATGGGCCAATGTTACGAGACGATCACGCCGGGCCCCTCGCGTTCTCTTGTGTCCGCGGTCACAGGACCGTCTGGCGCCGCCCTCCCGATCCTCCTAGGCTCGTAGTGAGGACGAGCGAAGGCGAGGGGAGCGCAATGACTGTCGATCCCGCGGAACCGGACACGTTCCGGGAAGAGCTCCAGGAGACCCTCGACACCGAGGCTCCGGAGGCGGACGCCGCCGAGCAGCACACCGAGATCCAGCCGCGGGACGACGAGCCGCTCTCCGGCCTGGACCCGGGCGAGGCCCCGGAGGCGGACGCCGCCGAGCAGGCCCGGGTGGTCCCGCTGGACGAGGAGGACTACCGCTGACCGCGCCCGCCGCCGCTCCGACGGGCCCTGACCAGCGTGTCCGGCGCGTGTCCAAGCGGTCCGTACCGCGAGAAAACTCGGCTTGAACCCACCAGATCCGGTTACCGAAAAGTACGATGGCGGCGCGGCGCAGAGCGCACTGTGTTCTTAGAGAAAGTGGGAGGCGGCGTGACAGCCATCGAGCAGACCGAGGCAGCGCGTCCGCGGGGTACGCGGCTGCCGCGCCGTGCCCGGCGCAACCAGCTGCTGGGCGCGGCCCAGGAGGTCTTCGTCGCCCAGGGCTACCACGCGGCGGCGATGGACGACATCGCCGAGCGGGCCGGCGTCAGCAAGCCGGTGCTGTACCAGCACTTCCCCGGCAAGCTCGACCTGTACCTCGCGCTGCTGGACCAGCACTGCGAGAACCTGCTGCAGGCGGTGCGCGGGGCGCTGGAGTCCACGAGCGACAACAAGCTGCGCGTGGCGGCGACGATGGACGCCTACTTCGCGTACGTGGAGGACGAGGGCGGCGCGTTCCGGCTGGTCTTCGAGTCGGACCTGACGAACGAGCCCGCGGTGCGCGAGCGCGTCGACCGGGTCTCGCTCCAGTGCGCCGAGGCCATCTCGGACGTGATCGCCGAGGACACCGGCCTGTCCAAGGACGAGTCGATGCTGCTCGCCGTGGGTCTGGGCGGGGTGTCACAGGTCGTGGCCCGGTACTGGCTCTCCAGCGAGAGCCCGGTGGCACGCGACACGGCGGTGGGGCTGCTGACCTCGCTGGCCTGGCGCGGCATCGCCGGTTTCCCGCTGCACGGTACGGAGGCCTGACCGGCGCTGTTCGCTGCCAGCGTGTCCGCCGCGAGCCGATCGTGTCCCCTCTCCGGGCTAATGTGGACCGGGTACGGCGCGGCTGATCGCGCGAACCGGACCGTCGGAGGGACAAAGCCGTGGAGGTCAAGATCGGCGTGCAGCACGCACCCCGGGAGATCGTGCTGGAGAGCGACCTGAGCGCCGAGGAGCTGGAGGCCCTCGTGGCCGCCGCGCTGTCCGGCACGGCGCCGCTGCTGAGCCTGACCGACGTCAAGGGCCGCAAGGTCCTCGTGCCGTCCGACCGCCTGTCGTACGTCGACCTGGGCGAGCCGAGCGTGCGCAAGGTCGGTTTCGGGGCGCTCTGACGCTCTTCGAGGCAGCCAGCAAGGAAGTAAACGGCCCGGCGGATGGTTCCGCCGGGCCGTTTCCCTTTCTTCCGCTTCGGGTAGGACCGCAGTGACCCGGTTCGCCCTGACGCATGGGAGTGACCAGATGCTGCTGATGGAGGCGCTCGGCTCCGGTCTGCTCGGCCTCGCCCTGGCCGGCACCGCCTCGCGGGTCCTCGCGACACGGCTGCCCTCCACCAGAACGGTGCTGGTCAGCGGCGTGGTCGGGGCCCTGTTCGGCGCGTACCTGACGCACATGTCGCTGGGTCCGGGGCACAACACCCTGTTCGCGACGCTGCTGGGCGGCGTCGGCGTCTCGGCCGTCGTCATCTCCCTGCTGCTGCGCCCCGCCACCGGCCCCGGTAGGTCCCCCCGGCGCACTCCGTTTTCGCTCTCGTCGGGCGGCTGAGCGCGCCTCGCGCCGCGCTGGAGCCGCGCGCGCCGGGCGGCGCCATCAAGGGTGAAGCCGCACTGGCCGCGCGGCAGTCACCGCTTTCCCGGCCGGGCCGGGTCCAAGCCGGGACGGCCCGCTGGGCGTGGGCCTGGGTCCGGCCCGCGCCGTGGCGCCGCCCGCGCGCCCGAGCACGACGGGGCCGGGGGAAGCACCCCCGGCCCACGTGGTCCCGTAAACGCCCGGCCAGGGCCTACGCGGCGAGGCCCAGGGCCGCCATGCGCTTGGTGTGCGCCTTGGTGATCCGGGTGAACATCTCGCCGACGGCCGCCAGGTCGAAGCCGGCCGCCATCCCGTCGACGCCGCCGACCAGCATGGTCGACAGCGCGTCCCGCTCGGCGACCACACGCTGCGCCTGCGAGAGGGCCTCGCCCATCAGCCGGCGGGCCCACAACGCGAGCCGGCCGCCGCAGCGCGGGTCGGCCTCGATCGCGGCGCGGACCTTCTCGACGGCGAAGCCGCCGTGGCCGGTGTCGTCGAGGACGCCGACGACCAGGGCGCGGGTGTCGGTGTCGAGGTGGGTGGCGACCTCGCGGTAGAAGTCGCTGGCGATCGAGTCGCCGACGTAGGCCTTGACCAGGCCCTCCAGCCAGTCGGAGGGGGCGGTCTGGCGGTGGAAGTCGTCCACGCCCTTGGCGAAGGGCTCCATCGCGGCGGTCGGCTCGGCGTCGATGGCCGCGAGGCGGTCCCGAAGCCGCTCGAAGTGGTGGAATTCGGCGGAGGCCATCTTCGCCAGCTCGGCCTTGTCACCCAGGCTGGGCGCGAGCTTCGCGTCCTCCGCGAGGCGCTCGAAGGCCGCGAGCTCCCCGTACGCCAGCGCGCCGAGCAGGTCCACGACGGCGGCCCGGTACTGGGGGGAGGCGGAGGCCGTCGCCCAGTCCTGGGCGGCGATGCCCTGCGGCTGCTCCTGGGCGTCGTCGTCGGCGGGAGATGCGTTTTCTACGGTCGACATGCTCCGCACAATAGCCCGCCGAAAGGCCCCACAAGTCACCACACCTGCGCACTGTCGGCCCCGGTAAACACGCCTACCTGGTGAATTCACCCGACACACCTGCGCGATTCCGGGGTACAGTGGTAATGCGCCTGCCGAGTACTCGGCGGGCCATCCGAATGAGGATGCCCGGTCGGTGGCCCGATCGGCTCCACCCGACCGCCCTCTGTGTGGTGGTGCGTCCATGCGCACCGATCGCACGAGGGGCCCCCTCAGCGGCAGAAGCGCTTGAGCGAAGGCCAGTGGTCCCGCGCAGCTTTGTATGTACACAGCAGTACTGCAAACCCGGCACGGTAGGACCCCCCTCGCCGCCTCGCGCCGCGTCTCACAGAAGAGGCAGCACCCTGACTACGTTCCGAGACCTCGGGATCTTTCCCGAGACCGCCGAAGCCCTTGAAGCCGTCGGCATCGTGTCCCCCTTCCCGATCCAGGAGATGACCCTCCCCGTCGCCCTCTCCGGCACGGACGTCATCGGCCAGGCGAAGACCGGAACCGGCAAGACGCTCGGTTTCGGCCTCCCGCTGCTGGAGCGGGTCGTCGTCCCCGCCGACGTCGAGGCCGGCCGGGCCAGGCCCGACCAGCTGACCGACTCCCCGCAGGCCCTCGTGGTGGTTCCGACCCGCGAGCTGTGCACCCAGGTCACCAACGACCTCCTGACCGCGGGCAAGGTCCGCAACGTCCGCGTCCTCGCCATATACGGCGGCCGCGCGTACGAGCCGCAGGTCGAGGCCCTCAAGAAGGGCGTCGACGTGATCGTCGGCACCCCGGGCCGCCTGCTGGACCTGGCCGGGCAGAAGAAGCTCGACCTGTCCCGCGTCAAGGCCCTCGTCCTGGACGAGGCCGACGAGATGCTCGACCTGGGCTTCCTGCCCGACGTCGAGAAGATCATGAACCTGCTGCCCGCTAAGCGCCAGACGATGCTGTTCTCGGCGACCATGCCGGGCGCGGTCATCGGCCTGGCCCGCCGCTACATGTCGCAGCCGACGCACATCCGCGCCGTCTCCGAGGACGGCGAGGGCGCCACCGTCGCCAACATCGCGCAGCACGTCTTCCGCGCGCACAACATGGACAAGCCGGAGCTCGTCTCCCGCATCCTGCAGGCCGAGGGCCGCGGGCTCGCCATGATCTTCTGCCGCACCAAGCGCACGGCCGCCGACATCGCCGAGCAGCTGGAGCGGCGCGGCTTCGCCTCCGGCGCCGTCCACGGCGACCTGGGCCAGGGCGCCCGCGAGCAGGCGCTGCGCGCGTTCCGCAACGGCAAGGTCGACGTGCTGGTCTGCACCGACGTCGCCGCCCGCGGCATCGACGTCGAGGGCGTGACCCACGTCATCAACTACCAGACGCCCGAGGACGAGAAGACCTTCCTGCACCGCGTGGGCCGCACCGGCCGCGCCGGCGCGAAGGGCACCGCCGTCACCCTGGTCGACTGGGACGACATCCCGCGCTGGCAGCTGATCAACAAGGCGCTGGAGCTCGACTTCCACGAGCCCGAGGAGACGTACTCCACGTCCCCGCACCTGTACGAGCAGCTGAACATCCCGGCCGGCACCAAGGGCATCCTGCCGCGCGCCGAGCGCACGCGGGCCGGTCTGAAGGCCGAGGAGCTGGAGGACCTGGGCGAGACCGGCGGGCGCGGTGGCCGTGGCGGCCGCGGTGCCGCCGCTGCCGCCGTGGTGACGGAGGAGCGCCCCGCGCGTACCCGTACGCCGCGCCAGCGCCGCCGCACCCGTGGCGGTGCCGAGGCGGGTGCCGAGGCGGGCGTGGAGACCACGGCCGTGGCCGAGGCCCCGGCCGTGGAGGCCCCCGCCGTGGGGGCTCCCGCCGAGGCCGCCGACGAGGCGCGCCGGCCGCGCCGCCGCCGGACCCGGGTGACCGCTTCCGTCGTCGCCGCCGCGGCCGAGGCCGCCGTGGCCGAGGCGCCGGTGGCGGTCTCCGCCCCGGTCGCGGAGGTCGTGGTCGAGGCCCCGGCCGTTCTCGAGGAGGCCCCGGCCAAGCCCAAGCGCACCCGGACCCGCAAGGCCGCCGCCGCGGTGGCCGAGGCGCCGGCCGCCGAGGCCCCCGTGGCCGCCGAGGAGGCCCCGGCCAAGCCCAAGCGGACGCGGACCCGCAAGGCCGCCGCGCCCGTGGAGACGGCCGAGGCCGCCGAGGCCGCTCCGGCCCCGGTCGCGGAGGCCGCTCCGGCCCCGGTCGCGGAGGCACCGGCCGCCGAGGCCGCGCCGAAGAAGCCGCGCCGGGTCCCGACCCGCAAGGCCGTGGCCACCCCGATCCCCGACGTGGTCACCGGCACGGTCACCGAGGCGCCCGCGCCCCGGCGGACCCGGTCCCGCAAGCCGGCCGCGGCCGCCGCGCCGGAGCCGGACTTCCAGATGGCCCCGCCGTCGGAGCCCGTCCGCACCACCCGCCGGTTCCGCTGACCCGGCCGGGCCGACGCCCGGGGAACGGCCCCGGTCCCCTTTCGAGGGGGCCGGGGCCGTTCCCGTATCCCGTGGCGGTGCTACGGACCGGTAACCTCGGGCCATGAGCAAGCCGCCGCGCCTCACCCTGCCGCCCGCCGCCCGCGCGTACCGCCTGAGCACCGCCCGCGGCGAGTTCGCCGTGCACGAGGCGGGCGGGCCCGAGCACGGAACGGCCCTCCTGGTCCCCGGGTTCACCGGCAGCAAGGAGGACTACATCGCCCTCCTGGAGCCGCTCGCCGCGGCCGGCTACCGGGTGGTCGCCGTCGACGGGCGCGGCCAGTACGAGACCCCGGGCCCGGGCGAGGAGACCGCGTACGAACTCCAGGAGCTCGCCCTCGACGTGCTGGCCCAGGCCGCGGCCCTGGACGCCACGGGCCCGCTCCACCTGGTCGGCCACTCCCTCGGCGGGCTGATCTCGCGCGCCGCGGTGCTGCGCGACGCCTCCCCCTTCGCCTCCCTCACCCTGATGAGCAGCGGGCCCGCCGCCATCGCCGAGGACCAGCAGGCCCGTACGAAGCTGCTGGTCATGGCCCTGGAGGAGCTGCGCGACACCGCGCCCGACACCTGCATGGAGACCGTCTGGGCCGCGATGCGGGCCCAGGACCCGGCGGACGCCGAGCCGGACTCCCCCGAGCTGTCGGCGTTCCTGCACGAGCGCTGGCTGCGCACCGTCCCGGAACAGCTGATCACCACCGGGCGGGTGCTGATCTCGGAGCCGGACCGGGTCGCGGAGCTGGCGGCGGTGCCGCTGCCCAAGCTGGTCCTGTCCGGGGTGGTCGACTACGCCTGGCCGGTGCCGCTGATGGACGAGATGGCCGTCCGGCTGGCGGCTTCCCGGGTGGTGGTCGAGGGCGCCGAGCACTCCCCCAACGCGGAGAACCCGCAGGTCACGGCGGGCGCACTAGTGAACTTCTGGCAGTCCTTTAGCGGTCGGTAGTTAGCTAGGGAAAAAATTTCCTTAGCGTAGGGAATGTTTCTCGTGCTTCCCCTGTTGACCCCTGTGCAAGGAGAACACCGACGAAGGGAGAAGCAGTGCGCTTCGAGATTCTGCGCCTGGACGACGTCGACGGGACCGCCGTGGACAGCACCGTCGTGGACGCGGCCTCCGTCAACCGGATCGTGCAGCAGGCGGCCGCCATCGGCCAGCGCATCCTGATCCGACCGGCCGAGAGTGCGTCCTCCTGACGATTTCACGTACGAACGCCCCCGCACCGATCCGGTGCGGGGGCGTTCGTACGTTCCGGGCGGGGGTCCGGGTCAGGCGCCGCGGACGACCTGGAGCACGCCGTTGATGATCTGCTGGACCGCGATGGCGGAGAGCATCATGCCGGCCAGACGGGTGACCAGGACGACGCCGCCGTCCTTGATGACCCGGATGATCACCAGCGAGTAGCGCATCGTCAGCCACAGCACGACGTGCATGGCGGCGATCGCCGTCCAGACGGAGAGCTGGCCGGCGAACCCGTCGGCCTTCTGCACGGCCAGGATGACGGACACGATCGCACCGGGACCGGCCAGCAGCGGCATGCCCAGCGGGACGAGCGCGACGTTGACGTCCTTGGTCTGCTTGGGCTCGTCGGTCTTGCCCGTCAGCAGGTCGAGCGCGATCAGCAGGAGCAGCAGACCACCGGCGATCATCAGCGCCGGGACGGAGACGTGCAGGTAGTCCAGGATCTGCTGGCCGCAGAGACCGAAGACGGCGATGACCCCGAAGGCCACGCAGACGGCCTGCCAGGCCATGCGGCGCTGGACCTTCGCGGGACGGCCGGAGGTCAGGGCCAGGAAGATCGGCGTGATCCCCGGGGGGTCCATAATCACAAAAAGCGTGAGAAAAAGGGATCCGAAGACGGCGAAATCAAACACAGTGATGCCTTGCAGTGAGGGGTGTTACCAAAAAGCGGAAGGGGGGCGTGTGGGCGCGGCGCTTACGCGCGGGCGTCTCCACCGGCGCCGGGCACGGGGAAGGCCCCCGCCGCGCGGCGCGTGATCTCGCCGTAGATCTCGGGGTCGGTCGTGTACTCCCCGAGACGACAGGTCTTGCGGCTGCCGTGGTAGTCGCTGGAGCCGGTCGTCAGCAGACCGAGGTCCCCGGCCAGTCCGCGCAGCCGGGCGCGGGTGGCGGTGTCGTGGTCCATGTGGTCCACCTCGATGCCGTCGAGGCCGGCGGCCGCGAGCGCGGCTATCGCGGACTCGGGCACGCACTCGCCCCGCTTGACGGCGGCGGGGTGCGCGAACACGGTGACCCCGCCGGCCGCCTTGACCAGGCGGATGGCGTCGAAGGGGTCGAGCTCGTGCTTCTGCGCGTACGCGCGGCCGCCGTCCGCGAGCCAGTCCGCGGTGAAGGCGTCGGACACGGTGGGGACGACCCCCAGCTCGACCATCGCGGTCGCGATGTGCGGGCGGCCCACCGAGCCGTTCCCCGCGATCCGTGCCACCTGCTCCCAGGTGACGTCGACGCCGAGCCCCTGGAGCTTGCCGACCATGGCCTGGGCGCGCGGGGTCCGGTCGTCCCGTACGAGCTCCCGCTCACGGGCGAGCTCGGGCTCCTCGGGGTTGAACAGGTACGCCAGCATGTGCATCCCGACGCCGTCGAGGCGGCAGGACAGCTCGGCCCCGGTGACCAGCGTCAGCCCGGCGGGCAGCGCGGCGATCGCCTCGGCGTATCCCCCGACGGTGTCGTGGTCGGTCAGCGCGACCACGTCCAGCCCGGCCGCGGCGGCATTGCGCACCAGCTCGGCGGGGGTGTCGGTGCCGTCCGAAGCGGTGGAGTGGGCGTGCAGGTCGATGCGCACAGCCGGACTCCAGGGTTCACGCGGACGGGGGACACCCCAGGGTACCGCCCACCCGAACCGGAACCGGCCCCGCCGGGCGGGGGGAGTACGGGGCTTGCGGCGCGGGCGGGCTATCTCCCCCTCGACCCCGTGGGGTGGGGCGGGGGTTGCCCACCCGCCTCCCTGTCTGCGGGCCGGTGGTGCGGGGAGCGGGATCCCCGCGCCCTGTCTCAGAGAAGGTTGGGGGCTTCCCGTCAGTCCCATCGTCCTTCCGGTTCGGGCCGGTCCCTCAAGGGCGCTCCTTCGTCGCGTCGCTACGCGATCGCCTTCGGCGACCCTTGACCGACCGACCCGAACCGGAAAGCCGAAAGACTGCCGGGAAACCCCCAAAGAAACGGCACGGACGATCCTTGGAGGAGCGGGCCCGTCAGGGACCAGGCGAGGGACCGGGCGCCGGCCCGCCGGGCATCCGAGCCCGCAAGAGCCGGGATTCGGGACCGGGTGCGCGGCTACCCGCACGAGAGGCTGATCAGACCGACCTGACAAGCCCCCAAGCGCGACAGATCGCTACGCGCTCCTCTGATCTCGGCGGCCGACGGCCGTCTTGGGCTGATACGGGCAGCCGGGGTGCACCGGCTTCTAGACGGGCGGGCGGCCGGGGGTCGGTGTGGGAGGGGGTGATGGTAGGGGTGGGCCGGGGTTGGGGGGCTGTTCGGGGTAGCCGGGGTTGCGGTGCTTTCCCATGGTGGTCTTCCTCCAGGTGAGCTTGTAGACGCCTAGGGGTGGGAAGAGGTCGACGCGGGTGGGGCTGTTCTGCTGGGCGCAGGGCACGCAGAGGAGGTCTCTGCCGGTTGTGTGGGTGGTGCGGGCGGCCTGGACGGGGTTTCGCCAGCAGGCTTCGCAGGTGACGACGTCGGTTGTGGTGGTCGTGAACTCGGTGGAGATCACCGGTGGCCGGCCCGGGCGGGTGTCGGTTCGTCCCAGAGGTGATGGTCCACGGGGAATCCGGCCCGTTCGATCGACTGGATGGTCCGGGCGACCGGGTGCAGCGTGTCTTCCGTGTTGTGGGGGTTGGGGTAGTGGTCGACGAAGCTGCCCCAGTGCGCGCACAGCTGGCTGTAGAGGGCGGTGTGGAGGATCAGGGCGTGCCAGCCCTTGTCCACTAGCCGGGATGGGGTCATGTTTTCGGCGCCCTGGGCGGCCGTGGCGACAAACTTGATGGCTTCGGTGATGATCCGGGCTGCCAGCTCGGGTTCCATGCCCGGGTTGTCGTCCAGGACGGTGGCGCGGACCGCGTCGAGCTGCGGGGCGGCCAAGAGGCCGTGCAGGGCGGGGGTCGGCGGGGTGTGGGGCTTGGTGCTGCACGGGGGCGGCGGAAGCGGAGTGGACATACCTCTCCTCAGGGGTTGGAGGCGGTGGCCGCCTCGATGTTGGTGACGGCGGTGGTGAACTCACGGCCGGAGGAGTTGCGGATGTAGGCGAGCTCCATCCAGCGCTCGATGCCGGTGTCGGAGACGTTCTCGTTGACCACAGCCATCAGCACGCCCTCGGTACCCGAGGCGATGTCGCGGACACGACGGCGCAGGAGGCGGTGGGGGACGTACTCGTACTGCTCACTCATCGGCCGGCTCGTCGGCGATGCCGAGGAACTGCTCCCAGCCGACACGAGCTCGGTCGAGCAGGTCCTGACTGGGTTCGTATACAGCGCTCACCTGTACTCGCGGGTCGTCTGGCGTGTCGAGGCTGAGCACGTCGCGGGTGGCCATGTGTCCCTCCGTGCCGTCGTCATCGGGTGATGTACGTCAGCGTGTTGAGGCATCGACCCTGATCGCCAGCCATGTGCAGATTTGTGCACACGGGTCATCCGTCAGTGGGTTTGGCTACATAGGGGGCTTGACGTATGGCACAGGGGTCAGGACTCTCATGCACAGAACTGCACAGGCTGCTACTGGGGGCTGACATGGCGTTAGTGTTCGTAGGCATTGATCCCGACACCGGGGACATGCACAGTCCGACCGTCTGGGCTGACGTGGAGCACCAGGAGCTGGTACTCCAGGGATGGAAGCCGAGTCCGGAACTGGAGGCGGAGTGCGCGGCCACCGAACTCCCCGGGCACGCCAAGGGAATTCCCGAAGGCGAGGCCGTGATCAGGATCCCCGCCCGCATGCTGCACATGATCCGAGAGGCCTGTGATGTCCTCGACGCCCACGTTCAGTGAGCTGATGGCCACCTGCACGAGCGCCGTGCACCTGGAGATGCGGGACTCCTACGCCGTCGACTACGAAAAGGGTCCGTTCGCCGAATGGCGACGGGGCTTTCGGTACGATCCGGCGGACCGAGACTCCTGGTGGCGCCCGTGGCTCGGCCTGATCGCGGACACCGTGGGCCGTGGCGCCGCCGTCAGACGGGCCAGGGTCGTCTCCGAACCCGTCAGTGAGTACACGCGCTTCCTCTACGACGGCACGTTCACCAATGTCGCGGCAGGCGAGCAGGTGCGTTGGCTGCCTCGCCGCCGCGCGTCGGACATCGCTCTTCCGGGCAACGACTTCTGGCTGTTCGACGGCGAGTGGGTCCAGTGGAATCATTTCGCCGGTGACGGGTCGTCCGTGGGCGAGGAGATCACCAACGATCCGATCGTCGCGAAGCTGTGTGCTCAGGCGTTCGACGCGGTCTGGGCGCGCGCCATCCCACACGGCGAGTACAAGATCTGAGCCAGCAGGAAACCGGTCCGGAACCCCATGCCCTTCTCCCCTTCGTCCTCTGCGCAAGCCGCCCGCGAAGCCGTCGCCGTACGGCTGCGTGACCTGCGCAGGGGCGCGGGACTGACCGTGGCGGAACTGGCGGAGGTCTGTGGCTGGCACCACTCCAAGACGTCCCGGATCGAGAACGCCCGCACAGCCCCCTCCGCCCGCGACATAAGACGCTGGTGTCATGCGTGCGGACTGCCGGACGAGGCCACAGACCTCATCGCCCAGTCCATGAACGCCGAAACCCTCTACAAAGAGTGGCGACACCAGGTCAAAAGCGGCCTCAAGAAGCTCCAGGAATCCTGGTCCCAGTTCTTCGAAGACACCCAGCTCTTTCGGATCTACTCCTCCACCCTCGTCCCGGGCCTTCTCCAGACCGAGGGCTACGCCGGCGGCCTGCTCAGCACCATCGCCGCGTTCCGTGGATACCCCGACGGCGGGCTCGAAGCCGCCCGCGCACGCGTCGAACGCTCACGCGTCGTCCACCGGCCAGGACGCCGAGCCGTCCTGGTCATCGAGGAAGCCGCCCTGTACTACCGCATGGGCGACCCGGCCGCCACAGCCGCCCAGCTCGGCCACCTGCTCACAGCCGGAGCCCTACCCGCCGTCTCCCTCGGCATCATCCCGACCTCGGTCAACCCGCGCTCGATGTGGCCCGTGGAGACGTTCCACGTCTACGACGACACCCTCGTATCGGTGGAACTCCTCTCCGCAGAGGTCAACATCACCCAGCCATCGGAGATCGCCGTCTACCTCAAGGCCTTCGAACAACTGAGATCCATGGCCGTGTACGGCGCACATGCCCGATCCCTGGTGGTCAAAGCGATCGAGACCCTGGACCAAGAATGACACCCAAGACCGCCGCCGGCCGCCGAGACCAGAGAAGCACGTAGCGATCTGTCGCGCCTCTCGGCTCTCTGGGCTGCTCTGATCAACCCCTGGTGCGTGTATCAGCCCAAGGCGGTCGCCGGACGCCGAGAAAAGAGGAGCGCGTAGCGATCTGACGCGCCTATCGGCTTCCCAGGGGGCTCTGATCAACCTTTCGTGCGGGTAGCCGGGCAACCGGCCCCGAATCGGGACGCTGAGGGCCCGGATGCCCGGCAGGCCGGCGCCCGGCCGCTCGTCTCAGCGCTGAGGGACCCGCTCCTCCAAGGATCGTCCGTCCCGTTTCTTTGGGGGTTTCCCGGCAGTCTTTCGGCTTTCCGGGGCGGGTCGGTCTGTCAAGGGTGGCCGAAGGCCATCGCGAAGCGACGCGACGAAGGAGCGCCCTTGACAGGCCGGCACGACACGGAAGGACGATGGGACTGACGGGAAGCCCCCAACCCTCCCTGAGACCGTCCGGGGGGACACCGCCCCCGCACCGCCGGCCCGCAGACGAGGGGGCGGGTGGGCAACCCCCGCCCGACCCCACGGGGTCGAGGGGGAGATGGCGGGCCCGAGCCGCAAGCCCCGTACGCCCGCCCCCCTACCCCAGGATGCGTGGGCTCAGGGCGCCGCAGGGGAGGAGTTCGACTTCCGAGCCCGCGTCGCGGAGGTCGGTGAGGACGAGTTCGTCGTACATGAGCAGGCCCGTCTGTTCGGGCCAGACGATGGCCCACAGCCACAGGCCGCGGGCCTCGCCCGCGAAGACGGCGCGGTCGTCCGGGGCGCCCTTGACGTGCCACAGCGGGGTGGGGCGGCCCGCCGCGACGACCTTGGCGTGCGGCGGGGCGGAGACGTTGATGTAGGGGCCCGGGTCAGGGGCGTCGATGCCGGCGAAGCGGGAGCCGAGGCCGACGCCGAGTTCCTCCGCGATCAGCACCAGCTCCCCGAGCCCGCCGAGCGGTCCCGGTCCGGTGCAGGCCACGGCGGTGGCGCGGCCCCCGCTGCGGTCGTCGCCGGCGCTCGCGACGCCGGTGAAGAGCCAGCCGACCGGCAGCGGCCACGGCATCCACACGGGCACGTTCGCCCGGTTGACGACGACCTCCAGCCCTTCGACGCTGGGCGGGATCACAGGCTGTAGCGGGTGGACGGCGCCGTGCACCGCGCACTGCCAGGAGTCGGAGAAGAGGCCGGGCGCACGGACCCGGCCACCGCACTTCGGGCAACTCGGTTCGCCCCTCATAAGAAGCACGCTCCTCCCCGCCCGGGGCGCCGTCAAGACGCGATCACCCGTCCGGGCTCACTCCGGGCTCACTCCAGGCACACTCCGGGCTCAGTCCAGTGCGACGGCCGTACGCAGAGGGTCCCGCAGATCGGTGCCGCGCGCGAGCCAGCGTTCCTGGAGGGCGGCGGCTCCGTGGACCCGCTTCCAGGCGGCCTCGTTCGCCGTCATGGGGAGCAGCGGGAGGAAGCGGACGGGATCCATGGGCTCGTCGAGGTCGAGGTCCTCCACGAGTCCGCCGGGTTCGGCGACGAGTACGGAGGTGAACGGGGCGCCGTCCCACAGCGGTTCGCCGACGTCGAGGGAGGCGCCGGGGGCGACGACGAGCCCTTCGACCATCGGGGAGGCGGCGAGCACGGCCAGGGGCCGCAGCAGCTTGTCGGTGGGGGCGAGGCCGGCCCGTACGGTCAGCACGAGTTCGGCGCGCGGGCCGCGCACCGGGTCGGCGACGACGGCGGTGGGGTCGGTCATGGGGTGGGCGGACATGCCGAGGGTCGCGTACCGGACGAGGTCGCCGTCGGTGAAGCGGAGGACCTCGATGCGGTCGGTGCCGAGGAAGGTGACGGAGGCGCGGGCGTCGGGTTCGCCGAGCGTGCTGCGCAGCCGGGCTTCGACGAGGGCCAGAATTTCTGCCATGGAGCGAGCATAGAACTCGTATCCGCCGGGTAAAGGGCGGGTCTTGACCATCCGTCGGCTGATAGTGTTGACAGCTGGTCGGGGCCGCACTCAGAAGAGTTGTTTCAGGGCTCCGGCGACAGGACGTCCCCCACGGGGGACCGGCCGGAGGAGGTGGGGCTGCGATGGACCGAAGTCGATCGTGCAGTACCAGCCGCTCTTCGGCGTCCTTCCAGGGCTCCTCCAGCCCTCTTTGATCTTCTGATCAGCAGAAGAGCGACGGCAGAACTTTGTCCTCCCGTCCTGTTTCCCTCCGTGGGCCCCGGGCTGCCAGCCCCCGGCCGTCGCGGGGGACCTCCCACCCGTACGGTCCGCAGCCGTGCGCGAGAAGGAGCCTGCCATGTCGATGCTGCCCTACCTCCGTGCCGCCGTCCGTCCGGCGCTGCGCAAGTCCACCCCCGTCCAGCCCGGCTACGACACCACCCGCGACCCCTCCGCCAGCAGTGCGGTGGTCGACTGTGCCGTGTACCGCGACGGGCGGCGTGCGCAGGGGGACTGTCTGACGCCGCGTGAGGCCCTGCGCCGGGTGCGCGAGGACGGCGGCTTCGCCTGGATCGGGCTGCACGAGCCCACCCACGACGAGTTCGCCGGGATCGCCGCCACGTTCGGGCTGCACCCGCTGGCGGTGGAGGACGCGGTGCACGCGCACCAGCGGCCGAAGCTGGAGCGGTACGACGAGACCCTCTTCACGGTCTTCAAGACGATCCACTACGTGGAGCACGCCGAACTGACCGCGACCAGCGAGGTGGTGGAGACGGGCGAGGTGATGTGCTTCACGGGCCCCGACTTCGTCATCACCGTCCGGCACGGCGGCCAGGGTTCCCTGCGGAGTCTGCGCCACCGCCTCCAGGACGACCCGGAGCTGCTGGCGCGGGGCCCGTCGGCGGTGCTGCACTCGATCGCCGACCACGTGGTCGACGGGTACATCGCGGTCGCGGCGGCGGTGCAGGACGACATCGACGAGGTGGAGAGCGCGGTCTTCGCCGCTCCCGCGAAGGGGGTCGCCCGGGGCGGTGACGCGGGCCGGATCTACCAGCTGAAGCGGGAGGTGCTGGAGTTCAAGCGGGCGGTGTCGCCGCTGCTGCGGCCGATGGAGCTGCTGAGCGAGCGGCCGATGCGGCTGGTGGACCCGGACATCCAGAAGTACTTCCGGGACGTGGCCGACCACCTGGCCCGGGTGCACGAGCAGGTCATCGGCTTCGACGAGCTGCTGAACTCCATCCTCCAGGCGAACCTGGCGCAGGCGTCGGTCGCGCAGAACGAGGACATGCGCAAGATCACCTCCTGGGCGGCGATCGTCGCGGTGCCGACGATGATCTGCGGCGTGTACGGGATGAACTTCGACCACATGCCCGAGCTGCACTGGAAGTACGGCTATCCCCTGGTGATGGCCGCCATCGTGGGCAGCTGTTTCGCGATCCACCGGACGCTGCGGCGCAACGGCTGGCTGTAGCGGGCGGGAGCGCAGCGCCTACGCTGTGCGCATGACTCTCAGCGCACTCGACCTGGCCCTCGTCGAGGAGGCCTCCAAGAAGTCCGGCCTGATCTGGGTCCGCGGCGGCGGTGCCGACCGGGCCCTGTGGCACGCCTGGGTGGACGGCGCCGCGCACGTGCTCGGTGACGGCCCCGGCGAGCAGCCCTTCCCCGGGCTCGCGGACGGTGCCTCGGCGGAGGTGACCGTACGCAGCAAGGACAAGGGCGGCCGGCTCGTGGGCTGGACCGCGGCCGTACGGGAACTCGTGCCCGGCAGCGAGTCCTGGGAGGCGGCCGTCGCCGAGCTGAAGGGCAAGCGGCTGAACGCGCCCGACTCGGAGCGGATGACGGAGCGCTGGGCCCGGGAGTGCCGGCTGCTGCGCCTGGAGCCGGTGGCGGTGGCCGAGGAGCTGCCGACGGGTTCGCTGGCGGCGCGTCCGGTGGGCTCCCCGGCGGTCACCCGCAGGCCGATCCCGGCGGGTCTGCCGAAGCTGCTGCTGAAGCGGAAGAAGGCCAGGCGCTAGCGGCCGTCGCCGCTCAGCCCTTGGGGTCGGCGCCCTGGCCGGAGGACTTCGAGGGCGCCGGGGAGGCGCCGGGGGCGGTGCCCTTGCCGTCCTTGGTGGTCGGCAGCTGGCTGCCGTAGTCCACGGTCTGGTCCTGCGCGGGAGCCTCCAGCGGGAAGGGCTTGCCCCACTCGGACAGCTCCACCCGGCCGGCGCCGCCCGCGCGCTCCATCAGCAGCGGGTACGGGGTGCCCTCCAGGGACACCGACAGCTTTCCGCCCTTGCCCGCGTCCGCCGAGACGGGGACCGCGCGGGTGTGCCCGACGGTGGTGTAGGCGCCCTTGGTGAGCTTGCCCTGGAGGCCGAGGAGGCCGTCCAGCAGGACGTGCATGTCGGTGAAGCCGCGGAACTGCTTGTAGGAGGGGTCTGCCTCGGGCACCTTCACGTACTTGTCGCCGAGCTTGCCCGCGGAGTCCGACTTGCCCCAGAAGGCGGCGCTGGCCTTCAGGTACAGCTGTTCGCCGACCCGCAGCAGCTGGAAGGTGTCCTCGGCGGACTTCACCTCGCCGGAGCCGCCGTCGGCCTTGAGCCGCATGTCGAGGGTGAAGGTCTTGCCGCCGGTGACGAGGGTGCCGGCCAGGTGGACCGAGTTCGCGGCGGTCGCGGCGGCCTTGGCCTGGCCCTCGATCTTGTCGGCGGCGAGCTTGCCGACGCCGTTCGTGCCCTTGTCGGGGTCCTTCTTCTCCGCGCAGCCCGTACCGGCGACGGCGAGGCCCGCGCAGAGGACACCGATGAAGGCGGCCCGGCGCAGCCGTACGGCGGGGGTGTGGGCGGTCACGGGCGGGTGCCTTCCGTCGGGGTCTGCGGCAGCAGGCAGCGTACCCGTCCGGGGGCGCGGCCCCGGCGGACCCCCGGACACACCCCGGCCGGACGGCCCCACCAGGACGCCTTCGCCCGCCACGGGCTAGCCTGAGGCACGGCACGACTGTTGATGGACGCTCTAGGAGGCGCACGGATGGCTGCAGGCGCCCCGCGGATCTTCGTCTCGCATCTGTCGGGTGTGCCCGTCTTCGACCCCAACGGCGACCAGGTCGGCCGCGTCCGCGACCTCGTCGCGATGCTGCGGGTCGGCGGCCGCCCGCCCCGGCTGCTGGGCCTGGTGGTCGAGGTCGTCAGCCGGCGGCGGATCTTCCTGCCGATGACGCGGGTGACGGGCGTGGAGTCCGGCCAGGTCATCACGACCGGTGTGGTCAACATGCGGCGCTTCGAGCAGCGCCCCACCGAGCGGCTGGTCCTCGGCGAGCTGCTGGACCGGCGGGTGCGCCTGGTCGACGGCGGCGAGGAGGTCACCGTCCTGGACGTGGCCATCCAGCAGCTGCCGGCCCGCCGGGACTGGGAGATCGACCGGATCTTCGTGCGCAAGGGCAAGGGCGGTGCGCTGCGCCGGCGCGGCGAGACGCTGACCGTGGAGTGGTCGGCGGTCACCGGCTTCTCCCTGGAGGAGGAGGGCCAGGGCGCCGAGAGCCTGGTGGCGACCTTCGAGCAGATGCGTCCGGCGGACCTGGCGAACGTCCTGCACCACCTGACGCCGAAGCGGCGCGCCGAGGTGGCCAACGCCCTGGACGACGACCGGCTCGCGGACGTCCTGGAGGAGCTGCCCGAGGACGACCAGGTGGAGATCCTCGGGAAGCTGAAGGAGGAGCGCGCCGCCGACGTCCTGGAGGCCATGGACCCCGACGACGCGGCGGACCTGCTCTCCGAGCTGCCGGAGGAGGAGAAGGAGCGGCTGCTGACGCTGATGCAGCCGGACGACGCGGCCGACGTGCGGCGCCTGCTGTCGTACGAGGAGAACACCGCGGGCGGTCTGATGACGACCGAGCCGATCGTGCTGCGCCCGGACGCCACCGTCGCGGACGCGCTGGCCCGCGTGCGCAAGTCGGACCTGTCGCCGGCGCTGGCCGCGCAGGTGTACGTGTGCCGGCCGCCGGACGAGACGCCGACGGGCAAGTACCTGGGGACGGTGCACTTCCAGCGGCTGCTGCGGGACCCCCCGTTCACGCTGGTCAGCTCCCTGGTGGACGCGGACCTGCCGCCGCTGCGCCCGGACGCCTCGCTGCCCGCCGTGACGAGCTACCTGGCCGCGTACAACATGGTCGCGGCGCCCGTCGTGGACGAGAGCGGCTCGCTGCTGGGCGCGGTGACGGTGGACGACGTCCTGGACCACCTGCTGCCCGACGACTGGCGGGAGACGGACTTCCATTCCGAGGAGGCCCTGCGTGGGCACTGAGCGCGGGCGCGGCGATGCGGGGCGCGAGCGGCGCCGGGAGCGGCGCGAGCATGCCCGGGAGGGGCTCTCGGAGCGCTTGGAGGAGGCGGCCGAGCGGCTCCGCAACGAGCGGACGGAACGTTCCGCCGAACGGGCGAGGAGTGCGGCGCCCGCGGGTGCGAGCGCGCTGACGCGCTCGCGCGTACGGCTGGACCAGCCGCGCTCGGACCGCCGCAAGCTGCTGCCCGAGTACGACCCGGAGGCGTTCGGGCGGCTGTCGGAGCGGGTGGCGCGGTTCCTGGGCACGGGCCGGTTCATCGTCTGGATGAGCCTGGTCATCGTGGTGTGGGTGCTGTGGAACGTGTTCGCCCCGGACCACCTGCGCTTCGACCAGTACCCGTTCATCTTCCTGACGCTGATGCTGTCGCTCCAGGCCTCGTACGCGGCCCCGCTGATCCTGCTCGCGCAGAACCGGCAGGACGACCGGGACCGGGTCACCCACGAGCAGGACCGCAAGCAGAACGAGCGCTCCATCGCGGACACGGAGTACCTGACCCGGGAGATCGCGGCGCTGCGGATGGGCCTGGGCGAGGTCGCCACCCGCGACTGGATCCGCTCGGAGTTCCAGGACCTGATCAAGGAGATGGACGAACGGCGTTTGTTCTCGGGTGAAAGTGACGAAGGCGACCGCTGATCGGCTTACCCGGGCCCTGCTACCGAGCCGTACCATCGGGGGCATGGCTACCGAGACACCCTCCGCCGCCGCGCCGGAGCAGGACGCGATCCTGGACGCGCTGGCGACGGTCAACGACCCCGAGATCCACCGGCCGATCACCGAGCTCGGCATGGTCAAATCGGTGGAGATCGGCGAGGGCGGCGCCGTCGCCGTCACGGTCTACCTCACGGTGTCGGGCTGCCCCATGCGCGAGACCATCACCAAGAACGTCACCGAGGCCGTCGAGAAGGTCGCGGGCGTCACCTCCGTCGCCGTCTCGCTGGACGTGATGAGCGACGAGCAGCGCAAGGAGCTCGCGGCGACCCTGCGCGGCGGCACCGCCGAGCGCGAGGTGCCGTTCGCCAAGCCGGGGTCGCTGACCCGCGTCTACGCGGTCGCGTCCGGCAAGGGCGGCGTGGGCAAGTCCTCCGTGACGGTCAACCTGGCCGCGGCGATGGCGGCCGACGGCCTGAAGGTCGGCGTGGTCGACGCGGACATCTACGGGCACAGCGTGCCGCGGATGCTCGGTGTGGACGGCAAGCCCACCCAGGTCGAGAACATGATCATGCCGCCGTCCGCGAACGGCGTGAAGGTCATCTCCATCGGCATGTTCACCCCGGGCAACGCCCCGGTGGTGTGGCGCGGCCCGATGCTGCACCGGGCGCTGCAGCAGTTCCTGGCGGACGTGTTCTGGGGTGACCTGGACGTGCTGCTGCTGGACCTGCCGCCGGGCACCGGCGACATCGCGATCTCGGTCGCGCAGCTGGTGCCGAACGCCGAGATCCTGGTCGTGACCACCCCGCAGCAGGCGGCGGCCGAGGTCGCGGAGCGGGCCGGCTCGATCGCGGTGCAGACGCACCAGAAGATCGTGGGTGTCGTCGAGAACATGTCGGGCCTGCCGTGCCCGCACTGCGACGAGATGGTGGACGTGTTCGGCTCGGGCGGCGGCCAGAAGGTCGCCGACGGCCTGACCAAGACGGTCGGCGCGACGGTTCCGGTGCTCGGCACGATCCCGATCGACGTCCGGCTGCGCGAGGGCGGCGACGACGGCAAGCCGGTCGTGCTGTCCGACCCGGACTCCCCGGCGGGCGCGGCCCTGCGCACCATCGCGGGCAAGCTCGGCGGCCGCGCGCGCGGCCTCTCGGGCATGAGCCTGGGCATCACGCCGCGCAACAAGTTCTAGGCAACAAGTTCCAGGCAACAAGTTCCAGGGAGGGGCACCACCTGGCGGTGGTGCCCCTCCGCGCTGCGCGGACCCTGCGGAACGACCGCCCGCGCCGGCCTACTCGTACGCCGCGAGGTCGATGGCCGAGAAGCCCAGCCCGTACGCGCTCATGCCCCGCCCGTACGCCCCCAGGTGCACCCCGCTGCCGGTGGAGCCGGCCAGTACCCAGCCGAACTCCGACTCGCGGTAGTGGAACGGCATCGGCTCCCCGTCCACCGGCAGCGACAGCGTCGACCAGTCCGGCCCCGCGAGGTCGTCGGCGAGCTCCCAGGCGGCCTCCGTCTGCTGGTCGAGCCAGTCGGCGCGCCGGGTGTGGTCCATCTGCGGCGGCCAGCTGTAGGACAGCAGGCCCGAGCCGGCCAGCCAGGCCGCCGAGGAGACCGAGGTGGCCTCCAGGACGCCGGTGCCGTCGCCGCTGCGGCGCTGCGGGTTGCCGGCGACGGTGATCACCACCGCGAAGCGGTCCTTCTCGCCGGTGGCGATCTCGCCCCGGGCGGACGGCTCGTCGCCGTGGCCGGTGGAGCCGTGCTCCACGCTGCCGTCGGCGCCGGTGCCGACCTGCATGAGCCAGCGGGGGCCGCTGAAGGCCCCGTCCAGGCCGTACCAGGGGAACTCGGCGCTCAGATAGCCCGCCGCTCCCCGGCGGGCCTTCGGGAAGGGTGCGGCGGCTTCCGGGGGCTGTCCGGGCGCGTCCTGCCCGCCGGTGTGTTCCGGGGGGCCGGCCGGCGCGGGTGCGGCTTCGGACGCTTCGGCGGGCTGTACGCCCACCCGGCTGCTGCTCGTCGTCTCCATGGCGGCCTCTCGTTCCGTGGGGTCCGGAACGGCCCACCCCCTCGCCTGGCTGGGGGGACCCCCCTCCGCGGGCGGCCTGGGTCCGGACAGATGGAGGATAGCCATCCGGTCCCGGATCGACGGGCAGGCTGCGGATCAGGTGGCGTCGGCGTCGAAGGGGGTGCGGGGCTCCTGGGCCGGTGCGGCGGGCTTCTTCAGCAGGTCCGGACCGCTACCGGCGGCGGGCGTGGCGGACGGCGCGGCGCCGGCCCGCGGCAGGTCGCTCTCGCGGCCGTTCACCGCGTCGGTGACCTCGTTCAGCTCCTTGCGGAGGTCGAAGCTGCCGCGCAGCTCCCGGAGGTCCTCGTTCTCGGTGAGCTGCTTGCGGATGAAGGTCTTCGGGTTCAGGTCCTCGAACTCGAAGTCCTTGAACTCGGGACCCAGTTCGGAGCGGATGTCCTGCTTGGCGTTGTCCGAGAACGCGCGGATCTTCCGGATGAAGCCGGAGACGTCCTGGATCACCTTCGGCAGTTTGTCCGGGCCGAAGACGAGGATGGCGAGCACCACGATCGTGACCAGCTCGAGTGCGCCTATGTCGTTGAACACCTTGCCGCTCCTCGGCTCTCTCCACTTCCGGCCCGGTCAACGGTACCCGGCGTTCCTTGCGCTCCCCTACGCCGGTGCGCGACCGGTCCCGGATTCACCCGGGCGTCATCCGGTGTTCGTGTGGCGGACCGGTTGCCGGGGACCGCCCCCCGGGGGCCTGGAGGGCCGCTCAGGAGCCGCTCGCCGAGCCGAGGACCACCTCCAGGGTGCGTTCCCCGCCGTCGCGCACAACGGTCAGGGCGAGGCGGTCGCCGGGCCGGTGGGCTCTGATCTTGATGATCAGCTCGTCGCCGCCGTGCACGCGTACGCCGTCGACCTTGGTGATCACGTCTCCGGGCCGGACGCCGGCACGGGCGCCGGGGCCGTCGGCGACGACCGAGGGCTTGCCGTCCTCGCCCTTGACGTCGACCCGGGCTCCGTCGCCCTTGTACTCCATGTCCAGGGTGACGCCGATGACGGGGTGGGTGGCGCGGCCGGTGCGGATGAGCTCCTCGGCGACCCGCTTGCCCTGGTTGACGGGGATGGCGAAGCCGAGGCCGATGCTGCCGCTCTGGCGGGTGGGGTCCTCGCCGTCCTCGCCCTTGTCGGCGCCGCGGATGGCGCTGTTGATGCCGATCACGTGGGCGCGGGAGTCGAGGAGGGGGCCGCCGGAGTTGCCGGGGTTGATGGGGGCGTCGGTCTGGAGGGCGTCGACGTAGCTGATGTCGCTGCCGTCGCGCTTGCCGCCGCCGGCCGTGATGGGGCGGCCGGTGGCGCTGATGATGCCCGAGGTGACCGTGTTGGAGAGGTCGAAGGGGGCGCCGATGGCCACCACCGGGTCGCCGACGCGGACGTTCTCGGAGTTCCCGAGCGCCAGCGGGCGCAGGCCGCGGACCCCGCTGACCTTCACCACGGCCAGGTCGTAGCCGCCGTCGCGGCCGACCAGCTCGGCGCGCACGCTCTCGCCGGTGCTGAAGGTGACCGTTATGTCGCGGGCGTCGGCGACGACGTGGTTGTTGGTCAGGATGTGGCCCTGGTCGTCGAGGACGAAGCCGGTTCCGGTGCCGCTGCCGCCGCCCCCGCTGACGTGCAGGGTGACCACGCCGGGCAGGGCGGTGGCCGCGATGCCGGCCACGCTCTCGGGGGCCCGGTCCTTGGCGTCGGCGGCGGCCTGCGGGAGCTCCAGCCGGGTGCTGGTGCGCCGCTCGGCCAGGATCCCGAGGTAGCCGCCGGCGCAGCCCGCGAGGAGGGCGATGACCGCGCCGACGACCGCCAGCCGCCACAGCGCGGGGGCGCCGTTGGGCGCCCTGCCCTGGTCGACGACCTGGTACGGGCCGGCGGCCCAGGGGTCGTAGCGGGGGCCGGGAGCGGAACCGGGGGCCGGGTCAGGGGCGGGGGCGGGCGGGGTCCGGCCGGTGTCCGCGTCCGGTCCGGGCTCCGGCACGGCGGCGGGCCGGCTCCACCATGTCGGAGCCGGACCGTTCTGCTGACTGTCGGACATGGGCGCTCCCCCGCGGGCCTGGCGCACCGCGGGGCGGCGCGTGTGCCGCAGATTCAACCAGGTACCCGGGCCCTCGGGGGCCCGGGTCAGCGGGAGAGGGAAACCGGCCGGGCCGTCGCCGGGGCCGAGGAGGCCGCCGTCGGCAGCTGCCCCACCGGGACCGGGCCGGTCGTCACGCCGGGGGTCGGGACCCGGTCGCGCACGAAGGCGTCGGTCAGCGGCACCGCGGGTCCGGGTCTGGTCGCGGGGGCCTCCCCCCGGGGGTTCGGCTCGACCCCGTCCAGCGGCAGCGAGCCGCCGAGGGCGATCGCGGCCAGCGACACGGCTCCCGCCGCCACGAAGGCGAAGCGGCGCCTGGGCCGGCCCACCTCGTGGATGCGGAAGCCCTCGCGGGGGGCGGCGGGAGCGGAGTACCCGAACGAGGAGAACGGGTCGACGCCCGGAGCCGGGGGCGCGAGCGGAGCCCCCGGTCCGCCGCCCGGACCGGGGGGCCCGGCGGGCCCGTCCGGGCCCGCTCCCGGCAGCCCCTGGAGCCGGGCCAGCAGGCCGGCCGACAGCGGTGGCGGTGCGCTCTCCACGAACAGGGTCTTCAGCCGGCGCTGCGCGTCGGCCTCGGCCTTGCACTTGGCGCAGGTCGCCAGGTGCGCCAGCACCCGCTCGCGCGCGTCGTGCTTCAACTCCCCGTCCACCAGGGCGGCGAGCCGGTCGCCCAGGTGCTGTTCGGCGGGGGAGGGACTCGCCCCGCTCACTCGGCTCCGCCCTCTCCCCCGGCGCCCGGCGCGCCCACCGCCACGCCCGCCAGCGCGCGCTGCTCGGCGCGGAACTCGGGGGAGCGGTGCTTGAGCGCCTTGCGCAGGTGCGAGCGGCCGCGGTGGATGCGGCTGCGGACGGTGCCGAGCTTCACACCGAGGGTGGCGGCGATCTCCTCGTAGGACAGGCCCTCGATGTCGCAGAGCACCACGGCGGCGCGGAACTCGGGCGCGAGGGTGTCCAGGGCCTGCTGCACGTCGGCGTCGAAGTGCGTGTCGTGCAGGACCTGCTGGGGGGACGGCTCGCGGCTCGGGAGCCGCTCGGCGGCGTCGTCGCCCAGCGCGTCGAAGCGGATCCGCTGCTTGCGGCGCACCATGTCCAGGAACAGGTTCGTGGTGATGCGGTGCAGCCAGCCCTCGAAGGTGCCGGGCGTGTAGGTGGACAGCGAGCGGAAGACGCGGACGAAGACCTCCTGCGTCAGGTCCTCGGCGTCGTGCTGGTTGCCCGTCAGGCGGTAGGCGAGGCGGTAGACCCGCGCGCTGTGCGTGCTGACGATCTCCTCCCACGAGGGAGGGGTCCACGCCTGGGAGCCCGCGTCGGCGGCAAAGGTCGCGGTGGTCGCGGTGTGGGCGGTGTGGAAGCGGTCAGCGGTGTAGGTCACGGATTTCGGCTCACCCGCCGACCAGAAGAGACGTCTGAGGACGCCTCCACGATCCACAGGCGCAGCCGCACCTCCCCTGTCGGCTCTGGTGGTGTCCAGTGGAGCCCCTACCATAGCCACCCCTCCCGTCAGCTCTGGATAAGCATTTTTGCAGTAACTTTGCACGGAGCTCGGGGTCCGGACCGCCGATCTGCCCGCAGCCGTCCCCTCTATCCCGCCTCTCACCCTCCCAACGCCCGGTCCCATCTGCGGGTTCCCGACGTCAGCGGATACAGTCACCGTTGCGCCAACTATGGGGACAGGAGAGGGTCATTAGCGGCAACCGGCAGACGAGCTGGGCGTTCGCCGACGCGTTTGTCGCCGAGGACGACGCTCTGCGATGGGCCCGCGACCGGTCCAGGGAAGCGGGCCTGCGGTCCGTGTCCCCCGGCACCGGGGCCGCGCTGCGTCTGCTCGCCGCCACCGCGGACGCCAAGGCCGTCGCCGAGATCGGCACGGGGACCGGCGTCTCGGGGATCCACCTGCTGCACGGGATGCGGCCGGACGGGGTCCTGACCACGGTGGACCCCGAACCCGACCGGCAGGCCTTCGCCCGGCAGGCCTTCCGCGCGGCCGGCTTCGCGGGGAACCGCGCGCGGTTCATTCCGGGGCGGGCGCTGGACGTGCTGCCGCGGCTCGCCGACGGCGGGTACGACCTGGTCTTCTGCGACGGTGACCCGGCCGAGTCCCTCGACTACCTCGCGGAATCGTTGCGGCTGCTGCGTCCCGGGGGGCTGGTGTGCTTCGAGG
Organism: Streptomyces racemochromogenes; assembly: GCF_039535215.1. Taxonomy (GTDB): domain Bacteria; phylum Actinomycetota; class Actinomycetes; order Streptomycetales; family Streptomycetaceae; genus Streptomyces; species Streptomyces racemochromogenes. The sequence continues at coordinate 2,345,731 of NZ_BAAAWT010000001.1, forward strand.
GCGTCTTCGCGGACGGGCGCACGGTCGACTCGGCGGCCCAGCCGGTGGAGGTGATCCGGGTGCGGGAGCTGCTGCGCAGCGTGCGGGAGAGTCCGGCGCTGGAAGCCGCCCTGCTCCCGGTGGGGGACGGGCTCCTCTGCGCCGTCCGGCGGTAGCCCGCTGCGCGGGGCTGGTCCCCTACCCGCCCTTCGCCCGTTCCCCGGGCTGCGCACCCCTCCTGGGGGCTCCGCCCCCAGACCCCCGCGCCTCAAACGCCGGCGGGGCTGTCCATAGCCCCGCCGGCGTTTGAGGCGACAGGCGCCCCGGCGCCGCACCGCGCGAGCGGCGCCATGAAAACAGCTCCGCCCCCGCCGCGGGGCGGCAGGGGCGGGGCAAGATCAAAGGGTCGGGGCTCAGCCGACGACCTTCTTCAGGGCGTCACCCAGGGCGTCCGCCTCGTCCGGCGTCAGCTCGACGACAAGCCGACCGCCGCCCTCGAGCGGTACGCGCATGACGATGCCTCGCCCCTCCTTGGTGACCTCGAGCGGGCCGTCGCCCGTCCGCGGCTTCATGGCCGCCATGCTCGTTCCCCTTCCTGAAACCAGCTCATCGTCAGCCGACGGCCCCGTTCAGGCGCCTAGTACCCGGCATCGAACACATTGCTTCCCAGCCATTATCCCGCATGTCAGGACCCGATGACCAACATCGGAAGGGAACGCTTGCGCAACGCGCGCGACCAAAACCACTCATTTCGGGGATCCGCCTGCGATACTTCGCCGTCGCCCCCGGGGGTGGGGCTCCGCTTTGTTTGACGCACATCACATGCCCGCCCCCGGTCACGTCCGCCATGCTGGCCCTTGCACCGGCCGGTACCGGCCGGTAGCCAAGCCCGCGACGAAGGGGGACCCCCGCCATGGCCGACAGCGTGCTCTACGAAGTGACCGACGGACTCGCGACCGTCACGATCAACCGGCCCGACGCGATGAACGCCATGAACACGGAGGCCAAGGTCGCCCTGCGCGACGCCGTCCAGGCGGCGGCCGCCGACACCGCCGTACGGGCGGTGCTGCTCACCGCCGCCGGCGACCGGGCCTTCTGCGTGGGCCAGGACCTCAAGGAGCACATCGGCAACCTCGCCGCGGACCGCGAGAACGGCTCGACGCTCACCATGAGCACGGTCTCCGAGCACTACAACCCGATCGTGCGGGCCCTGACGGAGATGCCCAAGCCCGTCGTGGCCGCGGTCAACGGCGTCGCCGCCGGCGCCGGCTTCGGGTTCGCGCTCGCGGCGGACTTCCGCGTCGTCTCCGAGACCGCGTCCTTCAACACCTCCTTCGCCGGGGTCGCGCTGACCGCCGACTCCGGGGTGTCCTGGACCCTGCCCCGGCTGATCGGCGCCTCCCGGGCCTCCGACCTGCTGCTGTTCCCCCGCACCGTCAAGGCGCGGGAGGCCTTCGAGCTGGGCATCGTGAACCGGCTGGTGCCCGCGGAGTCGCTGCGCGCGGAGGCCGAGAAGGTGGCCCGGACCCTGGCCTCCGGCCCGACGGTGGCCTACGCGGCCGTCAAGGAGTCCCTGGCGTACGGGGCCTCGCACAGCCTCTCCGAGGCCCTGGAGCGCGAGGACGTCCTCCAGACCCGCGCGGGGGCCTCCGAGGACCACTCCATCGCGGTCGAGGCCTTCCTCGCGAAGCAGCAGCCGCGGTACCTGGGCCGCTGACGCCTCACCCCTCGCGGGACACGCAGCCCGCGAGGTGGTCGTTGACCAGGCCGCAGGCCTGCATCAGGGCGTAGGCCGTGGTCGGCCCGACGAAGCGGATGCCCGCCTTCTTCAGGGCCTTGGCCAGGGCCGTGGACTCCGGGGTCACCGCCGGCACGTCGGCGGTGCTCCTCGGGGCCCGGCCCCGCTCGGCGGGGGCGTGGGACCAGATCAGCTCGTCCAGCTCCCCCGCCCCCCAGCCGGCCAGCACCTTCGCGTTGGCGAGGGTGGCCTCGATCTTGGCCCGGTTGCGGATGATCCCCTCGTCGCCCATCAGCCGTTCGGCGTCGGCCGGCCCGAACTCGGCGACCGCCGCGATCTCGAAGTCCGCGAAGGCCTTGCGGAAGCCCTCGCGCCTGCGCAGGATCGTGATCCAGGACAGCCCGGACTGGAAGGCTTCCAGGCACAGCCGTTCGTACAGGGCGTCGTCCCCGTGGACGGGCTTGCCCCATTCGGTGTCGTGGTAGGTGACGTAGTCCTCCGTGGAGAGCCCCCAGGGGCAGCGCAGGCCGCCGTCCGGGCCCGCCAGCAGTCCCGCGCCGCTCACCGCTCGTCCTTCGTGAGGTCGACCCGGTCCGCCGGGGCGTGGGCGCGCGCGGCCGTCAGCTCCGCGATCCGCGCGTCCCGCTCGGCCAGCTCGGCGGCGAGCCGGTCCAGTACGTCGTCCACCTCGGCCATCCGGTAGCCGCGCGGCGCGACCGGCAGGCGCAGCGCGTCGATGTCGGCCCGCACCACCGGCCGGCTCTCCGGGAGCGCGTCGGCCACCCGGTCCGGCTCGGCCTCGGGCAGTACGGCTTCGGAGCCGCCGCCGACCACCGCGAGGGTGACCGCGGCCACGACCACGACCAGCGCGATCAGCAAGAACCAGAACACGATCAACTCCCCTGAGAGACTCCTGCCCTCAGGTTAAGGTCGCAGACGAGGCGCGAGGGTCGCCGAAGGAGGAAAGAGCAGGATGCTGCGACTGGGCAGGCGCGAGTTCGACACCCACGAGCCGGTGATCATGGCCATCGTGAACCGCACCCCGGACTCCTTCTACGACCAGGGCGCCACCTTCCGCGACGAGCCGGCCCTCGACCGGGTGGAGCGGGCCGTGGCCGAGGGCGCGGCGATCATCGACATCGGCGGGGTGAAGGCGGGCCCCGGCGAGCACGTGGACGCGGCGGAGGAGGCCCGGCGCACGGTCGGCTTCGTGGCGGAGGTGCGCCGCCGCCACCCGGACGTGGTGATCAGCGTGGACACCTGGCGGCACGAGGTCGGCGAGGCGGTCTGCGAGGCCGGGGCGGACGTGCTGAACGACGCGTGGGGCGGGGTGGACCCGAAGCTGGCGGAGGTCGCCGCGCGCTACGGCGCGGGCATCGTGTGCACCCACGCGGGCGGGGTCGAGCCGCGCACGCGGCCGCACCGGACCTCGTACGAGGACGTGGTGGAGGACATCCTGCGCGTCACGGTCGGGCTCGCGGAGCGGGCCGCGGCCCTCGGGGTGCCCCGCGAGTCGATCATGATCGATCCGGGTCACGACTTCGGGAAGAACACCCGGCATTCGCTGGAGGCCACCCGCCGGCTCGCGGAGATGACCGAAACCGGTTGGCCGGTGCTGGTCTCCCTGTCCAACAAGGACTTCGTCGGCGAGACCCTCGACAAGCCGGTCAAGGAGCGCCTGCTGGGCACCCTGGCAACCACGGCCGTCTCGGCCTGGCTCGGCGCGCAGGTCTACCGCGTCCACGAGGTCGCGGAGACGAAGCAGGTCCTCGACATGGTCCGCTCGATCCAGGGGCACCGCCCGCCGGCCGTCGCCCGCCGCGGCCTGGCCTGAGGCACCCCGAGCGCCCCCGAGCCGCGCCGCCGTGGCGGCGCGGCCGTGGTTCCTACTTGCCGACTTCCTTCGTGACCAGCGCGATCGCCTCGTCCACGTCGTCCGTGACGTGGAAGAGGTAGAGGTCCTTCTCCGAGGCCTTGCCCTGGGCGATGACCGTGTTGCGCAGCCAGTCGATCAGGCCACCCCAGTACTCCGTGCCGAAGAGCACGATGGGGAACCTGGTGATCTTCTGCGTCTGGACCAGGGTCAGCGCCTCGAACATCTCGTCCAGGGTGCCGAGCCCGCCCGGCAGGACCACGAAGCCCTGGCTGTACTTCACGAACATCGTCTTGCGGACGAAGAAGTACCGGAAGTTCAGCCCGAGGTCGACGTGCTGGTTGAGCCCCTGTTCGAAGGGGAGCTCGATGCCCAGGCCGACGGAGATGCCGTTCGCCTCGCGGGCGCCCTTGTTGGCCGCCTCCATCGCGCCCGGGCCGCCGCCGGTGATCACGGCGAAGCCGGCCTCGACGAGGGCGCTGCCGATGCGTACGCCCGCCTCGTACTCGGGCGAGTCCACCGGCGTCCGGGCGGAGCCGAACACACTGATCGCGGGCGGCAGCTCCGCCAGGGTGCCGAAGCCCTCGATGAACTCCGACTGGATGCGCAGGACCCGCCAGGGATCGGTGTGCACCCACTCGGAGGGACCGGCCGAGTCCAGCAGCCGCTGGTCCGTCGTACTGCCCGCCTGCACCTGGCCCCGCCTGCGCAGCACCGGCCCGAGCTGCTGCTCCTCGGGCCGACGGCGAGACCCCTCGGCATTGCCGTGGTTGCCCATGATGTGCTCCCTCCAGCTGATCGTTGGATCAGGTTAGGCGCACGAAGGTGGCCGGAAGGGGAATTTACGAGGTCAGCCAGGCGCGGAGTCGTTCCTCGCAGTGCAGGATGGCCTTCGTCTCGACACGCTCGTCGACCTTGTGGGCCAGCAGCGCGTCGCCCGGCCCGTAGTTGACCGCCGGGACGCCGAGCGCGCTGAAGCGGGAGACGTCGGTCCAGCCGAACTTGGGCATCGGACGGCCGCCGACCGCCTCCATGAAGGCCGCGGCGGCCGGGTGGGACAGGCCGGGCAGGGCGCCGCCGGAGGAGTCGTCGACCACGAACTCGGCGATGTCGCAGTCCGCGAAGACCTCCTTGACGTGGGCCAGCGCGTCGGCCTCGCTGCGGTCGGGGGCGTAGCGGAAGTTCACGGTGACCGTGCAGGCGTCGGGGATGACGTTGTTGGCGACGCCGCCCTCGATGCGGACCGCGTTGAGGCCCTCGTGGTACTCCAGGCCGTCGATGACCGGCTTGCGGGGCTCGTACGCGGCCAGCTTCGCCAGGATCGGGGCGGCGGTGTGGATGGCGTTGGAGCCCATCCAGCTGCGCGCGGAGTGGGCGCGCTCGCCCTCGGTGCGCAGCAGCACGCGCAGGGTGCCCTGGCAGCCGCCCTCGACCTCGGCGTTGGAGGGTTCCAGCAGGACGGCGAAGTCACCGGTCAGCCAGTCGGGGTGGGCGGCGGCGACCTTGCCGAGGCCGTTGAGGTCGGCGGCCACCTCCTCCTGGTCGTAGAAGACGAAGGTGAGGTCGCGGTTGGGTTCGGGGACGGTCGCCGCGATCCTCAGCTGTACGGCGACCCCGGACTTCATGTCCGTCGTGCCGCAGCCCCACAGGACGTCGTTCTCGTCCAGGCGGGACGGGACGTTGTCGGCGATCGGCACGGTGTCGAGGTGGCCGGCGAGTACGACGCGTTCGGCGCGGCCGAGGTGCGTACGGGCGACGACGTTGTTGCCGAGGCGGTCGACGGTGAGGTGCGGGAGGGCGCGCAGCGCCGCTTCCACCAGGTCGGCGAGGACCTTCTCGTCGCCGCTCACGGAAGGGATGTCGACGAGCCGGGCGGTCAGCTCGGCAGCGTCCAGGGTGAGGTCCAGCTCGGATTCGGACATGGAACTGACCCTAACGCCCCGGGATGGGAGGGAAGCGGGAGCGTCCGCCCGGTGGACGGTTTATCGGCCTCAAGTACGGTGGGCCGCGTGTCCGAGACCGATCGCTCCCGCCCCCGCCGCCGCCGGCCGTTCCGCAAGGCCGTAGGCCTGGTCGTCCTGCTCGGGGTGATCGGGTACTTCGTCGTCCAGCGGGAATCCGACAACGGCGCCTCCTACTGCACGGCTTCGGCGACCGGGGCGGCGGGCTCCGCGGGTGCGGGGGACGTCCAGACGTACGAGATGACCCCGGAGCAGGCGTCGAACGCGGCGACGATAGCCGCCGTCGGGATCTCCAAGGGGCTGCCGGACCGGGCGGTGACCATCGCGCTGGCCACGGCGATGCAGGAGTCGGGTCTGCGCAACCTCGACCACGGGGACCGGGATTCGCTGGGGCTGTTCCAGCAGCGGCCCTCGCAGGGCTGGGGCACCCCGGAGCAGATCATGGACCCGGTGTACTCGGCGGGGATCTTCTACGACCGGCTCGCGGAGATCAAGGGGTACACCCGGCTGCCGCTGACGGTGGCGGCGCAGAAGGTGCAGCTCAGTGGTTTCCCGCAGGCGTACGCGAAGCACGAGCCGGACGCGACGGTGCTGACGGCGGCCTTCGGTGAGAACGGCACGCCGGCCTCCCTGGTCTGCTCCGGCCCGATGCCCTCGGCGGGCGACCCGGAGAAGGTGCGGGCGGAGCTGGTACGGGCGTTCGGGGCGCCGGCGCGGGAGGCGCTGGGCGCGGGCCGGGCGGGCGCTCAGGCCGGGTCGGTGCCCGAGGCGGAGGTCGGGCTGCGGCTCAAGGAGGGCGGCGGTCCGGCCGAGGCGCGGCGCGGGCGGGCGATGGCCCACTGGGCGGTGGCCCGGTCGAAGGAGCTGGGCATCGCGCGGGTGTCGTACGACGGCTCCTCGTGGGCGGCCGGGCGGGACGGCGGCGCCTGGCAGGCCAAGGGCAGGGGCGGCGGCAAGGCAGGTGGCGGCGGTGCGCGCGACGCGGCGCCGGGCGAGGTCCGCATCTTCATGGCCCGCGCCACCCCCCGCTGACGCACGCACCCGCGATCCGGCGGCACCCGCCGGACCCGGGGCATCCGCTGGCCCGGCGGCACCCGCCGCCCCGCGGTACTCACCAGCCCGGTCGGCCCAGACCGTCGGCCGGGGGGGGGCGGCGCCCCGCGTGGGCGCCCGGCGCGCGGCCGGGCGGCGGGGGCGCCCCCGCGGCACGGTCACCCGTACGCCCCGTCACCCGGGAGGGGGGTCCACGCCTTCGGCCCGTACACCCGGAAGGCGGACAGAACCGCAGGTCGGCGCGGGTCCGGTGCTCTTGTCACGGAAGCCGATTAAACGATGCGTTACTGATCCTTTACCCGGGGGGTCCGCAACTCCCCCCACCCCGGGAGCGGTTGTACACGGCGTACTCAGCCGCTACCGCTTAGGAGCATCATGACCCTCCCCCTGACCCGTCGGATCGCCCGCGCCGCGCTTCTCCTCGCTGCCGGTACCGCTCCCGTGGTCGGTGCGGCAGGCGCCGCCAGCGCGGCCGACGCCGTGGGCCTGGAGTCCCTGCCGAAGCTGAACACGCTCACCGCCCCCGACGCCGGCGCGGCCACCGACGCCACGCACACCGCCACCGAGGCCCTCCCGGCCGCCGCCCCCGTCGCGGCCCCCGCCACCGAGGCCCTCGGCGGCGCCGGCGGAGCCACCCAGACGCTGGGCGGCCTGCCGGTCGCCGGTCAGGCCCTGGGCGGCGGCCTGCCGGGCGGCGGCCTGCCCGGCGGCGGCCTTCCGGGCGGTCTGCTGGGCTGACCCGCGTCGGGACCCACGAACGCCCGAGGGGGCCGGGAGCAACGGCTCCCGGCCCCCTCGGCGCGCTGCCGGCGGGCGGCGCCGGTCAGCCGAGGCGCTTGACCGCGGCGGCGACCCGCTCGTCGGTGGCGGTGAAGGCCACGCGGACGAAGTTCGCGCCGGCCTCGCCGTAGAAGTCGCCCGGCGCGACCAGGATGCCGAGCTCCGCGAGGTGCGCGACGGTGTCCCAGCAGGGCTCGTCGCGGGTCGCCCACAGGTAGAGGCTGGCCTCGCTGTGCTCGATGCGGAAGCCGTGCGCTTCCAGGGCCGTGCGCAGCGCCTCGCGGCGGGCCGCGTAGCGGGCGCGCTGCTCCTCCACGTGGGCGTCGTCACCGAGGGCCGCCACCGTGGCGGCCTGGACCGGGGCGGGGGTCATCATGCCGCCGTGCTTGCGGATCTCCAGCAGCTCGCCGAGGACGGCCGCGTCTCCGGCGATGAACGCGGCCCGGTAACCGGCCAGGTTGGAGCGCTTGGAGAGCGAGTGGACCGCGACGAGGCCCTCGTAGGAGCCGCCGCACACGTCGTCGTGCAGCACGGAGACGGGCTCGGCCTCCCAGCCCAGCTCCAGGTAGCACTCGTCGCTGAAGACGAGGACGCCGTGCTCGCGCGCCCAGGCGACGATCCGGATCAGCTCTTCCTTCGGGATGACCTTGCCGGTGGGGTTGGACGGGGAGTTGAGCCACAGCAGCTTCACGCCCGCCGGGTCCAGCTGCGTCGGGTCGTCGTAGACGACGGCCTCGGCGCCGCACAGCCGCGCGCCGACCTCGTACGTCGGGTACGCGAGGCGCGGGTAGGCGACCTTGTCACCGGCGCCCAGGCCCAGCTGGGTCGGCAGCCAGGCCACCAGCTCCTTGGAGCCGACCACCGGCAGGACGTTGCGGTGTCCGGCGGCGCTCGCACCGAGGCGGCCGCGCAGCCAGCCGGTGATCGCGTCGCGCAGGGCGGGCGTGCCCCACACGGTCGGGTAGCCCGGGGAGTCGGCGGCGGCGACGAGGGCGCGCTGGATCAGGTCCGGCACCGGGTCCACGGGGGTGCCGACGGACAGGTCGACGATGCCGTCAGCGTGGGCCGCCGCCGTGGCCTTGTACGGCTCCAGCTTGTCCCAGGGAAAGGCGGGAAGACGGTCGGAAACTGCGGCCACGGTGCTCTCTGCTCTCTGTGGGGTGCTGGGGCTGTGTCGTACGGAGAAACGGCTCGGTCCCGCGCGGCAGGAGTGCCGTACGGGACCGAGAAGCGCGTCTGCCGTGAACCGGTCAGTGCTCGCCGGCGTTGATGTCGGCGGGCAGCGCCGCGACGAAGGGGTGGTCGCGCTCGATCAGGCCGAGCTTGGAGGCACCACCGGGCGAGCCGAGCTCGTCGAAGAACTCGACGTTCGCCTTGTAGTAGTCCTTCCACTCCTCCGGGGTGTCGTCCTCGTAGAAGATGGCCTCGACGGGGCAGACCGGCTCACAGGCGCCGCAGTCGACGCACTCGTCCGGGTGGATGTACAAGGACCGCTGGCCCTCGTAGATGCAGTCGACGGGGCACTCTTCGATACAGGCCTTGTCCTTGACGTCGACACAAGGCTCCGCGATGACGTAGGTCACGCTCTCGTTCCTCCTCGGTAGGGCTGTCCATTCGCGCGGGAGCGCGGCGTCGTCGATGCCCGCACCTAGTATCTCCGTTCCCGGGCACGATCCGAACAGGAGGGGCGGACAGAGCTGTGGAAATCACTGCCGGTGGGCTGCTGGAGATCCGTATTACCCCGGCTGACGTGGGTAAACGAGTCTCCGTACGACGGGTGGAGGGCGGCCGGAGCGGTGCCCCGGCGTTCACGGACGCGGTCGGGGTTCTCACATCCTGGAACGGGGGTGTGCTCACGATCACACGCAAGGACGGCGTGTCCGTCCACATCCCGGAATCGTCGCTGGTCGCGGGCAAGGTCGTGCCCCCCGCGCCGGCCCGGCGGCGGGGTCCCGCGGCCTCCTTCGAGGAGCTGGCGCGGGTCACGGCGCGGGCCTGGCTGCCGCTGGAGAGCGAGCCGCTCGGCGAGTGGACGCTGCGGGCCGCCGCCGGGTTCACGCGGCGCGCCAATTCCGCGCTCCCGCTCGGCGACCCCGGCATATCCCTGGACGAAGCACTCGCGCGGGTGACCTCCTGGTACGCGGAGCGCGACCTTCCGGCGTACGTGCAGGCCGCGACGGGCGCCGCCGGGACGCAGGAGCTGCTCTGCGCGGAGCTGGAGCGGCGCGGCTGGGTGAACGAGGTCTCGGCGGAGGTCCGCGTCGGGGGTCTGGCCCCGGTGGGCGACCTGGACGCGGACGTGGCGGCGGTACGGCTGACCCGCGAGCCGGACGAGCGGTGGCTCGCCCGCTACGGCAGGGTCCGGGACCCGGAACTCGCCCGGCGGATGCTGGTGGAGGGCCCGTCGGTGTGGTTCGCCTCCCTGGACGGCGGCCGGGCGATCGGGCGCTGTGTGGTCGACGGCCGCTGGGCCGGCTTCGCGGCCGTCACCGTCGCCCCGGAGGACCGGCGGCGGGGGCTCGCGACGGCGGTGATGACGGCGCTGGCCCGGCGGGCGCTGGAGGAGGGCGCTTCGGCGGCGTGGCTCCAGGTGGAGACGGACAATCCGGCGGCGCGGGCCCTGTACGACGGGATGGGCTTCGCCACGCACCACTCCTACCACCACTTCCGGGCGGCGCGGTGAACACCCGGGAGCTGTTCGCGGCGGAGGCCCGCGCGGAGCGGCCCGACCTGGCCCGGCTGTGCCTGCTGCTGGCCGCGGAGGCGGATCCGGCGCTGGACGAACACGCCATGGACCGGGCCGAGATCGAGCTGGACCGGCTCGCGGGCATGCTGCCGTACGGGCTGCGGGACGCGCGGTCGTGGGCGGCGGCGGTGACGGAACTGCTGGGCGGCCGGCTGGGCTTCCACGGCACCCCGAAGGACTACGACCGGCTGTCGTCCTCCCTGCTGCACGAGGTGCTGCAGCGGCGGCGGGGCCTGCCGATCCTCCTCTCGGTGGTGTGGCTGGAGGTGGCGCGGCGGGCGGGCGCGCCGGTGTACGGGCTGGGGCTGCCGGGGCACTTCGTGGTGGGCTTCGGGGACCCGGAGGAGTCGGTGGTGGTGGACCCCTTCGCCGGCGGCGCCTCGCTGGGCGCGGGCCCGGCGGAGCTGGCGGCCGCGCCCAGGACGCCGGCCCGCACGCTGGACATCGTGCTGCGGATCCTGAACAACATCCGCGTCTGGGCCTCCTCCCGCCCGGAGCACTCGGCGGTCGCCCTGTGGGCGCTGGACCTGTCGCTGCTCCTGCCGTCCCATCCGGCGGCCCTGCGGTACGAGCGGGCGCGGCTCCTGGTGGAGCGGGGCGCGTTCCGCGAGGGGGCGGCGGAGATGGACGCGTACGCGGAGGTCATGGACGCGGTGGACAAGTCCGCGGCGGGGCGCATCCGCGGCGAGGCCCTCGCAGCTCGCGCCCTGCTGAACTAGCCTCGCCGCCGGGCCCGCCCGGCCGCCGCGCGAATCCAGCCCGCGCTGGGGGCACCTCCCAGCGGTAGCTGGGGGAGTTTGAGCGCACCGGGCGCGGAGCGTCCGGTACCGGGGTCAGGGGCGGAGCCCCTGGAGCCCCTACAGCCAGCCCTTCTCGCGGGCCACGCGCACCGCTTCGGCGCGGTTGCGGGACGCGAGTTTCTGGATGGCCGTCGAGAGGTAGTTGCGGACCGTGCCCTGGGAGAGGCCGAGGCGGGAGGCCAGTTCGGCGTTGGTCGCGCCGAACTCCGCCGCCCGCAGGACCTCCCGCTCGCGGTCCGTCAGGGGGTTCGCCCCCTCCGCGAGGGCCGCCGCGGCGAGGGTGGGGTCGATGACGCGCTCCCCCGCCAGGACCTTGCGGACCGCGTCGGCGAGCTGGGCGGCCGGGGCGTCCTTGACCAGGAAGGCGGAGGCGCCCGCCTCCATCGCGCGGCGGAGGTAGCCGGGGCGGCCGAAGGTGGTCAGCACGACGATCTTGACGGCGGGGAGGGCGGCCCGCAGCTGCGCGGCCGCCTCGATGCCCGTCATGCCCGGCATCTCGATGTCGAGCAGGGCCACGTTCACGTCGTGGGAGCGGGCCGCCGCGACCACCTCGTCGCCCCGGGCGACCTGGGCCAGGACCTCGATGTCCGGTTCCAGTCCGAGGAGGGCCGCGAGGGCCTCCCGGACCATCGACTGGTCCTCCGCCAGGAGGATCCGGATGGGGGCGGCGCCGGTTTCGCTCATGACCCGGATCCTAGGGGGACCCGCGCCAGCAGGCGGAAGCCGGACTTGCCCGCCGGCCCGGCCGACAGGGTGCCGCCGACCGCTTCCAGGCGCTCCGTCAGGCCGGTCAGTCCGTTGCCGGGGACGGCGGGGCCGCCCGTCCCGTCGTCGGTGACGGTCAGCTCGACGACCGGGCCCGCGAGGGTCTGGCGGGTGGTGAGGGTGACGGTGCAGCGCCGGGCCCCGCTGTGCCGGACCACGTTCGTGACGGCCTCGCGCAGGGACCACGCCAGCGCCGACTCCGTCTCCTCCGGCAGCTGGGCGTCGTCGCAGCCGGCCGGCAGGTCCGCCGTCACGCCCGCCGCCGCCAGCGCCGTGCGCGCGCCCGCGAGTTCGCCGGGCAGCGTCGGCCGCCGGTAGCCGCTCACGGCCTCCCGTACGTCGACCAGCGCCTGCCGGCTGACCCGTTCGATGTCCGCGACCTGCTGGGCGGCCCGTTCGGGGTGCTCGGGCAGCATCCGGCCCGCCAGCTCGCTCTTGAGCGTGATCAGCGACAGCGAGTGGCCCAGCAGGTCGTGCAGGTCGCGGGCCATCCGCAGGCGCTCCTCGTTGGCGGCGAGCTCGGCGACCGTGGCCCGGGCCTGGCGCAGCTCCGTCGTGGTCCGGATCATCGCCCGGACCCCGACCATCGCGAAGCCGCCCATCAGCGCGGGGACCACCAGCCCGGCCAGGTACTGGGTGCCGCCCGGGACCGCGAGGGCGACCGCCGTCAGCAGCGCGGTCGCGCCGGGGACGGTCCAGCGGGACACCTCCCCCGGCAGTGCGGCGCCGGAGGAGATGGACACGTACACGAAGAGCACGAGCCACTCGCGGCCCAGGGTCAGCGACAGCACGGTGGCCTGCGTGGCGAGCACCGCGAGGGAGACCAGCACCCGGGGCACCGGCATCATCTTGACGGTGCGGAAGACCAGCACCAGGTACCAGCAGGTGAAGGCCAGCAGGCCCAGGCCGCCGAGCAGCCGGGCGCCGGTGCTGTGCCCGCCGCTGACCAGGTCGGTGACGGGGGCGCTGAGGTAGAAGAGCCAGATCCCGATCCACAGGCTCTTCACCACCTTGTGGGTGGTGGTCTCCGGTGCCTGGCCGATGCGGTGCAGACCGTCGGCCTCCTCCTGTGTCAGCGCCACGTCCTCAGGCCTTCAGCGAGTCCTTGCGGTACAGCCAGGCGGCCGCACCGGTGAACAGTACGAAGTACACGGCGAGGATCGCCACGTCCTTGGCGTGCGGCGCGCCCCCGAGCTCGATGGCCTGGCCGAGGCCGGTGTAGGCGCGGGTCGGCAGCCACTCGCAGATGTCGCGGAGCCACTGCGGGAAGTTCGCGGTGGGCATCCACAGGCCGCCGAGGATCGCCAGGGCGAAGTAGATCAGCATCGTGATGGGGCGGACGTTGTCCGCGCTGGCCAGGTAGCCGATGGCGACGCCCAGCGCGGCGAAGACGAGGCTGCCGGCCCAGATCGAGCCGGTGAGGGCGAGCCACTGCCAGGCCTCGAACCGTACGCCCTTGGCCCCGGCGGCGACGGCGAAGACGACCAGGATGGACGGCAGGGACAGGACGCCGGCGCTGGCGGTCTTGGCGAGGACGTAGCCGTGTCCGGGCAGGGCCGTCAGCCGCAGCTGGCGCACCCAGCCCTTCTCCCGCTCCTTGGCGATGCGCTCGCTGTTGCCGACCAGCACGGCGGTGAGGGCGCCGAAGGAGGCCATGGCGACCATGTAGAAGGCGGGCATGGTCAGTTCGGTGCCCATGACCTTCGTCGTGCCGTCCAGGGTGCCGCCGAGCATCAGGAAGAGGGCGGCCGGGTAGAGGACGGTGAAGAACAGGTACTTCTTGTTGCGCAGGGCGCGGGTGATCTCCAGCCTGACCAGCCGCAGGGTGCCGGTGCTGACGGAGTTGGCGGTGGTGGCGGTGGTGGCGGTGTTCGTCATCGGGTGGCCTCCTCGGCCTCGGTGAGGGCGATGAAGGCCTGTTCCAGGCCGAGGCCGGCGACCTCCAGGTTGCGCGGGCGCAGGCCGAGCGCGTACACGGCGTGCACGGTGGCGTCGGCGTCGCGCGACTGGAGCCGTACGGAGCGGCCGGTGAGGTCGAAGGCGGTCAGGCCGGGCAGGGCGCGCAGCGCCTGCTCGTCGACCGGCCCGTCGAGGTCGAAGGCGACCTTGCGGGCGCCGGCCCTGGCCTTGATCTCGGCGGCGGTGCCGTCGGCGAGCAGCCGGCCCTTGTTGAGGACGAGGACGCGGTCGGCGATGGCGTCCGCCTCTTCCAGGTAGTGGGTGGCGAACAGGACCGTGCGGCCCTGGGCGGCCTGTTCCCGCATGGTGGCCCAGAAGGCCTGGCGGGAGGTGACGTCCATGCCGGTGGTGGGCTCGTCGAGGACGATCAGGTCGTTGTGGCCGGCGGTGGCGAGGGCGAAGCGCACGCGCTGCTCCTGGCCGCCGGAGAGCTTGTTGACGAGCCGGCCGGCGATCTCCTCGATCCCGGCCCGGCTGAGCACCTCGTCGACGGGGTACGGGCGCGGGTGCAGGGCGCAGCCGAGGGTGACGAGCTCGCGCACGGTCACCTCCTCCATGAGGCCGCCGCTCTGGAGCATGGCGCCGACCCGGCCGGAGGCGATGGCCTCGCGGGGGGTGGTGCCGAAGAGGCTGACGGTGCCGGAGTCGGCGGGGCGCAGGCCGAGGAGCAGGTCGAGGGTGGAGGACTTGCCGGCGCCGTTGGGGCCGAGGAGCGCAACGGTCTCGCCCGGGTGGAGTGCGAGGGAGAGTCCGTCGACGGCCCGGACCTTGCCGTAGCTCTTGGTCACGTTCTGGAAGGACACCACGGTTGCGGTGTCGCCGGTTCCGTCTGCGGGGCCCGGGGCGGCGGGGTGTGCCGCGGTCGTCGTCGTCATGCCCCAAGGTTCGCCCGTGCGGGGGTGGGTGCGGCAGTGTCGCGGGTCGTGACTCCGGCATGACGGATGTCATGCGCTGGGGGTGACATGCCTGGTGGGGCGGGGTTCCGGATGCGGCGATGCCCCTCCCAGGGGGCCGGGGAGGGGCATCGCCGCGCGGTCGTGGGCCGTCAGTTCGCGTTGGTGTCGATCGTGACGGTCCGTTCGGCGGGGGTCTTGCCGATGAGGGCCTTGCCGAGGGCGCCCGCCACGTCCTGCGGGGTGACGGGGGTCTTGGCGCCGGTGCCCCGGGTGATCAGGACCCCGTCGAAGGCGTTCCCGTAGGTGGCCTTGAGGGCTTCCAGGTCGTACTTCTCGACGAGGCGTCCGTCCACGGCCGTCATGCTGAGGATCTTCGGCAGGGACTTGGGGCCGAAGGGGATGGACTTGGTGCCCGCCTTGACGGTCGCCACGCCGGACATCGCGGGTTCGGCGAACTCCTTCATGGCGCGGTCCAGTTCGGCCTGGGTGACCGTGGGCTCCCTCTTGGCGACGGGGAGTTGGACGGTCGGGGACTTGCCGTTGGCGACGAGTTCGCGGAAGGCCTTGGTGACCTTGTCGACGGAGGCGTCAACGTCGAGGCCCTCGCCGGCCTTGCCGAGGACGGCCACGGCCTTGCCGGTGTCGAACTTGATGGTGCTCTCGGAGGCCGAGCCGGCGGCGCCGGCCAGTTCCTGGAGGGAGACCCGCAGCTTCTCCTCGTCGACCGGCATCACGGCGGTGGCCGTGCGCTCGACGCCGAAGAGGGAGCCGATGACGGTGACGGGGTTGTAGTCGCTGCCCGTGGCGTTGCGGACGGTGGTCTGGCTGTCGAGGGTCAGGCCGGCCTTCTCGGGCTTCAGTTCGACCTGCTTGCCGCCGACGCTGAGCTGGAGCGGCGCGGCGGCCCGCTTGCCGAAGGCGGTCTGGAGCTTGGCGACGGCGTCGTCGCGGCTGCCGCTGATGTCGACGCCGAGGACGGTGGTGCCCTTGGGGACGTCGGAGTGGTTCATGAGCAGGCCGGCGCCGTAGGCCACGCCGGCGAGGACGACGATGCCGCCGCCGAGCAGGACCAGCTTGGAGCGGCCCTTCTTCTTGGCGGGCTTGCCGGCCGGGGCGGCCTTGCCGGACTTGCCGGCGGGGGCGGGCGGCGGCGTCGTCTGGCGCGGCGGCTTCGGGCCCGGCGGCGGGGCGGCCGGGCCGGGGGCGGGCACGGGCGCGGGGGCCGGGGTGTCGAAGGCCTCCGGGCCGGGCCAGCTCGGGGGCGCCTCGGCGCCGACGGGTACGGTGCCCAGCGCGGGTCCGCCCGTCGGCCCGGCGGGCTCCGGGAAGGCGGGGAAGGGCTCGGTGACGGGCCCGTTGTCGTACCCGGCGTACCCCTGGGGCGCGCCGACTCCGGGTCCGCCGACGGCGGGGGCCGGGGCGAAGCCGGCTCCACTGCCGTGCGCGGCCGGGGGCTGCGGGCGTCCGGGCTCGGCGGGGGGCGCGAAGCCGGCGCCGGTGCCGGGCACGCCGGAGCCGTAGCTCGCGCCGGGCCCGGGCGCGCCGGGACCGCCGGGCGCACCAGGGCCGGCCGCACCGGGGCCGCCGACGGGCACGCCGGCCGGGGGCGTCGCGGTCGGCGGGGGCGTCACGGCCTTGCGCGGGGCGAACCATCCGCCGGCCGGCGCCTCGGCGGGCGCGGGGGCCGGCTCGGGCGCGGGGGCCGGTGCCGCGGGCAGCGCGGGCGCCGAGGCCGCGGGCCGACCCTGCGCGGGTCGCCGCTCGGGCGTGCGCGCGGCCGCGTCCGGGGCCGGGCCGGCGGCGGCCGGGGACGCGTCCTGGGCGCCGTCCTTGACGGGCTTGCGCACGACCACGGGCGGGATCGGCCGGGATCCGGGGATGTTGATCCGGATCCGGGTCGTCAGGTGGGTCTCGGTCTTCGGCCCGTCGGTGTCGGTGTCGGGCGTGGACGGCTTCGAGGTCACAGGGTTCTCCTCCGGGACGGTCGCGGCGCCGGGACCGGATGGCACGGACGGATACTGGCCGGTTCCATACGGCGGCGTACCCGAGGGGTAGGCGGCTCCACCGTGCCCTTGGGGCCCGGGGGACGAACTGTCGGTTTCACGACTCAAGGCAGGTTCTCCCGGTTGGCTCCGCCGCCCGTCATTCCGTGCTCGGGCAGCTCGGCGGCCCGTCCACCATACTGGCCGCCGCCCGGGCACAACTGTCGGCCAGGAATCCCAGGTTCCTCTTCTGCTTCCGCACGCCCCCGGGCGAGGGTCCGTCAAACCCCCGCAACCCGTCCCCGATCGGACGGATGCGGGAGTTCAGCGGCCCGTCATCCGCGGGATCCCGAGGCCGAAACGGGACCTTGGGCGGGGCCGCGCATCGTGGCGCAGATCACAGCGGCCGCACTTCCCCCCAAAAGGTATGCGTACATGCCGATTCCGGAGGAACCGAGCAGGAAGTCCCCTTCGGGGCGGGGGACACCGAGGAGGACGTAGGACAGGAACCAGCCGGCCGCCGGGGCGCCCACTCCGAGGCCCCCTCCGACCGTCAGCCGGCCCGCGAGGAACAGCCCGAGGAGGGCCAGCAGCGCGAGCAGCAGCCCGGCCGGGAACCACAGGTCGACCACGAGCCAGCCGGCCGCGCCCGTCAGTGTGCCGAGGACGAACAGGCCGAGGAGGGCGGCGATCCGCCCGGGGGTCAGCGCGGTGGTCACGCCTCCACCCCCGCGAAGAGGTCCCGCTCGCGCTCGCCGGCCGGCGCGCCGGAGCGGCCCGCGGCCAACTCGTAGTACTCCCGGGCGAACAGGGGCTGGCCCAGGTCGTTGGAGAGGGCGAAGAAGGGGCCGTCCACGGCGATCTGGGTGACGTGCGCCCGCATGGCGGCCGCCTTCGCCGCCACCAGCACCGTGGCGTCGCCCTCGTCGCCGATCTCGGCGGTGATCCGCTCGTCGGGCACCACGCCCGGCACGTCCTGCGGGGACGCGGTGCCCGGGAAGGAGACGCCGGCCGCGCGTAGCCGTTCGAAGCCCTCCTCGACGACCGGGGCGGGCACGCGGTTCCAGTAGAGCTTCGCGATGGCGTGCGGGGCGCCGAGTTCGGGGCGGAACGCGGCGTCGGCGGCCAGCTCCGCGCCGCGCGTGGCGACCCGGTGGGCCTGGATGTGGTCGGGGTGGCCGTAGCCGCCGTCGGGGTCGTAGGTGACCAGGACCTGCGGGCGCAGCTCCCGGATCACTTCCACGAGGTACCCGGCGGCCTCGTCGAGGTCGGCCGACCAGAAGGAGCCGGGGCGGGCGTTCTGCGGGGCGCCCATCATCCCGGAGTCCCGGAAGCGGCCGGCGCCGCCGAGGAAGCGGTGGTCGGCGACCCCGAGTTCCTTCATGGCGGCGGCGAGCTCGCCGGCCCGGAAGGGGCCGAGGGTGTCCTCGCGGTCCGGCGCCAGGTGGGCCAGCTCGGCGGGGATGACCTCGCCCTCCTCGCCGAGGGTGCAGGTCACCAGCGCGACGTGGGCACCCTCGGCCGCGTACTTGGCCATGGTGACGCCGTTGTTGATCGACTCGTCGTCCGGATGCGCGTGCACGAGGAGCAGACGACGGGCGGGAAGACCGTTCATGGGTCCACCCTACGAGCAGGGCCGAGGGGGTGTCTCGCAGGCCAGGCTGGATCAGGGAGCGGCGTCTGGCGCCGTGCATCGCAAGGCCGAGGAGGGAGACAATGCGGAGCATTGGCGACCGACGAGAACGCGGCGAGGCGCGGTGCCAGACGCCGCGAGCCCAGCCTGGCCTGCGAGACACCCCCTACAGCTTGAGGCCACTGATCATGCTCGCCACGTTGGAGGTGAGCTGGCTGAGGGTGGGTGCGACCGTGGAACTCGCCAGGTAGAACCCGAGCAGTACGCAGACGAACGCGTGCCCCGCCTTCAGTCCCGACCTCCGGACCAGAAGGAAGACGACGATCGCCAGCAGCACCACGGCCGAGATCGAGAGTGCCACGGCGTTTCACCTCCACGTCGAGCGGACATCGGTATGCGTACTCTTGCTCGGCGAATTCATACCCACCGTGCGCTACGGATCATAACTATCCGTACCAGCGCATCGATCGAATTCCGGCAGCACGAGGGGCGCATGCCGCGCACGGCCGGGGGCACACGAAGACCGGCCGGGAGGGCTTCACGCCCTCCCGGCCGGCTGTCGGCACCCGCACGGCCGCGCACGACCCAGACTGCATGCCCCAGATCTCGGGGCAGAAACGGTCAAGTTGCCCCTGTGTTAAGCGTGTTGGGTCACAGCCGGCCCGACCGGGCGACCGCACGCGGGGTGGCTGGAAATGATCGCCGACCCGGGCGTCCGAAACCGTTCGCTACTCCTTCGTCAGAGGAGCCGGCGAGGGCGGCAGTTCGCCCGGCGGCGGGACCACCTGCTTCTCGGCCGCGAAGTGGCAGGCCGAGGGATGGGCGGCCGGCCCCGGCGGGAGGGTCTGCGGGACGGCCAGCGCGGGGACCTCCGTCGCACAGCGGGATTCGGCCTTCCAGCAGCGGGTGCGGAAGCGGCAGCCCGACGGCGGATTGGCCGGGGAGGGTACGTCGCCGGTGAGGATGATCCGCTCCCGGTGGGCGCGGGCCCCGGGGTCGGGCACGGGCACGGCGGAGAGCAGGGCCTGGGTGTAGGGGTGGGTGGGGTGGTCGTAGATCTGGGTGTCCGTCCCGATCTCGACGACGCGCCCCAGGTACATCACCCCGACCCGGTCGGAGATGTGCCGGACGATGGACAGGTCGTGCGCGATGAACACGTACGAGAGGCCGAACTCGTCCTGGAGCCGCTCCAGCAGGTTGACCACCTGGGCCTGGACGGAGACGTCCAGCGCGGAGACGGGCTCGTCCGCGACGATGACCTCGGGCTGGAGGGCCAGGCCCCGCGCGATGCCGATGCGCTGGCGCTGGCCGCCGGAGAACTGGTGCGGGTACCGGTTGATGTACTCCGGGTTCAGGCCGACCACGTCCAGGAGCTCCTGGACCTTGCGGCGCCGGTCGCCCTTCGGGGCCACCTCGGGGTGGATCTCGTACGGCTCGCCGATGATGTCGCCGACCGTCATGCGCGGGTTCAGCGAGGTGTACGGGTCCTGGAACACCATCTGGATGTTGCGGCGCACCGCCTTCAGGGCGCGGCCCGAGAGCTTGGTGATGTCCTCGCCCTTGTAGGAGATCGCGCCGGCGGTGGGGCGCTCGAGGTTGACCAGCATCCGGGCGACGGTGGACTTCCCGCAGCCGGACTCGCCGACGATGCCGAGGGTCTCCCCCGGGGCGAGGGCGAAGGAGACCCCGTCGACGGCCCTGACCGCGCCGACCTGCCTCTTGAAGAGGATGCCCTGGGTCAGCGGGTAGTGCTTGACGAGGTCGCGGACCTCCAGGATGGGCTCAGGCACCGAGGCACTCCTTCCAGAAGAAGCAGGCGCTGGCCCGGTCGGGGGCGACGTCGGCCAGCGGCGGGACCTCGCCCCGGCAGACGGGCCGGGCCATCGGGCAGCGCGGGTTGAAGGCGCAGCCGGGCGGGATGGCCAGCAGGTTGGGCGGCAGGCCCTTGATGGCGTAGAGCTCCTGGCCCTTCTGGTCCAGGCGCGGGATCGAGTCGAGCAGGCCCCGGGTGTAGGGGTGGGCGGGCGACGCGTAGATCTCGCGCACCGGGGCGGCCTCGACGATCCGGCCCGCGTACATGACGGCGATCTTGTCGGCGACGTCGGCGACGACGCCGAGGTCGTGGGTGATCAGGATCAGGCCCATGTTGAGTTCGCGCTGGAGCTCCGCGAGCAGGTCCATGACCTGGGCCTGGACGGTGACGTCGAGGGCCGTGGTGGGCTCGTCGGCGATGATCAGGGAGGGTTCCAGGGCCAGCGCCATGGCGATCATGATGCGCTGGCGCATGCCGCCGGAGAACTGGTGCGGGTAGTCCCCCACCCGCTGCTTCGCGGCGGGGATCCTCACCCGGTCCATCAGCTCCACGGCCCTGGCCCGGGAGTCCTTGCGGGAAGCCCCCCGGTGGACCTCGAACATCTCTCCCAGCTGGGCGCCGACGCTGAGCACGGGGTTGAGGGAGGACAGCGCGTCCTGGAAGATCATCGCCATCTCGGCGCCGCGGATCCTGCGGCGCTCCTCCTCCTTCGCCTTCAGGAGGTCCCGGCCCTTGAAGAGGATCTCGCCGCCCGCGATCCGGCCCGGCGGGACGTCGAGGATCCCCATCACGGCCTGGGCCGTCACCGACTTGCCGGAGCCGGACTCGCCGAGCACGGCGAGGGTCTCACCCTCGTCCACCGAGTAGTTCACCCCGTTGACGGCCTTGGCCACACCGTCCCGGGTGACGAACTCGACGTGCAGGTCCCGGACTTCGAGCAGCATCTGGCGGCTCACACTCCTCAGCGCAGCTTGGGGTCGAGGGCGTCGCGCACCGCGTCGCCGAGCATGATGAACGCGAGCACGGTCACGCTCAGGGCGCCCGCCGGCCAGAGCAGCATGTGCGGGGCGTTGCGGATCTGGGTGGCGGCGTTGGAGATGTCGATGCCCCAGGAGACCGTGGGCGGTCGCAGACCCACGCCGAGGAACGACAGGGTGGCTTCGAGGGAGATGTAGGTGCCCAGCGCGATGGTGGCGACGACGATGACGGGGGCGACGGCGTTGGGGGCCACGTGGCGCAGCAGCATGCGCCCGTTGCCGGCGCCGAGGGCGCGGGCGGCCTGGACGTAGTCGTTCTGCTTGGCGGTGATCACCGAGCCGCGGGCGATGCGGGCGAGCTGGGGCCAGCCGAGCAGCACGATGAAGCCGACGACGGGCCACACGGTGGTGCTGGTGACCACGGACAGGAAGACGAGGCCGCCGAGGACGACGGGGATCCCGAAGAAGATGTCGGCGACGCGGGAGAGCAGGGAGTCGCTCCAGCCGCCGAAGAAGCCGGCGAGTCCGCCGAGTACGGAGCCCAGCACGGCGGCGCCGACGGTGGCGCAGATGCCGACGGTGATGGAGGCGCGGGCGCCGTAGACGGTGCGGGTGTAGACGTCGCAGCCCTGGGTGTCGTAGCCGAAGGGGTGGCCGGGGGCCGAGCCCTGCTGCGACTTGGACAGGTCGCACTGGAGGGGGTCGCCGCTCGCGATGAGCTGGGGCCAGAGGGAGATGACGACGAGGAAGAGGATGATCAGCGCCGAGACGACGAAGACGGGGTTGCGGCGCAGCTGGTGCCAGGCGTCGGACCACAGGGACCGGGCCTTGTGCCGGGGGCCCGGGGCTCCGGCCGCTCCGAACGCTCCGGATTCCTCGGCGACGGCGACGCCTTCCACGCTCTCGGCCTCCTGGAGGGCCAGGTCCATGACCCCGCCCTGGCCGGTGGGTGACATGGCCTCGCCGGGGCGGGGGCCCACCGGGTCGTAGCCTCCGGGGCCCTCGGGGCGCTCGGGGCGCTCGGGGCGCTCCGGGCGCTCGGGCTCAGGCATAACGGATCCTCGGGTCCAGGACCGCGTAGAGCAGGTCGACGAGCAGGTTCGCCACCAGGAAGACGATGACGAGGATGGTGACGAAGCCGACCACCGTGGGCGAGTTGTTGCGCAGGATGCCCTGGTAGAGCTGGTAGCCGACGCCGTGGATGTTGAAGATCCGCTCGGTGATGATGGCGCCGCCCATCAGGGCGCCGATGTCGGTGCCGATGAAGGTGACCACCGGGATCAGGGAGTTGCGCAGCAGGTGGCGGGTGGTGATCCTGCGCCGGGGCAGGCCCTTGGCGACGGCGGTGCGGACGTAGTCGGCCTTGACGTTCTCGGCGATGGAGGTCCGTGAGAGCCGGGTGACGTACGCGAGGGAGACCAGGGCGAGGACGAGGCCGGGCAGGATCAGCTCGCCGAAGGGGGCGTTGGCGGAGACGGTGGGGCGTACCCAGCCCCATTTGACGCCGAGGACGAACTGGATGAGGTATCCGGTGACGAAGGTGGGCACGGAGATGACGACGAGGGTGAGCACCAGCACGGTGGTGTCGACGGCCTTGCCCCGGCGCAGCCCGCTGACCACGCCGAGGGTGATGCCGATGACGACCTCGAAGAAGATCGCCACCAGAGTCAGGCGCAGTGTGACCGGGAAGGCCGTGGCCATCAGCTCGGTGACCTCCTGGCCGTTGAAGGCGGTGCCGAAGTCGCCCTTGAAGATCTGCCCCATGTAGTGGACGTACTGCTCCCACAGGGGGCGGTCGAGGTAGAGGTCCTTGCGGATCCGGGCGGCCGTGGCGGGGTCGGGGGCCTTGTCGCCGAAGAGGGCCGCGACCGGGTCGCCGAGCGCGTAGACCATGATGAAGATCAGGAAGGTGCTGCCGATGAACACGGGGATCATCTGGAGCAGCCGCCGGATCACGTAACGTCCCATGGACTGCTCCAGGATCGATCCGTCGGAGGGGTCAGCTGACCTTGATCTCGTTGTAGACCGGGACGCTGAACTGGTTCAGGGCGACGTCGGAGACCCGCTCGGAGTGTCCGGCGCTGCCGTTCTGGTACCAGAGGGGGATGGCCGGCATCTGCTCGGCGAGGATCTTCTCCGCGTCCTGGAAGGAGGCGATGGCCTTGGCGGCGTCGGTCTCCTGGTTGGCCTGGTCGACGAGTTTGTCGAAGTCCGGGCTGCTGAACTTGCCGTAGTTGGAGGAGGCTCCGGTGTAGTACAGCGGCTGGAGGAAGTTCTGGATCAGCGGGTAGTCGGCCTGCCAGCCGGAGCGGAAGGGGCCGGTGAGCTTGTAGGCGCTCTGCTGGTTGCGGAAGTCCGCGAAGGTGCCGACCGGGTTGACCGTGCAGACCGGGCCCTCGCCGAGGGCGTTGTTGACGCTGTTGCAGACGGCGTCCATCCAGTCGCGGTGCGAGCCGGTGTCCACGTTCGAGGTGAGGGTCATCTTGCCGCCGGGGAGGCCACCGCCCTCCTGGATGAGCGCCTTGGCCGCCTTCGGGTCGTACGTGCAGGCTTCGCCGCAGAGGGTGGACTTGAAGCCGCCCTTCTCGCCGAGGGCCGGGGAGGTCCAGTCCTTGGCGGGGGTGCGGGTCTCGCGGAAGATCTGCTGGGTGATCTCGTCGCGGTTGATGGCCATCGAGATGCCGCGGCGCACCTTCTCCATGCCCTCCTTGCCCCACTGGGGGTCGTACAGGGGGAAGGTGAGGGTCTGGATGATGAGGGCCGGCTGGTTGATGTAGCGGTCGCCGAGGTCGTTCTTGACGTTCTTCAGCTGCTGGGCGGGGACGTCGTCGACGAGGTCGAGGTTGCCGGAGATCAGGTCCGTGTAGGCGGTGTTGTTGTCGGTGTAGACCTTGAGGTCGACGCCGCCGTTCTGCGCCTTGTCCTCGCCGGGGTAGCCCTCCCACTTGCGCAGCTTCATGCCGGTGCCCTTGGTGTACGAGTCCACCGTGTAGGGGCCGTTGCCGACGGGCTTGTCGAGCCAGGCGGAGTGGTCGGTGAAGAAGGCCTTGGGCAGGGGGGAGAAGGCCTGGTAGCCGAGGGTCTCGGGCCAGGTGGAGAACTTGGACTTGAGGGCGACGGTGAAGGTCTTCGGGTCCTTGACGACCAGGCCGGACATGGTCTTGGCCTTGGGTTCGCCGGAGGCGGGGTGCAGGTCGGCGTAGCCCACGATGTCGGCGAAGAAGGGCGCGTTGTTCTGCTTGTTGCGCACGTCCGCCGCGTAGTTCCAGGCGTCGACGAAGGACTGCGCGGTGACCGGCTCGTCGTTGCTGAACTTCCAGCCGTCCTTCAGGGTGATCGTGAAGTTCTGGCCGTCGGTGGTCTCGATCTTCTCGGCGACCATGTTCTTGGCCTCGCCGGTCTTGGCGTCGTAGCGCTTGAGGCCCCGGAAGAGCATGTCGAGGACCTTGCCGCCCTGCACCTCGTTGGTGTTGGCGGGCTCCAGCGGGTTCTGCGGGTCACCCCAGGAGGAGCTGACGATCCCGGCCGCGCCGCCGCCCCCGCCGCTGTCGCTCCCGCCGCCGCAGGCCGTCGCCGCGAGGGCGACGGCCACCGCACATGCGGCCCACTTGGCGTGGGTGGCTCCGCGCATGGACTGCCTCCTAGAGGTACCAGGACTCACTTAGGGGCAATGTCACCTCATGTCGGGTCCTGTGCGCTCATGGTTGGCCCTTTTGTGCCCTCGCGTCCCCCGCCTGTCACCCCTGGGGGTGCAATGCGAGCTCCCACGTGTCGACGGCGTAGTGCAGGACCATGCCGTGCGCCTCGTACAGGGCGAGGGCGCCGCTCTCGTTGAGGGTGTCCACGCCGAGGCCCAGGGTGTCGCGGCCGCGGGCGGCGTAGGCGGCGAAGGCGTGCCGCAGCAGGTGGGAGCCGAAGCCGTACCCGCGCAGGTCCTCGCGTACGCCGAGGTGGCCGATCCAGCCCATGCTGGTGCGGTCGTCGCGGGTGACGAGGACGGCGACGTCACCCTCGCCGGGCAGGCTCGCGATCCACACGAGCGACCAGTCGAGGCAGCGGCCGTCGATGTGGTCGAGCCAGGACTCGTACGTGCGGTGGGCGTGCCCGAAGTGGGCGGCGAAGGTCTCCTCCACCAGGGCGTGGGCGCGGCGTCGGTCGGCCTCGTCGGCGGCGCAGTCGCGCAGGGCGAGCCCGCCGGGCGGGGCGGGCGGCAGGTCGGCGGCGGGCGAGAGCCGGCGGGTCATCACCTGGTAGCGGCGCACGCTGCGGTAGCCGCGGCCGGTGAGGAGGGCGAGGTCGAGGGTGGGCCGGACGTTGAGCTGGATCCGCAGCCGCGCGCCGGGGCCGGCGCCGGAGGCCAGCTCGCGGGCCCGGTCCTCCATCCGCCGCAGCAGCGCGAGGGCCGCCCGGCCGTGGCCGGGCAGGACGTAGTGGTCGCCGTCGACGCGGCCGGGGCCGGAGTCGGCCCAGACGAGGGCGTAGGAGACGAGCCGGCCGCCCTGGAAGGCGAGCCAGGAGTCGGCGGCGAGGTCCACGTCGGGATGGTTGAGGTCGGCCTCGACGGTGCCCAGGTCGGTCTCGGGTCTGCCGATCTCGATGACGTCGACGGCGTTGAGCAGTGCGCAGATGTCCCGGGCGTCCCCGGGCCCGGCCGGGCGGACGGTCAGCGTCTCGGTGGTCATCCGTCCACTGTCGGCGGCGCCGGGGCGCGGCCGCAACGGACTTTGGACCCCGGCCTCCGGGCCGGGCGGGCCGGGCGGCCGGGCGGGGGAACGCCGAGGGCGCCCGGGGCCGGAGCTGCTGCTCCGGTCCCGGGCGCCCTGGGACGCGTACGCCGTACGGGGAGGTCAGCCGGCCAGGACGGCGCGGTCCTCCGCGAAGTGGCACGCCGACTCGTGCGCGGCCGGGGTGTCGGCGCCCTGGAAGCGCGTCGGGATCGCCAGCAGCGGCTCCTCCGTGGCGCACTTCTCCTCGGCCTTCCAGCAGCGGGTGCGGAAGCGGCAGCCCGACGGCGGGTTGGCCGGGGAGGGGACGTCACCGGTGAGGATGATCCGCTCGCGGCCCTCGCGGGCCTCCGGGTCCGGCACCGGCACGGCGGAGAGCAGGGCCTGGGTGTACGGGTGGGTGGGGTGGTCGTAGATCTCGGCGTCGGTGCCGATCTCGGCCATCTTGCCCAGGTACATGACGCCCACGCGGTCCGAGATGTGCCGGACGATGGACAGGTCGTGCGCGATGAAGACGTAGGAGAGGTTGAACTCGTCCTGGAGCTTCTCCATCAGGTTGATGACCTGTGCCTGCACCGACACGTCGAGCGCGGAGACCGGCTCGTCGCAGATGATGATCTCGGGCTGGAGCGCGAGGCCGCGGGCGATGCCGATGCGCTGGCGCTGGCCGCCGGAGAACTGGTGCGGGTACCGGTTGATGTACTCCGGGTTCAGGCCCACGACGTCCAGGAGCTCCTGGACCCTGCGGCGCCGGTCGCCCTTCGGGGCCACCTCGGGGTGGATCTCGAAGGGCTCGCCGATGATGTCGCCGACCGTCATGCGCGGGTTCAGCGAGGTGTACGGGTCCTGGAACACCATCTGGATGTTGCGGCGGACGGCCTTGAGGGCCGCGCCGGACAGCTTGGTGATGTCCTGGCCCTTGTAGAAGACCTCGCCGGCGGTGGCCTTCTCCAGGCTCATGAGGAGCTTGGCGACGGTGGACTTGCCACAGCCGGACTCACCGACGATGCCGAGGGTCTCGCCCTGGTAGAGGTCGAAGGAGACCCCGTCCACGGCCTTGACCGCGCCGATCTGCTTCTTGAACAGGATGCCCTGGGTCAGCGGGAAGTGCTTGACCAGGTTGCGCACCTGGAGGATCGGCTCGCCCTTGGGCTTGGTGAGATCAGCCATGGATCTGCTCCTTCCAGAAGTGGCACGCGCTGCCGCGGCCCGGCAGCTCGGTGCCGTCCTGCTCGGTCACCTGGTGCAGGACGGGCACGTCGGTGCGGCAGATGTCCTGGGCCTTGGGGCAGCGCGGGTTGAAGGCGCAGCCCGTGGGGAGCTTGAGCAGGTTGGGCGGCAGGCCCTTGATGGCGTAGAGCTCCTGGCCCTTCTGGTCCAGGCGCGGGATCGAGTCGAGCAGGCCGCGGGTGTACGGGTGCGCCGGGCGGCTGTAGATCTCGTGGACCGGGGCGGTCTCGACGATCCGGCCGCCGTACATGACGGCGATCTTGTCCGCGACGTCGGCGACGACGCCGAGGTCGTGGGTGATCAGGATCAGGCCCATGTTCATCTCGCGCTGGAGCTCCGCGAGCAGGTCCATGACCTGGGCCTGGACCGTCACGTCGAGGGCCGTGGTCGGCTCGTCGGCGATGATCAGGTCGGGCTCCAGGGCCATCGCCATGGCGATCATGATGCGCTGGCGCATACCGCCGGAGAACTGGTGCGGGTAGTCGCCCACGCGCGCCTTGGCGGCGGGGATCTTCACCCGGTCCATGAGCTCGACGGCCTTGGCCAGCGAGTCCTTCTTGGACATGCCGCGGTGCACGCGGAACATCTCGCCGAGCTGGGCGCCGACGGTGTGCACCGGGTTCAGCGAGGACAGGGCGTCCTGGAAGATCATGGCGATCTTCGAGCCGCGGATCTTGCGGTACTCCTCGGCCGGGAGCTTCAGCAGGTCCTGCCCCTGGAAGAGGATCTCACCGGAGGGGATCCTGCCGGGCGGCATGTCGAGGATGCCCATGATGGCCTGCGCCGTCACGGACTTGCCGGAGCCGGACTCGCCGAGGACGGCGAGGGTCTCGCCGGCGTTCACCGAGTACGAGACGCCGTTCACGGCCTTGGCGACACCGTCGCGGGTGTGGAACTCGACGTGCAGGTCGCGCACATCGAGGAGGGGGGTCCCCTCCGGCGCCGAACGGGGCGCGGGGACGTTCGAGGTCTTGTCGATGGTGGTCAACGTACGCCCTTCCTCAGCGCAGCTTCGGGTCGAGGGCGTCGCGTACCGCGTCGCCGACCATGATGAACGCGAGCACGGTGATGCTCAGCGCGATCGACGGGAACAGCAGCACGTGCGGTGCCTGGAGCCAGCGGGCCGAGGCGTCGCTGACCATCAGGCCCCAGGAGATCTCCGGGGGCTGGACACCGATACCGAGGTAGGACAGCGCCGCCTCGGCGGAGATGTACACACCCAGGCTGATCGCGCCGACCACGATGACGGGGGCGACGGCGTTCGGCAGGATGTGGCGGATCGTGATGCGCATGGTGCCGGCGCCGAGGGCGCGGGCGGCCACCACGTAGTCGTTGTTCTTGTTCTGCAGCACCGAGGACCGCATGATGCGGAAGATCTGCGGCCAGCCGAGGACCGCGAGGACCAGGGAGACGGTCCAGGCGTTACCGGGCATGGCGGACATGATCAGCATGCCGCCGAGCAGCAGCGGGATGGCGAAGAAGATCTCGGTGAAGCGGGACAGGACGCTGTCCACGAAGCCGCCGACCCAGCCGGCGATCAGGCCGAGGGCGCCGCCGACGAGCAGGACGAGCGTGGTGGTGACGACGCCGACGATCACGGAGTTGCGGGCGGCCCACACGGTACGCGTGTAGACGTCGCAACCCTGGATGTCGTAGCCGAACCAGTGGGCCGCGCTCGGGGTCTTGAGCGAGTCCTCCAGCTTGCAGGCGCCGGCGTCGAACGGGCTGCCGTCGGTGAACAGCTGCGGCACGGCTGCGATGACCAGCAGGAACACCACGAGCACGGCACCGATGATGAAGATCGGGTTGCGGCGCAGGTCGTCGATCGCGTCGGACCAGAGGCTGGCCTCGCGGTCCTTCTTCTTCTTGTCCTGGACCTTGCCGGCCCGCTTGCCCCCGGAGGTGGCCACGGCCGTCTGGGTGTCGGTCATCGAGTCCTCCACCGTATTCGTGTCACGCATAGCGGATCCTCGGGTCGAGCACGGCGTACAGCAGGTCCACAAGGAGGTTGGCGACGAGGTAGATGAGGACCAGGAGGGTCACACCACCCACGACGACGGCACCCTGCTTGAGGTAGACGGACTGGGCGAGCAGGCCGCCGAGGCCGTGGATGTTGAAGATGCGCTCGGTGATGACCGCACCGCCCATGAGGGCACCGAGGTCGGCGCCGAGGAAGGTGACGATCGGGATCAGCGCGTTGCGCAGCGCGTGGTTGACGACGACGCGGCGGCGGGGCAGGCCCTTGGCGGTCGCGGTGCGGACGTAGTCCGCGCGCATGGTCTCCATCAGGCTGGTACGGGTCAGTCGGGCCACGTACGCGAGCGAGGTCGAGGCGAGCACCCAGGCCGGGAGGAGGTAGGCCTGGAGTCCGTCGTTCTCGTTGAAGGAGACGGAGAAGAGCTCGATGCCCCAGCTGTTCTTCAGCTGGACGCCGAGGGTCAGCTGGAGGACGAAGCCGGTCACGAAGACGGGGATCGAGATGACCATCAGGGTCGAGATCAGGACCAGCTGGTCCAGGAACTTGCCGCGGCGCAGGGCGGCCATGATGCCGGCCGCGACGCCCACGACCGCCTCGATCACGAAGCTGAAGATCGCGAGGTTCACCGTGTACGGGAACGCATCGCCGATCAGGTCGGTGACCTTGCGCCCGGTGAGGGTCTCGCCGAGGTCACCCTGGAACACGCCGGTGATGTAGTTCCAGTACTGCAGCAGGAACGGGTCGTCCAGGTGGTACTTCTCGCGCAGCATGGCGGCGACGAGCGGGTCTGCCTTCTTCTCGCCGGCGAGGAGCTGAATCGGGTCAGCGCCGGGCATCGCGAAGGTGAGCAGGTAGATCAGGAACGTGGCGCCGACCAGTACAGGGATCGCCTGTATGAGTCGGCGGATGAGGTAGCGGCCCATCAGACCTCCAGCAAAGAACAGGGGGAAAGGGCGGGCAGACGGAAACCTGATTCCGTCTACCCGCCCCCGCGAACTCCCCTAAGTGACGAGGGGTGTTAGTTGCGCTCGACGTTCGCCAGGTCCATCTGGCCCTGGGCGTCGACCTCGACGTTCTTCACGGACTTGGAGTAGGCCGCGGAGGACATGTACGTGAACACCGGGATGTACGGAAGGTCCTTGATGATGATGTCATCGGCCTTCTGGTACAGCTTCAGGCCCTCGGCGGCGTCGGTGGCCTTGTCGGCCTCCGCCATGACCTTCTCGAACTCGTCGTTGCGGTAGTGGCCGTAGTTGGAGCCCTGCTCGATCGCGACCTTCGAGAAGACCGGACGCAGGTAGTTCTCCGCCGCCGGGTAGTCCATCGACCACGCCATGCGGAAGGCGCCCTTGTACTTCGCCGCACCGAGGTCGTCCAGCATGTCACCGAACTTGGCGTACGGCTTGGCGGTGACCTCGATGCCGAGGTTCGCCTTCAGCTGGTTGGCGACGGCCTCGATCCACTCCTTGTGGCCGCCGTCGGCGTTGTAGCCGAGCTCGATCTTGTTGCCGGGAACACCGCCGGCCTTCTCGAAGAGCTCCTTGGCCTTGGTCGGGTTGTACTGGCCGACCTCGCCCAGCGCGCCCTTGCGGTAGCCCGGGATGATGGGGCTGATGAAGTCGTCGGCCGGCTTGCGGGTGCCGTTGAAGATGGTCTTCGTCAGCGTGTCCCGGTCGATGGCCATGGAGATGGCCTGTCGGATCTCCACCTTGCCGAACGCCTCGGGGTTGGTCTCCAGCGGGAGGCCGATGTAGCCGACGGCCGACTCGGGCTTGTAGATGTAGCGGTCGCCGAACTCCTGGGAGACGGTGGCCATCGCCGAGATCGGGAGCTTGTCGACGATCTGGATGTTGTCGGCGCGCAGGTCGTTGTACGCCGTGTCCATGTTGTCGTAGATCTTGAAGGTGACGCCCGCGAGCTTCGCACGGCCCTCGGCCGGGTACTTGTCGAAGCGCTTGACCTTGATCTGCTTGTTGTGCTCCCAGTCGCCGTCCATCTGGAAGGGACCGTTGCCGATCGGGTGCTCGCCGAACTTCTTCGAGTCCATGGACTCGAAGGCCTTCGGCAGCGGGAAGAAGGCGTTGTAGCCCAGCATGGTCTTGAACTGGGAGAAGGGCTCCTTCAGCGTGACGGTGAAGGTCTTCTCGTCAACGACCTTGAGGCCCTTGAGCTCCTTGGCGGTGGGCTTCTTGTCCTTGCCCGGAGCGAGCTCCTCGGAGCCCTCGATCTTGGCGAAGAACGGCATGGACTCGGCCACGTTCTCCTGGTTGGCGCCCCAGTTCCAGGCACGGACGAACGACTGCGCGTCGACCTTCTCGCCGTTGTGGAAGGTGAAGCCGTCCTTGACCTTGATGGTCCAGGTCTTCGAGTCCGTGCTCTCGATGGACTCGGCGACGTCGAGCTTCGGCTCGTTGGTCTTGATGTCGTACTTGACCAGACCGCTGAAGACCGCGTTCATGACCTCGGAGCCCTCGGACTCCGCGGTGTCCTGACCGATCAGGCGGTGCTGCGGCTCGCCGAGCACAACGGTGATGCTGCCGCCCTTGCCACCGGCGTCGTTGCTACCGGTGCTGCAGGCCGTCGCGGCCATGGCCACGATCACGGCACCCGCGACCCACTTGGCGCTCGTTGCTCCGCGCATGGGTATTTGCCTCCTCAGGAGTCACTGTCGATTCGTGAAGGACCCGGTTCCCGCTGACACCCCTGACAGCGAAATCCGGTCCCATCGTGTGTGCTCGTGAGTCGACGCTCCCCACAGCGTGTGACCCATTGACCCGAGCTCAATGGAGCCAATCCTCAGGGACCGCCAGGCCGTAAACCACACTTAAGTGGTCTCGTTTTCACAACATCACCGCATGGCGAAAACCCGAAATCCGGACAAACGGATAGGAGACAGACACGTGCGAAACGGACGGTTAGCTCATCATCCGGAGCGTCACGGTCGGTATGCGGACACCAGAACGCAACAATCCGTTTGACAAACGCGAACGGCCCCTCCCCGCACCGGAGCGGTGCGGGGAGGGGCCGTTGTCAGCCGTACGGCTTTAGGCCAGAGTCCGACTCGCGGACTACTTGGCCGACTTGGCGCGCGACGCGGTGCGCGAGCGCTCCTTCTGGTCCAGGACGACCTTGCGGATGCGCACGGCCTCCGGGGTCACCTCGACGCACTCGTCGTCGCGGCAGAACTCCAGGGACTGCTCCAGGGAGAGCTTGCGCGGCGGGACGATCGCCTCGAAGGTGTCGGCGGAGGAGGAGCGCATGTTCGTGAGCTTCTTCTCCTTGGTGATGTTCACGTCCATGTCGTCGGCGCGCGAGTTCTCGCCGACGATCATGCCCTCGTACACCTCGGTGCCGGGGTCGGTGAACAGCACGCCGCGCTCCTGCAGGTTGGTCATCGCGAACGCGGTGACCGCACCGGCGCGGTCGGCGACCAGGGAGCCGTTGTTGCGGGTGACCAGCTGGCCGAACCACGGCTCGTGGCCCTCGTGGATCGAGTGGCCGATGCCGGTGCCGCGGGTCTGGGTCAGGAACTCCGTGCGGAAGCCGATGAGGCCGCGGGACGGGACGACGAACTCCATGCGGACCCAGCCGGAGCCGTGGTTCGACATGTTGTCCATGCGGCCCTTGCGGACGCCCATGAGCTGCGTGACGGCGCCCATGTGCTCCTCGGGCACGTCGATCGTCATGCGCTCGACGGGCTCGTACGTCTTGCCGTCGACCTCCTTGGTGACGACCTGCGGCTTGCCGATGGTCAGCTCGAAGCCCTCGCGGCGCATCTGCTCGACCAGGATGGCCAGCGCCAGCTCACCGCGGCCCTGCACCTCCCAGGCGTCCGGGCGCTCGGTGTCCAGGACGCGCAGCGAGACGTTGCCGATCAGCTCACGGTCCAGACGGTCCTTGACCTGGCGGGCGGTGACCTTGCGGTCCTTGACCGCGGCCTTCGCGTCCGCGCCCTTGCCGGAGCCGCCGCGGCCGACCATCGGGGAGGTGTTGGTGCCGATGACCATGGAGATGGCCGGCTCGTCCACCGTGATGAGCGGCAGCGCGATCGGGTTCTCCGGGTCGGCCAGGGTCTCGCCGATCATGATCTCGGGAATACCGGCGACGGCACAGATGTCACCGGGGCCGGCCACCTCGGCGGGCTTGCGGGTGAGCGCCTCGGTCATCATCAGCTCGGTGATGCGGACGTTGGAGATCGTGCCGTCACGCTTGATCCACGCGACGGTCTGGCCCTTGCGCAGCTCGCCCTGCTCGACGCGGAGCAGCGCGATGCGGCCGAGGAAGTTGTCGGCGTCCAGGTTGGTGACGTGGGCCTGGAGGGGGGCCTCTTCGTCGTAGGTCGGGGCCGGGACGTGCTCCAGGATGGTGGAGAAGAACGGCTCCAGGTTCTCGCTGTCGGCGGGGACGGTGCCGTCCTCCGGCTTGGTCAGCGAGGCGATGCCGTCACGGCCGCAGGCGTAGACGATCGGGAACTCGATCTGGTCCTCGTCGGCGTCCAGGTCGAGGAAGAGGTCGTACGTCTCGTTGACGACCTCGTCGATACGGGAGTCCGGGCGGTCCGTCTTGTTGATGCAGAGGATGACGGGCTTCCGCTGCTGGAGGGCCTTGCGGAGCACGAAGCGGGTCTGGGGCAGCGGACCCTCGGAGGCGTCCACCAGGAGGACGACCGCGTCCACCATCGACAGACCGCGCTCGACCTCGCCACCGAAGTCGGCGTGGCCGGGGGTGTCGATGATGTTGATCGTGATCGGGGCCCCGCCGTCCTTGGGGTGGTACTTCACCGCCGTGTTCTTGGCGAGGATCGTGATGCCCTTCTCACGCTCCAGGTCGTTCGAGTCCATCATGCGGTCGTCGAGCTGCTGGTGGGCGGCGAAGGCACCGGCCTGCTTGAGCATGGCATCGACGATGGTCGTCTTGCCATGGTCGACGTGGGCGACGATGGCGACGTTACGGATGTCGTGGCGCGTGGGCACTTCGGCGCTTCTCCCGGGATCGTGGATGGCGTCGCGTACGGCCTGGCACGCGAGCCTCTGCCGGGCGGAAACCTGCCACGGCCTTACCCCATCGTACGTCGAGTGGCGGGAACCGCCTGCCGGGGGGTCTGTCAAGGGGCCGGACGACTGAGCGACGCCGGGTTTCGGGTGGGGGGTCCCGGCGGGGGTCGCGGCCTGTGTTCATGCGGGTCAATGGGTACCTACGACCTTGCCCGCCGGGACTCCGGCGGGCAAGGAACTTGAGTCACATCTGAGCTTGCTACCCGGGGGTCAACCTGACAGTCCCCGTTATTTCACCCGATGTCCTCGGGCGCTTCTCCCCCTGCTTCCCGCCTACTTCTTCTCGCCCTCCTTGGCGCCCTTGGCGGCCGTCGGCTTCTTCCAGCCGATGTCCTGGTAGCGGGGCGTCCCCAGGCCGAAGGCCCCGGCATTGGCCAGGCCCGGCTTGGCCGCGACCAGCTCGGGACGCTGGTAGAGCGGGATGGAGCCGGCCGCCGCCCAGATGCGGGCGTCCGCCTTGCGCATCAGCTCGCGGGCCTGCGCCTCGTCCAGCTCGCCGGCCGCCTGGTCGAACAGCTGGTCGATGTGGTCGGTACCGACCCGGGTGTAGTTCTGTTCGACGAGGAGCGAGCCGTCGGCGGCCGGCTCCGGCTTGGCGAAGATCGGCCGGGCGTCGGTGGCCGGGAAGGCCGTCGCCGGCCACGAGTACAGGGCCAGGTCGTACTGGCCCGAGGCGACGTGGTCCTTGAAGAAGCTCTCGTCGGCCACCTTCTTGATCTCCGTGCTGATGCCGATCTTCTGGAGCATCTGGGAGATCCGCTCGCCGACCGAGCGCAGGGCCTCGGATCCCGGCCCCGCCGGGAGCACGAAGCGCAGGCTGAGCGGCTTGCCGTCCTTCGCGAGCATCGCCCCCGAGGTACGGGCCTGCTTGGCGGGAGCCTGCACGGGGGCCGGGCTGGCGCCCGCGGCGGGCTCCTTCGCGTCACCGTCCTCCCTGGCCTCCTCGCCCTCCGCCGGGGCCTTGGCGTCGCCCGCGGCCGCGGCGGCCCCCTTCGCGAGGGTCTCCGCCTGGGCCAGCAGGACGTGCTCCTGCTGCGCGGCGAGGGAGGCCGGGGCCAGGGCCGCCGAGGGCCCGTCCGCGCGGCCGAAGGAGGCGATGCCGTCGGCCGGGTCCGCCCCGAAGCCGCGCACCGGCGTCTGCGGCAGGACGCGCAGCCCCGCGGCGGGGGCACCGGGCAGGCCCGGACGGGTCCGGCGCAGTCCCAGGTCGGCGGTGGCCGAGCGCAGGTCGCCGTTGCGCCCGTCGTCGTCGCCCACGATGTACAGGCCGTCGTCGCCGGTGCCGTCGCCCGGCCCGGGCTTGGCGCCCGCCCGGGTCTTGGAGTCGTCCTGCGCGCTCTCGGCGCTCTCGGCCCCCGCCTTCGCCGGCTCGTTCAGCTTGCCGCCCTTGCGCCAGCCCGCGTCCGCGAGCAGGGCCTGCGCCGCCTGGGTGTCCTGGCCGCCGAGGGCGTCGCTGTTGTCGGCGTACGCCTGCTGCCCGGCCAGCGCCAGGTGGCTGCCGACCGGCTTCGCCGGCAGACCGAGCGGCTTGAGGACGATCTCGGCCAGCGTCTTGCGGTCCAGGGCGCGGGCGACGGCCCGGCGGACGCGCTCGTCCGACAGCGGGCCGGAGGCCCCGTTCATCGCCAGCTGCGTGTAGGCGGGCTCCAGCGACTTGCGGACCGTGAAGCCGCGCAGCGCCGACTGCTCCTGCGCGTACTGCTTGACGGCGTCGGCGTTCTTCTGGCGGGTCTCCTGCTCCTCCTTCGCCTTGGCCTCGTCGGCGCCGTGGGCCAGCGCCCACGAGAGGGTGGCCTGCGCGGGGGTGAGCGCGGCGCCCGGGCCGTGCGTGCCGTCGACCTGGCCGGCGTCCCGGTGGGCGAGGGCGATCCGGTCGGCGCCCGAGCGGTCGATCTCGGCCAGATCGACCTTCCCAGCGGCCAGCGCCGCCGGCCGGCCCGCCCGGGGCACCGCCGTCAGCACGAGGGTGTCGAGCTTCGCGGGCCGGCCCCACCAGCGCGGGTTGCGGGTCAGCGCCGCGGTGCCGGTCTTCTTGTCGATCGCCCCGAGGCCGAAGGGCCCGGCGGTGACCTTGAGGGCGCCGCGGGCGCCCTCGTTGAAGGCCTCCGGGGTGCCCATGACCTGCTTGGGGTAGAGCGGGCTGAACAGGGAGCGCCAGTCGGCGTACGGCCTGACGAAGGTGACCTTGACCTCCAGGTCGTTCTTGCCGCGCTCGATCTTCTCGATCCGGTCGTAGCCGGCGTTGCGGGCGGTCCAGTACGCCGAGTCCTTGCCGTTCAGGGCCCGCCACTGGGCGACGAAGTCGGCGGCGCCGATCTCGCGGCCGTCGCTCCACACCGCCTGCTGGTTCAGCTTGTACAGGACGACCTGCTTGGGCTCGCGCTCGACGACCTCGGCCTTCTCCAGGTAGTCCGGATTGGCCACCGGCCGGCCCTTGGCGTCCAGGGTGAACAGCTGGGGCAGGACCGCGCCGGCGATCCGGCTGGTGGTCGCGTCCGCGTCGGCCTGGAAGGCGTTCAGCGTCTCCGGCAGGGCGTCCACGGCCCACCGCAGCACGCCGCCGTCGGCGACCTGTTCGCGGACGGTCGCCGCGATGTCCGGGCCCGCGGCGGCCGGGCCGCCCTCGTCCTCGCCCGCGCCGCAGCCCGCGAGGAGCGGCAGTGCGAGGACTCCCGAGGTGAGGAGCGCCAAGGACCTGCGCCTTCTCTGGGTCATGGGTGGTACCTCCGGGGCGGGGCACGAGGGCCGTGAAAACAGGGTCTTGATCACGTTCGGCGGTATATGGAGCTGATCACACCGGTGTGGAAACCCACTGAAATCGACCACCCCCCGCGTCCTCCGCAGCGGCCCCGCGCCACGCCGCGAACCCCACCCGTGCGGACCAATCCCGCTTGCGCCCCCGGGGCGCGCCCCCCGCCCCCGGCCGCCGGCGGGCCGGGCGTCCAGGCGCGCGTTCCCTCGTTCGAGGGATGAAAATGGGAGCGGGGAGGGGCGCACGGTTTGCGCCTGCGCGCCCGGAATCGCTGCACGTCCCTTCACAACCGGGGACGGGAGGCGCGACACTCGCAGGCGCCCGTGAGCGTTGCCACCGCACCCTGCGGAAGTGAGGGCAAGTCATGTCCCTGCAAGACGATCTGACCGCCGTACGGCGCAGTCTCGACGAGCTGGTCCGCTCGGTGGAGCAGCTGGAGAAGGACGTCGCCCGGCAGGCGCCGGCCGGCGGCTCCAGGCCGCCGGAGAAGTCCAGGATGGTGACCATCCCGGACACCCCGTACGACACCGCGCTGTGGACGGACACCGACGACGAGGGCCTCGGCGCCCGCGACCGCCGCGCCCCCTAGGGCCCGCCGCCCGTACGCGCGCAGCACCCCCATCTGGCCCGGCCGCCCCGGCGGCCGGGCCTCCTGGGCCACCCCTCGACCACTCCACCCGGAGTTCCCTTTGGCCACAGGCACGGAACCACCCCAGCAGCGGCCCGGCGGGATCCACGGCCCCACCCGGGCCGCGATCACGGCCCGGCACCTGCGGACCGACCGGTGGTGGCTGTCGCCCGCCGGCACCGCGGCCGGGCTGCTCGCCTTCATCGCGTACTCGACCTGGCGGGCCTTCGCCAACGACCACTACTACGCGGCCCCGTACGTCTCCCCGTTCTACTCCCCCTGCCTGGCGGAGAACTGCCAGGAGATGCGCGGCGGACCCAACCTCGACCTGTTCGGCAGCTGGTGGGCCCTGTCCCCCGCCCTGCTGATCCTGGTCTTCCCGCTCGGCTTCCGGCTGACGTGCTACTACTACCGCAAGGCCTACTACCGGGGCTTCTGGGCCTCGCCGCCCGCCTGCGCCGTCGCCGAGCCGCACGCCTCGTACACGGGCGAGACCCGCTTCCCGCTGGTCCTGCAGAACCTGCACCGGTACTTCTTCTACGCGGCCGTGCCGGTCGCCGGCATCCTCACGTACGACACCGCACTGACCTTCCGCGACGAGCACTACGCCTGGGGCCACATGGGGCTGGGCACCCTCCTCTTCCTGGCCAACATCGTGCTGATCTGGGCCTACACGCTCTCCTGCCACTCCTGCCGGCACATCATGGGCGGCCGCCTCAAGCACTTCTCCCGGCACCCGGTGCGCTACCGCCTGTGGGGCTGGGTCAGCCGGCTCAACGCCCGCCACATGCAGCTCGCGTGGGCCTCCCTGATCAGCGTGGCCCTGTGTGACTTCTACGTGTACCTGCTGGCCACCGGCACCATCACCGACCCGAGGATCTTCTGAGATGGCTCAAGTGGAACGGCAGCAGTGGGACGTGGTCGTGGTCGGTGCCGGCGGTGCCGGGTTGCGGGCCGCGATCGAGGCCCGCGAGCGGGGCGCCCGTACGGCCGTGATCTGCAAGTCCCTCTTCGGCAAGGCCCACACGGTGATGGCGGAGGGCGGCATCGCCGCCGCCATGGGCAACGTCAACGAGGGCGACGGCTGGCAGGTCCACTTCCGCGACACCATGCGCGGCGGCAAGTTCCTCAACCAGTGGCGGATGGCCGAGCTGCACGCCAAGGAGGCCCCCGACCGGGTCTGGGAGCTGGAGACCTGGGGCGCCCTCTTCGACCGCACGCCCGACGGCCGGATCTCCCAGCGCAACTTCGGCGGGCACGAGTACCCGCGCCTCGCGCACGTCGGCGACCGCACCGGCCTGGAACTGATCCGCACCCTCCAACAGAAGATCGTCCAGCTCCAGCAGGAGGACTTCGGGGAGTACGGGGACCACGAGGCACGGCTCAAGGTCTTCCAGGAGTGCACGGTCACGCGGGTGTTGAAGGATCGCGGCCCCCAGGGCGGGGAGAGGGTTGCGGGGACCTTCTGCTACGAGCGCGAGACCGGCCGCTTCTTCGTCCTGGAGGCCCCCGCCGTCGTCCTGGCCACGGGCGGGATCGGCAAGTCCTTC
The DNA here is from genome assembly GCF_039535215.1 of Streptomyces racemochromogenes. Taxonomy (GTDB): domain Bacteria; phylum Actinomycetota; class Actinomycetes; order Streptomycetales; family Streptomycetaceae; genus Streptomyces; species Streptomyces racemochromogenes. The sequence continues at coordinate 2,384,602 of NZ_BAAAWT010000001.1, forward strand.
AAGACCACCTCCAACTCCTGGGAGTACACCGGCGACGGCCACGCGCTGGCCCTGCTCGCCGGAGCCCCCCTGCTCAACATGGAGTTCGTCCAGTTCCACCCCACGGGCATGGTCTGGCCGCCCTCGGTGAAGGGCATCCTCGTCACCGAATCCGTGCGCGGCGACGGCGGGGTGCTGCGCAACTCCGAGGGCGAGCGCTTCATGTTCGACTACGTCCCGGACGTCTTCAAGGAGAAGTACGCCGAGTCGGAGGAGGAGGGCGACCGCTGGTACGAGGACCCCGACCACAACCGGCGCCCGCCCGAGCTGCTCCCCCGCGACGAGGTGGCCCGCGCCATCAACTCCGAGGTGAAGGCCGGCCGCGGCTCCCCGCACGGCGGAGTGTTCCTCGACGTGTCCACCCGGATGCCGGCCGAGAAGATCAAACGCCGGCTGCCGTCCATGTACCACCAGTTCAAGGAGCTGGCGGACGTGGACATCACCGCCGAGCCCATGGAGGTCGGCCCGACCTGCCACTACGTGATGGGCGGTATCGCGGTCGACTCCGACACCGCCGCCACCGTCGGCGTACCGGGCCTGTTCGCCGCCGGCGAGGTCGCCGGCGGCATGCACGGCTCGAACCGGCTGGGCGGCAACTCCCTCTCCGACCTGCTGGTCTTCGGCCGGCGTGCCGGACTGCACGCGGCGGAGCACGCCGCGGCCGCGGGTGCCGTACGGGCCGCCGTCTCCCAGGCGGAGATCGACGCGGCGGCCGCCGAGGCCCTCGCCCCGTTCCACGCCGCCGACGGCGCGGAGAACCCGTACACCCTCCACCAGGAGCTCCAGACGGCAATGAACGACCTGGTCGGCATCATCCGCCGCGAGGGCGAGATGGCCGAGGCCCTGGAGCGGCTGGCGGCCCTGCGCGTACGCGCCGCCCGCGCCGGGGTCGAGGGGCACCGGCAGTTCAACCCGGGCTGGCACCTGGCGCTGGACCTGCGCAACATGCTGCTGGTCAGCGAGTGCGTGGCCCGCGCCGCCCTGGAGCGCACCGAGAGCCGCGGCGGGCACACCCGCGAGGACTGCCCGGCGATGGAACGGCGGTGGCGGCCGGTGAACCTGCTGTGCCGGCCGGTCGATCCGCCCCCCGCCGACCCCGCCGCGGCGCGGATCACGCTGGAACGGGTCCGCACCGAGCCGATCCGCCCCGACCTGCTCGCGCTCTTCGAGAAGGAAGAACTGGCCAAGTACCTCGCCGAAGAGGAGCTGCACTGGTGACGACATACGAGGCACGCTTCCGGGTCTGGCGGGGCGACGCGGAGGGCGGGGGCCTGCGGGACTTCACCGTCGAGGTGCACGACGGCGAGGTGGTCCTGGACATCGTGCACCGGCTCCAGGCGACCCAGGCCGGCGACCTCGCGGTCCGCTGGAACTGCAAGGCGGGCAAGTGCGGCTCGTGCAGCGCGGAGATCAACGGCCGGCCGCGGCTGATGTGCATGACGCGGATGTCCGTCTTCGGGCGGGACGAGACCGTCACGATCACCCCGCTGCGCGCCTTCCCGGTGATCCGGGACCTGGTCACGGACGTGTCCTTCAACTACGCCAAGGCCCGCGAGGTCCCGGCCTTCGTGCCCCCGCCGGGGGTCGCCGCGGGCGAGTACCGGATGCAGCAGGTGGACGTGGAACGCTCACAGGAGTTCCGCAAGTGCATCGAGTGCTTCCTGTGCCAGGACACCTGCCACGTGGTGCGCGACCACGAGGAGAACAAGACCGTCTTCGCCGGCCCGCGCTTCCTGATGCGGGTCGCCGAGCTGGACATGCACCCGCTGGACGCGGCCGCGGACGCCGGCCTGGACCGCAAGCGCACCGCCCAGGAGGAACACGGCCTGGGCTACTGCAACATCACCAAGTGCTGCACGGAGGTCTGCCCCGAGGGCATCAAGATCACCGACAACGCCCTGATCCCGCTGAAGGAGCGGGCCGTGGACCGCAAGTACGACCCCCTGGTGTGGCTGGGGAACAAGATCCGGCGGCGTTCGGCCTCCGACCCCCGTTAGTTCACTCAGCGGTGGACAATGCCCCCTGGATGACCGTCGGACGACGTGATCTCAGGGGGCTTCGCGGTGCGGGTGGGGGAAGTACTGGCGGACCGGTACCGGCTGGACCGGCGGCTCGGCGCCGGAGGCATGGGCGAGGTGTGGCGCGGGCACGACCGGGCCCTGCACCGGGCCGTGGCGGTCAAGGTGCTGCTGGACGCGGCGACCAACGAGGAGCTGATCGCCCGGTTCCGGCGGGAGGCCACCATCGGGGCGCGCCTCCAGCACCCGGGCATCACCGTCGTGCACGACGTGGGGCAGCACGAGGGGCGGCTGTTCATCGTGATGGAGCTGCTCTCCGGGGAGGACCTGGGGGCGCGGCTGGCCCGCTCCCCCGGCGGCCTGCCGGTGGCCGAGGCGGTGGAGCTGGGCGCGCAGACGGCGGAGGCGCTGGCCGCCGCGCACGAACGGGCCGTGGTGCACCGGGACCTGAAACCCCAGAACCTCTTCCTGCTGCCCGGCGGCCGCCTCAAGATCTGCGACTTCGGCATAGCCCACTCCGCCGACGCGACGGCCGGCTGGACGGTGACCGGGCGGATGTTCGGCACCCCGCCCTACATGGCGCCCGAGCAGTGGCGCGGCGAGCACGTGGACGCCCGCTGCGACCTGTACGCGCTGGGGTGCGTGCTGTACGCCCTGCTGAGCGGGGAGCCGCCCTTCGGGTCGGCGGAGCCGATGTACGTCCTGATGCGGCGCCACGTGGAGGACGCGCCGCTGCCGCTGGCGGTGCCGGGGGTGTCCGCGGAGCTGGGCCGGCTGGTGCTGGCGCTGCTGGCGAAGGACCCGCGGGACCGGCCGGAGTCGGCGGGATGGGTGGCGGGGGCGCTGCGGGGGCTCGGGCGGATCGCGGACGGCGGCGGGGCGGGGGCCTCCACCCCGGGCGACGGGCCGTGGGGAGAGCCGGGGTCCCTGGCGGGGGCGGGGGCCGGGCCGGACGCGGAGGCGAAGGCGGGGGCCGAGACGAACTCGGGAGCCGGGCCGGATTCCCGGTCGGGGGCGGGGGCCGGGCCGGGGGCGGAGGCGGGTTCCCGGTCGGGGACGGGGGCCGGGCCGGGGGCGGAGGCGGGTTCCCGGTCGGGGGCGGGGGTGCCGCACGGGGCGGGGCGGGGGCCGGGGGCTGAGCGGGGGCCGGAGCCGGGGGGCGGGACGGGTTCCGGGCGGGGGCCGGACGGCTTCGTGCCCGCCCCGGTACGGGACTTCGTACGGGAGTTGCTGCTGGAGGCCGAGGAGACGCTGGTCTCCCTGCCGCCCGGGGCGGGAGAGGCGCGCACCGAGGGTCTCGCCCTCGCGGCGGAGGCCGCGGCGCGCTTCGACGCGGGCCTCGCCGGCCGGCTGCTGGCGGACGCCGAGCTCTGGGCCTGGACCGACGGGGACGGCGACGGCGCCCGGGTGGCCGCGCTGCTGACCTCGCTGGCCCGGCGGATCTCGCGGGACGCCCCCGCCCGCACCGAACGGGTGCTGACCGACGCGCAGCAGGCCCTGTTCGCGGTGTCGGGGCCGAAGCGGCTGACCCGGCTGCGCAAGGTCGCGGAGGAGCTCGCGGCGGTCGCCCCCGAACGCGGGGTCCGGCTGGCCCGGCGGTACTTCGCCGGCGGCCCGGCGGAGGAGGCCGTCCTGGCGCGGGCCGCACCGGCGAGCGCCGCGGCCGACCTCCCCCGCGCCGAGGGGTACCTGTCCCTGATCCAGGACCCGACGGTCCGGGCCGCCGCCGAGTCCAGGGCCGTCACCGCCGTCGCCCGGCAGGACCTGCCCGCCGCCCTCCGGCTGGCCGCGCGGATACCGGGCGGCGGGGCCCGGGTGCGGGCACTGTGCCGGGTGGCGGGCGAACGCTCCGCCGTCGGGGACCGGGCGGGCGCGGCCGAGGCCCTGGCCCTGGCGGAGCGGGCGCTGGCCGACACCGGGGACGGGGATCTGGAGGCGGCCCGCGCGGACCTGGAGGCCGCCCGGGACCTGAGCGCGCGGGACCTGCCCTCCGTGCTGGACCCGGCCGTCGCGCAGGAGCGTGCCGCCGCCGCCCGGCGGCTGGCCGAACCCGCCGAGCGGGGCCGGGAGCTGGCCTGGATCGCCCGGGACTGCACGGCGGGGGCGCCCTGGCTGGCGGCCGTCGCGGCGGACCCCGGCACACCGCCCCCGCGCGCGCCGGGGCCGCGCCCGCGCCCGCGCCCCGACGCGGTCGGGCCCCGGCCGACGGCGGGGTGGCGGACCGATGAGCGGCCGGACGAACTGCACGCGGCCGGGGAGCGGGCGGTGTGGACGACGGGCGCCGGGGTCGGCTGCGTGGACGCACCGACCGGAGCGACGCTCTGGACGGCGTACGCCGACGAGGGGGTGCGGGCGCGGCCGCTGCCGGAGCCGGAGCGGGTGTGGTGCGCGGCCGACGCGGACACCGTGTGCGTGGTCGTGACCTCGGGCGCCGGGTCGCAGGGGCGACTGGTTGTCCGGGATCCGGCGGACGGGCGGGTGCGGTGGTGGCGGGAACTGGACGGGCCGGCGGAGCTGATCCCGGTGCCGGGGCTGCTGCTGCACGCGGCGCACGAGGAGCTGACCGCCCTGGACAAGACCGCCGGGGAACCGGTGTGGCGGCACCGGCTGTCGGGCGTGCCCTCGTTCACGGTCTCGGGCGAGTGCCTGGTCGTCGGGGGCGGCGGGCGGCTGCGGGCGCTGCACCTGCCGAGCGGGACCCCGCTGTGGTCGTGGCCGCGCGGCTACGACGCCGGCGCTCCGGCGGCCCCCGACCAGGCGGCGGGCGGGCCGGTGCACGTCCTGGACGGCGGCGTCCTGCGCGCGCTGGACCGGCGCAAGGGCTACGAGCTGTGGCGCTTCGAGCCGGGGGTGCCGGCGGCGGGGCTGCTCGTCGACGACGGGGTGGTGTACGCGGCCGCGTACCGGGCGGAGCAGGGCTGGGACGTGGTGTTCGCGCTCGACGCGGAGAGCGGGGCGGTGCGGTGGCAGCGGCCGGTGACGCGGCGGGAGGGCACGGCGTGCGTGCTGGAGCTGCTGGGGGTGCGGCGGGGGGTGTTGTACGTGCGGTCCTCCCACGGCGGCCGGCGGGGGCTGCTGGGCCGGACGGCCCTCCCGTTCGTGACGGGCCTCGACGTCACGACGGGCAAGCCCCGCGGGCACCGGGACCACCCGGCCGAAGGACCCGGGCCGGTGGTCGCCGCCGACGCCCTCGTCTTCGCGGGGCCGGCGCTGACGGGTGCGCCCTTGCCGTCGTGACGGGGCGCGCGTTCCGTTCCGGCGCCGGGCCGATGCTGTGACGCGCCCCGCGGTACGGCGCCGTACCGGGCTCCGCACCGCTGATCGACTCCGCCCCGCTGCGCCGGGCTCCGTCCGGCGGCGCTGGGCGGGGCCGGTGCCGGTGGTCGGGCGCGGTCGGTTGGGCCGCTGCGCGGAGCAGGTCCCCTACCCGCCCTTCCACCGTTCCCCGGGCTCCGCCCGGACCCGCGCCTCAAACGCAGGCGGGGCTGATTTCAGCCTCGCCGGCGCTTGAGGCGCGGGCGCGGTAGCGCCGTGTTCTGAGCCCCGCCGGCGCCTGAGGCGAGAACGGGTGAAGGGCGGGGAGGGGCGGGCACCGCGCAGCGGCACACCAGCCGCACCCGGCCCACCGGCACCGGCCGACGACCTCCGGGTGCGGGGGGCCGGAACGGAACATAGCCTCCCCCATGTGCACCCGCTGAGACGCGCCGCCGCCCCCGCGCTCCTCCTCGCCGCCGTGCTGCTGGCGCTGCCGGCCCCGCCCGCCCGGGCCGAGGACCCCGTCGCGCTGTCGCGCCAGGGGCAGGTCACCGACCGGGTCGGCGCCCTCGGCGACCGGGGGCCCGCCGTGGCCGCCGCGCTGGAGCGGCTGTACGCCGACCGGAAGGTCCAGCTCTTCGTGGCGTACGTACGCGACTTCTCCGGCCGTGCCCCGCAGAGCTGGGCCGACGCCACCGCGCAGAAGAACGGGCTCGGCCAGGACGACGTGCTGCTCGCGGTGGCCACCGGCGCCCGGCAGTACGCCTATTCGGCCGACGTCGACTCCGGTTTCACCGAGGCGCAGCTCGCGGACGTCGCCCGTACCACCATCGAGCCCGCCCTGCGCCAGAACGACTGGGCCGGCGCGGCCATCGGCGCGGCGAACGGCTACGACGCCGTGCTCGGCGGGAAGCCGGTACCCGTGCCCGCCGTCACCCCCGGCACCGCCGATCCCGGGGGCGCGGCGGAAGGGGCGAGCGGGGCCGGGGACTACCTGCTGCCGGTGGTCGCCGTGGGCGCGGCCGGGGCGCTCGGGGTGTACGCGTACCGCCGCCGCAGGAGGCGCGACGGGACGGGACGGGGCACCACCACCGCCCATGCCGGCTGGGACGGGGCGCGGGCCGGTCCGGCGCCGCTGCCCGAGCTCGACGCCACGGCGAAGGCCCTGCTCGTGGCGACCGACGACGCCGTCCGCACCAGCACCGAGGAGCTCGGCTTCGCCACCGCGCAGTTCGGCGACGACGCGGTCGGCACGTTCACCGCGGCGGTGGCGTACGCCGAGGACGAGCTGACGCACGCCTTCCGGCTGCGCCAGCAGCTGGACGACGCGTACCCGGAGGACGACGCGACCCGCCGGCGGATGCTGGAGGAGATCGTGGCCCGGTGCACCGAGGCCAACCGCAGGCTCGACGCCGAGTCGGCGGACTTCGACCGGCTGCGGGACCTGGAGAAGAACGCCCCGCGGGCCCTGGCCACGGTGGAGGCGCGGTTCCGGGTGCTGACGGGCCGTACGACGACCGCCGCGGCCACCCTCACCGCGCTGACGGGCCGCTACGCGGACTCCGCGGCCGCGCCGGTGGCCTCCAACCCGGAACAGGCCGAGGACCGGCTGCTGTTCGCCACGACCAGCCTCGGCGAGGCCCGGGCCGCGCTCGCTTCGGGGGACAACGGCCGGGCCGCCGTGCACGTACGGGCCGCCGAGGGCGCGGTGGACCAGGCGGCGACGCTGGTGGACGCGGTGGAGCGGCGGGCCCGGGAGCTGGCGGAGGCGGCCGCGGAGCTGCCGGGCGCCCTCACCGAGACGGAGACGGACCTCGCCGACGCGCGCGGCCTGCTCACCGGTACCCAGGCGGGGTCCGCCACGGGGGACCTGCGGGGCCGGATCGGCCGGGCGGAGTCCGTACTGGCCGACGTGCGGCGGCAGCTGGCGGCCGGCCGGTACGACCCGATCGACGCGCTGCGCCGGGTCGAGGAGGCGGACGCGGCCCTGGACGAGGCCCTGGCGGGGGCCCGCGAGCAGGAGTCGGGGCGGCGGCGGGCGGCGGCGCTGCTGGACCAGGCGCAGCTGTCGGCCCGCAGCGCGATCGGCGCGGCGGCGGACTACGTGACCACCAGCCGGGGTGCCGTCGGCAGCCCGGCCCGTACCCGGCTGGCGGAGGCGCGGCGGCACCTGGAGCGGTCGGCCTCGCTGGCCGGCCAGGACCCGGCGGGGGCGCTGGCGGAGGCGCAGCAGGCGGACTCGCTGGCCCGGCAGGCGCAGCAGCTGGCGGAGGAGGACGTACGGGCGTACCGGAACCCGTACGCGGGCCGGCGCGGGGACGGCGGCCGGGGCGGTGCCGTGCTGGGCGGGATCATCCTCGGCGAGATCCTGCGCGGCGGCGGCCGCGGCGGCTTCGGCGGGGGCGGAGGCGGAAGCGGCGGGTTCGACGGCGGGCCCGGCTCCTACGGGGGCGGCGGCACCCGCGGCCGCATGGGCGGCGGCGGCCGCTTCTGAACGACGGGACGGCAGACCTGCGGACCCCCAGCCACCAGGAAGGACCCCGATGAGCAAGCAGACGATCCTCGGCCGTGTCACCCAGCTCGCGAAGGCCAACATCAACGCGCTGCTGGACCAGGCCGAGGACCCGCAGAAGATGCTCGACCAGCTGATCCGCGACTACTCGAACAACATCTCGGAGGCCGAGCAGGCGGTGGCCACGACCATCGGGAACCTGCGGATGCTGGAGGCCGACCACCAGGAGGACGTGGACGCGGCCGCGGAGTGGGGCGGCAAGGCGCTCGCGGCCAGCCGCAAGGCGGACGAGCTGCGCGCGTCCGGCGCGGCGGCGGACGCGGACCGGTTCGACAACCTGGCGAAGGTGGCCCTGGGGCGGCAGTTGCGGTCGGAGAGGGAGGCGGCGACGGCGGAGCCGGTGATCGCCGCTCAGACGGAGGTCGTGGACAGGCTCAGGGAGGGCCTCGGCGCGATGAAGGACAAGCTGACGGAGCTCCAGGCCAAGCGGGACGAGCTGGTGGCACGGGCGAGGACGGCCCGGGCGCAGAACACCATGCTGGACGCCGTCAAGGACATCGACGTGCTGGACCCGACCAGCGAGCTGCACCGCTTCGAGGAGAAGGTGCGGCGGGAGGAGGCGATGGCCATGGGGAAGTCGGAGCTGGCGGCCTCCTCCCTGGACGCCCAGTTCGAGGCGCTGGACGACCTCGGCCGGGCCTCGGAGGTCGAGGCCCGGCTGGCCGCGCTCAAGTCGGGGGCGGCCTGACGGGTACCGCTCAGCCGTACATGTCCAGCAGTTGTTCCGCCGACAGTTCGGTGACCGCCTCTCCCGGTGCGCCGCCCGGCATCGGGAGCGGGAGCTCGAACCAGACGGTCTTGCCCCGGTGGGTGCGGCGGGTGCCCCAGCCGGCCGAGAGGAGGCCGACGAGCTGGAGGCCGCGGCCGCCCTCGTCGGTGTCCCGGGCGCGGCGGCGGCGGGGCTGGACGAGGTTGCCGTCCCAGACCTCGCACACCAGGGTCCGGTCCAGCAGCAGCCGGAGCCGGATCTCGCCCTCCCCGTACCGCAGGGCGTTGGTGACGAGTTCACTGACCAGCAGTTCCGTGGTGTCGAGGAGCCCCTCCAGGCCCCAGGCGGGCAGTTTGGCGCGGGCCAGTTCCCGGGCCCGGCCCACCGAGCGGGCCTCGCGGGGCAGCTGCCAGTCGCCGACGGCTCCGGCGGGCAGGCCCTGGACCCGTGCCATGAGCAGGGCGATGTCGTCCTCGCCGTGCCGGGTGTGGAGGGTGTTGAGGACGTGGTCGCAGACCTCCTCCAGGGGGCGGGACGGATCGGCGACCGCCCCTCGCAGGCCGCGCAGGCCCTCCTCCAGCGGGTGGTCGCGGGACTCGACCAGCCCGTCCGTGTAGAGGGCGAGCAGGGCGCCCTCGGGGAGTTCGACCTCGACCTCCTCGAAGGGTTCGCCGCCCACGCCGAGCGGCATTCCGGTCGGGATCTCCAGCAGCAGCCCGGGGCGGGGTTCGGCGCCGTCCTCGGGGGGTTCGACGAGGACGGGCGGCATGTGGCCGGCGTTGGCGATGGTGCAGCGCCGGGTGACGGGGTCGTAGACGGCGTAGACGCAGGTGGCGAGGTAGACCTCGGAGCGGTCGGCGTCGCGGGAGTGCAGGGCGGCGCGCGAGGCCTGCTGGGCGCCGCCGGGGGCGCCGAGGCCGCGGGCGACCTCGTCGAGGGCGGCGAGCACCTCGGCCGGTTCCAGGTCCAGCAGGGCGAGGGTGCGTACGGCGGTGCGCAGTTCGCCCATGGCGACGGCGGCGCGCAGGCCGCGGCCCATGACGTCGCCGACGACGAGGGCGGTGCGGTGCCCGGGCAGTTCGATGACGTCGAACCAGTCGCCGCCGACCTCGGTGGCGGCGTTGCCCGGCAGGTAGCGGCAGGCGATGTCGAGGCCGGCGGCCTCGGGGTCGCCGGGCGGGAGCAGGCTGCGCTGGAGGATCAGGGCGCGTTCGTGCTCGCGCCGGTAGAGGCGGGCGTTGTCGATGCAGACGGCGGCCCGTGCGGCGAGTTCCACGGCGACGGCCCGGTCGCGTTCGCCGAAGGGCTCGCTGCCCTTCGTACGGGAGAACTGGGCGAGGCCGACCACGGTGTCGTGGGCGACCATCGGGACGATCAGCGTGGACTGGACGAGGTCGTCGGGGCCGGCGGCGTCGACCAGCCGGGGGCGTGCGGTGCGCAGGACCCGCGCGCCAGGGGAGGCGGCGGGGTAGCGGTGGGTCTCGCCCACGGCGACCAGTGCGCCGGGCCCCGACAGGGGGGCGTCGGAGACGGCGGAGGCGAAGGCGACCCGGCGCAGTTTCGCGGAGGGGGCGCGGCGGGCGCCCTGGTCGGGGAGGGAGGGTACGCCGGGTCCCTGGGGGCGGGCGGGGCGGTCGTCGTCGCCGAGCAGCAGGCCCTGGTAGAGGTCGACGGCGGCCAGGTCGCAGAAGCCGGGGACGGTGACGTCGAGGAGTTCGCGGGCGGTGGTCTCCAGGTCGAGGGAGTTGCCGATGCGGTGCCCGGCCTCGTTGAGGAGGGCGAGGTTGCGGCGGACCCCGGCGGCCTCGCGGGCGGCGAGGTGGCGGCGGGTGACGTCGGTGCCGAGGCCGGCGACGCCGATGGGGCGGCCGGTGCCGTCGTGCACCCGGTAGAGGTTGATCGACCAGTGGCGGTCGTCGCGGCTGCGGGGGGTGGCGCCGGTGATCCGCAGGTCGGTGACGGACTCGCCGGTCTCCAGCACCCGGCGGAGGGCTTCGGCCATCCGGTCGGCCTCGTGGGGCGGCAGGTAGTCGTGGACGGTGCGGCCGCGGTGCTCCGCGACGGTGCCGCCGAAGACGGTCGCGAAGCGCCGGTTGGCGCGCTGCACGGTGAGGTCGGTGCCGAACAGCAGGAAACCGAAGGGCGATTGGCCGAATATGGCCTGTGAGGCGGCGAGGTCGGATTCGATGCGGCGCAGCGCGCGCACGTCGACGACGACGCAGAGCGCGGCCCGCTCGGCGCTCGCGGTCTGGGTGGGCATCACATAGATCTCGGCCACGCCGTGGGCGCCGTCGCCGCCGGGGATGCGGAAGGGGACCAGGCCGGTCCACTCCTTGCCGTCGAGGATCTCGGCGACCTTGCGGTGGCCGCCCTCGCGCAGCTCGGGGGGCATGAAGGCCGCGACGGGGTCGCGGCCGACCGCCTGCGCCGCGCCGAGCCCGAAGAGTTCCTCGGCGCGCAGGCTCCACTGGTCGATGAGCCCGTCAGGGCCGATCGAGAAGGAGGCGACCTTTATGTAGTCGTATATCGAGCCAGGCGGACTGGTGTGCCACAGGGAGTCGTGCAAAGGCTCCCCGGGCACACGGGCCTGATGTGTCTGCGCAGGTATCTCGCTCACGCGACCGTCCCCTCCAGCTCACCGCAACCGGACCGGCCATGACCGAAGTATTCAGCACCACGGCCCCGTACGGCACGGCGTTCACGATCACAAAAGGGTCCCGTTGTTTTCCGGCCACGTCCGGTGGTCGTCCCAGACGGCGCCCGGGAGACCCACTGCCGCCCTTCTCCTTGTTACTCACCAGGAAGAGCCAACTCGAACCACACGGTTTTCCCCGTCTTCCCGTGCCGGGTCCCCCAGCGGCGCGCGGAGACGGCGACGAGGTGCAGGCCGCGACCGCCCTCGTCGTCGGGCCGGGCGATCCGCTCGCGGGGCGGATCCGGAAGCGGATCGGAGACCTCCACGAGGAGGGCCGGGCCGCCGGCCAGGTCCGGCGCGGCCGGATTGCGCCGTACCAGGCGGACCCCGATGGGGCCGGAGGCGTACCGCAGGGAGTTGGTGACCAGCTCGCTGACCAGCAGGACGGTCACGTCGCCGACGGAGTCCAGGCCCCAGGAGCGGAGGGTGCCGCGCACGGCGTGGCGTGCGGTGCGGACGGCACCGGGCTCGGCGGGGAAGGCCCACTCGGCGCATTCACCGTCTGTGTCGATCACGCCGATCACTTCCCGGGCCACCAGCGACCCCAGTCCGGTTCGTCGGTGACGAAAGGGGGGCGAGATAGGGACTAATAGCGACATACCCGATAATCAGGGCGCCGTACCACCCGATCCCCCACGCACCGGCGCACTGTGGCGCAGACGGCCTAGGGCGGGAGCCTCGCGCGCCCCGGTGCGCCCCGCCGTGCGACGCGGCGCCGGGCCCCGCCTCCTGCCGCGGCCGCCGGCCCGGCTCCCGGCCGGGGCCCACCGCGTCGTACCCGGGACCCGCCGCGACGCCTACCCCGCGTCCGCCGCGGCACGCAGCCGGCGTCCGGCCTCCTCGACGAAGGGCCGGTCCTGGTCGAGCCAGTCCACCGCGTCCAGCTCGTGCGGGGCCAGCCAGCGCAGCTCGTCGTGGTCCTCCAGGGGCTCGGGCTCGCCCGCGACCAGCCGGGCCGTCCACACGTGCAGGACCAGGCCGGGCTTCAGCTGCCACTCCCCCGGGATCCGCTCCAGCGCCTCGGCCTCCACGCCGAGCTCCTCGCGCAGTTCGCGCACCAGCGCCTCGGGCACGGTCTCGCCCGGCTCGGCCTTGCCGCCGGGGAGCTCCCACCGGCCGGCCAGCTCGGGCGGCGCGCTGCGCCGGGCGGCCAGCAGGCGCCCGTCATGACAAAGGGCTCCGCCCACGACCACGCGTACAGTCATGGGCGGAGCCTATGCCAGCGCCTTCAGCCGATTCAGTTGGTGGTGGCGGTCTGGCTTTCCTGTCCGATCCGCTCGACCCAGTACAGCTGCTCGTGTCCGCGGTCGTCGAGGCTGTCGACGACCTTCTGGGCCTCGGCCCGGGTGGGGTAGCGACCCACCCGGTAGCGGTTGCCGTTGTCGTCCTGACGTATGACCAGCCATGGAAGCAGGGCACCGCTGTCGGTCATCGCGCTTCACCCTCCGCCGCTGTACCTGCCCAGGAAACCGCATTGCGCATATGCCCGAGCTTACGCCCGACCTTTACTGAGCGGATACGGTTTTTCACGAAGAGGTACCCGGGGGGCGTACGCATCCGGCCAGGGGTACGAGAGGGGCGTGCACGCCGGTCCGGACCCGGCGCACGGAGCGCGCCGACGGGTGGGCGACGTGGGAGGGCCCGGCGCTCCGCGCGGGCCCCACTCGAACATGGGTCCGGGGCGCGCCCCGGACCCTTGCGAAACGACCGAAAACCCCGCGCGGGCGGTGTTACCGGACAGGCAGGTGGTACGAGAGGCGGTAGCGGTCCGCCGGCACGACCACGTCCGCGGTCTCCACGGCGCGGCCCGACGCGAAGTACGTGCGGCTCACCACCAGCACCACGTGCCCCGGGACCCCGCCCAGCGTCATGAGCTCCTCGGCCAGGCCCGGCCGGGCCCCGACCTCCTCCACCACGTTGTCCACGACCACGTCGATGGCGGCCATCCGGTCCACCACCCCCGAACCGCCCAGCGGCCCCTCCTCCGGCAGCATCACCGGGGTCCGGCCGGTCACGGCCAGGGGCTCCCAGGAGGTGGAGATCATCATGGCCTCCCCCGCGTCGCGGAAGACGTACCGGGTGCGCATGACGCGGTCGCCCGGCTCGATGCCGAGGCGCTCGGCGATCCGGTCCGGCGCGGCCGCCTGCTCGCTGCTGGACTCCCACGTGCCGCGCGCGCCCGCCTCCGCCTGCTCCTGGCGGAACGGCGTCGACGCCCCGGCCGAGCGGTAGCCGGAGCGGGCGACCCTGCGGGGCACGGGCTGCTCGCGCACGTACGTACCGGATCCGGAGCGGCCCTCCACCAGCCCCTCGGCCATGAGGACCTTGCGCGCCTCCAGCGCCACGGTGTCGGAGACCCCGTACTCCTCGCGGATCCGGGCCTGGGAAGGGAGCCGGGCGTGCGGGGGCAGGGAGCCATCGACGATCTTCCGTCGCAGATCCCCGGCCACGCGGAGATAGGCCGGCTGCTCACCGAAAGTCACGAGCCACTCCCATCAGGTTGACAGACAGCTACACCCTGGCAACCGACGGTTGAGCAGCGCAAGCACGGGCCAGAGTTTCACTCGATGTGATGAACCCAGGTCACTCAAACCCGTTACCGCGCGTTACCCAGAGGACCTCAGACGGACTCCGACGAGGGCCACCGCCCCGACCCCGTCCCCGGCCCGTCCGGACCCGGCTGCAGCCACTGCGGAACCCGCGTGGAGAGCCCGTACGCCCCGCGCAGCGTCTTCTCCGCGTCCACCGACAGGGCCGCCAGCGCCGCGTCCCACGCCCGCTGGAAGTCGCCCGGCCGGGCCGCCCGCGCCGCCCGCTGCCACTCCTTGCGCGCCGCCGCGACCTCCCGGAGCCGGGCGCTCGCCGCCGGTCCGGTGTCCTGGCGCGAGGTGACGTCCTGGAGCATCCGCTCCTGCGCCGCCAGCGCCTCGTCCACGCTCCGCGCCCACTTCTGGTGCTCGGGCAGCGCCTCGTCGAGCTCCCGGTCCGGGACGCGACCCAGCGCCTGGTCCACGCCGTTCAGCGCGCTCAGCAGGGTCACCTGGTCCGGCGTCAGCATGCCCGCATCCTTGCGCAGACTGCCCTTGTGCTCCTCGGTCGACGTGCCGATGAGGCACAGGAGCCGCCGGTCGCCGTTCTGCCAGCTGTCCGGCGAGGGGGTGAAGTAGAACATCTCCGCGTACCCGGGCAGCGCCCACGAGTCCATCGCGTACGCGTCCTGCGCCTTCCAGCAGACGTCCGTGGCGTTGTCCTTCAGCCACCCCTTGCCGGGATAGGGGTTCTGCCCGATCGCCGTCGTGGCGGTCACCTCGGCGTCGTGCACCCGGTCGCAGCCGATCCGGTAGGTGAAGCGGGCGTCGTCCAGCAGGTCGCCGCCGGGGACGTTGAAGCAGTCGCCCACGCGCAGCTCGTCCATCCCCGTCAGCTGGCCCTCGACCTGCTCCGCGTACCGCGCCCCGCCCAGCGCGCCGGTGAAGTGCCCCGCGTACCGGGTGAGGCCGGCGACCAGGACGGCCGTCGTCAGCAGCGAGACCACCAGGCCCGCGACGGCCAGGGCGCGGCCCCGCTCCCCCTTGCGCGCGATCTGCACCAGCGCCACGACCGCGAAGACGATCCCGAGCGGCGGGAAGCACAGCAGCCCGACCAGCAGCGAGGCCAGGGCGAACCCGTTGAGCGCGGGCGGGTGCCCGTACGCGGACGGCGGCGGCCCCCACACCGGTGGCGGCGACGGCGGCGGCCAGGAGTGGCCCGGGCCGGCGGGGGGATGCTGCGGGGGCGGGGTGGTCACCGGGCGAGTGCTCCATCAGGGGCGGCGCGAACGAATGCGCGAAATAGTACGCAGCGGGGGTGACCGACTGGTCGGTCACCCCCGCGTTCATCGCGCGATCCAGCCTGTTATCGCGCCCCTCGCCACCCGGTCGCCCGGGCGGAGGAGTTCATCGCCGTGCCCGGCGCCGGGGCGCCCGGTGTCAGAACTGCAGCGCCCAGGCGTCGATCTTGCCGGTGTCGGCGCCGGCGTTGTCGTTCACCCGCAGCTTCCACACCCCGTTGGCCACCTCGGACGAGGCGTTGACCGTGTAGGAGCGGATGATGTTGTCGGCGCTGCCGCCGCTGCGGTTGTGCAGGTTGTACACCGAGCCGTCGGGGGCGACGAGGTCGACCTTCAGGTCACCGATGTAGGTGTGCTTGATGTCGACCGAGACGCTCAGCGCGGCCGGGGCGTTGCCGGAGATCCCGCTGACGGTGACCGGCGACTCGACGGTGGCGTTGTCGTTGATCGCGTAGTCGGCGGTGTTCTCGAACTTGGTGCCCGGGTTCGGCGGGGTGGTGCTCGCGCCCACGTTCAGCAGGCGGTTGGGGGATCCGGTGCCGGGGCTGGTCACCACGTTCGGGGTGGCCGCCGCGACGAGGCCGTCGCGGACCTGCGCCGGGGTGCTCGCCGGGTTCTGCGAGAGGTAGAGGGCCGCCGCGCCGACGACGTGCGGGGTGGCCATCGAGGTGCCCGAGATGGTGTTCGTCGCGGTGTCCCCGGTGCCCCAGGCGGAGGTGATGGAGGAGCCCGGCGCGAAGATGTCCAGGATGGAGCCGTAGTTGGAGAAGCTGGACTTCGCGTCGGTGTTGGTGGTCGAGCCGACGGTGATGGCCTCGGCCACGCGCGCCGGGGACTTGGTGGAGGCGTCGGTGGACTCGTTGCCGGCCGCGACGCCGTAGGTGATGCCGGCGGCTATGGAGTTGCGCACGGCGGTGTCGAGCGCGGAGTCCGCGCCGCCGCCGAGCGACATGTTGGCCACGGCCGGCTTGACGGCGTTGCGGGTGACCCAGTCGATGCCGGCGACCACCTGGGCCGTCGTGCCGGAGCCGTTGTTGTCGAGGACGCGGACGCCGACGATCTTCGCCTTCTTGGCGACGCCGTACGCGCCTCCAGCGACGGTGCCGGCGACGTGCGTGCCGTGGCCGTGGCCGTCCTGGGCGGTGTTGTCGTTGTCGACGGCGTCGTAGCCGTAGGAGGCGCGGCCGCCGAAGTCCTGGTGGGTGATGCGGACGCCGGTGTCGATGATGTAGGCGGTGACGCCCTCTCCGGCCTTGTCGGGGTAGGTGTAGCTCTGGTCCAGCGGGAGGGCCCGCTGGTCGAGGCGGTCCAGGCCCCAGGACGGCGGGTTGGGCTGGGTGGCGTCGACGGTGAAGGTGCGGTTCTGCACGACCGACGCCACCGCCGGGTCGGCGGCGAGCTTCCTGGCCTGCGCCTCGGAGACCTCGACGGAGTAGCCGTTGAGGGCCGCGCTGTAGGTCCGGTCGATCTTCGCGCCGTACCGCTTGGCGACGGCCTTGCCGCTGTCCGCGGTGGAGCGGGCCGCGGAGTCCTTCAGGGTCACGATGTAGCTGCCGGGGACGGCCCCGGCGACGCCGGCGTTCTCGATGACGCCCTGCGGGGCGCCGTCGGCCGCGGTGGCGGGCAGGGCGGCGGCCGCGCCGAGCGCGAGGGCTGCGACGGCGGTCGCGCTGGCGGCGGCGATCCTCCGGCGGGTGTGACGCTTCACGGACATGTGGGGGGTCCTCCTCTTGGGGGTGGGCCTGCGGGTGCCGTGCGACGGTGCGCGGACACGCGGAAGAACTCGCTTTAGGCATGTCCATGACAACGAATCCCGTCCCAACGGGCCGTCGTCCCCGAAAGGTTGGCCCACCCCTCCGCCATCCCACAAGAGCCGGGCGGACGCACCACGGACGCGTAACATCCGTGCCATACGACGGCCATGAACGAGCAAAGGTGCTCCGCACATGACTCACGCACTTCCCGGTTACGTCTGCCCCGAGGACGGCACGCACGCGGACGTGCGGACCGCGCCCTGGTGCTGCCCCCTGTGCGGCGGCCCCTGGGACCTCGACTTCACACCCGATCCGGCCATCCCCCTCGAACCGGCGGCGGGACCCCCCTCGCTGTGGCGGTACGCGCCCGCGCTGCCCCTGCCGGGGGCGTTCTCGGTCTCGCTGTCGGAGGGGTACACCCCGCTGGTGCCGCTGTCGGAGCGGATTCACGCCAAGCTCGACTTCCTGATGCCGACGCTGTCCTTCAAGGACCGGGGCGCGGTCATGCTCGCCGAACTGGCGCGCCGGCTCGCCCCGGAGCGGGTGGTCGCCGACAGCAGCGGCAACGCGGGGACGTCCGTGGCGGCGTACTGCGCGCGGGCCGGGCTCAGTTGTGAAGTTTTCGTGCCGGAGGGCACTTCGGAGAAGAAGACCGAGCAGATGCGGGCCCACGGGGCCGTCGTACGCGTCGTCGCGGGCGGCCGCGAGGCCACGGCGCGGGCCGCGCGGGCGGCGGCGGACGAGCCGGGGGTGTTCTACGCCAGCCACGTCTTCAACCCGTACTTCCTGCACGGCACCAAGACGTACGTCTACGAGATCTGGGAGGCCCTCGGCGGCCGGCTGCCGGAGGCGCTGGTCGTGCCGGTGGGCAACGGCACCCTGCTGCTCGGCGCGGCCCTGGCGGTGGAGGAGCTGGCCGCCCGGCACGGCGCGACGCCGCCCGCCCTGATCGCGGTCCAGGCGGAGGCCGTGTCCCCGCTGGCGGCCGCCTTCGCGGCGGGCGCGGAGGACGCCGCCCCGGTGCCGCAGCTGCCGACGGCGGCGGAGGGCATCGCGATCCCGGCCCCGCCCCGGGCCCGGCAGATCCTGGCGGCGGTCCGCAAGTCCGGGGGCACCTTCGTGACGGTCCCGGACGACCGGCTCCGCGAGGCGCAGCGGGACCTGGCGCGCCGCGGCCTGTTCGTGGAGCCGACGGCGGCGGCCTGCTGGGCGGCGGTCGCCCCCACCGCCCCCGGCAACCCCCTGGGCGGCCGCAGAGCGGTCGTCCCCCTGTGCGGCGCGGGCGCCAAGACGGGCCTGGCCGCCGACTGAGGGGTCCGCGTCGGAAAACCGCCAGCCGTCGGGTGGGTAGGTCTGGTCAACTGGGGCCATGACCACCCACCTTGACCGCGCATCCCAGGCCGCCGCCTTCACCTCGCTGCACACCCCCGCCGCTCCCCTCGCACTCGCCAACGCCTGGGACGTCGCCAGTGCGCGGCTCGTCGAGGCCGCCGGGGCGGCGGCCGTCGCCACCACCAGTGCCGGGGTCGCCTGGTCGCTCGGGGCGCCCGACGGGGACGCCCTCGCGCGGGACCGGGCGCTGGAGCTGATCGCGCGGGTGGCCTCGGCCGTCTCCGTGCCCGTCACCGCCGACATCGAGGGCGGGTTCGCCGCCGACGCCGCCGGGGTCGGGGAGACCGTCACCGGGGTGCTGGCCGCCGGCGCGGTCGGCATCAACATCGAGGACGGCCGCCGCGCCCCGGCCGAGCACGCGGAGCGGCTCGCCGCGGCCCGGGCCGCCGCCGACGCGGCCGGGGTGCCGCTGTACGTCAACGCCCGGGTGGACACGTACCTCTTCGGCCTCGGCGAGAGCTCCACCCGGCTCGACGAGACCCTGTCCCGCGCCGCCGCCTACCTCGCCGCCGGCGCCAGCGGCGTCTTCGTGCCCGGGGTCACCGATCCGGCCACCGTCGCCGAGCTCGCCCGGGGGATCGACGGGCCGCTGAACGTCCTCGTCGGCCCGGACGCGCCGTCCGTGGCCGAGCTGGGCACCCTCGGGGTGGCCCGCGTCAGCCTCGGCTCCTGGGTGGCGGAGGCCGCGTACGCCGTGGTCCGCCGCGCCACCGAGGAACTGCTGGCCGGCGGCACGTACGGCTCCCTCGCGGGGGCACTGCCGTACGGCGAGCTGAACGCCCTGCTCAAGGGGTGAGAGGGGGCTGGGACATCCAGAAGCGTGTATCCGGCACCGACCGTAGGATCCGGGCCATGGGCACCTCGACACCGACCGACGGCAAAGACGCGGACGCGGACGCGGGCCGCCGCACAACCACCGGGGCCGTGTGGTTCGCGCTCGCGCTCGTGTACGTGGTCTGGGGATCGACCTACCTCGGCATCCGGATCGCCGTCCAGACCATGCCGCCCTTCCTGTCCGCCGGGGCCCGCTTCGTCACCGCCGGTCTGGTGCTGGCCGGCGTCGTCGCCTGGCGGTACGGGCCCCGCGCGCTCAGGATCACGGCCGCGCAGGCCCGCTCCCTGGTGCTGGTCGGGCTGCTGCTGATCCTGGGCGGCAACGGCCTGGTGGTGCTGGCCGAGACCTCCGTCCCGTCCGGGCTGGCCGCGCTGCTGGTCGCGTCGGTGCCGATGTGGGTGGTGGTGCTGCGGGCGGCCACCGGGGACCGGCCGCCGCTGCGGACCCTGGCGGGGGTGCTGGTGGGCCTGGCCGGGCTGGCCGTGCTGACCAGCCCGGGGCTGAGCGGGGAGGTCCACCTGGGCGGGGTGCTGCTGGTGCTGGGCGCCGCGCTGCTGTGGTCGCTGGGCTCGTTCTCGGCCGGGCGGCTGCCGCTGCCGGACAACCCCTTCACCGGCTCCGCGTACCAGATGCTGGCGGGCGGGGCCGCCGGTGTGGTGGTGGGACTGCTGCGCGGGGAGCATCACGGCCTGGACCCCGGCGCCTTCTCCGCCTCCTCGTGGGTGGCCCTGGGTTACCTCGTGCTGATCGGCTCGGTCGTCGGTTTCACGGCGTACGCGTGGCTGCTCCGGGCGGCGCCGCTGTCGCTGGTGGCCACGTACGCGTACGTCAATCCGGTGGTGGCCGTCGCGCTGGGCGCGCTGGTCCTGGACGAGCCGCTGACCCCGCCGATCGTGCTCGGCGGCGCGATCGTGGTGGCAGCGGTCGGCGTGGTCGTCGGCACCGAGCGCCGGAAGGAGTAGCCCGGTCCCGGACCTCGCGGCCGTTCAGCCCCGTGCGGCCCGCTCGTAGAGGGCCTTGGCCTTCTCGTCGTACAGCGCGGCCGTGGAGTCCACGTCCGTGTCCCCGCCGCTGAGCACCCCGATCAGCCGGCCCGGCTGCCCGGTGCCGCCGCGGTCGGCGATCCAGGGGCTGCCGCTGGTGCCGGTCCAGAAGCCCGAGCAGCTGATGTACAGCAGGTCGGGGTCGTCCACGTCGTGGCGGGTCTGGGTGGTGCAGGACACGGGCTTGTTCTGCGGGTTGTGCTCGGACTCCGGGTAGCCGATGACGGTGACCTCGCGCTCGTACCCGGAGGTCCAGTCGGGCGCGGGCGCCTCGCTCCTGCCGCCGACGGCGTCCTGCACGCTGCGGCCGTCCTCGTCGGGCTCGATGGTGAGGAAGGCGAAGTCGGCGGTGTCCTCGCCCCACTTCGTCCAGCGTTCGTCGACGTGGATCGAGCGGACCTTCCACACGCCGAGGGGCTGGGTGCCCGAGCCCTCTCCGGAGAAGGCGGGCGCGAAGGAGAGCTCGCCGATGGCGAGGCCGTCGTGGGCGACCTCGCCGGGCACGCCGTCCTCGCCCGCCGGGGCCACGCAGTGCGCGGCGGTCGCGACGACGTTGCCCTTGGGGCTGTCGACCACGCTCGCCGTGCACCAGTGCTCCCCGTTGGCCATGAGCACGCCGACGGTCGGGAAGGGGTGCACCGGCCGGTCGCCGGGCGCCTCCAGGAACGCGACGGCGCACACCATCGCGATCCCCGCGGCGACGGCGGCCGTCATCCCCTTCACCGTCGGGCTCATCGCACGGCGGGATCGGGTGTCGGTCCCTGCATCACCTTGCTGATCCACTCCAGGGAACCCTCCCTCATTCCTCGTACGTACGACTTTCCGTTGTGCTCACCATCCTGGATCACCTGGAGCCGGGTGTGCACGGGGCCCCTGCCGTACTCGCGCATGAACCGCTCGGCCAGGTCGCGGCCGCTCTCCTTGGTGCCGATCTGGAAGTTGATCCAGACGTCCGGACCACCCTCCTCGATCAGCTTCTCGGCGAGCTTCTCGGGGTTGTTCTCGTCCATGGCCTGCCGGTTCCCCTTCCACAGCGGGGAGTCGGGGACGAAGTCGACGCCGCTGGCGATCACCGCCTTGAAGCGCTCGGGGTACTTCAGGACGTGCTTGAAGGCGCCGAAACCGCCCGAGGAGGAGCCCATGAAGGCCCAGCCGTCGCGGGAGGTGAAGGTGCGGAAATTGGCCTTCGTGAAATCGGGGATGTCATCGGCCATCCAGGTGCCCATCTTCGGCTGGCCGGGGATGTCCGATCCGTCGAAGTGGTGCTTGGTGTCCGCGTTGATCACCGGCATGACGAGGATGAAGGGCAGGCTGGTGCCCGCCTTGACGCCGTCGATCACGGCCTGCTGGAGCCCGAGGCCGGGACCGGTGCCCCAGTAGTTCTTGGGGTAGCCGCGCCCGCCGGGCAGGGAGATCAGCACGGGGAAGGCGCTCTTGGCGTACCTCGGTTCGTCGTACTCCTTGGGCACCCACACCCACACGTCGCCCGTGAAGCCGGACTTCTGGCCGGTCAGGGTGGTCATCGCGATCTGCGTGCCGTCCGGCAGCCGGCTCGTGCGGGTGAACTCGGCCTTGGGGCCGGTGGGCATCTGCACCCCCGGGCGGATGTCCTCGGCGGTGGCCGACTCCTGGATCTTTCCGAAGGAGACCGGATCCCCTATGTCCGAGAAGAGGCCCGCCTTGTACGCCGCGCCGCCCCCGGCGGCGAGGGCGAGCGCGAGTCCGCCGCCGATCAGGATCTGGCGCCTGCGGGGGCGCCGGGGGCGACGGCCGCCCTTGGTCGTGGGGCCGCCGTCGCCTTGGTGGTCATACTGCACGGATTTGTTCCCGTTCCTTCTCCGGCGCCCTGGTTGGGCGCGGGTCGGACCGATTGGTCCCCCTTGACACCTGTACAGAGGTGTGAACGACCGTATGGGTTGCCTGGGACCGGGGCGACGTGGTGAGGGCCACGTGGCGCAGTCCGGCGACGGGTCGGGGGCGGGTCCTGTCTGCGGGAACGGGGACTTTCGAACGTACGGGGCAACGGTCGGCCGGCCGGGCGGGGTCAGCCGGCCGCGGTCAGCCGGCCTCGGGCCTGGGGCCCTTCAGCACCTTGCTGATCCACTCCAGCGAGCCCTCCTTCATGCCGCGCACGTAGTGCCAGCCGTTGTGCTCGCCGTTCTGGATGTCGCGGATGGTGGTCTTGACCGGGCCCTTCCCGTACTGCTGCACGAACTGCGCCATCCGGTCCCTGCCGGACTCCTTCGTGCCGACCTGGAAGTTGATGTAGACGTCCGGGCCGCCGCCGGCGATCAGCTTCTCGGCGAGCTTCTCCGGGTTGTTGGCGTCCATCTCGGCCTGGTGGCCCTTCCAGAGCGGGGAGTCGGGGGTGATCTCGCCGCCGCTGGCGATCACGGCCTTGAACTTGTCCGGGTGCTGGAGGAGCGTCTTCATGCCGACGAAGGCGCCCGAGGAGGAGCCCATGAAGGCCCAGCCGTCGCGGGACGCGTACGTGCGGAAGTTGGCGCGGGCGAAGTCGGGGACGTCCTCGGCGATCCAGGTGCCCATCCTGGGCCGGCCGGGTATGTCGGCGCCGTCGTAGTAGTACTTGTTGTCGGGGTTGAGCACGGGCATGACCAGGACGAAGGGCAGGCTGGTGCCGGCCCGGACGCCCTCGGACACGGCCTTCTGGAGGCCGAGGCTGCGGTCGGCCCAGTAGTTGTCGGGGAAGCCGTTGCCGCCGGGGAGGGCTATGAGGACCGGGAAGGCGCTCTTGGCGTACTTCGGGTCCTCGTACTCCTTGGGGGTCCAGACCCAGACGTCGCCCTCGAACCCGGACTTGGCCCCGGCCACGCGGGTCCTGGCGATGACCGTGCCGTCGTCGAGCCTGGCGGTCTGGCGGAAGTCGGACCTCGGTCCGGCCGGCAGCCGCACGTCGGGGTCGCCGCTGGGCGTGGGCGCCGCGGAGGGCTCCGCCCGCTTCGCACCCGGATGGTCGGGGGCCGGGGCCGAGGGGGCCGAAGCCGAGGGGGCCGGGGCGGGGCCGGCGAAGTCGGCGGCCCGGCCGTCGCCGGAGGTCCAGCCCTTCTCGTGGGCGGCGAAACCGCCCGCACCGAGCAGGACTGCGCCGACGACGCCCACGCCGGTCCACGTCGCGCGCCGGGACCTCCTGCGGCCCTGCCCCGGCTCGGGCGTACGGCCGGACGACTGCTGCGGGTGATCGTGCACGGACTTCGCTCCGAACGGTCGGGCCCGCCCCGGGCGGGGCGGGGCGGGTGGACGTCCCCCTCCTGCTGACGCTCGGATCCCGCGGGCGGTTCACCTCAGGGTGTCGAGCACCTCGGCGCACCGCCCCAGCAGCTCGATGAGCTGCGTCCGCTCCTCGTCCGTGAGGGCGGCGGCGAGGGCGGTCTCGACGCGGACGGCCCCGGTGTCGGCCAGCTCCATCGCGGCGCGGCCCGCCGGCGTGAGCCGGGTCTCCAGCACGTTGCGGTGCCACTCGTGGGGGGTCCGCTCGATGAGGCCGCGCTCGTGGAGGTTCTTCAGGACGGTGTTCATGGTGGGGGGCGTCACCCCGCAGAGCCGGGCGAGGGCGGCCGCCGAGATGCCCGGCTTCTCGGCGAGCCAGAGCAGGGCGGCGTACTGCGGAACCGTTACTGCCGCCGGCTTGCACGCGGCGTTCTTCGCCGCGAGGAGCGCCTGCTCGGCGCGTTTGATGTGCGCGCCGATGCGTTCCTCGGGAGGCATGGAGGTCATTGCGGCATCCTACGACCCTTGCCAGGCATTAGAACTCTAACTACTCTACGAGCACGCTGATCAAGAAGGGCTCTTCCATGCGCATGCTCTCTCACACCCTCACCACCGCGGCGGCCGTCACCCTGGCCGCGGCCCTGACCACGGGCGCCGCCCCCGCGCCCGTGCCCTCCGCCTCCTCCGCCTCCTCCGTCGGAACGGCGTTCACCCTCCCCGGCTCGAAGGTCTACCCGGAAGGCATAGCCTCCGACCCCCGCACCGGCACGGTGTACGTCGGCTCGTACACGGACGGCACGGTGTACCGCGCCCGCCCGGGGGCCCTTACCGCCGAGGTGTTCCTCCCCTCCGGCACCGACGGCCGGCGCACGGCGAACGGGCTGCGCGTCGACGCGCGGGGCCGCCTGTGGGTCACGGACTCCACGGCCGGGGTGTCCGTGTACGACACGGCGACGGGCGCGCGCCTGGCCCGCTTCGAGGTGGACCCCGCCGTCCCGCACTTCGTCAACGACCTGGTCGTCACCCCGGACGGCACCGCCTACCTGACGGACAGCGTCCGCGCGGTGGTCTACCGGGTCACCCCCGCGCAGCTGCGCGCCGGCTCCGGCCCGCTGGAGGTGGCGTACGACCTGGGCCGGCACATCACCCCGCCGCCGCCCGGCCGCTTCACGCTCAACGGCATCACCGCCGACCGGGACGGCCGCTACCTGCTGACCGTCGACATGACCGCGGGCGAACTCCACCGCGTCGACCTGCGCACCGGCGCCCTGAGCCGGGTCGCCCTGACGGGCGGCGACCTCAAGGCCGCCGACGGCATCCAGCTCTCCCCCACCGGCACCCTCCGGGCGGCCCACAACGTCACCAACACCCTGACCCGCTGGCAGCTCACCCCCGACGGCACCCGCGCCCGCCTGACCCGCACCCTCACGGACCCGTCGCTCCAGATCCCCACCACCTTGTCCCACACCCCGGGCCGCACCCTGGTGGTCCGCTCCCAGTTCGACAAGGGCGGCCCCCTCACCCCCTCGACGGGCACCCCCACCACGTTCTCGGTGGCCGCGGTCCGGGGCCTGTGACGCACGACGGCGGTCGGCCCGGTCAGAGCCCGGTCAGGTGTTCCGGGCGGACCGGGGTCCTGTCGAGCTCCAGCCCCGTGGCGTTGCGGATGGCCGCCAGGACCGCCGGGGTGGAGGACAGGGTCGGCGCCTCGCCGATGCCGCGGACGCCGTACGGGGCCTCGGGGTCGGCCAGTTCGAGGTAGTCGACCGGGATCGTCGGGGTGTCCAGGATCGTCGGGAGCAGGTAGTCCGTGAAGGAGGGGTTGCGCACCTTCGCGGTCTTCGGGTCCACGATGATCTCCTCCATCACGGCGACGCCCAGCCCCTGGACGGTGCCGCCCTGGATCTGGCCGATGACGGACAGCGGGTTGAGGGCCTTGCCCACGTCCTGGGCGACCGCCAGCTCCACGACCTTGACCAGGCCGAGCTCGGTGTCCACCTCCACCACGGCCCGGTGCGCGGCGAAGGCGTACTGCACGTGCCCCTTGCCCTGGCCGGTGACCCGGTCGAAGGGCTCGGTGGGGAAGTGCCGCCACTCCGCCTCGACCTCGACGGCCTCGTCCTCCAGGACGTCGGCGAGGGCCGCGAGGACCTCCCCGCCCGCGGTGACCACCTTGCCGCCCTCCAGCAGCAGCCCGTCGGACGCCCACGCCGGCTGCCGCGCGCCGAACTTGCGCCGGCCGATCTCCAGGACCTTCTCCCGGACGAGCTCGCAGGAGTTCTTCACCGACCCGCCGGTCATGTACGTCTGGCGGCCCGCGGAGGTCGAACCCGCCGAGCCCACCTGGGTGTCGGCGGGGTGGATGGTGACCTGCTGCACGCCGAGTTCGGTACGGGCGATCTGCGCGTGGATGGTGACACCGCCCTGGCCGACCTCCGCCATGGCCGTGTGGACCATCGCGACGGGCTCGCCGCCCACGACCTCCAGCCGCACCCTGGCCGTCGAGTAGTCGTCGAACCCCTCCGAGAAGGCGACGTTCTTGATGCCGACCGCGTAGCCGACGCCGCGGACGACGCCCTCGCCGTGCGTGGTGTTCGACAGGCCGCCCGGCAGCGCGCGCAGGTCGGCCGGGCCGCCGGCGGTCTCCCACTGGCGCAGGGGCGGCAGCGGGCGCTCCTTGACCATGCGCAGCAGTTCGGCGACCGGGGCGGGGTGGTGCACGACCTGCCCGGTGGGCATGACCGTGCCCTGCTCCATCGCGTTGAGCTGGCGGAACTTCACGGGGTCCATGCCCAGTTCGGCGGCGAGCTTGTCCATCTGGGCCTCGTACGCGAAGCAGGCCTGGACGGCGCCGAAGCCGCGCATCGCGCCGCAGGGCGGGTTGTTGGTGTAGAGGCCGACGGCCAGGATGTCGACGTCGTCGATGACGTACGGGCCCGCCGAGAGGGAGGCGGCGTTGCCGACGACCGAGGCCGTGGAGGAGGCGTACGCGCCGCCGTCGAGGACGATCCTGCAGCGCATGTGCGTCAGCTTGCCGTCGCGCGTGGCGCCGTGCTCGTAGTACAGCTTCGCCGGGTGGCGGTGGACGTGGCCGAAGAAGGACTCGAAGCGGTTGTAGACCATCTTCACCGGCTTGCCCGTGCGCAGCGCGAGCACGGAGGCGAGGATCTGCATGGAGATGTCCTCGCGGCCGCCGAACGCGCCGCCGACGCCGGCCATCGTCATCCGGACCTTCTCCTCGGGCAGGCCGAGGACGGGCGCGATCTGCTTGAGGTCCGAGTGCAGCCACTGGGTGGCGACGTAGAGGTCGACCCCGCCGTCCTCGGAGGGGACGGCGAGGCCGGACTCGGGGCCGAGGAAGGCCTGGTCCTGCATGCCGAAGGTGTACTCGCCGGTGACGATGACGTCGGCCCGCGCGGCGGCCGCGTCGGCGTCGCCGCGGACGATCGGCTGGTGGTGGACGACGTTGGGGTGCGGGACGTGTGCCGCGTGGTGGTCGTCGCGGTTCTCGTGGACGAGCACGGCGTCCGGGGCGAGCGCGGAGGCCTCGTCGGTGACGAGCGGCAGCTCCCGGTACTCGATCCTGATCTTCGCGGCGGCGCGGCGGGCGGTCTCGGGGTGGTCGGCGGCGACCAGGGCGACCGGCTCGCCGTGGTGGCGGACCTTGCCGTGGGCGAGGACCGGGGTGTCCTGGAACTCCATGCCGTAGTACTTCACCGGGGCCGGGAGGTCGTCGTACGTCATGACCGCGTGGACGCCGGGCACGGCCAGGGCCTCGGCGACGTCGACGGAGACGATCTCGGCGTGTGCGACCGTGGAGCGCAGGGTCTGGCCCCACAGCATGTCCTCGTGCCACATGTCCGAGGAGTACGCGAACTCGCCGGTCACCTTCAGGGTGCCGTCCGGGCGCAGCGTCGACTCGCCGATGCCGCCCCTGGTCCGGGAGCCCTGGGTGACGTTGGTGGGGATACCGCTGGTGGTGCCGGCCATGTTCGGACCGCCTCTCTCTGCGTGACGTACCGCGCCGTTACCGCGACCCCCGTGCGCGGCATCCGGCTCCGCGTGGCCCGCGACGCCGCCGGCCACGCGGAGCAGTACACACAGCGGCCCGGGGGGCGGGGCAGTCACCGATCGCTCAGAACCGCCCGCTCCGCCGCCTGTGGAGGACGGTGCTTTCACACCGCGGCACGCCTGTGAACTGGGGTGATCCGCGTAGGGCAGGGGCCGCGGCGTCCGTGAGAGGGTGACGGCCATGCGGCTGCGTGAACTCCTGAACACGGACGAGCTGGGGCTGCTGCTGCTCGTGGGCGCGGACGCCGGCGACGAGGTGCTCGACCGTGCCGTCCGGGCCGTCCCGGTCATCGACCTGGCCGACCCCGGGCGGTTCCTCTCCGGCGGGGAGCTCGTCCTGACCGGGCTGGCCTGGTGGCGGGGGGACGGGGACGCCGAGCCGTTCGTCCGCGTCCTCGCGCGGGCGGGCGTCACGGCCCTGGCCGCGGGGGAGGTCGAGCACCGGCTCGTCCCGCACGACCTCGTACGGGCCTGCCGGCGGCATGGGCTGCCGCTCCTCGCGGTGCCGCCGGAGACCTCGTTCGCCGCGGTCACCGGACACGTGCTGCACCGCCTGCACCGCCGGGAGGCCGCCAGTCTCGCCGCCGTGATCGAACGCCACCGGAGGCTCCTCGCCGACCGGGCCGCCCCGGCTTCCGTGCTGGAACTCCTGCGGCACAGCCTCGGCCTCCACGTGCGCGTCCTGTCCGCGACCGGGCGCCAGATCGCCGGGGCGCACCCGCCGCCGCACCCGAAGACGGCGGCGGCGCTGGCCGCGCGCTACCTCGCGGCGCGCCGGGCGGGCGAGCGGGCCCCGCACCGGGTCGTGGTCGGGGAGCGCCCGTACTCCCTGCTGCCGGTGGCCGGCCCGGCCGGGCCGGCCTCGGAGCTGGGCGACTGGCTGATGGTGGTGGAGGCCGACGTCTCCCGGTGGCCCGCGGCGGACACGGAGCTCCTGAACCGGGTCGAAGAGCTGCTCGGCGACGCGCGGTACGCGCACGAGGCGGCGAAGGCGGCCCTGCGCGACCTGGCCGGCCGCTCCCTGGAGCTGGTGCGCGGCGACGTCCCGGCCGAGGAGATCCCCTTACGGCTGCGCAGTACGGCGCAGTCCGTCGTCAGCGGGGTGGGCCACTGGCCGCGCTGCCAGTACGTGGTGGCCGACGGGGTCCCGGCGGGGGCCCTGCGCGTCCTGCTGGAGGAGGCCCTGGTCGAGCCGGACGGCCCGGTTCCGGTGTCACCGTCCGACATCGCCGCCACCGTCGAGGGCGACCGGGCGGTGCTCATGGTCCTGATGCCCGAGCCGGCGCCGGGCGTCGACCACGCCGCCCTCCAGCGCCGGCTCGCGGCGGCCCTCGCCCGCTGGCTCGGCCCGGCCGAGACGGTGTCCGTCGGGCTCAGCTCTCCCGTGGGCGGCCCCGGCGACGCCCGCCGTGCGCTGGACGAGGCCCACGACGCGCTGCGGGTCGCGCGGGAGGCCCCGGGCCGGGTGAGCGTGCGCGGCCCCGGCGACCTGACCGCGCACGTCCTCTCGCTGCTGCCCCTGATCCCGGCCGACGCCCGCCGGGCCTTCGCCGCCCGCCACCTCGGGCCGCTGCGGGACCACGACCGCCGGCACCGGACGGACCTGCTGGGCACCCTGGAGGCGTTCCTGGCCTGTGACGCGTCCTGGACCAGGACCGCGGCCAGGCTGCACCTGCACGTGAACTCGCTGCGCCACCGCATCACCCGCATCGAGAGGCTGACGGGCACCGACCTGAACCGGCTGGAAACCCGGCTGGACTTCTTCGCCGCCCTGCGGGCGCAGTGAACCGGATCCGGCGGCAGGGCCCGTCGGGCGGCGGCCCGTCAGGCGGCGGCCACGCGCAGGACCACCGACAGGGAGCTGACGACCAGCAGGCCGAGGACGACCCGGCGGAAGCGCTCGGCGTTCAGGCGGTGGAAGACCTTCTCGCCGGCGAATATCCCGATGAACAGGGCCGGTACCCCGACGAGGAGCATCTGCCCGACGGTCGCGGTGAGCTGGCCGCTGATGCCGAAGCCGACGAGCGCGGCCAGGCTGGTGCCGGAGAACACCACGCCCAGGGTGGCCCGCTGGACGCGGGGTTCCAGGCGCATGCTCTGGAAGGCGGCGACCATCGGCGGGCCGTCTATGCCGGTGGCGGCGAAGGAGGCTCCGGAGAACAGGCCCACGGCCATCACCATCTTCAGTCCGCCGCCCAGGGTGATCTTCCGCCACACGATGAACGTGCCCAGCAGGACCACCGCGGTGATGACGAACAGCAGCACCCGGGAGGAGAGCGTGGCCAGCAGCCACACCCCGAACGGCACGCCGGCCAGCCCGGACAGCAGGGTGGCCGTCATCAGGCGGCGGTCGACGTGACGCCAGTCGCGTACGGCTATCCACAGGCTGAGCGGGGCGGCCATGATCCCGGCCACCACCACCGCGCTCGCCGGGTCGATGAGCAGGGCCAGGGGCGGGACGGCCACCAGCGAGAAGCCGAAGCCCGCCGTGGTGCGTACGACGGATGCGGCGGCCAGCACCAGGAAGGCGCCGAAGAGGATCAACATGGGGCAGGTGTCTCCAGGTCGGGCGGCGCGGTTCAGACGACGGGGTTGGTGAGCTCGCCGATCCCCTCGACGGAGACCGTCACCAGGTCGCCGCGCCGCAGCGGTCCGACACCCGCCGGGGTGCCGGTGAGTACCACGTCACCGGGGTGCAGGGTCATGGCGGAACTGATGTGGCTGATCAGCCGGTCGACGGGGTGCACCATACGGGAGCTGTTGCCGTCCTGGCGGACCTCTCCGTTGACCGTGGCCCGGACCGCGAGCGCGCGGGGGTCGAGTTCGGTCTCCACCCAGGGGCCGAGGGGGCAGAAGGTGTCCGAGCCCTTGGCCCGCCACCACTGCCGGTCCGGCCCCTGGAGGTCGCGGGCGGTGACGTCGTTGGCGCAGGTGTAGCCGAGGAGGTGGTCGGCCACCTCCTCCGGCTTCAGGTCGCGGCAGGTCTTGCCGATCACCGCGGCGAGCTCGGCCTCGTGGTGGAGCTCGTCGGTGTAGGAGGGCTTGACGACGGCCTCGCCGGGCCCGATGACGGCGCTGCCCGGCATGAGGAAGACGAGCGGCTCCTCGGGCACCTCGTTGCCGAGCTCCGCGGCGTGCTCGGCGTAGTTCCGGCCGATGGCGAGGACCTTCCCCGGCGTGACGGG
Source organism: Streptomyces racemochromogenes (assembly GCF_039535215.1). Taxonomy (GTDB): domain Bacteria; phylum Actinomycetota; class Actinomycetes; order Streptomycetales; family Streptomycetaceae; genus Streptomyces; species Streptomyces racemochromogenes. The sequence goes on from NZ_BAAAWT010000001.1 coordinate 2,415,227, forward strand.
GGCGAGCAGCCGCACCTCGGCGAGGGGGACGCGGGGCGCGTCCGCGGACACGTCCAGGGGGCCGAAGGGGCCGTGGACGAGGGGTACGACCTCGTCGTCGGCGAGGAGTCCGTAGCGGATCGTGCCCGCCTTCTCGAACCTTACGATGCGCATGGTCCACTTCCGTTCTGGGGGTTCTTGCCGGGGGTGTTGCCCGGCAGGGCGCGCAGCAGCAGCTCCGCGAGGTGTTCGGGACGGCGCGAGCCCTCCTGGGAGATCTGCGTACGGCAGGAGAAGCCGTCGGCGACCACGGCGGTGTCCGGCCCGGCGGCCCGCAGCTTCGGGTAGAGCTCGCGCTCGGCGGCGCCCTGGGAGACGTCCCAGTGCCCCGGTTCGTAGCCGAAGTTGCCCGCCATGCCGCAGCAGCCCGCGGAGACCACGTCGGCGGTGACGCCGAGCCGGCGCAGCACCTCGGTCTCCGGACCGTGGCCGTGGCCCGCCTCCTGGTGGCAGTGCGGCTGCATCACGGCGTCCTGGTCGAGCGTCCCGAACGGCCAGGGGCCCTCGTGCTCCGCGACCACTTCGGCGAGGGTGCGCACCTGCCGGGAGAGCCTGCGCACGACGGGCGAGTCGGGCAGCAGTTCGGCGGCCTCCTCGCGCAGGGTCTGCGTGCAGGAGGGTTCCAGCCCGATCACGGTCCGGCCCGCTTCGAGGTGCTCGCGCAGGGCGCCCACCGAGCGGCCGAGGACGGCGCGGGCGGCGCCGAGCTGGCCGGTGGAGTGCCAGGTCAGGCCGCAGCAGACGGGGCCGTCGGGCAGGACGACCTCGTATCCCATGGCTTCCAGGACCCGGGTGGCGGCCTGGGCTCCGCGGGGGTCGAGGAGGTTGCTGAAGGTGTCGGGCCACAGGACGACCGTGCCCGAGGCGCCCGGCTCGGCGGCGGCCGGGGCGGAGGCGGCCGCGGGGGCCGGCTTGCGGTAGTGGAACCACTGCCTGAAGGTCTGGGACGGCAGTGCCACCAGGGGCCGGCGGGTCTCCAGCCCGGCCAGGGCGCTCAGCCGGGCGGCGACGGGCGCGCGCCGCGTCAGCCGGTTGAGCGTACGGGGGGCCAGGGAGGCGAGCCGGGCGAGCACCGGGAGCCAGCCGAGGGTGTAGTGGGCGCGGGGCCTGAGCCGTCCCTCGTAGTGCTTGCTGAGGAACTCCGACTTGTACGCGGCCATGTCGACGTTGACCGAGCAGTCGCTCTTGCAGGCCTTGCAGGAGAAGCAGAGGTCGAGGGCTTCCAGGACCTCGGTGGAGCGGTAGCCGTCGGTGATCGTCTCGCCGCGCAGCATCTCGCTCAGCACCCGGGCGCGGCCGCGGGTGGAGTGCACCTCGTCGCGGGTGACCTGGTAGGACGGGCACATGTGGCCGGTGTCGTTGCGGCAGCTGCCGACGCCCGTGCAGCGGTGCACGGCGTTGGTGAGCGAGCCCTGGTCGGCGCCGAAGCGCTGGACCAGGGGCAGTTCGTTGCGGTCGCGGCCCGGTCCGGGGCGGATGTCGGCGTCGAAGGGTGCCGGGTCCACGATGATGCCGGGGTTGAGCAGGTTGCGGGGGTCCCAGATCTCCTTGAACGCGGCGAAGGCGCCCATGAGTTCGGGCGAGTACGTACGGGCCAGCAGCTCGGAGCGGGCACGGCCGTCGCCGTGCTCGCCGGAGGCGCAGCCGCCGTGCGCGACGACGAGGTCGCCGGCGGCCGTGATGAACTCGCGGTAGGCGGCGATGCCCTGTTCGGTGCCGAGTTCCCAGTCGACGCGTACGTGCAGGCAGCCCTCGCCGAAGTGCCCGGTGATGGTGCCGGTCCGTTCGTGTTCCGCCATGAGGGCGTGCAGGTCCTTCAGGTATCCGGAGAGCCGTTCCGGCGGGACGGCGGAGTCCTCCCAGCCGGGCCAGGCCTGGCGGCCGTCGGCCATGCGGGTGGCGATGCCGGCGCCGTTGCGGCGGATGGACCAGATGGCGGCGGTCTGCTCGGCGTCGGCGGTGACGAAGCTGGTGGCCCCGGTCCCGCGGGCGAGGCGTTCGGCGTTGGCGATCGCGTCGGCCTCGCCGGTGCCCTCGATCTCGCAGTACAGCCAGGCCTCGCCGCGCGGGAGCAGGTCGATGCCGGGGGCGCGGCCGCCGCGCGAGCGCAGCGCCTCGACGAGGGGTGCGTCCAGCCCCTCCACGGTCAGCGCGCCGGCCTTGGCCAGGGAGGCGCCGCAGTCGGCGGCCGCGTAGACGTCGGGGAAGCCGAGGACGAGGAGCACCCGGGCGGCCGGCAGCGGGGTGAGGGCGATCTTCGCGCCGAGCAGGACTCCGCAGGTGCCCTCGGTGCCCACGAGCGAGCGGGCGACGTGGAAGCCCTTCTCGGGCAGCAGGGCGCCCAGCCCGTACCCGGACACCTGGCGGCCGAAGCGGCCGAGTTCGGTGCGCAGCGGTGCGAGGTGGTGGTCGCGCAGCCGCTTGAGACGGCGGTCGATGTCGGCGTCGCCGCTGGAGCCGCGGCCGGCGTGGATCCGGCGGCCGTCGGCGAGGAGCAGGTCGACCTCCTGGGTGATGTCGGCGGTGGTGCCCCAGGCCACCGAGTGGGCGCCGCAGGCGTGGTTGCCGATCATTCCGCCGATGGTGCAGCGGGAGTACGTGGAGGGGTCGGGTCCGACGGTGAGGCCGTGGGCGGCGGCCCGGTCCCGGAGGGTGCCGAGGACGACGCCGGGCTGGACGGTGGCGGTGCGGGCCTCCGGGTCGAGTTCGTCGATGCGGTTCATGTACCGGGAGAAGTCGAGGATCAGCCCGGTGCCGATGGAGTTTCCGGCGATGGAGGTGCCGCCGCCCCGGCAGGTGATGCCGACGCCGTGTTCGGTGGCGATGCCCACGGCGACGGCCACCTGCTCCTCGTCCCGGGGCTCCAGCACCGCGGTCGGCATGACGCGGTAGATCGAGGCGTCGGAGGTGTAGGCGGTTCGGGTCCGCACGTCGGTGCGGGCGGCGGGCAGCCGTGACTGGAGGTGCCTGGTGAAGTCGTTCATGGCGTCTTTCCCGGGTGGCGGGGCGGGGCGGCGGCGGTCGGGGGTGGGGTCGGTCAGCCGGCGGAGCCGTCGGCCGGGAGCGGGAAGTAGTCGATCAGCAGCATGTCGCGGACGCCTTGGCGCACCCCGGAGGCCGGCTCGATGGCGGAGACTCCGTGGAAGACCCTGCGGTCGTCGATCACGATCGACTCGAACCGCCGGAGCAGCGTGGTGCTGTGGAGGGGGCGGCGGTCGCGGTCGTACAGCTGCGATTCGCCCCCTACGACGTCGGTGCGGCGCATCAGGACCTGCGCCACGTAGTGGTGGCCGTCCTCGTGCACGCCCTCGGGGGCCGGGAGGCCCTTGGCGTCGCGGGTCGCGGTGATGCGGATCTGGTGGACGCCGACCCCGGTGGTGGCCGGGTCCAGGTCGCCGGGCACCCGCTCGGCGAAGAACCGGATGAGGGTGTGCAGTACTCCGCCGGCGGCCACCTCGGCGGCCAGCGGGGGGAAGTGCCGGTCGACGCCGCCGTGCAGGGAGTTCACCTCGGCGGACTGGTGGAAGGCGCGCGGCGGGTCCTGCACGATTTCCGCGCCGGAGAAGTGGAAGAGGCCGTGACGGCGGCGGCGGTAGTCCGCGCCGTCCTTCATGTAGGCGTCGACGGGCATTTCCTCCCAGGACTCCAGGAAGAGCTTGATCTCGCTCGCCGTGTGGGCGTCCAGGGCCTGCCCCAACTCCTCGTCCGAGAAGTACCTGTAGGGAGGGTTGATATCAGCGGCCGGACCCTGAGAACGTATTGCCTCGGTCGTCACCACGAACTCCTTTTATCGGTTGCTTCGACATTGCCGCGATGAATGCGACAACACCGATGCTGGCCGCAGGGGAGTACCCGGACAAGTCCGGATACCGGTTCGGAAACCTGCACCGCAGGAACACGCGGAAGAATCGGAATCACACCCTCCGACCGAATTCACATCCCACCCGAAGATGTGACCAAAGGCTCCAGTCGGCCCCGAGGTTGGCCGGATTTGGGGCAACTAGCCTGGGCGGGAGCGCCAGTTGCCAGCATGGGGGAACTCCCGATGACGCCTACGTTCGGTACACCTCTCGAATCACTCCGGTCCCAGGACATTCAGCTCTACCGAGAGCTGCTCGCGCAGGATTCGGCATCCCACCCGCCTGCGGCTCCTGATTCCGCCGACGGGGAGCGGTCCCCCGCAGCCCGCGAGGATTCACTGGAAAGGCTCCTCTCCTCCGGCCTCGCGGTTCCGGACTCCCGGAGCAGCAGCGGCTTCGTTCCCGTGAATCCCGAGACGATCGGCAGCCACGTCGTGGCCGAGATCCTGGAGAACTCCGCCCGCTCGGCGCTCAACCTGCTGCGACTCCGGGACGAATTGGGTCCGGTGGTCGCCGAATACCGGAACAGCCGGCTGCGGAACACCTACGGGTACGTGACGCACACCGACCACCCGAACATCAACGCCGCCATCCGGCTGGCGGCCCGGGAATGCCGCTTCGAGGTGCTCACCTCACAGCCCGGCGGGGGCAGGTCCGAAGCCGTCCTCAGCGAGTCGCTGCCCGCCACGCTGGAGATGCTGGACCGCGGGGTGCGGATGAGGACGATCTACCAGCACAACGCGCGCTCCAGCGCGGCGACGCGCGCCTTCGTGCACACCGTCCAGCAGCGCGGCGCCCGGGTGGCCACGCTGGACGAGAACTTCGACCGGCTGATCGTCTTCGACAGGACGGTGGCGTTCATCCCCGAGGACGACGACGACCGGGTGGCCGCGGAGATCCGTGCTCCGGCCGTGGTCTCGTTCCTCACGGCCCTCTTCGAACGCTCGTGGACCCGGGCCGTCCCCTTCACCCCGCCCGGCCGCGACCGGGCCACGACCCGCATCACCGACGACCTGGAACGGGCCATCATGCGGCACATCGTCGCCGGTGACACCGACTCGGTGACCGCCGCGCGGCTCGGCATCAGCGTGCGCCGCTGCCAGGAGTACGTGGCGCGGATGTCCGCGCGCCTGGGCAGCCGCAGCCGGGCCCAACTGGGCTACCTGATAGCCAAGTCGGCACTGCTCGACGGCTCCCCCGAGGAGCCGGCCCCCGCTTAGGCGGGCCCGGTGACGCCCCACCCGATGTCGTCGGCCGACGGGGAGATCGGGGCCGCGGCGGGAACGGGGACGACGGCGAAGCGGTACATGATGCCTCTCAGGGATGCCGAACCGGAGTGGACTGGACTGGACTGGTACCGCCATGTTCACGCGGCGCCCCTCGCCCCCTCAACATCTCGAGGGGGTGGTGAACCCGCACTGCGGGAACACGCAGGGGCACGCGTCAGACGGGCGGCAGCAGGTCGCTCCCGCTGACGGTGTACGCCAGCGGCGGGTAGGCGAAGCCCGTCTCGTCGTTCTCCCGCCTCCGCAGCCGGTAGAACTCGCGCGCCTGCTCCTCGTCGGCCTGCGTCAGGCGCGCGCCCTCCGGCAGGTACGCGTGCCCGTCGCGGAACCGCACGGAGGTCTTCGAGGTCCGGAAGGTCACGCCCAGCCACTGGTTGTCCGCCGCCGGGGCGGGCGCCTCCAGCACGATCCTGTGCTTGAACCGCCGGTTCGTGTCGAGGGAGAACGCGACGACGCCGTTGTGGACGAGGGGTATCCCGAACCCCTGCCCGCCGGACTCCTTCGACTCGAACAGCAGCTTCCGGGGCGGGCCCGCCCCGGGACGTTCGTAGCAGGAGAAGACGGCGATGAACGAGCCGTCGGCCAGGTCGAGGGCCTGGTCGGAATGGGCCCCCATGGTCCGGTAGGCGTTCGTGTACCTCTCGACGAGGGCGTTGTCGAAGCCGGCCGGGAGCGCCAGGAGCTCCCGGACCCGCCGCGCCAGCCGTTCGTGCACCGGCCGGAAGCGCTGCGCCGGGCTGCCGTACCGGGTGGTGGTGCGTACGAGGGGCACCGCGCCCGCACCGTCGACCCTGGTGAGCACGGCGCCCCGCCGCCCCTTCCCCAGCTCCTCCCACCGCACCGACGCGGACAGCTCCGCGAAGAGGTCCTCCCCGGCCGGCAGGGCACGCGTGAGGATCTCGTCCGGGACCCTAGGTCCGAGGGGCAACGTAGTCTCCCGCGTTCATGCTGAAGAGGAACCCGTCGCCGTAGTCGACGGCGGACGTGCTCCTGTTCTCCTCGGCGTACAGCCTGCGCAGCTCGTCCATGCCCTCGGGCGTGGGCGGTCCCAGCCGCACCAGCCCGCCGGGCTTCTTCAGGAACGTGGCCCCGTCCCGGTGGACCGCTTCGGTGCTCGAACAGCGCACCACGTACCCCAGCCGGGTCGGCAGCAGCCCGGCGTCCAGCGCCGAGGGCCGGATCTCGTGCGTGTACAGGCGGTTGGTGGACAGCGGCACGAAGAACACCGAGCCGGGATGGAGGGTCACGCTGAACTCCTCGGGCAGCGCGGCCGCACCGCCTTCTCCTGCCGGGTCCTTGAGGCGGAACCGGAGCCTGGTCAGCCCGCTGACCCCGTTCACGCCCCGGTCGAAGGGGTCCCCGTCCAGGGGCTCCAGCCGGTCGAGCCCGTCGTAGAAGGTGCAGAAGGCCATGACGCCGTCGGCCGGCATGTCCTTGGTCTTGTCGGCGTGGGCCGAGATCCGGGCCTTGGACTGCTTGCGCCCTTCCACGGCGGGGGTGTTGTGGTAGATCTGCGCGAGGACGTGGTTCAGCGGCCCGTGGCCCCGGAACACGGTCGCGGCCTCGCGGTTCAGGGCGTCCACGATCTCCGTGTCGGTCGGGCCGAAGCCCTCGGTCGGCCCGGAGAGGTTCGTGGAGCAGCGCAGCAGCCGGAAGTGCAGCTCCTCGCCCTCCCGCGTGACGGGCGTCAGGTAGATCCCGCTGCGGTGGGCCGTCCCGGGCTTGGTGGACTCCGTCAGCGACTGGAACTCGTGCTCCGCGCGGATCCGTCCGAAGTGGCCGTCCCCGGGCTCGAAGAACCGCGGGTAGTACACCCCGGCCCCGTGCACCCGGACGGGAACCCGCCCGAGCCCGACGGTGGTCCACCCCTCGCCGCCGCCCTCGCGGCGCCCGTGCGCCGGCTCCCCCACGACGAACACCCGCTCCGCCCGCTCCAGCCGCCGGGCACTGACGGCGGCCGGGTCCCCGCACAGGTAGACGCTCTTCCCGGCCAGGTCGAGCCCCCCGGCCCCGAGCTCCCCGGGCGTGACCACGGCCCCGAAGAACCCCCCGACCGGATCCTCGGCCGCGACCAGGACGTTCCCCGCGTCATCGATACGGGCCCCTGCCGCTCCCGCCGTGCTCATCAACGGTCCCCCCGTCCGCCGGCTCCAAGCCGATCACTGTACCTCCGCACCCCGCACACGCGACCGGGACCGCCGCGGGCCGCTAACGTGAAGCCGCGCCCGCCGGGATCTTCCGCGGCACCCTCAAGCGCCCGGTGCCCTTCGCGATCAACCTGGACCTCGACGGGCTCACACCGCCGCGCACCTGAAAGAAGGGGCCGGACTCACGGGAGTCCGGCCCCTTCCCCACCGCGCGTTCGACCAGCGGCTACACGTTGAAGCGGAACTCCACCACGTCGCCGTCCTGCATGACGTAGTCCTTGCCCTCCATGCGGGCCTTGCCCTTGGCGCGGGCCTCGGTGACCGAGCCGCACTCGACCAGGTCCGCGAAGGAGATGACCTCGGCCTTGATGAAGCCGCGCTGGAAGTCGGTGTGGATCACGCCGGCCGCCTCGGGGGCGGTGGCGCCCTGCTTGATGGTCCAGGCGCGGGTTTCCTTCGGGCCGGCCGTCAGGTACGTCTGGAGGCCCAGGGTGGCGAAGCCGACGCGGCCGAGGGTGGCGAGGCCGGGCTCGTCCTGGCCGACCGACTGGAGGAGCTCCAGGGCCTCCTCGTCGTCGAGCTCCGCGAGGTCCGCCTCCAGCTTCGCGTTCAGGAAGATCGCCTCGGCCGGGGCGACCAGGGCGGCCTGCTCCGCCTTGAAGGCCTCGTCCGTCAGCTCGTCCTCGTCCACGTTGAAGACGTAGAGGAACGGCTTGGTCGTCAGGAGGTGCAGCTCGTGGAGGAGGTCGCCCAGCTCCGTGCCCTTGGTGATGCCCTTGGAGAAGAGGGTGTCGCCGGCTTCGAGGATCTTCTTGGCCTCGACGACCGCCGCCAGGACCGCGACCTTCTCCTTCTGGAGACGGGACTCCTTCGTCAGGCGCGGCTCGGCCTTCTCGATGGACTGGAGGTCGGCGAGGATCAGCTCGGTGTTGATCGTCTCGATGTCGTCCTTGGGCGAGACCTTGCCGTCGACGTGGACGACGTTCTCGTCCTTGAAGGCGCGGATGACCTGGCAGATCGCGTCCGACTCGCGGATGTTCGCCAGGAACTTGTTGCCCAGGCCCTCGCCCTCCGAGGCGCCGCGCACGATGCCGGCGATGTCGACGAAGTCGACCGTGGCGGGCAGGACGCGCTGCGAGCCGAAGATCTCGGCCAGCTTGGCCAGGCGGGGGTCCGGGACGCCGACCACGCCGATGTTCGGCTCGATGGTGGCGAACGGGTAGTTGGCCGCCAGCACGTCGTTCTTGGTCAGGGCGTTGAACAGGGTCGACTTGCCGACATTCGGCAGGCCGACGATTCCGATCGTGAGCGACACGTTGGCGACTTCCCGTAGCTGGAGGGGGCGGCGGCCCGGAGGTGGGCCACCCGACAGTTTACTTTCCTGTGAGCGGCGCTGGACGTACGCGTGTCCGCGCCCGGATTCGGGGCCCTTCCCGCCTAGTTTGGTGGGGTGGAGCAATACAGGATGCGTTCGGTACGTCACCCGCGGGTGCCCGCCCGCGTGCCCGCCCGCGTGCCCGCCCAGGGGCGGCGCCCCGCGGCGCCCCGCCGGCTGCCCCGGCCCATGCTGACCGGCTTCGGTGCCGGGCTGTTCGCCTGCCTGGCGATGCTGCTGGTCGCGGGGGTCTGCCGGCTGCTCTTCGGCTCCTCGCTGTTCGCGTACGGGCTGCTCTTCCTGCCCGTCTCCGCCGCGGTCGGCGTGTGGGTGCGGCCGGCGGACCTGGTCACCGCGCCGATCTCGGCCCCCATCGCCTTCGCCGCCGGGGTGTGGCCCGTCTCGGGGGGCTCCGGCGGCTTCGGCGGGCAGCTGATGGGGGTGGTGTCCGCGCTGTCCCTGCACGCCGGGTGGCTGTACGCGGGCACGCTGGCCGCCGGGCTGATCGCGCTGGTGCGCCGGGCCGCCCTGAGCGGGCGCAAGCGGGCCGCCCGGCAGCAGCGTGCCAGGACGGCCTACTGAGCTACCGGGCCGCCCCGTCGCGCGCGGCCATCGCCGCGCCGACGATCCCCGCGTTGTTCTGGAGCTGCGCGGGGACGATCTCCGCCCGGATCCCCTGGATCAGCGGCAGGAACTTCTCCGGCTTGCGGCTGACGCCGCCGCCCAGGATGAACAGGTCCGGGGAGAAGAGCATCTCCACGTGGGCCAGGTACTTCTGCAGCCGGTGCGCCCAGCGCTCCCAGCTGAGGTCCCCGTCCTCCTTGGCCTTCACCGAGGCCCGCGTCTCCGCGTCGTGGCCCTTGAGCTCGAGGTGGCCCAGCTCCGTGTTCGGCACGAGCCGGCCGTCCTGGAAGAGCGCGCTGCCGATGCCCGTGCCCAGGGTGAGCAGGAGCACCGTGCCCGCCACCCCGCGCCCCGCCCCGTACGTCATCTCGGCGACGCCCGCCGCGTCGGCGTCGTTCAGGACCGTGACCGGCCTGCCGTCCAGCCGGGCGGAGAGCAGGCCCGCCGCGTCGAGGCCGATCCAGCCCGGGTCGACGTTGGCCGCGGTACGCGTGACGCCCCCCGTGACCACGCCCGGGAAGGTGACCCCGACGGGGCCGTCCCAGGAGAAGGCGCCGACCACCTCCGCGACGCATCCGGCCACCGCCTCGGGGGTCGCCGGATGCGGGGTGAGCACCTTGTGGCGCTCCTGTGCCAGCTCGCCGCGGTCCAGGTCCACGGGAGCGCCCTTGATACCGGAACCGCCGATGTCCACACCGAAGATCTGCATGGGCATACGGTACGAGGACTTACTTCTCGGCGACCAGTTCCGCGGCCTCGGCGCGCAGGTCGCGGCGCAGCTCCTTGGGCAGCGAGAAGGTGATGTGCTCCTCGGCCGTCTTGACGATCTCCACGTCCGCGTAGCCGCGCTGGGCGAGCCATTCGAGGACTTCCTCGACGAGGACCTCGGGGACGGAGGCGCCCGAGGTCAGGCCGACGGTGGTGACGCCGTCCAGCCAGGCCTCGTCGATCTCGCTGGCGAAGTCGACCAGGTGGGCGGCCTTCGCGCCGGCGTCGAGGGCGACCTCGACCAGGCGGATGGAGTTCGAGGAGTTCTTGGAGCCGACGACGATGACGAGGTCGGAGTCGGCGCCCATCACCTTGACGGCGGCCTGCCGGTTCGAGGTGGCGTAGCAGATGTCGTCGCTGGGCGGGGAGACGAGCAGCGGGAACTTCGTCTTCAGCGCGTCGACGGTCTCCATGGTCTCGTCGACCGAGAGGGTGGTCTGGGAGAGCCAGACGACCTTGGACTCGTCGCGGACCTCGACCTTGGCCACGTCGTCGGGGCCGTCGACGATGGTGATGTGGTCCGGGGCCTCGCCGGAGGTGCCGATGACCTCCTCGTGGCCCTCGTGGCCGATGAGGAGGATGTCGAAGTCCTCGTTGGCGTAGCGGACGGCTTCCTTGTGGACCTTGGTGACCAGCGGGCAGGTCGCGTCGATGGTCGCGAGCCGGCCGCGCGCCGCCTCCTCGTGCACCACCGGGGCCACTCCGTGGGCGGAGAACATCACGATGTTGCCGGGCGGGACCTCCTCCGTCTTCTCGACGAAGATGGCCCCCTTCTTCTGCAGCGTCTGGACGACGTACTTGTTGTGCACGATCTCGTGGCGGACGTAGACCGGAGCGCCGTACTGCTCCAGGGCCTTCTCGACGGCGATCACGGCACGGTCCACGCCCGCGCAGTAGCCGCGGGGGGCGGCGAGCAGGACGCGGCGGGCGGGAGCGGGGGCGGCAGCAGTCATGTGCTCCATCGTACGGGGGTCTCCAGCAGGCCGGGCGTCGCCCGTTCGGCACACACTTGGCCGAACGTACGTACCGACAGTCCTCCGGAGGATCAATGGCTTCCGCTACGGATTCCAGCACGGCGGCCCCCGCGGCGCTGCGCCGGAGCCTGGGCTTCCGGGACCTGGTGGTCTACGGGCTGCTCTTCATCGCCCCCATGGCCCCGGTGGGGGTCTTCGGCACCCTCGACGCGAAGTCGCACGGCGCGGTGGCCCTGGTGTACGCCGTCGCGACCGTGGCGATGGGGTTCACGGCCTTCTCGTACGCGCAGATGGTGCGGGTGGCCCCGCAGGCCGGCTCGGTCTTCACCTACGCCCGCAAGGGGCTCGGCGAGGGGGCGGGGCTGATCGCGGGCTGGATGGCGATGCTCGACTACCTGCTGATCCCGGCGGTGGCGTACCTGTTCTCCGGGATCGCCATGCACGCGCTGGTCCCGGAGGTGTCGCGGTGGGTGTGGACCGCGCTGGCGGTGGTGGTCACCACGGCGCTGAACCTGTGGGGGGTGAGGGCGGCCGCGCGGGTGGGTTTCGCCGTGCTGGCGATGGAGATCGTGGTGCTGGTGGTGTTCCTGGTGGCGGCGGGGACCGTGCTGGCCCGGGACGGGGCCCGGCGCGGCTGGCTGTCTCCGCTCACCGGGGACGGCTCGCTGGGCTTCTCGACGGCGGCCGTGCTGGGCGCGGTGTCCGTGGCCGTCCTGTCGTACCTGGGCTTCGACGCCATCGTCTCCTTCGCGGAGGAGGTCACCGGGGGCAGTGCCCGGGTGGCCCGGGCGGTGCTGTTCTGCCTGGCGCTGACCGGGGTGCTGTTCGTCGCGCAGACCTACCTGGCGGCGCTGCTGTCCCCGGTGTCCTCGGCGGAGCTGGCGGCGGACCCGGGGCGGCAGGGGCCGGCCTTCTACGACGCGGTCGAGGCCTCGGTCGGGCCCTGGCTGCACGACCTGGTGGCGGTGAGCAAGGCAGTCGGGGCGGCCTTCGCGGCGCTGGCCGGGCAGGCGGCGGCCGGGCGGCTGCTGTTCGCGATGGCCCGGGAGCGGCGGCTGCCGCGTGCGCTGGCCCGTACCTCGGACGGCACCCCGCGGGCGGCGCTGCTGGTGGCGGCGGCGGTGACGCTGGTGGCGGCGCTGTGGGCGGCCCGGCGCGACGACGGCCTCGGCCACCTGGTCTCGGTGGTGGACGTGGGGGCGCTGGTGGCGTTCACCCTGCTGCACGCGTCGGTGGTGGGGTGGTTCGTGGTCCGGCGGCGCGAGGGACCCCCGGTGTGGTGGAAGCACCTGGTGGTGCCGGTGCTGGGGGCGGCGGTGACGGTGGCCGTGATCGCGGAGGCCTCCCGGACGGCGCAGCTGGTGGGCGCGGTGTGGCTGCTGGCGGGGCTGACGCTGCTCCTCGTACAGCGGGGGCGCGGACGCGTGGGCGCCGACACCGGGCCACGGGCCTGAGACGCTGTCAGCGGGGGCGGCTAGCCTGCCTGCATGGGTCTCAATACGTCGGCTGATGCGCCGCTGCCGGTCGGTCAGGTCTCCCGGCTCATCGGGGGCTGGATCGACCGCCTGGGGCAGGTGTGGGTGGAGGGGCAGATCACGCAGGTGTCCCGGCGGCCGGGGGCCGGGGTGGTGTTCCTGACGCTGCGCGACCCGTCGCACGACATCTCGATCAGCGTGACCTGCTTCCGCCAGGTATGGGACGAGGTCGCGGACCTGGTCTCCGAGGGCGCGCGGGTCGTCGTCCTGGCCAAGCCGGAGTGGTACGCCCCGCGCGGGCAGCTGTCCCTGCGGGTGACCGAGATCCGCCCGGTCGGGATCGGGGAGCTGCTGGCGCGCCTGGAGCGGCTGAAGCGGTCGCTGGCCGCCGAGGGGCTCTTCGCGCTGGACCGCAAGAAGCCGCTGCCGTTCCTGCCGCAGCTGATCGGCCTGGTGGTGGGGCGGGCGTCGGCGGCCGAGCGGGACGTGCTGGAGAACGCCCGGCGGCGCTGGCCGGCGGTCCGCTTCGAGGTGCGCAACGTGGCGGTGCAGGGGGTGCACGCGGTGCCCCAGGTGGTGCAGGCGGTCAAGGAGCTGGACGCGCGGCCCGACGTGGACGTGATCATCGTGGCGCGGGGCGGCGGCAGCGTGGAGGACCTGCTGCCGTTCTCCGACGAGGAGGTCGTGCGGGCGGTCGCGGCGGCCCGTACGCCGGTGGTGTCGGCGATCGGGCACGAGCCGGACTCCCCGCTGCTGGACCTGGTCGCGGACCTGAGGGCCTCCACGCCCACGGACGCGGCCAAGAAGGTGGTCCCGGACGTCGGCGAGGAGCTGATGCGGGTGCGCCAGCTCCAGGAGCGGGGGCTGCGGGCGCTGCGCGGGCTGCTGGAGCGGGAGGAGCGGGGCCTGGCGCACGCGCTGGCGCGCCCGGTGTTCGTGCACCCGCGGCGGATGGTGGAGGTGCGCGAGGACGAGCTGGAGGCGCTGCTGGCCCGCGCCCGGCGCACGCTCGGGCACCTGCTGGACCGGGCCGACTCCGAGCTGGAGCACACCCTCGCCCGGGTGGTCGCCCTGTCGCCGGCGGCCACGCTGGAGCGCGGGTACGCGGTGCTCCAGCGGGAGGACGGGCACGTGGTGCGGGCGGCCGCGGAGGTCGCGGCGGGCGACGTGCTGCGGGCCCGGGTGGCCGCGGGCGAGTTCACGGTGGCCGTCTCCGGTACGGGTCCGTCGGCGGCTCCGCCGCAGGTCCCGGAGGCGGCACTGGAGGGCGGCTCGACCGCCGGTCCAGAACCCCTCGAAAGCTGACATATTGCACGATGATCAGACGCATCACACACCTACGATGGGACCCAAGGAATGACCGACACCGATACGGCGCTGGGGTACGAGCAGGCACGGGACGAGCTCGTGGAGGTCGTCCGCAAGCTGGAGGCCGGCGGCACCTCCCTGGAGGAGTCCCTGGCCCTCTGGGAGCGCGGCGAGGAGCTGGCGAAGGTCTGCCGGCACTGGCTCGAAGGGGCCCGCGCCCGGCTGGACTCGGCACTGGCCGCCCGCGAGGCGGCCGCCGGGGACGACGGGAACGGCCGCGACGAGTGACGCGCACCACCCGCCCCAGCAAGTAGTTGAAATTTCATCTACTTTCGCCGTAGAGTCGGAGCCATCGCTTCACCACCGCATAGAAGAAGGCTTACCGATGTCTCTCGTGCTCGACGCCGCTGCCCAGGACCTGCTGTTCCGCGAGGCCCGCACCGCCAACTCGTTCTCCGACGAGCCGGTGACCGAGGAGCAGGTCCAGGCCATCTACGACCTCGTGAAGTTCGGCCCCACCGCCTTCAACCAGACCCCGCTGCGCATCACCCTCGTCCGCTCCGCCGAGGCCCGCGAGCGCCTCGTCAAGCACATGGACGAGGGCAACAAGGCCAAGACGGGTGCCGCCCCGCTGGTCGCCATCCTCTCCGCGGACAACGAGTTCCACGAGGAGCTCCCCCAGCTGCTGCCGCACTTCCCGCAGGCCAAGGACGCCTTCTTCTCCGAGCGCCCGGTCCGCGAGCAGGCCGCCCTGCTGAACGGCGCCCTCCAGGCCGCGTACTTCATCATCGGCGTCCGCGCCGCCGGCCTGGCCGCCGGCCCGATGACCGGCCTGGACTTCGCCGGCGTGCAGAAGGAGTTCCTGGACGCCGACCACACCCCGCTGATGGTCGTCAACATCGGCAAGCCGGGCGAGAACGCCTGGTTCCCGCGCTCCCCGCGCCTGGACTTCGACCAGGTCATCACCACCGTCTGAGCCGCCCGCGCCGTCTGAGCACCGGCACGGACAGGAAGCACGACGCGACACGAGAGGCCGCCCGCCCCGGGACCCCGGGGCGGGCGGCCTCTCCTCGTCGCTCTTGTGGCCGTACGCCGCTGCCGTTCTGTCGCCCTCCCGGCCGTACGCCGCACGCCGCACGCGCGGCGCGGCCGCTAGGGGGCCTGCTGCCCCTGCTTGAACTCCAGCGCCGCCGCCATCGCTCCGAGCCGCTCGAAGCCGGCCGTACCCGTCACGACGGTCACGTAGCCCTGCTCCTGCCGCACGAGCGCGTCGTACTTCTCGCCGTCCCAGCGTTCCCAGGCCCGGTCGCCGACCTGCTGGGTCTCGCCGGTGGACTTCGCCTGCTGGGTGAGCTTGGCCACGTTCTTGGCGGAGGCGTCGGTGGACTGCTCCACCGCCACGTACTGCTTGTCCGGGTCCTGGAAGCCCAGGTGCCAGGCGTTCGCGTTCTTGCGCTCGAAGGTGACCGACGTCGCCCGCCACTGCTCCGGAAGGCCGACCGGGGCCGCCACGGGGTACGGCGCGGCGCGCCGGGCCGTGATGGTCTCCACGCGGTAGTCCACCGTGCGCGTCGGGTCGGCATCCTCGTCATGGGGGATGAATATGTAGATGCCCGCCACGACCACGCCGATCACCGCCAGCGACCGGACCATGTCCCAGACCGTCTGCTTGCCTTTCATACCTGCCACGGCACCATCGTCCCGCATCGCCGTCGGCGATCAACGGCGGGGGTGTCCGCTCAGCCGTACGACATCACCGATATACCGCTCATACGTGACCCGGTCTGCTCAATATGTCGATGAACCGATAGAGTTCCAGCACCCTCACATCCCGGCCGTCGTCGTACAGAAAGGTGCGCTCCGATGACCGAGCACAACCTGCCGCCCCAGCTCGAAGTCGCCCCCGACTCGCCTGACCGCAACCTCGCCCTGGAACTCGTACGGGTCACCGAGGCCGCGGCCCTCGCCGCGGGCCGGTGGGTCGGCCGTGGCGACAAGCTCGGCGCCGACGGCGCCGCGGTCAACGCGATGCGCACCCTGATCTCCACCGTCTCGATGAACGGCGTCGTCGTCATCGGCGAGGGCGAGAAGGACGAAGCCCCGATGCTCTTCAACGGCGAGCGGGTCGGCGACGGCACCGGCGCCGAGGTCGACATCGCCGTGGACCCGATCGACGGCACCACGCTGAACGCCAAGGGCATGCCCAACGCCATCGCCGTCCTGGCCGCCGCCGACCGCGGCACCATGTTCGACCCGTCCGCGGTCTTCTACATGGACAAGCTGGTCACCGGCCCCCAGGCCGCCGACTTCGTCGACATCAACGCCCCCGTCTCGGTGAACATCCGCCGCGTCGCCAAGGCCAAGAACATCGCCCCCGAGGACGTCACGGTCGTCATCCTGGACCGCCCCCGCCACGAGGGCATCGTCAAGGAGATCCGCGAGACCGGCGCCCGGATCAAGTTCATCTCCGACGGCGACGTCGCCGGCTCGGTCATGGCCGTCCGCGAGGGCACCGGCGTCGACCTGCTGATGGGCATCGGCGGCACCCCCGAGGGCATCATCTCGGCCTGCGCCATAAAGTGCCTCGGCGGCGTCATCCAGGGCAAGCTGTGGCCCAAGGACGAGGCCGAGCGTCAGAAGGCCCTCGACGCCGGACACGACCTGGACCGCGTCCTGACCACGAACGACCTGGTGTCCGGCGAGAACGTCTTCTTCGTCGCCACCGGCATCACGGACGGCGAGCTGCTGCGCGGCGTCCACTACCGCTCGGAGACCGCGACCACGTCCTCGCTGGTCATGCGCTCGAAGTCGGGCACGATCCGGCAGATCGACTCCACGCACCGCCTGTCGAAGCTGCGCGCCTACAGCGACGTCGACTTCGACCGCGCCCGGTAGGAGCGGTCCGGCCGGTGACGGCACGACGAAGGGGCGGCCCCTGTGCGGGGGGCCGCCCCTTCGGTACGTCCAGTGCCGGTGCGTCCGGTGCGGGTACCGCCGATGCCGGTACGGCCGGTACGCGCGCCCGCGCCGTCGGCAGGTCCGCGGCGCGCCCCGCGCCGGTCAGCCCGCCGCGGCGACCGGTCCGGGCGCGCCCGGGAGCAGCTCGGCAGCGCGGCGCCGCCTGCGCCCCAGCACCACCCGGCGCTCGGCGGCGGTGAGCCCGCCCCAGACCCCGTACGGCTCCGGCTGGAGCAGGGCGTGCTCGCGGCAGGCGACCATCACCGGACAGCGGGCGCACACCCTTTTGGCGGCCTCCTCGCGGGCCAGCCGGGCCGCGGTCGGCTCCTTGGACGGTGCGAAGAAGAGTCCCGCCTCATCCCTGCGGCAGACGGCCTCGGCGTGCCAGGGGCCGTCTTCTTCCCTGGCCGGAACCCGCGGCTTCGGCACGGCTGCCGGGCGCGTCGGAAGGCTCTGGACGGCGGCTGCCTGCAGGGACTGATGCGGCGGATGCGGCACGGTCTACTCCTGACGACGTATACGCGAGCGAGAGACGATGCACCAGTCCCTACCCGCTGCGCGTGCCGCTATGCGCCGGGTGCCGCCGGGGCGGCCTGGTTCGTCCGAAACCGGTCGCAGCGCGGTCAGGTTTCAGTCCAAGTGCTTGCGGAGCCTGGCGGCCAGGTCGACGAGGCGGAAACCGCGCTTGGGCCGGGCCTCGATGTTGCCGAGCAGGGCGAAGCCGCGGACGATCACGACGGGCGCCTGCGGGTCGGCGGCGACGCCCTCGCCGCGCACTTCGAAGTTGCCGAGGACGCCGCTGCCGTAGCCGCGCAGGGTGACGTTCTCGGGGACCAGGACCTCGACGTTGCCGAGGACGCTGGTCACGGTGATCTCGGTGACCTGCTGCTCGAAGACGGCCTCGGAGAGGTCGATGGTGATGTCGCCCATGACCGATACCGCGCGGGTGCGGGCGCCCGGCCGCCAGCGGCCCTTGCGGGCGGAGCTGCTGCACACCGCGACCACCGTCTCCACGGGCCCGCCGACGGCCGTGGCCGTGGCAGCGACGGGAGTGGCGGGAGTGGCCGGCCGGCGGCCGCCCGTGTCCGCCGGGAGGTCGCGCACCAGCAGGTCCAGCTCGCCGACCGTCTTGACGGCGTACAGGGTGTCCAGGCGCTCGGAGTGCTCCTCGGAGGTCAGCCTGCCCTCCGCGAGGGCGTCGGAGAGAATCTGCGCGATCCGGTCCCGGTCGGCGTCGGAGGCGCGCAGCCCGGAGGGGCCCGCGGCCCCGCCGCCCGGCGCGGGGGCAGGGGCGGCGGTGTGCTTTTCCATGTCCACGCCGCCCAGCATAGCGAGACACGATAGATCGCGATACTGCTGGGTGAGCCTTACCTCACAGCCACGCCCGGCGCGAGAGGTCCTACGCTTGATGTCCGCGCTGCCAATTGGTCGCCAGCGCTGTCTGCCGAGTGAGGAATGGCTACCCAAATGCCGGAGTTCGCGTACACCGACCTGCTGCCCCTGGGCGAGGACACCACCCCCTACCGGCTGGTCACCTCGGAGGGCGTCTCGACGTTCGAGGCCGACGGCCGTACGTTCCTCAAGGTCGAGCCCGAGGCGCTGCGCACGCTCGCCGCCGAGGCCATCCACGACATCCAGCACTTCCTGCGCCCCGCGCACCTCGCGCAGCTCCGCCGGATCATCGACGACCCGGAGGCCAGCTCGAACGACAAGTTCGTCGCGCTCGACCTCCTGAAGAACGCGAACATCGCGGCGGCCGGCGTCCTGCCCATGTGCCAGGACACGGGCACGGCGATCGTCATGGGCAAGCGCGGCCAGAACGTCCTCACGCAGGGCGGCGACGAGGAAGCCCTCTCGCGCGGCATCTACGACGCCTACACCAAGCTGAACCTGCGCTACTCGCAGATGGCCCCGCTGACCATGTGGGAGGAGAAGAACACCGGCTCGAACCTGCCCGCGCAGATCGAGCTGTACGCGACCGACGGCGGCGCGTACAAGTTCCTCTTCATGGCCAAGGGCGGCGGCTCGGCCAACAAGTCCTTCCTCTACCAGGAGACGAAGGCGGTCCTCAACGAGGCCTCCATGATGAAGTTCCTGGAGGAGAAGATCCGCTCGCTCGGCACCGCGGCCTGCCCGCCGTACCACCTGGCGATCGTGGTCGGCGGCACCTCCGCCGAGCACGCGCTCAAGACCGCGAAGTACGCCTCGGCGCACTACCTGGACGAGCTGCCCCGCGAGGGCTCCGCCCTGGGCCACGGCTTCCGCGACGAGGCCCTCGAGCAGCAGGTCTTCGAGCTGACCCAGAAGATCGGCATCGGCGCCCAGTTCGGCGGCAAGTACTTCTGCCACGACGTCCGCGTCGTCCGCCTCCCCCGCCACGGCGCGTCCCTGCCGGTCGCCATCGCGGTGTCCTGCTCCGCGGACCGCCAGGCGGTCGCGAAGATCACCGCCGAGGGCGTCTTCCTGGAGCAGCTGGAGACGGACCCCGCGCGCTTCCTGCCCGACACCACGGACTCCCACCTGGACGAGGCCTCGGACGTGGTCTCCATCGACCTGAACCAGCCGATGGACGAGATCCTGGCGACCCTGACCAAGCACCCGGTCAAGACCCGCCTGTCCCTCACCGGACCCCTGGTCGTGGCCCGCGACATCGCGCACGCCAAGATCAAGGAGCGGCTGGACGCGGGCGAGGGCATGCCGCAGTACCTCAAGGACCACCCGGTGTACTACGCCGGCCCCGCGAAGACCCCCGAGGGCTACGCCTCCGGCTCCTTCGGCCCGACCACGGCCGGCCGCATGGACAGCTACGTCGAGCAGTTCCAGGCGGCGGGCGGCTCCAAGGTCATGCTGGCCAAGGGCAACCGCTCGCAGCAGGTGACGGACGCGTGCGGCGCGCACGGCGGCTTCTACCTCGGCTCGATCGGCGGCCCGGCGGCGCGCCTGGCGCAGGACTGCATCAAGAAGGTCGAGGTCCTGGAGTACGAGGAGCTCGGCATGGAGGCGGTCTGGAAGATCGAGGTCGAGGACTTCCCGGCCTTCATCGTCGTCGACGACAAGGGCAACGACTTCTTCCAGAACCCGGCACCCGAGCCGACGTTCACCCACATCCCGGTCCGCGGCCCGGGTCTGTGACCCTGTGAGGACGAGGGGCCCCTGCCGCCGAACGGCGCAGGAGCCCCTCGCATGTCGGCCCCCCTGCCGCCGCCACCGCGGTGGTCCCGGTTAACGTCGGGTACGCCGCGCTGCGGCGGCCCGTTCACCCCGGTTCGCAAGGATCCCCGTATGACAGCGACGACCCCCTTCCTCCGCACCGCCCGCGCCACGCGGGTCGTCGCGCATCGCGGGGCCTCCCACGAGCACCCCGAGCACACCGTCGAGGCGTACCGCAAGGCCATCGCCGACGGGGCCGACGCGCTGGAGTGCGACGTGCGGCTGACCCGTGACGGGCGGCTGGTGTGCGTGCACGACCGGACCGTGGAGCGGACCTCCGACGGGCGGGGGGTGGTCTCCGCGATGACGTACGAGGAACTGTGCGCGTACGACTTCGGCGGGTGGAAGGGCGAGGAGCACCGCGGGGCGCGGGTGCTGCTCTTCGAGGACCTGCTGCGGGAGGCCCTCGCCGCGGACCGGCCCGTCGGGCTGGCCGTGGAGACCAAGCACCCCACCCGGGCCGGCGGGCGGCTGGAGGCCGAGCTCGTCCGGGTGCTGAAGGAGTACGGGCTGGCGGACGGCGCGGACGGCCGCGTCGAGGTGATGAGCTTCTCCCGGAACGCGCTGACCCGGATGCACCGGCTGGCGCCGGGGCTGCCGGCCGTGTACCTGATCGAGCGGGCCGTGCGGCCGCCGCGTCCGCCGTTCGCGGGGCACGCGGGTCCCGGGATCGACCTGGTGCGCAGGGATCCGGGGCTGGTGGGGCGGCTGCGGGCGAAGGGGCTGCGGGTGCGGGTGTGGACCGTGGACGAGCCCGAGGACGTGGAGCTGTGCGTGCGGCTCGGGGTGGAGACGATCATCACCAACCGGCCCCGGCAGGTACGGGAGCAGCTGGAGGCCATGTAGCGGCGGCCCCTGGGTGTGGGAACACCCGGCCGGGTCGGTCCGGCCGGGTGTGGGGGGTGCGGTGGCGGTGCGGGGCGGCCCGGGAACTACGCGAAGCGCTGGTTCGCGGAGCCGTTGCAGGGCTGGAGGCGCAGCTGCTCGTGGGCGGCGGCGACGGTGAGGCACATGCCGGGGGCGGCTGCGGGGCGCAGGGTGGCGCCGTCGCGGACGAACTGCTGGTTGGCGCCGCCGTGGCAGTTGTAGAGGATCAGCCCGGTGCCGGCGCCGTAGTCGGCGCCCGGGGCGTCGAGGCAGCGGTCGTGGGTGAGCTCGACGTGGAGGGACTTCTTGGCCGAGTCGTACCACCAGCCCTGGTTGCGGCCGCCGTGGCAGTCCCAGCCGACCACCTTGGTCTCGTTGGCGCTGGAGCCGCCGAAGGAGTCGAGGCAGTTGCCGGTGGCCTCGTTCTTGACGGGCTTGTAGAGGGAGTCCCAGGCGCCGGCCTGGAGTACCGGGGTGCCGGTGCTCGCCGGGTCGGCGCAGGAGGCCTCGCGCAGGCCGGAGTCGTAGAGCTGGGTGAGGCAGGACGCGAAGGCGCCGTGGCCGCGGTAGTTGGGGTGGAAGGACTGGCGGGCGGTGTTCTCGTCCCAGGGGAAGTGGTCCCCGAGGTCGAGGTAGAGGCCGCGGGCCCAGGTGTCCTCCATGCAGACCTCGTGGCCGTGGAAGAGCCGCGAGTTGTCGAGGTAGACCGCGCCGGAGGCGAGGGCGGCGGCGCGCATGCCCTTCTCGAAGGTGGGCACGGCGTAGTTGCGGCCCCAGGTGGCGTCGGAGTCGTAGCCGGCGCAGCCGCCGGGGAGCTTGCCGGGGAAGCCGGGGTTGTCGTTGAAGTCGGGGCCGATGGGGCTGGGGTAGCCCATGACGACGAGCTTGTAGTCGGTGTCGGCGTAGCCGGCGTCGCGCATGACGGTCTTGAGGTCGGCGACGGTGGCTTCGACCTTGGGCTTCAGGCCGTCGACGCGGGCCTGCCAGCCGGGTCCGTACTTGGGCTCGCAGGTGCCCTGGCTGAGCACCCAGCGGGTGACGCAGTCGGTCATGACGGGGCCGAACTGGAGGTCGTCGTTGGCTCCGGCGACCAGCACCACCATCTTGATCCTGGTGTTGCGTGCCTTGATGGCGAGGCTGTCGCTCTGTACGAGTTCGTCGGCGTACTGCTTGCTGCCGCCGATGCGGATGTTGCCCGTGTAGCCGCCGGAGCAGGCGACGTTGAAGGTGAGGTCGGCGGGGATGCCGGTGCGGTGGATGGCCGCGTCGGGTGAGCGGTGGCACTGGTTGGACGGGGTGTTGGTGGCGGGGTCGTAGTTGCCGACGCCCTCGCCGGAGATCTCGCTGTCGCCGAGCGAGATGAGGCCGCTCTTGCGCTGGGCGGGCGGGCGGATCGCCGGGTCCCCGTAGATCTTGACGGCCTCGGCGGCGCGTACGGCCTCCAGTTCCGGGGGCAGTGGTGCGATCGAGCCGGACGCGGCGGGTGCGGCCTGGGCCAGGGGGGTGACGGCGGTGACGCCCCCGAGGGCGGCCGCGAACGCCGCGACGGCGGCGAAGGTACATCTGAGCGTGGGTTTCGTGCGGGCACGTGCCATGAACGCCTCCCCGGTATCGGTGTTACCCCCGGTATTTACTGGCCGGTAGGGGAGATGGGAACAGTTCGAACAAGACAATTGCTCAAGTTTCTGAGGAGGCTACAAAGATGACTGACGATCAGCAGCCGCAGGCGTTCCGGACCGAGCACGACTCCATGGGCGAGGTACGCGTCCCCGCGCACGCCAAGTGGCGCGCGCAGACCCAGCGCGCGGTGGAGAACTTCCCGCTCTCCGGGCAGCGCATCGAGCGCGCCCACATCGAGGCCCTCGCCCGGATCAAGGCCGCCGCCGCCCTGGTCAACGCCCGGCTGGGGGTGGTGGACGAGGACGTCGCGCAGGCGATCCGCTCGGCCGCCGCGGAGGTCGCCGAGGGGCGCTGGGACGAGCACTTCCCCGTCGACGTGTTCCAGACCGGGTCCGGGACCTCGTCCAACATGAACGCCAACGAGGTGATCGCGACCCTGGCCACCGAGCGGCTCGGGCGCGAGGTCCACCCCAACGACCACGTCAACGCCTCGCAGAGCTCCAACGACGTCTTCCCCTCGTCGATCCACGTCGCCGCCACCGCCGCCGTCCGGCACGAGCTGATCCCGGCCCTGGAGCACCTCGCCGCCGCCCTGGAGCGCAAGGCGGCCGAGTTCGCCGAGGTGGTCAAGGCCGGGCGCACGCACCTGATGGACGCCACCCCGGTCACCCTGGGCCAGGAGTTCGGCGGGTACGCCGCCCAGGTCCGCTACGGCGTCGACCGGCTGCGGGACGCCCTGCCCCGGCTGGCCGAACTCCCGCTGGGCGGTACGGCGGTGGGCACCGGCATCAACACCCCGCCCGGCTTCTCGGCGGCCGTGATCGCCGAGGTGGCCGCCGCGACGGGGCTGCCGCTGACCGAGGCGCGCGACCACTTCGAGGCCCAGGGCGCGCGGGACGCGCTGGTGGAGACCTCGGGGGTGCTCCGTACGATCGCCGTCTCGCTCACCAAGATCTGCAACGACCTGCGCTGGATGTCCTCCGGCCCGCGCACCGGATTGGCCGAAATCAATCTGCCGGATCTCCAGCCGGGGTCCTCGATCATGCCGGGGAAGGTCAATCCGGTCGTCCCCGAGGCCCTGTTGATGATCGCCGCGCAGGTGATGGGCAACGACGCGACGGTCGCCGTGGCGGGCGCCGCCGGCAACTTCGAGCTCAATGTGATGCTCCCGGTGATGGCCCGGAACCTGCTCGAATCGATCCGTCTGCTGGGCAACGGGAGCCGGCTGCTGGCCGACCGCACCGTGGACGGGATCACCGCCAACCCCGAGCGGGCCAGGGAGTACGCCGAGTCCTCCCCCTCGGTGGTGACCCCGCTCAACCGGTACATCGGCTACGAGGAGGCCGCCAAGGTGGCCAAGCGGGCGCTCGCCGAGCGGAAGACGATCAGGGAGGTCGTCCTGGAGTCCGGCTACGTGGACCGGGGCGCGCTGACCCTCGCCCAGCTGGACGAGGCGCTCGACGTCCTGCGGATGACCCGCCCCTGAAACCGGTTCCGGACAGGGGCCGAATCCGGTCGTTCGGCGTCCCCGGCCCCCGCCGTGACCTGCACCGCAGCATCTCGTGGGGCCGCAGCCCTAAGATCTGCGCATGACAGGTACGTACGGGGGGTCCGGGGGCGGCGCGGCGCGGCGGCCCGTCGCGGGTGACGCGGCGCCGGAGCGGCGCTGGGCGCCCGGGGAGCAGATCCTGTGGCGCTACCGCGACCACGCCCCGGGGCGGGCCGGCCCGGTCCACATCGCCCGCCCGGTGACGGTGGTGCGCGACACCGACGAGCTGCTCGCCGTGTGGATGGCGCCCGGCACCGAGTGCGTCAAGCCGGTGCTGGCCGACGGCAGTCCGGTGCACCGGGAGCCGCTCGCCACCCGCTACACCGCGCCGCGCACCACCGCGCGCTCGCGCTGGTTCGGCGGGGGCGTGCTGAAGCTGGCGCGGCCCGGGCAGCCGTGGTCGGTCTGGCTGTTCTGGGACGACGGCTGGCACCTGCGGAACTGGTACGTCAACCTGGAGGAGCCCCGCACCCGGTGGGCCGGCGGGGTGGACTCCGTGGACCACTTCCTCGACATCGCGGTCTACCCGGACCGCAGCTGGAAGTGGCTGGACGAGGACGAGTTCGCGCAGGCGCAGCGGATCGGGCTGATGGACCAGGACCAGGCGCGCCGGGTGGTGGACGCGGGGCGCTCGGCCGTGGAGGTCGTCAAGGCCTGGGGGGCTCCGTTCTGCGACGGATGGCAGGACTGGAGGCCCGATCCGGCATGGCGAGTTCCGGTTCTGCCCGAGGACTGGGACCGCACCCCGGCGCATATGACCTCATGAGACCCTTGATGCGCCCCCGGGGGTCAACCGTAGGATCGTCCTCCGCAGGTCGTGCACGAGGGGCCCCACCGGTCCCTCATCCGTAAATGACCTGGGGCGACCGGGACTTGACCGGAGGTCAACGCGAGCGAAAGGTAACGAGCGGGACGCGGTACCCGGGGGTGATGGTGCCCCCGCCGCTGAGCGGGTATACCGCGACTGACCGAGTTGAGTGCAGCGCACATCGAGCGCAAACGGACGGAATTCCACGCGTGACGGAGTACCCCACCTCCCAGGAGGGCCCGCAGCCCACCGTCGCCTCCGGCGGAGGTACGGATGAGCTCGGCCACGGCAAGGCCCCCATCGCGGCCGCCGAGGCCGTACGCACGCATGCCGACTTCCCGCGCCCGCGCGGCACCACCGGCGAGGGCTCCGGGCACGGCCCCGCGGACGGCGCGGCCACGGCCCGCGAACGGGACGGCGAGGCCGCGCGCAACGCCGGCCGGCGCACCCCGGCCGACGGGGAGCCCGGCGAACCGGCCGCCGACGGGGCCGCCGCCACGGCCGTACGGGCCGTCCCGCTCCCGGCCTCCGGGGCGGGCGCCGGCTCGGGCACCGGCCCCGCCTTCGGGGAGGCCGGCGTGGCCCGCCGCGAGGGCGACCGGCTGCGCTTCGTCGGCGCCGCCACGCGCCGGATCGCCCGCGGCATCGACCTCGACGAGATCGTGCTCGGCCTGTGCCGGGCCACCGTGCCGACGTTCTCCGACGCCATCCTCGTCTACCTGCGCGACCCGCTGCCCGTCGGAGACGAGCGGCCCGTCGGCCCGGTCGTTTTAAGGCTGCGCCGCACCGACCGGCTCCGGCCGATCGACGACCTGACCGACGCCGCCGAGGGTGCCGGGGGCGCGGGGGCCGCCGGCGAGCTCGACTTCAGCCAGCTGCCGCTGGTCGGCCCGCAGGGTGACCTGCCCGCGGCCGAACTGTGCGAGATCCGCCCCGGCGGGGCCCTCGCCGAGGTGCTGCGCGGCGTACGGCCGGTCTTCGGGTCGGCCGCCGGGGCCAAGGACGCGCTCCCGGAGCTGCTCGGCGCCGACCATCCCGTACCGCGCGGCCAGCGGGCCATCCTGGCCCCGCTGCGGGGCCGCCGGCGCGTGATCGGCGCGGCGGTGTTCCTGCGCACCCCGGACCGGGACGCGTTCGAGACGAACGACCTGCTGGTGGCCGCCCAGCTGGCCACGCACACCGCGCTCGGCATCGACAAGGCCGTGCTCTACGGGCGCGAGGCCTACATCGCCGACGAGCTCCAGCGCACCATGCTGCCCGACGGCCTCCCCCAGCCCACCGGGGTCCGCCTCGCCTCCCGCTACCTGCCCGCCGCCGAGACCGCCCGGGTGGGCGGCGACTGGTACGACGCCATACCGCTGCCGGGCAGCCGGGTCGCGCTCGTCGTCGGCGACGTCATGGGCCACTCCATGACCTCCGCGGCGATCATGGGCCAGCTGCGCACCACCGCGCAGACCCTGGCCCAGCTGGACCTGCCGCCGGCCGAGGTGCTGCACCACCTGGACGAGCAGGCCCAGCGGCTGGGCTCCGACCGGATGGCCACCTGCCTGTACGCGGTCTACGACCCGGTCTCGCACCGCATCACCATCGCCAACGCCGGCCACCCGCCGCCGGTGCTGCTGCACCTGGGCGGCCGCGCCGAGGTGCTGCGGGTACCGCCGGGCGCCCCCATCGGGGTCGGCGGCGTGGACTTCGAGGCCGTGGAGCTGGACGCCCCGGCCGGGGCCACCCTGCTGCTGTACACGGACGGGCTGGTGGAGTCCCGGCTGCGGGACGTGTGGACCGGCATCGAGCAGCTGCGCGAACGCCTCGCGACGACCGCGCAGCTGACCGGGCTGGACCACTCGCCGCCGCTGGAGGCCCTCTGCGACGACGTGCTGGACATGCTGGGCCCGGGCGACCGGGACGACGACATCGCGCTGCTCGCGGCCCGCTTCGAGGGCATCGCGCCCAGCGACGTGGCGTACTGGTTCCTGGACCCGGAGGAGACCGCTCCGGGCCGGGCCCGCCGGTTCGCCCGGCGCGCGCTGTCCCGCTGGGGCCTGGAGGAGCTGAGCGACTCGCTGGAGCTGCTGGTCAGCGAGGTGGTCACCAACGCCGTCCGGTACGCGGAGCGCCCGGTGACGCTGCGCCTGCTGCGCACGGACGTGCTGCGCTGCGAGGTCGGCGACGACTCCCCGCAGCTGCCGCGGCAGCGGCGGGCCCGGGACACCGACGAGGGCGGGCGCGGCCTGTTCCTGGTCAACCGCCTCGCCCGGCGGTGGGGTGCGACCCGGCTGAGCAGCGGCAAGGTGGTCTGGTTCGAGCTCCCGCTGCCGGGGCCGCACGAGCGGCGCTGAGCGCCGGCGGGACGCGCGGTACGCGGAGTACCGGAAACGGGGACGGCCCCGCAGCGGATGCTGCGGGGCCGTCGTCGTACGCGCCTACCTGTCTTCCGCGTTCGGAAGGGGCGGGAAGGGCGGTGTCGGGTCCTTCGTCGGCGGGGTCGGCTTGCCCGTCGGCGTGGTGGGCTTGCCGGTCGGCGTCGTGGGCTTGCCGGTCGGCGGGGTCGAGCCGCCGGAGCTGCCGGACGGGTCCGGGGTGCCGGTCGGGCGGGTGCTGCCGGAGCCGGACGGCGTCGGGGTGGCGGAGCCGCTGGGGGTGGCCGTGGGGCTCGGGGCGCGGGACGGCGCCGGGGTGCCCATCCGGGCGTCGTCCAGGTCGAACTGGCCCGTGGTCGTGCCCTTGAGCGCGGCCGTCGTGTACGCCTGCCAGATCTGCGCGGGGAAGCTGGAGCCGCCGGCGCGGCCCTTGCCGGCGGTACCGGTCAGGGTGACCTGGCCGTGGGTGTTGGGGTCCTCGCCGAACATCGCGACGACGGTGACCAGTTCCGGGGTGTAGCCGGTGAACCAGGCGGCCACGTTGGACTCGGTGGTACCGGTCTTGCCGGCGGCCTCGTAGGCGGAGCTGCGGACGGCCTTGCCGGAGCCGTTCTCGACGACGCCCGTGAGGACCTTGGTCACGGTGTCGGCGGTGGTGCTGGTGAGCACCTGGGAGCCGATGGGGTTGACGGGCTTGAACTCGCCGTCCTTGTGCTCGGCCTTCTTGATGATGCTCGGGGTGACCTTCTTGCCGTGGTTGTCGAGGGTGGCGTAGACGGCTGCCATCTCGACGGTGTTGGCGCTCATCGTGCCGAGCGACATGGCGGGGCTCGTCTGCGGCCAGCCCGGGCGGTCGGTCATGCCCATGGAGAGGGCGGTCTTCTTCACGTTGACGGGCTTGGCGTCCACGATCATCTGGGCGTAAACCGAGTTCACGGAGGAGTTGGTGGCCTCCTGGACCGAGATCATCGGGTCGCCGTAGTTCTCGTTGTCCTGGTTCTGCGGGGCGAACGGGGTGTCGCTGCCGACCACCGGGCGCTTGCTGGTGCCGTCGTAGAGGGTGCTCGGGTTGATCGGGCGGCCGTCCTGGGTCTTCGACCCGTTCTCCAGGGCGGACGCCAGCACGATCGGCTTGAAGGTCGAGCCCGGCTGGAAGTCGGTGCGCAGCGCGTTGCTCGCCGCCTTCTCCGCCAGGCCCACGCCGCCGTACATGGCGACGATGTGGCCGGTCTTGGCGTCGACGGAGGTGGCGCCGGCCTGGACGCTCTGGTCCTGGGGCCGGTTCTTGGTGTCCTTGCGGTCGAGCTTGGACTCCAGCTCGTCCTGGACGGCCTTCTCCAGCGCGGCCTGCTTCTTCTTGTCGATGGCGAGGGTGATCGTCCAGCCGCCGGCGTTGATCTCGGCGTCCTTGATCCCCTGCCGGTTCATCTCGGCCTCGGCGGCCTGGATGAGGTAGCCCTTCTGCCCGTCCATGCCCGGACGCGGCTTGGGCTTGATCGGCTCCTGGAACTTCAGGGTCTTGCGCTTGGCCTCGTCCAGCTTGCCCATCTCGACCATGTTGTCGAGGACGGCGTTGAAGCGGATCATCACGAGCCGCTTGCCGTTGGGGCCGGCGGTCGCCCAGTCGTACTGGCTGGGGGCCTGGATGACGGCGGCGAGGTACGCGCCCTGCTCCAGGGTCAGCTTGTCCGAGTCGACGCCGTAGTAGGCCTGGGCGGCGGCCTGGATGCCGTACGCGTTGCGGCCGTAGAAGTTGGTGTTGAGGTAACCGGCGAGGATGTCGGGCTTCTCCATCCGCTGGTCGACCTTGAGGGAGATGACCAGCTCCCGCAGCTTGCGCGTCGGCGACTGGTCCTGGGTCAGGTAGTAGTTCTTGACGTACTGCTGGGTGATCGTCGAGCCACCGGCGGTGCCCTTGCCGCGGACCGTGTTGACGAGGCCGCGGAGCACGCCCATGACGTCGACGCCGCGGTCCTTGTAGAAGGTCTTGTTCTCGATCGCGATGAACGCGGTGCGGACGTCCTCGGGGACCTTGTCGATCGGGACGATCTCGCGGTTCATGTCGCCGGTGCGGGCCATGATCGAACCGTCGGCGTACTTGTACGTGTTGCTCTGGAGCGTCGCGGTCTTGTTCGGGTCGGTCGGCTCGTCCACGGAGAAGTAGAGGGCCACGGCCCCGACCACCAGGAGGACGATGCCGCCGAGGAAAGTCCACAGCAGCGTCTTCCAGTTGAGGAAGCGACGTATGCCACTGCGCTTCTTCGCCGCCTTGCCCGGGCGCCCGCCGGCGCGCCCGCTCGGCGCATTCCGCGCACCGCGTTGCTGCTGCGCCCGTCGCGCATCTGCTCGGCCCATCGCTCCCGCTCCGCTCGATTACCCCCCCGACGTCAGCTCAGAAAACTAACACCGCAGGCTGTGACAAAGGTTGATCAACCCAGATCAATACCGGTCAATTCGGACGTGAGAATCAGCACCCACTCCGATGGAACCGACGCCCACGATGCCGGAAGGGTTGCGGTGTCCGCAAAAAGTGATATCACTTTGATAGGGCGCCACGGTCGACGGCGACCGGACACAACTGACCAAACGGGGGCATTCCATGACGAACACAGCGGACGCGCGACCGAGTGCGGTACGGGAGTTCACGGCGCGCAGCGTCGGCGGCGGCCCCGCCCTGCTGCTCGGGCTGGCCGGCGTGGCGGCCGGGGCGGGCCTGCTGGCGCTCGCCGCCGCGTCGGACGCGACGGCGGCCAAGGCGGCCCTGATCCCGCTGGGCTTCCTGCTGTTCCTCGGCTCGATCCTCGCGATGGCCGGCCTCAACACGGTGGCCCCGGGCGAGGCCCGGGTGGTCCAGCTGTTCGGCCGCTACCGGGGCACGGTCCGCACGGACGGACTGCGCTGGGTCAACCCGCTGACCTCGCGCCAGAAGATCTCCACCCGGGTGCGCAACCACGAGACGGCCGTCCTCAAGGTCAACGACGCCTACGGCAACCCGATCGAGCTCGCGGCGGTCGTGGTGTGGAAGGTCGCCGACACCGCGCGCGCCGTCTTCGAGGTCGAGGACTTCACCGAGTTCGTCGAGACCCAGACCGAGGCGGCGGTCCGGCACATCGCCATCGAGTACCCCTACGACGCCCACGACGAGGGCGGCCTGTCGCTGCGCGGGAACGCCGAGGAGATCACCGAGAAGCTCGCGGCCGAGCTGGCGACCCGGGTCGAGGCGGCGGGCGTGGAGATCATCGAGTCCCGCTTCACGCATCTCGCGTACGCTCCGGAGATCGCCTCCGCGATGCTCCAGCGCCAGCAGGCGGGCGCGGTCGTGGCGGCCCGCAAGCAGATCGTCGAGGGCGCGGTGGGCATGGTGGAGCTCGCCCTGACCCGGCTGGCCGAGGAGGACATCGTGGACCTGGATCCGGAGCGCAAGGCCTCCATGGTCTCCAACCTGATGGTGGTGCTCTGCGGCGACCGCGCGGCCACGCCGGTCATCAACACGGGCACCCTCTACCAGTGACCCCCGCCGCCGCTCCCCGCCCCGGCGGGCCCCAGGGCCAGGGTTCCGGTGCGGGTTCCGGCGCCGGCCAGGGTTCCGGTCCCGCCCCGGGCCCGGCCGAGGGCCAGCCCGCCCGGGCGGCCCGGCAGGCGCGCAAGCAGGTGCTGCTGCGGCTCGACCCGCAGGTCTACGACGCCCTCGCGCGCTGGGCCGGCGAGGAGCTGCGCAGCACGAACGCGCAGATCGAGTTCCTGCTGCGCAGGGCCCTGTCCGAGGCGGGCCGGCTCCCCGGCGGCGCCGCCCCGATCCCCCCGCGCGGCCGCCCCCGCAACGCACCGGACTCCTGAGCCCGCAAGCCCGCGAGGCCGTGTGCCCGCAAGCCCGCTGCCCGTACCGAAGGCCCGTCGACTCCCCGTCGGCGGGCCTTCGGCACGCCCGCGCCGCACATCCACACGTCAGCCGTCTATACACCGTGCGTATACACACCATGTATAGTCGCCGCCATGTCCATCGGCCACACCCTGCTCGGCCTCCTCGAGGCCGGCCCGCGCCACGGCTACGACCTCAAGCGCGCCTTCGACGAGACCTTCGGCCACGACCGCCCCCTCGCCTACGGGCAGGTCTACTCGACCATGTCCCGGCTCCTGAAGAACGGCCTCGTCGAGGTCGACGGGGTCGAGAGCGGCGGCGGTCCCGAACGCAAGCGGTACGCGATCACCGACGCCGGCGTCACCGACGTCGAGCACTGGCTCTCGCAGCCCGAGAAACCCGAGCCGTACCTCCAGTCGACCCTGTACACCAAGGTGGTCCTGGCGCTGCTCACCCACCGCAGCGCCAACGAGCTCCTCGACACCCAGCGCGCCGAGCACCTCCGGCTGATGCGCATCCTGACCCAGCGCAAGCGCAAGGGCGACATCGCCGACCAGCTGGTCTGCGACCACGCGCTGTTCCACCTGGAGGCCGACCTGCGCTGGCTGGAGCTCACCGCCGCCCGACTCGACCAGCTCGCCCGGGAGGTACGCCGATGACCCCGGCCGGCACCCTGCTCGCCGCCGCGGACCTGCGCAAGTCGTACGGGCCCACCAGGGCCCTGGACGGCGCCGGGTTCTCCATCCACCCCGGCGAGGTCGTCGCCGTCATGGGCCCCTCGGGCTCCGGCAAGTCGACGCTGCTGCACTGCCTCGCCGGGATCGTCACCCCCGACTCCGGCACCGTCACCTACAACGGCCGCGAGCTGAACTCCATGAACGACGCCGAGCGCAGCGCCCTGCGCCGCGGCGAGTTCGGCTTCGTCTTCCAGTTCGGCCAGCTCGTCCCCGAGCTGACCTGCGTGGAGAACGTGGCCCTTCCGCTGCGCCTGGCCGGCACCCGGCGCAAGGAGGCCGAGGCGACCGCGCTGCGCTGGATGGAGCGGCTCCAGGTCGAGGACCTCGCCGCCAAGCGACCCGGCGAGGTCAGCGGCGGCCAGGGCCAGCGGGTGGCCGTGGCCCGGGCCCTGGTCACCGGACCCCGGGTGATCTTCGCGGACGAGCCCACGGGCGCCCTGGACTCCCTCAACGGCGAGCTGGTGATGCAGCTCCTCACCGAGGCCGCCCGGTCGGCGAACACCGCCGTCGTCCTCGTCACGCACGAGACCCGCGTCGCCGCGTACTCCGACCGCGAGATCGTCGTGCGCGACGGCCGCTCCCGCGACATGGAGCCGGTCGTATGAGCGCGCCCGGCAAGGCCCTCGTATGGTCCCGGGACCTCTCCATGGGCGTGCGGTTCGCCTTCGGCGGCGGCCGCGAAGGGTGGCTGCGCACCCTCTTCACCGGCGTCGGCGTCGGCCTCGGCGTCGCCCTGCTGCTGATCGGCACGGCCGTCCCGGGCGCGCTCGCCGCCCGCGGACAGCGCGGCGACGCCCGCTCCCTCCTGGGCGCCCCCACGGCCGCGGCGCCCGGCCGCGACACCCTGCTGATAGCCCGCGCCGACATGACGTACCGCGGCCAGGACATCGAGGGCCGGCTGCTGGAGCCGGAGGGCCCCGACGCCCCGCTCCCGCCGGGCCTGAAGGCCTTCCCCGCCCCCGGTGAACTGGTCGTCTCCCCCGCCCTGCGCGAGCTGCTGCGCTCACCCGGGGGCGCGCTGCTGCGCGAACGCCTCGACGGCCGGATCGGCGCCGTCATCGGCGACGCCGGCCTGACGGGGCCGGCCGAGCTCGCCTTCTACCGGGGCGCCGACGACCTCCCCGCGACCGGACCGGGCGAGCTCCGCGTCCAGCGCGTCACCGGCTTCGCACCCGATCCCAGGCGCCCGGAGCTCAGCCCGGTGCTGATGCTCACCGTCCTGCTGACCTTCGTCGCCCTGCTGCTGCCGGTCGCCGTGTTCATCGCGGCCGCCGTCCGCTCCGGCGGGGAGCGGCGCGACCAGCGGCTCGCCGCGCTGCGCCTGGTCGGCGCCGACGGGCGGACGGTCCGCCGGATCGCGGCCGGCGAGGCGCTGGCCGGAGCGGTGGCCGGGCTGCTGCTGGGCTCCGCGTTCTTCCTGGCCGGCCGCCGGCTGGCCGGCTCCCTCTCCCTGAGCGGGCGCAGCGTCTTCCCGGCCGACCTGACCCCCGCGCCGGGGCTGGTCGCCCTGGTGGCCCTCGCCGTGCCGGCCGCGGCCGTGGCCGTGACCCTGTTCACGCTGCGCGGGGTCGTCATCGAGCCGCTGGGCGTCCTGCGGACGGCGACGCCGCGCGGACGCCGCGTGTGGTGGCGGCTGCTGCTGCCGCTCGGCGGGCTCGGGCTGCTCCTGCCGCTGGCGGGCCGCGGCGACGGCGGCGGCCGGTTCAACCAGTGGCAGGTCGGCGGGGGCGTGGTGCTGCTGCTGGTCGGGGTCACCGCCCTGCTCCCCTGGCTGCTGGAACGCTGCGTCGGCCGGCTGGGCGCCGGGCCCGTCTCCTGGCAGCTCGCGGTCCGCCGCCTCCAGGTCGCCGGCGGTCCCTCCGCCCGCCTCGTCAACGGCATCGCCGTGGCCGTCGCCGGGGCCATCGCCCTCCAGATGCTCTTCTCGGGCGTCGCGGGCGCCGTCACCGAGGAGACCGGGCAGGACCCGTCCCGGGCCTCCGTCGCGGTCATGCTGCACGGCGGCACCGAGTCCCGTCTCGAGGACGTCGGCCGCCGGATCGCCGGGACCCCGGGCGTCACCCGCGCCGTCCCGCTGAACACCGTGGGCGTCGCCCGGCAGGTCCCCTCCCCCGGCTCGCCCGACCTGACCATCGGCAGCTGCCAGGCGCTCGCCGAGGTCGCGGAGCTCGGTCCCTGCCGGGACGGTGACGTCTTCGTCCTCGCCGGCGGCCCGCTGGAGGGGGCCCCCGCGCCCGGGGACCGCGTCTTCGCCGGCGACGTCAGGATCTCCGCCGACGAGTCGGCCCGCCTGGGCGGGAAGACCGTCGAGTGGACCGTCCCGGCCGACGCCCGTACCGTCCGCCCCCGAGAGGACCCGACGGGCGCGCTCCGCACCGGCCTGCTGGCCACCCCCTCCGCCGCTCCCAAGGACATGGGGCGCGCCCAGTTCGCGCAGGTCTACGTACAGCTCGACGACTCCGTGCCGGACGCGCTGGAGCGGGTGCGCACCGCCGCCTTCCAGGCGGACCCGCTGGCCACGGCGATGACCCTGCGGTCCACACAGGAGGACCGCGCCTTCTCCGGCATCCGAGCCGGGCTGTTCTTCGGCGCGACCGGGGTCCTGCTCCTGATCGGCACCAGCCTGCTGGTCGGCCAGCTGGAGCAGCTGCGCGAGCGCGGGAGGCTGCTCGCGGCCCTGGTCGCCTTCGGGACCAGGCGCTCGACGCTGTGCCTGTCGGTGCTCTGGCAGACGGCCCTGCCCGTGGCCCT
Organism: Streptomyces racemochromogenes; assembly: GCF_039535215.1. Lineage (GTDB taxonomy): Bacteria > Actinomycetota > Actinomycetes > Streptomycetales > Streptomycetaceae > Streptomyces > Streptomyces racemochromogenes. Next base: position 2,449,802 of record NZ_BAAAWT010000001.1, read on the forward strand.
CGGGCTGGCCGTGGCGGCGGGCGTCGGCATCGGGCTGGGCGCGGTGCTGATGGGCATGGCGCACGTCCCGGTGCGGGTCGAGTGGAGCCAGGTGCTCCTGCTGACCGGCACCGGCGCGGGGCTGGTCGCGGCGGTCACCCTGCTGAGCCTGCCGCCGCTGCTGCGCATGATGCGCCCGGACGGACTGCGTACGGAGTAGCGCGCGGAGCCGTACGTCCTACTCCGCCGGCCAGACCGGGAGCGGGCGTACGGCTTCGCGCAGCGCCGCCGCGATGGCCCGGAACTCCTCCTGCCGGGCGGTCCCCGTCCGCATGGCCAGCGCGATCCGCCGCGAGGGCGCGGGCTCGGCGAAGTAACCGGTGGCCAGGTACTCGTTGCGCGCGGTCTCCAGCCGCAGCGCGGTGCGCGGCAACAGGGTCACGCCCAGTCCCCCGGCGACCAGTTGTACGAGGGTGGACAGCCCGGCGGCGGTCGTGGTGACGGCCGCACCGTCGGCCCGGCCCGCCTCGCGGCAGATGTCGAGGGCCTGGTCGCGCAGGCAGTGCCCCTCGTCGAGCAGCAGCAGCCGCAGGTCGCGCAGTTCCCCGCGCGGGATGTCGCGGCGCCCGGCGAGCGGGTGCTCGCGGGGCGCGAGCAGGACGAAGTCCTCGTCGAAGAGGGGCAGTTCGGTGACCCCGGGGACGCCGAGCGGCACGGCGAGCAGCAGCAGGTCGAGCCGCCCGCCGGACAGCCCCTCCAGCAGCGAGGAGGTCTGCTCCTCGTGCACCTGGAGGTCCATCCGGGGGTAGCGCCGGTGGAAGAGCCCGAGCACGGTCGGCAGCAGGTAGGGGGCGACCGTGGGGATTACCCCGAGCCGCATGATCCCGGTGAAGGGGGCCCGTACGGCCTCGGCCTCCTCCAGCAGCCCGCCCATGGCGTCGAGGACCGTGCGGGCCCGGGCCGCGATGCGCTCGCCGGCCGGGGAGAGCAGCACCTTGCGGGTGGTGCGCTCCAGCAGCTGGACGCCGAGGGCCTCCTCCAGTGCGGAGACGGCGCCGGAGAGCGCGGGCTGGCTCATGCCGATGGCCGCGGCCGCGTCCCGGAAGTGCAGGTGCTCGGCGACGGCGGCGAACGCCCGCAGCTGTGCGAGCGTCGCCTGCTTCGCCCCCCTGTTGCCGACAGCCACTGATAGGTACCTCCGATCACCCGCCACCAGCCTAGGCCGTGTGCGCTGCGGGCCGCGCCGTGGCGCGTGAGAGTGGAGGCAGGGCGAGGAGGGCCCGGCCGGGGCCCGCGCCCGGGAGGCGATCATGAACAGGCTCTCGCGGACCGCCGTGCTGGCCCCGCTGGCGGCCGCACCGCTGCTCCTGGGGCCGGTGGCCGCGGCCCACGCCGTACCGGACGCGCCCGCGGCCGCGTCGTACGCGGTCACGGCCGGCGCCCGGGCCCCGGAGGGCGAGCGGGTCGCCGGGGCGGACGGGGACGCTCAGTACGACAAGGGTTTCAGGAAGGGCTTCGCGGCGGTGAAGGCGGACTGCGGCGCCGAGCCGCCGAACGACCTGCGCTCCCTCGACGCGGACTACCAGCGGGGCTACGCGAACGGTGCCGCGCTGGCCGCCAGGACCTTCTGCGGCGGCTGAACCCGCATTGATAGGCAAGCCTGATCAGCGCGACCGGCCTTTGCGATTTCCGCGATCAATGTCGCTGTGCCAGCATGTGAGACCGTCCAACCCCTTCGGAAAGCCCCCAAAAGGGTCCCTTTCCGCTCTGCAAGGAGTCAGTGTGCTCACTGTCGGTGACAAGTTCCCCACCTACGATCTGACCGCCTGCGTCTCTCTCGACGCCGACAAGCAGTTCGCGCAGATCGACCACAAGTCCTACGAGGGCAAGTGGCGCGTGGTGTTTTTCTGGCCCGCCGACTTCACCTTCGTCTGCCCGACCGAGATCGCCGCGTTCGGCAAGCTGAACGACGAGTTCGCGGACCGCGACGCACAGATCCTCGGCGTCTCCGGCGACTCCGAGTACGTCCACCACGCCTGGCGCAAGGACCACGCCGACCTGCGTGACCTGCCCTTCCCGATGCTGGCCGACGTCAAGCACGACCTGATGCAGGCCTGCGGCGTCGAGGGCGAGGACGGCTTCGCCAAGCGCGCGGTCTTCATCGTCGACCCGAACAACGAGATCCAGTTCGCCATGGTGACCGCCGGTTCCGTGGGCCGTAACCCCAAGGAGGTCCTGCGGGTCCTCGACGCCCTGCAGACCGACGAGCTGTGCCCCTGCAACTGGAACAAGGGCGACGACACCCTGAACGCCGGCGCCCTGCTGGCCGGTGAGTGACGGATGTCCCTCGACACCCTGAAGTCGGCCATACCGGACTTCGCCAAGGACCTGAAGCTGAACCTCGGTTCGGTCATCGGCAACCAGGACACCCTGACCCAGCAGCAGCTGTGGGGCACCGTCCTGTCCTGCGCGATCGCCGCCCGCTCCCCGCGCGTCCTGCGTGAGCTGGAGCCGGAGGCCAAGGCCGCGCTGTCCCCGGAGGCGTACAACGCCGCCAAGTCCGCGGCCGCGGTCATGGCGATGAACAACGTCTTCTACCGGACGCGCCACCTGCTCTCCGACCCGGAGTACGGCACGCTGCGCGCGGGCCTGCGGATGAACGTCATCGGCAACCCGGGCGTGGAGAAGGTCGACTTCGAACTGTGGTCGCTCGCGGTCTCCGCGATCAACGGCTGCGGCCAGTGCCTGGACTCGCACGAGCAGGTCCTGCGCAAGGCGGGCGTCGACCGCGAGACGGTCCAGGAGGCCTTCAAGATCGCCTCGGTGATCCAGGCCGTCGCCGTCACCCTCGACGCGGAGGCGGCCCTGGCCGCCGAGTAGCCGCCCCCAGGGGTGCTCCCGAGCACCGCGGTGCCCCCGCAGCCCTTCCGGGCGGCGGGGGCACCGCGCGTTCGCGGGTCACTTCTCGCGCAGCCGGGCCATCAGTGCGCGCATGTCCTCGACCATCGCCGCCTTGACGGCGTTCTCGTCGAGGTCGCCGCCCTCGCCGTCCTCGCCCGGCCACCACTGGACCCTGATGGTGAGGACGGCCCCGCCGTCGAGCACCTGGAGCCGGGGCGCGGCGTCCTCCCCGGTGAACACCGCCCGCTCGCCGAGGCCGGGGACCAGCTGGGGCTCCACGGACGGGGACCTCAGGTACGGGTTGACGGCGGGCCCGTGCCCGAACTCCGCCTGCGGGTCGGTCTTCTTGTGCAGTTCGACCTGCACCTGCGCGTCATGGGTGAAGGGGCGGTCCTCCCGGCCCCCGGTGGAGAAGCAGTGGGACCAGTCCAGCGCCGGGCTCTCGCCGTGGCTCGGCATGCCCACGCCCATGCCGCCGAGCACCGCCCCCACGGCCTTCAACGGGACCTCGCCGCACAGCTGCTCGCTGTGCCGGTACGCGATCGGCGGCCCCGCGGCGGCGTGACGTTCCTGCACGACGAGCACCCCGGCCCACACGGCGGAGGCCAGCACGGCCCCGCCCAGGGCCCACACCCACGGGGCGCGGCCGCGCCCCTCCCGGCCGGGTCGTGCGGGCGGGCCCGCGAGTTCGGCCGGGGAGGCGCCGGCCCAGTCCCCGTCGAGCTCAGGCTCGCTGATCATCCCCGGCCTCCAGCGCGGCGGCCCGCACCGCCGTGGCCCCGTGCGGGCCCGGACCCGTGGCGGCGGCCGCGTGGTGCCGCTCGCGCGAGTAGGCCCTCAGGTAGACCACCACGGTGTTGGTGACGGCCACCAGCGGCACCGCGACGACGGCTCCGCCGATGCCCGCGACCATCCCGCCGGCCGCCACCGCGAGCACCACCGCGAGAGGGTGGACCCGTACGGCCCGGCCGAGGATGAAGGGCTGGAGCACGTGCCCCTCGATCTGCTGCACCGCCAGCACCACGCCCAGCACCGCGAGCGCGATGACGGGCCCCTGCGTCACCAGCGCCACCACCACGGCGAGCGCCCCGGAGATCACGGCGCCGACGAGCGGGATGAAGGCGAACAGGAAGATGAACACGGCCAGCGGCACGGCCATCGTCACGTCGAGGAAGTACAGGCCGAGGCCGATGAACACGGCGTCGATCAGCGCGACGAGCACCGTGCCGCGCACGTACGCGGTCAGCGTGCGCCAGGCGCGCGGGCCCGCGCCCGCCACGCCGGGGCGGGCGGCGGCCGGGACGAGGCCCAGCACCCAGGTCCAGATCCTCTTGCCGTCGTAGAGCAGGAAGAGCGTCGAGAACATCGCGAGCAGCATGCCCGTCAGCACCTCGACGAGGACCGTCACGCCCTGGAGGCCGGCGGAGGTGATCTCCTCGGTGTTGGTGCCGATCGTCTCGCTGAGGTTCTTCGCGATGTCGTTGATCTGCTTCTCGGTCACGTGGAACGGACTGTCCAGGGCCCAGCTCTTGAGCTCGTTGATGCCCTCGCGGAGCCGGTTGGAGAGGTCGTCGAGGTTCTCCATGACCTGCCAGACCACGAACCAGCCGACCAGCCCGATGATGACGAAGCCGAGGATCGCCGTGACGGCCGTGGCGAGCCCGCGCGGCAGGCCGAGCCTACGCAGCCGCACCACGAACGGCTGGAGCAGCGCGGTGACGAGCAGGGCGGCGGCGAAGGCGAGGACGACCAGCCGGACTTCGCTGATCACCTTCATCAGGACCCAGAGCATCCCGGCGAGCATCAGCAGCCGCCAGCTCGCCTCGGCGGCGACCCGCACCCCCCACGGGATGACGGTCACCGGGTCGGGCCGCGCGGGCGTCCGGAGCGCCGCGGGAGCGGCCGGGTCCACGGCGGCCGGTTCCGCCGCCGGGGCGGAGGCGGAAGAGGCGGAAGTGGAGGCGGGCAGCGGCGGTTCCCCGGCGGCCTCGGCCTCGACCTCGGCCCGCCGTTCGTCCAGGGCCGCCTCCATCCGGCTCAGTCTGCTGCCGAGCCGGCCCAGCCAGCCTGCCCTCTTCGCCATGTCGTTCCTTTCCCCCGCCCAGTGGTGACGCCTCGCACGACCGTACACGCGAGGAACCCCACACCGTCGGACGGTGCGGGGTTCCCCGAGGTTGTGCGCGGGCCCTATGCCGGGGCTCTAGTACCAGCCGTTGGCCTGGTGGAAGCTCCAGGCGCTGCACGGGCTGCCGTAGCGCTCGTTCATGTAGCCGAGGCCCCACTTGATCTGCGTGGCCGGGTTGGTGCGCCAGTCGGATCCGGCCGAGGCCATCTTCGAACCGGGGAGCGCCTGGACCAGACCGTAGGCTCCCGAGGAGGAGTTGACGGCCTTGTAGTTCCAGGTGGATTCCTGGTTGATGATGTTCGAGAAGCACTGGAACTGGCCCGCCGGGACCAGCTGCCGGGCGATGTCCTTGACCTGGGCGACCGTGTAGGAGCCCTGGACCGGGAAGTCGCCGGCGTCGCGGGCCGCGGAGCGGCTGGCGATCTCGCCCTCGCCCTCGCGCTGCTCCTTGAGCTTGGCGTCGGCCTCCGCCTTCTTCGCCTTCTCGGCCTCGGCCTTCTCCGCCTCGGCCTTCTTGGACTTGGCGTCCTCGGCGGCCTGGATGCGGGCGGCCTCCTCCACCGAACGCTTGGCGTCGGTGTCGGCGGCGTGGGCGAGGGTGTCGGCCTGCTGCGCCAGGGTGGCGCTCTGGACCTGGGCCTGCTCACCGGCCGGCAGGTCGGTGAGGAGAGTCGCGCCGGAAGCGGTCGTCTCGATGTCGTTGGAGGCGGCGTCGCCAGTGGCGACGCCCACGACTGCGCCGACGGTGGTGACCGCGGTGGCCGAAGCCACTGCGAACCCCCGGACCGAGATCCGGCTCACACGGTGTCCTTCCAGCAGCGTCCGCAGTGACCGCGCGGCCGCGAGAGTGCCCCTCGACACTGGTCTCCGTGGTGTTGAGGTCACCGGAGACACGGGCCCGTGGGCAACTCCCTTCCGGGGGCTGCCGGCTGTACCGGGCGGCATACGGACATCGGCTGTGGAGTTGTTCGTACTGCGCGCATCTCAACGGAGATACAGGTGTGCCGTATGCGGGGCCTGACGGAAACCAGACTCTGCCGGACCTCGACGCCGCAAGGCAATTCCACGTTGCGTGTGAAAGGTCACACCTGCTGCGATGCCGGTGATTCGGGAAAACTCCTGTGCAGCAGGGCGCCGCCCGGCTAGGCTCTGCGCCTTTGCCGGGCGGCGCCAACTGACCGTCCCGCTATGGGGGTTTTACCCCGTTCCCTCCTAGAGGGTCTCCAGCATCTCCGTCACCAGTGCGGCGATCGGGGAGCGCTCGGAGCGGGTCAGCGTCACGTGGGCGAAGAGCGGATGCCCCTTCAGCTTCTCAACGACGGCGACCACTCCGTCGTACCGGCCGACGCGCAGATTGTCGCGCTGGGCCACGTCATGGGTGAGAACGACCCGCGAATTGGCCCCGATCCGGGACAGAACGGTCAGCAGGACGTTGCGCTCCAGGGACTGGGCCTCGTCCACGATGACGAACGCGTCGTGCAGCGAACGGCCGCGGATGTGGGTGAGCGGCAGGACCTCCAGCATCCCGCGCCCGAGCACCTCCTCGATGACCTCGCGCCCGGCGACCGCCGAGAGGGTGTCGAAGACCGCCTGCGCCCAGGGGCTCATCTTCTCCGCCTGGTCGCCCGGCAGGTAGCCGAGCTCCTGGCCGCCGACCGCGTACAGCGGGCGGAAGACCATGACCTTCTGGTGCTGCCTCCGCTCCAGCACCGCTTCCAGGCCCGCGCACAGCGCCAGCGCCGACTTTCCGGTGCCGGCCCGGCCGCCCATCGAGATGATCCCGATCTCGGGGTCGAGGAGCAGGTCCAGGGCGATGCGCTGCTCGGCGCTGCGCCCGTGCAGCCCGAAGGCCTCGCGGTCACCCCGTACGAGCCGCACGTTGCCGTCGGCCGTGACGCGGCCCAGGGCCTTGCCCCGCTCCGACTGGAGGACCAGCCCGGTGTGCACGGGCAGTTCCGCGGCCTCCGGGACGTGGAGCCGTTCCTCGGAGTAGAGGAGGTCCACCTGCTCCCCCGACAGGGCGATCTCGCTCATGCCGGTCCAGCCGGCATCGGTGATGGCGAGCTCCGCGCGGTACTCCTCGGCGAGCAGCCCCACGGAGGAGGCCTTGATGCGCAGCGGGAGATCCTTCGAGACGACCGTGACGTCGTAGCCCTCGGCCTGGAGGTTGCGGGCGACCGCGAGGATCCGCGAGTCGTTGTCCCCGAGCCGGAAGCCCGCCGGCAGGACGCCGGGGTCGGAGTGGTTGAGCTCGACGCGCAGGGTGCCGCCCAGATCTCCCAGCGGGATGGGGGCGTCGAGGCGACCGTAGCGGACCCGGAAGTCGTCGAGCAGGCGCAGGGCCTGACGGGCGAAGTAGCCGAGTTCGGGATGGTGCCTCTTTGCCTCCAACTCGGTGATCACCACGATCGGGAGCACGACCTCGTGCTCGTCGAAGCGGGAGAACGCGTTGGGGTCGGCCAGCAGGACGCTGGTGTCGAGGACGTAGGTCCGCCTGTCGGGCAGGCGGCGCTTTGTGCTGGTCACCACGGAAGGACGTACCCCCTCGGAAGAGGTCGGGCCATGAAGACCGGACCGGTCATCGGCGCCATTGCCAGGGCCGAGTTCCGGCCCTCCAATCCGTCCGTGCGAACCGCACGCGCGTCCTGGTGCAAAGGGCCTCCCGGGCGGACGGCCCTGTGCCGTCCGCTGAGATTCGACACCCGTGGATCGGGCGTCGACCTGCCTGGGTTATGCCCTCGAACGTGCGGTGCCATGCCATGGCATATGACGGACGCTCGGTGAACCCCTGGTGAAGGGTTCGCGGGAGGCCGAGGGGGCGGGGGGTGTCTTCCGGTCAGGTGCCGTACCGCCGGTGGCGGGCGGCGTAGTCGCGCAGGGCGCGCAGGAAGTCGACCTTGCGGAAGGCCGGCCAGAAGACCTCGCAGAAGTAGTACTCCGAGTGGGCGCTCTGCCAGAGCATGAACCCGGAGAGCCGCTGCTCGCCGCTGGTGCGGATCACCAGGTCGGGGTCGGGCTGACCGCGGGTGTAGAGGTGCTCCGCGATGTGGTCGATGTCCAGGACCTCGGCGAGCTCCTCGAAGGAGGTGCCCTTCTCGGCGTGCTCCAGCAGGAGCGAGCGGACCGCGTCGGCGATCTCCTGGCGGCCGCCGTAGCCGACGGCGACGTTGACCAGTATCCCGTCGACGTCGTGGGTGGCCTGCTCGGCCTCCTTCAGCACCGTCTGGGTCCGCGCGGGCAGGATGTCCAGGTTGCCCACGTGGTGGACGCGCCAGCGGCCGTCCTCGGCGAGGCCCCGGACCGTGTTCTCGATGATGTTGAGCAGCGGCCGGAGCTCGACCTCCGGCCGGTCCAGGTTGTCCGTGGAGAGCATCCACAGGGTGACGACCTCGACGTCCGTCTCGGTGCACCAGCCGAGCATCTCGGAGATCTTGTCGGCGCCGGCCTGGTGGCCCTGCTCCGTCGTGCCTCCGGAGGCCTTCGCCCAGCGCCGGTTCCCGTCCAGGATGACGCCGATGTGCTTGGGCGACGCGTCATGGTCGAGGCGGCCTTCCACCCGGCGTGCATAGAGCCTGTACACCAGGTCGCGCAGCTTCACGATCTTCGAGCCCCTCCGTGCAATGCCCCCGTGCCAATTGCGGTCTCCCCCGAGTCCGCCACACTACTGCGCGTCGGGATCGGGTACCCAACTCGGTCGGTCACAGGTCCGTGATAGCAAGGACAACGTGACTGATAACAATCCCTATCGGGCAGAGCCCTCGCGATACGACTCCATGCCCTACCGGCGCACGGGTCGCAGCGGCCTCAAGCTCCCCGCCATCTCCCTGGGCCTCTGGCACAACTTCGGGGACGACCGGTCCCTGGAGTCCCAGCGCGCCATCCTGCGCCGCGCCTTCGACCTCGGCGTGACCCACTTCGACCTGGCCAACAACTACGGCCCGCCACCCGGTTCCGCCGAGCTGAACTTCGGAAAGATCTTCGCCCAGGACTTCGCGCCCTACCGCGAGGAGCTGGTGCTCTCCACCAAGGCCGGCTACTTCATGCACCCCGGCCCGTACGGCGAATGGGGCAGCCGCAAGTACCTCCTCGGCTCCCTCGACGCCTCGCTGAAGCGGATGGGCGTGGACTACGTCGACGTCTTCTACTCGCACCGCTTCGACCCGCACACCCCGCTGGAGGAGACCATGGGCGCGCTCGCGTCCGCGGTCCAGCAGGGCAAGGCGCTGTACGTCGGCGTGTCCTCGTACACGGCGGCGCAGACGGCCGAGGCCGCCCGGATCCTGACGGACATGGGCGTGCGCCCGCTGATCCACCAGCCCTCGTACTCCATGATCAACCGCTGGACGGAGGAGGACGCGCTGCTGGACACCCTGGAGGAGGCCGGCATGGGCTGCATCTCCTTCGCGCCGCTCGCGCAGGGCATGCTCACCGGCAAGTACCTCCAGGGCATCCCGGAGGACTCCCGGGCGGCCGCGGGCAAGTCCCTGAACCCGGAGCTGCTGTCGCAGGACGTGGTGCGCCGGCTGCGCGGCCTGAACGAGATCGCGGCCCGCCGCGGCCAGTCGCTGGCCCAGCTGGCGCTGACCTGGGTGCTGCGCGACGAGCGGATGACCTCCGCGCTGATCGGCGCGTCGAGCGTGAAGCAGCTGGAGGAGAACGTGGCCGCACTGGCCGGTGCGCCGCTCACGGAGCAGGAGCTGAAGGAGATCGACTCCTTCGCGGTGTCCACCCCCGGCACCAACATCTGGGCCCAGCGCGGCTGACCTGCGCTTTTTCCCTGAGGGCGGGTGGAAAGAAAAACGGGCCGGTCCGTGGGGGGGATACGGACCGGCCCGAGGGGGGGGTTCCACCATAACCCTTCGTAAAGCGTCCTGCGTGCATTGCCGCAAAACGATTACGCTCCGAATCCGCCCAGCAGCACTCCGGTGAGGGCTCCGGCGGCCATGAAGGGGCCGAACGCGAACCCCTGGTCACGGCCCGCGCGGCCGCCCAGCACCAGGCCGAGGCCGTATACGGCGCCGTAGAGCAGCCCCAGGAACGCCCCGGCCGCCCATACCCCCCACCCGTACCACCCAAGAGCGACCCCCAGGGCGAGCGCCAGCTTGACGTCGCCCAGCCCCATCCCGGCGGGGTTGATCAGGAACAGCACGAGGTACGAGGCCCCGAGCGCGAGCCCGCCCAGCAGCGCGAGCCGCCAGGACCCGGCGGCGCCGGGCAGCAGCGCGGCGGCACCGAGCAGGGCGGCGCAGGCCGCGGCCAGGGGGAGGGTGAGCACGTCGGGCAGCCGGTGCACGGCGAGGTCGACGAGGGACAGCAGCACGAGCAGGGGCGCGAGCACGACGAACACCACCGCCTCGGGACGGGGGCCGGCGGCCGCCGCGAGCGCCGCGCAGACGGCCGCGGTGAGGAGCGCCGGACCGGGCCTGACCCCGCCCCCGGGGGCGGCCCCCAGCCACCCCCGCCACCCGGCCAGGCGGTGGCCGCGCCAGGGCTCGCCGGGTTGCACCGAGAGGCGGTACGCCGCTCGGGGCAGCGCCAGGCCGGCGGCGGCGCCGTACGCGGCGGCGAGGGTGATCACGATGGTGCCCATCCGCCGACGTTAGGCCGGTCGGCGGCCCCGAACACGGGCCCGAGGACCCAACCCCGCCCCGCCCGGCGCGCCGACCGCTGCGCGGGGCAAGGTCCCCTACCCGCCCTTCAACCGTTCTCGCCCTCAGTCGCCGGGCGCGGCTCAAGACACGGCGCTACCGCGCCCGCGCCTCAAACGCCGGCGGGGCTGAAGGAGCCGTGCGGGCTGGATTCGCGCAGCGAATTCCAGCCCCGCCTGGGGGCACCTCCCAGCGGTAGCTGGGGGAGTTTGAGGCGCGGGGGTCTGGGGGCGGAGTTCCCAGGGGGGCCGGGGCGGAGCCCCGGGGAACGGGCGGAGGGCGGGGCGGGGAGACGGACCCCTAGGGTGTCCCCATGGCGTACAGGGACGGCACCGGCACCCTCCTCGTCGGCGGCACCCCCGTCCCCCTGGAGGTCGCCGCCTCCTACCGGGCCCGCACCCGCGGCCTGCTGGGCCGCGACGGGGTCGAGGGGGCGCTGCTGCTGACGCCCGCCGCGAGCGTGCACACCTTCCGGATGCGGTTCCCGATCGACGTGGCCTACCTCGACCGCCGGATGCGCGTGATCGCGCTGACCACCATGCCCCCGGGCCGCCTCGGCCTGCCCCGGCTCCGCGCCCGGCACGTGCTGGAGGCCGAGGCGGGGGCCATGGCCCGCTGGGGTCTCACACGGGGCAGCGCGGTGACCGTCTCAGCGGGTGGACCTCCCGGCACGGGGCGGTAGGTTGGGGCGGTTGGGCTGGGGTCTCAGGGGAGCGGCATGACGGAGAACGCGCGGATCAAGGCGCTGGAGCAGATCATGCCGGCGACGCACGGCGCCGACGAGGACATCGACTGGCAGGCGGCGGAGGCCGTCTGGGGCACCCGCTTCCCCTCCGACTTCGTGGCGTTCATGGGGCGTTACGGGGCCGGGTCCATCAACGGCGAGGCCAGCGTGCTGCTCCCGCTGCCCAAGCCCGGACTCCAGTGGGACCCGGCCGAGATGGCCGAGGAGACCGCCAACGCGCGGCAGCTCTGGGAGGCCGGGGGCGGCCGGGCCGCCTTCGACGTGGACCCGGAGTCGATCATCGCCTGGGGCGTCACCGGCGGCTCCGACATCCTGTGCTGGCTCACCACCGACCCGGACCCGGACCGCTGGCCGGTGCTGGTCGCCGGCCGGCACACCGCGGACGCCTTCGCCGTCCACCCGTACGGCATGGCCGAGTTCCTGCTGCGGCTCTGCTCCGACGAGTTCGACGTGAGCCCCGTGAGCATCACCTTCTGGGACGCCGGGCACCTCAGCTTCGTCCACTGGCGCAAGGCCCAGCGGCGCTGGCAGGAGGGCCGCAACCCCGAGACCGGCGAGCCGGACCCCTACGCGGGCGAGTTCGCCGACTAGCGGCACGCGCGGCCGCGCCCGAAATCACACCCAGCCCGTTTCCCCGCCGGAAACGGGCTTTTCGGCATGTCTACGCGCGTCGCACCACCCCCACCCATATCGGAAAACACAATTCGGAAATCCATTGATTGGAGCAATGAACACAAGTGCCGACCCAATGCATTCACGCCGGCCGCCGTCGGGAGAGAATTCCGGCCAGACGGGCCACGGCGGGACACCCCAGCCCGGAGCAACTCATAAGTAATAACGGGAATCAAAAGAAAATCAGGGGTATCCACTCGTGCGACGAAGAATGTTCGGCGCGGCCGCCACGGCCACCGTGTTCGGCCTACTGATACCGGTGTCCGGCTGCGGAAGTTCCTCCGGCAGCGGCAGCGGCGACGCGCTGCGCCTGGTCGCGGCCGAATACGGCACCACCCCCGCCACCAGTTCCAAGGCTTTCTGGGACAAGGTGACGGCCGATTTCACCAAGGCCAACCCCGGCATCAAGGTCGAGGTCACGCTCCTGCCGTGGGCCGACATCGACCGCGAGGTCTCCAAAATGGTCGGCGCCGGGAAGGCTCCGGACATGGCGCTCATGGGCTCCTACTCGGACTTCGCCGCCCAGGGCAAGCTGTATTCCGCGGAGGAGCTGCTCTCGATCAGCGCGGAGGCGAACTTCCTCCAGCCCCTCGCCGAGGCCGGATCGGTCGGCAACACCCTCTACGGCCTGCCCTTCGTGGCGAGCAGCCGCCTGCTCTTCTACAACACCAAGCTGTTCGCGGACGCCGGCCTCGTCGGCAAGGACGGTTCGGCCACCTGGCAGCCGAAGAGCTGGGCGGACCTGGAGACCGCCGCCAAGGCGCTCAAGACGAAGGGCGTGAAGTACCCGTTCGCCGTGCCACTGGGCCCCGAGGAGGCGCACGCGGAGGCCATGATCTGGGAGCTGTCCAACGGCGGCGGCTACGCCGACAGCAGCGGCAACTACAGCCTCGCCTCGGACCAGAACATCGAGACCTTCAAGTGGCTGAAGGAAAAGATGGTGGGCCCCGGGCTGACCGGCCCGACCCCGCCCGCGCAGCTGAACCGCGCCGACGCCTTCGCGGCGTTCCTGCGCGGCGAGGTCGGCATGCTCAACGGCTACCCGTCCCTCTCGTACGAGGCGCGCGCCAAGGGCATCACCGTCGGCGCCGTGACCATGCCGGTCTCGGACTACCTCGGCACCGGCGAGAAGCCGCCGACCGTGGGCGTGGCCGACTGGATGATGGCCTTCAAGCAGAACGGCAAGCGCGAGGAGATCGGCAAGTTCCTGGACTTCGTCTACCAGGACAAGAACCTGTCGGACTTCGCGGGCCGCTACCACCTGCTGCCCTCGACCGTCACGGCCTCCCGCACCCCCTCGGGCGGCGGCCTCGACAAGAACGACGAGCAGTTCCTGACGGCCCTGCGCGGCGCCCAGCTCTACCCGGTCAACGACCCCGCCTGGGTGACGGTCAGCGACACCATCAAGCGCAACATCGGACGGGCCCTGGAACCGGGCGGCAACCCGAAGGCCGTCCTGGAGGACATCGCCTCGAAGGCGAACGCCGCCTCGAAGAAGAAGCACTGAAAGTCCCCCGCGACAAGGGACCTTCGCCTCCCTGCCGGACCCCATCCCGTACGGCAGAATGGCTGTCGGCACTTGATCCAAGGCCGCGGCCCAGTCGCCCGCCGGGCACCCACAAGGTGCGCGGGGCGGCAGGCCTCCTCCCCTGCTCCTCCCCCGTTCCTCCGCCGCCCGGCGCCGCCTCCCGCTACGCCTTGCCGTTCTCCGCGGAGAACGCCTCGCGGTACCGCTCGCAGCCGGAGTCCCAGCGCAGGCTGCCCGTCAGCGTCCCGTAGTGGGTGCGCGTGAGCGACCACTCCACCGTGTACTCGCCGGTGTCGCACGCGATCCTCTCGCCGCCCGCGACCTTCTGACGCCCCGTCGCCGGCTGGCCCGTCAGCTTCCGCTCCACCTCCGCCCGCGCGACCCCCCTCGCGTCGCGCAGCACGGCGTGCACGACGATCGGGTGGGTGCCGTTCTTGGTGGTCAGGCCCTTGTTCACCAGGACGTCGGAGACCGCCCACGCGAACTCGTACGAGGGTTCCCAGGAGAGCGTGTCCGGGTCGGGGACCTGGCGTTCACCCCTAGGGTCGTGGGGGTGCGACGGGCGGCTGACGGTCCCGTACCGGATGCCCGGGTGGAAGCGGACCTGGCCCTCCAGCTTGTGCTTCTGGTCCTTGGTCCACAGGGACTTCATCTCGTGTTCGCCCCCGGCCGGGTCCTGGAGGTATCCGGTGCCCGGGGCGGCGGTGGCGGACGCCTGGCCGAGGGCGGGGGCGACGGCCGCGGCTGCCGCGGCGAGGGCGAGGGCTGCGGTGCGAGTGCGCTTCATGACCGGCCCAACGGGTCCCCGCGGCGGGCCGGAACGACGCCGTGTGCGCGTTCACCCGTACGGAGCGGGCGGCGGACGCACAGGTGACAGATTCCGTTCCGGGCCGGAACGCGCTCCGGACGCCTCTGGTTCTCTGTGCCCGGACGGGGAAGAACGGTCCCCGCACGACCACGGGGGATGGCATGGGCATGACGGTTGACGGAACGGTCGCGGCGGGCTGGGAGACGGTGCGGGAGGAGTTCGAGGCGTTCGTGGCCTCGGAGCCGAACCCGCCGGAGGCCCAACTCGCGGTGCGCCACCACGGGCGGACCGTGGTGGACCTGTGGGGCGGCGAGGACACCGACGGGGCCACCCTGAGCGGGGTCTTCTCCCTCACGAAGGGCGCCGCGCACCTCGTCGTCGCGCTGCTGGCGCAGGAGGGCGTACTGGACCTGGAGCGTCCGGTGTCGGCGTACTGGCCGGAGTTCACCGGGCACGGCAAGGAGCGGCTGACGGTGCGGCAGCTCGTCGCGCACGGTTCCGGGCTGATCAGCACGGGCGAGGGCTTCTCGTACGAGGAGATCGCGGACGACGCGTTCCTCGCGGCCCGGCTGGCGGCGCAGGAGCCGTACTGGGAGCCCGGCACGGCGTACGGCTACCACGCGTTCGTGATCGGCGCGCTGACGGGCGAGGTGGTGCGGCGGGTCACGGGCCGTTCGCTCCAGGAGGTGTACGAGGAGCGGGTGCGGGCGCCGTACGGGCTGGACCTGTACATGGGGCTGCCGGCGGAGCTGGAGGGCCGCTGGAAGCCGGTCCTGGAGATGCTGCCGACGCCCGCGCAGCAGGAGCTGCTGGCGACGGGCGGGCCGCTGCCCGAGCTGATGAGGACGGCCTTCAACTGGCACCACGAGCCGCCGATGGACATGGTCGCGTACGCCAACCACCCGAAGGTCAAGGCCCTCGGCCCGGCCTCGGCGGGCGGCAGCGGGACGGCGCGCGGGGTGGCCGCCCTGTACGCGGCGGCCGTCAGCGGGCTGGACGGCCGGCCCGCGCTGCTGGAGCCGGCGACGGTGGCCGAGGTGGCGCGGCTGCACACGCCGGGCCAGGACCGGGTGACCTCGGAGGCGGACCACTTCGGGCTGGGCTTCGAGACCCAGCCCGCGGTGGGCCCGGAGGCCTTCGGGCACTGCGGCGCGGCGGGCGGCAACGGCTTCGCCGACCCGGTCACGGGGATCGCGTACGGGTACACGCGCCGCCGCTTCGGCTTCCCGGGCGGGCTGGCCCCGGAGAACGGGCGCCTGACGGCGGCGGTGCTGAAGGTGGCCCGGGGGCTCTAGGCCGCGAGGACTCCCTCAGGCCTGGCCGGTCTCGAAGCGGCTGATGTGGCCGTCGGAGACGGTGAACCGCCAGGCGGTGCGCATCTCGCCCCAGGTGTCGTTGCGGTAGGAGACGACGAGGGACCGGCCGTCGTCGGTCTGCTTCTCGACCGACATGTGGCCGCGGGAGGAGAAGATCTCGCGGTCCGTCCAGTCGGTCAGGTCGCGGTCGGAGCCGTCGTCGGACATGGTCGCGCCGGGGGTCAGGACGGCCCGGAAGGCGTCCTGGTCGCCCGCGTTGACGGCGGTGACGAAGGCCCGGACGGCGGGGTCGGTGAGCTGGTCCGGCTTGATCATGGGGTCTCCCGGTCGTGTGCGTGGTCGTCGTACGTCCTGTGCTGCGCGCGCGACCAGGGAACACCCCCGGCGGGGCCGGGCGGCCGACCCTCACCCGTTCGCCGCCCGGCGGCGTGTCAGGAGGGGTCGGGGGCGGTGCGCACCGGGAAGCCGGTGGGCCGGCCCTGCTGCTCCAGCCAGGTCAGGACCTGGTCGAGGGCGGCGACGGTCTGCGTGCGGTCGCCGCCGCCGTCGTGGAAGAGGACGGTGGGGCCGTTGCCGATCTCGCGCTTGACGGCGTCGACGATGGCGGCGGTGCCGGGCTTGCCGAAGTCCTTGGTGTCGACGTTCCAGCCGAGCGGGCGCATGCCGTTCGCGGCGGCGATCCGGCGGCTGTCGGGGGTGAAGGCCCCGCCGGGGGCGCGGTAGTACTCGACCCTGGCGCCGCTGCCGGCGGCTTCCTCGATCAGCTTCTTCGCGTCGAGGATCTGGGCCTGCTGGTAGGCGACGGGCTTCTTGTCCATGGTCGTGTCGTGGCTCATGGAGTGGTCGCAGAGCCGGTGGCCGGCCGCGACGACCTTCTTGACCAGGTCGGGGTGGGCCTTGGCCTGGGGGCCGATCATGCAGAAGACGGCCTTGACGTCGTGCTCGGCCAGCACCTGCAGGACCTGGGGGGTCCAGCGGGGGTCGGGGCCGTCGTCGATGGTGATGTTGACGGCGTTGCCGCCGGATTCGGAGGCGTGGGCGATGCTGTCGGGCAGCCCGGCCGGCCGGGCCTGTGGCGGCTGGGCGCCCGGGCCGTTGCCGCCCCCGGGGGATTCGGTGCCGGTCCGGGGGGCGGCGGGGCCCTCGTCCGGGGTGACGAGGGCCGTCACGCCCCAGATGGTGGCGGCCACGGCGGCGGCCGAGGCGCCGACGGCTATCCGGTTCCGGAGGCTGTGCTTCTGCGTGCTCGTCATGTGTCCACTCCCCGTCCGGCCTTGCAAGGGTTCTGTGGGTCATGACGTCCCGGTCCCTGGCGGGGTTCCACCTAATTGCCCAATAAATTCCAGGTAATAAGGACTTTGGGCCTCAATAACCCCAGTTGTCACACGGGTTGGGGCATGCGAAAAGGCGGGTGCGGCCCGGGGGGAACCCGGGCCGCACCCGCCTCGCCGGCGAACGCCGTGGCGGCCGGCGGCTCAGTGCGCGAAGGCGTCCTGCGGGGCCTGCTCGGCCTTGGCGGGACCGCCGTCGGCCGGGGCCGGACCCGCGCCCCGCAGCGGGACCTCCTTGACGAACCAGGCGAGCACGAAGCCCAGTACGGCGACGGCCGCGCCCAGCAGGAACGCCGAGTGGGTGCCGGCGGCCACGGCGTGCTGGTAGGCGTCGCGCACGGCCTCGGGCAGCTTGGCCAGGCTGGCCGCGTCCAGCTGGGCGGTGCCGGCGGCCTGCGCCGCCTGCGGGCCGAGCCGCTCGGACATGGTGTCGGTGACCCGGGAGGTGAACAGGGAGCCCATCAGGGCCACGCCGAAGGATCCGCCGAGGGTGCGGAAGAGGGTCGCCGAGGAGGAGGCGACGCCCATGTCCTTCATGTCGACGCTGTTCTGCGCGACCAGCATGGTGATCTGCATCAGGAAGCCGAGACCGGCGCCCAGGACGGCCATGTAGAGGCCGGAGACCAGGCGGGTGGTGCCGGTGTCCATGGTGGCGAGCAGGAAGAGCCCGACGACCATGAGGGCGCCGCCGACGATCGGGAAGACCTTGTACTTGCCGCTGCTGGTGGTGATCCGGCCCGCGACGAGCGAGACGGCCATCATCGAGAGCAGCATCGGCAGGAGCAGCAGGCCGGAGTTGGTGGCGGAGGCGCCCTGGACGGACTGCTGGAAGAGCGGCAGGTAGAGCACGCCGCCGAACATGGCGAAGCCGACGAGGAAGCCGATCACCGACATGAGGGTGAAGTTGCGGCTGCGGAAGATGTGCAGCGGCATGACCGGCTCGGCGGCCTTGGTCTCGGCGTAGAGGAAGGCGGCGATGGACAGGGCGCCGACGGCGATCAGGCCGATGATCTCGGCGGAGCCCCAGGCGTACTCGGTGCCGCCCCAGGTGGTGACGAGGACGGTGGAGGTGATGGCGAGGGTCAGCAGGGCCGCGCCGATGTAGTCGATCTTGCCCTGCGACTTCTTCTTGGGCAGGTGCAGTACGGCACTGACCATCGCCAGCGCGACGGCGCCGAGCGGGAGGTTGATGTAGAAGGACCAGCGCCAGCCCATGTGGTCGGTGATGGTGCCGCCGACCAGCGGGCCGCCGATCATGGCGAGGGCCATCACGCCGGCCATCATGCCCTGGTACTTGCCGCGCTCGCGGGGCGGGATCAGGTCGCCGATGATCGCCATGACGCCGACCATCAGACCGCCGGCGCCCAGGCCCTGGACGGCGCGGAAGCCGATGAGCTGGCCCATGTCCTGGGCCATGCCGCTGAGCGCGGAGCCGACGAGGAAGATGATGATCGAGGTGAGGAAGGAGCCCTTCCGCCCGTACATGTCACCGATCTTGCCCCAGATCGGTGTCGAGGCGGCCGTGGCCAGCGTGTAGGCGGTGACCACCCAGGAGAGGTGTTCGAGGCCGCCGAGCTCGCCGACGATGGTCGGCATCGCGGTACCGATGATCATGTTGTCGAGCATGGCGAGCAACATTGCGATCATGAGTGCCATGAGGACCACACGCACGCTGCGCGGCTTCACCTCCCCGGCGCCCGCTGCTTCCTTGATGTTCTCCGCCATGTCCACTCCCCGTCCACACGCAACTGCACCGGGCACTTACTTGCCGCCCGGCTAGTTCACTACACTGGGGAAGGTAGACCCGTCACTAGCCGGGCGTCAAGTAAGTACTCGGGGAGAGCCATGTCCAGCACCAGTCCGCAGCAGCCGCGCCGTGGCAACACGCGCCAGCGCATCCAGGACGTCGCACTGGAGCTCTTCGCCGAGCAGGGGTACGAGAAGACCTCGCTCCGGGAGATCGCCGAGCGGCTGGAGGTCACGAAGGCGGCGCTGTACTACCACTTCAAGACCAAGGAAGACATCATCATCAGCGTCTTCGACGACCTGACCCGGCCGATCGACGAGCTGATCGCGTGGGCGCAGGAGCAGCCGAAGACGCTGGAGACGAAGCGGGAGATCCTGCGCCGCTACAGCGAGGCCATGGCGGCGGGCGCTCCGCTGTACCGCTTCATGCAGGAGAACCAGGCCACGATGCGGGAGCTGAGCATCGGGGAGACGGTCAAGCGCCGGCTGTTCACCCTGGTGGAACTGCTGCGCAACGACGAGGGCCCGCTGGCGGACCAGGTGCGCTGCGTGAGCGCCCTGTTCACGCTGCACGCGGGGATGATGTTCCTCCAGCACGTGGAGGGGGACCCGGAGGAGACCCGGCTGGCGGCCCTGGACGTCGCCACGGACCTGATCACCCGCGCCCACCACGGCGACACGGCCTGACCGCCGGCGGAGCGGGCCGGGCGGGGGCGTCACGCCCGCACCGCGTCAGCCGGTCACTTGTCCACGGCCATGGCCAGGGCCCGGCAGGCGCCGAAGAGCTCGGTGAACCGGGGCATCGACTGCCAGTCGCGCAGGGACCACCCCGGGAGTCGGCCCCTCCCCGGACCAGGACGGGTCGCCCGTCCCGGCCCGTCCGGGCGGCGGACCGCATCGCCCGGTCGGCGGGACCGGCTCCCCGCACGCGGCGCGGCGCGGCGGCGGCCGGGCGGGGAGGCGGTAGGGCATGGGGGTGCACGCTCGGCGGCGAGGCTCCCTGGAGGCCCGATGACAGCGGTGGACCACGCGGCCCGGAAGACCGAGCGGCGGGTGCGGCAGGGCTCCGCGGTGCTGCGCCTGCTGACGACCACCGACCACAAGACCATCGGCAACCTCTACCTGGTGACGGCCTTCGGCTTCTTCCTCTTCGCCGGCGCCCTCGCCCTGGTCATGCGCGCCGAACTCGCCCGCCCCGGGCTCCAGATCCTCTCGAACCAGCAGTACAACGAGGCGTTCACCATCCACGCCACGATCATGATGCTGCTGTTCGCGACGCCGACCTTCACGGGCTTCGCCAACGCGGTGATGCCGCTCCAGATCGGCGCGCCCGACGTGGCCTTCCCCCGGCTGAACGCCTTCACCTACTGGGTCTACCTCTTCGGCGGGCTGATGGTGGTCTCCGGGTTCCTCACCGCCGACGGGGCCGCCGCCTTCGGCTGGTTCGCGTACGCCCCGCTCAACGGGGCGGTGTTCTCCCCCGGCACGGGCCCCGACCTGTGGGTGATGGGGCTGGCGGTGGCGGGGCTCAGCACGATCCTGGGCGCGGTCAACTTCATCACCACGGTCATCTGCCTGCGCGCGCCCGGCATGACGCTCTTCCGGATGCCGGTCTTCACCTGGAACGTGCTGTTCACCTCGATCCTGGCGCTGCTGGCCTTCCCCGTGCTCACCGCCGCCCTGCTGGCCCTGGAGGCGGACCGCAAGTTCGGCGCGCACGTCTTCGACCCGGCGAACGGCGGCGCGCTGCTGTGGCAGCACCTGTTCTGGTTCTTCGGGCATCCCGAGGTCTACATCGTGGCCCTGCCCTTCTTCGGCGTGGTCAGCGAGATCCTGCCGGTCTTCAGCCGCAAGCCGATGTTCGGGTACGTGGCCCTGATCGGGGCGACGATCGCCATCACCGGCCTGTCCGCCACCGTGTGGGCCCACCACATGTTCGCCACCGGCGCCGTGCTGCTCCCCTTCTTCTCCCTGCTGTCGTTCCTGATCGCGGTGCCGACGGGGGTGAAGTTCTTCAACTGGATCGGGACCATGTGGAAGGGCTCGCTCTCCTTCGAGACCCCGATGCTGTGGTCCGTCGGGTTCCTCGTCACCTTCCTGCTGGGCGGGCTGACCGGGGTGCTGGTCGCCTCGCCGCCGCTGGACTTCCACCTGACCGACAGCTACTTCGTCGTCGCCCACCTCCACTACGTCCTCTTCGGCACGATCGTCTTCGCCACCTTCGCCGGGCTCTACTTCTGGTGGCCCAAGCTGACCGGGCGGATGCTGGACGAGCGGCTCGGCCGGATCCACTTCTGGACCCTGTTCACCGGCTTCCAGACCACCTTCCTGGTGCAGCACTGGCTGGGCGAGGCGGGCATGCCCCGCCGGTACGCCGACTACCTCGCGGCCGACGGGTTCACCCTGCTCAACACCGTCTCCACGGTCGGCGCCTTCCTGCTGGGCCTGTCCACGCTGCCGTTCCTCTACAACGTGTGGCGCACGCAGCGGTACGGGGAGCGGGTCGCCGTCGACGACCCGTGGGGCTGGGGCCGCTCCCTGGAATGGGCGACCTCCTGCCCGCCGCCCCGGCACAACTTCCACGCCCTGCCGCGGATCCGTTCGGAGTCCCCGGCCTTCGACCTTCACCACCCGGAGGTGCCCGTTGAGAGGTGAGGCCTGGCTCTTCACCGGTACGGCCCTGTTCTTCGGGGCCGCCACCGCCGTCTACGGGGGGCTGTCCGACGAGCCGGCGGGCATCGCCGCGCTCTGCGTGTCCTTCGCGATGTCGGCGCTGGTCGCGGCGTTCCTGTGGCGGCAGTACCGGCGGGGCGGGGAGCGCCCGGAGGACCGGGCGGACGCCGAGGTGCGGGAGGCCGGCGGGCGGCGGGCCTTCTTCCCGGCGCGCAGCCCCTACCCCGTGCTGACGGCGGCCGGGAGCGCGCTGGTCGGGCTGGGCGTGGTGCAGGGGCTGTGGCTGTGCCTGATCGGCTTCGGTGTGCTGCTGCCGGGCGTCCTCGGCTTCGCCTTCCAGAACCTGGACCACCCGGAGTAGCTCAGCCCCGCGGGGGCCCGGGGTCCTCGGGCCGGTCCGGTCCGACGAGGGTGGCGGCGGCCTTGCGGCGCTGCTCGGGGGTGAGCGGGTACGGGACGCGGTCGCGGTGGAACCAGACGCTGACGGCCGCCCGGGTGCGGGACAAAACCCGGCGCGGCAGGGACCGGGTGGGGTCGCCGTCGTACTCCAGCGGTGCGGGCAGGTCCCGGGCGAGCATGGTGTACCGCTCCCCGGGCGGGAGCGCCTCGTACCGCGGGTGGAAGGCGCCCTCGGCGTCCTGCACCGCCAGGCCCGTCTCCGCACCGTCCGTCAGCAGCTCCCGCTCGTGCGACTGGAGGGCCAGGCACAGCCGCCGGGTGAGCCAGAACACCGCCGCCGGCACGGCGAAGAGGGCGGCGCGCAGCGTCCAGGTCAGCGGGGGCAGGGGCAGGGCGAAGAGGAACGCCAGGATGTCCTGGGCCCCGGCGAGGAGCAGCACCGCGTACCAGGAGAGGGCCGCCGCGCCGAGGGCCGTGCGGACCGGCCGGTCGCGGGGGCGGTCGCACAGGTGCCGCTCGCCGGTGTCGCCGGTGATCCAGCGTTCGAAGAAGGGGTAGGCGTAGAGCACGGTGAACAGCAGGCCGGGCATGAGGACGGCCGTCACCAGGGGGTTCCAGGAGATGGTGTGCCCCCACAGGCGGGTCTCGACCCCGGGCATCAGCCGCAGGGCGCCCTCCAGGAAGCCGATGTACCAGTCGGGCTGGGAGCCGTCGGAGACCAGGTCGGCGCGGTAGGGGCCGTACACCCAGATCGGGTTGACCTGCGCGACGGCGGCGAGCGCGGCGAGGACCCCGAAGACGGCGAAGAAGAGGCCGCCGGACTTGGCCAGGTACTGGGGGAAGAAGGGCAGGCCGACGACGTTGCGGGCGGTGCGGCCTGGGCCCGCCCAGTGGGTGTGCTTGAGGTGGAACACGAGCAGCAGGTGCACGGTGACCAGCCCCAGCAGCAGGCCGGGGACGAGCAGGACGTGCACGGGGTAGAGGCGGGGGACGATGTCCTGGCCGGGGAACTCGCCGCCGAAGGCGAAGCAGCTCAGGTAGGTGCCGATGACGGGGACGGACAGCATGACGCCCTGGGCGATGCGCAGTCCGGTGCCGGACAGCAGGTCGTCGGGGAGCGAGTAGCCGGCGAAGCCCTCCAGCATCGCCAGCAGGAACAGGGTCACCCCGATCACCCAGTTCAGCTCGCGGGGGCGGCGGAAGGCGCCGGTGAGGAACACCCGGAGCATGTGCGCGCCGATGGCGGCGAGGAAGACGATCGCCGCCCAGTGGTGGATCTGGCGGATCAGCAGGCCGCCGCGGACGTCGAAGCTGATGCGGAGGGTGGAGAGGTAGGCCTGCGACATGAGGACGCCGTGCAGCGGCTCGTACGAGCCCTGGTAGGGGGTCTCGCGCATCGACGGGTCGAAGAAGAGCGACAGGTACACGCCGGTCAGCAGCAGGACGGCGAAGCTGTAGAGGGCCAGCTCCCCCAGCAGGAAGGACCAGTGGTCGGGGAAGACCTTCCGCAGCGCCCCGCGGGTGAGCTCGGCCAGCGGCAGCCGCTCGTCGAGGGCCCCGGCGGCCCGCGCCGCCCGCTTCCCGCGCCTGGACTCCGGCACCGGCCTGCACCTCCTGCCCGCGCGCATCGCCCGGCGCGTACGCCACGCCAAACTACCGAAACGGGACAGGAGGGTACGGGACGGACACGGTCGGTCAGGCGCGGAGCCGCCGTTCGGACTCCTCGATGGGGACGTCGTTGATGCTGGCCTCGCGGCGGCGCATCAGGCCGTCGTCGTCGAACTCCCACTGCTCGTTCCCGTGGCTGCGCCACCACTGGCCGCCGGCGTCGTGCCACTCGTACTCGAAGCGGACGGAGATGCGGTTGCCGGTGTACGCCCACAGCTCCTTGCGCAGGCGGTAGTCCAGCTCGCGCTCCCACTTCTCGGCGAGGAAGGCGCGGATCTCGGCGCGGCCGGTGAGGAAGCGGTCGCGGTTGCGCCAGGCGGAGTCCTCGGAGTAGGCGAGGGCGATGCGCTCGGGGTCGCGGGTGTTCCAGGCGTCCTCTGCGGCCTGCACCTTGGCGCGGGCGGTCTCCTCGGTGAACGGGGGCTTGAGCACGGCGGGTTCCTCTCGGATCGGGAGGCGGAGAACGTTCGTTCTCAAAGTAGAGAACGAGCGTTCTCAACGCAAGCGGTTCTGCACTACCCTTCACCCCATGGACGACGAAGAGGCCCGCACCCGACTGCTCGACGCGGCGGAGGCCCTGTTCTACGCCGAGGGCGTCCAGGCCGTCGGCATGGACCGCATCCGCACGGAGTCGGGCGTACCGCTCAAGCGGCTCTACCGGCTCTTCCCGGCCAAGGACGCGCTGGTCGCCGCCTACCTGGAGCGGCGCGACGCCCGCTGGATCGGCGGCCTGCGGGAGGCGGTGGCGGCGGCCGAGGAACCGGTGGCGGCGGTGTTCGACTGGCTGGCGCGGTGGTTCTCGGAGCCCGGCTTCCGCGGCTGCGCCTTCCTCAACGCGTACGGGGAGCTCGGCACGGGCCCCGCGGCGGTACTGGACGTCGTACGCCGCCACAAGGCGGAGCTGCGCTCCCTGCTGGGCACCCTGACCGACTCCTCCCCCGCCCTCGCGGACCAGCTCCTCATCCTGGCCGAGGGCGCCACGGTGGTGGCCGCCCTCACCCCCGGCCCGGAACCGGCCCTCCGCGCCCGCGAGGCGGCACTGCGCCTGCTGGGGGCGGACGCGCCCCCGAACGGGTGAGCGCCCTCACGGCCGGGGCGGCCGTCGGTCCGCCGCGCTAGCCTGGGAACAGGCACGCAGCGTGACGAGACACCGACGCCGCCCGGAGGACCACGGTGACAGCCATGATCGAGCGACCCCGGCCCATAGAGGTCACCGAGGGGGAACGGACCTTCGAGGACGTGCTGCGCACGGTCGAGGAGATGAACACGCCAGACGGCCACAAGGCCGAGCTCATCCGGGGGAAGATCGTCGTGTCACCGTGGTCCAGGCTTCGCTACTTCATCCCCATGGAATCCCTGCGGGAACAGTTGATGGAGCACGTCGCGGCAGACCAGGTGGCCACCCACGCACCGTTCCTGTTCAGCTTCCCATCAGTCGGCCGTGCCTACGGGCCTGA
Source organism: Streptomyces racemochromogenes (assembly GCF_039535215.1). GTDB lineage: Bacteria > Actinomycetota > Actinomycetes > Streptomycetales > Streptomycetaceae > Streptomyces > Streptomyces racemochromogenes. The sequence continues at coordinate 2,474,798 of NZ_BAAAWT010000001.1, forward strand.
CCTCTACGTCGTCTACCGCGCCGCGTTCCTGACAGAGGAGCGGCACGGTGACGGGGAGGCCCTGAGCCTCGTAGCGGAGTTCACGTCGACCTCCACCAGGGACGCCGACTGGCAGGAGAAGCTCCAGGTGTACGGGCAGCTGGTGCCCGTGTACCTCGTGGTCGACATGCAGGAGGACGAGATCACCTGCTTCTCCGACCCCTCCCCGCAGGGCTACCGCGCCCACAGGACGGTCTCCTTCGGCACCCCCCTGCCGGTACCCGCCCCCTTCTCGTGCGACATCGACACGACGGCTTTCAAGACGGCGGGCTGAGCCGGCCGGGGCCGGTCACCACCTGAAGAGGACGCCGCGCCAGGTCCAGCCCGCGGCGAGGACCGTGTTGCGCAGGGGGTCCTTCATGTCGCGGGAGTCGTAGCGGAAGGTCTCGACCAGGCGCCGGCGGCCGTCCGGGCCCTTCTGGAACTCCCACTCGCGGGCGATGCGGGTCGAGCCCCCGCGGCCGTACTGCCTGCTGCCGGAGTACTCGTGCGAGAGGTTGCCCCACTGCTCTTCGAGCGTCCGCACCTCGCGGGTGCCGGGCACCAGGCGCAGCCGGATCTTGACGGTCAGGTCCAGCTTCGCGATCCGGCGCTCCGCCACCAGGTCGGCCTTCTCCTTCGGGAAGGCGTGGCGTACGCGGAACAGCGCGTCGGGGCCGCCCAGCGCGAGGAGCGCTTCCCGGAGCTCCATGGTGGGCAGGGGCTTGATCCCCCTGTCGGGGTACTTGGTGCCGGTGACCTTGTCCCAGACGCGGCCCATGGTCAGTCCTCCGCCCCGTCGTCCGGGCGTACCGTGCGCACGAAGTCCTGGAAGTCCTCCAGGACGCTTTCGTACTGGTCCGCGGTGGACGTCAGCGCCAGCCGGACCAGGGCGCGCTGGCGCGGGTCCTCGCCGTCCGGCAGGAACAGGTAGACCTGGGACTGGACGAAGTCCCGGCGGTCGTCGCCCGCGACGGCCGAGAAGGTGACCCGCTGGGCCAGCGCGGGCGCGTCGGCGGAGCCGAGCTCCTGGCGGTGGGTCACCACCACCGAGTCGGCGAACTCCCGCAGCCGCTCGACCGACGCGTCGGCGAGTTCGGCCGGCATCACGTCCTCCTTGGGCAGCCCGCCGTCGACGGTGATGTTCGCCGCGAACCCGGCGTCCGGCTGCGGGTGCACGGCGGCGTAGGCGACGTCGGGAAAGGCCGGAACGGGCCGCCAGCCCGTCGGCAGCGTGAACGCGATCGGCACGGGCAGTGTCGTGGGCATCCCTGAACCTCCTTGCGCGGAAACGGACATCAGTCGAACCAGCTGCCGATCTCGTGGGCCACGTCACCGGCGGTCTTCTTGATCTTGCCCGGGTCCACGGTGATCTCCAGCCCCACCGCACCGCCGAAGAGCTCGGCGGCGCCCGCCTTCCCGCCGACCTTCCACGCGCCGGTCTTCTCGTCCTTCCGCCAGCCGAAGGACCCTTCCCAGCCGGCACCCGCCCATGGTTCGGCCACCACACCGACGCCCAGACCACCGGACTCGACACCGCCGGCAACGGTGCCCTTCACCCCGGCGAAGGACTTCGCCCCGATGGTGACCTCCTCCCTGTTCAGTTTGGCGGTGCCGCTGACCTCGCCCCCGGCGAACCCCTCCACGCGCCCGTAGGCGGCGTGCGAACCGCGTTCGACCCGGACCTCCTCCAGCATCCGCAGGCCGGCGGACGCCTCGGCCTTGCCGCTGACGCCCTTTTCGCTGGCACCGTAGTTCGCGGTCCCCCTGACCCCCGCGTACACGTCCTCTATTCCGGAGACCTTCAGCCCCCCGAATTCACCCTCCCCCTTCGCGGTGGCGTGGAAGAGGTCCGCGTACGCCTTGACCGAGCCCTCCTTGCCGTACTTGATGCCGCTGACGGTGAAGCCGGCGTCGGGCCCGGTCACCGTCACGGGGTCCTCGCGGTCCCGGATGACCGGCGGGACGTACTTCTCGGCCTTCGCCAGGTCGCCCTCGGCGTAGTTGTTGAAGCCGGTCAGGGATTCGTCGGCGCCGCTGCCCTGCCCCAGGGCGTCCCGGTTCCTGTCGACGACGGCCGATTCAAGGGCGTCCTTCACGTGCGTGTCGGCGTCGGAGACGGCCTTCACCCGGTCGTCGAGGTGCTTCTGCCACTTCTCGACGGCGGTGCGGACGGTGGCCTGACCGTCCGGGTCGTGCTGGTAGGCGCTGCGCTCGGCGGGTGTGAGCCGGGCGAAGTCGAAGGCGACCCGGCCTTCCGCGGACACGGCCATGCCCGCGGCGACCGCGTCGTCGCGTGCGCTCTCCAGCTTCCTCCTGAGGTCGGTGAGCTGCTCGTGGGCCCCGCGCAGCAGGCTCGCGATCGCCTTGGCCTGGTTCTGCGCGGCGGAGTACTCGTAGCGGGTCGCCGTGAACTTGGTGCGGGCCACCCCAGCGCTCACGCCGGACCAGTCGTTCCCGAGGGTGATCTTCTGGATGGTCTCGCCGTAGCGGGTCTCGACCTTCTGCAGTTCGCCCGCCATCGCGTCCCACTTGGCGGCCGCCGCCGTCAGCAGGCCGAGGTCCGTGGTCATCACTTCGCCGTAGGTCAGCACCACGGGCCCCTCAGAGGTGGTTCAGCTTCGACTGGGACTGGAACTGGTCGTGCACCGCGACGTCGTTGCCGGCGAAGAGGCCCGCGGCCCCCCGCAGCGCCGTCTTCTCCCCGGCGAGCCGGCCCATCAGCGACCGCGCCTGCTGGTCCCAGGTCTCCGCGACCTTCTTGAGTCCGGCGGCCGTGTCCCAGCCGTCGAATCCCTTCTGGGCCGCTGCGGTGGCGCCGTCCGCGTGCTCGGCGGCCTTCTTGGTGTTCGGCTCGAACTCGGTCTCGATCAGGCCCGCCGCCGCCTTCTTCTGCTGCGGCGTCGAGGCGAAGTCCCCGGGCCCGCCAGGAGCCAACGGCCCTGGCCCCGGACCGGAGTTCAGGCGCATGCCCGCTTGGTCCTGGTCGACATCCCCCGGCATGACGCTCCCCCCATCACGGATGGGTCCGATCATATGCACGGTCACCGTGCGGGGTTGACCCTCGACCTGGTGGAGGGAGCAGAGTTCCGGCCGTGGGGAACGAGAGCGGGATGCGCAGTATCGGTGAGATGGCCCGGGACAGCGGGCTCGGCGTGAGCGCGCTGCGGTTCTACGACGGGGCCGGGGTGCTGGTCCCGGACTGGGTGGATCCGGTGAGCGGGTACCGCTGGTACGGGCCCGGCCAGCTGGACGAGGCACGGCTGCTGGCGCACCTGCGGCGGGCCGGGATGCCGCTGGCCGACATCCGGCTGGTGACGGCCGGCTGGTCCGGGTCCGACACCGCCCTGGTGCTGAAGCTGCTCTCGGAGCACCTGCTCCGGCTGGAGCGGGGGCTCTGCGACGCGCGCCGCGCGTTCTCCACGGTCCGTGACCTTCTCGACGCCAGGGAGACCCCGATGAGTTCGACCTTCGCCCATCCGCACACGGCCCCCGTCCGCCTGACCGTGTCCGCGCCCGGGCTGGCCGCGGCGCTGGACGCGGTCCGGTTCGCCGCGAGCACCGATCCGGAGCTGCCCATGCTCGGCGGCGTCCTGTTCGACGCCGAGGGCGGGACGCTGCGGGTCGTCGCCACCGACCGGTACCGGCTGGCCGTTTCGGCGACCGGCGTCACCGGCGCCGGGGAAGGGGAGTACGACGGCTCCCGCGTCCAGGCCGTCGTCCCGTCCCCGCTGGCCGACGCGATGCGGGCGCTGCTCGGCGCCGAAGGGTCGGCGGAGCTGCGGGTCGAGGGGGACCGGGTGGTCCTGGAGGCCGGGGAGCGGCAGGCGGGCGGCCGGTGCGGCGCCACCGGCTTCCCCGACTACCGCCGGCTCTCCCGGCTGCCGGCCGGACGCCGGGCCCCGGTGGACGTGCCCGCGTTCCGGGAGGCGCTGCTGGGCGGGCCGGTACGGAGCCAGGTGCGGGAGGAGGACGGCGCGGCGTACGACGTGAGCGTGCTGGAGGTGACGGACGGGGGGCCGGTCTCGGTCCGCGAGCACGCCTCCCCCGGGGACCGGATCGGCGTCAACCGCGCCTTCCTGCTGGAGGCCCTGGCCGCGGCGGACCGGGACCGGCTGGTCCTGGAGGCCGGGACCGGCCCCAGGCCGCTGACCATCAGCCGCGGCGACGACGAGGAGACGTACTCGATGCTCATGCCGGTGATCGTGGAGGACTAGGGGGTGTACGCCCCGCGCCCGGGGCCGCCGAGGCTGCGGCCCCGGGCGCGGGAGCGGGAGGTCAGACGAGGGCCAGGCTGATCTGGTCGTTGAAGACCACCCAGTTCTGTCCGCGGTCGGCGGAGTCGCAGGGCTTCGTGGAGAGGTTCGGGGTCCCCCAGGCGTTGGCGAAGCAGTACGCCGGGGCGAAGGCGAGGGAGATCTTCTGGCCGGCGACGTTCCAGTACTGCCCCTGGTCGTTGGGGTTGCACGGCTTCGTCGAGACGTCCGGGGTGCCCCAGTTGTTGGCCAGACAGTAGCCGCGGGCGTTGGTGAGGGCGATCTGGTGGCCGGAGACGGTCCAGTGCTGGCCCTGGTCCGCGGCGTCGCAGGGCTTCGTGGAGACGTTCGGGGTCCCCCAGGCGTTGGCGAGGCAGTACCGGCCGGGAACGGCGGCCTGCTGGGCGGCGCCCGCGGCACCGGCCGTACCGGCCGGCAGGAGGGAGGCGGTCAGGGCGAGCACGGCGAGGGCGAGCGTCTTGCGGGGGGCGAGGGCCATGATGCGGATTCCATTCTCGACGCGGGCAGGAGTGATTGACTCAAGCCAAAAGGAGGGGGTCATCCGGCTCGGATCCGAGCACACGGAAATTGATATCAGGGAGCACTTGCCGGTCAATTGGATTGGACGAGCCCTTCACCCGGAACGAGCAGTCACCAGATGATCCGATGACCGCCGAATGGCCAATAAACCCTCTTCGGGCGCAAATTAGACACCCTTCCCCACCTGCAAAGATGGCCGAAAATCCATGATCCGACACACCGGGCCGTCCGTTGCGCCGCACCCCTGCACAGGGCGGATCCACCTCTCCTGCACGGCGCCCGGATACGCCGAAACGTTTCGCATCCACACTTTCACGCCGAATTTCCCCGACGGGGAAATCCGGAGTGAATTCCTACACCGCCCTCAGGGCGGCGGAAAGGGCGGCGAAGGAATCGGCGGAGGCGTAGACGGTCCTGGCGTCGACCACCCCGGCGGTGCCCAGGTCCAGGCGTACGGGCGGGTCCAGGTGCACCGCCACGTCCAGCGAGCCGCCCACCGAGCAGGCCACCGCCCCCGGCTCCCCCGGCACGGGCCGCGGCCCCCGGCCGCCCACGGTCCGGATGACGGGCGACACGGACCGGACCGCCGAGCGCGGCAACGCCACCTCTCCGAGGAACCCGGTGCGCAGGACCAGCCGCTCGGCGTCCACCTGGTGCGGATGCCGCACCAGGGCGGCCACCAGGGCGAGCCCGCCCGTGATCAGCAGCGCCTCCAGCGCCGCGTGGGCGGGCCGGACCGGCGGCGGGATCATCGAGGACACGAGGAACGAGGTCACGATCTCGACGGCGACCAGCGGCAGAACCAGCTGCCGCACCCCGGCGGAGTGCCGTACCCCGGGCACCGCCGGCCGCCGCCGGACCACCTCCACCAGCGACCGCGCCCACACCCTCGCGACCCCGGCCCTGCCCGGCCCGGCGGTCACCACCCCCGTCACCCACTCCGCCGCCGTCACGCGCCCGCTCCCCCCTCGCCACGTCCATCTCCTGCCACCCTGGGCCGAGTTGGGGCCGGACGAAAGTGACAAACGTCAGCGGCATACGGGGAGGGCCGGGCCCGCGCCGATCGGGGACATCGAGGCCGGCGAGGCCCATCCCCTGCCCGGACGCCGCCCGGACCGCCTCGCCGCCCGGCGCCGGGCGGCGTAGCGTCGTGTTCGGGGGGCGATCGGGAAGCGAGGGGCCATGGCCGTTCTTGTGCAGAACACGGGCGCGGGCTGGGACCGGGAGGGCTACCAGGCCCTGCACGACCGTGTCATGCCCGACGTCACGAAACCGCCCGCCGGGCTCATCTCCCACGCCGCGATGCCCGGCGACCCGGACGGGTGGGTGGTCATCGACGTGTGGGAGTCGAAGGACGACTACGAGCGCTTCCTGGAGGAGGTCCTGATCCCCGCCGCGCAGGATCTGGGGGCGCCGCAGTTCGACACGAAGATCGTGGAGATCTACAACCTGATGGTCCCCCCCGCACCCCATCTGACGGCTCCCCCCCTGGGGCGACCGCGTGACGGGTCAGTGACGCCGCGGGCCGTTCTTCGCGAGGGGCGGCGGCGGGGTCGATCCCGGCGGCTGCGGCACGGCCGGGGTCCAGATCCGGGTGGTGGGACAGTCGAGGCGGTCCGGTTCGCCGCGGTTCACGGGGCAGGTGGTCTCGTAGATCTCCCCGGTGGTGGTGACCACTTCGACGATGACGTCGTTGCCGGTCTCCGCGATCGTGATGCCGCAGGGGTTGGGCGGATAGCCCGTGGAGTTGGCGGAGAGGTCGTACCAGGTATAGGCGGGCCGCACGGGGTTCGGGGCGTTGAAGTCGTAGACGCCCGCCAGCGCGGTGCCGTTGGGCAGCAGGACGGCCTTGTACTTGACCTCGGCCTCGTCCCACGAGGTCGACACGTCGACGCACGGCCCGGTGGGACCGACCGGCCCTTGCGCCCCGGTCGCACCCTGGGGGCCCTGGGCCCCGGTCGCACCCGTCTCGCCCTGCGGACCCTGCGCACCAGTGGCGCCCGTCTCGCCCTGGGGCCCCTGGGCGCCGGTCTCGCCCTGCGGGCCCTGCGCACCAGTGGCGCCCGTCTCACCCTGGGGCCCCTGGGCGCCGGTCTCGCCCTGCGGGCCCTGCGCACCAGTGGCGCCCGTCTCGCCCTGGGGCCCCTGCGCACCGGCCGGACCCTGCGCGCCCGTCTCACCCTGCGGACCCTGCGCACCGGTGGCGCCCGTCTCGCCCTGGGGCCCCTGCGCACCGGCCGGACCCTGCGCGCCCGTCTCACCCTGGGGGCCCTGGGCCCCCGTCGCGCCCGTCTCGCCCCGCTCACCCGCCGGGCCCTGCGAGCCGGTCTCGCCCTTGGGGCCCGCCGGACCCTGTGGGCCTGCCGGTCCCGGCGGACCGGGGACGCCCTTCGGCGGGCACTTGTCCTGGCGCCGGGTCCCGTAATCGTCGCCGTCGTCGTCCTCGTCCTCGTCCTCGGAGCCGCCGCCCTTCGACGGACGGCCGTCAGCGTCAGGGTGGTCGTGCGAGGCGCACGGGTTGCTCACGCCGGCCGCGGCCGGTGCCGTCGGCGTCCCCGCCGCGACGGCCGGGCCGGCCACGCCCACGAGCACGAGCGAGAGGGCGGCCAGCGCGCCCCCCGCGGCCCAGGCCCGACTGCGGGCGACGGGGCCAAGGAGGGACGTGGCCCTGTGCTCACGACTCATCAAGCGCTCCTCCGGAAGGAAAGGGGTATGAACGTCCTTGGGATAAACGGACAACAACCCCGGCGCCTTGAGTCCGCAGGAGCCGACGTCAGCAGATCGGCCCACACACGCCCCACGAACGGACGCACGCCGCCCCGGGATGCACGGCAGCGGCATCAGGAGCAGCATGAAATCCGGGGGAATCGGTTCGACCCTGGTTCGTCGACGGTGATCACTCGTCTCCAGAGCTTCGAGTACGAAGTCAGGAGCACCACCATGGCCACTCAGCAGGAGGAGACTGCCCGGCGGTACTGCGCCCAGCCTCCGCAGAGACTCCCCGAACTACCCCCGGACCTGAGCCTTCCCCGGACCAGGGCGATACTCGCCAACCGGTCGAAGTGGGTGAACGGCACCCAGGTGCGGTACAGCTTCCTCGACGGCGCCGGCAACGGTGTGGCCAAGGCGTGGCTGACCGAGGTCCACAACGGTTTCGAGGAGTGGGAAAGCCTCGGGATCGGGCTGCGGTTCCGTCCCGAGGACAACCCTCCGGAAGCGGAGATCCGGATCACCTTCGCCGATGACGGCTCCTGGTCCTACGTGGGTACGGACTGCCTCGGCATCGGTTCCGCAGAGGCCACGATGAACTTCGGATGGGATCCGACCACGCCCTACGGAAAGGCCACGGTCCGTCACGAGATAGGGCACGCGATCGGCTTCTGCCATGAACACCAGAACCCGTTCGCCGGCATCGAGTGGGACGAGGACGAGGTCTACCGCTACATGGCGGGCTCCCCCAATTTCTGGCCGCGGGAGACGACCTACCACAACATCATCCGCAAGCTCTCGACGCACCAGGTGACCGGCTCGAAGTGGGACGTGAAGTCGGTCATGGAGTACGGCTTCGAACCCGGCCTGATCAAGAAGCCGGAGGAATACCGGAACGCCGGCATCCCTTCCCCGCTCAAGCTGTCCGATCAGGACAAGGAGTACGTGCGCACCTGGTATCCGCCGCTGTCGCCCCACGTGCCCGAGCTGAAGCCGTTCCAGTCGGCGGTCCTCGGCCTCGGCTCCGGAGAGCAGGCCGACTTCGAGGTGGTCCCCGATGCCAGCCAGAACTACCGGTTCGGGACCTTCGGCAACGCCGACGTGAAGATGGTCCTCTTCGAGGCGGCCGGCGGTGAGGACCTCCGCTTCGTCACCGGAGAGGACGACAGCGGCGAGGACCGCAACGGCCGCTTCGAGGTCAAGCTCTTCGCGGGTCGCCGTTACGTCCTCCGCGTACGCATGTACTCCACCTGGGGTTCCGGGGGCGCGTCGGTCATGTACTGGTGACCGTCTCCCGTGTCCCGTCGGCGGGACCCGCTCCCCACGGGGGCACGGTCCCGCCGATGCCTAGCCGGCCGCGCCGCGGGGGAAGGTGATCTCGACCCGGCGGTTCTTCTTGCGGCCTTCCTCGGTGCTGTTGTCCGCGATCGGGTAGTCCTCGCTGTAGCCGCGGACGTCATAGGTGACGCCGGGGTTGGTGACGGTCTTGGCCAGCTCGGCCTGGACGGCGTCGGCGCGCTGCTTGGAGAGCTCCTGGCCGTGTTCGTAGCTGCCCTGGTCGTCGGTGAAGCCGAAGACGCGGATGCGGGTGGCCTTCTGGGTGTTGATCTCCTGCGCGATGGCCTGGATGCGGGATGCGGCCTGGGCGTTGAAGACGGCGCTGTTCTCCGGGAAGAGGACCTCGGACTGCAGGGCCATCATGACGTTCTGGTTGGTCTCCTGGCGGCGCTGCTCGCCGCCGAGGTCTTCGACGACCTCGGCGATGTCGAGCACCTTGACGGGGGCGAGGGTGCCGCCCTGGGGGATCTTGAGGCCGGGGGCGTTGGGGTCGACGGGCACGGGCGCGGCGGCGGACGGCTCCGTGCCGGGGGGTACGGAGGGCTTGGGGTCGTCGGCGTGGGCGCTCGTCGCGCCGAGGAGGTGGGTGCCGGCGATGACGAGCCCGGCTACGGCGGTGGCTGCGGCTGCGCGGTGGCGTTGTGTCATGGGGTCACCCGGAGAGTTTGACGGTGGCCGTGGCGAAGGTGGGCAGACTCATCTCCACCTCCGTGGTGGCGGCAGGTGGCGCCGGGAACTGGGCGAAGAACGGTACCGACTGGCCTGGCTCGATGATGGCCAGCCCCGTGGTGCACAGGCACCTGCCGTCGGTGTCCCGGAGGACGTAGTAGCGCTTCTTTCCGGCCTTGTCGACCAGGGTCACGCCGGCAACCGAAACCCCGCTGGAGTTGAGTTCGTTTCCGCGCCATGGTGCCGTGTTGACGTAGGGAGCTGTGCCCGTGTTCTTCAGCTGGCCTTCCACCGTCAGGAATCCACCGGCGTCACGTGCCGCCTTGTTGATGGTCAACGTCATGCCGGCTTCACCGTTGGCAGTGGCGAGCACCACCGTCGGCGTAGGCTTGGAACCACCAGTCGGCGCCTGCGACTTCGGCGCGTCCCCCTGGGGTGCCGCTGACGAGTCCTTGGCAGCCTTGGGCTTGTCATCGCCTCCCCCACCGCAGCCCGCCACCGTGAGCGCCAGCACGGCCACGGTTACGGCAGCCGCTCCCCCACGGATCTTCGCCGAGCGCCGAGTGCTCATCTATGCAGCTTCCTTATCTCGTGTACGTGTCAATCGATCAGCCGGACCGTGAACAGCGCCTTCGCCAGCTTGTTCAGTGAGCCCGGATGCGCCAGATCCAAAGTGAGTGCCTCCCCGTCGCAGACGAACTTGACGCTTCCCGGCCCCGGCGTTGAGCTCGGGTTCGGGCTCGCGGTCGGGCTGGACGTCGGGTCCGGGGTCGGTGTGGGAGACGGAGGGGCCGGGGCCGAAGTCAGTGAGCAGCGGGGCTTGATGCGGGCCTTGGCCGTGGCCTTGCCGTGAACGCTCTCAGTGCCCGGCACCACGGACTCCCCGACGGTCCCGTTCGTGGTCACGGTGACGCTGACTTCCGGGATGGCCGCCTCACATTCGGCAACGGCGTCGTTCAGAGCCGCGAACTCGACCGCCTTGGCACACGCTCCCCGCCCCGTGAGCAGGTCACCGTGCACGAGCTTCGCCCAGTCCGCGGGCGTAAGACCGAACAGGTCCAGCCCGGTGAAGGTGTTGTCCCGGGCCTCCCCGGCCGCTGCAAGGGCAGCAGCGTCCGCAGCACCTTGCGCATTGCTGCGGGTGACCCCCGCCTGCCCCACGACGAAGAAGGCCAGGGCGGCGAAGAGCAGGCCCACCACCACGATGATGTAGACGGGGAACGCCTGCCCCCGCTCGTCCCGAAACCCCTGCTGCCTCACTTCCCCGCAGTGATGCTCGCGACCGCTCCTGTGATCTTGGTGGTAATGGCCTGTCCGATACCCGTACCGACGATCGCCCCGATGATCACCACGACCACCAGGATGATCCCCAGGTACTCGAACGCCGTCTGCCCGCGATCCCTCGCACCCTTGCCCGCGTACCGCTTGCGCAACCTGGTCAGCGTGTTGTTCGACATAGGGGGTCCCTCCCGGTCCGGTTCCGCTGTCGATCTGCGGACGGTACGGGGAGTGACGAGAGATAACCAAGGGTCCCGGGGCCCAAATACGGTCCCATTGCGCACGGCGTCTACCCACGACCGGTCACCCCCGGACGGGCGGTTCCCAGCCAGCGGGCTATCGCCTCGCTGCGGCTCGCGCTCTGGAGCTTCGCGAAGATGCGGTTGATGTGGTTCTTGACCGTCTTCTCGCTGATGAAGCAGGCGCCCGCGATCTGCTGGTTGTTCATGCCGGACGCGATCAGGTCCATGATCTCCACCTCCCGCGAACTCAGCCCGAAGACAACGGAGTTGTGCACGCGCTCCGTCGACTGTGCCACAGAAGGTTGCGTTTGCGAAGAGGCCCGCAGTTCCGCGAGGACCGCCGTGGCCGCCGTCGGGGTGAAGTGGGCGCGGCCGGCGCGGGCGTCGCGTACCGCCCGGACCAGTTCGTCCGCGGTGAACTCGCCGTGGATCAGGTACCCGCCCGCGCCCAGCAGCAGGGACTCGCGGATCTGGTCGGCCTCCTGGCTGTACGTCAGCATCAGGACCGGCGCCAGGCACACCAGGTGCGGCAGCGCCGAGATGCCGTCCACCCCCGGCATCCGGACGTCCAGCAGGATCACGTCCGGGGCGTGGACCCGCGTCAGGTGCAGGGCCTCCCTGCCGTCGCGGGCCTGCGCCACCACCCGGAGGTCCCCCGCGGTGGCCAGCAGCGCGCTCAGCCCGGCCCGCACCACCGGGTTGTCGTCGGCGATCAGGACGTCGATCGGGGTCGTCGGGGTCGGGGTCGGGGTCATCGGATCCCCTCCAGCGGGAGCGAGAGACGGACACGGGTGCCCGGGCGGCCGGCCGGGCGGGGGCCCAGGGACAGGGCGGCTCCGATCGCCGCCGCGCGTTCCCGCATGCCGCGCACGCCGAAGTGGCCCGCGGACGGGAACCGCGCCGGCAGGCCCCGGCCGTCGTCCTCCACCGAGACGGTGAGGTGCGTACCGGTCGCCGAGACGGTGAGCAGGGTCTCGGACGCCTCCGCGTGGCGGCGTGCGTTCTCCACCGCCTCCGCGGCCACGGCGACCACGTGCCGGGCCACGGACGGGGGCAGGGCCGGGACCGCGCCCGAGACCCGGACCCGCGCGTCCAGCGCGTGCAGCGCCGGCAGGAGGGGGACCGGATCGGCCCGCAGGTCCGTCAGCAGGGCACGGGACTCGCAGGCCGCGCGGCGGGCCGCCGAGGCCACCTCCTCGGCCTGCCTGCGGACCAGGTCCGGGTCCGACGTGCGCGCGAGCGCGTCGGCGGCCAGGGCCAGGCCGTGCAGGGTCTTGGAGACCGAGTCGTGCATCTCCCGCGCGAGCCGTTCCCGCTCCTCCCGGACCGCCTCGGCCGCCGTCAGCCGTGCCCGGGTCTCGGAGAGGCGGAAGAGGAAGTCGCGGACGGAGGAGCCCGCCGCGCCGGACAGGACGCACAGGAAGGAGAGGACCAGGCCGCCGCCCAGAGCGGCCACCACCACCGTCTGCGCCGCCGCGAAGACGGCGGATCCGCGCCAGCCGTACACGAGGCCGGAGAGGAGCGGCGTGCCCAGGGCCACCAGCCCCAGCGGGGACGACGGGGTCGCCGTGACCAGGAGCAGCGCGCCCACCGCCATGTCCGCCGCCAGCAGCCACCGGTGGCGCAGCAGCAGCGGCCCGAAGCGCTCCCAGTCGCGGAAGAGGGCGTACGACAGGAGGAAGGTGAGGGCCACGGAGGCCGCCACCAGGTACGTGGGGGCGCCCGGCGCCGTCCGGCCCAGGGCGAGCGGGGCACCCAGGGGGATCATGACCAGCCGGACCGCGAAGACCTGCCTGCACAGGGCCTGGAGGGCGTTGGCTTCCAGGCGCATGGCTCAGCCGCCCCCCAGCAGCGCGCCGAAGTCGACGTTCGCGCCGTAGACGAAGCCGCAGACGAGGAGGATCAGGGTCCCGGGCAGCATGAACATGGTCACCGCGAAGGTGGCCTTGGGGACGGCCCGGGCGGCCCGCCGGCGGGCGTTCTGGGCGTCCGTGCGCCGCATGTCCTCGGCGATGGCGATGAGGGTCTCCACGATCGGGGAGCCCAGCTCCTCGCCCTGCTGGAGGGCGGTGACGAACTGCGCGACCTGCTCGGAGTCGTTGCGCCGGCGCAGCTCGTCGAAGGCCTGGCGGCGGCTGACGCCCATGTCCATCTGCTGGAGCGTGATCCGGACCTCGTCGGCCCACGGGCCCTCGTACTTGCCCGCTACGCGTTCGAGGGCCTGCCGGAAGCCCAGTCCGGCGCTGACGACGACCGCGAGGACATCCAGGAAGTCCGGCAGGGTCCGCTCGATGTTGTCCCGGCGGATCCGGATCGCCGACCACAGCCCGGCCTCGATCCAGAACAGCCCGAAGGCGGTCATGAGGAGGGCGGGGACGAGCTTGCCGTTCATCAGCATCGCGAGGGCGCCGAGGCCGCCCAGGAAGCCGTACACCGCGCGCCGGGCGGCGTAGCGGTCGATGGTGAGGCCGGCCGGGTTGCCCGCCATGTCGATCTGGCGGCGCTTGCGGGCCACCTGCTTGGGCCCCATCAGCCGCAGCACCAGCGGCGCCCAGCGGATGCCGAGGCGGTCGACGACCGAGCCGACGGCGGTCGTGCGGGTGGCGCCGACCTCCAGGGCGAGGGCGAGGTCGGTCGGGAGTTTGACGTCGGCGCGGTAGAGCCGGATGCCGTGGAGGATCCCGAAGACGGACAGGGCGGTGGCCAGGGCCAGCAGGAGGGGGAGGTAGGTGTTCATCGCGGTGGCCGGCCCCTCAGACGTCGATCTTCGACAGGCGGCGGATGAGGACGAACCCGAGGGTGAAGAGGCCGAGCGCTGTCAGCACCGCCGTCTGCCCGATCCAGGCGCCGGTCATCCGGTCCAGCGCGCCCGGCATCATCACGTCGACGAGGAGGAGGGAGCCGAGGCCGATCGCCGGGACGAGGTAGGCGGTCACGGTGACCTGCGAGAGCTGCGTACGGATCTCCCTGCGCGTCTCCTTGCGCTGCTCCAGGGTCACCGTCAGGTTCCGCAGGCTGCCGACGATGGCGCCGCCCGCCCGGGCGGACAGCACGAGGGTGGAGACGAGGACGACGAGCTCGCGGGACGGGAGCCGTTCCACGATCTCCCCGAGCGCCTCCTCGATGGAGTGGCCGACCGCGAGCCGGTCCGCGACCCGGGACAGCTCCTCCCCGGCCGGGGCCTCCAGCTCCTCCGCCGCGATCCCGACGGCCGTGCGCAGGGCGAGCCCGGCCTGGGTGGCGTTGGCGAGGATGCGGGCCAGCTCGGGCAGCTGGTTGATGAACCGCTCCGTGCGCCGGGCCCGCTGCCAGTTGAGGAAGGCGTTGGCGGCCCACAGCCCGATCAGGCCGGCCACCGGGCCGAAGAAGGGCGCGAGGAGGGAGGCGGAGACCAGCCACACCCCGGCGACGGCCATCAGTACGTACGCGAAGAACTCGCCCGGGGTGAGGTCCAGGCCGGTGGTCGCCAGCTTCAGTTCGATGCGCCGGCCCAGCCGCGTCCTGCGCAGGCGCCGGTCCAGGCCCTGGAAGCGGCGTCGGCGGCCGGCGGGCTCGGGGGCGCCCTCGGCGGAGAGCCGGTCGATGAGGGCGGCGCGCTGGGCGAGCCCGGCCGCGTACGCGTGCACGCCGAGGGAGACGAACAGGCCCGCCAGCAGGGTGGCGCCGAGGGTGAGGAGAACGAGGTTGGTCACAGCACGGTCCGGGAGGTCAGCGGGTCGGGGTAGTCCTCCGGCGGGGCGACCCCGAAGGCCTGGGGGATGGGCTGGTTGCTCATGTAGAGGCGCTCCGCGATCCGGCGGGGCAGCGGGGCGTAGGCGAAGTAGCCGTGCACGCGCCCGTCGGCCCCCATGGGCTGGGCGATGAAACGGCACACGGTGGTGATCCGGAACGGCTCGCGGCCGTGGGAGTCGAGGATGGAGATCTCCGTGATGCGGCGCGAGCCGTCGCCGAAGCGGGTGAGCTGGACGATGACGTTGACGGCGCTGTTGATCTGGTCCTGGAGCGCCTCGAAGGGGATCTCGACCTCGGACATGGAGGCGAGGGTCTGGAGGCGCATCAGGGCGTCCTGCGAGCTGTTGGCGTGGACGGTGGCGAGGGAGCCGTCGTGGCCGGTGGACATCGCCTGGAGCATGTCGAGGGTCTCGCCGCCGCGGACCTCGCCGACGATGATGCGGTCGGGGCGCATGCGCAGGGAGTTGCGTACGAGGTCGCGGATGGTGATCTGGCCCTTGCCCTCCACGTTCGCGGGCCGGGATTCGAGGCGGATGACGTGCGCCTGCTGGAGCTGGAGCTCGGCGGAGTCCTCGATGGTGATGACGCGCTCGCCCTCGGGGATCAGTCCGGAGAGGGCGTTGAGGAGGGTGGTCTTCCCGGTGCCGGTGGCGCCGGAGACGATCAGGTTCATCTTCGCCTGGACCAGCCCGGAGAGCAGGAGCAGCATCTGCTCGTCGAGGGAGCCGAGGGCGATCATCTCGTGCAGGGTGAAGGCGCGCGGGAAGCGGCGGATGGTGAGGGTCGCGCCGGTGAGGGAGAGCGGCGGGATGATGACGTTGACGCGCTCGCCGCTGGGCAGGCGCGCGTCGACCATCGGATTGGCCTCGTCCACGCGCCGGTTGACGGTGGAGACGATGCGCTCGATGGTCTGCATCAGCTGCTCGTGGGAGGCGAAGCGGATGGGGAGCTGCTCGACCCGGCCGGAGCGCTCCACGAAGATCTGGTCGGGGCCGTTGACCATGATCTCGGAGATGGAGGCGTCTTCGAGGAGTGGTTCGAGCACGCCGAGGCCGAGCGCCTCGTCGACGACGCGGCGGATCAGCTGGGCGCGCTCGGCGGTGGAGAGGACGGGGCCCTCGCGGCTGATGATGTGCCCGAGCACGCGCTCCAGGCGCGCCCGGCGCTCGGCGGGCGCGAGCGCGGACATCTCGGCGAGGTCGATCTCCTCCAGCAGCTTGGCGCGGTAGGAGGAGACGAGCCGGCCGTCCTCGCGGGGGCTGTGGCGGTCGTCGGGGGTGCTGACCCGGGAACGCAGGCTCATGGGCGGGCTCCGGTCGGGTCGTCGTTGGGCATGACTGCGGTGGCCTTGGCGTCGGGGACGTCCAGTCCGGGCACGATGACGTTGACCTTGATCGTCACGGTGGCGGTGACGGCGTCGTCGCTCTTGCTGATGGCCACATCGGCCGTGAGGCCGCCGCGGACCGCCGCCCGGCCGGCGGCGGCACCCCCCGATCCCTTGCGGGCCTCCACGCGGGCCGCCGTGCGGGCGGCGGTGTCGGCCTGTTCGTGGACGTACGCGATCCAGCCCAGCTGGATCCCGCACAGCGCGACGAACAGCAGGATCGGCACGAAGCCGATGTACTCCAGGGCCACCTGGCCCCGGTCGCCCCGGCGGCCCGCCCTGGCCGCGGGACCTCCTGCGCCGGGCGCGGGCGTACCGCCCGGCACGAGCCCCGGGCCGGGCCGCTGATCGCAGTGGCGGGGCATCTCAGTTCGCCTCCCTCTCCATGGCCGCGCCGGCCTCGCCGCTGATCCGGCCGAAGCTCAGGCCGGGGTAGAAGACCGGGATCTCCAGCCGGACCGTGGCCTTGTACACGTCGCCGGACGGCCCGCAGCCGGTCGTGAGGTTCCACGCGCCCCCGATGTGCTCGGTGGCGGCCGCCGCACACGCCCCGTCGCCCCGTACCGCACCGGCGCGAGCCGCCTCGTCGGCCGCGTTCCCGGCCAGGGAGAACGCGTAGCCGATCAGTACGCACTCCCACACCGCCGCGACGAGCAGCAGGATCAGCGGCACCATGCCCACGAACTCCAGGGCCACCTGCCCCCGGTCCCCGCCCCGGTACCGCCCCCGGCGCACGCGTCAGCCCTCCCGGCCGCGCCGCAGCCGGGCCACCGGGCCGGCCGCCCGGACGGCGAGGGCCGAGCCCGAGCCCGGCTGCACCGGGACCGGTGCCCTGTCCGGTGCCGAGAGCAGGCCCAGCTCGCCGGCCACCGCCCACAGGGCCTGTTTCACCGTCGAGCGGTTGTCGAGGTCCTGGACCCGGCCCGCGTCCACCACGGCCTGGAGTTCCTTGAAGGCGGCGGGGACCGGCGTGCGGACCGGCCGGGTCTTGGTGATCTTCTCGATCAGCGAGGGCTGTATCTCGGTGTGCTTGCTCCAGCGGTTGACGACCACCGCGGTGTCCTCGGCCTTGCGCACCTGGAGCCGCTCCCACATCCGGACCATCCGCTTGGCCGCGCGTACGGAGACCACGTCGGGGGTGGTGACCAGGACCGCCGTGTCGGCCTGTTCCACGGCGGCGGCGTTGGCTCCGGTGACCTGGGTGCCGCAGTCGACGACGACGAGCTCGTAGCGGGCGCGCAGGGCGCCGATGACCTGGCGGGCGGCGCGTTCGTCGACCTCCTCGCCGCGCTCACCCTCCGCCGGGGCGAGCAGCAGCGCCAGCCCGGTGCGGTCCTCGTAGACGGCGTCCTGGAGGACGCGGGGGGAGATGTCCTGGATGCCGGCGAGGTCGGCGATGGAGCGGCGGAACTGCACGTCGAGGTAGGAGCCGACGTCCCCGGCCTGGAGGTCGAGGTCGACGAGGGCCGTGCGCCGGCCCGAGGCGGCCGCGGCGAGGGCGAACTGGACGGCGGTGAAGGTGGTGCCGACCCCGCCCTTGGCCCCGCTGACGGTGACGACCCGGCCGCCCGGGCCGGTGAAGGCCTCCGCCCCGCCGCCCAGGTGGCGGCGTACGCCGACGGCCCACAGGGCGGCGGCCTGGACGCGGGCGCTGAGCTCCTCGTACGAGAGGGGCAGGGCGACCAGGCCGCGCGCGCCGGAGTCCATGGCGGCGGAGAACAGTCCGGGGCCGGCGTCGGAGGAGAGCAGGACGACGCCCACGGCCGGGAAGCGCAGGGCGACCTCGCGGATGAGTTCCAGGGCGGGGACGGGGCCGATCCGCTCGTGGACGAGGACGACCTCGGGGAGTTCGTCGACGGACTCGGCGGCCATGCGGCCGAGCATGTCGAGGAGGGAGGTGGAGTCGGGGACGGGAGGGGCGGGCTCGGCGTCGGGCAGCTGGCTGAGCAGGGCCGTGATGGAGCGGGCGGCGTCCGGGTCGCCGGCCGCGGGGAGGATTCGAGTGGTCATCGGCGCCTCACTTGTCCCCGTCGAGGGTGTACGTGCGGTCGGCCGTGCTGGGGGCCGAGTCGGTTCCGGGGGCCACCAGGGCCAGCCGGACGTGCTCCGCGAAGGACTCGGCGTAGGCGACGCGCTGGGTGTCCTTCGTGTTCAGGGCGAAGGTGATCGGGACGGCCTCGGCGGGGCCCTTGCGGTCGCCGTCCTTCTCGAGGGCGGTGAGCTTGCCGACGCCGAGGACGCGGGCGTTGGCGACGATGATGACCGAGCGGGAGGGGTCGGTCTCCTTGGCGCCCTTGAAGGTGGCGATGATGTTGACCTTCGCACCCGAGGTGATCTTGCCGGCGACGCCGGTGGCCGCGTCGATCATGATGGCGATCTCCTGCTCACCCGCCTGGAGCTGCGGCTTGTCGACGAACATGTCGCTCTGGAGCAGGGAGCCCTTCTTCAGGGTGGTGAGCGCGATCTTGCCGCGGAGCGCGCCGAGGTCGTCGACGGCGGTGTCGGAGAGCCAGCGCCTGGGGACCTTCACCTCTTCGAACTGGCCGGCCGTCAGGGAGCTGTACGGTGCGATGTCGCTCTTGACGCGGTACGCGACGACCTCGGCCCCGACCTTGGAGTTGACGTCGCCGATGACGACGAGGACCCCGGCGAAGGCGGCGAGGGCGCACAGGACCGACAGCAGGAGCAGGATGACGCCGCGGCGCTGGCGTGAGTTCATGAGCCGTACTACCTCGCCGTTCTTCGTTCGTTCGGGCGGTCAGGATCCGGTTCTCGATCGGGCGGCGGGCACCTCGGGCGGGGGTGCGGCCAGGGGGGCGGCGCAGAAGCCGCAGCGGTCGCCGATGAGCTCGAAGCCGCACCAGCCGCACTCCTCGCGGCGCACCGAGGAGACCAGCTGGTGGAGCACGGAGACGTCGGGGATGGCGGCGGCGAACTCGACGAGCTTGGGGGTGGCCCACCAGCGGGCGGAGTCGGCGGGCAGCGGGTTCTCCATGACGCCCTGCACCTGCCAGGCGGGGGCCAGTTCGGCGGCGACCCAGTCGGAGGACAGCTGGCCGCGCGCGAAGGTGAGGTGGGTGGCGAAGGCGGGGCCGGGCGGGATCACGCCGGTGGCGGCGGGGCCGAGCCGGGCCAGGTGCGGCGACGGGTGGGCGAGTACGGCGAACTGGGCGCTGGGCGACCAGGAGCGGGCGTGTGCCTTGAGGCCGACCGGGATCCGGTCGAGCTTGGCGACGGAGCCCAGCAGGGCTCCCGCGTAGACGTAGTGGGACAGCAGCCGGGCGGCGGAGGCGATCACGCCGGGGCTGAAGTCGCAGACGGTGAGCTGGCGCAGCTGACGCACCAGCACGGCGGTGCCCAGCGGCGGGAGGTCGGTGTCGACGAGCGCGATCCGGTCGGTCTCCAGGATGGCGCGCACGGTGCGCAGGCGGTGTGCGGTGGCCGGGGGCAGCCAGGACGGTACGACGGCCACGAGGTGGCCGTGCCGCTCCAGCAGGGTGCCGGCCGCGGCGAGGGAGGCCTCCAGCCCGGCTTCGGCGGGCGGGTGCAGTACGGCGGCGCCGGGGGTGTGCCGGTCGGGGGCCGGCAGCACCAGATCGGCACTGGTGACAGCGATGGCGGTCGGCACGCGAATCCCCCCGTTCACCCTCCGCGCGGCGTCCGTTCGCCCGGCCGACGGCCGGACCTGCGCACGCGCGCATGCTGCGCGACCGCAAACGATCGGCGCCCTTCCCCCTTGCCCGTGCACCATATCCGCGACGCCCCTGGCAGGGCAGGGGCTTGGAGATTCCCGTGCCGGAAGCACATGTCACAGGAGGCGGGAAACCCGGACAACAGGGATCGGGACCGGGTCCGTTTCAAGCCACATTGCAAACACTCTTGACACGGGGATTGGTCTGGACCAACTTGGCTGGCGCCGGCTTTCGGTCCCGGGGACCCCCACTCCCCCCTCACAGCTCTCCCTCCCCCTCCTCCCCTTCCTCCCCCCACGGAGCCCACGTGAACCGCATACGCTCCCTCGCCCTGCCACTCGCCGCCACCCTCGCCGCCGGCGGCCTCACCGCCCTCGCGGCGGGACCCGCCCAGGCCGCCGACGTCAACGTCGTCCGCAACGGCGGCTTCGAGTCGGGCCTCGCCAACTGGTCCTGCTCCAACGGCAGCGGCGCTTCCGTCTCCTCGCCCGTCTACGCCGGGGCGGGCGCCCTGAAGGCCACCCCGGCGGGCTCGGACAACGCCCGCTGCGGCCAGACCGTCACGGTCAAGCCGAATTCCACGTACACGCTCAGCGCCCAGGTGCAGGGCTCGTACGTCTACCTGGGCGCCACCGGCACCGGGACCCAGGACGTCTCCACCTGGACCCCGGGCTCGGGCGGCGGCTGGCAGAAGCTGTCGACCACCTTCACCACCGGGCCGAACACCACCCAGGTCACCGTCTACACCCACGGCTGGTACGGCCAGCCGGCCTACGCCGTCGACGAGTTCAGCGTCTTCGGCCCGGACGGCGGCGGCCCCACCGACCCCGGGCCGGGCCTTCCGGGCGCGCCCGCCGGGGCCGTCGTTTCCGGCCAGAGCCAGAACGGGCTCACCCTTTCGTGGAACGCGGTCAGCGGGGCGGGCGGCTACCACGTCTATCAGGACGGCGTGCGCGTCCAGACGGTGGCGAACACCTCCACGCCCGTCACCGGCCTCGCGCCGAGCACCTCGTACTCCTTCCAGGTGAGCGCGTACAACGCGGCGGGCGAGGGCCCCAAGTCGGCACCCGTCACCGGCACCACCACCGGGGGCGGCGGCCCGAACCCGAACCCGTCGGTGCCCAGGCACGCGCTGACCGGGTACTGGCAGAACTTCAACAACGGCGCGACCGTCCAGAAGCTCTCCGACGTCTCCGCGCAGTACGACATCATCGCGGTCTCCTTCGCCGACGCCACGACCACGCCCGGCGCCATCGCCTTCAACCTCGACTCGGCCGGCCTCGGCGGCTACACCGTGGCCCAGTTCAAGGCCGACGTCGCCGCCAAGAAGGCGGCCGGCAAGTCGGTCATCCTCTCCATCGGCGGCGAGAAGGGCACGATCTCGGTCAACGACTCCGCCTCCGCGACGAATCTGGCCAACTCCGCCTGGGCCCTGATGCAGGAGTACGGCTTCAGCGGGATCGACATCGACCTGGAGAACGGCCTCAACCCGACCTACATGACGCAGGCGCTGCGCGCCCTGTCGGCGAAGGCGGGCCCCTCCCTGGTCCTGACCATGGCCCCGCAGACCATCGACATGCAGTCCACGCAGGGCGGGTACTTCAAGACCGCGCTGGCCGTGAAGGACATCCTGACGGTCGTGAACATGCAGTACTACAACAGCGGCGCGATGAACGGCTGCGACGGCAAGGTCTACTCCCAGGGCTCGGTGGACTTCCTGACGGCGCTGGCCTGCATCCAGCTGGAGGGCGGCCTCGACCCCTCCCAGGTGGGCATCGGCGTCCCCGCCTCGCCGAGCGGGGCCGGCAGCGGCTACGTCTCCCCGACCGTCGTGAACAACGCCCTGGACTGCCTGGCCAGGGGCACGAACTGCGGGTCCTTCAAGCCGTCGAAGACCTACCCCTCGCTGCGCGGGGCGATGACCTGGTCGACCAACTGGGACGCCAAGGCGGGTAGCACCTGGTCCAACGCGGTGGGTCCCAAGGTCCACGGGCTGCCGTAGGCGGTAGAGGTGTGGGGGTGGCTGATTCGGTCCGGTGAGCCCGCCGGATACCCCCGGGGCTATTGACCGGGACATGCCACAAGAGCACGCTGTGCGCGTCCGCACGGCTACCCCCACACTCCCACCCAGGAGAACGCATGCGGCTCCACACCCGCCGGAGGGCCGCCGTCACGGCGGCCCTGCTGGCGCTCGCGCTCGGCGCACCCGCCTACGGCATGAGCGCGACGGCAGCACCGCCGCCCACCCCGTCCACGGCGACGCAGGACGAGGCCATCGCCCAGTACGAGATCCAGGGCCCCTCCACGGCCGCCGAACGCACGGCCCTGCTGCGCACCGGGGCCTCGATCGACGAGGTGGACGCCCGCTCGGTCGTGGTCAGCGCCGACCCCATGCAGGCCCGGAGCCTGCGCGCGCTCGGGTACGCGCTGACCCCGCTGCCCGGCCCGCCGGACCGCGGCGAGCGCGGCGTCGCGGCGTCACCGATGGACTTCCCCTCGGCCGACTCCAGGTACCACAACTACGCCGAGGCCAAGGCCGAGATCGACCAGCGCATCGCCCAGTACCCCGGGATCATGAGCAAGCAGGTCATCGGGAAGTCGTACGAGGGCCGCGACCTCATCGCCATCAAGATCAGCGACAACGTCGGCACGGACGAGGCCGAACCCGAGGTCCTCTTCACGGCCCACCAGCACGCCCGCGAGCACCTGACCGTGGAAATGGCCCTGTACCTGCTCAAGGAGTTCGGCTCCAAGTACGGCACCGAGAGCCGGATCACGAACATGGTCAACCAGCGCGAGATCTGGATCATCCCGGACCTCAACCCGGACGGCGGCGAGTACGACATCGCCACCGGCTCCTACCGCTCCTGGCGCAAGAACCGCCAGCCCAACAGCGGCTCCTCCTACGTCGGCACCGACGAGAACCGCAACTGGGACTACAAGTGGGGCTGCTGCGGCGGCTCCAGCAGCAGCAAGAGCTCCGAGACCTACCGCGGACCGGCCGCGGCCTCCGCACCCGAGGTGAAGGCCGTCTCCGACTTCGTCCGCACCCGTGTGGTCGGCGGCAAGCAGCAGATCACCGCCGCCATCGACTTCCACACGTACAGCGAACTGGTGCTGTGGCCGTTCGGCTACACCTACAACGACACCGCGCCGGGCCTGACGGCCGACGACCTCGCCGTGTACAAGAAGATCGGCACGAGCATGGCCGCCAGCAACGGCTACACGCCCGAACAGTCGAGCGACCTGTACATCACCGACGGCACGATCGACGACTGGCTGTGGGGCAACCAGAAGATCTTCGCCTACACCTTCGAGATGTACCCGGCGAACGGCGGCGGCGGCTTCTACCCGCCCGACGAGGTCATCGACCGCGAGACGGCGCGCAACAAGGAAGCGGTGCTCCAGCTGCTGGAGAACGCGGACTGCATGTACCGCTCGATCGGCAAGGAAGCCCAGTACTGCGCGTAGCGCGCGACGCGTGACGCGCAGTGCCGGCACGCACCGCCGAGCCGGGGCGCCCCACCGCCAGGGGGGCGCCCCTTTGGCGGGTCCGGCGTCAGCCGAGCACCGCCAGGGCGTCGATCTCGACCAGCAGCCCGGCGGGCAGGCCCACGTACACCGTGGTGCGGGCGGCGGGAACCTTCACGCCCTGCTCGTCGAAGTAGGCGTTGTAGATCTCGTTCATCTCGGCGAAGTGGCCGGTGTCGGTCAGGTAGACGCGGATCATCACCACGTCGTCCCAGGACGCGTCGCCGGCCTCCAGCACGGAGCGGACGTTCTCCAGCGTCTGGAGGGTCTGCTCGCGCAGCGTCGGCCCGGCGGTGGTGGGCGGCTGCCCCTCGACGTGCGGCAGGTAACCGACCTGGCCGGCGACCTGGAGGATGTTGCCCTTGCGGACGCCGTGCGAGAACTTGGCGGGCGGGGCGGGGTGCGACTCGGGGGTGACGGCGGTCTTCTCGCTCACGGCGGGGTCCTCTGCGTTCGTATCGGTACGGGGGTGTTTCCCCCGCTGATGGTGACAGCGGGCCGCCTCCCGCGTGACGCCCGCTCGACCGGTTCGCGAGGACGGGCTACGCCTCCCGCTGCGCGGTGCCGAGTCCCCTACCCGCCCTTCGCCCGTTCCCCGGGGCCCCGCCCCGGACCCCCGGGGGGCTCCGCCCCCAGACCCCCGCGCCTCAAACTCCCCCAGCTACCGCTGGGAGGTGCCCCCAGGCGGGGCTGGATTTCGCGCAGCGAAATTCCAGCCCACGCGGCGTTTGAGCCTTGTTCAGCCCCGCCGGCGATTGAGGCGCGGGTCCGGGCAGCGCCCGGGGAACGGTGGAAGGGCGGGTGGGGGACGGCCCCGCGCAGCGTCCCGCGCGCCCCCGGGCGGAACCGGGAGAGCGTTGACCCTCGTCCCACCGGGTGTTACACCACAGGCAACGCGCAGCGCGACCGCACCACCCCCCAGGAGGACCCCATGGCCAGCGACGCAGTCCGCCGGCTCGCCGACGAACCGGTCGACCACCGGTTCAAGGGCCTGCCCCCGGACGCCCAGGCGGCCGGCCTCACCGTCGGGGAGCTCGCCGCGCAGGGGCGGGACCTGTACACCGGCGGGTTCACCACCCCCGTCCTGACCCTCGACGCCGACGCGCTCGAACACAACCTCACGGTCCTCGGCGAGTACTCCGCCCGCCACGGCCTCGCCTTCGCGCCCCACGGCAAGACCTGCATGGCCCCCCAGCTGTTCGAGCGCCAGCTCGCCCACGGCGCCTGGGGCATCACCGCCGCCGTCCCCCACCAGGCCCGCGTCTACCGCGCCTTCGGGATCCCGCGGATCTTCCTCGCCAACGAGCTCGTCGACCCCGCCGCCCTGCGCTGGGTCGCCGCGGAGCTCGTCGCCGACCCCGGCTTCCGGTTCGTCTGCTACGTCGACTCCGTGCGCGGGGTCCAGCTCATGGACCGGGCCCTCCAGGGCCAGGGCGCCCGCATCGACGTCGTCGTCGAGCTCGGCGCCGGCGAGGGGGCGCGCACGGGGGCCCGTACCGACGAGGACTGCCGGGCCGTCGCCGACGCCGTCGCCGCCACCGGCACCCTCCGCCTCGTCGGCATCGCCGGCTACGAGGCCGAGGTGCCCGACGCCGACCCGGAGAAGGTCCACGCCTGGCTGCGCCGGCTCACCGGACTCGCCGCCGAGTTCGACAAGGCCGGGCGGTTCGGCACCGACGTCGAGGAGATCGTCGTCAGCGCCGGCGGCTCCGCCTGGTTCGACGCCGTCGCCGACGTGTTCGCGGAACTGCCCGAGCTGTCCCGGCCCGTGCTGAAGTTGCTGCGCTCCGGTGCGTACGTCTCCCACGACCACGGCTGGTACGGCCGCCTGACCCCCTTCAACCGGGTCCCCGCGGAGGGCGGACTGCGCCCCGCCTTCCGGCTCTGGACGCAGGTCGTCTCCCGCCCCTCCCCCACCCAGGCCTTCGTCAACGCCGGCAAGCGCGACGTCGCCTACGACCTCGGCCTGCCCGAGGCCGAACTGGTACGCGACGCCCTCGACGGCACCGAACGCCCCGCCACCGGCATCCGCGTCGTCAAGCTCTCCGACCAGCACGCCTGGCTGGAGACCGGCTCCGCCGAGGACCTCCAGGTCGGCGACTGGGTGGCGCTCGGCATGTCGCACCCCTGCACCATCTTCGAGAAGTGGCCGCTGATCCCGGTCGTCGGGGCCGACGGCAGGGTCGGCGACTACGTCCGCACCTTCTTCTAGCCGTGGACCTCGTCATCCGGGGCGCCCGTGTCGTCGACGGCACGGGCGGGCCCTCGTACACCGCGGACGTCGCCGTGCACGAGGGCCGGATCGCCGCCATCGGCCGGATCCCGTCCGGCGGACGGGAGACCCTCGACGCCCACGGGCTGGCCCTGGCCCCCGGGTTCACGGACATGCACGCCCACAGCGACCTCGCGCTGCTCCGCGACCCGGACCACTCGGCCAAGGCCGCCCAGGGCGTCACCCTCGAAGTCCTCGGCCAGGACGGCCTGTCCTACGCGCCCGCCGACGAACCGACCCTGGCCGGCGTACGCACCGCCATCGCCGGCTGGAACGGCCCCGGCGACGACGTCGACTTCGACTGGCGGACCGTCGGCGAGTACCTCGACCGGCTCGACCGCGCCCACGGCGGCCACGGCACCGCCGTCAACGCCGCCTACCTCGTCCCGCAGGGCACCGTCCGCGCGTACGCCCTCGGCTGGGACGACCGCCCCGCCACCCCCGCCGAACTCGACCGGATGCGCCTGCTCGTCGCCGAGGGCCTGGAACAGGGCGCCGTCGGCCTGTCCTCCGGGCTCACCTACACCCCCGGCATGTACGCCACCGGCTCCGAACTCACCGAACTGTGCGAGGTCGTGGCCCGGTACGGCGGCTACTACTGCCCGCACCACCGCTCGTACGGGCGCGGCGCGCTCGCCGCGTACGCCGAGATGCTCACCCTCACCCGCGAGGCCGGCTGCGCCCTGCACCTGGCCCACGCCACCATGAACTTCCGCGAGAACCGGGGCCGGGCCCCCGAACTGCTGGCCCTCCTCGACGCGGCCCTCGCCGACGGCGCCGACGTCACCCTCGACAGCTACCCGTACACCCCCGGCTGCACCACCCTCGCCGCGCTGCTCCCCGGCTGGGCCCACGAGGGCGGCCCCGAGGCCCTGCTGGCGCGGCTGCGCGACGAGGACACCGCCCGGCGGATCCGGTACGCGCTGGAGGTGGAGGGCTCCGACGGCTGCCACGGCGTACCGGTGGACTGGGCGACCGTGGAGGTCTCCGGGACGAACGACCCCGCGTACGGCGGCCACGTCGGCACCCGCCTCGACGGCTGGGACACCGCGCGGCGGCTGCTGATCGGCGACCGGCTCGGGCCGACCGTCCTCCAGCACGTGGGCCACGAGGAGAACGTCCGGGCGATCATGCGCCATCCCGTCCACACCGGCGGCTCCGACGGCATCCTGCACGGCGCGAAGCCGCACCCCCGCGCCCACGGCACCTTCCCGCACTACCTCGGCCACTACGTGCGCGAGCTGGGCGTGCTGACCCTGGAGGAGTGCGTGGCCCACCTGTCGGGCCGCCCGGCGGCACGGCTGCGGCTGCCCGACCGGGGACTCGTCCGCGAGGGCTTCCGCGCCGACCTGGTCCTCTTCGACCCGGACACGGTCGCGGCCGGGTCCACGTACGAGCGGCCGCGCGCCCTGCCGACGGGCATCCCGCACGTCCTGATCGACGGACGGTTCGTCATGCGGGACGGGAAGCGGACGGACGTCCTGGCCGGACGGGCCGTCCGCAGAACCCCCGTCCCGGCGTAGGACTTTGGTCCCCTCGGAGGTTCACGGCCTGCACATACGATGAACGCCATGGCCGTCTTCCTCCTCCCCGCCGTCTTCTTCCTCGCCTTCTGCGTGAGCGCCTTCAAGGACCGCCGCCGCTTCAGCAACGCCGTGCTGCTCGGCCTGACCTGCATCACGCTGGCGGCGACGCTGCTCTTCAAGGTGGCGGCCCTGCCCGCGTGGGCGGCCCTGGCGATCTTCGCGCTGGCGTTCACCGCGCCCGTGCTCGGCACGCTGGCGATCGGCGGCTTCCTGATCGCCAACGGCGTCACGATGATCCGCAAGGAGGGCCGGCGCCCGGCCAACCTGCTGTCGATGCTCGCGGGACTGGGCATCTTCGGGATGATCGCGCTGCTGATCGCCGTCCCGATGTTCCACTCCACCGTCCTGACCGGCATGGCCACGACGCTGACCCTGGTCGTCGGCTACGTCGCCTTCATCTTCCTGTGCTTCCTCGGCTACGCCTTCCTCTACGGCCGGATCAAGGTCCGCGGGGACGTCGACCACGTGGTCATGCTGGGCTCCGGCCTGATCGGCGGGGACCGGGTGCCGCCGCTGCTGGCCTCCCGGCTGCGCAAGGGGCAGCAGATCTACGAGGCCCAGCTGGCCCGCGGCTCCCGCCCGCCGGTGCTGCTCACCTCGGGCGGCAAGGGGTCCGACGAGCGGGTCTCCGAGGCGCGGGCCATGGCCGACTGGCTGATCGCCGAGGGCGTGCCGGCGGAGCACGTGCGACTGGAGGAGAACTCGGCCACGACCGAGGAGAACATGCTCTTCTCGAAGGGGATCATGCTGGCGGACGAGCCGGGCTACCGGTGCGTGGTCGTCACCAACAACTTCCACGCCTTCCGCGCCGCGATGCTGGCCCGCAAGACGGGGGTCAACGGGCAGGTCCTCGGCTCGCCGACGGCCCGCTACTTCCTGCCGAGCGCCCTGCTGCGCGAGTTCGTCGCGGTGTTCTGGGAGCACCGGGTGGTCAACCTGTCGATCTGCGGGGCGCTGGCCGCGATCGGCGCCCTCGCCACCCTGACCGCGGTGGTCTAGGCGCGGGTGCCGCGGCGTGCGGGCGGGGGTGCCGCGACGCCCCCCTTGGTCGTCACGGCACCCCCTGCTCGCGGGTTACAGCTTCTGCCAGAGCGCCGGGACCACCGACGGCTCCCAGCCCGTCTGGGCCTGGTGGCCCTGGAGGCAGCGGTAGGCCGCGCCGCCGTACGTGACGGTGTCCCCGGCCGCGTAGACGGTGCCGGCCTTCCAGGTGCCGCCGGGCTGCGGGTCCTCGGGGCCGGGGCCGGGGCCGGGGCCCGGGTCGGAGCCGGTGACCTTGAGGGTCAGGCCGTACGCCGACAGGATCGGGTTCAGCGGCTGGAAGAAGGTGGTGCCGCCGCTGGTGCAGTCGCCGGAGCCGCCCGAGGTGACGCCCTGGGCCTGGCTGCCGGAGATGTAGGAGCCGCCGGAGTCGCCGGGCTCGGCGCAGACCGTGGTCCGGGTGACGCCCGAGATGGTGCCCTCGGGGTAGGTGACGCTGGTGTTTTGCTGCTGGACGGTTCCGCAGTGCCAGCCGGTGGTCGATCCGGAGCGGCAGACGGAGGAGCCGACGGGCTGCAGGACGGAGCCGGTGACCTGGACGTTCGCGCCGCCGCTGCCCTTGACGTACGGGGTGGCGGTCCAGCTGGTGTTGGCGGCGACCCACGCCATGTCGTTGCCCGGGAACACCGACGCCTGGAACGAGCCCTGGGCGACCTGGTTGAAGCCGCTGGTGGTGGTGCCGACGCGGCCGCAGTGGCCGGCGGTGGCGAAGCCCTGGGCGGTGCCCTTGGTGACCGGGAAGCCGACGGAGCAGCGGCCCTGGCCGTTCATGTAGTACGCGTCCCCGCCGCGCAGGTCGTACAGCGGGCGCGGGGCCCGCTCGGCGGCGGTGCGCACGACCGTCACGAGCGCGGGGTCGGTGCCGGTGGCGGCCAGCAGCCCGGCGGCCGCGCCGGGCCGGGTCTCCTCGACGACGAGGGTGTTGGTGCGCGGGTCGACGTACCGGACGGGCGTCTCGGCGGTGGCGGCCCGGTCGAGCCCCGCCTTCACGGCGTCCAGGCCGGCGAGGGAGCGGCTGACGACCTTCGCCTCCGCCCCGGCCGCGCGTATCGCGGCGGCGTCGGCGGCGCGGGTGGTGGCCACCGTCAGGGTGGCGGAGTCGGCCCCGTCGACCCAGGCCCCGGCGAAGGCGGCGCCCAGCCGGGCGCGCAGCCGGGCGGCGGTGGCGCCCGCCTCGGCCTCGTGGGTGAGGCGGTCCCTGGCCTGCGCGGGGGTCAGGCCGAGGTCGCGCCGGAGGGCGGTGAGCAGCTCGGCGGGCGTGTCGCCGGGGCGCAGGGTGGCCGTCGCGGACTTCTGCGGTGCGGCCGGGTCCCCGGTGGGGGTGGCGGCCCCCGCGGCGGTGGTGCCGGCCAGCAGCAGCCCGGCGGCGGCCAGGGCGGTACACGCCGCGCGGGCGTGTCGCTTGAGCATGGTGGATCTCCTCGGTTCGGTGGGGGTCACCGAAACCGTAGGAATCCGAACCTGCTTACGGGAGCTGCCGGTTGGCCCCTTCCCCGGTGTTATGGCCGGGCCCGTCCGGTCCCCGGCGTGCGTTCATGGGGCGGGGGCATCAGGATGGGGGCCTGGGGGGGTACGGCAGGAGGTATCCGATGGACAGTGAAGCCAACGAGCAGCCCACCCGGTCGGACCGGCTCTTCACGGGTGGAGAGCGCGCGTACGACCCCGAGGACCTGGTGATGGCGACCGGCCACGACCCGACTCCGGAGCGGGTCGAAGCGGCGCGGAAGCTGATCGAGAAGGAGGGCCCGCAGGTCATCGAGCGCTACCTCCCGTAACGCCCGCCCGACCAGGGCTGCCGAACCACGACCCCGGGGCCTCCCCCGGGGCCGCGGCTTGCCCGGGAGCGCCTCGCAGGACGGCAACTTCCGGCCTCGCCGGCGTTTGAGGCGCGGGGGTCTCGGGCGGAGCCCCCGGGAACGGGGTCCGGGGCAGCGCCCCGGGGAACGGGCGAAGGGCGGGTAGGGGACCCGGCCCCGCGCAGCGGCCCACCACCCCGGCTCCCTGCCCCCTGCCCCTGGCCCTGCCCCTCAGGACGTGGCGGCCCCCATCGCCGCCTCCCGCACCGCCGGCCCCGCCGCACGCCCCCCACCCGCGCCCCCCGCGGAGCGGGCCAGCGCCTCCGCGTGCGCGGCCCGGGCGTGCGCCAGTACGCCCGGCGCCCGGGCCGCGGCCGGCGCCGCCGGGTGCCAGCCCAGCAGGTGCCGCCACACGAGCGGGCTCCCGGCGAGCGGCCGGGCCACCACCCCGCAGGTCGCGGGGAACGTGGCCCGGCACAGCCCGACGGCCCGGCCGACCTGGACCAGGTGCACGCAGGACGCGGTGTCGGTCTCGTAGACGCAGGCGGGCGTGAACCCGGCGCGGACGCAGGCCGCCGCGAAGCAGTCCCCGAAGCAGCCGTCGCCCGGTACGTCGGTCCAGGCCTCGGCGGCCAGCTCGGCCAGCTCGATCTCCGCGCGGCGGGCCAGCGGGTGGTCGTCGGCCAGCATCACGTGGACCGGGTCCCGGGCCACCTCCAGCCAGGCGAGCCGGCCCGGCTCCGGCGGGGCGCTCTCGCCGCACGCGCCGACCAGCGCGAAGTCCAGCCGCCCGGCGGCCACGCCCTGGGCGATCTCCCGTTCCGACCAGGACGTGCACGTGGTCACCGGCACCCCGGGTTCCTGGTGGGCGAGCCGGTCGACGAGCCCGCCGAGCAGCGGCCCGTGGGTCCCGCCGAGCCGGTACCCGGCCGCGCCGCCGCGGGCGAAGCGCACCGCCTCCTCCTGGAGCTCGGACAGGGCGGGCAGCAGGACGCGGGCGCGCTCCAGCACGAGTTCGCCGAGCGCGGTGGTCCGTACGCCGTCCCGTCCGCGCTCGAAGAGTGCGCCGCCCAGGGCCCGCTCGATGCGTTTGAGCTGGCCGCTCAGGGCGGGCTGCGCGAGCCCGAGGGCGGTGGCGGCGCGGGTCAGGCTGCCGGCGTCCGCCACGGCTCTGACGATCTTGAGGTGCCTCAGCTCCAGATCCATGGTCCGAGCTTGGTCCAGACCTGTGCGCGTGCGCTACGGGTCCGGCGCATCCAGAATCGGTAAAGGCTCGTTAGCGCTCCGGGGGACGCCCTACGGAGGTCAGATGAACGTTGTTGCCATGCCGCCCGCCCCGGCCGGCACCCCCGCCCCGGTCTCCCCGGTTTCCCCGGTCGACTGGGACAACCCGACGGACCCGCACCCCGGGCCGCGGCTCGACCACGTACGGACCTACGTGGCGAGCGGCGGCACCGACGGCCACCTGTGGCACGGGGTCCCGACCCTGCTCCTGACCACCCTCGACCGCGCCACGGGCCGGCCGGTGCGCACGCCGCTGGTCTACGCCGAGGACGAGGGCCGGTACCTGGTCGTCGCCGCCGACTCGGGCGGGCCCCGCCGGCCCGCCTGGTACGGGAACCTGACCGCGCACCCGGAGGTCCGCCTCCAGGTGGGCACCCGGACCTTCGCGGCCTGGGCGCGCACGGCGGACCCCGTCGAGCGGGAGACGTACTGGGAGGCACTGACCGCACTGTGGCCGCCCTACGAGGAATACCAGGCGCTCGCGGGGCCCCGGGAGCTGCCCCTGGTGATCGTGGAGGGCTGACGGGCGGGCTCCGGGCCCCCGCCGGAGGCGAATCGATCCGCCTCCGGAGCGCGTCCGGAGCCGCCCCCGGCCGGAACCGCGAACCGGGGTTCCGGGCCCGGCGGGCTCTACGCGGCCGGCCGCTCGGCCGGGGTGGCGACGGCGGTGTAGGTGCGGCCGGCGACCGCGTACTCGCCGAGCGGGGTCATGCCGAACGCGTCGACGTGCACCCGCCAGGAGGCGGCGTTGCCCGCCTCGATGAAGGCGACCAGCGCCTCGGCGCGCCCGGCCGAGGCCTCGACCGCCCTCTCGAACAGGCCCCGGGCCACGCCGTGCCCGCGGAAGGCGGCGTCGACCACGACCGGCCCGTACAGCAGCCACGGCACCTCGCTCAGCGGACGTCCCCGCCAGTCGAGCTCCGGCTGGGCGCGCAGCAGCCCGAGGACCGCCGCCGGCGGGTCGCCCATGTCCGCGGCGACCGACAGCGCGAGCAGCCCGGCGACCTGACCGTGCCCGGCGTCGGCCACGAGCAGCTCCCCGTCCCGGGCCATGGCGCGCAGGGTGTCGAGGCCGAAGGCCCCCTGCACGAAGCCCTGAGCGGCACGCTGCTCTTCGGTGAGGGCGTCGTGGTGGTTGGCGGCGAACAGCCGTGCCATGGCGGGCGCGTCGGCCTCGGTGGCGTATCGGAAGCGCATGCGGCGATGCTGCCACGCCGCCGCGCCCCGGTCGTCGGCGACCGGGCCCGCATGTCACCTCACGCGTGGTCGTACACCGTCACCGCCACGTCCCGCGCGCAGAGCGCCTCGGTGATCAGCGGTTCGATGCGGGACCACTTGCCGCCCGCCAGGCCGCACCCGATGCGGGGCATGTGGACGCTCGCCCCCAGCTCCAGGGCGTGGTCCGCCAGCTTGACGAGGCAGCTCTCGACGGCGTCGTAGCGGATGGGCGGGCCGCCGCTGCCGGTGCGTATCCCCCGCTGGCCGACCATGTTGGCCACCCAGACGTCGGGCTTCACCCGCACCACCCGCACGGCGCCGAGCCCGAAGTCGTTGCCGCTGCGGCCGCGGTGCCAGGCCCTGAACTCGGCTTCCGGCTCGGGCCAGCGCCGGGAGAGGGCGAGCACGAAGCCCTTTCCCCAGCCGCCTATGTCGTTGCTGACGTGCGCGATCAGCTTGGGGCCCTTGGCCTGCGGACTCGTCGCGTCCCCGGAGATGATCGTGAGCGGCTTCATGCACCCACGGTAGGCGGGGGCACTGACAACGGGCCGGCGTTCGGTCAGCGGTTGGTGTTGAGGAAGCCGATGACGACCGCGCCCCACCAGCAGGCCTGGGAGACCAGTGCGGTCGCGCCGCCCCAGAGGAGGAGGCCGCGGCCCACCTCGCCGGTGGCTGCTTCGAGGCGGCGGCCCAGGAGGCCGGCCTGGAGGCCGTTGACGGTCAGCAGCGCGACCAGGCCGATCTTGGTCATGGTCAGCGGGGAGGTCAGGTCGGGGTGGAGCATCAGGCCGCTCACCACGAGGCCCCCGAGGCCGGCCCAGATCGGTACGTGGAGCCGGGAGGTCGCGGCGACGACCTCCGCCAGGCCGCAGCGGCCGGTGGCCCACAGCAGACCGTAGTAGTCGGCGGAGAGCACCGCACCGAAGCCCAGCACCAGCGAGGCGAGGTGCGCGAACAGCGCGGCGGAGTGCATGGCCGCGTCGGCCTGCATGTGCAGCGAGCACCACAGGCCCGCCGCCAGGACGACCAGCGCACAGAGGGCCCCCGCCGCGACGGTCCACCACGAGTCGTAGAGGCGGACGGGGCGGGGGGCGAGTCTGGCGGCTGGGGAGGACATGCGCGGGCTCCGGGATGAGGGGATGCGGCTCCGTCGGCCGCGAAAGCAAGGTAAGGCTCACCTAAAGAAAGCTTTCCGTCAATCCAGGTCCACTGGCCGAAACCATGACCCTCGACACAGGCCGGGGCGGGCCCGGACCCTACTCGGGGGTAGGTCGGACGGACCCCGCCGCCGCGGGGTGACGAGCGCAACACCGGCGGCCCGGCGCTTCCGCGCCCTCACCCATTCCGCAGGCCGGACGGCGGCCGCGCCGCCGTTTCAAAGGGTGGACGGGGGCGCCACCCCTCCATCGCGCGAAGTGGGGCATATCGCTCGGTGGAATTCCCCCGGAACGGCCGCGCGGGCGGGCGGCAGGGCCCGTAAGCTCCCGTCATGCAGGTGATCCAGTCAACGAAACTCGCCAATGTCTGCTACGAGATCCGCGGACCCGTCCTCGAAGAGGCGATGCGGCTCGAAGCGGCAGGTCATCGCATCCTCAAGCTGAACACCGGCAACCCCGCGGCCTTCGGCTTCGACTGCCCGCCGGAGATCCTCGAGGACATGCTCCGCAACCTGGGCAACGCCCACGGCTACGGGGACGCGAAGGGCCTGCTGTCGGCGCGGCGCGCGGTCATGCAGCACTATCAGACCAAGGGCATCCACCTGGACGTCGAGGACATCTACCTCGGCAACGGCGTCTCCGAGCTGATCCAGATGTCGATGCAGGCGCTGCTGGACGACGGCGACGAGGTACTGGTCCCCGCCCCGGACTACCCGCTGTGGACCGCGTCGGTCTCGCTGGCCGGCGGCACCGCCGTGCACTACCGCTGCGACGAGCAGTCCGACTGGATGCCCGACCTCGCGGACATCGAGCGCAAGGTCACCGACCGCACGCGCGCGATCGTGATCATCAACCCGAACAACCCGACCGGCGCCGTCTACGACGACGAGATGCTGCGCGGGCTGACGGACATCGCCCGCCGGCACAACCTCGTGGTCTGCTCCGACGAGATCTACGACCGGATCCTCTACGACGGCACCACGCACACGAACACCGCGGCGATCGCGCCCGACCTGCTGACGCTGACCTTCAACGGCCTGTCCAAGAACTACCGGGTCGCCGGGTACCGGGCGGGCTGGATGGCGGTCTGCGGACCGAAGAAGCACGCCTCGTCGTACATCGAGGGCCTGACGATCCTGGCCAACATGCGCCTGTGCGCCAACATGCCCTCGCAGCACGCCGTGGCCACCGCGCTGGGCGGGCGGCAGTCGATCGTCGACCTGGTGCTGCCGGGCGGGCGGCTGCTGGAGCAGCGCGACACGGCGTACGACCTGCTGACCCAGATCCCGGGCATCACCTGCGTGAAGCCGAAGGGCGCGCTGTACCTGTTCCCGAAGCTCGACCCGGCGGTCTACAAGGTCAAGGACGACCGGCAGATGGTCCTCGACCTGCTGCGGGCCGAGAAGATCATGGTGGTGCACGGTACGGGCTTCAACTGGCCGGAGCCCGACCACTTCCGCATCGTGACCCTGCCCAACACGAAGGACCTCGCGGACGCCGTCACCCGGATCGGCCGCTTCCTGGACGGGTACGGGCAGCCGTAGGGGGTGGGGTGGGGTGGGTGTTCGGGGCGCCCGTTCCGGTTGCACCGCTCCACTCCCACTCAACCAAGATTCGACTCAACCTTAGACCGGTTCCAATGTAGGATGGCCTCCTGACCAAGCAGGAGGCTTCCTCATGTACGAACCGAGCCGTGCCAAGTCGGTCGTCCACCGAGTGGACGCCGGCCGCACCGAACCCGCCGGGTACCCGCGGAGCAGTCGGGGCGAAGCCCTCGACATCCAGCTCGCCGGTCACCTGGCCGCGCTGCTCGCCGTCACCGACGAGCTCGGCCTCGACGACGACGGCGCCGTACGCATCGCAGCCCAGGTTTCGCGCCTGCGCGGGTCGGACCCCGTCCGCGTCGCCCACCCCGCCCTCGCGGACGGTCCCGACACCCGCACCCTCCACCGCCGCGCCCACGACCTGGCCGCCCGCGCCCTGCTCGTCGCCGCGTCCCGCGCCGACACCGCCGCGGCGATCCTCGCGGCCCAGCGCATGGACGCCCACGCCGCCGCCCTCGAATCCCCCGACCGGGCCGGCGCCCACTGACCGGCCCCGGTCCGGGACCGCGCAGGCTCCGGACCGGGTGCCATGGCTGTTTGGGGCCTTGGGGGCGTTTCGCCTCGGGCCCGCTATCTCCCCCTCGAGGGGTGCGGCCGGGCGGTGGCTGCCCACCCGCCCCCTCGTCTGCGGGCCGGTGGCCCGGGGGGGGCGGTATCCCCTCGGGCGGTCTCAGAGAAGCGTGGGGGCTTCCCGTCAGTCCCATCGTCCTTCCGGTTCGGGCCGGTCCCTCAAGGGCGCTCCCTTCGGTCGCGTCGCTACGCGATGGCCTTCGGCCACCCTTGACCGACCGACCCGAACCGGAAAGCCGAAAGACTGCCGGGAAACCCCAAAGAAACGGGCCGGACGATCCTTGGAGGAGCGGGTCCCTCAGCGATGAGACGAGGGGCCGGGGCCGGCCCGCCGGGCATCCGAGCCCTCAAGAGTCCAGATCCCGGGCCGGGTGCTCGGCTACCCGCACGAGAGGTTGATCAGAGCGACCTACGGAGCCCACAGGCGCGCCAGATCGCTACGCGCTCCCCATTTCCCAGCGTCCGACGACCGTCCCGGGCTGATACCCGCACCAGAGGATGAACAGATCGACCTGGGGATCCGACAGGCGCGACAGATCGCTACGCGCTTCTCTGGTCTCGGCGGCCGGCGGCCGTCTTGGGCTGGTCCGGGGCGGGTTCGACGTTGGTGGCGGCGGTGGTGAATTCGCGGCCGCACGCGCCACGGATGTAGGCCAGTTCCATCCAGCGTTCGACGCCGGTGTCGGAGACGTTCTCGTTGATCACGGCCATGAGGACGCCTTCGGTGCCGGAGGCGATGTCTCGGACGCGTCGGTGGAGGAGGCGGTGGGGGAGGTATTCGTAGCACTCACTCATCGGACGCTCCCTCGAAGGTGACGAGGAAGCGCTCCCAGCCGACCAGCGCACGATCAAGGAGCTCGGTGCTGGGACTGCTGGTGGTTCGTGCCCGCAACCACGGATTGTCGGGGTCGAGCGGATGGGTCGTCTGCGCGGCTGTGGTCATGTACCCCTCGCATCGTCTGCCGGACGGTTCGATCTTCTCGTCGGCCGGCGAAAGACCACAGGGACGCAACATCCCAGTTTTCCGCACTTAGTTGGCGTTGCCGAGGAAGTCCTTCAGCTGACGCAGGCCCGGGGGGTGGTGCGGTCCGGCCCACAGATCCGTGACGATCGCCACGGCCAGGGTGTGGTGCCGCATCCACGCCGGGGCGACCCTCCGCAGCCGTTCGAGGGCCTTCAGTGCGCCGGTGGCATCCCCCAAGTCCGCATGAGCGCGCGCCAGGTCCAGGAGCAGCCACGTCCGCCACGAAGGCGGGGTGTCCTTGCTGAGCCTTATCCCCCTGGCCAGCGTCAAAGCCTCCTCCGGGCGCTCGTGCTGGACCGCGAGGCGGACCCGCTCGATGCGCACCGACGACCGGCTGAACACCGAGACGAGTTTGCCGTCGGCCGGCGGAGGCAGCGTCGCCAGGCGGCCGGCCGCCTTCTCGGCGGTCACCATCATGTCGTTGGCCGTCGCGTAGTCGTCGCTCCTGGCGTACGACGTGGCTGCGGACATCAGCAGTGCGCCCCAGACGCGAACTCCTTCGGATTTGCCGGTGTGTTCGCGTTCCACCGCGTCCGCCGCATGTACGGCCAGGTTGCGTGCGTCGTCCAGCCTGGCCTGCCTCTGGTAGGCCCACGCCACGGAGTTCGACAGCATCGGCGCGAGCAAGGGGTCCGACGAGTCTCCCGCTGCGGTGTACGCCCGCTCCAATGCCGAGAGGGCGAGGTCCGTCTTGCCCAGGCGAATGGCCAGGTGTCCGCCAAGCTGCAGTGCCTTGCCCAGAGCCGCTTGTCCGGCCGCCCGCTGGTCCGCGTTCCCCACGGCGGCGAGGAGTCTGGCATCGGCGATGATGCCCGGCAGCACCTCCATGAGGCGGCCGAAGTCCGCGGAGTGGTAGAGGGTCCAGCCGGCCGCCAACTCGGCCCGTAGGAGCGGGAGCGACAAGCGCTCCGCACCAGTCGGCTCCTCGGGCGGGGCGAACAACGGCGGCATTATCGCCCGCCGCACGGCCACGAGCGCCGGGGAATCCGCCTCACCGTTCGAGGGCACACCGGGCGGATCGCCCAGCAAGCTCGTCAGCTCGACCCCAAGCCCCTTGGACAGTGCGTGCAGCGTGGGCAGTCGGGCGCTGTGCTTGCGCCTCTGCTCCAGTTTGCGCACCACGTCGACGGACACACCGGACCGCTCCGCCAGACCCTCTTGAGTCAGGTTGGCGAAGCGGCGAAGACGACTCAGACGGTCGCCCAAGTGCTCAGCAGCCATATGGCCAAAGTACGCCTTTCAGCTCCCGGAGCACCGCGGTTTCCGCCGGGCGGACGATACGCTCTGGCGGGCCGACGAGAGGGATTCACATGTCGCAGACCGAAGGCGCACGACTCTTCCGCGAAGCCTGGATCGCGGGGGTGCGACAGCACTTCCCCGGAGAGCCGAAGGCCGGTTACGTGACTCCGTGGGACGAGACGCCTCAGTGGGAGCGCGAGGCGGCGGGCGCCGTGTACGCGCAGGTGCGCCAGTTCGTCCAGATCAGCGGCGCTGCCACCGCACGCCTGTCGCGGGAGCAGAAGGGCCGGTTCGTCGCCGTCTGTTGGACCGCTCAGATGTTCAAGCACTCCGAGGACCCGAAGCCGGGTTACGTGGCCGACTGGCCGGACCTCCCGTCCTGGCAGCAGGAGACGGACGCGGACATCTTCGAGGCCATCGAGAAGGCACTCGGCTGACGACACCGCACTCACGCCGGTGCCGGCTGACCTCGCCCGTCAGTGGGGTCCATGGCGGGCTCCTCGTCGCCCTCGTCCCCGTCGTCGCAGTAAGGGCACCAGGGCGCCAGGCGGTTGTGTGTACGGGTCGTCCACGTAGTGGCCACGGTGAGGACGATCCCGGCGATCAGGAAGAGGTACGCCCTGCGCTGCGCGCCCTCCATTCCCAGCAGGTGGTAGAGCGGGGCACAGCCCAGGACCGCGAGGGAGGTGTTCGCGAACAGGACCAGGCCGAACCGGGGGACGGAGCCGAAGAAGGCGTGGGACGCCCACAGTGCCCGGCGCGCCCTGCCGGGCTCCCGCGCGGACTCGGCCGGGTTGAGCGGCAGCACCTTGACGCACTCCGCGCACGGCGGCGCGAAGTGGTGCCGGATCTGCATCGCGCCGGGGACGATCATCAGGAGCTGCCCGGCCGCATAGACGACCAGGCCCAGGAGCCCGGTCCCACGGGTGACCACGAGGGCGGTGATCACGACGGCGGCCGCGACCGCCTCCAGCGCGTACCCGGAGTGCCGGTGCGGCAGTCTCATCGGGTGACCACCTCCGCCGCCTTCGCGGCTTCGCGCGGCACGAGGCACACCGTGAGGTCGGTGCCCATGGCCTCCGCGACCCGGTGCAGGACATCGAGGCTCGGCAGGCTCCGGGCCGCCTCCAGCCGCGACACGTGCGGCTGCCGCATCCCGGCCGCCTCCGCCAACTGGCGCTGAGACCATCCCAGTTCGATCCGGCGGTCGTACACCGCCTGGGCGATCCGGTAGGCAAGGTCCCGCTCTTCGAGCTCTTCGGACTCATTCTTCCTTGGCATACCCCCGATGGTATGTATACCTTGAGCGGGATACCAGAGGGGGCCGCATCACCCCAGCGTGCAAGCCGAGTTGGCGGATGTCCCGCCCGACGGAGGGATGGACCGATGCTTGAATTCCTCGCCCGCAACCCTTTCCTGCGCCCGCTGTTCACCACGGTGAACGTTGCGATCGCGGTCATGCTGGCGGCCTCACAGCCCGAGCACCGCACGCTCTACCTCGTGTGGGCGGCCCTCGGGTGCGTCGACCTGCTGCTCCAGGGCTATACGGCCGTCCTCGGACGGAAGAAGACCTCCGCATGACGATCGACCTGCTGGTCATCTACACGAACCGCCTGGACGAGTGCCGCGACTTCTATGCCGGCCTCGGCCTCGACCTCGTCCCGGAGCGCCACGGCAACGGCCCGGACCACTACGCCGCGACCCTCGCCGACGGCACCGTCCTGGAGCTCTACCCCGCCACCCGCCGCCCCGAGACGGGCTACCTCCGCCTCGGCCTGACAGACGACTCCCCCGCACCCTGACCGACCCCGACGGCCGCACCGTCGTCCTCACCGCCCCGCAGGGCGTCGTACACCAGCCCCGGACGGTCGTCGGACGCTGAGACGAGAGGAGCGCGTAGCGATCCGGCGCGTCTGGGGGCTCCGTAGGTCGCTCTGGTCGACCTGTCGTGCGGGTAGTCGCGCCCCCGGCCCGGAATCGCAGGCGTGAGGACCCGGATGCCCGGCGGGCCGGCTCCTGGCCCCTCATAGCACTGAGATGCCCGCTCCTCCAAGGATCGTCCGTCCCGTTTCTTTGGGGGTTTCCCGGCAGTCTTTCGGCTTTCCGGTTCGGGACGGCCTGTCAAGGGTCGCCGAAGGCGATCACGAAGTGACGCGACGAAGGAGCGCCCTTGACAGGCCGGCCCGGACCGGAAGGACGATGGGACTGGCGGGAAGCCCCCAACCCTCCCTGAGACGGGGCGAGGGAACACCGCCCCACCCCCTCCAGGGTGCCCCGACCTCACCCCTCCCCCGCCACCCCCGTCACCCCGCACCACACCCCCGTCCCCGCCGCCCACACCGGGCCGACGGCCTCCGTGCGGGCGGCGGTGGGGGTGTCGCGGGTCAGGCCCGGGAGGCGGACCAGGGTGCGGGATTCGCGGGCGTCCGGGGTGGTCGGCGGGCGGTCGCGGAACTCGACCGTGGCGACGTACGAGCCCTCGCCCCGGGCTTCCAGGACCGCCACCACGCGCCGGCTCGGCGGGTCGATCCGGCACCCGGTGACCCGTACCTCCGGCGGGGCGGGGGCGGGGGCGGCGGGGCTCCCGCTGGCCCAGACGTACAGCCCCAACGGGGCGAACACCAGCAGGCCGGACAGGCAGACCATGCCCGCCACCCACCCCTGCCACCTCAACGCGGACCCAGACGTACTCACACCCATGCCCAGATCCTCCCGCCGCCCGCCCCCTCCCACCAGCACCCGCCCACCCACACAGCATTTCGAAGCGGGACCGTCTGGACACCCCGCGTTCACCCAACGCCCGGCGGAATGTGGGTTTCCGTGAGCAGGCTGCCCCCGTGAGACGCATCCTTGGAATCGCTCTGGCGGTCCTCCTGGTGGGCGGCGTTGTCGCCGTCATCGTCCTCGGGGGTACCGGAACATCAGAGGGCACGGCAACGAAGACCGTGCGTGGCGTCATCGGATCGGAGAAGTCCGAGTTCTTCCGCGATCCCGACGTCGTCAAGGCCCTTGCAGCCAAGGGCTACACCGTGAAGACCGAGACCTCGGGCTCCTGGGCCATGGACCAGCTGGCCCTCAAGGAGTACGACTTCGCCTTCCCCAGCAGCAGCGAACCGGCGGACGAGATCGCCGCGAAGGCGGGGGTGAAGGGCGCGCAGAGCGCGAAGCCCTTCTTCTCCCCGCTCGTGGTCATCGCCCGCGCCAACGCGGCCCGCGTCCTCGCCGACAACGGCCTCGCCCGGATGAACGGCAAGAACACCGGCACGCTCCTGATGGAGCCCTTCCTCAAGGCGGCCGGCGAGGACCGCACCTGGCAGCAGCTCCCCGGCTCCTCGGCCCACGCGGAACTGAGCGGAACGGTCTTCGTCAAGACCTCCGACCCCACCACCTCCAACTCCGGCGCCCTGTTCATCGGCGCCACCTCCAACGTGGCGAACAACAAGACGGTCGTCTCCGACGACGCCGGCATCGAGCGCACCGCGCCCCTCCTCCGGAAGCTGATCTCCGTCCAGGGCTCCCTGGAGCCCAGCACCGACGGGCCCTTCCGGTCCTTCATCAGCGGCAGCGGCGAACCGCTGGTCCTCGCCTACGAGGCGCAGGTCGCCGCACTGCTCATGCAGAAGCAGGCCGGCGGGGAGGCCGCGAGCATGGTCGTGCTGTACCCGGACACGACCGTGAACTCCCCGCACACCTTCGTCCCGCTCGGCGAGAAGGCCACGGAGCTCGGCACGCTCCTCGCCACCGACAAGAAGCTGCGCGAGCTGGCCGTGCGGCACGGTTTCCGCCCCCAGGAGGGGACCGCCGAGTTCTCCGCCGCCACCACTGTGTACGCCGGGTACCTCAACCCGGAGCTGACCGGGATCCGCCAGGTCAGCGCTCCGACCGTGAAGGTCCTGACGGCGCTGGCAGGCCGTGCCAAGGGGCAGGGGGGCACGCCGTGACACCGACACCGCCGCCGCTGACACCGCCGCCGCCGACACCGCCCGAGGACGGGCCGCTGGTGCTGACCGCGCCCGAGCCGGTGCCCGCCGTCCGCCGCGAGCAGGCCCGTGGCCTCGTCCCGCTCCAGGACGGCGTCCGGGAGGAGATGGCCCGCCGGGCCGACGAGTACGTGGACTCCCTCGCCGGGATCGACGCCCGCTCGCCGGAGTTCGCGTCCCGCGTCGGCGACATCACCGCGCTCGGCTCGGCCGACATGCGGACCGCCGCCGGCCAGTCCAACCGGATGCTGGAGCGGGCCGTGCGCTCCCTCGGCGCGGACGGCGGCGGCGACGCCCAGGTCCGGGTGGCGGGGTCGCTGGTCGAGCTGCGCCGCACCGTCGAGGACCTGGACCCGCGGGACGCGCCCGCCAAGGGGGCCCGCAGGCTGCTGGCGAAGCTGCCGGGCGGCAACAGGTTCCGGGACCACGTGGCCAGGTACGCCTCCTCCCAGGACACCCTGAACCGGATCGTAGGCGCGCTGCGCGGCGGTCAGGACGAGCTGCGCCGCGACAACGCCGCCCTGCACACGGAGCGGGCCCGGCTGTGGGAGACGATGGGCCGGCTCCAGGAGTACGCGGTGCTCACCGAGGCCCTGGACGCGGCGGTCGAGCAGCGGATCGCGGAGGCCGAGCGCACCGACCCCGCGCAGGCGGACGCGCTCCGTGCCGACGTGCTGTTCCCGGTGCGGCAGAAGCACCAGGACCTGCTGACGCAGCTGGCGGTGTGCGCGCAGGGCTACCTGGCGATGGACGTGGTCCGGCGCAACAACGAGGAGCTCGTCAAGGGCGTCGACCGGGCGGCGACGACGACCGTCTCGGCACTGCGGATCGCGGTGATGCTGGCGTCGGCGCTCGACAGCCAGCGCAAGGTGGCCGAGCAGGTCGACGCGCTGCGCGGCACCACCGAGGAGCTGATCCGGGGGAACGCGCAGATGCTGGCGACGCAGAGCGGGGAGATCCAGCGGATCGCCGCCGACCCGGCCGTGGGCGCGGAGACGCTCCGTACGGCCTTCGCGCAGATCTACCGGACCCTCGACGCGATCGACACGTTCAAGGTCCAGGCCACGCAGAGCATGGCGGCGACGGTGGAGTCCCTGACGGGCGAGCTGCAGGCGGCTTCGGCGCACCTGGCCCGCACCCGTACGGTGAACGTCCTGGAAGGCGGGGAGCGATGAGCGCGCGCACCACGAGGACGAAGCCGCACGCGGCACGCGTCCGCGGACGGCTCGCCGCGGCGGTGGTCCTGGCCGCGGCCCTGCTGGGCGCGACGGCCTGCACCTCGGACGAACCGACGCCGGGCGGCTCGGGCGGCTCGGGCGGCACGGGCGGCACGGGCGGCTCCGCGTCCGGCGGCGCCGGGCCGCAGGAGTACAAGGAGGGCCGGCTCCGGGTGCTGGCCTCCAGCGAGCTGTCCGACATGGCGCAGGTCCTGAAGGACGCCAAGGCCGCCACCGGGGTCTCCGTCGACTTCACCTGGTCGGGGACGCTGGACGCGGCCGAGCAGGTGGCCTCGGGGAAGGCGGACGGCAGGTACGACGCGATCTGGCTGTCCTCCAACGACTACCTGCGGCTGCGTCCCGAGGCGGCGGCGAAGCTCGCGAACGAGACGCCGGTGATGTCCTCGCCGGTCGCCGTCGGCGTCAAGCCGGAGGCGCTGGCCCGGCTGGGCTGGAAGCCGGAGGAGGTGACCTGGTCGGCGGTCGAGGAGGCCGTGGCGGCCGGGAGGCTGACGTACGGGATGACGGATCCGGTGCGTTCGAACTCCGGTTTCTCCACGCTCGTGTCGGTCGCCTCGGGGCTGTCCGGCGCGCAGTCGGCGCTGACCGGGGCGGACGTGGAGAAGGCCCGGCCGCGGCTGAAGGAGTTCTTCAAGGGGCAGAAGCTGACCTCCGGTTCCTCGGGCTGGCTCGCGACGGCGTACGCGAAGCGGGACGACGTGGACGCGCTGGTCAACTACGAGTCGGTGCTGCTGTCGATGAACGACAGGGCGAAGTCCCCGCTGAAGGTGATCCGCCCGAAGGACGGGGTGGTGACGGCGCACTACCCGCTGACGCTGCTGACGTCGGCTCCGGCGGGGGCGCGGGAGTCCGGTCGGCTGCTGACGGAGTACCTGCGGGGTGACGCGGCGCAGAAGGCGATCACGCAGAGGACGTTCCGGCGGCCGGTGGCGGCCGGGGTGGCTCCGGCGGCCGGGCTGGACCCGGCCGTGCGCCGCGAACTGCCGTTCCCGGGGGCCCGGTCGGTGGCGGACGGGCTGCTGGCCTCGTACGAGAACGAGCTGCGCCGGCCCTCGCGGACGGTGTACGTGCTGGACACCTCGGGTTCGATGGAGGAGGCGGACCGGATCGGGAGGCTGCGTTCGGCGC
The DNA here is from genome assembly GCF_039535215.1 of Streptomyces racemochromogenes. Classification (GTDB taxonomy): domain Bacteria; phylum Actinomycetota; class Actinomycetes; order Streptomycetales; family Streptomycetaceae; genus Streptomyces; species Streptomyces racemochromogenes. The sequence goes on from NZ_BAAAWT010000001.1 coordinate 2,519,324, forward strand.
TCACCGACCTGACGGGGACGGGGAGTTCGGGGACGGGGCAGCGGTTCCGGGACCGCGAGGAGGTGACGCTGCTGCCGTTCGGGGACAAGGTGAAGAAGGTGCTGACGCACGTGGTCGAGCCGGGCAATCCGGGGCCGGCTCTGGACGCGATCCGGGGTGACGTGACGTCGCTGCGCCCGGAGGGCGGTACGGCCGTCTACGCCAGTCTGAAGGCCGCGTACCAGCACCTTGGGCAGGGCGACGCGGACGCGTTCACCTCGATCGTGCTGATGACGGACGGGCAGAGCGGGGACAAGGTGAAGGACTTCGACTCCTTCTACGCCGGGCTGCCGCAGGCGCAGAAGCGCACGCCGGTGTTCGCGGTGCTGTTCGGGGATTCGGACCGCAAGGAGCTGACGCACATCACGGAGCTGACCGGTGGCCGGCTCTTCGACGCGACGGACGGGAACGGTTCGCTGGACGGGGCCTTCGAGGAGATCCGTGGTTACCAGTAGGGCGCTCTCGTACCTGGAGTCGCGGAAGAACCTGTGGGGCAGCGCCTGCGGGCTCCTCGGGCTGGGCCTGACGCTGGCGGGGGTGGCGGGGGCGTACTGGCCGGCGGTGGTCGCGGGGCTGTACGGGGCGGGTGCGCTGGTCGCGCCGCCCGACCGGACCCCGCCGCCGCCGTTCCCCGGCCCCGCGGAGCAGCTGGGCCTCGTACGGGAGGACCTGGGCCGGCTGCGCGGTTACGTGGCGGGGGTGGAGCTGCCGCCGGCCGCCGAGGGGAAGCTGAGCGAGCTGCTGGACCTGTACGCGGCCCTGCTGGACCCGGGGTGGCCGGCGCAGGTCCTGGCGGCCGAGGCGGAGGCGGTGCACGCGCTGGCGCGGGCGGTCCGGCTGGACGTGCCGGAGTGCGTGGACACGTACAACCGGACCCGCTGGTGGACCCGGCTGACGCCGGGCGGGGAGTCCCCGGAGCGTCATCTGGAGCGGCAGTTGTCGCTGCTGTCGGAGGAAGCGGAACGCCTGACGGCGGAGCTCCAGGACCGGGAGGCCCTTCGGCAGCAGACGCACACGGCCTATCTGGAAGGCCGCCGGGAGCCCTAGGGTCTGTCGGATCGGGCGCCGCCCGCCGGCGGGGCGGTCACCGGGGGGTGGCCGCCGGCCTGCCGGCGCGCGGGAGGACGGACCACGGGGGCTGTGCGGGGGAGCCGTCGGGGTTCGGTTCGAGGACCAGGTCCATGAGCCGGCGGGTGCCGGGCAGCGGGCTCAGGCCGAGTTCTTCGCCCAGGATCCGCTCCAGTGCCCGGTAGGCCTGGAGGGCCTCGGTCCGGCGCCCGCAGCGGTGGAGCGCGGCGATGAGGTGGCCGTGGAACCACTCGTGGTGCGGGTGGTCGTGGACCAGGAGGCGCAGTTGCGGGATCACCTCGCGGTAGCGGCCGAGCCGGACGGTGATCTCGATGTGGAGTTCCAGTGCCTGGACGTACAGCTCCTCCAGGCGGGCCCGGCGGCCGGCCAGGACGTGTCCGACGGGGATGTTGGAGACCAGGGGCCCTCGTCTGATGGCGAGGGCCCTCTTCATGTGGGCGGAGGCGGTTTCGGCGTCGCCCCGGCCCAGTTCGGCCTCCGCGCGCAGGACGAGGTCTTCGAGTTCCCGCACGTCGGTGGCCTGGTGGTCTTCGAGGTGGAGCATGTAGCCGGAGGGGCACGTGATCAGGACGGGCCGGGACGTTTCTCCGGCCGAGAGTTCGTCGAGCCGCCTGCGGGCGTGGTGGATGTGGGTCTGGGCCGTCGCGAGGGCGGTGCGCGGGGGGCTTTCCCGCCAGAGTTCGCGGACCAGGGTGTCCGAGCCGACGACCTGGCCCGGCTGGGTGGCGAGCAGGGCCAGGGCCTGGGCGACCTTGGGCGGTCCCGGGGTGTGGGACGTGCCGTCGGCCGTGACGATGAGGAAGGGTCCGAGGAGTCTCAGACGCATCGTGCACTCTCCTTTCCGGGGCCCGGACGCCCGCGTCATCGAGGACCGTCGGAGGTTTCAATTGGTTCTCGGCAGCATAGCTTTGGTCTTCTTCCGGCCAACCTCGGCGCGTTCCGGGTGATCGGATTGCCTCCAAGGAGGCATGGGGGGTGCACCATAGGACGTCTGTCCGGATCCGTGCGGTGCTCCTAGATTCGTAGTCATGCCGCTGTTGATGCCGCAGCCGATCACCTCCGACAACGGGTCCCGGCCCGATCTCCTCGACGATTGGCTGGCCGCCCACTCCACCCGCCCTGAGCGAAATCCTGAATTCCGTGTTCTGGGTCCGCTCGAAATGCGCCACGGCGCTTCTGTTTACCGCCCCCGCGGTCCCAAGGTGCGCAAACTGCTGGCCCTCCTCATCGTCCGGGCCAACGAAACCGTGCCGGTGGACCACCTGATCGACGAGCTGTGGGAAGGCGACCCGCCGGCCACGGCGGTCAACACGGTCCGCACGCACGTCTACCACCTGCGCCAGGAGCTCGGTCAGTGGCTCGGGCACGAGGCGGTGCAGGACCTGCTCACCACGGAGGCGACCGGGTACTCGCTCAACGCGGAGGAACACCAGACCGATCTGGCCGTCTTCCGCAGGACCTGCGCCCTGGGCCATCAGGAGCTGCGGGCCGGACACCTGGAAGCGGCATACGAGAGCTTCGGCGACGCGCTCGCCACGTGGCGGGGGCCCGCCCTGGCCGACGTACGCCAGGGGCACGTCCTCGCGGCACACGCCCGGGAGATCGAGGAGCTCCAGCTCCACGCCCAGGAGAAGTGGATCGAGGTGGCCATGCGGCTGGGCTACTACCGCGAGGTCCTGCCCCAGCTGCGGAACCTGGTCGCCAGCCACCCGTACAACGAATGGCTGCACGCACGGCTGATCGACGCCCTGCACCGGTCGGGCCGGCGGGGCGACGCCCTGCGCGCCTTCCAGGACGTACGCACCGTCCTGGCGCACGAACTCGGCCTGGAGCCCTCGGACGACCTGAGGCGCGTGCAGCGGTGCGTGCTGGTCGGCAGCCGGGCCTCCTGACCGGCCGCCGGCCCGCCCCCGGCACTCCCACCCCCACCCCACCCCCTTGCCCCGTACCGTTCGAGAGAAGGAAGAACAGTGTTCCGTTCACTGCCCTTAGCGGCAGCCGCGGCCGGCGTGGCCGTGCTCGCGTCCATCGCGCCGCTCGCGCTGCCGGCCGTCGCCGTGGCGGAGCCGCTCCCCGCGGCCGCCCGGTCCGTGAGCCTCCACCAGGGCGCCGACGTCATCACCGGCCGGGCGGCCGAGCTCTACCCGGAGGGCATCGCCTGGGACCCGACCCGGCGTGCGTTCCTGGTCGGCTCCGCCTCCCAGGGCAACCTCTCGGTGATCGGCCAGGACGGCGGCATCAAGGAGCTGGCGCCGAGCATCGGCATGGTGTCGACCCTCGGCATCCGCGTCGACGTGGCCCGCAACCGCATCCTGGTCGCCTACAGCGACTTCTGGGTCCGCCAGCGCCTGGACGTCGGCGACCAGCCGCCGACCTCGGGCGTGGCCGTCTTCGCCCTGGACACCGGCAAGCTGCAGCGCAAGGTGGACGTGGCGGGCGGGCGCGGACGCACCTTCGCCAACGACCTCACCTTCGACCGCCGCGGGAACATCTACGTCACGGACTCCGTGTCGGACACGATCCAGCGGATCGGCCTCGACGGCAAGGTCACCCCGGTGGTCACCGACCCCCGCTTCGCCGCCGACATCGTCGGTCTGAACGGGATCGTCTGGCACCCGGACGGCTACCTGCTCGCCGTGCGCTACGACACCGGCCTCATGTTCAGGATCAACCCGAACGCGCCGGCGCACCGCCGGGTGACCGAGGTCAAGCTCCCCCGGCCGCTGGTCGGCACCGACGGCCTCGGGCTGCGTCCCGACGGCTCCCTGGTCGTCGTCACCAACTCGATCGGCGCCGCCGTGGGCGTGCCCGGCGGGGTGGACGCGGTGACCGTCCTGGAGTCGAAGGACGGCTGGCGCACCGCGGGCTTCAGCAAGCGGGTGGACCCGTGGGCCACCCAGGGCCCGACGACGGTGGCGGTGACCCCGCACGGCGACTACGTCCTCAGCGGTGACGTCGGCGAGCTCATGGCCGGCCGGACCTCGGACCTGGTCACCCTCCGCCGCATTCCGGGCTCGGAGTCCGGGGGGTACGGCCGATGATGGCGACGAACAAGGGGCCGGCCGCCGTCTGGGCGCTGGTGGCCACTTCCCTGCCGATGTTCATGGTGTCGCTGGACAACCTGGTCGTCACCAACGCCCTGCCCGAGATCGCCGAGCAGTTCAGCGTCAAGCAGTCCGAGCTGCAGTGGGTGATGAACGGCTACGTGCTGGCCTTCGCCGGTCTGCTGCTGGCGGGTGCGGCGCTGGGTGACCGCTTCGGCCGCCGCCGGGTCTTCCTGTGGGGCGTCGGGCTCTTCACGGCCTCCTCCATCGGCTGTGCGGTGGCCGACTCGGTCGCCACGCTGGTGGTCGCCCGCGTGCTCCAGGGCGCCGGCGCGGCGGCGATCCTTCCGGTCTCGCTCACCCTGGCCGTCGCCGCCGTCTCCCGGGAGAAGCGCAACGCCGCCGTCGGTGTGTGGGGCGGCGTCAACGGCCTCGGCATCGCGGTCGGTCCGCTGGCCGGCGGCCTGGTGACCGAGCAGATCGACTGGAGCTGGATCTTCTGGATCAACGTGCCGGTCGGCGTCATCGCCCTGCCCCTCGCCTTCTGGGCGGTCAAGGAGAGCAAGGGCGAGGAACGGAACCTGAACGTCCGCAGCATGGTGCTGGTCACCGGCTCGGTCGTGGCGGCGGTCTGGGGCATCGTCCACGCCGCGGACCACGGCTGGACCCAGAGCACCACGCTGGTCGGACTGGGCGTCGCGGTGGTGCTGGCGGTCGCGTTCATCATGAACGAACGCAGGAGCGCGAGCCCGCTGATCCCGCTGCACATGTACCGCGTCCCGGCCTTCGTGCTCAGCAACGTGGTGTCGATCACGATGTACTTCGGTGTCTTCGGATCGATCTTCTTCCTGAGCCAGTTCCTCCAGGGCCCGATGGGCTTCTCGCCCTTCGAGGCGGGACTGCGCACCCTCCCGTGGACCGTCGCCCCGATGATCGTGGTGCCCGTCGCGATGGGCTTCGTGGACCGCGTCGGCGGCGGGATCCTGCAGGCGGTGGGCTGTGCCCTCCAGGGCCTCGGCCTCGGCTGGATCGCCCTGATCGTCACCCCGGACGTCGGCTACGGCTCCATGGTGCCCGCCCTGGCCCTGGCCGGCATCGGCATGGGCCTCGTCTTCGCCGGCAACCCGGCCACGGTGATCTCCGCGGTGCGGGAGAGCGAGCACAACAAGGCCTCCGGCGCGAACAACACCAGCCGCGAGTTCGGCGGTGCGCTGGGTGTCGCCGCCCTGACGGCGGTCTTCAGCCGGCAGTTCGCCGGCGCCGGCACCGGCGACGCGCGGGCGGCCTTCACGGACAGCCTCCAGTCGGCCCTGTGGATCGGCACGGCGGTGGTCCTGCTGGGCGCGGTGAGCGCCCTGTTCATCAGGCGCCGTGCGACGCAGGACGGCCCCGGCGCCGTCGAGCCGGAGCGGGTGTCGGTCCCGGTCGGCTGACCGCTGCCCTGCCCACCCGCAAGCCAACCGTTCACTTCGGAGAAGTGGTCTGGAGGGAAGACGTATGACCACGCAGGTGATTGAGGACGCCACCTCTTCTGTGATCCAGGACATCGACTACGGCCGCACCATCGAACGGGCACTCGTGCACCGTTCCGCGATTACCGAAGTCTTCGTCACGGATGTTCAAACGCTGCGGCCCATGGCGGTGACGGCTGGAATTCACCTTCCGCTGACCCATCTCTATTACAGTGACCACCGGTCGCGGCCAAAGCTGCACGATTCCCTGATTTTCCTGGAGGCGGGGCGACAGGTATCGATCGCGGGTTCCCACGTTCACGTGGGAATTCCGATCGACACCATCGCCATCGTGAACACCTTCCAGTTCCAGATGAAGAATCTGTACGCTCTGGAAGTGGGCCGGGAAACCGGAACCCCGCGGATCGACACCGACTTCTTCGGTACCCCGGCCCGCAACGGCCGGTTCCGCAAGGGCCGGCTCGTCCAGCGGATCCACATGGGTGACGTGCACGTCGGCGACCACTCCATGGACGTGCTCTTCCTGAAGAAGCACGAGAACGAGATCCTGCGCCAGGCGCAGCGCGGCACACCGGCACCGCTGAGCTCGCAGTTCACCGAGGACGTCGTGTCCCGCACGGCCGGGCGCGTCGCCCCCGAACTGGTGGGCCGCGACAACCCGCTGAACGTCGTCCTCACCGAACCGCAGGTCACCGGCGACTCGGTCGTGGCCCAGGTCGTACCGCGCTTCGACAACCCGGCGCTGTTCGACCACGCCTACGACCACCTGCCGGCGATGACCCTGGTCGAGGCGGCCCGCCAGGTGGCGGTCTACTCGGCCGGCACCGCCGGCCGGGCCCCCGGGGAGGCCCCCCTGCCGGTGTACGCCTCCGGCTTCGAGGCGGAGTTCCACCGCTTCGCGGAGCTGGACGTACCCCTGACGGTGTCGGCGGACCGGGTGCCGGCCGGCCCCGGGCGCCACGTGATCCGCGTCCGGTTCCTCCAGGACGCGCAGGAGATCGCGGCGCTCACCGTCACCGTCGACGACGCATCGCGCATCCCGCATCCCGTACTCCAGCCGAGGAACCACCATGCCTGACAGCACCGCGCCCCGACTGGCGATCTGGTCGGACTTCGGAGGCGTCCTCACCCCTCCGCTCGGCCACACCATGGAGAAGTTCTGCGCCTCCATGGGCGTCGACCAGGCCGTCCTCGGACGGGCCCTGGCCACCGTCACCGCCCGGTACGGCACGACCGACATCATGCTGCCGATCGACACGCCGCTGGTGACGGAGGAGGAGTGGCTCCGCGAGATCGGTGACGTGCTGGAATCCGAGCACGGCGTCACCCTCCGCCTCACCACGATGGCGGACGCCTGGTTCGACGGCCGGGAGACCAACCACGCCTGGGTGTCCCAGCTGCGCAAGGCGCGCGACCGGGGGGCTTTCGTCGGGATGCTCTCGAACATGGTGCCCGCCTGGGACCGGCACTGGCGGCGGATGATCGACCCCTCCGCGCTCTTCGACGACGTCCTGCTCTCCTTCGAGACGGGTCACCGCAAGCCGTCCCCCGGCATGTTCGAACTCGCCGCGCGGCGGGCGGGCGTCGCCCCGGAGCGCTGCGTGCTCGTGGACGACCTGCCGCACAACTGCGCCGGCGCCGAGGCGGCCGGATGGCGGGCGGTTCTCTTCACCGACGCCGAGAGCGCCGCCGCCCGGCTCGAATCCCTGTGGGACGAGGTCGCATGAGCCGGCCGTCCCCGACACCGCCACCACCACAAGGCCCGTGGCGACACGACAAGAGGAGGTGCACATGAGTCGCTCCGTACTCGTCACCGGCGGAAACCGGGGCATCGGACTCGCCACCGCAGAGGCCTTGGCCGCCGAGGGGAACAAGGTCGCGATCACCTACCGCAGCGGGGAGCCGCCCCCCGGCTTCTACGCCGTGCGGTGCGACGTGACCGACCCCGACGACGTCAGGGCGGCGGTCGAGGACGTGACCATCCAGCAGGGCCCCGTCGAGGTGCTGGTCTCCAACGCCGGCATCACCCGCGACCAGCTGCTGATCGGCATGCCGGACGAGGACTTCCGGGCGGTGATGGAGACCAACTTCCAGGCCGCCGTCACCGTCACCCGCGAGGTCATCCCGGCGATGATCAAGGCCCGCTGGGGCCGTCTGATCTACATGTCGTCGATGAGCGGCATGGCCGGCGCCCCCGGCCAGACCAACTACGCCTCCTCCAAGGCGGCGCTGATCGGCTTCGCCCGGTCGCTCGCCATCGAGGTCGGCCGCCGCAACATCACGGTCAACGTGGTGTCCCCCGGCCTGATCGAGACCGACATGGTCCAGGACATCACCGACACCCGCCGGGAGCAGGCCCTGGCCAGGACCGCCCTGGCCCGCCCCGGCACCGCCGCCGAGGTCGCCGCCGCCGTGCGCTTCCTCGCCGGCGACGACGCCTCGTACGTGACCGCGGGCGTCATCCCGGTCACCGGCGGCCTCGGCGCCGGCCACTGAGCCGGCCCCGTACCCACCGACCACCGACCCACGCCGAACATCCCGAACATCCCGAACATCCCGACCGATTCAGGAGCAGTGTCATGAGCAACGAAGCACTCGAACTCGCCATGGAGATGGGCAAGGTCTTCAACGACCTCAACGAGGAGGCCGCCCACAAGTACATCGGCGCCGAGTTCATCGACCACGAGGCCCCTCCCGGCACCCCGGGCGGCCCGCTCGGCTACCTCGGCACCGCCCGCTGGGTCCACAGCGCCTTCGCCGGCGCCACGTGGGAGCACCTGGACAGCTTCTCCGAGGGCGACCGCGCCATCCTGCGGCTGCGCTTCACCGGCAAGCACGTCGGCAACTTCCTCGGCTTCGAGGCCAGCCAGCGCGACGTCGACGTCGAGCAGACCCACATCTACCGCATCGAGAACGGCCTGGTCGTCGAGCACTGGGGCTACCGCCAGGACCTGCTGATGCTGGCGCAGATGGGCGCCATCACCCTCCAGCCGCCGACCGCCCCGGCCGCGTAGTTCCCGCCGCCCCGTCCCGTCCCACCACCACACACCATCGCCATCCAGGAAGAGGAAACGTCATGAGCGCCCAGACTGTCGACCTGAGAACCGACCTCGAGGCCCAGGTCCGCGAGATCGTCAACGAGGAGCTGGAGCTGGAGGACGGTGAACTGACCTACGACGGCCACTTCATCGACGACTACGAGAGCGACTCCCTCACCCTCATCACCGTCGTCTCCCGCATCGAGAAGGAGCTCGGCTACGTGATCCCCAAGGAGGAGCTGGAGTCCCTGGAGACGCTGCGCTCCCTCCTGGTGGCCGTCGAAGGATGCGCGGGCAACTGATGCCTGACACGCCCTTGCGACGAGTCGTCATCACGGGGCTCGGAGCGGTCAGCCCGGTCGGCATCGGTGCGGAGGTCTTCGCCGGTGCCGTCCGGGCGGGCCGGGTCGGCATCGAGCCGATCCGCAGCTTCGACGCCAGTCCGTTCCCCAGCCGGAACGCCGCCGAGGTCAACGACTTCGAGCCGGCGGAGATCCTGCGCCGGCTCGACCCCGACCGGTGGGGACGCAGCGGGCTCCTCGCGGCCGCGGCCGCCCGCCTGGCCGTCGAGGACTCCGGCATCGAGCCCGAGGTCCTCTCCTCCAGCCGGTCCGGATCCATCATGGGCACCACCAGCGGCGAGTCCGCGGTGGGCCAGAGCCTGGGCGGCCAGTGGCTCACCCAGGGCCTCAAGGGCCTGGAGCCCCGTCTGGTCGGGCAGATGCCGGCCAGCCAGATCGCCAACGCGGTGAACGCCGAACTCGGCCTGTCCGGCGACGCCCAGACCATCCCGACCGCCTGCTCGGCCAGCAACTACGCGCTGGGCTACGCCTTCGACATGGTGCGCAGCGGCGAGGCCGACTTCATGCTGGCCGGCGGCGCGGACGTGGTGAACCGGCTGACCCACTCCGGGTTCTACGCCCTGGGGGCCATGGCCGCCGACCTGCCGCGGCCGTTCGACGCCAACCGGGGCGGCATCGTCACCGGCGAGGGCGGGGCGGCGCTGCTGCTCGAACCCCTCGACCACGCGCTGGCCCGTGGTGCCCGCATCTACGCGGAGGTCCTCGGCTACGCCGCGAACTGCGACGCCGAGCACATGGTGCACCCGGACGCGACGAGCATCGCCGCGTGCATCCGGGCCGCCCACCGCAACGCCGGGGTCACCCCGGAGCAGATCGACTACATCTGCGCGCACGGCACGGGTACGCCCACCAACGACTCGACCGAGGTGAACGCGGTCCGCCAGGTGTTCGGTGACCGGCTGCCGCCCATCAGCTCGATCAAGTCCATGCTCGGCCACACCATGGGCGCGGCCAGCGGCTTCGGTGCCATCGCCTCCTGCAAGGCCCTGGAGCAGGGGTTCCTGCCGCCCACGGCCAACCTGGTGGAGATCGACCCGGAGCTGGGTCCCGGCGTGGACGTCGTTCCCGGCCGGGGACGCGACGCCCGGGTGGAGATCGTCCAGAACCACGGTTTCGCCTTCGGCGGCAACAACGTCATCACCATTCTCGGGAGGTACTCGTGACCACAGCGGCGCCCGTGCGGCCGTTGACCGTCGTCAGCGCCGGGGTGGTCTCCAGCGCCGGCTACGGCCTGGCCCCCCTGGCCGCCCTGCTGGACGGGGAGGCCGCAGCGGGCACCGACGCGGGACCCGGCGCCGGGGACTACCCCCCGCGTCCGGTCCGGCCGGTTCCCGGCTTCAAGCTCGCCGACCACCTGGGACGCAAGGGCATCAAGTACCTGGACCGCCTCACCGGCCTGAGCCTGGTCGCCTGCAAGCAGGCGCTGGAATCGGCCGGTCCGGACGGGGCCGGCGCGGAGCCGGCCCGGACCGGTGTGGTTCTGGCCACCAACACCGGCAGCATCGCCGGGTACACCGACCTGCTGTACGACACGCTGACGCTGGACAAGCCGCAGCTGATCAACCCCGGCAAGTTCTCCAACAGCGTGATGAACGTCAGCGCCGGCCAGATGGCCATCCGGCACGGCTTCAAGGGCCTGAACGCCACGGTGGCCGGCGGGCGCAGTGCCAGTCTCTACGCCTTCCGCCACGCCCGGATGGCCATGTCGGTCGGGCACGCCGACCGGCTGCTGGTGGGCGGTTCCGAGGAGCTGAGTGCTCCGACGGCCTGGGCGTGGCACCACGCCGGGACGCTGAGCGAGCGGGCGCCGGTCGGCGAGGGCTCGGCGGTCTTCGTCGTCACGTCCGATCCGACCGCCGAGGAGCAGGAGACCGCCCTCGCGGACCTGCTGGCCTGCGAGGTGGGCTACAACGGCTGGGCGGGCCTCAACCAGCGCCAGGAGGGGCGGCGCGGGCTGACCCACGGGCTGGCCGCGGCCATCACCCGGGTGCTGGAGCGCAGCGCGGTCCGTGCCGAGGACGTGGACGTGGTGTCCCTGGGCGCCACCCACCACCTGGGGCTGGAGCGGCTGGAGGAGCGGGCGGTCCGGCTCGCGCTCGGGCACCTGCCGCAGCAGGTGCGCGTCGGCGAGGTGCTGGGCGAGACGTACAGCGCCAGCGGCGCCATGCAGCTCGCGGGCCTGCTCGCCCACTGGCGCGGCAAGCCGTCCGAGCGGCCTCGTGTCGGCCTGGTCACGTCGGTCGGCCATGACGGGAACGCCGGTGCGCTGATCGTGCGCAGCCGGGTCTGAGTGCACAGGGCGAGAAGGGGACGGTTACCCGTGGATCGGGATGAGTGGGACGCCATCGTCGTCGGCAGTGGCATCGGCGGACTGGTGTGTGCGGCGTACCTCGCGGCCGACGGCCGGCGGGTGCTGGTGCTGGAACAGCACGACGTGGCGGGCGGCAACAGCCACGTCTTCCGCCGCCGCCGGGCTTACGAGTTCGACGTGGGCGTCCACTATCTCGGCGACTGCGGTCCGGACGGGGTGCTGCCCGCGGTCCTGTCCGGCCTCGGGCTGGGCGGGCGGGTCTCCTTCCGGGAGATGGACCGGGACGGCTTCGACAGGATCGCGCTGCCGGACCTGACCGTGGACGTCCCGACGGGCTGGGACCGGTACGCGCAGCGGCTGTCGCAGGCGCTTCCGGAGGATGCCGCGGGCATCCTGCTGTTCACCGACGTGTGCGCCGCCATCGCGGACGAGACCCGTTCGCTGATGCTGTCGCGGGGCGAGCTGTCCGTGTCCGACCTGATGGCCCGCACGCCGGTGACGGCCCGCTGGGGACGGCGTACGGTCTCGGAACTGTTCGACCACTGCGGCCTGTCCCCGCGGGCGCGGACGGTGCTGGCCGCCCAGTCGCCCAACTACGGGATGGGGGCGCGGCAGGCCGTCGTGTCCATGCACGCGGCCGTCACCGACCACTACCTGCGGGGTGCCTACTATCCGGAGGGCGGTGGCCAGGTGCTGGCGGCCTCGCTGGTCGAGGCGCTGGAGGCGCACGGCGGGGAGCTCCGCACCCGCAGCCGGGTCGGCCGGATCCTCGTGGAGGACGGCAGGGCCGCCGGGGTGGAGACGAGGGACGGCGAGGTGCTCAGGGCCCCCCTCGTGATCTCGAACGCGGACTACCGCAGGACCGTGCTGGACCTGGTGGGCGAGGAGCACTTCGGCCGCCGGCTGGTGGCCAAGACCCGGCAGGCGGAGATGGCGCTGCCCTTCGCGACGCTCTACATCGCGCTGGACCGGGAGCTGCCGGCCCGTCCGAACGCGAACCTGTGGTGGTACCGCGGCGACGACATCGAGGCCGCCTACCAGGATCTGGCCGACGAGCGCGTGGACGAGGTGCCGCTGCTGTTCTTCTCCTTCGCCTCGCTGAAGGATCCGGGCGCCCGCAACGTCTGCCCGCCCGGGCACAGCAACTTCCAGGTGATGACCCTCTGCCCGCCCGGGTACGGGTTCTGGGGTGTCGGGGAGGGGCCCGCGGCCGGTGAGCGGTACCGGCGCAACGCGGGTTACCAGGACCGCAAGGCGCGGCTGACCGAGGCGATGCTGAGGGCCGCCGAGGAGGCGATCGGCCCCTTCCGGGAGCACATCGTGCACCTGGAGGCGGCGACGCCGATCTCGCACGAGCGGTACACGCTCGCGACCGGCGGGACGCCCTACGGGCTGGCCCACTGGGGCGGCGTCGGCGGCCGGCCCGACACGGCCACCACGGTCGAGGGGCTGTACGTGGTGGGTGCCAGCACCCGGTACGGCAGCGGGATCACCGGTGCGGCCGTCGGCGGGATGGCGTGCGCCGGCCAGATCACGGGACGCCGGCTGCTCGCCGAGGTCCACGCGGGCGCGGTGCTGGGCGACCCGGACCTGCTCCCGCCGCGCGCGGCCGGCTGGGACCCGCTGGCGGTCTCCCGCGGGGCCGGCCGGCGCGGCGCGCGCGGCCTGGCCCGGATCGGCTGATCCCGGCCGGCCGGCCGGGATCAGCCGGCGTCGCCCAGGCTGGGTCTGCGGACGATCAGCTGCGCGTCGCTGGCCTTGTTGACGGCGTCCACCCTGGACACCGCTTCGAGCTTCTCGAAGATGTTGCGGAGGTGCCGTTTGACGGTGCCTTCGGCGACGCCGAGCTCACTGGCGATCTGCCGGTTGCTCATGGCGTGCGCCACCAGCGTCAGGACCTCGCGCTCCCTGGGCGAGAGGCCCGAGGGCGCCGGGGCGAAGGCACTGGGACGGCCCTGCTGGGGCACCGCGATGATGGTGTGCGGATCCACGGTGCGGATGTTGCGGATGGCCGCGAGGAGGGTCTCGTGGTGCGTGCTCTTGTGCAGGTAGCTCCTGGCTCCCTGGCGCAGCAGCTCCTGGATGAGCTGCGGATCACCATGCATGCTGAGGATCAGGACCTGCAGGTCGGGCAGGGCACGGCTCAGCTCCCCCACCACGGTGGGTGCATGGTGATTCGGCATTTCCACGTCCAGCAGCACGACTTCCGCCCGGTGTTCGACGGCCAGCTCGACGAGTTCGGCCGAGGAGTCGGTCTGGGCGACGACGCGCAGGTCCCCCTGCAGGTCCAGGAGCTCGCACAGGGCGTTGCGCAGGAGGGAGTGGTCGTCGACGGCGATGATCCGGATGGGGTCGGCCTCAGACGCCGGGTTCGCCATGACTGCCTCCGAGGAACGGAACGGTGATGGTGATCTGGGTGCCGCTGCCGGGGGAGCTGATGAGCCTCACGCTCCCGTCGAGCAGTCCGGCGCGCTCGTAGAGCGACCCCAGTCCGTTGCCGCTGCGCAGGTGGGGTTCGAACCCGACTCCGTTGTCCTGGATCCTTGCGACCACGTTGCGCCCCTCGATGCCCACGTCGACCGTGGCCACGGAGGCGTCGGCGTGGGCCAGGGTGTTGCGCAGGCATTCGCGCACCATGAGGAAGAGGGCGTCTCCCATGTCCATGGCCGCGATGACGCAGTCCACGTCGTCGTCGACGTGGACGTGCACGACCGGGTGGGAGACGTCCGCCGCGGCGAGGTAGCCGAGCAGCGCGGCCTCGAGCTCGTGGGGGGCGTCGGACTCGCTGCGCAGGCCGTCGACGAGGTCCCGGGTGCTGTTCATGGTCTCGACGAGGGTGCGCTTGAGGTGTCCGATGCGCTCCTCGTGTTCCAGTCCCTGTTCGCCGGCTCCGCGCCTGAGCAGGACCTCCAGCAGTTCCAGCTGGCGCAGTGCGAGGCTCGTGTGGTTGCCGATGCGGTCGTGGACCTCACGGGACAGTTCGCGCTGGTTGTGCAGGGTGCTCAGGAGCTCGATGGCCGGCTTCTCGAGGCTGCGGTGGAGGACGGTGTGGAGGTCGGTGAGTACCTGGGCCAGGCGACGGCTGTCGCGGGGGGCCGGGAAGACCTCGCACAGGACCTCGGAGATGACGCCGAAGAGGGTGCGGGCCGCGTGGATGCAGTGGAGGGCGGCCTGGTCGCGCTCCCGTGGGGTGCTGTAGTTGCGCCGTAGGTCGAGTCCGGCGCCTCCGATGGCCGGCAGCCTGCCGAGCTGGAGGGAGAACAGGCACTCCGCGAAGACTTCGAGTGCGTATCTGCTGGTGTGCCACCAGTGTTCGGGATCGGTGCCGAAGGGGCTGCGGTCCAGGATGAGCCGCTGCCGGTACGTCTCGATCATGTCGGACTGTCGTGCGATGAAGTCGGGTGTCGGGTCGCATGCGATTCCGACCCAGGCCGTCCTGTCCTTCTCGTTCGTCGAGGCCATTTTGTACTGTTCCCCCCGTTGCCGCATTCGCGATCTCAACCATAGTGCCCCTTTCGCGATAGAAGATCCCTTGAATGCCGCATGAGGAGGGCCGCAAGGCCGCTCGGGGGTTGGTTCACGCCCCGCGGGGTGGTTCGGCCGGTCCCCCGGGGGGAGCCGCTCCCCCGGGCATGCCGAAAGGCCGCCGGCTTCCGGGAAGCGGCGGCCTTCGCCCTGCGGGGGTCAGACGCCCTTGGCGAGGTCGTCCAGCGGGTCACGGTGCCGCGGAATCCAGCCCAGCTCGTCCTGGGCCCGCGTGGTGGCGAACCGCTGGTCCAGGAACAGGGCGTCGGCCAGGAGGCCGAGCTTCTGGGAGAGCTCCTCCACCGACACCGAGCGGGTCTGGCCGGGAATGCCCGCCGCCCGGCTCAGGGCCTCGGCCACCTCGCGGGTGCGCACGTTCACCCCGGTGACGCCCAGGTACTGGGCGCCGGCCGGGGCCTTGAGCGCGCGGGCGTAGAGCTCGGCTATGTCGTCGACGTGCACGAGCGACCAGGAGGAGTTTCCGTCGCCCAGGTAGCCGATGGCGCCGGCCTGGAGGCCCTCGCCGAGGAAGAAGCCGGGCAGGCCGCCGGAGCGTCCGTAGACGAGGCCGGGGCGCACGACGACCGGGTGCTTGCCCTGCGAGGTGGTGGCCAGGAGCTGCTGCTCCAGCGGCACGCGCCAGCCGACGACCATGGGCGGCGCGAACGGCGCGTCCTCGGCGACGGCGCCGTCGGTGTCGCCGTAGGCCCAGCTGCCGCCGGTGTGGACGTACGGGTTGCCGCCGACGCCCTCCAGCAGCGCGTTCGCCGCGATCCGGTCCACCTCTCCGGAGCGCTCGTCCCCGGTCAGGGCCAGGTGCACCACGCCGTCGGCCGCGGCCGCCGCCTCGCGCAGCAGCGCCTCGTCGGTCAGCTCGCCGAACAGCGGGGTCGCACCGAGGTCGGCGACCACCTTCGCCGACTCCTGCGAACGCACCAGCGCGGTCACGGAGTCGCCCTGGGCGGCCAGCAGGCGCAGCAGGGCGCGGCCGATGTAACCCGACCCGCCGGTGACGAATACCTTCATGGGATTTCCTTTCGAATCAACAGGACGTGCGTGCCCCGGCCGTCGGCGGCCGGGGCGGCGCGGCCGACGGCGGTCAGCCGAAGGCCACGCCCGTGAACAGCGCGGCGAGCGTGAGCCCCTGGAGGACGACGCGTACGTTGATCACGCTGTCCCAGGTCTTCTGCAGCTCCCGGGCGTCGGGGAGGGTGATGCCGGCGAGGGCCGCCGCGCCGAGCTTCTTGTTCACCGGGCCGCTGATGCGGTTGTAGATGAGCAGCCAGACGACCAGCGACACGAGGGCGACCGCGCCGGACACGATGGCGAGGGTGCCGCCCGTGAACACGGCGGCGGCCAGGGTGAGGGCGGTGGCGATGACGCCGGCCACGCCCGGGACGGGCATCCGCTTGTCGCCGTAGTGGTGGGTGAGCCCCATGGCGCTGGTGAGCACCTCGTCGTTGGCGTGGGCCATGGCGGGCCGCTGGACCAGCGCGGAGAAGAAGTCCGTGCCGTACACCACCGCGTTGGCCAGCAGGGCGACGCCCGTCAGGACCGTGTGCAGGATCTCCATCAGGCCGCCACCTCGGGCGTGAGCTTCGGCGGGGCGTTCCAGGTGTGGCCGGCCGCGGCGGCCGCCGCGTCGTCCACCAGCCACGGGTCGGTGCCGTGGATGTCGCGGATCCGCTCGCGCAGCCACAGGTCGAAGGGGTCCTCGGAGGCGTCCCAGAGGCGGGCGACCCGGGCGGGGTCCTTGGCCTCGAAGTAGACGGCGACCCGGTCCCCGTCCGCACCGGGGGTGAGGCGGAAGACCTCGTGGCTGATGCCCAGCCGGCGGCGGGAGGCCTCGTACTCGCGCAGGCGGGGGCCCGCCAGCTCCGTGTTGAGCCGCTGCCAGGCCTCGGACCTGTCCGCCGGCAGGGGGACGACGCGGACCACGGGCAGGTCCGTCTTGCGGACCGTGCGCCGGCCCTTGCCCGGGGCGAACATCCGCATCCCGAGCTGCGCGAACATGTTGGACGCCACGCCGAT
The DNA here is from genome assembly GCF_039535215.1 of Streptomyces racemochromogenes. GTDB lineage: Bacteria > Actinomycetota > Actinomycetes > Streptomycetales > Streptomycetaceae > Streptomyces > Streptomyces racemochromogenes. Next base: position 2,536,235 of record NZ_BAAAWT010000001.1, read on the forward strand.
CGCCCAGCGCTCGGCGATCAGTCCGTCCTCGAAGCGCCAGACGACGATCCCGGTGGACTCGATGGTGCGGCCGGTCGGCTCCATGCCCAGCAGCTCGCCGAGGTGGGTGCCGTGCCAGGTGTTGTGGATGACCACGTGGTCGCCGTGGGCGCTCATGTCCTCGATGACGACCTTGAGGTCGGGGAACGCGGTGCGCAGGCCGGCGATGGTGTACTTGACGCCCTCGACGCCCTCGGGCGCGCCCGGCAGCCCTTCGTGGTCGATGATGTCCGGCCGGTAGATCTCGTCGACGACGGAGAAGTCGCCCTGGTTGACGAACTCGTCGAAGACGCGGCGGATGGCCGCCTTGTTGTGTTCCGTGGAGCCGGTCGCCATGACCGTCCCTTCCTCTCGTGCCCTCGCGGGCTGGGATCAGTGGTGGTTCAGCAGGGCGCGTTCGCGCCAGCGGGTTCCGTAGGCGACGTGCTCCTTCTCGGCGGCGGCGAAGGCGACGCGGGTCCAGGCGGCCCTCATGAGCCGGTCGCGGACCCAGACGGCCAGCGGGTTCTCCAGCGCGCCGGCCCAGCCGATCCGCGCCGCCAGCAGCTGCATGGGGGCGGTACGGGTGCGGCGCTCGGCCTCGTAGGCGCGCAGCGCGGAGGTGATGTCACCGGGGCGGGCCAGGTGCTCGGCGAGCACCAGCGCGTCCTCGATGGCCAGGCAGGCGCCCTGCCCGATGTTGAAGCTGACGGCGTGCGCGGCGTCGCCCAGCAGGGTCACCCGGCCGCTGCCCCAGACGGGGTCCGGCTTCCGCTCGGTGACGTCGTTGCGGATGATGCTGTCGGGGTCGGTCGCCGCCAGGATCCGGGCGACCGGGTCGACCCAGCCGCGGTGCCGGGCCTGGAGCATCCGCAGGGTGTCCTGGGGGGTGCCCTGGTCGCGGCCGCCGGCCGGGCCGTTCGCCACGCTCATCCAGTGCACGACACCGGGGGCGATGTCGTAGTAGGTGAAGCGGGTGCCGCGGCCGAAGAGGCCGAGGAAGCTGCCCGGCGGGATCTCCTCGGGGCTCATCTTCGCGTGGCCGCGCCAGGCGATGTAGCCGGTGTAGTGCGGCGGCCGGGGGCCGAGGAGCTGGGTGCGGACCGCCGAGCGGACGCCGTCCGCTCCGATCAGCACGTCGCCGCGTTCCTCGGTGCCGTCGTCGAAGCGGACGGTCACGCCCTCGCGGTCCTGGGCGTAGCCGGTCACCCGGGCGCCGGTGCGCACGGGCACGGTCAGGGCGTCGCTCATGATGCCGTGGAGCGCCGACCGGCCGATGGCGACGGTCGGCTGCCCGTAGCGGGAGGTGAATTGGCCGACGGGCCAGTCGCCGATGGAGTTGCCCCGCCAGTCGGCGAAGGAGCAGACCTCCTGCGCGGGTGCGGTCGCGCGGACCGCGTCGGCGAGGCCCAGGTACTCCAGGGCCAGCATGCCGTTGGTCCAGATGTGCAGGCCTGCGCCTCCGTCGCGCAGCTCGGGCGCGCTCTCGAAGACGATCGAGTCGATTCCCTGCTGCTGGAGGGCCAGCGCGGTGGCGATGCCGCCGAGGCCGCCGCCGGCGATCAGCACGCGGCGTATGCGCGGTGCGGACACGGTGTTCTCCTTGACTGGTGGGGGCGTCGGCTCAGCCGTTGAGCTGGGCCATGGCCTCGGCGGGGTAGCGGTCGCCCGCGGTGATGCCGTGGGGGGCTGTGCGCTCGATCTCGGCGAGGGTCTCGGCGGAGAGGGAGACGGCGACGGCGCCGAGGTTCTCTTCCAGGTACGTGCGGCGCTTGGTGCCCGGGATGGCGACCACGTCGTCGCCGCGGGAGAGCACCCAGGCCAGGGCGAGCTGGGTGGCGGAGACCTCCAGGCGTGCCGCGAGCGCGACGAGCGCGTCCACGACGGGCAGGTTGCGCCGCAGGTTCTCCTCGGCGAAGCGCGGGGCGAAGCGGCGGAAGTCCAGGCCCTGCGGGATGTCCCGGGTGCTGCGGATGCCGCCGGTGAGGAAGCCGCGGCCGAGCGGGCTGTAGGCGACGAAGCCGATGCCCAGTTCGCGCACGGTGTCCAGTACGCCGTTGACCTCGACGTCGCGGGTGAAGAGGGAGTACTCGGTCTGGACGGCCGCGAGCGGGTGCACGGCGTGCGCCTGGCGGATCGTCTGCGCCGAGGCCTCGGACACTCCGAGGTGGCGGACCTTGCCGGCGGCGACGAGCTCGGCCATGGCGCCGATGCTCTCCTCGACCGGCACGTCGGGGTCGATGCGGTGCAGGTAGTAGAGGTCGAGGTGGTCGGTGCCCAGCCGGCTCAGGCTGCCCTCGACGGCCTGCCTGATGTACTCGGGGCGGCCGTTGAGGGCGCCGGTCAGCTTGCCGTCGGCGCCGATCTCGTTGCCGACCTTCGACGCCAGGACCAGCTCGTCGCGGCGGCCGCGGATGGCCCTGCCGACGAGGGCCTCGTTGGTGTGCGGCCCGTACATGTCGGCGGTGTCGAGCAGGGTGACCCCGAGGTCCAGGGCCCGGTTGACCGTGGCGATGGCCTCGGTCTCGTCCGAGTCCCCGTACCCGAAGGTCATTCCCATGCAGCCGAGGCCCTCGACGGAGACCGTGACCCCGTCCCGGCCCAGCGTGCGGTGTTCCATGTGTTCCTCCATCGTGCGCTGTGTTCGTCCTGGTGTTTCCGCGTCCCGGCCGGGTCAGGCGTGGGCGGCGGCCCGGAGCTCCTGGAGGACCTCGGTGAGGTTGGTCTGGTCCCAGTGCTCGGCGAACAGGCCGTCCTCCAGGCGCCAGATGTCGATGGAGCGGATCTGGACCTTGCGGTAGGTGGCCGGGATGCCGAGGAACTCGCCCTGGTGGGTGCCCTCGTACTCGAAGCGGCCGGCGACGCGGTCGCCGCAGACCAGCAGGTCCTTGACGGTGGCGGTGATGTCGGGGAAGGCGGCGAAGACGTTCTTCCAGAAGAGCCGGTTGGCCTCGCGGCCGTTGGGGACCACGGGGTTGTGGTCGATGTGCTCGAACGTGCAGTGGGTGTCGACGCGGTCGGCGTCCCGCGTGTTGACCATGGCGAGGAAGTCCTCGACGGCGGGGTGGGTGGTGGTGGTCACTGACATCTGTTTCGCATCCTCTTGTCGTGGGTGGGGGGCGCCGGGCGGGGCGGGGATCAGGCGGCGGGGACCGGCGCGGGGGCGTGCCAGGTGAGCGACAGGCCGGTGTAGACGTAGCGGCTGGCCTCGATGCCGAGCAGCACGACCTTGTGGCCGGGCTGGATCCGGCCCGACGTCCAGGCGGCGTCCAGGGCCAGGGGCACGGCGGCGGAGCCGGTGGCGCCCACTTCGGCGAGGTTCTCGACGATCTTTCCGGTCTTCAGGGCCTCGTCGTCGGCGGCGGACAGGCCGGCGTCCTCGTACTCGCGGGCGAAGTAGTCGGCGTTGCCCTCGGGCAGCACCAGCGCGTCGAGGTCGCTCAGCGACCAGCCGGAGCGCTGTGACATGTCCTTGATGGCCTCGACGAAGACCCGGGGGCCGAAGGTCGTGGTGCCGGGCACGTCCACCTTCATGTCGATCAGCCGCTTGCGGCGCAGCTGCTCGGCCTGCGACACGTCCGTGCCGCCGCCGATGATCTCCATGCCGGGCTTGCGGAGGCCGCCCATGCAGGCGTTGACGAAGGCGAAGTCGTCCTGGTGGCCGGCTTCGGCGGGCTCGGCCCGCAGCAGGACCGCGCCGGCGCCGTCGCCGAAGGTGTACAGGGTCAGGCGTTCGCGCATGCGGACCTTGAAGGGGTCCTTGCCGATGAACATCGGGGCCATCAGCGGCGAGATCGCCTCGCTGCCGATGACGAGCGCGGTGCGCGCCGTGCCGTCGGCGAGCTGGCGGCGTGCGATGTCCAGGGCCTGTACCCAGCCGGCGCAGGCGCCGCGCACCTCGATGGCGGCGCACCGCTCCAGGCCGAGGTAGTGCTGCACGGTCGTGGCGACGTTCGGCAGGAGGTACTCGGGGCTCGCGGTGCACACGACCAGCAGGTCGATCTCGTCCGCGCCGACGCCCGCCCGTTCGAGGGCCTGGCGTCCCGCCGCCTCCGCCATGCGGCTGTTGGAGGTGAGGTGCTCGCCGGTGACCGTGTCGATCATCCAGTGGCGGGTCTCGACCTGGATCCCGGCCAGGACGTCGTCCGGGAGGGGGCCGACGATCTTCTCGATCCCGGTGTTGTCGATCGGGTCTCCGGGGACGTACCCGCCGGTGGAGAGGATCTTCACGCTGAGGTTCTCGGTGGTGCCGGTCATCGGGCGGACTCCGTTCGGGAGGTCGGGGCGGGAGACAGCACGATCGAGGTGTGCGTCCCGCCCAGCGAAGAGCTGTTGATCAGGGCGTCGCCCCGGGAGGGGCCGTGCTGCCAGGAGCCGATGGCGAGCACCGCCGCCAGCTGCGCGCCCGCGCCGACCGGCTCGCCCAGCGAGCGCTTGGGGGTGCGGACGGGGACGTCGGCACCGTCCAGCAGCCGGTCCAGGGCGGCGGCCTCGGGCCGGTCCACCGGGGTCAGTCCGGCGGCGTTGGCCCACACCTCGGCCAGCTCGCCCGGTGCGACCCCGGCGTCCGCGAGGGCGGCGCGCATGGCCCGTTCCAGGCCGTCGCCGGCCGGGTCCCAGCGGCCCACGCCGGCCGCGTCGGAGGCCGTCGCGTGGGAGCGGACCACGGCGTGGACGGTCGCGCCGCGCTCGCGGGCGGCCCCGGCGCGTTCCAGCACGAGGGCGATGCCGCCCTCGGTCAGGGTGTAGTCGGCGGCGGACCGCGAGCCGAACAGCGGGAGGGTGCGGTAGCCGTCGAGCGCGCCGGGCGAGAAGGCGTCGACCGCCGGGACCAGGATCCGGTCGGCCCGCCCGCTGCGCAGCAGGTCGTGGGCGACGCCGATGGCGGCGGCGCCCGCGGCGTGCCCCGAGGTGAGGGTGGAGGTCGGGCCCTTGACTCCGAGGGCCATCGCGACCTGGCCGGCCGCGGCGTTGTACACGGTGTTGGGGAAGACCCCCGGGTTGCCCGCGGCGGGCCCGTCGGTGAGCAGCGGGAGGAAGAACCGCTCGTTGCTCTCGACGGGGCCGATGCCGGTGCCGAGGACCACGCCGGTCGCCGCGCGTTGGTCGTCGCCGGTCACCCCCGCGTGTTCCAGGGCCGCCCGGCAGGCGGCGATGGCGAGCTGCGAGATGCGGTCCATGCGGCGGCGTTCCTTGCGGGTGCCGGCCGCTTCCGGGTCGAAGACGGCGCGGGCGACCCGCAGTCCGTCCTCGTCCGCGCCGGGGCGGGTGCCGGCCTCGAAGGCCTGCCACAGGGCTTCGGCCCCGTCGCCGGCGGCGGTCAGCGCGCTGAAGCCGGTGACGACCACGTCGTCGTGGTCCTCGTCGGCGGGGCCCTCGAAGAGGGCTCCGGGGCGGGCGTAGGCGACCGTGGCGTTGGCTCCGCCGAAGGCGAAGTTGTTGGAGAGCGCCACGTCCAGGTCCATGGGGCGGCCCGTGCCGGGGATCGGGTCGAGGCCGCACTGCGGGTCGGTCTCGGTGAAGCCCGCGGTGGGCGGGGCGATCTGGTCGCGCAGGGCGAGCACCGTCGCTATGCCCTCGACCGCTCCGGCCGCGCCCAGCAGGTGGCCCACCATGGACTTCGTGCTGCTCAGGGCGGTCTTCTCGGCCGCCTCGCCGAGGGCCAGGCGCACCGCGCCGCTCTCGGCGGAGTCGTTCTTGGGGGTGCCGGTGCCGTGCCCGTTGACGTAGCGCACGTCCTCGGGCGCCAGTCCGGCGGAGGCGAGCGCCGCGCGGATCGCACGGGCCGCGCCCTCGCCCTCGGGGTGGGGGGCGGTGGGGTGGTAGCCGTCGGCGGACAGGCCGTAGCCGAGGACTTCGGCGAGCACGGGGGCGCCGAGGCGGGCCGCGGCGTCCGCCGACAGCAGGACGAACATGCCGCTTCCCTCGCCGAGCGAGAGCCCGGAGCGGTCCCTGGAGTAGGGGGCGGCCGGCTTGGCGGACAGCGATTCCAGGCCGCTGAAGCCGGCGAACGCGGTCTCCGTGAAGGCGTCGCTGCCGCCGACGAGCATGGCGTCGGCGCGGCCGGCCCGGATCACCTCCAGGGCGTGGGCCATGGCGTGGGCACCGGAGGCGCAGGCGGTGTTGACCGAGAGCACCGGCCCCTTGATCCCGAAGGCGGCGCCGAGCGCCTCGGCCCCGGCCTGGGGCGGTACGAGGGCGTACCGCTGCCAGTCGGGCTCCTCGTCGGCGGCGCGAGCGCGCAGTGCGTGTTCGGCACTGCGCCAGCCGCCGTTGCAGGTGCCGTAGGCGACGCCCCAGCGCTCGGCGGGGATCTCGACGCCGGGGGTGAGGCCCGAGGCGCCCAGTGCCTCCTCGGCCGCGACCAGTGCGAAGTCGACCGAGGGCTCACGGACCCCGTCGTGCGAGGTGTACGCGTAGGCGGGCTTCCGGGTCGCGGTGACCTCGCCTCCGATGGCGGTCTGGTAGCCGTCCATCGGCAGGCCGCGTACCGGTCGGATCGCGACGCGGCCCGTGCGGACGCCTTCCCAGAACTCTTCGGCGGTGCCCCCTTGGGAGGTGATCGCGCCCACGCCGGATACCACCACCCGCGCAACGCCGGAAGGCATGTTCTCCATGTGTCTGACTCCTCCTGACCTGGGTTTCCCGTCTCCTCGGACGGACTGGACGAACTGGATGTACCGGCCCTCCGGGGTGGTGGAGGGGTGGGGACTCGGCACGGGCTAGGCCGCCCGTCCCAGGGCCAGCGCGACGGCCTGCCCTTCGAGGCCGCGGGCCAGGGCGAGGGCCGTGCCGGGCCGGATGTCGCGGGCCTCGCCGCGGACGAGGTCCATGTCGCAGGCCGCGTCGGGGGTTTCGAGGTTGGCGGTGGCCGGCACCGCGCCGTAGTGCAGGGCGAGCGCCGACACCGCGACGTTGAGCGCGCCGGCGCCGCCGACGAGGTGGCCGGTCTGCGGCTTGACGCTGCTGATCGGGACCGACCGGGAGGCCTCGCCGAGCGCGGTGCGCAGGGCGGCGGTCTCACTGCGGTCGCCGATCTTGGTCGCGGCTCCGTGGGAGGCGATGTAGCCGAGGTCGGCCGGGTTGAGCCGGGCGTCGTCCAGGGCCCGGCGCACGGCCCGGACGAGACCGCGGCCCTCGGGGTCGGTGGCGGGCGGGGTGCGCCCGTCGTGGCCGTTGCCCACGCCCCGCAGCTCGGCGTAGATCCGGGCGCCGCGGGCGAGCGCGGCCTCCTTCTCCTCCAGGACCAGCAGCGCGCCGCCCTCGCCGAGCACGGCTCCGCTGCGGGTCTGGTCGTAGGGCCTGAAGGCGGTCTCGCCGAGGTCGTTGCGGGTGGTGAGGACGCCCATGCGGTCCATGTGCGTCATCGACCACCAGCTGGTGGCGTCCTCGTACCCGCCGGCGATGATCCGGTCGGCGTCTCCGCGCTGGATGGCCCGCACGGCCCGCGCGATGGCGGTGGCGCCGGCGTCGGCGGTCCCGGCGAAGAAGGCGTTGGCGCCGCGGATGCCGAAGGTCTGCGAGATGTGGAAGACCGCGCCCGGCTGGAGCCCCTCGACGAAGAAGAGCGGCGGCATGATGGTGTCGGCCTTCTCGCCGAGCGCCTTCATGTCGGCCGTGCCGTCCGGGCGGCGGACCGTCCGCAGCCCCTTGATCAGCTGGTCCATCCGGCCCATCGACTTGTTGCCGCCGAGGAACAGGCCGGTGCGCAGGCCCAGTTCGGTGCCGGTGTCGATGCCGGCGTCCGCCAGGGCCAGGGAGGCCGCCGCGAGACCGAGCTGGTCGCCGCGGTTCATGGTGTTCAGCTGGCGCCGGGTGGCGAAGCGGCCGGGGTCGAACCCGTCGATCTCCGCGCCCAGCGTGGTCTGGAGCCGGGAGGTGTCGTAGGCCTGGATCCGCCTGACGCCGGTCCGGCCGTCGACGATGGCCTTCCAGTTGGCCTCGCCGCCTTCGCCGAGCGCGGTCAGCAGGCCGATGCCGCTGATCACTACCTGGCGTCCGATGCCGCTCATCGCTGCTCCTTGGGGGATTCGCCGACTGTGGCCGGGGCGGGGAGCCGGCGTACGAGGGTCAACTGCCGGACGGTGGCCACGGGCCGGCCGTCCACCGTCGCGGTGATCTTGAAGTGGAGGGTGTCGTCGCCGTCGCGGCCGGTGAGCTCCGCGACGATGTCCACCTGGTCGCCCGGCCGGACCGGCCGCCGCCAGCGGACCCGGGCCGCCTCCCCGGGGCGCCAGCCGTACTCGGCCGCCGGCGCGGCCAGGGCGGCCACGTCGGCGGCGCTCGCGAGGAGCAGCACGCCGGGCAGGATGGGGAAGCGCGGGAAGTGGGTGGCGAAGAGGTCGAGGGTGTTGGGGACGTTGCGCACGGCTCGGGCCCGTTCGCCCGGGAGGACCTCCGGGTCGAGCAGTGCGCCGTGCACGGGGTGCCCGGTGGCGCGGTGGTCCGTCGTCACGCTCATCGCTCGTAACCGCCGACGACGAGGCTGATGTTGGTGCCGCCGAACGCGAAGGCGTTGATCAGGGCGTGCGAGACGGACTGCTCGCGGGCCGTGTTCGGTACGTAGTCCAGGTCGAGCTTGCGGTCCGGCGAGGTGAGGTTGATGGTCGGCGGCACCAGCGAGTTGTTGATGGCCCCGATCGCGGCGAGCACGTTGAGCGCGGCGCCGGCCGAGGTCAGGTGCCCGGCCATCGACTTCGGCGAGCTGATCACGAGGCGGTGGGCGTCGTCGCCGAACACCTTCTTGATCGCGACGGTCTCGGACTGGTCGTTGCCGTGGGTGCTGGTGCCGTGGGCGACGACGTAGTCGATGCCCCCGGTGCCGACTCCGGAGTCGGCGATGGCACTGGCCATCGACTCGATCGCGCCGGAGCCGTCCGGCGGCGAGTCGGTGATGCGCCAGGCGTTGAGGCTGGAGCCGTAGCCGAGGACCTCGGCGTGGATGCGGGCGCCGCGCGCCAGCGCGGATTCCAGCTCCTCCAGGACGAACAGCACCCCGCCCTCGCCGAGGACGAAGCCGGAGCGCTCGCCGTCGAAGGGGCGGCTGGCGGACTGCGGGTCGTCGTTGTACCGGTCGGTGAGAGCGCCGAGCAGGGTGAAGCCGAGCACGTCCATCCACGACGTCAGCGAGTCGAAGCCGCCGGCCACCATCAGGGTGGCGTCGCCCTCCTGGATGGCCCGGAAGGCCTCGCCGATGGCGTGGCCGGAGCCGGAGCAGGCGGTGCTGACGCCCATGAGCGGGCCCGTCGCGTCGAACAGCCGCGCGATGGCCGCGGCGGGCACGTTCTGGCTGAACTCCAGCGACTCGGACGGCGTGTACGGCAGGAACGCCGTCTCCTCGCCCGTGGTCTCCCGCAGCTCGCCGACGTCGAGCAGCCACTGCAGGCCGGGGCGGCCGACGCTGGCGCCGACGCAGACGCCCATCTCGCCGCTCTCGTAGGTGTCGCGGTCCACTCCCGCGTCGCGCAGCGCCTCCCGGGCGGCCGCGAGGCCGAACTGTCCGGGCCTGGACAGGTGGCGCAGGCCGACCTCGCGCGGGACCAGGTCCTTCAGCCGGAAGTCTTTGACCTGGCCGGCGATCCGTACGGGGAACCCGTCCGTTTCGATGGTGGTCAGTTCACCGACGCCGCTGCGGCCGGTGGCCAGTCCTTCCCAGGTGGTCGGGGCGTCGTTCCCCAGGGGGGTCACCGCCCCGATCCCCGTGATCACTACACGCTTCATCGCAGCACCTCCGTGCGCAGCAGATGCCGGCCCATTCGCTCGGTGTCCTCCGGGTCTTCGAGCTGGTCGCTGCCGAGGGCGGCACACATCAGGCCGCTGACCTCCAGCACCGTCCGGTCGCCGACGCGGACGGTGCCGTCCAGGGTCACGGCCGTCTCGTCGAACGAGACGATTCGGACATCAAGGTCGAGTACGTCGCCGGGGAGCACCTCGGCGTGCCAGCGCACGCCGGCGGCGCTCGCCAGGGCGGCACGCCTCTTGTAGCCGGTGCTCAACAGCAGGAGCCAGGTGCCCGCCTGGGCCAGCGCCTCCAGGACCAGCGCGGCGGGCATCACGGCCCCGTCCGGCGTGGGGGTCCAGTAGGACTCGTCGGCGGAGGTGACCTTGCGCCCCCGCAGACGTACCCCGGACTCCCACGCGTCGATGCGGTCGATCAGGTGGAATCGCACGTCCCGGCCCCTACTTGGCCCGGCCCAGGCCGAGCTGGCCCGCCCAGCCGCCGTCGACCCGCAGCAGTTCGCCGGTGACGTACGAGGAGTCCTCGCCGGCGAGGAAGGAGACGGCACCGGCCACCTGCTCGGGCGTGGCGAACTCGCGGAACGGCAGCTGGCGCTTGATGTTCTTGCCGCCGTCCTTCTCCAGCAGCCCGCCGATCAGGTCGGTGGCCGTGTATCCCGCGAGGACGGCGTTGACGCGGATCTCGAAGCGCGCCAGCTCGATGGCGGCGGCGCGGGTGAAGGAGTTCACGGCGCCCTTGGAGGCGGAGTAGTTGGACTGCCCCACCCATCCGCCCTCCCCCATGACGGAGGAGATGTTGACGACGTTGCCCTCGCGCTGGGACATGAAGTGCCCGGCCACGGCGTGGGTGCAGTTGTAGACACCGCCGACGTTGACCTTGAGCACCTCCCACCAGTCCGCGGGAGCCTGGTCGTAGATGAGGCCGTCCTGCGCCACCCCGGCGTTGTTCACCAGGACGTGCAGGCCGCCCAGGCCGTCGATCGTCTCCCGTACCAGCCGCTGGGCGGCCTCGGGGTCCGACACGTCGGCCTGCAGGGCGATCGCCCGGCCCCCCGCCGAGGTGATCTCCTCGACGACGCGCTCCGCCTCGTCCTTGCGCGAGCGGTAGTTGACGGCGACGGCAGCACCGTCGGCGGCGAGGCGGAGCGCGATGGCCCGCCCGATGCCGCGTGAGCTGCCGGTGACCAGAGCGACGCGGCCTTCGAGCGTCATGAGTCGTTTCCTCCTTATTGGTTCCACACCAGGAGCGCCTGGGCTATCGCCAGCCCAGCGCTGTGAGTCAAAGAAATGTCGAGCTGCTGCATCCCCAGCCGCTCGGCCTCTGCGGCCACCTCGCCGTACAACCTGACCGTCGGACGGCCGGCGCGGTCGTTGACGACCTCTATGTCGGTCCACTCCATGCCGGCCGCCATGCCGGTGCCCAGTGCTTTGAGCACGGCTTCCTTGGCGGCGAAACGGGCGGCCAGGTGGTCACCGGGGCGGCGTCTTCGGCGGCAGTAGGACCGTTCACGGGCGGTGAAGACCTGCTCCTCGAATCCGGTCTCCGAAGCGAGGAGTTCGTCGATCCGCCCGATCGCGATCACGTCCGTGCCGATGCGCATCCGGGGCAGGACGGGGCGGCCGGCCGACGACCGCTCCACCGCGTCGTCAGGCCGCGGCCAGGGTGCTGTCGGCACGTTCCGCGACCATGTCCGTAAGGTTCTGGACGGTGAACAGGGTGAGCACCTCGTCCGCGACGAGCTTGCCGGCGAGGGCGTCCGTGTCGATCTGCGGGAGCACCTTCTTCAGCTGCGCGAGGCCGACCGCGGTGATGACGTCGTCCTCGTCGGCGAAGTCCTCGTCCGGGATGCCGCCCTGGATGACCTCGGTGAGGTCGGCCATCTTCACCTTCACGCCGGAGGCGCGCTCGATGCGGAAGAGGATGTCCAGGAGGTCGATCGACTCGGCGTCCAGGTCGCCGAGGAGGGTCGCGTCGGGCACGACCTCCTCGGTGTCGAGGCCGAGCGCTTCGGCGATGGAGTTCTGGACGACGGCGTCGAGGCTGGCGTTGTTCGTCATGCGTGAATCACCTGTTTCCTGATCGGATGTTGTGTGTGGGTCGTGGGTCAGACCGGGACCGGCGCGGTGGCCGCGAGCGTGCCGACGAGCGCGCCCAGGCGCCGCTCGTCACCGGTGCTCGCCACCCGCGCGTCCGGGTCCGTACGGCGGACCAGCCCGTTGAGCACCCGGCCCGGACCCACTTCGATGTAGGTCTCGGTGGGGAGCCCGCCGGCCCGCCTGACCACGTCCACCCAGCGGACGGGTCCGCTGAGCTGACGGCGCAGCAGCTCCCGCGCCTGCTCGCCGTCGCGTACGTGGTCACCCGTCACCGAGCTGATGACGGGCAGTACCGGGTCCGCGAAGGAGTGGCCGGCCAGCTCGCCGGCGAACTCCTCCTCGATGGCGCTCATCAGGGAGCAGTGGAAGGGCGCGCCCACCTTCAGCGCGACGACCTTCTCGGCCCCCTCCAGGAGCGCCGCGCGGCCCGCCGCCTCGACGGCGGCGGCCTCGCCGGACAGGACGGTCTGCGTCGGCTCGTTGAAGTTGGCCACCTCGACCAGCCCCGTCGCACGGGCCTGCTCGCAGATCCGGACGACCTGCTCGGCGGACAGTCCCAGAACCGCTGCCATCGCGCCCGGCTGCTTTCGGCCCACCTCCGCCATGAGCCGACCGCGTACCCGGACGAGACGGAGCGCCGACTCCGGCGACAGGACCCCGGCCGCGACCAGGGCCGCGTACTCGCCCAGGCTGTGACCGGCCACCGCGCCGGGCGCGCAGCCCGCCTCGCGCAGGACCTGCCAGGTGGCCAGGCTCGTCGCGAGGATCGCGGGCTGGGTGATGTCGGTGGCGGCGAGTTCCTCCGCCGTTCCGGTGGTGCAGATGTCGGAGAGCGGCATGCCGAGCACGGCGTCCGCCTCCTCGAACACCCGCCGGGCGGCGGAATACCGCTCCAGCAGGTGAGTGGCCATGCCGGCCCGCTGAGACCCCTGTCCGGGGAACATCACCAGGTCGGCGGAGCTGTTCGAGTTCATCAGTGGAGTTCCTTCGGTACCTCGTGGCCCGGCCGGGCGGCGCGGTCTGCGTCGACCGTTCCCGGGATGCCGGGCCGGCGCCTCACGGCCGGCGGACCACCCGCCCGATGCGGGCTCCGACGACGTGGATGGGATCGGGCGGGCTGGTCGTGATCGGCACTGCCCTTCGAACCTAAGGCAGCCGTCCGGCCGCGCCCAGACTTCCAACGGTCAGTGGCCCTACCTCCTTAGAGGCATTACAGGCGCTCACCCGTGGTGACCTTGAGGTTGGCGGCGCGCAGGTCGACGCCCTGCCCCCAGACCCGGCTGCCGGTCCGGCTGGTCTCGTCGAGGAAGCTCTGGCCGGTGGGCGCGCCCAGCCGGGTGTTGTAGTAGAAGCCGTCCGTCGAGTCCAGGCGCACCAGGCCGCGGCCGTCCGGGCCGGCGCCGTCGAGCATCGAGAACACGCCCAGCCCGCAGGTCGCCTGCTTCGGCGCGACGACCTCCTGGGTGCCGCCGTGGTCCGTCTGGAGGTACTTCCGGTCGAGTTCGAGGGTGCCCAGCTTGTTCACGGTGAGCACGGTGAAGCCGTTGAGCTTCCAGCGGGCCCGGGTGCCGCCGTTCTCCAGCACGACCTGGGTGTTGACCTGGGTGCCCGGAGTGATGCGGGCGACCGGCACCGCGTAGGTGAACGCCGCGTAGCTGGTGCCCGGGTAGCGCAGGCGCTCGTAGAAGGCGTAGACGGTGTTGTTGGTGACGTGGAAGTCCATGACCATGCCGGTCTGGAGGTCCGCCGTGACCAGGCCCGCCGAACCGAGGCGGACGTCGCCCTGCGGGTCGCCGACCGCGGTGCCGAACGGGTGCCTGTCCATGTTGCGCGTCTGGACGGACAGCGAGGACTCGCAGGTCAGCTGCCCGTTCGGCGGGACGTCGTAACCCGGGTATCCGGTGGTGCCGTTGTGGCGGGGGTAGGCGAGCCACTTCATGTGGTCCTTGTCGCCGCCCCCGCCGGCCGCCTGCTGCCCCGTGGTCCAGGAGAACGCCGGCTGGCCCGTGACCGGGTCCGTGCCCGAGGGCACGACGTTCAGGCCGCGGGTCGAGGTGGTCGCGACGCCGTCGTCGGCCGTGAGCCCGCCGTTCTGGAACAGCTGCCAGTTGCCCGCCGTCGAGGTGTCGAAGCCGTTCTGGAAGGTGTCGCTGAAGACGGTCTTCCTGAGCATCGGGGTCTCTTCGACCTGCTCGGCCGCCACCGCTCCGGTCGCCGGCGTCACCGCCGCGGCCATGGCCACCGCCACCGCGCCGAGCGTCAGCCGCTTCTTCCAACTCGTTCTCACTGTCGTCTCCCTGAGTGGTCTCGGATGTCCTCACATCGTCGTGACCACGCGTAGAGACCGACTTAAAACTTCTTTGTCGAACGCATGAGGTCGTACTTCAACAGAGCTTTGATACCGCCTTGAACGCCGCCGGGCAGCGTGGAACGCCCCTCTTGCCGCCGATCCGAGGAAAGGGCACCACGTGAGCATCACCGAGGACCATCCGACGTGGACGCAGTCGCACCTGCGGTCGTACACCGCCGAACTCTCCGAACTGCGTGCCCGCGTGGTCCGGGGTCCCAGCGAGGCCGCCACCGAGGCACAGCACGCGAAGGGCAAGCTGACCGCCCGCGAGCGCGTCGAGTACCTCTTCGACGAGGGAACCTTCACCGAACTGGAGGGCCTGCGCCGGCACCGGGCGACCGGTTTCGGCCTGGAGAACCGCAGACCGCACACCGACGGCGTGGTGATCGGCTGGGGCCTGGTGCACGGCCGCACGGTCTTCGCCTACGCCCACGACTTCCGCATCTTCGGCGGCGCGCTCGGCGAGGCCCACGCCGAGAAGATCCACAAGGTCATGGACCTGGCCGAAGCCGCCGGGGCCCCCGTGGTGGGCCTGTGCGACGGCGCGGGCGCCCGCATCCAGGAGGGCGTCACCGCGCTCGCCGGCTACGGCGGCATCTTCCAGCGCAACGTCCGCAACTCCGGCGTCATCCCCCAGATCAGCGTGATCCTGGGCCCCTGCGCGGGCGGCGCCGCCTACTCCCCCGCGCTGACCGACTTCGTGTTCATGGTCCGCGGCATCTCCCAGATGTTCATCACCGGGCCCGACGTCGTCCAGGCGGTCACCGGCGAGGTCATCACCCAGGACGCGCTCGGCGGCGCGGACGCGCACGCCGCCACCTCCGGCGTGGCCGCCTTCGCCTACGACGACGAGCACAGCTGCCTGGACGACGTCCGCTTCCTGCTGTCCATGCTGCCCTCCAACAACCGCGAGCTGCCGCCCGCGGCCGAGTCCGACGACCCCGCGGACCGCCGCACCGAGGCCCTGCTGGACCTGGTGCCGGGCGACCCCAACCGCTCCTACGACATGCGCGAGGTCATCGCCGAAGTCGTCGACGACGGCGAGTACTTCCAGGTCCACGAACTGTGGGGCACCAACATCATCTGCGCCCTGGCCCGGCTGGACGGCCACGTCGTCGGCATCGTCGCCAACCAGCCGTCCGTCACGGCCGGCGTCCTGGACATCCACGCCTCCGAGAAGGCGGCCCGCTTCGTCCAGACCTGCGACGCCTTCAACATCCCGCTCGTGACGCTGGTCGACGTGCCCGGCTTCCTGCCCGGCGTGGACCAGGAGCACAACGGCATCATCCGGCACGGCGCGAAGCTGCTGTACGCGTACTGCAACGCCACCGTGCCCCGCATCCAGCTGATCCTGCGCAAGGCGTACGGCGGCGCCTACATCGTCATGGACTCGCGTTCCATCGGCACCGACGTGTCCCTGGCCTGGCCGAGCAACGAGATCGCCGTCATGGGCGCCGAGGGCGCGGCCAACGTGGTGTTCCGGCGCCGGATCGCCGAGGCCGACGACCCCGACGAGGCCCGCGTCCGCCTGGTCAAGGAGTACAAGACCGAGCTGATGCACCCCTACTACGCCGCCGAACGCGGCCTGGTCGACGACGTCATCGACCCGGCGGAGACCCGGTCCCGGCTGATCGGCGCCCTCGCGATGCTGCGCGGCAAGCAGGTCACCCTGCCCAGCCGCAAGCACGGGAACCAGCCCCAGTGAGCGCCGCCGAACCGCAGATCCGGATCACGCGGGGGGCTCCGGATCCCGACGAGGTGGCGGCGCTGACCGCGGTCCTGCTGGCCCTGGGCGCCGCCCGCGGCGACGCGGACGCCGGCCACGGGGCGACGACGGCGCCCGCGCCCTGGTCCCGCGACGGATCGGGCCCCGGACCGGCCGGGTCCTGGTCGGGCCGGAGCCTGCCCGCCTGGCGCGCGAACCTGTGAAGGTCCGCGTACGGCATCGGAAGGCAGAGGTGCCGAGGCCGGTCATCGGTGACGGATCCCGGCAGGGCACGCTCGTCGGCTCGCTGCTGCCCCCGGTGGTCGCCACCTCCGAGGCGTTCAGCGATCCGGTCCTGCCCACGCCGCTGTTCGCCGCCGAGGAGGAGCTGATGGCCGGCGCCTCGCCCGGCCGCCGCCGGGAGTTCAGCACCTCCCGGGCCTGCGCCCGGGAAGCCATGGCCGACCTCGGCGTGCCACCCGTCCCGGTCCTGCGCGACGCCCACGGCGCCCCGCTGTGGCCGGCCGGGGTCGTCGGGAGCATGGCGCACAGCAAGGGGTACCGGTGCGCCGCCGTGGCGCGGTCGGCCGACGTGGCGGGCATCGGCGTCGACGTCGAACCCAACGAACCGCTGCGCCACAGCATGGTGCGGGAGCGGGTGACCATCCCGGAGGAGCGCGGCCAGCTGGCCCGGCTGGGCACCTGCGAGTCGGGCATCCACTGGGACCGGCTGCTCTTCGCCGCCAAGGAGAGCGTGTACAAGGCCTGGTACCCGCTCACCGGGGTCGTCCTGGACTTCGACGAGGCCGCGGTCGCCGTGAACCCGTGGCAGGGCACCTTCAAGGCCCGGGTGCTGGGCCGGGGACCGGTCGTCGACGGCGTCCGCCTCTCCGTCTTCCACGGGCGCTGGCTCGTCGAGGACGGGCTGGTGATCACCGCCGTGGCGCTGCGCGCCCCGGACCGGGGTGCCGGCGGGCCGAACACATGACGGCGGGCCTCCACTGGGTGGAGGCCCGCCATCAGCAGACGCACGCGGCCTGTTCGGAAGGCCGCAAGGAGCCCTTGGTCGGGGATTCCCGCGTCAGCCCTCGGCCGGGGGACAGCCGGCCTCGGTTCTCGGGGTGGTGCCGGGGGCTAGCCCAGGCGCTCGACGAGCGCGTGGTACTGCTCCCACAGCTCCTTGGGGGTGTGGTCGCCGTAGGTGTTCAGGTGCTCGGGGACCAGGGCGGCCTCCTCGCGCCAGACCTCCTTGTCGACCGTGAGGAGGAAGTCGAGGTCCTCGTCGGCGATGTCGAGGCCGTCGAGGTCGAGCGAGGCCTTGGTCGGCAGGACGCCGATGGGGGTCTCGACGCCCTCGGCGGTGCCGTCGAGGCGGCCGACGATCCACTTCAGGACGCGGCTGTTCTCACCGAAGCCCGGCCACACGAACTTGCCCGCGTCGTTCTTGCGGAACCAGTTCACGTAGTAGATCTTCGGGAGCTTGCTCTGGTCCTTGTCGGCGGCGACCTTGACCCAGTGGGCCATGTAGTCACCCATGTTGTAGCCGCAGAACGGCAGCATCGCGAACGGGTCGCGGCGCAGCTCGCCGACCTTGCCCTCGGCGGCGGCGGTCTTCTCGGACGCGATGTTCGAGCCGATGAAGACGCCGTGGTTCCAGTCGAAGGACTCGGTGACCAGCGGGACGGCGGAGGCGCGGCGGCCGCCGAAGAGGATCGCGGAGACCGGGACGCCCTTGGGGTCCTCCCACTCGGGGGCGATCGTCGGGCACTGGGCGGCCGGGACGGCGAAGCGGGCGTTGGGGTGGGCGGCCGGCGTCCCCGACTCCGGGGTCCAGGCGTTGCCCTTCCAGTCGATGAGGTGCGCGGGCGCCTCCTCGGTCATGCCCTCCCACCACACGTCGCCGCCGTCGGGGGTGAGCGCGACGTTGGTGAAGACGGTGTTGGCGTACATCGTCTTCATGGCGTTGGCGTTGGTGTGCGCGCCGGTGCCGGGGGCGACGCCGAAGAAGCCGGCCTCGGGGTTGATCGCGTAGAGGCGGCCGTCCTCGCCGAAGCGCATCCAGGCGATGTCGTCGCCGATGGTCTCGACCGTCCAGCCGGGGATCGTGGGCTCCAGCATGGCCAGGTTGGTCTTGCCGCAGGCGGACGGGAACGCGGCCGCCACGTACTTGGCCTCGCCCTCGCCGGCCGGCGGGGTCAGCTTGAGGATGAGCATGTGCTCGGCGAGCCAGCCCTCGTCGCGGGCCATGACGGAGGCGATGCGCAGGGCGTAGCACTTCTTGCCGAGCAGGGCGTTGCCGCCGTAGCCGGAGCCGAAGGACCAGATCTCGCGGGTCTCGGGGAAGTGCGAGATGTACTTGGTGGTGTTGCAGGGCCACGGCACGTCGTCCTGGCCCTCGGCGAGCGGAGCGCCGAGGGTGTGGACGGCCTTGACGAAGAAGCCGTCGGAGCCGAGCTCGTCGAGGACGGCCTTGCCCATGCGGGTCATGGTGCGCATGGCGACCGCGACGTAGGCGGAGTCGGTGATCTCGACGCCGATCGCGGAGAGGTCGGAGCCGAGGGGACCCATGCAGAACGGGACGACGTACATCGTCCGGCCCTTCATGGAACCGCGGAAGATGCCCTGCTCTCCCGCGAAGATCTCCTTCATCTCCGCCGGGGCCTTCCAGTGGTTGGTCGGGCCCGCGTCCTCCTCCTTCTCGGAGCAGATGAAGGTGCGGTCCTCGACGCGCGCGACGTCGGAGGGGTCGGAGGCGGCGTAGTAGGAGTTCGGGCGCTTGGTCTCGTCGAGCTTCTTGAACGTGCCCTTGGCGACGAGCTCCTCGCACAGGCGCTCGTACTCGGCCTCGGAGCCGTCGCACCAGACGATGCGGTCCGGCTGGGTCAGGGCTGCGATCTCCTCCACCCAGGAGACGAGCTCCCGGTGGGTCGTCGGGACGGAAGTGGGAGCCGCGTTGTCGCGCGCCACGATTGCTCCTTGTTGAGGGGTTTGTTTGGTGTATGCCCCGTGGGGGCTGCGACCCGGACGCTTCGCGCTCCGCTCATCCGGTGCCGACCGCACTCATCTGATCATCCGGTGGATGTGCGCATATGTCCAGGGGGCCTCTCACGTGAGCATCGCCACGTCCGTCAATCTTCCGTAAAGAGGAAATCCGGAACCTACGGACCCGTAGGTAGCATGTGGACCATGACTTCTGACGCCGCCGCCGTGCCGAGCGCCGCACCGGTCGCACCGCTCGCGCCGCTCGTCACGGCAGGTCCGGAGGCCAAGCCGCTGATGCGCGGCTGGCTGCACACCGGGATGTTCCCCGCCGTGGTGATCGCCGGCCTGGTGCTGATGGCCTTCACCGACTCGACGAGGGCCCGCGTCGCCTGCGGGGTGTACGTCCTCACCGCCTGCCTGCTCTTCGGAGTCAGCGCCGTCTACCACCGCGGCACGTGGGGGCCGCGCGGCGAGGCCGTCCTACGGCGGCTCGACCACGCGAACATCTTCCTGATCATCGCGGGCACCTACACCCCGCTCGCGGTCCTGCTGCTGCCCGACTCCACCGGCAGGCCCCTGCTGTGGGCGGTGTGGATCGCGGCCGCGGCCGGCATCGCCTTCCGCGTCTTCTGGGTCGGCGCCCCGCGCTGGCTGTACACCCCGTGCTACATCGCGATGGGGTGGGCGGCGGTGTTCTTCCTGCCCGACTTCATGCGGACCGGCGGCATCGCCGTCCTCGTCCTGGTGATCGTCGGCGGTCTGCTGTACAGCGTGGGCGGGGTCATCTACGGGATGAAGCGTCCCAACCCCTCCCCCCGCGTCTTCGGCTTCCACGAGGTCTTCCACTCCCTGACCCTCGCGGCCTTCGTGGCCCACTACGTCGGCATCTCGCTGGCCGCGTACCGGCACGCGTAGACCGCTCCTCAGCGGCCCGAGACCGTGGTGCGCGCGGTCACCGCGTTGTTCCCGGCGACCGGGTCGAAGGTGGCGGCGGTGACCCTGGCCGCCGCCTCGACGGCGCCCCCGCCCTTCGGCCGCACCGTGACGCGGAAGGTCCGCTTCTGCCCGGCGCCGAGCGGGCCCACGTTCCAGGTCAGCTCGTCGGCCGTGGGCCGCTTGGCGTTCGGACTGGCCGACACCGTGTACGCGCCGCGCGGCTTGGCCAGCCGTACGACCGTGCCGGCCGCGGCGGAGCGGCCCTGGTTGGCCACCGTCACCGTGTAGGCGTACGCGTCGCCCGCGCGGGCCCGGCCCGGGGCCGAGAGCCGGACGGCCAGATCGGCGACCCGGCCCCCGACCTCCACGCGCCCGACCCGGTTGCCGCTCAGCTCCGTGAACCAGACGTGCCCGTCGGGCCCCGCGGCCAGGTGGAAGGGCCCGCCGTCCGGCTTCGACGGGGGCACGGCGAACTCGGTGATCCCGCCGCCCGTCGTGATCCGCCCGACCCGGCCGGTGCCGGACTCCCCGAACCAGAGGTTGCCGTCGGGGCCCGCCGCGATGCCGACCGGGCGGCTGTCGCCGGCGGGCAGCGGGAACAGCCGGGCTCTGCCCTGCGGGGTGATCCGCCCGATCGCGTGGGAGGCCGGGTCGGTGAACCAGAGGTTCCCGTCCGAGCCCGCGGTGATGTTGAAGGGGGTGCTCCCCGCCTTCGGCAGCGGGTACCCGGTGACCTTGCCGGACGGGGTGATCTTCCCGATCCGGCTGCTGCCGGGTTCCGTGAACCACAGGTTCCCGTCCGGGCCGAGGGTGATCCGGTACGGGGCGCTCTCGGTGCCGGGCAGCGGGAACTCGGTGACCTTCCCGGACGGGGTGATCCGCCCG
The DNA here is from genome assembly GCF_039535215.1 of Streptomyces racemochromogenes. Lineage (GTDB taxonomy): Bacteria > Actinomycetota > Actinomycetes > Streptomycetales > Streptomycetaceae > Streptomyces > Streptomyces racemochromogenes. The sequence goes on from NZ_BAAAWT010000001.1 coordinate 2,556,946, forward strand.
ACCCGCCCACCGTCGAACTCGGCGAACCACAGGTTCCCGTCGGGCCCCCCGGTGATGCCGGTGGGGAAGGCGCCCGCCCGCGGGAGCGGGAACCGCGCGGTCTCCCCGCCCGTGCCGATCCGGCCGATCCGGTTGCGTCCGGGCTCGCTGAACCACAGCCGGCCGTCCGCCCCGGCGGTGATGTCGTCCGGCAAGGACCCCGCGGGCAGCGGGAATTCCCTGATGACGCCCTTCGGCGTGATCCGCGCGATCCGGCCGGTGCCGCTCTCGGTGAACCACACGTTGCCGTCGGGCCCCGCCGCGATCCCGATGGGGGCGCTGCCCGCCGTGGGCGGCGTGAACCGCGTGATCCTCCCGACGCCGTCCGCGGCCCCGGCCGGCCCCGCGAGCGCCGGCGGACCGAGCAGGGCACAAGCCAGCAGTACGGCGAAGCAGCGACGGCGGACGGCGGTCGGGGCCGGCGGAGCGGTCTCGGGCATGGGCGCGGAACCTTTCGACCAGAACGTGACGGACCGGAAGAGGCCAGCGCTCAGCGTAGGAGGACGGCCCGCCTCCCACGGGGGGCGACGGGCCGTCAAACGGGTGCACTTGGGGCGCGGCCCCCTCAGCAGGTGTAGCCGTCCCCGTCCTGGTCGAGCCGCAGGGGGTCGCTGCCGTTGACCTTCATCCGCCTCGGGAACTGGTGCGCGGCCAGCCACTCGCAGCGCGCCTTGGTCGTCTTCTTCACCTCCGCCGGGAAGGTGCCCGGTACGCAGACGCTCGCCGTCCCGTAGTGCCGGTCGCAGCCGGCCACGGTGGGCGCGACCGGGGCCGAGTCCCGCTGCCCGGGGTTGGCCTTGGGCGGGGCGAGCCTGTCGGCGAAGGAGTGCTCGTGCGGCGCGGGCAGCTGCTTCCCGTCGGCCTTCGCCGCCGCCAGGGCGGGGGCCCCGCCCAGGTGGACCCAGGTCGCGACCGACGGGACGCCGTTCGCGTCGACCCCGAAGAGCATGTACCAGCCGGGCGGGGCCAGGTTGGGGTTGCTCGTGACGTTGAGGTCGATCGTCTTGTTGTCGATCACCGTCATCGGCAGGTCCACGAACCGCTGGTTGGGGTCCGAGGAGTGGGTGACCGCCGCCGGGCGGATCAGTTCGGCCTTGGCGATCGGCCGGTCGACCGTGATCCGCTGCGTGTCCCCGTACACCCACTCCGTGTCGATCACCGAGGTGAGCTTCGGGCGCGGCCCCTTGAACAGGTAGGGCGGGGTGTAGACGGACACCGCGTGGTTGTACGTGCCGTTGCCCGGGTTGTCGCCGACGGACATCACGCGGCCGTCGGGCAGCAGGAACGCCCCCGAGTGGTAGGTCCGCGGGATCGGGTCGGTGGCCAGGCCCGCCTGGTAGGTGTTGCTCGCCGGGTCGAAGAACGAGGCCTCGAAGACCGGGTCGGCCCGGTCGTGGAGGCCGCCGCCGGTCTCCAGCACCTTGCCGTCGGGCAGCAGCACGGCGGAGACGTACATCTTGCCCTCGGCGCCGGTCTGCGGGCGCTTGCCCGTGCCGGTGTCGACGAGGCCCTGCGGGAGGTCGGGGCCCGCCGTGTAGGCGGGGCTCGGCTTCTTCAGGTCGATGATGTCGGTGAGCCGGTTGGCCGCCGGGTTGCTCTCGTTGTTGCCGCCGCCGACGGTCAGCACCCGCTGGTCCTGGGCCGGGGGCAGCAGCACGCTCGCCGACTCGTCCCGCTCGTCCTTCTTGCGCAGGCCGGGCACGTCGGTGATGGTGTTGGCGCCGTAGTCGTAGACCGAGGCGCCGGAGCCGGGCGTGCCGTTGCCGAAGGTGTGGCTGCCGGAGTAGAAGAGCCGGCCGTCCTGCATGAGGATCATCGACGGGTACAGGCCCCAGTACGACCAGGTCTGGTTGACCTCGTTCATCGGCAGCCACTTGTTCTGCGCCGCCGAGAACTTCTCCGCGGTGACGTTGCCCGTGGAGTCCTCCTTCAGCCCGCCGAAGGAGATCACGTCACCGTTGCCGAGGACGGTGGCGGACGGGTACCAGTGCCCGCCGTTCATGTCGTTCGTCTTCGTGTACGTCTCGGTCGCCGGGTCGAAGACGTAGCTGTCCTTCAGCCCCTGGTAGCCGATCGTGCCGTCGGCGGACGGATAGCCCTTGTTGCCGCTCATCACCAGCACCCGGCCGTCGGCCAGCTGCACGTGCCCCGAGCAGAACATGTCCACCGGCGTCGGGATCGTCTTGGCGGTGCCCGCCACGGGGTCGTAGACGGCGGAGGTGAAGGTGCCCGCGTTGAACTGGGAGATGTCGTTGCCGGAACCGGCGATCAGCAGCACCTTGCCGTTCTTCAGGACCACGGCGTGCATCGAGCGCACCGGGTTCTGGGTGCCCATCACCTCCCACTTGCCCTTGGCGCACTCCTCGGCCGTGCCCGTGCAGGCGGGCCCCGGCGGGACGGCACCCACCTCCTCCAGCGCGTAGTCGTCGGTGGTGAGGGTGCCCACGCCGTACACGGACAGACCCCACGCGATCTTGTCGGTGTTCGGCGGTACGGCGGGCGTACGGACCTCCGTGCGCGCCCACGCGGCGCTGACCGGCGGATTCTGCAGGTCGGTCCAGTACTGCCAGCCCGCGCTGGTGTCGTGGCGGAACACCGTCACCGACACGTCGGGGGTGTTCGACTTGTACCAGGCGGACAGGTCGTACTGCTTCCCCGGCACCACCGTCGGGGCGCAGGCGGCGTTCTCGGTGACCAGGGCCTTGCGGTCGCCGCTGACCCGGCGGGTCACCGTGACCTTCACGGCCTTGGTGCCGCTGTGGGCGTCGGCGACGGTGGCGAAGGTGAAGTCGTTGTCGCCCCAGCCCGACTTCGACCAGCAGGAGGGCATGTCGGAGCCGGCCGGACCGGCGGTCTCGAAGCCGGGGTTGGTCAGCAGGTTCGGCGCTCCGGCCGTGGCCTGCTGGGGTGCGGTCAGGAGCAGGCTGGCGGTCATCGCGCCGACGGCGGTCAGAGCGGCCCGGCGCCCCGCCCCCCGTCGGATCTTCCTACGCATACGCGGTCCTTTCGGTACGGCTCAACTCCTGGTGGTGCGCGCCGCACGTGGCCCGCGCGGCAGGTAGACGAGCGCCTCGGTGGCGGCGAAACGCAGGACGAAGGTGATGGCCAGCGCGAGCGCGGTCGCGGGCAGCACCTCCAGGCCGAAGCGGCCCACGAACAGCGCGATGAGCGGCACGCGCAGCAGCAGGTCGGCGTTGGCGATGAGGGCGAAGCGGCCGAGGCGGTCCGCCCAGTGGCGGTGGCCGCGCCGGTCGCGGAAGAGCAGCGTCTCGATGAGCAGGAAGTTCCACAGCACCCCGGCCTGGTTGGCGAGGACCCCCGCGACCAGGTACTGCGTCCCGGCGTGCGTCAGCAGCCAGAGCGCCGCCAGGTTCGGCACGAAGCCGGAGACCCCGACCAGCCCGAAACCGGTCATCCGCACCAGGGGGCCGGCCGAGAGCAGCGCCGCCGGCCGCGCCAGGAGGCGGGGCAGCTCCCGGCCGCGCCCCTGGACGCCGGGCGGCGGAGCGTCGACTTCCGGATCTTCCAGGGCATGCGGGGGCCCCAGGTTCTCGCTCATCGTGGTTCAGCTCCCACTCTCGCGGTCGGTCCGGCGGATCTCGATACGGTCCTCGCCCGTACCGAAGACGGCGACCGCGGTCGAATGCTCCAGAGCAGCCTTCACGTTCGGCAGGTCCGCCGCGTCGCGACGCACGGTGGGCGAGGAAACCACGTAGTCGATGTCCCTCCACCCGCGCGGCAGGGTCTTGGTGACGGCCGGGTCGAGGTCCGCCTTGTAGAACCAGATCGCCCCGTCACCGGGTGCGAAACCGTGGTGAACGGCGTCGAGCCACAGCGCGTCGTCCACGAGGACGCGGGTGTGCGCCGGGTCGGCCACCTCCCGGCCGAGCCAGGCCGCCGCCTGCCGGTAGGGGGCGTTGGCGTCGACGGTGAGGGCGGTCCGGTTGCCCTCGTACCAGCGCGGCAGCACGAACGCGGCCGCCGCCACGGCGAGTACGCCGACCAGCGCCCACCGCGCGTACACCACGCCCCGCCACTCCCCCGGCGCACGCCGGCGGCGCAGCACGGCGTGCGTGACGCTGGCCGCGCCCCCGGCGAGGACCAGCGCCAGGAACGGCAGCGCCTGGATCACGTACATCGCCGGGAGGTAGCCGGAGGGCCGCATCGCGACCACGGCCAGGATCACCACGGCCAGGGCCGGCCCGGCGAGCGCGCGGGCGGTCACCGACCAGCGGTGCGTCACCAGCAGCAGCACGGCACCGGCCAGCCCGCCGAGCGGCAGGACGGAGTCGTAGTAGAGCCAGGAGCGGAAGACCCCGTTCGAGCCGGTGCCGGACTGGAGGATGAAGCCGGAGCCGGGACGGCTCATCTGGTAGGTGATGCCGTCGATCAGGGAGACGTGCCCGGCACCGGGCAGCAGCTCGTTGTTGAGCAGGGCGAACAGCGGGTACGACAGCCCTATCAGCGCGCAGGCCGTTATCGCCCCCGTCACGGCGAACTTGCGGGTGTCGCGGTGGCTGTGACGCCACATCGTCACCAGCAGCGCCGGGAGCACCACCAGCATCGTCTCCTTGGTCAGGACGGCGGTGGCGGCCGCCAGACCCGACCCGAAGTGGTGCCACAGGTGCCGGCTCGGGGACGCGGCGAGGCAGAACGCCAGCAGCATCCACATCACGGCCAGGTTGTCGAGGAAGATCTCCCGCTGGAGGACCACCGACAGCGGCGACAGCCCGAACAGCCCCATCGCCAGCCCCGCCGCCCAGCGCGGCAGCCACAGCCGGCGCGCCAGCACGTACATCAGCACCGAGCTCGCGGCGGAGACGGCCAGCATCGAGAAGCGCATCGGCGCGACCGTCATCCAGTCGGGCACCAGGAGGGCGGGCAGGTACGTCAGGCCCGCGATCTGTATCCAGCCCAGCGGCGGATGGTCGTACCAGTACGTGTAGTGCGCCAGCCCGTCACCCTGCTGGACCGCCCACGCCTGGGCGAGGTACGTGCCCTCGTCGTCGCTCAGGGTCGGGAAGTTCGTGATGTTCCAGCCCTGTACGAGGACGACCGCCAGCAGGATCGCCCCGCACAGCAGCAGGTCCGGCCTGGAGGAGCGGAAGCGCACCATCGGGCGCGCGAACGCCGCCGGACGCACCCCGAGTCCGCCTCCGCCCCGGCCCCCGGGCCCCGGGGAACCGGCACCGCCGGAGCCGGGCGGACGGCGGACGGGCAGCAGCTGGGCGCTGCCGGCGGGGTCAGCAGGCTGGGGATCAGTGGCCGTGGGCAGGGTGGCGGTCACCGGAGGCTGTCCTCTCGGATCGAAGTGGCGGAGGCGGAGGAGGCGTCAGCGGCGGCGGGGGCAGCGGACGCGGGGGCGCCGGACGCGGCGGAGGTCAGGTGCGCGCCCGTGTGGCTGGTCAGCTCCCACTCGTTGCGGCCGCGCTGCTCGCGCCAGACCGCGCGGATCGCGGCGCCCGCCAGCAGCACCTGGTAGAAGGGGCCGCCCACGATGAGCTTGAGGTAGTGCGTGAACCGCACCCGCAGCCCGTACTGGTGGCCGAAGTCGTGCAGGCCGACGATCTCGAAGACGAACGTCACCATCGCCGTGATCATGGGGAGGAAGGTGATGATCGCGATGCCCACGGGCACGTCGAGGAAGACCGCCACCGCGCAGTTCACCGGGATGATCACCCCGGTGGCCGCCTGCATGAACGGCGTCATCAGCGTGTAGCGGGCCAGCCAGCGCTGCCCCCGGCCCGGCAGCTGCTGCCAGTCCTTCTTCCGGTACACCTGGAGGAACCCCTGGTTCCAGCGGGTCCGCTGCTTGAGCAGGCTCATCAGGGAGCCCGGGGTCTCCTCACGGGTGACCATGTCGGAGTCGTACGCGACGACCACCTTCTTGCCCACCGACGACAGCCGCACGCCCAGGTCGCAGTCCTCGGCGAGGCAGTTCTGGTCCCAGCCGCCCGCCTCGCGCAGCACCGCCGTGCGCACGAAGACGGTGTTGCCGCCCAGCGGGATGAAACCCTTCTCGGCGTGCAGGTGCAGGCGGGAGCGGAACCAGAAGAAGTACTCCAGGCAGTTGCGCAGGCTGTACCAGCTGGAGTGGAAGTTGATCAGCTGCACCCCGCCCTGGACCACGTCCGCGCCGGTGGAGCGGAAGGCGTGGTCGACGTGGGTGAGCAGCTCGGGATGGACCTGGTCCTCGGCGTCGAAGACCCCGACGATGTCGCCCCGGCAGTGCGGCAGGGCGGTGTTGAGCGCCTTCGGCTTGTTCTTGGTCTCGTGGTGGTCGACGACGACCCGTACGCGCTCGGGCGCGCGGACGGCGGCGCGCTCCGCGACCGCGGCCGTCTCGGGGTCGTCGTGACCGACGATGACGATGATCTCGTAGTCGGTGTGGCTCGATTCCAGCAGCCGGTCGATGGTGTGCTCCAGCACGGCCTGCTCGTGGCGGGCCGGCAGCAGCAGCGAGAAGGCCAGCCGCCCCCCGCTGTCGGGGCTGTCGAAACGGGTCGCCGCGAGCGTCTCGGGCGTCCGCCAGGCGTGCATCTGCCACCACAGCGTGAACGCGGCCATCCAGAACAGCGCCAGAGAAATGGCAGCAACAAAGACAGAGGTGAGCAAACTGTCCCCCACAGCCGAGCCGCAACCCCAGGCGGCGATCGAAAACCCCCCGGCGACGGCCCGGCCCCCCGGCCTGCCGCCCCCGCGTCCCCCGTACGCGCGCACCCCCCAGCGCGCCGTCTCGTTACCGCTAGAAGACACGAGACTAGACAGCGGAAATGAAACTCAGGCGCCACTCGAATAAAAACCACGTTTCCAAGTGGCGCCCGAGGGACCGGAATTGACGCTACTCTGCCACAATCACGGATGAACCACACCCAACTGCTCAGCCAGTGAGACCGGTTCCGTCGTAGGACGCGCGCAGACGAAATGACGGCACACATACGCCGTCGGAAGGTCGCGCACGAGTGTGCGCTCGGCCAGAAGTGGGAACTCCCCACCGCTGCCATCGGCCTGGCGGGGCAGACCCACCGCCACCACCGCCCCGGGAGCCGTCCCCAGCAACGCCGTCCGGTGCAGCGCCGCCGTCGCCGGATCCTCCGGATGACCCACCACGGCCACCTCCCGCGGCCCGTCGACCAGCGCCTCCGCGACCGCCAGCCCGTGCCCGATGAAGCGCGGGGCACGCGGCCCGAGCGCGTGCACCACCCCGAGCGCCCGCTCCGCCGCCTCCCGGTGCGGCGCCGAACCGGTGTGCGCGGCGTACGAGAGCAACGCGCCGGCAGCCGCCGTCCACCCCGAGGGCGCGGCGGTGTCGGTGGGGTCCTGCGGCCGGCGGATCAGCTGCTCGGCGTCGTGCGCGGTGTCGTAGAGCGAGCCGTCCTCGGCGGTGAACCGGGCCATGACCAGGTCGACGAGGAACCCGGCGAATTCCAGCCACACCCCCTCCCCGGTGACGGCGGCCAGCGCCAGGAACCCCTCGGCGACGTCCCCGTAGTCCTCCAGCACCCCGGCATTGGCCCCGACCCGCCCGTCCTTGCTCGTGCGCGCCAGCCGGGCCATGCCGTCCATGTGCACCCGTACGAGCAGGTCGGCGGCCTCGATCGCCCGCTCGACCAGGTCCGGCCGCTCGAAGAAGGCCCCGCACTCGGCGAGCGCCGCGACGGCCAGCCCGTTCCAGGCGGCGACGACCTTGTCGTCCCGGCCCGGCGCGGGCCGCCGGCCCCGCGCGGCGAGCAGCCGCTCCCTGATGGAGGCGACCTTCCCGGCCTCCACCACCGGCCCGTCCTGCGGCAGTTGCAGCACCGACGTGCCGTGCTCGAAGGTCCCCTCCTCGGTGACCCCGAAGTACGCGGCGGCCAGCGCCCCGTCCTCCTCCCCCAGCACCTCGGCCAACTGCGCCGGCGTCCAGGCGTAGTACGCCCCCTCGACGTGCCTGCCGCTCGACGGATCCTCGCTGTCGGCGTCGAGCGCGGAGGCGAACCCGCCCTGCTCCGTCCGCAGTTCCCGCACCATGAAGTCGGCGGTCTCCAGCGCCACGCGCCGGGCGAGGTCCGAACCGGTGGCCCGCCACAGGTGCGCGTACACCCGGCACAGCAGCGCGTTGTCGTACAGCATCTTCTCGAAGTGCGGCACGACCCACTCCCGGTCCACGGAGTACCGCGCGAACCCGCCGCCGAGCTGGTCGTAGATCCCGCCCCGGGCCATCGCCTCACAGGTGTCGGCGGCCATCTGCAGGGCCCCCTCGGACCCGGTCCGGGCGTGGTGGCGCAGCAGGAACTCCAGCACCATGGACGGCGGGAACTTCGGCGCCCCGCCGAACCCGCCCCGCGCGGCGTCGTACTCCCGCGTCAGCCCGAGCAGCGCCCGCCCCAGCTCCTCGGCCCCCGGCAGCCCGGCCTTCCCGTAGTCCAGCTGCCGCCCGGCCAGGTCCCGCACGATCCGCTGCGCGACCTCGGCGACCTCCTCGCGCCGCCCGGCCCAGGCGGTCCGCACGCCTTCGAGCACCTGCATGAAGGAGGGCATCCCGTGCCGGGGCTCGGGCGGGAAGTAGGTCCCGAAGTAGAAGGGCTCGGCGTCGGGCGTCAGGAACACGGTCATGGGCCACCCGCCCTGCCCGGTCGCCGCCTGCACGGCCTCCATGTAGACGGCGTCGATGTCGGGGCGCTCTTCGCGGTCGACCTTGACGTTGACGAAGTGCTCGTTCATGTAGGCGGCGGTCAGTTCATCTTCGAAACTTTCGGAGCTAAATACATGGCACCAATGACACGAAGAGTAACCAACGCTGAGGAGAACCGGCACCTCGCGTTCACGTGCCTCCGCGAATGCCTCGGGCGACCAGGGCCACCAGTCGACAGGATTGTCGACGTGCTGGAGCAGGTACGGCGAGGTCTCGTTGACAAGGCGGTTCGGCATGTTCCCATCCTGCCGCACAACCGGATGCGCGGCTCAGAGCGAAGCCATCAGGCCGCTGGTTCGGCCGCCTTGATGCGATCAGCCCATTTCCATACCGGAACCACTCGGGAGTGGTCCCAGCTGGTGCTCCCCTTCCTTCCCGGCTTGATCACGAAATGATCGAAGACCGACGAGATGACCCTCCGCTTCTCCTCGAAGGCCATTTCCCCGGACTGCCACCGCTGGCGGATCGGCTCCGGCAACCGGACCCGCCCGGGGCCTTCTCCGGGAAAGAGCAGCCTTTCAATGGCCTCCTCCACGAGGGGGCCGCTGATGGCACATCGTCCGCAGCCCCGGCCCGAGGCGCAGACGTAGTTGTAGGGACTCTTCCGGCTGCCGCTTTTACCGCCGCCCATGAGCTGACCGCACACACCCCCCTCCGCCAGCTCCGCGCCGCAGCGCACGAATCCGCTCGCAACGTACTTCGGTCCGGCCTTGCGACCGGTCAGTCGAGGACTGAGCGGCCCCCGGTGCATGTACAGGCTCCCGGCCGAGAAGGTCGCACAGACCGCCACCCACTGCTCGGGCGGGACGATCGCCTGCCACGCCCCGACGAGCGGGCGGTCCGTTTCCGGGTCGATCAGCAGCACCCCCCGGTTGGCCCTGAAGCCGCACACCCTGGGAGCCGTGATGATCTGCGTGACCGTTTGCGGATTCGGACGCCCGCCGCGCGTCCCGCTGACCCCCAACGCAACCCACTCGCGCGCCACCTCCCCCATCGACCCGCCGGCGATACGGTGCTCGATCGCCTTGCGGACGAGTTCCGACTCCACCGGATGCAGGGTCTGCCGGTCCTCCAGCCATCCGAACGGCCTCGGTCCGCTGTGCGGCAGCCCGTCCATGGCCCTCGACCAGTGCCAGTCCTGGACACGGCGACTGCGCATCCTCCCCTCGGCGACCGCCCCCTCAAGGGATGCGGCACCTTCGAGGAGACCCGCCTTCGTGTACGGGTCGCGCAGTCCGTCCCGGCCGACGTACACGCGCCGGGGGTGGGCGGTCAGCGCCGCCATGAAGCGGATGAAGTCGTCGGGCCTGCGGTAGAGGCGGTCGTCCGCCACCGCCACGACGCCGTCGATCGGCCCCGCCGTGAAGGCGTGGCCGCGGTGCAGGTCGGCCAGCAGATGGTCGAACGCCGGCCGCTCCCGGTCGTCCTTCGTCGCGCCGCGCGCGTTGTCGGTATAGGTCGCCACGACGACGCAGCCGTGGTCGAGGGCCGTGCGTTCGTTGATGCGGTGCTGGTTGCGCACCCCGCGGGCGTCGCCGTGCCGGGTGTCCTGCGAGGTACGTGCGTACGACGCGACCGGAATGAGGCCGCCTTCGGTGACGTGCGGCATGGGATCCATGACGCGCTCCCCCCTCGAGAGTGTGTCTGACGATCGATCTAACGAACGGACACAAGAGGTGGTTACGAGCCATGCACCCCCGGCTGCGGGGTGGTCCTGAGCAGGGGGGTGAGGTCGCGGGTCCAGGTGTCGCGGACGGTGGGCCAGGCGGGGGCGCAGCCCTGGGTGGGGGCGGGGTGGCGTTCGGGGGCGGCGCCGTGGAGCAGGCAGAGGTGGGCGGCGGCGCGGTCGGCGGGCGGGGCGTGTTCGTCCGGCCCGGGCCCGGGCGGGGGTGCGAGGCGGTAGGCCTCGGCGGCGGCGAGGAGGGTGCGTTCGCCCGGGGGGCCTTCGCGGATGAGCATGTACGCGGCGAAGGTGTCGGCGGCGTCCTCCTCGGCGCGGTCGGAGGCGACGGGCAGGCGGAGGGTGTCGATGAGGGCGTGGCCGGCTTCGTGGTAGAGGGTTTCGGCGGTGATGTCGGCGGCGGCCGCTTCGTCGCCGAGGAGGGCGAGGTCGTCGGCGAGGTCGTCGTAGCAGAGTTCGATGCGGCGGGTGACCGGGTCGTAGCCGGAGCCCTCGCCGGAGCAGGAGCGGGCGAGGACGGTGACGCGCTCCGGGAGGTCGAGGTAGGCGTTGAGGGCTTCGACGGCGCGTTCGGCCGGCCTGCGGGCGTGGAGGAGGGCGGCGTGCTCCTCGTCGGCGGGGTCGGGGGTCTCGTAGCGGAGGGTGAATCCGCGGTCCGGTGGCGCCTTCGGGGGGTCGGACAGGGACACGGACACGGACGTGACCGAAATCGCGACCGCGACCGCCGGCGCGAGGAGGGTGGCGCAGAGAGCCGGGACCTTCCACCGTGGGGTCATGGGTCCAGGGTAGGCAGGGCCGGGGCGTACATATATGCACGCCGATGTTCGTGAGGCCCCCAACTCCCTCTGAAATAGCTCAGATTCCTCGCGCTCCGGACTGTCCCGCAGGACACTTGGCGCACGTTTCCGGAGCTCTCCGAGGAGGATGCCGATGCGGGACAGCCATCGTGTCGAGGCCGAACGGGTGCTGGCCCGGGCCGTCGAGGAGGAGGTCCGGCGGGCGGGCGCGGGGGACGCCGGGGCGTTGCTCGCGCGCGGGCGGGAGGCCCTGGACGGGATCGCGGCGGCGGCCGCCGAGGAGTACGCGGCGTACGTGGCGGCGCTGGACGAGGCGGCCGCCGGGGAGCAGTCCCTCGGGGAGGCCTTCCGGCGGGGCAACACGGGGGCGTCGCTGTTCGTGACGGGGGTCGCCGCGGCCGCCGCCGTCGGGGCGGACCTGGCGTTCGGGGTGGACGCGGGGACGGCGTTCAGCGCGGGGATCGTCGTGGGCGTCGCGGGGGCGGCGGCGACGGTGGCCAAGGTGACGGCCCTGCACGTGCCCGCGGCGAACCGCCGTGCGGGGGCGGCGGGCCGGCCGGGCGGTGCGGAGCAGTTGCGGCTGCAGTGGCTGACGGCGTTGGAGGTGCGCGGGATCCGGCCGTTCCTGGAGCAGGAGCGGGCGGTGGCGGCGGCCGCGGTGCGGGGTCCGCTGCGCGGGCGCGTGGCGAACGGGGTGCCGGCCGGCGCGGGCGGCGGGGGTGTGCCGCCGTTGCGCGGGGGCGACCGCAGTGCGGAGGCGCGGCGGCGCAGCATGCTGGAGCAGTCGTTCGGGCAGCTCCCGGACGCGGACGCGCTGTTCACGGGCCGGCGCGTGGAGCTGACCCGGATCGCGCAGTGGGTTTCGGCGGCGCGGGCCAGTACGGAGACCCGGCCGGTGGTGGTGGTCCTGCACGGCGAGCCGGGGGTGGGGCGTACGGCGCTGGCGCTGCGGGCGGCGCACGCGCTGCGGGACCAGTTCCGCGGGGCGTGCGTGGTGGACCTGCGGGGCGGGGCCACGGGGGCGGGCGAGGCGCCGCTGTCGACGCGGGAGGCGCTGCTGCACCTGCTGAACCGGCTGGGGGCGCCGCGTGAGCAGCTGCTGTTCCGCGAGGGCGCGTCGGCGGAGTCCCAGGTGCGCCGGCTGACCGAGCTGTACCACCAGCACTTGCAGGGCTTCCCGGTGACGGTGGTGCTCGACGACACGGTGGACGCGGGGCAGGTACGGGCGCTGGTGCCGGAGCGGACGGAGAGCCTGGTCCTGGTCACGGCGCGGGAGCCGCTGGAGCTGCCCGACGATCTGGGGGCGTGGGTGTACCAGCTGCCGGTGGTGCGCCTGGCGCGGGAGGAGTCGGCGGAGGTGCTGCGCGGTGGGGCGCGGGCCGCGGGCGAGTCGGCACCGGAGGGGGCGGCGCTGGAGGGGCTGCTGGAGCTGGGGGCGGGGTTGCCGCTGGCGCTGCGGGTGCTGGCTCCGCTGGGGTCGGCGCGGGCCTCGGACGGCGGCGGGGGTGGTGGGCTGGAGCACGCTCTGGAGCTGGCCTACGTACGGCTGCCGGAGGAACGGCGGCGGCTGCTGCGGCGGCTGACGCTGGCGGGGCGGGCCTCGCTGGGGGCGGCCGCGGCGGCTGCGCTGGCGGGTGCGGACCGGGTGGAGGCCGGGCGGCTGCTGGGCGAGCTGGCGCGGGCGGGCCTGCTGGACCTCGTACGCGGGGAGCGGTACCGGATGCACGACGCGGTGCGTTCGTACGCGGCGGCGCGGCTGGCGGCGGACGAGGAGCCGGCGCGGGCGGCGGCCGCGCACGAGCGGCTGGTGCGGGACTACGCGCAGCTGGCGGACTCGGTGATCCGGATGGTCGACGGGAAGATGTCGACCCGGGCCAATCACTTCGGCGGGCACGGTTTCGCTTCGGTGGACGCGGCGCTGCGCTGGCTGGACGAGGAGTCCAGCTTCATCACGGCGGCGTTGCGGCATTCGGAGGGGGTGGACCAGCAGGCGGTGCTGGACCTGCTGGGGGCGCTGTGCGACTTCTGCCTGCTGCGCGGGGACCTGTACCGGCTGGGGGAGATCAACGAGCTGACGCGGGCGGTGGACCAGGGGCGGTTGAACCGTTCGGTGCAGTGGCGTACGGGTATCGCGGCGCGGCAGCTGGGGGAGCTGGACAAGTCGCGTACGACGTTGACGTCGCTGGTGGACCAGTACCGGGAGGCGCGGCAGGAGGCGGGCGCGGGGATGGCGCTGGTGTCGCTGGGGATCACGCTGCACCACCAGGGCAACCTGCCGGAGGCGGCGGCCCGGATCCGGGAGGCGCTGGTGCTCCAGGAGCCGCCGGAGCTGGCGGGCGACCGGGCGTGGGCGCTGCACGCGCTGGGGGCGGTGGAGCGGGACCGGGGGCGGCTGGGTGAGGCGGTGTCGCTGCTGGAGCGGTCGCTGGAGCTGCACCGGGAGAGCGAGAGCGTGCACGGGGAGGCGTGGGCGCATTTCCAGCTGGGGCAGGTGTACCTGCGGACGGGTGAGGTGGCGCGGGCGGAGGAGGAGCTGCGGCTGGCACTGGGCCTGTACGGGCGGACGCGGGACGACCGGGGCGAGGCGTGGGCGCTGACGCAGCTGGGGCGGGCGCGGGTGGTGGACGGTGATCCGGAGGCGGCGCTGGAGCGGCTGCGGGACGCGCTGGCACGGCACCGGCTGGCGGAGGACGCGCGGGGTGAGGCGTGGACGCTGTACTACCTGGGGCAGGCGCTGGAGGAGGACGGCGAGCGGGACCGGGCGGTGCGGGAGCTGGAGCGGGCCCGGACGATGTTCTCTCGGATGCGGGACGTGTACGGGCTGGCGCACGCCCGTTACCACTCGGGGCGGGTGACGCGGGACCAGCGGGCGGCGCAGACGGGGAACCTGCGCAACTCCGGCTTCGCGCGGCAGCTGCTGGTGGACGCGCGGGCGGACTTCCGGCGGATCGGGCTGGCGCACGGGGAGGGGTGGACCTGCGTGGAGCTGGCGGTCGTCGACGCGGGGAACGGGCGGGTGCCGCAGGCGGTCGGGCTGTGTGAGGACGCGGTGCGGCTGTTCGTGTCGTACGGGGACCGGCGCGGGGAGGACTGGGCGCGGTTCCTGCGCTGCACGATGCTGCCGTACGCGGGTGCGGGCGACTCGGCGGTGGAGGAGGCGCGGGCGGAGCTGTCCCGGCTGGCGGCGGCTCCGCATCCGCTGCGGGACGGCCGGCTGGAGGACTGCCTGGAGACGTACGGGGTGGTTTTGGCGCGCGGGGTGGACCCGGCGGAGGGCTGGCAGGCGTGGCGCCTGGGCCTGGTCCCGAACCTGCGGGCGCGCGAGGTGATGGGCGTACCGAGGCCCTGGCCGGGCGAGTGACCGACGACAGCCGCCCCCTGCGGGGGCCCTGGCCGGGCTTCGGGTCCGGGCGCGCCGGGCCGGGCAGGCGGGGCGGCCCGCGCCGGGGCGTGGCGGCGTGCGGGAGTGGCCGCCGCGCCCGGTCGTGCCGGGCGGGGCGGCGGGTCGCGCGCCGTGTCGCGGGGTCCTACGCCTTGGGGGCGTCGGCCGCCGGCGCGGGGGCTTCCTCGAAGTCGACGCGGCCCATGTGCTTGCTCATCGACTTCATCAGGCCCCACACGCCGAGGGCGAGTGCGGCGAACACGACGAACCCGAGGAGGCCCGGGGTCACCTTGTTCTTGTCGAAGGTGTCGGCGGCCAGCGGGAGGAACTGGGTGATTGCTGCCTGAGTAGCGCTCATGCTAGGCATTCTCCCGGATGCCCGCGAAGAGGTCGGACTCGGGGAGGGAGGTGTCGACGAACGACTTGGCGAGCTCGTACTCCTCGGTGGGCCAGACCTCCTTCTGGATCTCCATGGGGACGCGGAACCAGCCGCCGTCCGGGTCGATCTGCGTGGCGTGCGCGATGAGGGCCTTGTCGCGGATCTCGAAGAACTCGGAGCAGGGGACGTGCGTCGTCAGGGTCCGCTCCTTGCGCTCGAACTCCTTCCAGCGCTCGAGCCACTCGCCGTAGGGGGATTCCAGGCCGCGGGCGAGGAGGGCCTCGTGGAGGGCGATGGTGCGCGGCTTGTTGAAGCCCTGGTTGTAGTAGAGCTTCTGCGGCTGGTACGGGGCCCCGTACTCGGCCTCGGGGAACTTGTCGGTGTCGGCCGCGCCGTCGAAGGCCACCATCGTGATCTTGTGGGTCATGATGTGGTCGGGGTGCGGGTAGCCCCCGTTCTCGTCGTACGTGGTGATGACCTGCGGCTTGAAGGCGCGGATCTTCTTCACCAGCTCGCCGGCGGCCTCGTCCACGTCCGCGAGGGCGAAGCAGCCCTCGGGGAGCGGGGGCAGCGGGTCGCCCTCGGGGAGGCCGGAGTCGACGTAGCCGAGCCATTCCTGGTCGATGCCGAGGATCTCGCGGGCCTCGTCCATCTCCTTGGCCCGCACCTCGTGGATGTTCTCCTCGATGTACTTGTCGCCCTGGAGCTTGGGGTTCAGCACGGAGCCGCGCTCGCCGCCGGTGCAGGTGACCACGAGCACCGGCACCCCCTCGGACACGTACTTGGCCATCGTGGCCGCGCCCTTGCTCGACTCGTCGTCGGGGTGGGCGTGGACGGCCATCAGTCGAAGCTGCTCGGTCAAGACAGGATCCTCTGTGATTCGGCGCGACGGTCAGCCTCTATATTGACCGAATCGGGGGTTGGAAAATTCCTGGGTGTCCCACCCCTCCCCGACGAGAGGAATCGATCATGAGCGCGGTACGCGAAGGGCTCCCCGAGGGCCGGTACGGCCGGTCGGCGGACGAGCGCGCGGACCGGAAGCTGAAGATCGTCGGGTCGGCCCTCGGGGTCGGGCTGCTGGCCGTGGTCGGCTGGATCGGCTGGGACTACGTCGGCGGACAGAGCGTCAGCGCCGAGGTGATCAAGTTCCAGGTCGTCTCCGACAGCGAGGTCAAGGTGCACCTGGAGGTCCGCAAGGAGTCCTCGGTCACCGGCGTGTGCACCCTCAGTTCCCAGGACGAGCAGCACGGCGAGGTGGGCCGTGCGGACTTCACGTTCGGGCAGGACGCGAAGCGGGTGGACGAGATGGTCACCCTGAAGACCACGGGCCGCGCCACAATGGTGGAACTGGTCGGCTGCCAGCCGGCGGCCGCCAAGGGCTGACGCCCCGCCCTCGGCGCACCCGGCCCCCGGACCGGTCGCAGCGACCCCGGACTCGGCCGCATCGACCCCGGCACCCCGAGACCGGCCGCATCGACCCCGGTACCCCCGGACCGGCACTCCCCGGACCCCGGCCCCGCCCCCGCGCGCCGTCTTTGATCATGACGTCCGCCCCCGCCTAGCATGGACATGCCACTCCCCGCCCTGTCCAGCCCGACGGAAGACATCCATGCGCCTCCAGCGGATATTCGCCGCGACCGCCACCCTCGCCGCGCTCACCACCCTCTCCACCGCCTGCGAGGACCCCGCCAAGGCGGGCCCGCCCGCCGCGAAGCCCTCCGCGAGCCCGGCCGCGAGCACCGCACCGACCGCCGGAGCCCCCGCCCAGGCCTCCCCCACCGCAGCCGGCGCCGCGCCGGCCACGCTCGCCGAGGCGCAGGCGTACGTACGGAAGTACACCTCCTGCGAGGACCTGAGCACCGGCCCGGCCGACCGCGTGAACCTCGCCGGGTACGCGCCCGTCGGCGCCTGGTCCGTCACCGAGCGCGGCATCTGCTCGGACACGAAGGAACAGGACGAGATCGTCCTCTCGATGGTCTCGGACATGAAGGCCCACCAGCAGGCCTACAAGGACCACATCACCAAGCGGCTCGACGAGGGCTACTGGGACGCCGGCCTCTACGACCCGTACCTCGTCGGCAAGAGCTTCGTGGCCACCGCGCGCAAGACCGGGACCGGACTGGCCCTCGTCAAGTCCGACCTGCGCGTGCTGGTCTGCAACCCGGACTTCACCGTGCCGGAGGGCTACAAGAAGGAGAAGGCCCTGGTCGACGGCTGCGTCCTGACCGACTTCGTCAACGCCCGGGACGGCAGGGGCAGCCCCGTCAAGGGCCCGGCCCTGGCGAGCGCGGGCAGCATCGAGGAGCTCCGCAACCTCGTCAGCCCGAAGGCGGTCGACTGCACGGAGATGCTGGTCACCAACGAGCACATCGCCTCGATCGACTACCAGCCGGTCGTCGGCCGCGACGTCGCCGGCGCGGGCGTCAAGCAGCGGGCGGTCTGCGGAAAGCTCGGCGGGGCGACGCGCGCGCACAACCTGAACTGGCTGGACCTCGTCGCCGACATGAAGGCCCTCCAGACCCTGTCCAAGGAGTCGCAGCTCGCCGAGGTGGGGCACCAGCGCAGCCTCACCCAGAGCAAGCTGCTGGTCGGCACGAACGTCGCCGTGGAGAGCAACAACCCGGCCGTCCGCAAGGCGCTCTACAAGCTGGGGTTCCTGCGCCTGGACTGCGAGCCCGCCTTCAGCGCCCCCGCGGGTTCCCGGATCCGGCCGGCCCAGGTCGACGGCTGCGTCCTGACCGACTTCGAGCGCCCCGGGGTCTGACACAGCTGACAGACGGCCGCCCGGGGCGTGCACGGCGCACCCCGGGGGGTATCGACTGGGGTGTCCCGCCCACCGCGCACCACCGCGCACCGATATCCCCAGGAGCGTCATGTCACTGTTCATCCCGGATTTCGACGACTCCGTCGTCGTCCGCGCCGCCGACGCGGAGGAGATCCACTACGGGCCGGACTCCTCCCTGCGGCTGCTGGCCGACAGCTCCACCGGCGGCGGGTTCCTGTCCACCCTGCGCGTGAGCCTGCGCGCGGGCTCCGACGGCGCCCGCCCGCACCACCACGGCCGGTCGGCCGAGATGTTCTACATGATCGACGGGACGGCCCAGCTGCTGGCCGGGGACCAGGTGGTCACCGCCGAGGCCGGCGACCTCGTCATCGTCCCTCCGGGACAGCAGCACGCCTTCGCCGCCGCGCCCGGGGAGGACGCCGAGATGCTGGTGGTCATCACCCCGGGGGTGGAACGGTTCGAGTACTTCCGCCACCTGGAGCGGATCCGGCACGGGAAGGTGCCCCCGGAGAGCCTGCTCGCGGCCCAGGAGCTGTACGACACGTACTTCGGGACCAGCGCCGTCTGGGAGGACGCGCGCGGCCCCCGGAGCCAATGACACACTTCATACACATGGTGTCCTCCCCCTTTTCTTCCCGAATTGTTAGGCTCGTGGTTTCGCCCGCCGCTGGCGGCTTTGTAGTCCCCTGTACCGACGAGGAGCACCCGTGACCCAGACGAGCGAGAGCGTCACCTGGCTGACCCAGGCGGCGTACGACCAGCTGAAGGCCGAGCTGGACTACCTCTCTGGTCCCGCCCGCACGGAGATCGCCATGAAGATCGCGGCTGCCCGCGAGGAGGGCGACCTGCGCGAGAACGGCGGGTACCACGCGGCCAAGGAGGAGCAGGGCAAGCAGGAGCTGCGCGTGCGCCAGCTCACGCAGCTCCTGGAGAACGCCAAGGTCGGCACGGCTCCCGCCGCGAGCGGCGAGGTCGCGCCGGGCACCCTCGTCACGATCGCCTTCGACGGCGACGAGGACGACACCCTGGAGTTCCTGCTGGCCTCCCGCGAGTACGCGTCCGACGACTTCGAGACCTACTCGCCGCAGTCCCCGCTGGGCGCGGGCGTGAACGGCAAGAAGGTCGGCGAGGACGCCCAGTACGAGCTGCCGAACGGCAAGAAGGCCACGGTCAGGATCCTGGCCGTCAAGCCCTTCAACGGCTGATCACCCCCGTACGCACACCCGCGCGCGAGCCCCCGCCGGACGAGGTTCCGGCGGGGGCTCGCGCGCGTCCCGCCGCACCGGCGTGCGGGGCGGCGTCAGTCCATGACCCGGTAGCCCGCCGCGTGCAGGGAACGGGCGACCTCCGCGCAGTGCTCGGGCCCCTTCGTCTCCAGTTGCAGCTCCACCTCGACCTCGGTCAGCCCCAGCCTCGGGTCCGTGCGCACGTGGCTGACGTCCAGCACGTTGGCGTCCACCGTCGACAGCACCGCCAGCAGCCCCGCCAGGGCCCCCGGCCGGTCCGCGACCCGCAGCCGCAGCGACAGGTAGCGGCCCGCCGCCGCCATGCCGTGGCGCAGGATCCGCTGGAGCAGCAGCGGGTCGACGTTGCCGCCCGACAGGACGGCCACCACCGGACCGCTCCCGTACAGCTCCGGCTCGCTCAGCAGGGCCGCCACCGTGCTGCACCCGGCCGGCTCCACGACCAGCTTGGCCCGCTCCAGGCAGAGCAGCAGCGCGCTGGACAGGGCGTCCTCGGACACGGTCCGTACGTCGTCCAGCAACTCCCCGATGATCGCGAAGGGGACGTCGCCGGGACGGCCGACCTTGATGCCGTCCGCCATCGTGTTCGGGTCGTCGATCGACACCGGGTGTCCGAGCCGCAGCGAGGGCGGGTACGCGGCGGCGCCCGCCGCCTGCACGCCGATCACCTTCACGTCCGGGCGCAGCGCCTTGACCGCGATCGCGACGCCGGCCGCGAGCCCGCCGCCGCCGATCCCGACGAGGATGGTGCGCACCTCGGGGCACTGCTCCAGGATCTCCAGGCCCACGGTGCCCTGGCCGGCGATGATGTCGCGGTGGTCGAAGGGGTGGATGAACACCGCGCCGGTGCGGTCGGCGTGTTCCTGGGCGGCGGCGAGGGTCTCGTCGACGACCTGGCCGTGCAGGCGCACCTCGGCGCCGTACTCCTGGGTGGCGGCCACCTTCGGCAGGGGGGCGCCGACCGGCATGAACACGGTGGAGCGGACCCCGAGCAGGGAGGAGGCCAGCGCCACGCCCTGGGCGTGGTTGCCGGCGCTGGCGGCCACGACCCCGGCGGCGCGCTGTTCGGGGCGCAGGCCCGCGATGCGCACGTACGCCCCGCGCAGCTTGAAGGAGCCGGTGCGCTGGAGGTTCTCGCACTTGAAGTGGACGGGGGAGCCCGTGAGGGCCGACAGGTGCCGGCTGCCCTCCATCGGCGTCACCCGGGACACGCCCGACAGCATCTTCTGGGCCCCCCGGACGTCGTCGAGGATGACCTGCGGAACGGGCACGGGCACGCGGTAGTTCATGCGGCCAGTCTCGCAGCCCGCGCGGCCCCCGGCTCAGGGACGGACGGGGGCCCGGCAGGGCGCCGGGCGTAGACCGGGGCGGCGTGCGCGGGCCGGGGCGGCGGCGGTGCGCGGGTGTCCCCGGGGCCGCGAAGGGGCTTGCGAGGGACGCACGAGGGGCACACAAGCGGCGAAATCTCGCCATGCGGGACACTCCCCCGGCGGTCTCCGTTTCCGGCCGTATCAGTTGTCAAACGCGGCGTACGAGCCGCCGCACGGCCGCGTACTCTGTCCCCCATCCCTGTCGGCCCCATGCGAAGAGAGCCCACGGCCATGCCCTCGATCCCGGCCAGTTCCGACCTGCCCACGGCGGCCGAAGCGCCCGCCGGAGCCGGACTCCTCGACGCGCTCCAGCACCAGGTGGCCGTCTTCGCCCGCCGGGCCGAGCAGACCCGCCTGGGCGGCGTCGGCCAGGCCCGCAACTCGATGGACCGGGCCGCCTACCTGCTGCTGAACCGGCTCGACCTGGAAGGCCCGATGGGGGTGAAGGCCCTCGCGGGCGGGATGGGCATCGACTCGTCCACCGTGACCCGCCAGGTCGCCCCGCTCGTCGACAGCGGCCTGGTCAAGCGGACCTCGCACCCCGAGGACGGCCGGGCCGTGGTGCTCGCGCTGTCCCCGCGCGGGCTGGCCCGCCTGGAGGAGGTCCGCTCCTCGCGGCGGGAGCTGATGGCCCGGGTGACGGAGGGCTGGGCGGAGGAGGAGCGCGAGGTGTTCACCGCGCTGCTGACCCGTTTCAACGGCTCCCTGTCGGAGCTGATGTCCGCCGCCTCCGAGGGCGGCCCGGCCTCCTGACCCGGCGGGGCCCCGGCCCGGCGGACCCGACGCGCCTGGTCCTGCCGCCCCCGACGCGCCGGATCCGGCCGTGTCCGACCCCTTGACCGGGGTGGTGGCACCGGCCCCACCATGTGTGCTGTGGACCGGCGTTCGGGGCGGGATGCGGAGTTCGAGGCCTTCGTCGCGGGCGCGGCGGGGCGGCTGCTGCACGTCGCCGCGCTGCTGACGGCCGAGCCCCCGGACGCGGCGCCCGCCGCCCGGCGGATCCTCGCCGGCGCGCTGGCCCGTACGTACGCCCACTGGGCGCGGCTGCGCGACGACGACCCGTACGACCACACCCGCGCCGAGCTGTGCGCCGCGTACGCCCGTACCGCCCGTCGGCTCCCCACGGGCGTGGGGGTCCTGGCGCCGCTGGGACCGCTGGAGCGGCTGGTGCTGGTGATGCGGATCTACGAGGGCGTCGCCGAGGAGGTCACGGCCGCGCAGCTGGGGCTTCCCCCGGAGCGGGTGGAGGCCGTCTGCAACCGGGCGGTGGCGATCCTGCGCGACGCGGCGGCGGAGGCGGCATGAGCCCCCTGGACCGCAAGGAGACGCAGGTCAGGCAGCTGCTGGAGGGTCCGCACCCGGCGGTCCCGGCCGGTCTGGCCGCGGCGGCCCGCACGCACGGCAGACGGCTGCTGCGCCGCCGGCGCGCCCTGCGCCGGTTCGGGTGGGCTCTGCTGTGGGCGGCGGCGGTGGCCTTCACGGTGTGGGCGGCGCTGACCCGGCCCTGGTTGGTCCCGCCCAGCGACGTGTCGCCGCCCCTGCAGGGCTGGTAGCCCCGCGGGGACGGCGGTCGGGGTCTCAGCCGAGGGCCCGGACGAGGTCCGCGACGAGGTCGTCGGCGTTCTCGATGCCGACGGAGACGCGGATCAGGTCCGCGGGGACCTCAAGGGCCGAGCCGGCCACCGAGGCGTGGGTCATCCGGCCCGGGTGCTCGATGAGGGACTCGACGCCGCCGAGGGACTCGGCCAGCGTGAAGATCTTCGTGCGGCCGCAGACCGCCACGGCCTCCTCCTCGCCGCCGGCGACCTGGAAGGAGACCATGCCGCCGAAGTTGCGCATCTGCTTGGCGGCGATCTCGTGGCCCGGGTGCTCGGGCAGGCCCGGGTAGAGGACCTTGGTGACCTTCGGGTGGCGCACCAGCGCCTCCACGACCTTCGCCGCGTTCTCGGCGTGCCGGTCCATGCGCACGGCCAGCGTCTTGATGCCGCGCAGCACGACCCAGGAGTCGAAGGGCCCGGCGACCGCGCCCATCGCGTTCTGGTGGTAGGCCAGCTCCTCGCCGAGGGCCTCGTCGGCCGTGACCAGGGCGCCGCCGACGACGTCGGAGTGGCCGCCCATGTACTTGGTCAGCGAGTGCACGACCACGTCGGCGCCGAGCGCCAGCGGCTGCTGGAGGTAGGGGGAGGCGAAGGTGTTGTCGACGACCAGCTTCGCGCCGGCCTCGCGCGCGATCTGGGCGGTCATCGCGATGTCGGTGATGCCCAGCAGCGGGTTCGAGGGGGTCTCGACCCAGATGACCTTGGTCTTCGGGGTGATGGCCGCGCGCACCGAGTCCGCGTCGGAGGTGTCGGCCACCGACCACTCCACGCCCCAGCGGGAGACGACCTTCGCGAAGAGGCGGAACGTGCCGCCGTAGGCGTCGTTGGGGATGACCACGTGGTCGCCCGGGGAGAGCAGCGTACGCAGCAGGCAGTCCTCGGCGGCGAGGCCGGACGCGAAGGCGAGGCCGCGCCGGCCGCCCTCCAGCGCCGCGAGGTTCTCCTCCAGCGCGGTACGGGTCGGGTTGGCGCTGCGGCTGTACTCGTAGCCGCCGCGCAGTCCGCCCACGCCGTCCTGCTTGTACGTGGACACCTGGTAGATGGGCGGTACGACCGCGCCGGTCTGCGGGTCCGCCGTGTTGCCCGCGTGGATCGCGCGGGTCTCGAAGCTCTGGTGCTCGTGGCTGTCGTCGCTCATGAGGCGATGCTATGCCCCGTCCGCCCCACGGTCCTCTCCTGGCCTCACCTGGCGCCGACCGGGCGCCGGCCGGGCGCTGACCTGGCTCCGACCGGGCGCTGACCTGCACCCGCTCGCCATTCCGCCGCCCGGTCTGGTTCGCTTGGCGGTATGCAGATTATCTGGGTCCTGATGGGGCTGGCCCTGGCCACCGCCGTGTTCTTCTCGTTCCGACGGGCCAGGGGCGGCGGCCTGACCCTGGTCGCACCGGGAAGCCCCGACGCCGCCGACCCCGCGGACTACGGGTTCGCCCGCGAGGAGGACCTGGACATCCGGGTGCCCGGACCCGACCCCGACCTGATGGACGCTCTGGAGAACATCCAGCGCACCGGTCACTGGCGGGCCGCCTCCGCCCTCCTCGCCGGCACCCCGAAGGACGGCGAGCGGCGCTGGCAGCGCGTGCAGGCCTTCGGCGGCGCGGCGGCACTGGACCTGGCGCGGCGGCCCGGCGAGGGCGCCCAGTGGCTGAAGGCCTGGCGGCTGGAGGCGGAGAAGGACGCGGGCGGCGCGCAGGTCCACGCGGAGCTGCTGGTGCAGCAGGCGTGGCGGTCTTCGGGCGGGGTGGGCGCCCAGGACCACCGGATCATCCTGGAGGAGGCCCGCGAGGCCTGCCGCAAGGCCTCGCTGCTGGCGCCCGGCGACCCGGTCCCCGTCATCACGGAACTCGCCGTCGCGCGGGGGCTGGGGTACTCGGAGGCGGAGTTCGACGCCCTGTGGGCCCGGGTGATCGACGTGGCGCCGGCGCACATGGGCGCGCACCTGGCCGCGCTGCACTACTGGTGCGAGAAGTGGCACGGCTCCCGGGACAAGGCCGACGCGTTCGCGCAGACGGCCGCGGCCCGCGCCCCGCAGGGCTCGCTGCTCGCGGCGCTGCCGCTGTTCTCGGTGTACGAGAACATGCCCGACACGGTCCTGGTGAGCGACTTCGGGAAGACCGCGGTCGTCTCGCGGGCCCTGGAGGGCGCCCTGTACGCGGTGCACCAGGCGCGGCAGGACGACCCGATGCTGGCGCACGTACGGCACCTGCTGCTGTGGTTCCTGGTGGGCGCGGGCCGCTGGGCGGAGGCCATGGAACAGGTCCGGCACGTCGACGGCTACGTCGGCGCCCTCCCCTGGTCGGCCACGGACGAGCCGGCGGCCGCGTACGCGGTGGCCAGGGCGATGGCGGTGGCCGGCTACGAGGCCAACGGCGGCTCCCCGGCGACGCTGCCGCACTGACCTCGACGGCGGGGGGCGGCGGGGGCGGCGGGCGCACGTCCCCGAGCGCCCCTCCGCCGCGGATACCGGTACCCCCGCTCCCGGCACGTCGGCGCCGGGCCATAAGGTGCGCGTAAACATTGCACCATGTGCGCGTCAAAAACCGCACCATCCCGTGGGGGGACCCCAACCATATGGGCGCTTCGCTGCGCGCTCTGCGCGCCCTCGTCCTGCTCGCAGGCTTCTACCTGCTCAGCGTCGTCCTGCTCGCCCTCCTCGGGCTCGCCGACTGGGCCGCCTTCTCCTGGCTCCACGGCGCGGTCGCCGGCAAGATCGTCATCGGCACGGTGGTCCTCGCCATCCCGATCGTCCGCGGCATGTTCATGCTCCGCACCCCCAAGGCCGACCCCATACCCGGCGTCCGCGTCACCGAGGCCGGGGAACCCGTCCTGTGGCGGGCCGTACGCGAGACGGCCGACCAGGTCGGCACCCGCGCCCCCGACGAGATCGTGCTGATCGACGAGGTCAACGCGGCCGTCTCCGAGGACTCCCGGCTGCTCGGCCTGCTGCCCGGCACCCGCCGCCTCTACCTCGGCCTGCCCCTGATGACGGGCCTGGACGAGATGCAGCTGCGCGCCGTCCTCGCCCACGAGATGGGCCACTACGCCAACCTCGACACCCGCCTCACCCCGCTCATCGCCCGCGGCCGCGCGCAGCTCGTGCGCACCATCCGGCACTTCCACGACCGCGCGGACAACACCGAGGCCAAGGAGCGCGCCAAGCAGGAGAAGCGCGCCGAGAAGCGGATCGCCAAGGGCAAGAAGGCCAAGGAGATCGACACCGACGGCGCGGGCTTCTCGTACCGCGCGATGGCGGCGATCTACACCGGGTACGCCCACTTCTACATGCGCGCCACCCTCTCCTCCTCCCGCCGCCAGGAACTGGCCGCCGACCTCGCCTCCGTCCGCATCGCCGGCCGCGACTCCGCCGCCTCCGCGCTGCGCCAGCTGAACGCCCTCGACTCGGCGCACGGCTTCTACATGAGCTCGTACGCCACCCTCGGCGTCGGCGCCGGCCTGCTGCCGGTCCCCGGCCAGGTCTTCGGCGGACTGGGCCGGCTGCTCGACGCCCGCCCCGGCGAGCTGGAGAAGCTGCGCCAGGACCTGTCCACCGAGCCCGCCTCCCCGTACGACTCCCACCCCGCGCTCGCCGAGCGCGTGGCCCGCATCGAGGCCCTGCCCGACGACGGCCGGGCCGGCCAGGCGGTCCGCCCGGCGCTGGAGCTGCTCGCCTCCCCGCAGGAGGCGCTGGCCGCGCTGGAGCAGGTCGTCCTCACCCCGGAGGCGCTCGCGCTGACCCGCGTGGACTGGGACGAGCTCGTCCACCGGTCGATGACCACCTACGCCGGCCGGGGCGCGGAAGAGGTCCGCGAGGCCCTCACCGCCGAGGGCGCCGGCCCGGGCCTCGCCGAGGCGCTGGACGCGATCGACGCCGACCCGGCGGTGCGCTGGCGGCTCGCCGAGCGCTTCCCGAAGTCCGAGGAGGCGGCGGCCGCGACCGGCCGCACCGCCCGCGAGTTCGCCCGGCCGGTCGTGCGGCGGGCCCTCGCCCAGCTGGTCACCGTCGAGCTGCTGGCGCGCGGCGCCGCCCGCTGGGAGCTGTCCTGGTCGGAGTCGGCCGCCCTGTCCTACCCCGTTCCCGGATTCGAGGACGAGCTCGGCCCCGCGCTGGACGCGGCCGTCGCCGACCTGCCCGACACCGAACTCCTGCGGAAGCTGGTGCTCGCGCCGTGACCCTCGTACTCGTCTTCGCCGGCGTCCTGCTGCTGGCCGTCGCCTGCTGGGTCCTGCGCGGGGTGTACCTCATCCGCAAGGCCAAGCGCCTGGAGGCCGAGATCGGCACCCTCAACGCCGCGACGGAAGCCGTCGAGGCCGACGAGGAAGCCCGCAAGGCCGCCGCCGTCGTCGCGCTCGGCTTCGTCGCCGAGGCCGACCTCGACACCGAGAACCCGGCGCCGGTCCCGGCCGGGCGGACCGCCGTCCTGGAGGCCGTCCGCTCCGGCGACTGGGAGGCGGCCGCCGCGTACGTCGAGGCCGCCGGGCAGGACTGGCAGGAGCGGCTGGAGCGGGTGCGCCCGCTGGCCGAGGCGGCCGCCGAGGACGACGCGTGGCTGCTGGCCTGGCGCGCGGCCCGGCCGCAGGACGCCACGGCGGCCCTCGTCCACGCCGACACCAGCGTGATGGTCGCCTGGAACGTACGCGGCAGCCAGTCCGGCAGCCGCACCACCCAGGAGCAGTTCCGCCTCTTCCACCAGCTGCTGACCAAGGCCCAGGCCGACGCGCACGAGGCGCAGCGGCTCGCCGGCCCCGCCGACCCCTGCCCGTACGTCGTCGAGCAGGCCGTCGGCATGGGCCTGGGCTACTCGCACGAGCGCTACCGGGAGCTGTGGGCGCGGATCACCGAGCGCGCCCCGCGGCTGCTGTGGGCGCACGTCGCGGGCCTGCAGTACTGGTGCGCGAAGTGGCGCGGCTCGCACGAGCTGGCCATGGCCTTCGCCCACGAGTCGGCGGCCGCCGGGAAGCCGGGCGACCTGCTGACCCTGCTCCCCCTGATGGCGTACTTCGAGCAGGAGACGCACGAGGAGGACCTGCTGCCGGAGACGTACTACAAGGAGCCGGAGGTCGTCGCCGCGGCCGACGCGGCACTCGCGGACCTGGCCGCCGCCGGCAACGAGCACCCCGGTACCCCGCGGATGCGGCACATGCTGGCCTACCTGCTGTTCTGGCAGGACCGGGACGCGGAGGCGGTCGAGCAGTTCCGCCACGTGGACGGGCACATCGGCGCCGTACCGTGGACGTACGCCGGGGAGCCGAAGCGGCGCTACCTGTACGCCCGGGACTGGGCGGTGAACGTGACCACGCCGGACGCGTGACCGGCGGCGGCCGCCGAGGGGGGCGGGCGGGGAGGGAATCCCCGCCCGCCCCCGGCCGTTGTCCCTCCCACAAGGAGGGAATCCATGTTCTCGTACCGCCGCACGCCCGAGCTCCCCACCCGCGAGGAGGCCCTGAAGGGCCGCGCCGAAGCGCCGTTCGCGCTGCCCGAGCGCCACACCGTCCTCGGCAACCCCCTGTCCGGCCCCTACCCGGAGGGCCTGGAGGTCGCCGACTTCGGCCTGGGCTGCTTCTGGGGCGCCGAGCGCAAGTTCTGGCAGACCCCCGGAGTGTGGACCACCCTGGCCGGCTACCAGGGCGGCTTCACCGAGAACCCGCTGTACGAGGAGGTGTGCTCCGGCCAGACCGGCCACACCGAGGTCGTCCGCGTGGTCTTCGACCCCGCGCAGGTGTCCTACGAGACCCTGCTCAAGCTCTTCTGGGAGTCCCACGACCCCACCCAGGGCTTCCGCCAGGGCAACGACGTCGGCACCCAGTACCGCTCGGCCGTCTACACCCACTCCCCCGCCCACCAGGCGGCCGCCGAGGCCTCTCGCGACGCCTACCAGCGCGTCCTGACGTCCGCGGGCCACGGCACCATCACCACCGCCGTCCTCCCGGCGTCGGACCGCCCCTTCTGGCCGGCGGAGCCGTACCACCAGCAGTACCTCGACAAGAACCCCGGCGGCTACTGCGGCATCGGCGGCACGGGCGTCTCCTGCCCCATCGGCGTGGCCCCGGCGGAATAGGGGCACCGACCCGGCCCCGGCTTGACCTTGTCACTGGCGGCAGGGTTGTTGGCTCGGGGCATGGAGAAGAACAGCGGGAGCAGGCAGCAGCGGGTCGTCCTCGTCACCGGTGGGGGGACCGGGATCGGGCGGGCCACGGCCCGGGCCTTCGCAGACGCCGGGGAGCGGGTCGTGATCGTCGGGCGGCGGGGCGGGGTGCTCGACGCGGCCGCCGAGGGGTTCCCCGGCATCCGGCCCCTCGTCGCCGACGTGAGCGCCCCCGGCGGGCCCGAGCTGATCGTCGAGCGGGTCCTCGCCGAGCACGGCCGGCTCGACGTGCTGGTGAACAACGCCGGGATCGTGCGCGCCGGCGCCCTCGGCGGGGTGAGCGGCGACGGCATCGCCGCGCAGCTGGCGACCAACCTCGTCGCCCCGGTGCTGCTCACCCAGGCCGCCCTGCCGGCGCTGGAAGCCGCCGGGGCGGGGGTCGTCGTCAACGTCAGCACCGCCGTCGGGCAGCGGGGCTGGCCCGGCGTCTCCGTCTACGCCGCCACCAAGGCCGCCCTCGACACCCTCACCCGCAGCTGGGCCGTGGAGCTCGCCCCGCGCGGCGTCCGGGTCGTCGGCGTCGCGCCCGGCGCGGTGGACACACCGATCGGCGAGCACCAGGGGCTCAGCCCCGAGCGGGCAGCCCAGGTGCGGGCGTGGCAGCTGGCGCGCACCCCGATGGGGCGGGTCGGGCGGCCGGAGGAGGTCGCCTGGGCGGTGTGCCGGCTCGCCGACCCGGCCGCCTCGTTCCTGACCGGGGCCGTGGTCCCCGTGGACGGCGGCGCGGCGGTGGCCTGAGAGCATGGCCGCATGCTGATCGGGGAACTCGCCTGCGCCACCGGGACGACGGCCCGCGCCCTGCGCCACTACGAGCAGGCGGGGCTGATCTCCTCCGAGCGGGCGCCGAACGGCTACCGGGTCTACGAGGAGCGGGCCGTCGTACGGGTCCGCAACATCCGGGTGCTGCTGGAGGCGGGGCTCACCCTGGAGGACGTACGGGTGTTCGCGCCGTGCCTGGACGGGGACGTGGCCGCCGGGCCGCCGTCTGCCGGGGGGCTGGCGGTGGCCCGGGAGCGGCTGGCCGTCCTGGAGGCCCGGATCGCCGCGCAGACGGCGGCCCGGGAGCGGCTGCGGGAGGCGTTGGAGCGGGCGGGTCAGATCGTCGAGGCGTCGATGACGAAGCGGTAGCGGACGTCGCTCGACAGGACGCGCTCGTAGGCGTCGTTGACGTCCTCGGCGCGGATCACCTCGATGTCCGCGCCCAGGCCGTGCTCCGCGCAGAAGTCCAGCATCTCCTGCGTCTCGGCGATGCCGCCGATCATCGACCCGGCGAGGGTCTTGTTGCCGCCGATGACGGAGAACAGGTTCAGCTCCACCGGCTCCTCCGGGGCGCCCACGTTCACGAGCGCCCCGCCGACCCGCAGCAGGGACAGGTACCGGTCCAGGCCCAGCGGCGCGGACACGGTGGAGACGATCAGGTCGAAGCGGCCCTTGAGCTCCTCGAAGGTGGCCTCGTCGCTCGTCGCGTAGTAGTGGGAGGCGCCCAGCCGCAGGCCGTCGTCCTTCTTGCGCAGCGACTGCGACAGGACGGTCACCTCCGCGCCGAGCGCGGCGGCGATCTTCACGCCGACGTGGCCCAGCCCGCCGAGGCCGACGACCGCGACCTTCTTGCCCGGGCCCGCCTGCCAGTGCTTCAGCGGCGCGTACAGGGTGATGCCGGCGCACAGCAGCGGCGCGGCGACGTCGAGGGACAGGCCGTCGGGGATGCGGACGGCGTACTTCTCGTCGACGACGAGGTGCGTGGAGTAACCGCCGTACGTGGGCTCGCCGTTGCGGTCGAGGGCGTTGTACGTGCCGGTCATCCCCTGGACGCAGTGCTGCTCCTGCCCGGCCAGGCAGTACTCGCACTCGCGGCAGGAGTCGACCATGCAGCCGACGCCGATCCGGTCGCCGACCGCGAACCTCGTGACGCCGGGGCCGGTCTCGGCGACGACACCGGCGATCTCGTGGCCGGGGACCATCGGGAAGATTCCCTCGCCCCAGCCGTCGCGGGCCTGGTGGATGTCGGAGTGGCAGATGCCGGCGTACTTGATCTCGATCAGTACGTCGTGCTCGCCGACCGGACGGCGCGGGACCGTGGTGCGCTCCAGCGGGGCCTTGGGGGCGGGGGCGGCGTAGGCGGCGGCCTGGGTGACGGACATGGGGTGCTCTCCTCGGACGAGGACGCCTGGGGGGCCGTACCGCGGGGTGCTGCGGGCGGGCCGAGGCGTCCGTTCTGCGACGTCCCCCACGATGCCCCTCCCGGCGCGGCCCACCCAGCCCCCTGCCGAACCTAGGACTGGCGGACCTACCCCTGACGGGGTCAGGCTGAGCCCCGCGCCGGGCGCGCGTCCCGGGGATACTTGCGGTATGGACCAGCTTGATCAGCGCGCCGAACTCGGGGACTTCCTGCGCAGCTGCCGCGCCCGGCTGCGGCCCGCGGACGTGGGCCTGCCCGACCACGGGCGGCGCCGCCGGGTCCCGGGCCTGCGCCGCGAGGAGCTGGCCCAGCTGGCCGGGGTCTCGGTGGCCTACTACACGCGCCTGGAGCAGGGGCACGGGCAGAACGTGTCGGCGGAGGTGCTGGACGCCATCGCGCGGGCCCTGCGCCTGAGCGGCACCGAGTCGGCGCACCTGAACCACCTGGCGAGCCCGCGCACCCGGCGCTCGGGCGGCCGCACCGCCCGCCCCCAGCAGGTCCGCCCGGCGCTGCGCACGCTGCTGGCGGCGATGGAGGGCGTACCGGCCTACCTGGTCGGGCGGCGCCAGGACGTGATCGGCTGGAACCCGCTGGCCGCGGCCGTCTTCGGGGACTTCGGGGCGCTGCCGCCGGCGGAGCGGAACCTGGTGCGGCTGGTGTTCCTGGACCCGGCGACGGCCGAGCTGTACGCGGACTGGGAGTGCCGGGCCTGCGAGGTGGTCAGCAACCTGCGCCTGTACGCGGGCCAGCACCCGGACGACGAGCGGCTGTCGGCGCTGGTCGGGGAGCTGTCCGTGAAGAACGAGGAGTTCCGGCGGCTGTGGGCGGCGCACACGGTGGCCGACAAGACGCACGGGGTGAAGCGGCTGCGGCACCCGATCGTGGGTGAGCTGGAGCTGGTCTTCGAGACGCTGACGCTGCCCGACGACCCGGCGCAGTGCCTGGTGACCTACCACGCCGAGCCGGGCTCGCCCTCGGCGGACGCCCTGCGCCTGCTGTCGTCCTGGACGGCGCCGCCGGTGGCCCCGCCGTCACCGCAGCGAGCCGCCGGGGAACCCGCGTAGGGAAGCGGAGGGGTCAGAGCTTGAGCTGGAAGAGGCCCGCACCGCGTTCGCGCCGGTAGCCGAGGGACTCGTTCACCGCGAGCATGGGGGCGTTCTCGTCGGCCACGGTGGTGCCGATCCAGCACAGTCCCGGGAGGTGCCGGGCGGCGTACGCCTCCATGCGCAGCTTCACCGCGCGGCCCAGGCCGTGGCCCCGGTGGGCGGGCACGACGACGGTGTCGTACTGGAGGGCGCGCGGGCCCGCCGGATCCGGCAGCACCAGCACGGTGTACGCGGCCACCTCCCCGGCGGGGGTGACCGCCGCGGCCATCGCGATCTCGCCGCCCCGGTCCAGGACCAGCCGCTGCGCGCGGTGCACCCGTTCGACGGTCCAGGGCTGGAAGGTCTCCTCGCTGTCCCCGCTCGGGGCGTCCTCCATCGCCCCGTGGGCGACGGCGACGGCCGGGGCCCACGCGTCGGGCACCAGGCCGGGCCAGACGTGGAAGGCGTAGCCGGGGGTGGCGGGGAGGGGCGGCGGGCCGTCGGCGCCGAGGTCCCGTACGTACCAGCCCATGGGGAGCACGTTCTCGAAGCCGAGGGACTCCGCGAAGGCCTGGCCGGGGCCGCCGAGGTCGGTGACGGTGGCGACGGAGGTGCGGCCCTGGTCGAGGAGCTCACGGCGGACCCGCTGCCACAGGGCCGTGCCCACCGCGCGCCGGCGCGCGTCGGGCCGTACGGTCAGCTCGTCGAGGAACGCGGTGTGGGTGTTGCCGTCCTCGGTGAACAGGAGCAGGGCGGCCTGCCCCGTGCCGTCCTCGGCCGTCCAGTGCCGCATCCGGCCGCGCGAGGGCGGGACGCGCAGCCGTCCGACGGCCTCCGTCCGCGAGGGGGCGGGTACGGCGGGCAGTGCGGCGGCGTCGGCGGCGTGGGCGGCGACCTGGACGGCCCACCAGGCGTCGGCCTCGGCGTCGGTCGGGGGCACGGACAGAGAGTTGATCTTCGTCATGGCAGGACTGTAGGGGCCCCGTCGGCCGAACGGGCCGTTCGCGGGGGTGGGTTTGCGGGTGTCCCCTTCAACGCCGGAAGGCGGGGCGCCCTTTCGGGTGCCCCGCCTTCCGTCCGTACCGCTGCCGTACCGCCGGCGTGGCGTCAGGCCGACGGGCCGGCCTTCCACTCGGCCCACGACATGTTCCAGCCGTTGAGGCCGTTGTCCGGCTTGATGGTCTTGTCCGGGGAGTTCACCACGGTGACGACGTCGCCGATGAGCGAGTTGTCGAAGAACCAGGCGCCGGGCTGGTTCGGGTCGTTGGCGCCCTGGGCGTCGTTCAGGCCGACACAGCCGTGGCTGGTGTTGACCTTGCCGAAGATCGAGTCGGCACCCCAGTAGTTGCCGTGGATGAAGGTGCCGGACGTGGACAGCCGCATCGCGTGCGGGACGTCCTTGATGTCGTACTCGCCCTTGCCCTCGCTGTTCTTGAAGCCCACGGTCGAACCGTCCATGCGGGTCTCCTTGAACTTCTCGGAGATCACCATCTGGCCGTTGTACGTGGGGTTCTCGGGAGAACCGGCGGAGATCGGGATGGTCTTGAGGACCTGTCCGTCACGGGTGACCGTCATCGTCTTGGCCTTCACGTCGACGGTGGAGACCTGGCTCCGGCCGATCTTGAAGGTGACGGTCTTGTTCTGCGCGCCGACGATGCCGGGCGCGCCCTGGACGCCCTGGAGGGCGAGCTTCAGGGTGACGGTGGAGTTCGCCTGCCAGTACTGCTCCGGGCGGAAGTCCAGGCGCTGGTTGCCGAACCAGTGGCCGACGACCTCCTGGCCGCTGCTGGAGGTGACGCTGATGGCCGCCTGGACGGCCTTCTGGTCCCTGATCGGCTTGTTGAAGGTGATCGAGACCGGCATGCCCACGCCGACCGTCTCGCCCTCCTCCGGCACGAAGGAGCCGACGAAGCTGTTCTCCGGGGAGAGGGTGGTGAAGGAGGCGTTCTCGTGGGCCTCGCGGCCGGCCTCGTCCTTCGCGGTCGCCGCGAGGGCGTACTTGGTGGAGCGCTTCAGCGCGGCGTCCGGCTTCCAGCTCTTGCCGTCGGCGGCGATCTTGCCCGCGACGGCCGTGCCGTCCGAGCTCTTCAGCTCGACCTTGGTCAGGGTGCCGTCGCTGACCGCGACGTTGGTGCCGTCGTTCAGCGGGACGTTGGTGGAGCCGTCCTTGGGCGTGATGGCTATTCGGGCCTTGGAGGCGTCCTTGGCCGCCGCCGCGTCGACCTCCGCCTGGGACTTGCCCGCGTCCGAGCTGCCCTGGGACTTGTCGCCGCCCCCGTCATTGCAGGCCGAGAGCATCAGTACCCCACCGAGCACGGCGGACACGGCCACCAGGGACCTTCTCCGCCGCATGCTGTACGTCCTCACACGTCACTCCATCGTTGCCGTGAAACCCCGGGCTGCGATCCCGGGACCGGGCCGGGCAGGGGGCGGCGCCCCCTGCTCGTCCTGACAACGCGTTAACGACGCGGTTCGGTTCCACATTCCGTTCGAATGTGTGCAACCCCACGGTCAGGCGTTGTCGGCCCCTTCTTCGAAACCACCATCTTCCTCGTCGAGGTCCCACTCCAGGGACTCGGGGTCGTATTCGACCGGCTCGCTGCTCCAGGAGGCCTGCGCCAGCTCGACTCCGGTCAGCTCCGCGACCAGGTCGGTGGGGTCGACGAGGTAGGCCAGGGCCTCCGATTCGTCCTCCCTCACCGCCGACTCCGCGTGCGCGCGCTCCTCGTCCGGCATGAACTCGTCGGCCTTGATGTGCGCGAGCGCGGCGCCGATGAGGGCGTCGGAGTCCGACACCTCCAGCACCAAATCCACCCGAAGCCGTACGTATCGTGATTCATCAGAAGGGTTCATACGACGGAGAGTAAGCCCGCGACAGCCTCGACTTTCCCGCGACCCGCCCCTTTCACTAGCATCTGCGCACACGGCCAATTCGCTGCTTCCGCAAGGGGGATCGCACCGTGTCCGCACGTCGACCTCTGCTCACCGCCCTCGGGGCGACCACCCTCCTCGCCGCCCTCTGGTTCGTCCCGTCGGCGAACGCCACCGCCCCCGGCCTGTCGGGCACCTCCGGCGCGCCCGCCGCCGCCAACACCGGAACCGTCTCGGACACCGCCGCGGACGACGCCGACGACGGCGACGGCGACGACACCTCCGGCACCGGTACGGGGACCATCGCCGGCGCCACCGACGAGCGGCCGGCCGGCATCACCGTCCTGTCGCTCGCCGACACCGGCAGCATCGACACCACCCCCTACGTGCTGGGCGGCACCCTCTGCCTCGGCCTCGGCGCGGGCTTCGTGGCCTTCTCCGTACGCCGCTCCCGCAGCCTCTAGGACGGCGGAAGGGCCGCACCCCCGAGGGGTGCGGCCCTTCTCCTGTTCGCGCCCCGGATCAGGCGAGGGGACCGGTCACCGGCTCCACGGCCGCGACGAGCCCGCCCGCGCGCACGAAGGCGTCGGCGGCGGCCAGGTCCGGCGCGAGGAAGCGGTCCGGCCCGGGACCCTCCACGCCCGCCGCCCGCGTCGCGGCGATCGCGGCCTGGCTGGCCGGCGCCGGGGTGAGCCCGTGCCGCAGCTCGATGGCCCGGGTGGCCGCGTACAGCTCGATGGCGATGATCCGCGTCAGGTTGTCGACCGCGGTACGCAGCTTGCGCGCCGCCGACCAGCCCATCGAGACGTGGTCCTCCTGCATGGCGGAGGACGGGATCGAGTCGGCCGAGGCCGGTACGGCGAGCCGCTTCATCTCGCTGACCAGCGCGGCCTGCGTGTACTGGGCGATCATCAGACCGGAGTCGACACCGGCGTCGTCCGCGAGGAACGGCGGCAGGCCGTGGCTGCGGTTCTTGTCCAGCAGGCGGTCGGTACGCCGCTCGGCGATGGAGCCGAGGTCGGCGGCGGCGATGGCCAGGAAGTCCAGCACGTACGCCACGGGCGCGCCGTGGAAGTTGCCGTTGGACTCCACCCGGCCGTCGGGCAGCACGACCGGGTTGTCGACGGCCGCGGCCAGCTCGCGCGAGGCGACGAGCGAGGCGTGCGCCATGGTGTCACGGCCCGCGCCGGCGACCTGCGGGGCGCAGCGCACCGAGTACGCGTCCTGCACGCGCGGCGCGGACTCCTCCTGGAAGTGCCCGGTGAGCCCGGACCCCTTGAGCACGGCGGCCATGTTGGCGGCGGAGGCGCCCTGCCCGGGGTGCGGGCGGATGGCGTGCAGCTCGGGCGCCAGCACCTTCTCGGTGCCGAGCAGCGCCTCCAGCGTCAGCGCGGCCGTGATGTCGGCGGACTTGTACAGCGTGTCGAGGTCGGCGAGGGCCATCACCAGCATGCCGAGCATGCCGTCGGTGCCGTTGAGGAGGGCGAGGCCCTCCTTCTCCCGGAGCTCGACGGGCTCGATGCCGTGCTCGGCGAGCAGCTCGCCGGCGGGCCGGACGGTGCCGTCGGGGCCCTCGGCGTCGCCCTCGCCCATGAGCGCGAGGGCGCAGTGGGAGAGCGGCGCGAGGTCGCCGGAGCAGCCGAGGGAACCGTACTCGTGCACGACGGGGGTGATCCCGGCGTTGAGCAGGTCGGCCATGGTCTGCGCGACCGAGGGCCGCACGCCGGTGTGCCCGGAGGCCACCGTCTTCAGACGCAGGAACATCAGGGCGCGCACGACCTCCCGCTCGACGCGCGGACCCATGCCGGCGGCGTGCGAACGGACGATGTTGCGCTGGAGCTGCGCGCGCAGCTCGGGGCTGATGTGCCGGGAGGCGAGTGCCCCGAAGCCGGTGGAGACCCCGTAGACGGGCTCGGGCTTGGCGGCGAGCGCGTCGACGATCTCACGAGCACGGCCGAGCGCTTCCAGCGCCTCGGCGGACAGCTCGATCCGCGCGTTGCCGCGGGCGACGGCGATGACGTCCTCGGCGGTGATCCCGGACGTCCCCACCACGACAGTGTGCATATCCATATTCAGCACCCTACGGACTGAATCCCTTCATGTCACTAGCCCCGTACGTCACGATCAGGACCGTCGACGAACCCTTACGGCACGCGGACCCCGACCGGTGCCGGCCGGCCCCTCACTGCCGCCCCCGGAACCGGCGCCGCTCCCCCCGGCCCTCGCGGGCCGCCGCGGCGTCGGCCAGGCGGACCACCGCCGTGTCGCGGCCCGCGACCACCGGCTCCGCCGATCGCGCCGCCTTCGCCTTGTACTGCGCCGCGTCGGCCAGGCGGAACAGCCGCCGGGAGGACTTCACCGGCCCGATGGGGTCGCCCGTGGAGGCCACCCCGCACGCCACGCCCTCGCCCAGCTCCAGCTCGGCGGCCCGTACGCACACCTCCCCCGTCACCCGGACCACCTCGTCCGCCGACGGCCCCGCGCTGACCAGGCAGAACTCGTCCCCGCCCAGCCGTGCGACCAGCGCCCCCGGCAGCATCGCCCCGCACAGGCTCAGCACCGAGCCGAACCGCTCCAGCAGCCGGTCGCCCGTCGCGTGCCCCAGGGTGTCGTTGACGCGCTTGAGGCCGTTCAGGTCGCAGACCACCAGGCTCACCACCGTCCCGCTGCGCCGGTGCTCCTCCAGCGCCTCGTCGAGCCGCATGTCCACGGCCCGCCGGTTGGCCAGGCCGGTCAGCGGGTCCGTGAAGGCGAGGCGGCGGGCCTCCTCCAGGCGCTCGTTCTGCGCGAGCCCCGCGGCCACCACCGCCGCCAGTACCGCCGCGAACTCCGCGTCGTCCTCGTCGAAGTCCGCCATCCCCTCGTCCCGGGCCACGTACAGCTCGCCCCACGCCCGCCCGCTGAGCACGATCGGCGCCACCACGCAGGTACCGCGTCCGCGTCGGCGCAGGGCGTCCCCGCGCCGCCCGGGGCGGTCGCCGACGGCGCTCTCGACCCAGGCGTGGGGGCCCGCGCCGCCCGCCCAGCGCTCGTGCAGGAACTCGGTGATCTCGGGGAAGTCGTGCACGGGGTAGGACTCGTCCTCGGGGAACTCCTCCTCCCCGGCCCGCCGCTCGCCCTCGTTCACCAGGACCCGCAGCAGCCCCCGCTCGCGCTCCCAGGCCGAGATCGCGGCGAACGAGCCGTCCATCGCCAGGCGGGCGCCCCGCGCCGCCGCCCGGATGCTGTCCCGTGGTGCGCAGGCCGCCGCCATGGCCTGCGCGAGTGCCACGACGGCCCGCAGCCGCCCGTCAACTCCCATCACCCCAGATTAGGGAGTTTTATCCGATTTAGTGACAGCAGGGCCCATAGGGGGTGACCGAAGGTCACCCCGAGAGGGCCCGGCCACTCGCCCCTACTCCCCCGGCCAGTTCGGCTTGCGCTTCTCGTTGAAGGCCGCCACGCCCTCCGCCCGGTCCCCGGAGAAGGCCACCGTCCGCCAGGCCGCGTCCTCGATCTCCAGCCCCGCCGCCAGGTCCATCCCGTGCCCCAGCCGCAGCGCCCGCTTGGCGGCGCGCAGCCCGACCGGGGAGTTCGCCGCCATCGTCAGGGCCAGTTCCAGCGCGCGGGCGCGGTCGCCGCCCGCCGGGGCGACCTCGTCGACCAGGCCCAGGGACAGGGCCTCGGCCGCCTCCACGCGGCGGGCCGTGAAGATGAGCTCGGCCGCCCGGGCCGCGCCGACGCGGCGCGGCAGGAGCTGCGTGCCGCCGCCGCCCGGGATCACGCCCACCGACACCTCGGGCAGTCCGACGACGGCCGTCTCGTCGGCCACGATCACGTCGCAGGCCAGCGCCAGCTCGAAGCCGCCGCCCAGCGCGAAGCCGTGCACCGCCGCGACCGTCGGCATCGGCAGCTCCAGCACGCCCCCGTACGCACCCCGGGTGGTGGGCCGCTGGCGCACGAGCTCGGCGTCCGTGAAGGAGTTGCGCTCCTTGAGGTCCGCGCCGACGCAGAACGCGCGCTCGTGGGTGGAGGTCAGTACGACGACCCGTACGCCGGGGTCCGCGGCGAGCGCGCCGCACGCGGCGGAGACCGAGCGCGCCATCTCCGTGGAGACGGCGTTCATCGCCTTCGGCCGGTCCAGCACGAGCTCGGCGACCACGTCGCCGTCGCCGTGCCGCCGCACCGCGACGAACTCTCCGAAGCGCTGATCGGACATGCTGCCACCCTCCCGGTTAACGATCGTTACCCGGGGATCTTAGGTGTCCTCCGCGTCAGCGACCAGGGCTCGACGACCCCCAGGCCGCGGACCGGCCGCTGCCACATCGGCTGGAGCGCGAAGCGGTACGCGCCGCCGCCCTCCTCGCTCTCGGCGTCCTTCTCGGACTTCGGCGCGGCGCCGGTCCGGCTCAGCTCCTCGGCCATCGCCCCGTCGACCAGCACCGCGTCCTTGGGGGCTATGGAGGTCAGCCGGCTCGCCAGGTTCACCGTGGTGCCGAAGACGTCGCCCATCCGGGTCGTCACCGTCCCGAAGGCGATCCCGACGCGCAGCTCGGGCATCTGCGGGTCGGCCTCCATGGTCTCGATCAGCCGCAGCGCGATCTCCGCGGCCGTCGCCGCGTCGTCGGCGCAGTACAGCACCTCGTCGCCCAGCGTCTTGATCAGCCGGCCGCCGTGCGCGGCCACCAGGTCCGCGGCCGTCGTCTCGAAGGCCTCGACCAGCTCGCCGAGCTCCTCCTCCTCCAGCCGCCGCGTCAGCCGGGTGAAGCCCACCAGGTCCGCGAAGCCCACCGCGAGGCGCCGGTCGACCATCTCCTCGTCGTCCGCGACCTGCACCACCCGCCCGGTCGCGGCCGCCAGCTGGCGCCGCCACACGTAGACGAGGAACTCCTCCAGCTCCGGCAGCAGCAGCTCGACCAGCGGGTACGTGACCTCCGTGCGGGTCATGCCCGGCTCGGGGGGCTCCGTCAGCCCCTCCAGGAAGGAATCGATCTGCCATTCGGCCAGCCGGGCGGTGGTCTGGCCGGTGGACCGGGCCACCTGCACGGCCATGGGCTCGCTCAGCAGCCCCGCCTCCACCAGACCGGCCAGACGCCGCAGCGCCAGTACGTCGGCCTCCGTCAGGGCCTTGGCCTGGCCGATGTCGGCGAAGCCCATGGCCCGCCAGAACCGCGAGGCCAGCTCCATCGACACGCCCGCGCTCCGGGCCGCCTGGAACGGCGTGTACCGCCGTTCGGCGCCCAGGATCAGCTGCTCCAGCCGGATGGCGAGCGGGTCGGCCGTCGGCTGCGCCGCGTGGTCGACCTCGTGGAAGGGCGTGTGCTGGTCCCGCCCGATCGGGGTGCCCGGACTCCCGCCGGAAGAGGACGCGGAGCCGGAACCGGAACCGGACCCCGAACCGGACGCGGAGCCGGAACCGGACGCGCTGGACTGAGAATCGTCGACGGTCAAGGGCCGCCTCCTGTCCATTCCGTGCGCGCTGCCGAACCGGGTGATCACCGGGGGGACCGGGATCGCCTAAACCATACGGCAGGTGTGCCGTAGCTCACTCCCCCTCTTTCGGGAGGCCCCTTCGCCTCCGGGGCGCCCCCTGCCTGGCTCACGGGTCCGTGCGGGCTCGAAAACCTTCGTACCTCAGGCTTCCTCCCCGTGCTCGGACCCGTTCCCCAGGCACGCCTCCGGCTCAGGAGCCTCGTGCGCGCTTCGGCCGGACAGGGGGGCGGGGCGCCCCCGCGCCGGTATCAGCGCACCGTCCTCAGGTGCACCACGTCCCCCGCGCCCACCGCCTCGCGGGCGTCGTCGGCCGTACGGATCACCAGCCGGCCGTCCGCGTCCACCGCTTCGGCCGTTCCGGTGAGCTCGCGCCCGCCCGGCAGGTCCGCGCGGACGTGGCGGCCCAGCGTCGCGCAGCCGGCCGCGTACGCCTCCTGGAGGCCGCTTTCGGCCGGGTCGCCGGCCGCGTCGCGCCAGCGCCCGTACCACTCCTCCAGCGACCGCAGCACGGCCTTCAGCAGCGGCTCCCGGTCGGTCAGCGCCGCCTTGGCCAGGAGCAGCGACCCGGCTGCGGGCACAGGGAGCTCGTCCTCCGTCAGGGTGACGTTGAGGCCGATGCCGAGGACCACCCCGTCCTCGACCCGCTCCGCGAGGATGCCGCCGGCCTTTCGCTCCTCCCCCTCCACGTTCACCAGGAGGTCGTTCGGCCACTTGAGCGCGGTGTCCACGCCCGCTCCCCGCGAGAGTCCGGCCGAGGTGGCCACCCCGGCCAGCAGCGGCAGCCACCCCCACCGCTCCTGCGGTACGCCCGCGCCCGGCTTGAGCAGCACGGAGAAGAACAGCCCCGACCGGGCCGGCGCGACCCAGCTGCGGTCCAGCCGCCCGCGTCCGGCCGTCTGCTCCTCGGCGACCAGCACGGCGCCCTCGGGCAGTTCCGCGGCACGGGCCGCGAGATCGGTGTTGGTGGACCCGGTGGCGGCGACGACCTCCAGCGAGGTCCACAGGCCGTCCGGCGTGACGAGCGCCTTGGTGAGCGCGGAGGCGTTCAGGGGCGGGCGGTCCAGGCTCGACCAGCGGCCCTGACCCGCTCCGGCTGAAGCATCTTGTGGAGTCATGCAAGTAAATGTAGGTGTGTCAAACGCCGCACTGCCGAGCGCCATGCCCGCCGATACGCTACGCACCAGTAGCCAGCAGCAGTCAATCAATTGACCAGGCAGTTGACACCACACAGGGAGCCGCGACCCCGATGTCCCAACCCTCAGAGCCGATCGACATGCACACGACCGCGGGCAAGCTCGCGGACCTGCGGCGCCGCGTCGAGGAAGCCACGCACGCCGGTTCCGAGCGCGCCGTCGAGAAGCAGCACGCCAAGGGCAAGCTGACGGCACGTGAACGCGTGGCGCTGCTGCTGGACGAGGGGTCCTTCGTAGAGCTGGACGAGTTCGCCCGGCACCGGTCGACCAACTTCGGACTGGAGAAGACCCGCCCCTACGGCGACGGCGTCGTCACCGGCTACGGCACGGTCGACGGCCGGCCGGTGGCCGTGTTCTCCCAGGACTTCACCGTCTTCGGCGGGGCCCTCGGCGAGGTCTACGGCCAGAAGATCATCAAG
Organism: Streptomyces racemochromogenes; assembly: GCF_039535215.1. Taxonomy (GTDB): domain Bacteria; phylum Actinomycetota; class Actinomycetes; order Streptomycetales; family Streptomycetaceae; genus Streptomyces; species Streptomyces racemochromogenes. The sequence goes on from NZ_BAAAWT010000001.1 coordinate 2,598,254, forward strand.
GTGATGGACTTCGCCCTGAAGACCGGCTGTCCGGTCGTCGGGATCAACGACTCCGGCGGCGCCCGCATCCAGGAGGGCGTCAGCGCGCTCGGGATGTACGGCGAGATCTTCCGCCGCAACGTCCACGCGTCGGGTGTGATCCCGCAGATCAGCCTGGTCGTGGGGCCCTGCGCGGGCGGCGCCGTCTACTCCCCGGCCATCACCGACTTCACGGTCATGGTCGACCAGACCTCGCACATGTTCATCACCGGCCCGGACGTCATCAAGACGGTCACCGGCGAGGACGTCGGCTTCGAGGAGCTGGGCGGTGCGCGCACGCACAACAGCACGTCCGGCGTCGCCCACCACATGGCCGGTGACGAGAAGGACGCGATCGAGTACGTCAAGTCGCTGCTCGCCTACCTGCCGTCGAACAACCTCTCCGAGCCGCCCGCCTTCCCCGAGGAGGCGGACACCGAGGTCTCCGGGACCGACCTGGAACTCGACGTCCTGATCCCGGACAGTGCGAACCAGCCGTACGACATGCACACTGTCATTGAGCACGTGCTGGACGACGGGGAGTTCCTGGAGACGCAGTCCCTGTTCGCCCCGAACATCCTCACGGGCTTCGGCCGGGTCGAGGGACACCCGGTGGGCGTGGTCGCCAACCAGCCGATGCAGTTCGCCGGCTGCCTGGACATCAACGCCTCCGAGAAGGCCGCGCGCTTCGTCCGGACGTGCGACGCCTTCAACATCCCGGTGCTGACGTTCGTCGACGTCCCGGGCTTCCTGCCCGGCACCGACCAGGAGTACAACGGAATCATCCGGCGCGGCGCCAAGCTGATCTACGCGTACGCCGAGGCCACCGTCCCCCTCATCACCGTCATCACCCGCAAGGCCTTCGGCGGCGCCTACGACGTCATGGGCTCCAAGCACCTCGGCGCGGACCTGAACCTGGCCTGGCCGACCGCCCAGATCGCCGTCATGGGCGCGCAGGGCGCGGTGAACATCCTGCACCGGCGCACCATCGCGGAGGCCGCTCCGGAGGAGGTGGAGGAGACCCGGGCACGGCTCATCACCGAGTACGAGGACACGCTCCTCAACCCGTACACGGCCGCCGAGCGCGGTTACGTCGACGCGGTGGTCATGCCGTCCGAGACCCGCGCCCACGTGGTGAAGGGTCTGCGGCAGCTGCGTACGAAGCGGGAGTCGCTGCCCCCGAAGAAGCACGGCAACATCCCCCTCTAGGCCCTCCAGGAGGACTCTGTGGTGATCAAGGTCGTCAAGGGCAACCCGACCCCCGAGGAGCTGGCCGCCGCACTGGCGGTGGTCCAAGCGCGCGCGGCGGCGCTGGCCTCGGCCCCGTCGGGCGCGCCCCGGGTCCCGGACGAGTGGGCCTCGCCGAGCCGGGTGGCGCGGCGGCGCCAGATGCTGCCCGGGCCGCGCGCGTGGGGCCGTACGTACTGGCCCGGACGGGGCTGAGCCCCGCGTTCCGGAAGATGGCGCGAACGGACGGTGGCGCCTGAGTACCCGTACTCAGGCGCCACCGGCGTACCGGGGGCCAGGATCGGGGCATGCTCTGGTCAGACCCGAAGAACGAGCCCCCGAAGGACATGCGCGACGCCCAGGCGATGCTCCGGCGGATGCTCGTGGTCCTCGTCCTGGCGATGGTGATCGCGGTGTACGTCCTCGGCGTGCCCCCGTTCTGAGGCCCCCCGGGGGGGCCGGCGGCCGGGGGCGGCCACGGCCGCCGCCCTACGATGGCCCCCATGACCGTACGCACGCTCGTCCTCGCCTCCGCCTCGCCCGCCCGGCTGAACCTGCTGCGGCAGGCCGGGCTCGCCCCGCACGTGATCGTCAGCGGCTTCGACGAGGACACCCTGGACCACGACGAACCGGCCGGCCTGGCGCTGGCCCTGGCCGAGGCCAAGGCGGGCGTGGTGGCGGGCCTGGAGGAGGCCGCGGGCGCCCTGGTGATCGGCTGTGACTCCGTGCTGGAGCTGGACGGCGAGGCGCTCGGCAAGCCGGCCGACGCGGCCGACGCGACGGCCCGCTGGAAGTCGATGCGCGGCCGGGCCGGGGTGCTGCGCACGGGCCACTGCGTGATCGACACGGCGACCGGCCGTCAGGTCTCGGCGACGGCCTCCACGACGGTCCGCTTCGGCGAGCCGACGGACGCGGAGGTGGCGGCGTACGTGGCCAGCGGCGAGCCGCTGCACGTGGCCGGGGCGTTCACCCTGGACGGCCTGTCGGCGCCGTTCATCGACGGCATCGACGGGGACCCGGGCAACGTCATCGGGCTGTCGCTGCCGCTGCTGCGCTCACTGCTGGGCGAACTGGACGTGTCCATCACGGACTTGTGGGCCTGAGGCCCCCGCCGGGCTGCTCGGCCGGTTTGGCGTAGAGCATCAGGGTCAGCACGAGCAGGCAGAGGATCGCCGTCGTCGCAGCGAAGGCGCCCCAGCCGACGAGTCCCACGGCGAGGGCGCCGAGAACCCCGTGGGTGACGGCGGCGACGACGAGCACGACGCGGGCGGCCCGGCCCGGCGGGCGGTCGCGCAGCGCGGCGACGGCGGCCAGGACGGCGCACAGCAGGAGGAAGGCGCCCATGCCGGCCCCCATCCCATAGGTAGTCATGACCATGACATCCGGATCCATGCCCGCGACGGACATCGACTGGGCCTCGGTCGCCCGGCCCAGCACGACATGGACGAGCACGAGGACGGCGGCCTCCGCGACAAGCGCGACCGCGACCAGCCCCGCCACGAGTCTGCGCAGCACGACGCCCCCATCCCTCCCACGCCACAAGCGTGTTCGACGCCTGGGAGGCTACTAACGAGTAAACCTTCGGACAAGAGTCCGCACCCGCTTCGTTACGGGAAAGGGCGCGCGGGGCGACCGTGACGGCCCTCACTCAAAGAATGCATAGGCTGTTCGTAGGGACTCCACAAAGAATCGGCGGGGGCCGCTGACCCGCCGAACAGAGACCTCCCCCTCCCCACGGGGTTACTGTGCAGTCGGGGATCTCCCTGACCTGGGGCGACACACGGGCTTTCCCACTCAAGAGGCACTCGAATAACACTCCGTGTGGGCAAGGTCACCATTGGGGAAGGGTCGTAAGGCCGTGTCGACTGTCCCTAAACTCAGCTTGTTTCAAGGAGGGAGCCATCGTGCGCAAGGTGCTCATCGCCAACCGTGGCGAAATCGCTGTCCGCGTTGCTCGGGCCTGCCGGGATGCCGGAATCGCGAGCGTAGCCGTCTACGCCGATCCGGACCGGGACGCCCTGCACGTCCGCGCGGCAGACGAAGCTTTCGCGTTGGGCGGTGACACCCCGGCAGCCAGCTACCTCGACATCGCGAAGGTACTGCAGGCGGCCGCGGACTCCGGTGCGGACGCCATCCACCCCGGATACGGCTTCCTCTCCGAGAACGCCGACTTCGCCCAGGCCGTGCTCGACGCCGGACTGACCTGGATCGGCCCGCCGCCGCAGGCCATCCGCGACCTCGGCGACAAGGTGGCCGCCCGCCACATCGCCCAGCGCGCCGGGGCCCCGCTCGTCGCGGGCACCCCCGACCCCGTCTCCGGCGCCGACGAGGTCGTCGCGTTCGCCCAGGAGCACGGCCTGCCCATCGCCATCAAGGCCGCCTTCGGCGGTGGCGGCCGCGGCCTCAAGGTCGCCCGCACCCTCGAAGAGGTCCCGGAGCTCTACGACTCCGCCGTGCGCGAGGCCGTGGCCGCCTTCGGCCGCGGCGAGTGCTTCGTCGAGCGCTACCTCGACAGGCCGCGCCACGTCGAGACCCAGTGCCTCGCGGACACGCACGGCAACGTGGTCGTCGTCTCCACCCGTGACTGCTCGCTCCAGCGCCGCCACCAGAAGCTCGTGGAGGAGGCCCCGGCCCCCTTCCTGACGGAGGCCCAGAACGCCGAGCTGTACGCCGCGTCCAAGGCCATCCTCAAGGAGGCCGGCTACGTCGGCGCGGGCACCGTCGAGTTCCTCGTCGGCACCGACGGCACCATCTCCTTCCTCGAGGTCAACACCCGCCTCCAGGTCGAGCACCCGGTGACCGAGGAGGTCGCCGGCATCGACCTGGTGCGCGAGATGTTCCGCATCGCCGACGGCGAGGAGCTCGGCTATGGCGACCCCGAGCTGCGCGGCCACTCCTTCGAGTTCCGCATCAACGGCGAGGACCCGGGCCGCAACTTCCTGCCCGCGCCCGGCACCGTCACCCTCTTCGCCCCGCCGACCGGCCCCGGCGTCCGCCTGGACGCGGGCGTGGAGACCGGCTCGGTCATCGGCCCCGCCTGGGACTCGCTGCTCGCGAAGCTGATCGTCACCGGCGCCACCCGCGAGCAGGCCCTCCAGCGCGCCGCCCGCGCCCTGGCGGAGTTCAACGTGGAGGGCATGGCCACCGCCATCCCGTTCCACCGCGCGGTCGTCACCGACCCGGCCTTCGCCCCGACCGACGGCACCCCGTTCAAGGTCCACACCCGCTGGATCGAGACGGAGTTCGTCAACGAGATCAAGCCCTTCACCGCTCCGGCGGCCGAGGAGACCGAGGACGAGCCGGGCCGCGAGACGGTCGTCGTCGAGGTCGGCGGCAAGCGCCTGGAGGTCTCCCTCCCGTCCTCGCTGGGCATGACCCTCGCCCGCACGGCCGCCGCGGGCGGCGCCAAGCCGAAGCGCCGCGCCGCCAAGAAGTCCGGCCCGGCCGCCTCCGGCGACACCCTCGCGTCGCCGATGCAGGGCACGATCGTCAAGGTCGCGGTCGAGGAGGGCCAGCAGGTCAACGAGGGCGACCTGGTCGTCGTCCTGGAGGCGATGAAGATGGAGCAGCCGCTGAACGCGCACCGCTCCGGCACCATCGTCGGCCTCACGGCCGAGGTCGGGGCCTCCCTCACCTCGGGCGCCACGATCTGCGAGATCAAGGACTGACGCCCCCAGCCGTACCAAGGCCCCCCGCCCGTATCCCCGGGCGGGGGGCCTTGACGTTTCCGGCCGCGCCCCGGTGCCCACATGCAGCCCCGCCGGCGTTTGAGGCGCGGGGGTCTGGGGGCGGAGCCCCCAGGGGGGCCGGGGCGCAGCCCCGGGGAACGGGCGAAGGGCGGGTAGGGGAACGGCCCCGCAGGGACCCGGGGCACCGGAGCGGCTAGCGGCGCCGCATGTCGGCGACCCGCGCCCGCTCCCCCGCCTGCTGCTCCAGCAGCGACGCCGGCGCGCTGCGCAGCTGCGCGGTCGGCCCGCCGCGCCGCTGGACCGGCAGCGGGGACTCCCGGCGCGGCCTGCGCCCCGGCATCCCCTCCCCACCGCCCCCGGCGCCCCCGTGGCCCCCGGCCACCGGCGCCGACCCGGCCACGGTGATCTGCACGCCCTGGTCGGCCAGCGCCTGGAGCTCCGTCGCGGCCCGTTCGTCGTGCTGCGGGGGCTCGTCCGTCACCAGCCGCGTCATCACGTCGGTCGGCACGGTCTGGAACATCGTGTCCGTGCCGAGCTTCGTGTGGTCGGCCAGGACGACGACCTCCGCCGCCGCCTGCACCAGCGCCCGGTCCACGCTCGCGGAGAGCATGTTGGAGGTGGAGAGCCCGCGCTCGGCGGTCAGGCCGCTGCCGGACAGGAAGGCCCGGGAGACCCGCAGCCCCTGGAGGGACTGTTCGGCGCCGCTGCCCACGAGGGCGTAGTTCGAGCCGCGCAGCGTGCCGCCGGTCATCACCACCTCCACCCGGTTGGCGTGCGCCAGCGCCTGGGCGACGAGCAGCGAGTTGGTGACGACGGTGAGACCGGGCACCCGTGCGAGCCGGCGGGCCAGCTCCTGGGTCGTGGTACCCGCGCCGACGACGACGGCCTCGCCTTCTTCGACGAGGCCGGCCGCGACATCGGCGATGGCGGTCTTCTCCGCCGTCGCGAGATGGGACTTTTGCGGAAAGCCGGACTCCCGCGTGAAACCGCCCGGCAAGACCGCACCGCCGTGCCGGCGGTCGAGGAGTCCTTCTGCCTCCAGCGCCCGCACGTCCCGCCGTACGGTCACTTCGGAGGTCTGGACGACGCGGGCGAGCTCCCGGAGCGATACCGCACCGTTGGCCCGCACCATTTCGAGGATCAATTGGCGACGTTCAGCAGCGAACACGAAACTGACAGTAACCCCAACGACCGTCTGCTTTCAGCTCCTTGCGCCGGAATACCGAAGTTGTCCATACGGCGGTCCGGTGAGTGGTATACGCGGCGGACCCGCTGCCGGCCGCCACCACCACGCTCTCCCGCCCCACCACGACTTCCGCCCCAACCCGCGTACGGGAAGGGGCGGTTGAGCCTGGGAGCGGGACCCGCTACGCCTCGCCGCCCGCCTTGCGGGTGTGCAACTGGCGGGCCACTTCGGCGATCGAACCGGACAGCGAGGGGTACACGGTGAACGCGTTTGCGATCTGCTCGACGGTCAGGTTGTTGTCGACGGCGATCGAGATGGGGTGGATCAGCTCGCTCGCGCGCGGCGAGACGACGACGCCGCCCACCACGATCCCGGTGCCCGGACGGCAGAACATCTTCACGAAGCCGTCCCGGATGCCCTGCATCTTGGCGCGCGGGTTGCGCAGCAGCGGCAGCTTCACCACACGGGCGTCGATCTTGCCGGCGTCCACGTCGGCCTGCGTGTAGCCGACGGTGGCGATCTCGGGGTCGGTGAAGACGTTCGAGGAGACCGTCTTCAGGTTCAGCGGGGCCACCGCGTCGCCGAGGAAGTGGTACATCGCGATGCGGCCCTGCATGGCGGCGACGGAGGCGAGCGCGAACACGCCCGTCACGTCACCGGCGGCGTACACGCCGGGCGAGGACGTGCGCGAGACCTTGTCGGTCCAGATGTGCCCGGACTCCTTGAGCCGGACCCCGGACTCCTCCAGGTTCATGTTCTTGGTGTTCGGGATGGCGCCGACCGCCATCAGGCAGTGGGTGCCCGTGATCACGCGGCCGTCGGAGAGGGTGACCTCGACCCGGTCGCCGACCCGCTTGGCGGACTCGGCGCGCGAACGGCCGATGACGTTCATGCCGCGGCGGCGGAAGACGTCCTCCAGCACGGCGGCCGCGTCCGGGTCCTCGCCGGGCAGCACGCGGTCGCGCGAGGACACCAGGGTCACCCGGGAGCCCAGCGCCTGGTACGCGCCGGCGAACTCGGCACCGGTCACACCGGAGCCGACCACGATCAGCTCCTCGGGCAGCTCCTCCAGGTCGTAGACCTGGGTCCAGTTCAGGATCCGCTCCCCGTCGGGCATCGCGTCCGGGATCTCGCGGGGGGTGCCGCCCGTGGCGATGAGGACGGCGTCGGCGGTGAGGATCGTCTCGGTGCCGTCGGCGGCGGTGACGATGACGTCCCGCGTGCCGTCGATGCCCTGCGGGCCCCCGAGCTTGCCGCGGCCGCGCATGACGCGGGCGCCGGCCCGGGTCACGGACGCGGTGATGTCGTGGGACTGCGCCAGCGCGAGGCGCTTCACGCGCCGGTTCACCTTGCCGAGGTCGACGCCGACGACGCGCGCCGCCTGCTCGATGTGCGGGGTGTCGTCCGCGACGACGATGCCCAGCTCCTCGTACGACGAGTCGAAGGTCGTCATGACCTCTGCGGTCGCGATGAGGGTCTTCGAGGGCACGCAGTCGGTCAGCACCGACGCCCCGCCCAGGCCGTCGCAGTCGACGACGGTCACCTCCGCGCCGAGCTGGGCCCCCACCAGGGCTGCCTCATACCCGCCGGGTCCGCCGCCGATGATCACGATCCGGGTCACGAAAAGTCCGCCTCACGTCTACCCGGCCGGCTGCCGCCCCGGCCGGTGGTCCGGGGGTTCTCCCCGGGGGATGCATTCCGTGCCCCATTGTCCCGCACGCATCAAGGTGCTCGCACCATCCGGACACGCGTGCCGGGGCGAGCCTCCCGTACCCTCGACCTCATGTCGCTCTACGCCGCGTACGCCGGCAACCTCGACCCGCGGCTGATGACGCGCCGCGCTCCCCATTCCCCGCTGCGCGGCACGGGCTGGATCAACGACTGGCGGCTTACCTTCGGCGGCGAGCAGATGGGCTGGGAAGGCGCCCTCGCCACCGTCGTGGAGGCCCCCCGCCAGCAGGTCTTCGTCGCGCTGTACGACATCGCCCCGCTCGACGAGGACTCCATGGACCGCTGGGAGGGTGTCGGCCTCGACATCTACCGCCGCATGCGGATCCGCGTCCACACCCTGGACGGCGAGGAGGCGGCCTGGTGCTACGTCCTCAACGGCTACGAGGGCGGCCTGCCCTCCGCGCGCTACCTGGGCGAGATCGCCGACGCCGCCGAGTCCGCCGGCGCACCGCACGACTACGTCATGGAACTCCGCAAGCGCCCCTGCTGACCCGCGCCGCGGCCCGCCCGCAGGGGCGGAGGGGGACGATTCGGCGGAAACGACAAGGCAACGATCCGAACACCGTGAGCTGCGCCATCTACGCGCGTAGGCGATAAGCGGCTACGCTCGTCTGCGTGAACGCATCTGTTACCGACCCCTTCGCCGCCGCCGACGCCGCCGCCGCCCGCCTCCGCGAGCTCACCGGCGTCGAATCCCACGATGTCGCCCTCGTCATGGGCTCCGGCTGGGCCCCCGCCGCAGAGGCGCTCGGCGCCCCCGAGTCCGAGTTCCTCGTCACCGAGCTGCCCGGCTTCCCGCCCGCCGCCGTCGAGGGCCACGGCGGCAAGATCCGCTCGTACAAGATCGGCGACAAGCGCGCCCTGGTCTTCCTCGGCCGGACCCACTTCTACGAGGGCCGCGGCGTCGCCGCCGTCGCCCACGGCGTGCGCACCGCCGTCGCCGCCGGCTGCAAGACCGTCGTCCTCACCAACGGCTGCGGCGGCCTCCGCGAGGGCATGAAGCCCGGCCAGCCCGTCCTGATCAGCGACCACCTCAACCTGACGGCCACCTCGCCGATCGTCGGCGCGAACTTCGTGGACCTCACCGACCTGTACTCGCCGCGCCTGCGCGCGATGTGCAAGGAGATCGACGAGACCCTCGAAGAGGGCGTCTACGTCCAGTTCCCCGGCCCGCACTACGAGACCCCGGCCGAGATCAACATGATCCGCGTCATGGGCGCCGACCTGGTCGGCATGTCCACCGTGCTCGAGGCCATCGCCGCCCGCGAGGCCGGCGCCGAGGTCCTCGGCATCTCCCTCGTCACCAACCTGGCCGCGGGCCTGTCCGGCGAGCCACTGAACCACGAAGAGGTCCTCCAGGCCGGCCGCGACTCCGCCGCCCGCATGGGCACGCTGCTGACGCAGGTCCTCGACCGCATCTGATCGGCACGGTCGGCACCCGACCCGGCCCGGTCGGCACCCGACTCGACACGGTCGGCACCCGACCCGGCCCGGTCGGCACCCGACGATCGATCTGCATCGACATCGACGACGCACGACGCACGACGTACGAGAGGTAAGGCGGAAGCAGTGCAGGAACAGGACGACCTCCTCACCCGGGCCCGGACCTGGCTGGCCGAGGACCCCGACCCGGAGACGGCGGCGGAGCTCGCGGCCCTGATCGACGCCGGCGACACGGCCGAGCTCGCGGACCGCTTCTCCGGCACGCTCCAGTTCGGCACCGCCGGACTGCGCGGCGAGATCGGCGCCGGCCCGATGCGGATGAACCGCTCCGTGGTCATCCGCGCCGCGGCCGGCCTCGCGGCCTACCTGAAGGCCCAGGGCCACGACGGCGGCCTCGTCGTCGTCGGCTACGACGCGCGCTACAAGTCCGCGGACTTCGCCCGCGACACCGCCGCCGTGATGACCGGCGCCGGACTGCGCGCGGCCGTCCTGCCCCGGCCGCTGCCGACGCCCGTCCTCGCGTACGCCATAAGGCACCTCGGCGCCGTCGCCGGCGTCGAGGTGACCGCCAGCCACAACCCGCCCCGGGACAACGGCTACAAGGTCTACCTCGGCGACGGCTCGCAGATCGTGTCCCCCGCGGACACCGAGATCGCGGCGCGGATCGCGGCCGTCGGCGCGCTGGCCGACGTACCGCAGCCCGCGGACGGCTGGCTCCAGCTCGACGAGGAGGTCCTGGAGGCCTACCTGACCCGCACGGACGCCGTCCTGACCCCCGGATCCCCCCGGGGCGCGCGGACCGTCTACACGGCCATGCACGGCGTCGGCAAGGACGTCGTCCTCGCCGCCTTCGCCCGCCACGGCTTCCCCGAGCCGGTGCTCGTCGCCGAGCAGGCCGAGCCCGACCCGGCCTTCCCGACGGTCGCCTTCCCCAACCCGGAGGAGCCGGGCGCCATGGACCTGGCCTTCGCGAAGGCCGCCGAGGTCCAGCCCGACATCGTCATCGCCAACGACCCCGACGCCGACCGCTGCGCGGTCGCCGTCCCGGACAACGGCGGCTGGCGCATGCTGCGCGGCGACGAGGTCGGCGCGCTGCTCGCCGCCCACCTGGTCCACAAGGGCGCCCAGGGCGTCTTCGCCGAGTCGATCGTCTCCTCCTCCCTCCTCGGCCGGATCGCGGAGGCGGCCGGCGTCGGCTACGAGGAGACCCTGACGGGCTTCAAGTGGATCGCCCGCGTAGACGGCCTGCGCTACGGCTACGAGGAAGCCCTCGGCTACTGCGTGGACCCCGAGGGCGTCCGCGACAAGGACGGCGTCACCGCCGCCCTGCTCGTCGCCGAGCTCGCCTCCACGCTCAAGGAGCAGGGCCGCACCCTGACCGACCTCCTGGACGACCTGGCGATGGCCCACGGCCTGCACCACACCGACCAGCTGTCGGTCCGCGTCTCGGACCTGTCGGTCATCGCCAACGCCATGGCGCGGCTGCGCGCCGAACCCCCGGCCTCCCTGGCGGGTCTGCGGGTGGTCTCGGCGGAGGACCTGTCGCTCGGCTCGGCCGCCCTCCCGCCCACGGACGGCCTGCGCTACTACCTGGACGGCGACTACAAGGCCCGCGTCATCTGCCGCCCCTCCGGCACGGAGCCCAAGCTCAAGTGCTACCTGGAGGTGGTCGTCCCGGTGGCGGAGGCCTCCGACCTGGCAAGCGCCCGCACCCGGGGCCAGGAGATCCTGGACGGCATCAAGAAGGACCTCGCGGCGGCCATGGGCCTCTGACCCACCCGCGCCGCGCCCCGACGGCCCCCTCAGCCCAGGCTGAGGGGGCCGTCGGCGTCCGGGTACGCGGCCTGCGGCGCGGGGGCGGGGTGGGCGGAATCCCCTCGGGGGGTCTCAGAGAGGCGCGGGGGCTTCCCGTCAGTCCCATCGTCCTTCCGGTCCGGGCCGGTCCCTCAAGGGCGCTCCTTCGTCGCGTCGCTACGCGATGGCCTTCGGCCACCCTTGACCGACCGACCCGAACCGGAAAGCCGAAAGACTGCCGGGAAACCCCCAAAGAAACGGCACGGTCCAGAGGAGGGCGGACGGGTCCCTCAGCGACGAGACGAGGGGCCGGGCGCCGTCGGCCCGCCGGGCATCCGAGCCCTCAAGAGCCGGGAATCCGGGCCGGGTGCGCGGCTACCCGCACGAGAGGTTGATCAGACCGACCTGGGAAGCCCCCAAGCGCGACAGATCGCTACGCGCTCCTCGAATCTCAGCGTCCCACGACCGCCCCGGGCTGATACCCGCACCAAAGGACGAACAGATCCACCTAGGCATCCGACAGGCGCGCCAGATCGCTACGCGCTCCTCTCATCTCGGCGGCCGGCCACCGCCTGGGGCTGATGTGCGCACCTCAGACGGCCGATAGGCGGGGCGCCGGACGGTGTCACAGCTGGTCGGCATGCGGAGGGGGAAGGGATTCGAGGCTGCGGAGGTAGGTCAGGCCGGGGCTGCCGGCGAGCTGTGTCTCACCGGTGACGATGAACCCTGTACGGGCCAGCACGGTGCGGGATGCGCTGTTGTCGAGCGTGGTGGCCGCCCGCAGGGTGGTCAATCCGTAGTCCTCGGCCGCGAGACGGCACACTTCCCGCACGGCCTCCGTGGCCATCCCCCGGCCCGTGGCCCGCTCTGCGATCCGGTAGCCGAGTTCGGCCCCGCCGTCTGCCACGTCGACCAGGTTGACCCGCCCCAACACCTTGCCCGCAGGACCCACCAACACGTGGAAGTAACAGACCCCGGCCTCCTGCTCGGCAAGCAGGTCACGCTGCCGGTCGTCGAACCGGGCGAAGTACTCATCGCCTCGGTCAGGGACGGACGCCGCGAAGTAGGCCCGGTTCTCCCGCTCGAAGGCGAGGAGCGCGGGAGCATGGTCCCGACGAAGCAGATGCAGCTCAACCATGATCACCACGCTACCCGCTGGACACCGGCCTTCACCGCCGGGTGCGCCCGCGCCACCTGGTCCGCCGTGACGGTCCCGTTCGCGGCGGCGTCGACCAGCTGGGAGCGCTTCCTCAGCACCTTCAAGGCAGCGTCCGATGAGCCACCGACGTCGAACCCGCCCCGGACCAGCCCAAGACGGCCGTCGGACGCCGAGAAATGAGGAGCGCGTAGCGATCTGTCGCGCCTGGGGGCTCCGTAGGTCGATTTGGTCGACCTCTCGTGCGGGTAGCCGCGCCCCTGGTCCGGGATCTGGACTCTTTGGGGGGCCCGGATGCCCGGCGGGCCGGCCCCGGCGCCTCGTCTCATCGCTGAGACGCCCGCTCCTCCAAGGATCGTCCGTCCCGTTTCTTCGGGGGTTTCCCGGCAGTCTTTCGGCTTTCCGGTTCGGGTCGGTCGGTCAAGGGTGGCCGAAGGCCATCGCGTAGCGACGCGACGAAGGAGCGCCCTTGAGGGACCGGCCCGAACCGGAAGGACGATGGGACTGACGGGAAACCCCCAACCCGCACTGATCCGGTCCGTGGGGACACCGCCCACCCGGCCCCCGGCCCGCAGACAAGGGGGCAGACAAGGGGGCGGGTGGGCAACCGCCGCCCCGCCCCCACCCCTCGAGGGGGAGATAGCGGGCCCGGACCGCAGGCCCCCTACGTCGCCGAAGGCGACGGCGACGGCGAGCCCGGCGGCGACGGCGTCGGGCTGGCCAGGTCGCCCAGGGTGGGGACGGACTCCGGGCGGGAGCGGACCGCGTCCGTGCACTCCCATGCGCGGGGCGGGTCGGCGTTCGGGCCGCCGAGGACCACCGGGCCCGGGCCGGCCGAGACGGCCTCGCTCGCCGAGAGGGTGCAGACGATCTGGGCCAGCGCCACCGGCGGCAGGTCCTCCGGTTTGCGGCTGAGCCGCAGCGTTCCCGCCGGGTCGCCGGGGCGGGCCGGGGACGCCGACAGCTGGTCGGGGACGCTGGTGGTGAAGCCGCCGTCGCGTTCCTCCGCCGACGGGCTGCGTTCCAGTTCCTCCAGCAGCGCCTGCGCGATGATGACGACCCCGTCCCGCGAAGCGCGCTTCTCGGGTACCGGCACCACGCGCTCCACGCCGACCAGCTGCGAGCCGCAGACCAGTTCCAGCGTGGCCCGGAAGCCCTGTACGCCGCTCTGGCCCGCCGGCTGCCCGGCGGTCTCGCACGACACCCGGGACGGGGCCGCGCCCACGTCGACCGGGACGGTCGTGGCCCGGATCCCGCATCCGGACAACGCGAGGACCCCGGCGAGGACCCCCGTCACCAGCGTCGCAGTCCTACGCTTCCACGCCGCCACCGGCGATCACCGCCCCCACGTCCATCGGGAGCCGCAGCGTGAACACGGCCCCGCCTTCCGGCCCGTTCGCGGCGGTGATGTCACCGCCGTGGATGTGGGCGTTCTCCATCGCGATCGACAGGCCGAGCCCGCTGCCGTCCGACTTGGGCCGGGACGCGCTCGCCTTGTAGAAGCGGTCGAAGACGTGCGGCAGCACCTCCTCGGGGATGCCCGGGCCGTTGTCCCTGACCGCGATGACCAGCCACTCCCCCTCCACGCACACCGACACCCGCACCGGCGAGCCGCCGTGCTTGAGGGCGTTGCCGATGAGGTTGGCGAGGATGACGTCGAGGCGGCGCGGGTCGAGGCGTGCCACGATCCCGCGGCCGGCGTCGAGTTCGACGGCGTCGAGCCAGGCGCGGGCGTCGATGCAGGCGGTGACCTGGTCGGCGACGTTGACGTCGTCGAGGACCAGCCGGGCGGTTCCCGCGTCGAAGCGGGTGACCTCCATCAGGTTCTCCACCAGGTCGTTCAGCCGCCGGGTCTCGCTGACGACCAGGCCCACCGCCGGGGCGATCATCGGGTCGAGGTACTCGACCTCCTCCTCCAGCACCTCGGCGACCGCCGTCAGTGCCGTCAGCGGGGTGCGCAGCTCGTGGCTCATGTCGGCCACGAAGCGCCGGCTGGCCTCCTCGCGGGCGCTCATGTCGGCGACCTTCTTCTCCAGCGCCTCCGCCGTGCGGTTGAAGGTGCGCGACAGGTCGGCCAGTTCGTCCGTCCCCGACACGTCGAGCCGGTGGTCGAGTTCGCCTTCGCCGAGCCTGCGTGCCGCGTCCCCGAGGCGCTGCACGGGCTTGAGGACGGTGCGTGCCGCGCCCTGCGCGAGCAGCGCGGAGCCGAGGAGGGCGAGGCCGGTGGCGATGGTGAGGGACCAGCCGAGGGCGTTGAGGTCGTCGCGTTCGGTGGCGAGGGACTTGTACATGTAGCCGGTGGGGCCGCCGCCGACGATGCGGGTGCCGCCAACGAGGTACGGGTTGCCCTGGGGTTTCGTGCGCTGCCAGTACATGTGGTACTCGGCGTCGTTGGCGGCGGTGGTCTTCTGCCGGTCGTTGACGGCGTACTGGAGGGACTTCGGTACGTCGTTCAGCCCGAAGGGGACCGCGCCCGCCGCGCCGATGACCTTGCGGCCGTCCTTGCGTTCGTGGACGAGGAGCACGCTGTACCCGGGGCTGCTGCCCGCCATGAGTTCGGCGGTGCGCTGTATCTCCTCGGGCGTCGGGTCGGCGGGCAGTGCCGCGGCCCGGTTCTGCATCTCCTGGCGGAAGTCGCCCAGGGCCGCGTCCTGGGTGCGGGTGAGCACGGCTTCGCGGTTGAGCCAGTACGCGATGCCGGACGCGGAGACCGCGGCGACGAGCGCGACGAGCGCGAACACGACGAGGAGGCGCAGCCGCAGGCTGGTCCAGCGCCGGCCCGCGAACAGGGCCTTGGTCACTGCGGGGAGTCCAGCCGGTAGCCGACACCCCGGACGGTCCGGATCAGCGTGGGTGAGGAGGGCACTTCCTCGACCTTGGCGCGCAGCCGCTGGACGCAGGCGTCGACGAGCCGCGAGTCGCCGAGGTAGTCGTGTTCCCACACCAGTCGCAGGAGCTGCTGGCGGGAGAGGGCCTGGCCGGGGCGCCGGCTGAGTTCCAGGAGGAGGCGCAGCTCGGTGGGGGTGAGCTGGAGGTCCTCGCCGTTCTTCGTCACGGTCATGGCGGCCCGGTCGATGACCAGGGTCCCGAACGTGGCGGAGTCGCTCGCCTCGCGTTCGCCGCGGCGCAGTACGGCACGGATGCGCGCGTCGAGCACGCGTCCCTGGACGGGCTTGACGACGTAGTCGTCCGCTCCGGACTCCAGGCCGACGACGACATCGATGTCGTCGCTGCGCGCGGTGAGCAGGATGATCGGCAGCTGGTCGGTGCGGCGGATGCGCCGGCACACCTCGAAGCCGTCGATCCCGGGCAGCATGACGTCGAGCACGATCAGGTCCGGCCGCTGCTCGCGCAGCAGTTTCAGGCCGTCCTCGCCCGTCGCCGCGGTGGCCACTCGGTGGCCCTGGCGGGTCAGGGAGAGTTCGAGGGCCGTGCGGATGGCGTCGTCGTCCTCGATCAGCAACAGGAAGGGCACGGGCTCATTCTGTCCCATCGGCCGTCCGCAGTTCGACCGTCGGGGCGGTGGCAATCGCGGGGGACGTATTCGCGCCATCGTCTGGCGCACGGGTGGCTGTGACAGGCCTGTGACAGTCGGCGGACACCCTGGTTATACCGGCCGGGCAGTCTTTTCCCATCGACACGACGGACCGAAGCAGACTCCACGACGGGGGGCGCGAGATGAACACGCTGCACAGCACCACGACCAGCGCGGTTGTCACGCGGCTGCACGATGTGAACCGCCGGGCGGGTGTCCGTACGGTGACGGTCGCCCGTCAGCGGCCGGCACACGTCACAGCCATTGACGCGAAGCAGTACCAGGCGGTTCCCGCGCAGCGCACGGCGGTGCCGGCCCCGTCCTCCTCGTCGGAGGCGGAGTTCACGGCGTACGTGCAGGAGCGGCGGGCGGCGCTGTTCGCGACGGCCTTCCACCTCACCGGCGACCGTCACGAGGCCGAGGACCTGTTGCAGAGCGCGCTGTTCTCCACGTACCGCGCCTGGGACCGGATCAGTGACAAGGCGGCGGTGGGCGGTTACCTGCGCCGCACGATGACGAACCTGCACATCAGCGCCTGGCGTCGGCGGAAGCTGAACGAGTACCCGACGGAGGAGCTGCCGGAGACGGCGTCGGACACGGACGCGATGCGGGGTACGGAGCTGCGCGCGGTGCTGTGGCAGGCGCTGGCCCGGATTCCGGAGCCGCAGCGGACGATGCTGGTGCTGCGGTACTACGAGGGCCGTACGGACCCGGAGATCGCGGAGATCCTGGGCATCAGCGTGGGCACCGTGAAGTCGAGCATCTGGCGCTCGCTGCGCCGGCTGCGGGAGGACGAGGTGCTGAGCTTCGGGCGTGACGAGGCGGAGTCCTTCGGGGAGCTCGTCGCGTAACCGGGAAAGACCATGGGGCCGGGGGGCCCGTCCTACGGGGGTGGGACGGGGGCCGCAGGGGGAGAAGAGGCGGGATCAAGCGGCCGGGGGTCCGCGTGATCCCGCCTTTTCACTGTG